>NZ_JHYQ01000007.1 GCF_000621325.1 Thiothrix lacustris DSM 21227 | reverse complement strand
ATAGCAAACCAAACGGAGGAGCGAGAAGAGGGTCGGCTGTCGCCGACGCGCTATCCCTCCCCATGCCTAAAGGCAGGGGTATCTCGCGCACGACTGATGACAATCATGCGGCGCGAAGCTGTTTGAAACGAATGACTTCGGCTTCGATTTCATCCATATCGGTGCTGATGGTTTCGATGTGGTACTGCTTGCAGGCGGCAAGGAAGGTGTAAATGTCTACACCTGCAAATTCGCAGGCTGCGCCACGCGATAATTGACCGGACTGGAACAGCAACAAAGCGGTATGCAGCTTGAGTAGCTGTGCGAGGCTAGTTTTATCCTGTTGTGGCAGCAGGACGTGATCCGGTATTTCAAGCGTTATTTGCATGTTTTGCCCTCTGCGGGGTGATGGATATGTGTTTGATTGTAGGGTTATCCCGGTGGAAAAGCCATATCGCGGTTTTCGGTGCTACTAACCAGCTATAGCGGCAAGGCGGTCTTATCCACCACCCGGCGCAGCACAAAGCTGGAATGCACCCCACTCACACCCGGTATCCGCGTGATGCGGTTGAGCAGCAATTCCTGAAACGCATCCATATCCTTGACCACCACTTTGAGCTGGTAATCGGCGGACTGCCCGGTGATCAGCAGGCATTCGAGCACTTCGGGAATGTCGGCGATACGCGCTTCAAAGGTGTTGAAACGTTCGGGGGTGTGCTGATCCATCGAGATGTGGATCAAGGCCATCAGCGACAGGCCGAGCTTTTTCGCATCCAGCAAGGCTCGGTAGCCGGTGATGAAACCGGCCTCCTCCAGTATGCGCACCCGGCGCAGGCAGGGCGAGGGGGAAAGGCCGATGCGGTCAGCCAAGTCCTGATTGCTGATGTTGCCGTTGTTTTGCAGGGTGCGGAGGATGTGCCAGTCGTAGCGGTCGAGTTCTGTGGTCATGCTTGCTGTTCCTGCTCGTCCAACAAGTGCTGCAATTGCGTCCGCAACAGATCCACATCCGGCAAGTAAAGCTGGTATTTGGAGACAAACAACTGATTGGAAATGGAACCTGTCGCGTACTCCACCATGATTTCATCCTTGTCAGTGGCGAGGACGATGCCAATGGGGTCGTTGTCATCCGCCACGTTTTCCTCTGCCTTGAAATAGTTGAGGTACATGTTCATTTGCCCGATGTCGTGATGTTTGACCTTGCGGGTTTTCAGGTCGATCAGCACGAAGCATTTGAGGATGCGGTGGTAGAACACCAGATCAACGTAGAAGTGTGTGTTGTCCAGCGTAATGCGATACTGCTGACCGATGAAGGCAAAACCTTTGCCCAGTTCCAGCAGGAAATGTTCCAGCTTTTCGATCAGGCTGTTTTCCAGTTCGGATTCGTGGTAGTTACGCTCCGGTAGATCAAGGAACTCGAAGACATACGGGTCTTTGGGTTTTGCCCGTATTTTATCCATTTGCTTGAGCACCTTGTAACCGTACTCGGCTTTTTCATTCCCTTGCTGCTCAAACTCGACGATGTGTTTGCCGATGTGCCAATAGGTTTGCACCAGAACACTGTTGACCCGTTGAACAGCTTGGCGGCGGCCTTGTTCCAGACTCGCGGTGATGCTGGTGATGAGTTGCTGATACTGATTAGCTTGCAGCATGGCGCTTCTTTCCCGTTTGCTGTTGTGTGCGTTGTGCCTGAATGCGCTTCAAGAGTTCTGCGGCGGGTTCATCGTCCGGGTCTTGCGGCACCAGCTCACCCCGGAACGCCTTCGCCAACACCGCTTGCGTTAGGCGATCCAGCCGCTGTTTCGCCGCCTTGTACTGCTTCTCCACCGAATCCGCCAGCGCAAACAACGACTCCACCCGCCGCACAATCTCCCCCTGCTCTTCCAATGAAGGAATAGGTATGAGTAACTCCCTTACACCACCGACACTTATTTGTTTTAAAGCCACACCCTTAGTCTTTTCTAGGACTTGTACATGAACAACTGAGCTTCGCAAGACATAGTTAATGAATTTCTCTGACAAGTTTTCATCACAATTTATTACACACAATGAGTCAAGCAGAGCAAACTTAAATTCAACATCTAAAATTCTTGTATGGCCAATTGTACCTTTTCTGGAGAAAGCAATGCTTCTCTCATCAAATCGACATCGTTCTTTCTGTTCCAATATAGTTTCTTCAGCCACATATCGACAGGTAGAAAAATCAAAGTCATCAACTCCTGAAAACTGAGCAGTAGATATAAAAAGATAACCAGACTCATGATATTTAGGATTTCTATGTTTTGGGTTGGGATCTATTACATCCGCTATAAAGTCCAAGCGCTCTATCAACCATTCATCAGGAATTCCCTTTAGTTTACCCACATATCGAATTGGCTTGTACTTACTCATCCATTCATTACTTTTTGGAGTAATCTTCTTTTTTTCAAACTCATCAAGCTGAATATTTTTCCAGTGTTGAAGTCGAGAATTCTCAAGAATATTTTTAATCGAACTTAAACTTCTTTCCTCCCGCCACTCCCTCGTCAACTCTCCCGAAGTCGCCGCAGCCAACACCGCTTGCCGGAAGCGTTTCAGCAGGGTAGGGATTTTTTCCAGCCGAGCCTGAGCGTTGTCGACTTTGGCGAGAATGCTGTCGAGTTTATTGGCTATGCGGATTTGTTCGGGGAGGGGGGCAAGTACAAATACAGACTCTTTCAGATATTTGAAATGACGTGAATAACCTCTATCAACTATTTTCAAACTCTTTAATTGATAATAAAAAAATCTAGGGTGAATATGTTTTTTTGGAGTTAGTACTTTTGTTCCATCAGCTCCAGGAACAAATGAAAAATCCACCCATTTTATTATTCTTGTATGATCACCAAACACACAAACAGGCTCGTCAACATCTAAAACCTTATCTTCATCATCTATATAGCCAGCAATGAAATTCAAGCCCTGATCAACAACTGGAAACAACCCTTCTGATAAAGTATCCTTGGTTTTAATCTTCGCTTTTGTTGTTGAGATTTGATCAAACGCATCACCACAACTCAAAACTGTCCAGCCGGGGGGGAGTTGGCTGCTCGAAGAAAATCCTCCCCCAACCCCTCCTTTTGCAAAGGAGGGGGGCAAGACAATGTGGCCACTTGATTGTTCAAGGTGCTCTCCGGCCTCCCCCTTTGAAAAAGGGGGATTGAGGGGGATTTTCTTCGAAACATTCAAATCTTGCGATACTCCCTTGTCAGGGTTGGGGAGGGGGTTCTTCGTTTCTTTGGGGGAGAGTTGGTTCACGCGGTTGCCTTTGTGATTTTTGGGAGTTATTGCCAGTCGTGCATTCGCCATTCACGCCTCAAGAAATGGATTGATAACCACCAACCCCGTTTCTAGCTTAAAACCGTGCTGTAAATCTTCGCTTAAAACCGCACTACACCCATATTCAGAAGCAGCAGCCAGAATCAAGCTATCATAAAAACTCAACAGATAACGTTTGGAGAGGGCAACGGCTTGCCTTGTCATTTCCGCAGTGAGTGGCACGATGTCCACATCAGCTTGAATATCCTGCAAAACCGCCTCAACCTCGCCAAATTTATCGGGAAATTTACGGCGCAATACATTACAAAATTCATTCAGGGTTTGCGCACTGCTCATCGCCTCTCCTGATGTCACCAAGCGCTGGGCAACCACCTTCTTGGCTTCATCCTGGGTGGTATTCGCATAAATCAGGATATTGGTATCGAGAAAAAACGGCCTAGCGCTCATTGGCTTCTTCCCGATTGAACCGGAAACCACGGGTATCCAGTTCCAGCGATTTCAGCTTGCGCCGTGCGGGTGTTGCCAACACTTGTTGCAAGCGTTGTTGGACTGACAAATTCCCCCTGTGCACCAAAGGCTTGGGCGTTTTCCGCAAACCATCCAGCAAACGCTGAATCAGTGTCAGTTGTTCACTGAAACTCAAGTTCTCTGCTGCATGAAGAATATTTTCAACCGTTTGTGTACTCATCGCATACACCTCCTGTTAACAACGCTGTTACCTGAACATTGTAGATTCGTTTACCCGACATCCAGCCCCACTTCTTTACGTACCCGCCGGTAAATATGCTCCACGGGCACATCCAGCGCCACGGATTCCAGCCGGAACACTTCACCCGCCCGGTATGCTTCCCGCTCCCATGAGGTACGCCGCCGCCACAAGCGCACCAAGGGGACATCCTGCGACACCACCACATATTCCAGCAGGCTTGGGATGCTGATGTAGTTGTCGAACTTCTCTTTCAGGTCGGTACGTTCCGTGCTGTCAGAGAGGACTTCCACAATCAGGACAGGGTTGGTGCGAACATAGGGGTCATCGGTATTTTCCCCGCAAGCGGCCATAATGTCAGGGTAATAGCTGAAGCGTTGCCCGTTATGCTGGATCACCACCTTCATATCCGATTGCCAAACACGGCAGCCGTCTTTCAGGCCGTTATCAATGGCGGAGGCAAAACTCATGGCAATGGTGTTATGGGTTTCGCTTGCCCCTGCCATGGCGTAAATTAGCCCGTCTACATATTCGCTGCGTATGTCCACATCACGCTCACCCGCGAGATAGTCTTCCAGCGGGGTAAAATCGTATTTCAGTGCCTGAGCCATGCGTACCTCCTGCCTATACTTGCCATGCTTCGAGAGTAGCAGTGCAAGCGACGGGCTGCAATGAGCTGTCTTCAGCCACCCCCAACTCCACCAGAATCGCCTGTAATTCGCTCATCGCCCCCGCCATTTCTTCCAACGCAGCGCTGATCAGCACATCAGGTTCAGGCAGGTTGGCGCTGTCTTCGGTGCTGTCGTCGCGTATCCACGCCAGATCGAGCGAATCGTCTTTGGCGGCAATCGCTTCCCGGCTGAAACAACGCATCCGGCAGCCCTCCACACCGTCAGGGTGGCCTGCCACAAACGCTTGCCGCGCCGCCTCATCCACCACCGTCAAATCGTCGCCGACGGCGCGGTAAAACTCCGCCAGATGGCTGGGGCTGAACACTGTGCGCTTGCCAAATTGCGGCATATTCGCCCGCAAATCGTACACCCACACGTTCTGCGTATTGCCCTTGTCCTGACGCACATCCGCCGGTTTGGAGAAAAACAGCACATTGGTTTTCACCCCCGCCGCGTAAAAAATCCCGGTCGGCAGCCGCAAAATCGTGTGCAGGTTGCATTTTTCCATCAAATCCCTGCGGATCGTGCGCCCCATGCCACTCTCAAACAGCACATTATCCGGCAATACCACCGCCGCCCGCCCACCGGGTTTCAGCATCCGCAAATACATCAGGTGCAAAAACGCCAGTTGCTTGTTGGAAGTGTAATGCACCAAATCATCCCGCGTCGGCACGCCCCCGCCCTGCTTGGTGCCAAACGGCGGATTCGCCAGAATCAAACTCGCCGCAGGCAACGCCCGCCCTTCATTGGAAAGGGTGTCGCCAAACAAAATACCCGCGTGCTGATCATCCACCGCCAGATCGTGCAGCATCAGATTCATCATCGCCAGACGGCGGGTATCCGGCACCAGTTCCATGCCGAAAAAGGTCTTGTGCTGGTAGTTGTCGTAAGCGATTTCATCCAGCGATGCCACATCGTTATGCTCGATAATGTAATGGTGCGCACTGATCAGAAAGCCGCCTGTCCCCGCCGTCGGGTCAACAATCACATCGGCAAGCTGCGGCTTCATCAGCTCGACCATCGCATTGATCAACACCCGTGGGGTGAAATATTGCCCCGCGCCGGATTTCTTTTCCCCCGCATTGATCTCCAGCAACCCCTCGTACATATCGCCCAGCCCTTCCGCCTTGGCGCTGTACCAGTCGAGCTTGTCGATTTCCGACACCAGCTTATTGAGCGTGGCAGGCTTGCGGATCACGGTGCTGGCATTCGCGTAAATCGCCTTGGTAATCAGCGAACCGTGCGAACCAAGGTGGATCAGCAGTTTTTTATACGCCTCCAAACGGGTCGCGGCGTTATAGCCTTCCAAATCAGACCAGCGGAAACCGGCGGGGATGTGTTCTTCCTGCCCGGTTTCATCCACCATTTTCAGGAATACCAGATAGGTCAGCTCGTTGATGTATTCGTGGTAAGTCACGCCATCATCGCGCAACAGGTTACACAGATTCCAGAGTTTGGCGACGAGATCTTGAGTGCTCATGGGGAGTTTCCGTTAGATATTAAATAATGGTGATAATGCGCATGAACAGTGTCTGCAAGGGCTGTAAATCGCCTATATAACCCGCAATATTCGCCTGAACCCATTCGTCTTGCCCAACTAACGACCAATCCAAACCATACCCGGCATTAATTGCCAGTAATCTGCCAACTGCGCAACCACAGATGCCTGCGGCAGCCCGACAAGATACTGTGCTTTTTCCAGTTTTTTCAGTAGCTTGTTCGCTTCCGTTTCGATATAGGCCGCACTGCAAAAACGCGTATTACCCTTGCTAATATCGACCGTGCGCAACTCACCCGCCCAAGCGTAAATATCCTGAAACAAGTGATAATGGATAGCTTGCAAACTTGGCAAATCGAATGCTGTGAAATCCGGCTCAAACAACGCAGCTCTGGATTCGGTAAGGGTTTTTTCTACCTCATCCAGTTCTTCCGCATCATGAATACCCAGCTTATTGATCAAGACAGAACTGTCGGGATAACAAGCCGGATCGTTGGCTATGCCATACTTATCCGGCATACCGCGCCTTGATTTGCTGGATGCGCTGCAACAGTTGCTGGCGTGTTAGCGTATCAAGGTCAATCTCTTTCTCTGGCTGTACCTTAAAACCTTCCAACCGCAAACTAGCACGATAGTTGCGATTGCGGGTGGCGTTAAAGTAAACACTTTTTTGTTCATCAGTCAGCATCACACGACCTTCATTCATGTCAGGAAACGTCTCCATTTTAGCATATTTCCCGCTGACACCACACCATCACCGACCGCCCCCTCAAGCAGGATAGTGGTGCGTTTGTGAGATTGTCTTAACGCAATTCGGCAACGATCATCTGCTGGGTTTCCAGCATGGAATCGGCCATAAACAGTAAAAACGGCTCTATATCGCCACCATCGGCGGTTGCCAGCGTTTGCAGGTAAATCCGCCGTTTGGCATTGCGCACAATTACCGGCGTGTAACCCTGCATCAACAGGATCAGGTTCATCAATATCCGCGCCCCGCGTCCGTTACCGTCATCGAAGGGGTGAATCCGCACCATATTGTAATGCGCCACACCCGCCACCAGCACGGCATGAAGCTGCCCCAGATTAACATTGACCCAATCACACAACTGCTGCATTTCCAGCGGAACCTGTAATGGCTCAATGTAATGGTGGATGGAGCCATCCTGCTGCAAGACATGATTCGGCTGGGATTTGTACTGCCCCGGGGTGGCGGGCTTTTGTACGCGCCGACCATCACTAGCCAACGCAGGCGTCGATTGAACGCCCGCCAGCAAAAGCGCGTTAATTTCCTTAATCAAACCTGGGCTGATGCTGCGTTTCTGCGCGATCACATCGAACAACAGATCAATGGCTTCGGCGTGGTTGCGGGCATCCAGAAAGTCCTTGAACGGTTTCCCCTCAATCGTCAGACCTTCCTGCAAAAAGAAAATGGTTTCGCCTAGCGTCAGGGTACTGCCTTCGATGGCATTACTGTCATACGTCCATTCGGCACGCAATTTCTGCTGGATGGCTCCCCAGCGATCCGGCTTTTGTGCCCGCAACGGCTGGGTTTCCGCTAATACGGCATCAATCGCCACCAGCTTGGTGGTCAGCAGCGGCGAGGTTTGGAAAGCGTAGGAAGGGTTATTCATACAGGCATCATGCAATGAAAATCAGAGGTTTGATTGTAGCAGAATTTCACCCCCACAACGCCCGATTAAAGCGTTGCAACACCGCGCCCACCGGCTCGTCAAACAGCTTGTTGGCGCGTTTGATACCGCCAAACTGGTGCTTGAAAACGCCCTGATCCAGCACCGCTTCATCGACGATCAGGTTGGCTTTCATCTGCTTGGCGATCAGTTCCAGCCATTGCTTTTGCGGGGTTTTCCACGGCTGTTGCGCCAGCATTTTTGCCAGTGCCTGATCGACACGCTGTTCCCACGGAATCAGCGCCTCGCCGAGTGCTGCCTGACGGATGAAACCGATAATGCGCGCGGCGATGTCTTCGCTTTTCACTTCGTTCCAGGCGGTTTGCAAATCCTGTTCGCGGAAATGGTTACGCTCCAGTTCCACCGCCAGCACTTTCAAATCGGCGCGGCTCAGTTCCCACGGCTTTTGCACCACGGTTTGCAGCGCTACCATGCGGTTGCCGTTGGCCTTGATGAAATCGTTGAAAGCTTGCAGGTAATCTTCCGGCTTTTGCCCATCGCCATAGCCGGTAGTGACCGCAATGACCTCATCCTCATGGCTGGAAATCACCACGGCGGGGCGATTGCCACTGCCCTGCACTTTCCTGTCGAGCAGCTCACCCAAGCCGGGGTGTTGGGTAAACCACGCGGCGACCTGTTGCGGCGGCATCGCTTTGAGTGCCTTGGCGAAATCGGTGGGCGACTGCCCGACGATGGTTTCAAACTGGCTGGCCTGCGTCTCGCTGAGGAAGTTTTTCTTCACCTGCAATTTGGCGATGAATTGGCGTTTCGCCAGCTCCTGCAAAGCGGGTTCATCGTCGCGGCGCATTTCCTGTTCCAGCGTCCCAAAATTGATGTCCACCTTGGTGACGACCGGCTTCATGGTGTTCACGTCTTCGAGCTGCTTGTAAATGTCCACTGCGTCGTAAATACGGAACGGGCCTTTGCCGATTTCCGGGCACAGCCGCGTCGCCCGCCCCAGCATTTGCTCAAACAGGATGCGGCTGTTCACCCGGCGTAAAAACACCAGATTGCTGATGCTGGGAACATCCACACCTGTGGTCAGCAAATCCACCGTCACCGCAATATTCGGCAAGCGGTCGTTTTTGTAGGCACGGATTTTATCCAGCGGCTTGTCACTCGCCCCGGTGATTTTCTGGATGGCATCATCATCGACTTCGCCATGGTAGTGGGTGCAAGCTTCCTTGAGCGCTTCCACCACCTCGTCGGCGTGCTTGTCGGTCACGCAGAAAATCAGCGTCTTGGCCTGTGAATACGGGTCGATGGCATCGCTTTCAATCAGCCATTGCGTGATCACTTTGGTGAAGTTGGGCGCAATCACCCGGCGGTTGAATTCGGTAATGTCGAAGTCCAGCTCATCCGGGGTGTTATAGGTTTCCAGCGTATGGCTGTCCGCCTTGTACACCTGCACCTCCTCATTCACGCCGTAATGGATACCCTGTTCCGCCAGCTTGGTGTGTACCCGGATCGGTGGTAAATGGTCATTGAGGTAGCCATCCAGCACCGCTTCCGGGTAGGTGTAACTGAAGACCGGCGCGTCGAAAATATCAGTGGTATGCAGCGCAGGCGTGGCGGTCAGACCAATCTTGAAGGCGTCGAAGTAATCAATCACGCTGCGGTATTTGGACTGGTAATCTTTCTGGTTACGGAACAGGATTTCGGTGTCGCTCAATTCCCGATCCAGCAAATAACCGCGATGGCATTCATCGACAATGATGCAGTCGTACTGCCCGACACCCGGCTTGCTGTCGTTATCGCCCGGATAGAGGATGCGCTTCACCAGCCCTTGCACCGTGGCGACATGCACCTTGGTGTCGTCGGCAGGTTGTTTATCATCCAGCGTCATCAGGCCAAAGGTGTCGGCGAAGGTATTCAGGTTTTCTAGCCGCACTTCCTTGAAATCATTGGCGGTTTGTTCGCCCAGTGCGGCACGGTCAACCAGAAACAGAATGCGCCGGAAACGCTCTGACTTGAGCAAGCGGTACACCAGCGCAATCGCGGTTTTGGTTTTGCCGGTGCCGGTCGCCATGGCGATCAGGGCTTTATCCTTGCCTTGCTTGATGGCGGTTTCGACCGATTTGATAGCGGCAATCTGGTAATCGCGTAATTTCAGGTCGTAATCAAACCCCATGTTGTCCAACGCGACCTCGGCCTGTTGCGGGGTCTGGCGCAGAAAGGTCTTGATTTCATGCGGGCTGTACCAGCCTTTCAACGCTTTGCGGCGGTTGGCGGTGTCACGCACATCCAGAAACCAGATGCCGCTTTCCTGCTCCAGTTGCTTGAGGTAAGGGCGGCCATTGGTGGCGAAGACCAGCGGCACGGAAACATCCAGACCGTTCACGTAACGCTTGGCTTGGTCGATGGCGCTGTAAACATTTTTGGCGCTCTTTTTCGCCTCGATCACCGCCACCGGCGTTAGCCCCATGAACAGCACGTAATCCGCTGGGCCGGAAGCGGTCGGCCATTCGGCAATGGCGCGGTTCTCATTGGCGAGCGGGCGTGCACCTTTGGCATGGCGCAGGTTGACGCTATCGGCCTGCCAACCGGCTTCGTTGAGTTGCTGGTCGATCAACACGCGGGTTTCGGCTTCGCTGAGCTGGAACACTGACTTTTCGACGCGGGCAATTTCGGCGGCCTGGGCTTGCTGATCCTGTTGTTCAAAGCGGGTTTTGTAGGCGGTATTGGCAGCCGCCATTTCCGCTTGCAAGGCCGCCAGCCGGGTTTCATTTTCAGCCGCCAGTGCTTCCCAAATTTGGCTTTCTGCGGCCATTTGTTCGGCACGTTTGCGTTCGGCTGCGGCTTTTTCAACTTCAATCTGCTTGAGCTGTTCGGCGACTTCCAGCCGTTCTGCCGCTGTTTTTTGCTGGCGTTGCAGCTCATTGAAGGCGGCTTCCAATTGGCGCACCTCTGCCGAGGGGTCTGGTGGTTTGACATAAGCGCCGGGCTTGAAACCTTTGGCCTTGTCACCGCCAAACGCCTGGTGATACCACGCACTGAGCGCATAGCCGACCTGCAAGGCTTGCAAAGCGTCGCGGTGGTTGCTGGAGGTGATGTCGTGGTTGGCGGCGTTGCCCAGTTTGCGCAGGGTGTGGAAAGCATCCTTGATACGCGGGTCAAGCCGCAGGGTGTCATCGAGGTCGCGCAGCAGGTCGATTTGCTTGATGTCCTGCCCAAAGGCTACGCCCACCCGTGCCGCTAGCGTTTGCGCGAGGGCTTCACCGAGTTGGCGCATTTTGATCAGGGTGGTATTGGGGTCGGGAACGAAGCAGCTTTCAGCGGTTTCTGCCAAACGCGCCAATAATGCATCGTGATGCTTGAGAAAACCAAAGTTGGTATTGTTGCTGCCCATTGACCATGCCCCTGCCATTAGCTACCGCGTGGTGCGGATAGATCACGAATATAGCAGCAACAAGAGGGGGCATGTTCGGCGTGATGCAGATGTTCATTCCAAATAGGCATAAAACACCAATAAATCTTAATTTAAAGCAACATTCTATCAATAAATCGAGTTATCGGGCTTCAAAACGCAATCCCCTGCCACACGCTTTGCCTTAATCTATCGGTATCACTTACAGGAGCAGATTGCCATGTTGACGAATCCGGCCACCAAATACCGCCCCTTCCCGCCAGTCGCCTTGACTGACCGGCAATGGCCGAGCCGCACCCTTACTCAGCCACCGATCTGGATGAGCACCGACTTGCGTGACGGCAATCAAGCCCTGTTCGAGCCGATGAATGCCGAGCGCAAACGGCGCATGTTCCACACCCTGTGTCAGATTGGTTTCAAGGAAATCGAAGTGGCGTTCCCTTCCGCCTCGCAAACCGATTTTGATTTCGTGCGCGAATTGATCGAAGGCCAGCACATCCCCGCCGATGTTACCATCGAAGTGTTGACGCAAGCGCGGGAACACCTGATCCGTCGCACGATGGAATCCTTACGCGGCGCACGTCGGGCGATTGTGCATGTGTACAATGCCACCTCCCAACCGTTCCGCGACAGCGTGTTTCACATGAGCAAAGCGGACGTGTTGGGCATGGCAGTGTCTGCGGTAGCGTTGATCAAACACTTGGCCGAAGCACAGCCGGAAACCGAATGGGTGCTCGAATACAGCCCGGAAACCTTCAGCGCCACCGAACTGGATTTCGCCCGCGACGTGTGTGACGCGGTAACAGAGACGTGGGGCGCAACCCCCGACAGGCCGGTGATTATCAACCTGCCCGCCACGGTCGAAATGTCCACCCCGAATGTGTACGCCGACCAAATTGAATGGATGCACCGCGAACTGGCTCGCCGCGACAGCGTGATCCTCAGCGTGCACCCGCACAATGACCGAGGCACGGCAGTGGCAGCGACGGAATTGGCCTTATTAGCAGGCGCTGACCGGGTAGAAGGTTGCTTGTTCGGCAGTGGCGAACGCACCGGCAACGTCGACATCGTGACCTTGGCATTGAACCTTTACACCCAAGGCATTGCCCCCGGTTTGGACTTTTCCGACATCAATGCCGTGGCGCGGACGGCGGAATATTGCACGCAATTGCCGATCCACCCGCGTCACCCGTATGTGGGCGACTTGGTGTTTACCGCGTTTTCTGGCTCGCATCAGGATGCGATCAAGAAAGGCTTTGCCGCCCAAGCAGCCGATGCGCACTGGAACGTGCCGTACTTGCCGATTGACCCGGCGGACGTGGGGCGCAGTTACGATTCAGTGATCCGCGTCAACAGCCAGTCGGGCAAAGGCGGGATTGCCTATTTGCTGGAAAGTGCTTATGGCATCGTCATGCCGCGCCGCTTGCAGGTCGAGTTTTCCAGCGTGGTGAAAGACCACACCGACCAGCAAGGTTGCGAGGTGAACGCCAACGACATCTGGAACATTTTCACCGCGACGTATCTGGAAACTGCCACGCCCGTGCGTTATTGCGAACACCATTTGTTTGAGCACGGTAAGGCGCAAGGTATCCGCTTGGTGATCGAGCAAAACGGCATTCAGCACGAGCTGACTGGCGAAGGCAATGGTCCGATTGATGCAGCAGTCCATGCCTTGCAAGGGGTGGGTATCCGCGTGCAAGTGCGCAGTTACGAGGAACGTTCCATCGGTGCTAGCGACGAGGCGGGCAATGCCCAAGCCTGTGCTTTCATCGAGTTGCGGCCAGTGAATGGCAGCGCCGAACACTATGGCGTGGGGATCGACGGCAATATTATTACCGCCTCCATCAAAGCCTTGGTGAGCGGGGTTAACCGTAACGCTTCAGCACTTTAGTCGCATACGACAAGTAAAACTCGCCTTGCGCGTCGGTTTCATGGTCGAGGCTGATGGGGAGTTTCTCCCCTAAGCCTTCTGCCGAATTCAGCCGGTTCTGGAAGGCTGATTTATTCCGCGCCAACAAGATAAATTCGCGGTGAGCAGGTTCGGTGAACACCATCACCAGTAACGCGGCATGGTCGGCTTGCATCACCGCGCACAAGGCGTTTTCAAAGTCTTTCATGCGGGTAAGCTCGGCCGCGCTGGGCAAGCCTTCTGCGTCGAGTTCGGCGAACTCCCACAAGACGCTGAAGCGTTCCGGGTAATTACGGAAGGGGAAATTCGCGCCCACATCCAGCAGCCGTAACAGGTGTAAACCGTCATCAGCGGCAGCTTGTTGGACAACTGTCCACTCGGGTTCGGTGGGGGTGCTGTGATTTTCTGACATGATCATTTATCCGGGCTGGCTGCAAACACGTGATCTTAGGTTAAAACGGAGCCTGTGCAAGCATTACAGCTATTACATCAAAGTCTTTGTGCCATCAATGCCGCCACACCGCGCTCGTTTTCGCTGCTGCTGGCTTCGAGGGCTTGCATAACATTGTGCTGATCTGCCGCGCTGCGGTTCTGGCTCAGTTTGTATTTGGCTTGTAGGGATTCGATAGTGATTTCAAAACCAACGATGGCTTCCAACATTTTGTCGGGGTAAGCGGGAATCCATGCGTTGGGGGTATCGCCTTCGTAGTAATGGCTAAGGTGTTCCACCTGCGCTTTTAACCATGCGGTATCGTGGATGACGCGAACCGTGCCGTAAACATGTACGGCGGTGTAATTCCATGTGGGTACGCCTGTTCCTTCGTACCATGTCGGTGAAACGTAGGCGTGTGCGCCTTGGAACATCGCTAACACCTGCTGGTTTGCGGCTAAGTGCTGCCATTGCGGATTGGCTTTGGCAAGATGCCCGGAAAGCGTGAGTGTTTCGCCCTGTTCCAGCAAAAACGGGATGTGGCTGGCACAGGGAACGCCTGCGTCAACCGTGACCAGCGTGCCGAAAGCGTGAGCAGCGATGAAGCGCAAGATTTCGGCTTGGTCGTGTTCGGCAAAGTATTTGGGAATGTGCATAATGATTCCAGCTCAATTAACGTAATATTTTCAGCTCACTGCATGGCTTCGTTGCTGACCATTTCCACTTTGAGTTGGATGCGGTCAGCTTCTGTCAAATGCGTGAATGCGCCGAGCAGCAAGCCGGATTCGTGCGCGAAAGCCGTTTCCAAAGGCATAAGCTTCAGCGGGTCGAAGCTAAAGTTAGGCCAGCCAATTCCATTGCATGAGTCATACATCGTGATTCTATGGCTCATTTATAGCTTATTTTATGAGTGATAGAAATGAGGTCTTTACATCAAATCTGCCTTTTGGCAAACACCCTATTCAGCATCATTAGCACGTTGCAGATGATGCTGACTAATTAGAATGACTGACGAGCAACGCTCCCTAGAATTCCAGTGGGCATTCATGACATATGCTGATATATTTGTCTTATAGATAATGCAATTAACGCTTAGATAGGGTTGTTGTTAATAACAGTAACGTTACAGTATGCATAGAAACATATAACAACAATGGAATTTAGATAATGTTCACCGATACTTTTCTCATTGGATGGGTACGACTAGGGCAGTCGCTCTTACTGGTCTGTGCAATGGCAAGCGGGGTAACCCTAGCTGCTGAGGATACCTATAACTGCATTCCCATGGCGGGCAGTGCTAGTTCAACAGATTATTCTTATTTTGATCAGATTGGTTCCAACCAATTGACGGCTTCCCCAGCACCTACTAATACTCTCAACCCGCCAAGTACTGCCGATAATTTTTACATAGTGCAAAAAGGTGACACCTTGTATGCGGTTATGCGTAAAACGGGCATTCCGATCAAAAACCTGATGGTTCTCAACCAACTCCCCCCCCTCAATAACCTAAAAGCAGGCCAGCCCTTGAAGCTGCCTGATATAGCCAATATAGCGCAGCCTCGGAAGCCGCCTGAAATAAGCGCTGCTCAACCCTTGAGGTTGCCTACGGAGGTGACGCCAACCTCTACTCTTGGCACCTCGGAAACTACGGTAGATCGGTACGTGGTTAGGGTTGGCGACACGCTTTACGCTATTGCCCGCCAAACAGGCGTTAGTATCGAGCGTCTTATTTCCCTTAATCAGTTGCCTGCTTCCAATAACATTAATGCTGGACAGCAGTTAAGATTACGTTAGCCATTAGGGTGCGCATCGTCACGCCTACAATGGCGGCACACCCTGATGGCAGCTTACAAGGAATTCTCATATGCATGAATGTTGTTCACCCGGTGCTATTGCTGCCCCACCCAAAAAGTGTCAGTGCCCGGTGCATAGGGGTGAGTGCACAGCGGTATCAGCACAAACCATCATTCATCACCTGAAAGATCCGTGGCAATGGACAGAAAAAAATCAGGGCTACTATTTCTGCGAAGATCCTGCTTGTGAGGTAGCTTACTTCGGTGAAGATGGCTCAGTCATATCCAAACAAAAGGTGAGAAGCATTATCGGTATCAAGGATGATTCACCCCATGCGCTGATTTGCTATTGCTTTGGCGTATCTAGGGCGAACGCCCTGTCAAACCCTTCTATCCGGGATTATGTGAGTCAGAAAACCAAAGACGGGTTATGTTCTTGCAAAACCAGCAACCCTTCTGGGCGCTGCTGCTTGAAGGATTTCCCTCGTGTAGTGACTACTGGCTAGGTAGGCTTGCATAACACCCCCGTCGCCTTACCATCCAGCGTCACCTGATTTTTATCCGCCCAATACGCGCGGATACCCTCTTCGCCTTTCTTCGCCGCCCAATCACGCAATAGTTCACCCTCGCCCTGATAGTCGAACAAGGGAACAGCCAATTCGTCAATTTTAAAGATTAAACACCTCGCACAGCCTTACCCGCCCAAGGCACGACCGCCGCCACTAACTGCTGCACCGCTACCAGCGGGTCAGTTTCATCAGTGGTTCTAACCCGCACGCCGTATTGCTTCATCTGATTGATGAAGCTTTTACCGCATGGGCCGGTGATCAAATAATCCAGTGCTAACAGCGGGTGGTCGCCACGTTTGTCCCAGGCGTGAATCGACATATCCATCGACAAATCAAGCGATTCAAGGGGTTGCAAGACTTGCTCAGTCGTCCATTCATACATCAAAAAGCTGCGGGCTTTGCTGGCATGTCCGGTAACGGTACGTAAATTTTGGCTGGTAACGCCGATTTTCATAATAGTAACTCTTGAATAATGACAGGGTTTGTTGCGCACAGATGGTACAGCACGTCGCCAGAAAGTGCCTGCTAAACTGTATACTTGAGTGAATCCACCAACGCTGCAAGGGTTAACCATGACTGACACATCCTTCCACTCGCCCCCGCTGTGCCGCTGCGCTTGGGTCGACTTGAGCAAGCCCGATTACGTCGCCTACCACGACGAAGAATGGGGCGTCCCCGTCCACGATGACCGCAAACTGTTCGAGTTCATTGTGCTGGAATCGGCGCAAGCAGGCTTGAGTTGGTACACCGTCCTGCGTAAGCGCGAAAATTACCGACAAGCCTTCGACCAGTTCGACCCTGCCAAAATCGCGCTCTACGACGCTGCCAAAGTCGAGGAATTACTCGGCAATGCAGGAATCATCCGCAATCGCCTGAAAGTGTTGGCAACCATCAACAACGCGCAACGCTTTCTGGCAGTGCAGGCCGAATTCGGCAGTTTTGATGCTTACCTGTGGCAGTTTGTTGGCGGCAAACCCATCGTGAACACCTGGCGCACACTGACCGAATGCCCCGCCACCACCCCGGAATCGGATGCAATGAGCAAAGATTTGAAAAAACGCGGCTTCAAATTCATGGGTTCGACCGTGTGTTACGCCCACATGCAGGCGACGGGGATGGTGAATGATCACACGCTCGACTGTTTCCGGCGGGAGGGGTAATTGCGTAACACACCCCTAAATCCTCTGAGATACCAGGGCTAACCTGTGAAGGTCGCAGAAATGGTGAATTTAATTCTTGCATTTAAAATGCAACTTTATATAATAGCACGCATCTACTCACTACTGACGCAATACTGCTATGCACATTACCCAGTTTACAGACATCGGTTTACGTGTATTGATGTACCTCACACAACATCAACGTGAGTCATTAATTACCATAGCAGAGCTTGCCGAGCAATTTCAGCTATCACACAATCATTTGATTAAAGTGGTAAATCAAATGGTAAAACTAGGCTGGGTAGAGGCGACACGTGGACGAAATGGTGGACTAAAATTGGGTATAGCACCACACCAATTACATTTGGGCATGATTATTCGTTCACTGGAAAACGAAAAACAGTTGATCGACTGCGATAAGGCTGCTTGTGCTTTAGATGGTAATTGTCGCTTAAAAGGCATACTCGCCCAAGGATTAACGCAATTCCATCAATGGTTAGATCAGTACACCCTCGCGGATATGGTGCGTGATCCCACACAAACGGTACTGGTGCAAATGCACCAACGTTGGGTAACCGGGTAAATTTTTTACATTAAAAGTTGCATTTTAAATATAACTTATTGGAGATTATTAATGATAACAGCAGAATCGTTAGCCATTGTGCAGGCTACCGTCGGTTTAGTACGGGAACATGGCACGGAAATCACCAGCACGTTTTATCGCAGTATGTTTGTCACACATCCAGAACTAAAAAACCTGTTCAATATGAGCAATCAAGCGACAGGTGGACAACAGCAAGCCCTTGCCAGCGCGGTGTATGCCTATGCGGCGAATATTAATAACCCTGCGGTGCTTGAACCTGTGTTATCACGCATTGCACACAAACACGCCAGCCTTGGCATTAAACCCGCGCAATACACCATCGTCGGCAAGCATTTATTGGGAGCAGTAAAAACGGTGTTGGGTGATCTGGCTACAGCGGAAATTCTCGCAGCATGGGACGAAGTGTATTGGTTACTCGCCTGTGATTTAGTTGCACGCGAAGCCACATTGTATGCGCAACAAAGTGCCCGTTTGGATAAACAATACTGGAGAACTTTGCGAATCGAACGCATTGTGCAAGAAACACCCGATATAAGGTCTTTGTATTTGGTAGATCCTGATGGTGCGAAATTGCCAGCATTCGTTGCGGGTCAGTACGTCAGTATTGCTTTGGAAAACGATGGGCTGCAACAAATTCGCCAATACAGCTTATCAGATCATAATAGTCAGACGTATTGGCGTATTACTGTTAAGCGTGAGGCGCAAACGGAGTGTCCAGATGGATTCCTTTCTAACCTGCTGCATCAGTTAACGGTGGGTGACACGCTCAAAGCGGGAATTCCGTATGGGGATTTTGTGGTACAAGCCGATAACGAGGCGGTGGCTTTAATCAGTGCTGGTGTCGGTATTACCCCGATGGTGAGCATTCTCAATACGCTAGCCAAACAAAATGCTGCCTTACCTATACGCTTTATTCACGCGGCACGGCATTCTACACAAGTCGCCTTACAAACGGATGTGGCAACAGCCGCGCAATCATTATCGGATTACCGCTCTGTATTTTTCTATGAAACACACGATAACGTCACCACTGAGGATGAGTTCGTTGGCCGAATGAATCTGGAACAAGTAGCACTTACTGATTTACCTGAAAAAACAGGCTATTATTTATGCGGACCATTAGCCTTTATGCGAGTACAACGAGAGTGGTTACAAGCTCAAGGCGTGCCCGCAGAGCGGATTCACTATGAAGTGTTTGGCCCTGATATGTTCACCGGATTGCAATAAGTTTTGCTAACATCGGCGCTGGCTGATTCTCTTAACCCGCAGGTAGTTATTGGTTCTTCTGCGGGTTAAGGAACAGTATTTCAGCGCTTGCAAGGCACTATCAACCACGGCTCATACTCTGGAAAATCCTTGATATTGCGCAATACCAACAAAGCATGTTCGCTTTCCGCACTGGCATGGCTTGATTTCCACCAAACTCCAACATTTTCCACCAGCGTTTGATCCCACAACTTTCCGCAAACAGGCGGTAGAAATCATCCATGCAATGCAAAACGAACGCGAGTTTTAGCAAGAATCATGAACCCATGCCCCACTTCTGTTACAAAAACGGATTATCCACCGCATCCCCCGCCGCAAGGGTAATGTGATCCGGCAACGTCCCGCTGGCTTGCTCCGCCTGCAATACTGCCACCATGCCGTCCAGCATGGCTTGCAGTTTCAGCGCCAATTCCAGCCCGGCAGCATCGTGGGTAATGTCAAGGCTGCCATGCAGCGATACCCGATCCAGTCGGTTTTCAATATTCAGCTCGTTTAATATGCGGGTTTCCGCTTCGTTCTTGAAAAAGTCCATCAGGGTTAACTCAGGGTTGCGGTAAGGCCATACGGCTGTTTTTGCTGAATTGACTGATGCTGGGGAAAGGGTCTATCCCTGCCGTTTTCGTCAATTCAGCGATACTCAGCATCTTATAGTTCTTGGTGGCATCATTGGCGACCCAATACGCACCACTTTCGCCCGTATTCGCGTCGTAAACCGCCTTGAAATAACTGCTGGGAACCAATACCCGGTCATTGATACGCTGGAGCGACGCACCCGCGAAAATAGCGCCGGAAACCACATATAATTCACCGCGTTGCATCGCCAGATCGCGGGTTTTTGACTCAATGCTCGACCATAAACCACGGTTGTTGGAGGGGTTCTGCGGTGTCATATTTGCAAGGGAAAAACTTTCGCTCATCGCTTCAACCGAAGGCATATCTGCCGCTGGAGCAAGGTGTCCACGGTCGTAGCCTGACCCGACATAATCCGCCAACTCCGCACGCTCGTCTTCTGGCAAGGACTTTTCCGCATGGAAATTGTCTTTGCGGTCAATATTCATCAACAATTCGTTGTAAGTCAGGTGTTCACTCGCCCACAGTGGTGTACGTGTCACACCGGAATGTAGTACGGCGTATTCTGAGAAACACAAGGTTCTGGTTTTCGGTGCGAGTTTGGTATTGATCAGTTCAGGCTGTGTACCCTCAGCGTATTGCATCGCACAGGTAGAATCCGCAGAAGTAGCAGAAACGGTCGGTGTGCTGATGCTGCTGGATCCAGTGGATACACAAGCAGTCAACGTAGACAGGACAAACAACGTGGCAAGTGCTTGGGTCGCAGGGCTTGGTTTCAAAGTGAACTCCTTAATGCAAACGGATTAAGCAAGCATTGTAGGGGTCTATCACGGTAACACCAAGTACTGACTACAGCGTTTCAATATGCCCCGCCACATCCGCAAACCACGGCACAAGGCTGGCAACCAGCGGTTCGCGGCTCGCCCAGTCAGCGGCACGCGCACAAAGCTGCTGTGCTTGTGGCAAGGTAACGCCGATGTAATCGTAATCGAGGATTTCCTGCCTATCCCACCAGCCTTCTTCGCCCTGCTGCTTATGCAAAATCAGCCCCAAGCGGGCAGTGCAATGCAGCACACCCGCCACCGCTGCGTAGCGATGCGCCACTTCGGGCGGTGCGCCGTCGGCAAATAACGGCACAAATTCCGTCAATAAGGCTTGTTCGGTAGCGCTGCAAAACGGCACGCTTTCATCGCACAATAGCCACACCAGATCGTCCAGCCGGTTACGCGCCCCGCAATGTTCCCAATCAAACCATGACACCTTGCCTGCCGCATCCACCATCGCATTACCGGGGCGGGCATCCCATTTCACCAAGCGTGGCTTGAGGGGCAGCAAAATGTCTTGAAGAGACGCTTTATCCAGCGCTGGCACGGGGATCTCAAAGGCATCGCCGATTTTGCGCAATTGGCGGATATGGCGGGCAATCCAGTCTTCTTCGCCGCCGATAACGGGAACGGCTTGATCAATCCCCGCCTGTGCAGCGGCAAGGTGAATCTGATGCAAACTGGACAAAGCACTGGCTAACACAGTATGGCGGGCGGGCGCATCTGCGTTAGCCAGCAAGGTAGATAAACGCTCCCCAACCAAGGTTTCCTGAAGCATTACAATACCATTAAAAAACAGCACGTTGGGAACAGGGGCTGCATATTGATTCAGATGATGCAAAACACGCTCTTCCAGCCGCGCCCGCCCGGTTTCGCCCCGAAAACTGGCAATGGCGGTTCTGCCGTCTTCCCAACGCACCAAACAGGCGCTACGGTCTGAACCACCCGGAAAGGTGATGTCACTGACACGCCCACCCAGATGTTCCTCGCACAAGCGGGCAAGGTTATCGCAAAAATACGGGCGCTCCTGCCATTGCCGGGGCTGCGTTGGTGGTGGTGTGATGGTGCTGCTTTGGAGAGGACGTGGCGCACTATTGCCTGACCAGAATGGGCAAGGTGTCTCACGATAGCCTGCAAGGTAATCGGGGAAATGGGTGGAAAGATCACTCATGAGCAAATTCCAATAAAGGAGGAAGGGGGATCTCCCCCCTCCCTCCATTGTGCAGGTATATTACTTGCACTTGCTGCTTGATTTAGAGCCTGAACCGCCCTTGCTGCTCTTGCCAGAACCAGCTTTAGAGCCTGAACCGCTTTTCTTGCCTGAACCAGCTTTAGAGCCTGAACCACTTTTCTTGCCTGAACCAGCTTTAGAGCCAGAACCGCCTTGGCCACCACCGATGCTGCCGCATTGCTGCCCAGCAACATTGCCCCATGCAGAAGATGAACCTTGTGGGCTTGATGCATTGCATGAAGATTGGCTACCGTTGCTGGAAGAACCCTGTGATGGGCTGGAAGTAATAGGTGCGCAAGCGCTGCTGCTTACATTTGAGATGCTAGTCATGATGTAAATTCCTTTTACATTGATTTAAAAAGTACTCGACTTCTGGCGTGTGTCCGGGTTCATCACCCTGTCATCATCCATTGGTGTCCAATGTGTCACTCAGTCAGTGTTACCAACCAATCAAAACAGGATGAGCGTCAAAGCATTGCCTACTAGCGGTCAATCAGCTTAGGATACGGGCTTGAGTTTTTACACTAACGACACAGGCCAGCACATGGGTTTAGCCAAACGCATCATCCCCTGCCTTGACGTGGACAATGGTCGCGTCGTCAAAGGCGTGAATTTCGTCGACATCCGCGATGCTGGCGACCCGGTGGAAATCGCCGCCCGCTACAACCGTGAAGGCGCGGATGAAATCACCTTCCTCGACATCACCGCCAGTTCCGACAACCGCGATACCATCGTCCACATGGTGGAAGCGGTCGCCTCGCAGGTGTTCATCCCGCTGACCGTGGGTGGCGGCATCCGCAAGCCAGAAGACGTGCGCCGAATGCTGAATGCCGGAGCCGACAAGGTGGGCATCAACACAGCAGCCATCACCAACCCCGACTTGGTACGCGAGTGCAGCGACTATTTCGGCTCGCAATGCATCGTGGTCGCCATCGACGCCAAGCGTGTCAATGAACCCGGCGAACCCGACCGCTGGGAAGTCTTCACCCACGGCGGGCGTAAGCGCACCGGCATTGATGCGGTTGCGTGGGCTGAAAAAATGGCACAGTTCGGCGCAGGTGAATTGCTGGTCACGAGTATGGATCGGGACGGCACCAAAGTCGGCTTTGACCTCGGCCTGACCCGTGCCATTACTGACCGCGTAGGCATTCCGTTTATCGCGTCTGGTGGCGTTGGTAACTTGCAACATCTAGCCGATGGCGTCTTGAAAGGCGGTGCAGATGCGGTACTCGCTGCCAGCATCTTCCACTTCGGCGAATACACGGTCGGCGATGCCAAACGTTACATGGCGGCGCAAGGCATCGAGATGAGGCTGTAGGAAAGGTTATGACGATGATGGCAACACCCGCACAAATACAGATTCGCTATATTCAGGAAGAAGACCGCATCCTGATGCGCCTGAATACTGTCGCCGAAGAGGAATACCGTTTCTGGCTGACACACCGCTTTCTAATACGCCTGTGGCCAGTGTTGCAGGATGCGCTGATGTCATCCCCTGCGGTGAAACAGCACAGTGACATCCATTCCCGTCAAGCAATCATCGCGTTCGAACACGAGCAAGCGCAAAGCAAAGCCCAATTCAACAGCCCGTTCCGCGAAGCTAGCAACCTGCCATTAGGCAAAGACCCGTTGCTAGTCGCCAAGGCTGGGTTTCGCCACCAAACCAATGGCGCACTAGCACTCTCGCTGAAAAATGTCGCCGAAAAAGGTGCAGACCTCACCTTAACCCACGACCTGCTACACTTGCTGTGTCAATTGCTGGACGATGCGGCGCAACAATCTGAGTGGAAAATGTCGTCATTATTACCAAACATTACCGAAACCCATTCACCCGTCGCCGCACACCAATTGAATTAGGTATACTGACCCCATGATGAACGATAGCGTACTCACTCAACTCGCCGAGGTGCTGGAAAGCCGCAAACAAGCGGAACCGGATAGCTCCTACGTCGCCAAGCTCTACGCCAAGGGTTTGGACAGCATCCTCAAAAAGATCGGCGAGGAAGCCACCGAAACCGTGATGGCCGCAAAAGACGGCGAAAAAGATAAAATTGTGTATGAAGTCGCGGATTTGTGGTTTCATACGCTGGTACTATTGGCGCAGCAGAACCTGCACCCCGACGATGTGCTGAAAGAACTCGCACGCCGCTTCGGTATGTCAGGTCTGGTGGAAAAAGCCAACCGCACAGATTAACTTCGAGGATAAAACGACCATGCATTTCAGCCCCCTGCAACTGATTCTGGTATTAGTAATTGTCATCTTGCTGTTCGGCACTAAAAAGCTGCGCAATATGGGCGGCGACTTAGGTGAAGCCCTCAAGAATTTCAAAAAAGCCGTGAAAGACGGTGACGAAACTAACACCAACGCCGAAGCGCCCAAAGTCGAACAAAAAGACATGCAACAAGGCCGTGTGATTGATTCAGAAGCCAAAGAAAAAGATAAGGTTTGAGATAACCTAACGCATGTTTGAAAGCAGCTTTCTCGAAATGCTTGTGGTTGGTGTGGTTGCCTTATTGGTGATTGGACCAGAACGCCTGCCAACAGTCGCCCGAGCCATTGGGCGATGGATTGGTAAAGTCCGCCGTTTTGTTGCTAAAACAAGAGCAGACATTGACCGTGAGTTGAATACCGAAGAGCTGCGCAATATGCTCTACAAACAAGAAGAAGAAATACGCAACATGCAAGCCATGATGCGGGAAAAAACTGACTCGGTGCGCAAGGAATTGGAACAGCATGACAAACCCGACTAACGGCAGCGATCAGGATGCCGGGTTCAAGGCAGTTCTAGAACACTTGTTTGAATTACGTGACCGTTTGCTGCGCATTGTCATTGCCATTATTGCCGTGTTTATTCTTCTCTCCCCTTTTGTGCAAGATTTATACAATTGGCTATCTGACCCATTGATACGCCAGTTACCGCACGGCGAGAAGCTGATTGCGATTGGGGTGGCTTCACCCTTCCTGATTCCCTTCAAATTGGCGTTGATGGTCGCCTTTTTGATTACGCTACCGTATACCTTTTACCAAATTTGGGGCTTTGTTGCTCCTGGCTTGTACCAGCATGAAAAGAAGCTGGTAACACCCCTGCTGGTTTCCAGCGTAGGTTTGTTTTACGCGGGCATGGCGTTTGCGTATTTTCTGGTCATTCCGATGATTTCCAGAGCTGCCGTGGCATTTGCCCCCAGTAACGTCAACCCGACGCCGGATATTGCCGCTTATCTAGACTTTACGGTCGCCATGTTTCTGGCCTTTGGTATCAGCTTTGAAACCCCGGTCGCAACCATTCTGCTGATCGGCATGGGTGTGGTTAGCGCAGAAAATCTAATCAAAGCCCGTCCTTACATCATTGTTGGCGCGTTTGTTATCGCCATGTTCCTGACACCGCCGGATGTGGTGTCCCAAATCCTCATGGCAGTCCCCATCTGGTTACTGTTTGAACTGGGCTTATTGTTAAGCCGGGTGTTCGCCAAACATCTGGAGCGTTTCCGGGTAGACAAAGCAGAGCACGAAGCCGAGCAAACCATTCACGATAGCACTATGCCTGTCGCGCCAACTACCGCTGCCGCCGCTAGTGCCACCGCCACAGGCGCAACAGCAAATGACGTCAGCGCATGGGAAAACGACCAGCACATTTTCGAGGAAACCACCCCGACGCAATCCAGCGACGATGAAGCCTTCCGCCCCTTGACCGATGCCGAAATGGAAGCGGAGCTGGAACGGATGGATGAAGAATTCAAGCGCATGGAAGACAACTTCCGCAAGGAAGAACAAGACAAGCTAGACAAGGACAAACAAAATTAACGGATTACCTGCTACAATGCGTGCCTTCACCATAGACTGTATGATGAGGGCAACCAGTGAGATCAAGACACCCAAACGTTCCACGCCGTAAGACCATTCTGGTCATTCTCGACGGCTTCGGGGTTAACCCGAGCAAACGTTTCAACGCGGTACATGAAGCAGACACGCCGAATTTTGACCGCTATTTCGGGCAATACCCGCATACAACCTTGCAGGCCTCCGGGCGGGCAGTGGGTTTGCCAGATGGACAAATGGGCAATTCCGAAGTCGGGCACATGACCATTGGCTGCGGCTCAATCCTACGCCAAGACTTGGTGCGTATCGAAGATGCCATTGAAGACGGTAGCTTCTACAAAAACCATTCCCTGCTGAATGCGCTAAGTAGTGCCAAAGCCGATAAGCGCCCACTGCATCTGCTGGGCTTAGTTTCCGATGGTGGTGTCCACAGCCACATGACGCACATCATCGCCTTGCTAAAAGCCTGCATGGAACACGGTGTCAAACCCGTGCTACACGTCATCACCGATGGCCGAGACACCGCTCCCAAAATCGCCAAACAATTCATCAAGCAAATCGAAAGTGTGATGGAAATGACGGGTGGCGAAATTGCTACCGTGACCGGGCGCTTTTACGCAATGGATCGTGATCACCGGTGGGAACGTACCAAGCTAGCATGGGATGCCATGGTACGTGGTATCGGCACACCTGCCAGCAGTGCCTTGCAAGCCGTCGATGATGCTTACGCGGCAGGGGAAACGGATGAGTTCATCAAACCGCGCATTATGCCGAATGCCGAACTCATCCAAAGCAATGACACGGTGCTGTTCTTCAACTTCCGCAATGACCGCCCACGTCAAACGGCCAAAGCCTTGGCAGATGAAAACTTCAACGACTTCGATCGGGGTGATTTCGAACCAGTCTCGCTCACCACCATGACCGAATACGACAAGCGCCTGCTGGCTCCGGTTATTTTCTCACCGGAACGCCCTGCCACTAACCTCGCACAAACCATCAGCCTCGCCGGTTTAAAACAACTGCATTGCGCGGAAACTGAAAAGTACGCCCACGTCACCTTTTTCTTCAATGGTGGACGCGAACGCACTTACGCAGGTGAAGAACGTATCGTGATCCCCTCTCCCCATGTGGAAACTTACGACGATCAGCCAGAAATGAGCGCCAAAGAAGTCGCCGATACCATCATCAGTGCTATCGAACACGACAAATACTGTTTCATCGTGGTGAACTTCGCCAACGGCGACATGGTAGGCCATACCGCCGTACCGGGTGCGGTCATCAAGGCGGTAGAAGCACTCGACCGTGAAGTTGGCCGGGTGCTGGATAGCGCGGTTGCCCATGAGTATTCCGTCATTATGACGGCTGACCACGGCAACTGTGACGAATACATTGACCCGTTAAGCGGTGAACCCAATACCCAACATACCGTTTATCCCGTTCCTTGCCTGATTATGGACAAATCCAACTGGCGACTCTCGACCGAGGGCGGTTTAAGCAACCTTGCCCCCACAGTGTTGCAGTTGATGGGCTTGCCTAAACCTGAAGGTATGCGCGGTAAATCGCTGCTACTGGAAGAGTACCCGCGCACAAGCAAAACCTAACTCTCACACCGCCACCTCAGCTGACATAGCTTCTGAGGTGGTGGCATCAACCTGTTGCAACAGCGCTGTCAACAAATGTAAATTTTGCTGTAAATGCAGTGTATCTTGTCCTAAATGCGCATAAGCCACGCTTTGACGAGCATAGTTGATACTTGCATCAACATTGCCTCTTGCCAACGTATATTGATGCAACTGTAAGGCAGAATCAGCAGCTTGTGACCAGTGTTTGGCTACAATGGCCTGCATCAATCGTTCTTCTACTAGGCGTATGGGGTCTGACTTAACGGGTGAAGCAATATCGTGATCCTCATCATCACTCAACAATATCCCTCGTAAATAGACCCATTCATCCCAAAATCCAGTCCGAAATTTTTGTGCAAAATATTCGCGTATCACCGGATGCATCTCAAACATCTCTGGCTCTCTATACGCTGTAACCAAGCACAGCTCCTGCAAGTGTTGTTGTAAATTCAAGAGCTTTTTATCGTTCAATCGACTCAATGGCGCTAAGATGCTGGGTATCTCTCTTTTAACGAACAACGATTGCCGCCGAAAAATCGCATGACAATAATCTAAGCATTGACGAGTAGAAAACGCGCCATTAAACAAACTGAATAGATAAACCATCGCCAATTCAGGCGTATTCATCAACCATTTTTCGTAAGCTGCCAAAATACGCCGCGTATGACGACCAGTTGCGTGCTGATCAAACAATACAGGAATCGTATCCAGCTTGGTCAGATCTCCCCCACAGGCATCACGTAAATAAGGCACCAATAATGTCAGCGTTAAGGGGTGGCATTCAAATAAAGCAGACACTTTAGCCAACGCATTACCCTTACCTGAAACACCCCTATGCATTAATAATTTCACACCATCGACTTGGCTTAACCTCTCCAATCTCAACTCAGGTGCACCGACGTATCGCGTTCCAACCAAAATAGTAGGATCATCCAATACCAATACACAACAACCTGGGTTATAACGCATCAGCGGCATTAACAACGCATCAAAACAAGCCACCAAATCATGATGATCACTGCGTTCAACCGTAAACATCGCCCCAAACACATGATCAAGAATCAATAAAACACGTTGTTGCTGCAACTGCTTGACCAGCAACATTACTTTTTCTAGACACGAATGCCTTGTTGAAAAAGCCACATTCAAAGCAATCAAAGCATATTCTAAAAACTGATGTAGCTCGCTTTTCGGATCATGCTCATTGATATAGCTCGAAAATGACCACCTCAATATCGCATCAAAATCCTGTCGATCCGCCGTTTTATATTGCCACAACCAATGCTGCATAAGCGCCGTTTTACCACTGCCTACTTCCCCAGTTAAGACCAGCATAGGGAACTTCACATTGGAAAGCGCCGAGTTCAATTTCACCAGAACCTCATCACGCCCAAATAAAATGGATTTTTCCGACTGACTCATTCGCAGAACAGGATGCTTAGCACTATAGGCAACTAGCACCTCCATAGTGACTCACCTCATTGTTGTTATTTTTGACTGATAATTTTTTAAATCGTAAAGAACACTCATCTTCATTCGTTAACCCTATAATATTTCGCGCATACCCCCAAATTCATACGACCAACGCTTATCCGCGACAGTGAATACACTGACAGACCTGCCCGCTTATGGTGTAATACTGCCTCCCCCAATCAACCGGATAGCGTGATGGAAATACTCGTCAACGGAACCCCGCACCTCATCGCGGAAGGCACGACAGTGGCGCAATTGCTGGTCATTCTTGACTTGCAAGGCAAGCGTCTGGCTATGGAAGTCAATCAAGAACTGGTGCCGCGCAGCCAATTTGACAACGTTATCCTCCAGCCTCAGGATACGGTTGAAATCGTCCACGCCATCGGCGGCGGCTAAACAAGGAAGCACCCATTATGCAAAATGACACCCTCACCATTGCAGGCAAGGCATATTCTTCACGCCTATTAGTCGGCACTGGCAAATACAAAGACCTAGCAGAAACCAAAGCCGCCACGGAAGCCAGTGGTGCGCAAATCATCACCGTTGCCATCCGCCGTACCAATATCGGCCAGAACAAGGATGAACCCAACCTGCTGGACGTCATCCCGCTCGACCAATACACCCTGCTACCGAATACCGCAGGCTGTTACAACGTCGACGACGCCGTGCGCACCTGCCGCTTGGCACGCGAACTGCTCAACGGCCACAATCTGGTCAAGCTGGAAGTGCTCGGCGATGTCAAAACCCTCTACCCAGACACCATCCAAACCCTGAAAGCAGCTGAAATTCTGGTAAAAGACGGCTTCGACGTGATGGTTTACACCAGCGATGACCCGCTGATTGCCCGCCAACTCGAAGAAATCGGCTGTGTTGCCGTCATGCCGCTGGCCGCACCGATTGGTTCTGGCCTTGGCATCCGCAACCCGTACAATATCCTAGAAATCATTGAAAATGCCAAAGTGCCGATCATTGTCGATGCAGGCGTCGGCACTGCTTCCGACGCAGCGATTGCGATGGAAATGGGTTGCCACGGCGTGCTGATGAACACCGCGATTGCCGGTGCGAAAAACCCAGTGCTGATGGCTTCCGCGATGAAAAAGGCCATTGAAGCCGGGCGTGAAGCCTTCTTGGCAGGGCGGATGCCGCGTAAGCGTTACGCATCAGCGTCTTCCCCGCTGGAAGGTACTTTTTTCTAAGCAACGGGCAGTATCATGGAATCAGCAGAACACCCACGTACCATTAAGAGTTTCGTCTTGCGCCAAGGTCGTCGCACCAAGGCGCAAGAAGAAGCCCTGACCAACCTATGGCCAGTCTTCGGGATTGAAACCACCGACACGCCACTGGATTTCCCCAGCCTGTTCGGGCGGGTTGCCCCGGTGACGCTGGAAATCGGCTTCGGCAATGGTGATTCCCTCGCACAAATGGCACGCGCCGCGCCGGAACGTGACTTCATCGGCATTGAAGTTCACACCCCCGGCGTCGGGCATTTGCTGAAACTGATCGGCGAACAAGGCTTGCAAAACCTGCGCCTGCTGAATTCGGATGCGGTCGAGATCCTGCAAAAGCGCATCCCACTGAACTCATTGGAGCGGGTGCAACTGTTCTTCCCCGACCCTTGGCACAAAAGCAAGCACAATAAACGCCGCATCGTGCAAGCCCCCTTCGTTAGCCTGCTGGCCTCGCGGATGCAGACGGGCGGTGTATTCCACATGGCCACTGATTGGGAAAACTACGCCGTCCACATGGCTGAAGTCATGCAAACCAGCCCCGACTTTGTTAATCTTGCGCCGGAACCGCCTTACGCACCGCGCCCTGATACCCGCCCCCTGACTAAGTTTGAGAATCGGGGCTTAAAACTGGGGCATGGCGTCTGGGATTTACTCTACAAGAAAATAACCTAACGGCATCAAGACCATGACAGCAGAAACCTATATCCTCACCGTCACTTGCCCGGCGAAAACTGGCATTGTCGCCGCCATCACCGGCTTTCTGGCGGAATCGCAGTGCTACATCACCGAAATGTCGCAATACGATGATGAAATGACCCAACGGTTTTTCTGCCGCATCATGTTCCGCCCCGCTGCGGCGTTATCGCCTGAAATCGACGCCCTGCGCCAGCAATTTACAGCGATTGCCAGCCACTTCGCGATGGAATGGCACATTACCAACGCCACCCGTGCGACTCGCGTCATCCTGATGGTATCCAAAGCCGACCACTGTCTGGTGGACTTGCTGTACCGCAAAAACAAGGGCGACCTGAACATGAACGTGGTCTGCGTGGTCTCCAACCACATGGACTTGCGCTCGCTGGTAGAACGCGAAGGCATCCGCTTCATCTGCCTGCCCGTCGACAAAACCAACAAAGCCGAACAGGAAGCCCGCATGTTGGAAATCGTCGCCGAAACCCAAGCCGAACTGGTGGTGCTGGCGCGTTACATGCAAATCCTATCCGACGACACCTGCCGCAAACTCACCGGCAAATGCATCAATATCCACCACTCTTTCCTGCCCGGCTTCAAGGGCGCACGCCCTTACCACCAAGCCTATGACCGTGGCGTGAAACTGATCGGTGCAACCGCGCATTACGTGACCTCCGACCTGGACGAAGGCCCCATCATTGAACAATCCGTCGAGCGCGTCGACCACAGTTACCAGCCGGAAGCTCTCGCAGCCCTCGGTCGCGATCTGGAAAACAGCGCCCTCGCCAAAGCCGTGCGCTTGCACATCGAACGCCGCGTGTTCATGGATGGCAATAAAACCGTGGTATTCAAATAAGCCCTAACGCTTAATAAATATCCCGCTGGTAACGTCGCTCGCCTATCCATTGTTCCAGCAAGGCAGCGGCGGCACTGGCAGTCAGCCCGCCCTGCTCTGCCACAATGTCGAGCAAAGCTTGATGCACATCCTTCGCCATGCCGTGCATATCACCACACACGTACACGTGCGCCCCGGCTTGCAACCACTGATACACCTCACGCGCTGCTTCGCGTAGCCGATGTTGCACATACTGCTTTTCCGCCTGATCCCGCGAAAACGCCACGCTCAGGCGTTCCAGCGTGCCATTGGCCAGCAATTGCTGCCATTCGGTTTGGTACAGAAAATCACTGCGGAAACGTTGCTCCCCAAAAAACAACCACGTTTTGCCACGCAGCCCCTGCACATCACGTTCCAGCAAGAAACTGCGGAAAGGTGCCACACCTGTACCCGCCCCAATCATGATCAGCGGTGTCTCCGAGTCCGTCGGTAACTTGAAATGCGGATTCGCCAACCAATGCACTGCCACCGCATCACCACTTTGCAAGCCCGCTAACGCATTGGATGCGGTTCCCCAATGGGTACGTCCCTGAAAATCGTAGCGTACCCGCTTGACCAGCAAATGCACCTCATCCGGGTGCGCGACAGGGCTGGAAGCAATCGAATATTGACGTGCCTGCAAGGGGCGCAGCACATCCACCAGCGCTTGCGCCGCCAGCTTGCCGGGAAATTCGTGCAGCAAATCCGCCCAATCAGCCGCTGCCAGCCACGCTTGCAAGGCCGTTTTATCCTCTGCCGCCGCTTGTAATGCCGAGTGGGCAATCAACTTGGCATAGGCTTGCACTTGCCGCCGAGTCAGGTGGGAAAGTTCGTAATGCCCACGCAAAGCCTCTTGCAGCGTCCTTGTTTCGCCCCGCACCAGCACCGCATCACCGCCGTGCAAACCGCTGAGAGCCAAGACCTTCTCTACCAAATCCGGGGGGTTCGGCACGCTGACCGCCAGAATATCGCCGGGTTGGTAGTGGATACCAGAACCTTCCAGCGACAATTCCAGATGCAACACCTCTTTGGCGGAATCATCATCGGTTAACACCACCCGCCCCAGCACTTCAGCCTGAAACGGGTGTTCCGCCGTGTACGCTGGCGCAGACACAGGCGCAATCGCGGCTGCCAACGGGTTACGGGCAAAGTGAATGCTGTTATCGGCAGCAGCAGCGGGGGTTTTCTCCAGCACCGCTTGCTGCCACGTACTGGCGGTGGTGCTGAAATCCACATCGCAATCCACCCGCTCCAGCAAACGGGTTGCACCCAGTTCCGCCAGACGCTGATCCAATAACAGGCCGGTCTGGCAAAAATCCTCATAACTGCTGTCACCCAAGGCCAGCACGGCGTATTCCAACTTTTCCAAGCGTGGTGCACGCTCACTGTGCAGAAACTGGAAAAACGCACGGGCATCATCCGGCGGTTCACCATTGCCGTGGGTACTGATCACCAGAATCAGACGCTGTTCCTGCTTGAGTTGCTGTGGGCGGTAGGATTTCACATCGTGTAACGACACCTCGGCAGTCTGGGCTTGCAAGCGGGCATACAACTGCTCGGCAACCCGCTTGCCGTTCCCCGTCTGACTACCGTAAAGGATGGTGGTTTTCAGGGTATGGGCGGCAATAGCAGGGGTCGGCAATGCCTGCTGGGTCGTTAAACCGGAGAGGTAACCGCTGACCCAAGCCAGTTGCGTGGGTGTGAGATCACGGACAGCACCGGATACTTGCTGGAATTGTTGTGGGCTTAGCAGCATGTGTGCCACTCCTTCAAAAGTGATGAATGCCGCCGAGTATCCATGAAACTTTAGAGCGAAAAAAGTGATATTATCTGATATGAATATCTCAAAAAGAGCTAAAAAGACTAGAAATAGTTAAATTTCTCATCGATTAAATCCATTTTCAAGATATTCATATCGAATTATATCGTTTTTTTCGCTTTAACGTTTCAGGGATACTGCGCCTCATCCACTTTCCATGAGGCACAAGACCATGACATTAACAACCGCACCGCTGCAAACCTTGCACGCTGATTTCCACGACCTGACACTGGACGAAGCCCTGCTTGCCTTGCGCCAACGCTTCGACGGACGCATTGCTTTTTCCACCAGTCTGGGGCTGGAAGATCAGGTGATTACTGATGCCATCTTCCGTAACGATCTCGACATCGAGGTATTCACGCTGGATACCGGGCGCAATTTCAAAGAAACCTACGACACGCTTGACGCAACCCGCAACAAGTACGGCAAGCCGATCAAAGTGTTTTACCCGCAAACCGCCGCGATTGAGCATTACGTCACCCTCAAAGGCATCAACGCGCTTTACGAATCGGTCGGCAATCGCAAAGAATGCTGCACCATCCGCAAAATTGAACCGCTCAACCGCGCACTCACCGGCGCACAGGTATGGATCACGGGGTTACGGGCAACACAATCCAGTTTCCGCGCTGACATGGGTTTGTTTGAGCGCGATGAACAACGCGATCTGGTGAAATTCAACCCGCTGCTGAATGCGACCACCGCGCAATTGTGGGGCTATATCCGCCAATACGACATCCCTTACAACAAGCTGCATGATGAACTTTTCCCCAGTATTGGCTGCGCCCCCTGCACCCGCGCCGTGGCAGTAGGCGAAGACGAACGTGCCGGGCGCTGGTGGTGGGAATCCCACAATCAGGAATGCGGCCTGCACGATGGCACACGCAACCCCTTGAAAAAGGCAGCCTAATGGAACATACAGCGACACCCAAACCCCTCAACGCGCTTGCCCCTAACGGTTCTGCGGTCGAACACATCAAGGATAGCAGCAACTACTTGCGCGGTAATCTGGTAGACGATTTCCACAACCCGATCACCGGCGCGATCAGCGAAGACAATGTACAACTGGTGAAATTTCACGGCTCGTACATGCAGGATAACCGCGATGTGCGTCTGCATCGGCAGGATAAAAAGCTCGAACCGGCGTACTCCTTCATGATCCGCCTGCGGGTGGCGGGCGGCGATTTGAGCGCTGAGCAATGGGTCAAACTCGACGACATCAGCAACCGTTACGGCAATGGCACCTCGCGCATTACCACGCGCCAAGCCTTGCAGTTTCACGGCATTATCAAGTTCGACATGAAGAACACCATCAAGGCGATGGATGCAGCCTTGCTAGACAGCATTGCCGGGTGTGGCGACGTGAACCGCAATGTGATGTGTACACCCGACCCCACGCTGTCGAGTTTTCATGCGGAAGTGTTCCCGTGGGCGCAAAAGATCAGCGACCATTTGCTGCCCCAGTCGCGTGCCTACCACGAAATCTGGTTGGACGAGGAACAAGGCAAAACGCTGGTGGCAGGCGGTGAAGCGGAGGAAATCGAGCCGCTGTACGGCAAGCATTACCTGCCGCGCAAATTCAAGATTGCCATTGCGATTCCGCCATTCAACGACATGGACGTGTACGCCAACGACATCGGCCTGATAGCGATTGAGCAAAACGGCAAACTGGCAGGTTTCAACGTTGCGGTCGGTGGAGGTTTAGGGTTTACGTTTGGGCGCGAAGATACTTACGCACGCTTGGCATCCACCATCGGTTTTTGCACGCCGGAACAGGTGTTGGACGTGTGTTTCCACACCGTCGCCATCCAGCGTGATTATGGCAATCGCCAAGACCGCAAGCTATCGCGTTTCAAATACACCCTCGACCGGCACGGGCTGGACTGGTTCAAGCGGGAGTTGAATACCCGTCTGGGGTTTGCACTGGGCAAAGTACGTCCGTTTGAATTTGAGACCACGGGCGACCGTTTCGGCTGGCGTTCCACCACCGATGGCTTATGGCACCTGGGTTTACGGCTGGAATACGGGCGCGTGCTGGATAATGACACCCATCACCTGAAAACAGCCTTGCGGGAAATCGCCGCGCAAAATATCTGCGGTTTTCGCATGACAGGCAACCAGAACCTGATCCTGACCGGAGTATCCGAAGAACACATCGGCACGGTGGAAAGTATTCTGCAAACGCACGGCTATGCCTCAGATGCCAGTCACTTATCTGGCTTACGGCGTAACTCCATCGCCTGTGTGGCACTGAATACCTGCCCGCAAGCCATGGCCGAAGCCGAACGTTATTTGCCGGAACTGATCAGCAAACTGGAAGTGTCGCTGGATAAACACGGCTTGCGTCATGATGAAATCAAAATCCGCATGACCGGCTGCCCCAATGGATGCGGGCGTTCAGTGTTAGGTGAAATCGGCCTGATCGGCAAATCACCGGGGCGTTACAACCTTTATCTCGGTGCCAGTTTCAACGGTGATCGGCTCAACACGCTGTACCGCGAGAATTTGGATGAAGCCGCCATCCTCAACACACTGGATGGTTTGCTGGCTGAATTCGCCGCCAAACGCATCGAAAGTGAACCGCTTGGGGATTTTGTAGTACGCAAAGGCTACCTTGCCTCAAAGCACATCCAGTAGCTTTTTCTGCAAATCCTTGCCCTGTTTTTGTCCTTGGCGGGTATTAGCAATATCCTCATGCCAACGATCAAACAGGGCACGCAGCTCCTCATGGGTTTGGCAATGTTCAATACTTCTTACCAAAGCAGTGGCGCCATATGACCCACAAAAAGCATTTAAGGTATTGATCATAAAATTTTTTGCCATGCCGAACGTCTTGGGGTCAACGGTGGCCGGTAAGGGTCGGAAGATAGAAAGGGTTGTATTAGGCGCTTGCTTAACCATGTCGGAACCCACGCTTGCCGGGGTACTGACCGGGGCAATATAACCACCTGTCTCCAAGAAAGTCAGAATACCCTCCAAGTCATTCACGCGCGGCAATGTCTTGAGATCTGCAAAGGTGCGTTTGCCATCAATGGAAATGAGCACCCAACGCTGGATCATCGACAAGCCATTCGCTTTGGTTTCCACTTCCTCAACGCCTTTAGGGGTCTTAATAAAGACAGCAGTTGTCATTTTCTCCTCCTCTTAATCTTTTTATTAGATATTAACATCTAATTATATCGTTTTTTTAACTTAAGAAGTTCACGGATACTAGGTCGTATTCACGTTTACTCAGGATATAACGCCATGTTCCTCAACACACTCAAACCACAGCGGCGGCTTCTCAGCCACCTCGATTGGTTGGAAGCTGAAGCCATCCACATCCTACGCGAAGTAGCAGGGCAATGCAGTAATCCGGCTTTGCTGTTTTCCGGTGGCAAAGATTCGATCTGTCTGCTGCGTCTGGCGGAAAAAGCCTTCCGCCCCGGACGTTTCCCCTTTCCCTTGCTGCATATCGACACCGGGCATAATTACCCCGAAGTCATCGCCTTCCGTGACCGCAAAGCCGCTGACATCGGTGAACGTCTGATCGTGCGCTCCGTAGAAGACTCTATACTGCGCGGCACGGTCGTGCTCAAATCACCGACGGAATCGCGTAACAAGCACCAATCCGTCACCTTATTGGAAGCCATTGAAGAGCACGGTTTCGATGCCTGCATTGGCGGTGCACGCCGTGATGAGGAAAAAGCACGCGCCAAAGAACGCATCATGAGCTTCCGCGACGAATTCGGGCAATGGGACCCGAAAAATCAGCGCCCGGAACTCTGGAACCTGTACAACGCCCGCAGCCATAAGGGTGAAAACATCCGCGCCTTCCCGATTTCCAACTGGACAGAGCTGGATGTGTGGCAATACATCGAGCGCGAAGGATTGGCATTACCCAGCATTTACTTTGCCCACACCCGCCCGATTGTGTACCGCCAAGGTTCGATCGTACCCGTGACCGACATTACCCCGGCGCAAGCGGGTGAGGAAATCATCGACCTGCAAGTACGCTTCCGTACTGTCGGCGACATTACCTGCACTGCACCCGTGATTTCTGATGCAGATTCAATTGAAAAAATCATTGCCGAAACCGCGACCACCACCATTACTGAACGCGGCGCTACCCGACTGGATGACCAAGCATCCGAAGCCGCGATGGAACAACGTAAAAAAGAGGGCTATTTCTAATGACACATCCGCTTGAAGACCACGGCTTGTTGCGCCTGCTGACCTGCGGCAGTGTCGACGATGGCAAAAGTACCCTGATCGGGCGTTTGCTGTTCGATTCCAAAGCCATTTTGGCGGACACCTTGAGTGCCATCACCAAAACCTCGCAACGGCGCGGAATGCAGGAGGTTGACCTGTCACTGCTCACCGATGGTTTGCAAGCCGAACGTGAACAAGGCATCACCATTGACGTCGCTTACCGCTATTTCAGCACCGGCACGCGCAAATTTATCATTGCCGATGCGCCGGGGCATGAGCAATACACTCGCAATATGGTGACGGCGGCTTCCACCGCCAACCTTGCGATTATTCTGGTGGATGCGCGGAAAGGTGTCTTAACCCAGACCCGGCGGCACTCGTATCTGGCGCATTTGCTGGGGATTCCGCATTTGCTGGTGGCGGTGAATAAAATGGATTTGGTGGATTACAGCCAGGCGCGTTTCGAGGAAATCCAGCGGGATTATCTGGATTTTGCCGAACAATTGGGTATCCGTGACGTGCAATTCATGCCGCTTTCCGCCCTCAATGGCGACATGGTGGTGGAGCGTGGCGACAAGCTGGATTGGTATCAAGGCCAAACACTCATGGATATTCTGGAAACCACGCCAAGTGCGCAAAAACGCCATGCAGCGGCGTTCCGTTTCCCCGTCCAGTACGTGTGCCGCCCGCAGGATGCCAGCAATCCACAGTTGCATGATTACCGGGGCTTCATGGGGCGAGTGGAATCCGGCAGCCTGAGTGTGGGCGAGCGCGTGACGGTATTACCCTCCGGCCTTTCTAGCACGGTCAAAGCGCTTGAATTGGGTGGAACACCGTTAACCACAGCGGAAACCGAACAATCCGTCACCGTATTATTGGCGGATGAAATCGACATTTCACGCGGCGATATGCTGGTGAAAGCCACTGACTTGCCCACGCAGACCAAGCAACTGAACGCCACCGTCTGCTGGTTAGCAGAAAGCCCGCTGGATCGGGCGCGTACTTACCTGATCCGCCATACCACCCGCGACACCAAGGCCAAAGTCGCCGACATTGCCTGGCGCGTGGATGTGAATACGCTGGATAAGCAGCCGGTGAACCAGTTAGCGATGAATGACATTGCCAACGTCACCTTCAAGCTGGCACAACCGCTGTTTGTGGATGCGTATGCGGATAATCGTGGCACGGGTGCATTCATCGTGATTGATGAGAGCACGAATAATACGGTCGGTGCCGGAATGGTTGTTTAAAGGAGACACAACATGGGTTGGGAAGGGATTCTAGCGATTGGCTTGGTATTGGGTGTATTGGGTTTTCTGGCGCTGTCGCGGATTTCCCCCGACCTGATCCTGATGGCCGCACTCATCATCCTGATGGTAAGCGGCGTACTCAAACCGGAAGAAGCGTTTGCGGGTTTTGCCAATACCGGGTTAATGACGATTGCCGCGCTGTACATTGTGGCTGCGGGGTTACGGGAAACTGGCGCTATCCAGTGCATTACCCGGCGATTACTGGGGCAACCGTCGAGTGTGCGCGGGGCACAGTTCCGCATGTTATTGCCGACGGCGGCCTTGAGTGCTTTTTTGAACAATACCACGGTGGTGGCGATGTTGATTCCTGCCATTCAGGAATGGTGTCAGCGTTTGAAAATCCCGCCTTCCAAACTGTTGTTACCCCTCAGTTATACCGCCATTCTGGGGGGAACTTGCACCCTGATCGGCACCAGCACCAATCTGGTGGTGAATGGCTTGCTGCAAAAAAGCGGGCACGAGGGCTTAGGCGTATTTGACATTAGCGGCGTGGGGCTGATTCTCTTACTGGCGGGTGGCGGCTTCCTGTTGCTCTTCGGCAATCGCCTGTTGCCCGACAGCGCGGGTGTGGCAGAAGGCTTGGACAAAGTGCGTGAATACCACGTCGAAATGATTGTCGAAGACGGGGCATTGCATGGGCAATCCTTATCCGTGGCGGGCTTGAGCAACCTCGGCTACGGTTATTTGGCAGAACTGGAACGCGCCGATGAAGTGACCCAAAGTCCGCCGGGGGATTTCATCCTACAAGCGGGTGATCGGCTCTCGTTCATTGGCGCACCGCGTTGCGCCCACGAATTGCGCAGCATTCAGGGCTTGAAGCCTGCCAATGAAGACATCCACAAACTCGGTATTGTGCATTTCAGACGCCGCTTGGTGGAAGCCGTTATTGGCCCTGAATTCCCGTTTCTGGGGATGACTTTGCAAGAATGCGATTTCCTCGGCTCTTATCAGGCGGTGGTACTGTCCATTTCACGCGGCGGTGTCGATACCTTGCCTGACAAGGGCTTGAACGCCCATTTGCAAGTGGGCGATACCCTGTTGATGGAGGCGGGAAAAGAGTTCGCCAAACAGTACAGCTTCCGTAAGGATTTTCTGCTGGTCAGTGCACTAGAAGATTCCAGCCCGCCCAATTTCCAAAAAGCCCAACTGGCACTGGGTGTTCTAGCCGCAATGGTGGTGCTCAGTGCCTTGGAAATTATTCCCATTTTACAAGCAGCATGGCTGGCGGCAGGCGTGATGTTAGTCACCCGCTGCCTGAATGCGGGGTTGGCACGCCGTTCCATTGATTTTACGGTGTTAACGGTCGTCGGTGCTTCGTTTGCGCTGGGTGAGTCGATGGATAAAACCGGGGCTGCCCAATGGATTGCGGAAAGCCTGATGTCCGGTGGGCATCTCACCCCGCTGATGGCCTTGGTGATGGTTTATGTAATGACTTCGCTGTTTACGGAAGTCATTACCAACAATGCGGCCGCCGTGTTGATGTTCCCTATTTGCAGTGCCGTGTCGGAACAGATGGGGGTGAATTTTATGCCATTTGCGATTGCCATCATGTTTGCGGCTTCCGCCAGTTTCATGACGCCGATTGGCTACCAAACCAATTTGATGGTGTATGGACCCGGCGGTTATCGGGTGATGGATTATTTGAAGATCGGTATTCCGATGAATATTCTGGCGGGGTGCGTATCCATTCCAGCGATATTGTGGTTTTGGCCGTTGTGATATGGCGAAAATTCACCACTTACCTGCCGATGGATAACCGCGAACGGCTGGGTGTGACTGGTCTGCGCTATGACCTTGAACACCTTGCCCCGCATAACATTGCCGGTATGGGATTTTCACGGCAGGAACGGGAACGTTACCAAACTTGCTTATTGGCTAATATTGGCTAATATCGGCTAACTATTTACGACTTATTGGCTATTCCGATGAAAACCCATTCCCTGAGCATCAGCGCAGAAATGCTCAAGCTCATTGCCGAAATCGACGAATTCCGAGGCGGCTGGAAAGCCATCCACGGCCTAACCCCAGAACGTTTGGAAGCCTTGCGCCGAGTGGCAACGGTGGAAAGCATCGGCTCATCGACCCGTATCGAAGGGTCAAAGTTGAGTGATGCCGAGGTCGAAAAGCTGCTGGGGAATATTGGCAGGCAATCGTTCCAGACCCGTGATGAACAAGAGGTTGCCGGGTACTCAGAGGCAATGGAAACCATTTTCCAAAGCTATGCTGACATCCCCCTGACAGAAAACCATCTGAAACAGCTTCATGCCATCCTGCTGCGCCATTCCGACAAAGATGAACGTCATCGGGGGCAATACAAAACCCTGAACAACCATGTGGAAGCCTTCGACGAATCAGGCAAAAGCCTAGGGGTGATATTCAGGACAGCCACTCCATTTGACACGCCAAGGGAAATGCAGGCACTGGTGGAATGGACACGGGCAACCTTGGAAGACCGCAGCCAGCACCCCCTGATGACTGTTGGCATATTCAACGTAGTGTTCTTAGCCATACACCCGTTCCAAGACGGCAATGGCAGGCTATCACGCGTATTGGTAACGCTGTTGCTGCTACAAGCAGGCTACAGCTACATACCTTACACCTCGCTGGAAAGCATTATCGAGCGCAATAAAGACAGCTATTACCTTGCTTTACGTCGTACCCAAGGCTCATTGGATAAAGAAAACCCCGACTGGCTGCCGTGGCTATCGTTTTTCCTGCGCTCCTTGAAAGCTCAGAAAGACCACTTAGCGGCGAAGATGGCAGATAACCGTGGTTGGGAAAGCTTGCCTGCTGATAGCGTCAGAATCCTTGAATACCTCACCACACAAGAACGCATCACCATGAAGCAGGCAGAAGAGCTGACCCAAACCCCACGGGCAACCCTGAAACTCCGTATTGCGCAACTATTGGCAGATGGCTTCATCTTACGGCACGGGCAGGCGCGGGGAACATGGTATACGCGAAAAGCATAGGCGTGACCTCCAATTACCTCCTCATGGCACTTGTTTTCGGTTAATATCCACTCAGCGATTCATCGTATTAGGCTCTGTAGCACAAGTCACTCCTCTTAGGATTTGTCCCTTAGCAATCACGGCTATGCTCTGATTGCTTTTTTTCTATTGTTCACCGTTAATAATGCTTTTTAATGTGGTTCTACGTCATTCTCCCCGTCACTTAAATGTGAAGTGTTTTACCAACAACGACGATTAAATGCTTAGCCATGCCAGTTCAATACCGTATTTACTTTCAAAATGATTCGGTAATGGTGTCCGTCGACAGCACCTTGGTGGAATTGTTGGCGTTTCGATTGGGGAAATATCCGCATTCTGGCGAGGCTAACCTTGCGGTGCAACGCTGGTTGGGGGTTGCGGTACGTAAGCGGTTTGGGCATCTGGTTAACAAGAATGACCCTGTTGAAGTATGGGCACGGCTTTGTCTGGCGGAAGCTGTGTTGGGAAATCGCTAACTTTTTGCCAACCTTTCCGTTTCACCAACCTTTATCCAACCTTGATAGATTATGTTATCCACAAGAGCCGCACAGAGGATTCGGCTTTACTTGATTCAGACCAGTCATTGAGAGAGGAGAAGAACCATGCAATACGCAAATCCAAATACCGAAGGCGCCGTCATCAACTTCAAAGAACGCTACGGCAACTTCATCGGCGGCGAATGGATTGCCCCGGTAAACGGTGAATACTTCGACAATATTTCCCCGGTCAATGGCAAGCCGTTCTGCCAGATCCCGCGCTCCAGCGCCGAAGACATCGAACTGGCACTGGATGCCGCCCACGCCGCCAAAGACGCGTGGGGCAGAACATCCGTAGCCGCACGCTCCAATATCCTGCTGAAAATCGCTGACCGCATCGACGCCAATCTGGAAATGCTGGCAGTCGCCGAAACCTGGGACAACGGCAAAGCCGTGCGCGAAACCCTGAACGCTGACGTGCCACTTTCCTCCGATCACTTCCGCTATTTCGCAGGTTGCTTGCGGGCGCAAGAAGGCACGATGGGTGAAATCGACGAACACACCGTCGCTTACCACTTCCATGAGCCGCTGGGCGTGGTCGGTCAAATTATCCCGTGGAACTTCCCGCTGCTGATGGCGTGCTGGAAACTAGCGCCCGCACTCGCAGCAGGCAACTGCGTGGTACTGAAACCGGCAGAACAAACCCCCGCCTCCATTCTGGTCATGATGGAACTGATCGCTGACTTACTGCCAGCCGGTGTCTTGAACATCGTCAACGGCTACGGCGTAGAAGCAGGCAAAGCACTGGCCACCAGCAAACGCATCGCCAAAATCGCCTTCACCGGCTCTACCCCGGTCGGCTCCCTGATTATGAAATACGCGGCGGAAAACATCATTCCCTCCACCGTAGAACTGGGCGGCAAATCCCCTAACGTCTTCTTTGCAGACGTACTGGATCATGAAGATGCGTTTGTCAGCAAAGCAGTCGAAGGCGCGGTACTGGCATTCTTCAACCAAGGCGAAGTTTGCACCTGCCCTTCACGCCTGTTGATTCAAGAATCCATCTACGAAAAATTCATCGGCATGGTGATCGAGCGTGCCGCACAAATCAAACGCGGCAACCCACTGGATACGGAAGTCATGGTCGGTGCGCAAGCCTCCCAAGAGCAGTACGAAAAAATCCTCAGCTACATCCAGATTGGCAAGGAAGAAGGCGCGGAAGTCATTACCGGCGGTGAAGTTGAAAGCATGGCGGCGGATTACTGCGAAGGTTACTACATCCAGCCTACCCTGCTGAAAGGCACCAACAATATGCGCGTGTTCCAAGAAGAAATCTTCGGGCCAGTCGTGTCGGTGGCCACCTTCAAAGACGAAGCGGAAGCGCTGGCTATTGCCAATGACACCGAGTTCGGTCTGGGTGCTGGCGTGTGGACGCGTGACATGAACCGTTCTTACCGCATGGGGCGTGGCATCCAAGCAGGCCGTGTATGGACTAACTGCTACCACCTCTACCCCGCGCACGCAGCCTTCGGTGGCTACAAAAAATCTGGCGTAGGCCGTGAAACCCACAAAATGATGCTCGACCACTACCAGCAAACCAAAAACCTGCTGGTCAGCTACGACATCAACCCGCTGGGCTTCTTCTAAGTTTCCTCCTCCTCGCGACTTGACGCGGGTCATGGCTCTCCCCTGACCTGCGTTTTCTTGGTTCAGCCGCTTAATCCTCCCCCCACAACAGCTTCCCCGTCTCGCTCAAATCATAGCCCTCATACGTCAGCACCATGCGCTGGGTCACATCCGAGCGCAACCGCTGCAACAGCCCCTGAAACAAATGCCGGAACCAGATATTACGCGGCAAGGCAATATCGAACGACTCCCACCCATAGCTGATGAAGGCCAACCCGTTTTCCAAGGCTGCTGCCTTCGCCCCCGGCGCAATATCCGCCTCACGCATTGACACCAGCGCCGCTGCCTCGCGTTCGGAATAAGCTGTCTGGCGCATGTCCAGATCGTCCAAACTGAGGTTGGCACGACTGAGTATTTCCATCAAAAAACGCTGCGACCCCGAACCCTGCTGCCGCGCCACCCAGCGCAATTCCTGACGAAAAATTTGCTGCGTATCCCCCCCAACCCGTGCCAACACCTCCGGGTGCAACATCAGCCCCTGTTCACGCCGGTACAAATGCACCAACACCCACAAATCCGCCTGCCGAAACTGGCGCAGCAAGGCCGGGTGACGCAAACCGCTTTCCTCATTCGGCCCCCAGTGCAAGCAACAAGCATCCGCGCGGCGCATGTGCAACAGCTTCAAGCCCATGCTAGTGCCGGTCGGAAAATAGCTGACCAGCGCATTGGGTCCCACCGCATTGGTGTAAGCCATTGCCACCCGATACAGCAACGGATCGTCACTACCCACAATGGAAAGCCGGTCGCTAAGCAAACCGTTATAGGACGATTCCATCAGCCAACGATCCACCAAAGTACGCGGAAACAGCCATTTGCCTGTCACCTTGGTGGCTGGAATCTGGTTATCACGCACCAATTCGTAGACTTTCTTTTCATTCAGTTGCAAGTAATCAGCAACCTGCTTGACGCTCATGTAGGTAGCCTGATTCATGCATCCGCTTCCACACGCCGAGGCATGGCATCAAACACCACCCGCTCCACCCCGTTGTACACCAGAAAATGCCGCCCTTTGGCGCGGGCGATGAGGATTACCCCCAGCTTTTTCGCCAGCTCCAGCCCCATTTCAGTCACGCCAGAACGCGATAACAGCACCGGCACGCCCATTTGCGCCACCTTGATGACCATTTCCGAGGTCAGCCGCCCGGTGGTGTAAAACAGCTTGTCGCCACCACTGATGCCGTGCAGCCACATGTACCCGGCGATGCTATCAACCGCATTGTGCCGACCCACGTCTTCCACGAAACTAAGGATGTCAGTGCCCGCACACAGCGCACAACCATGCACCGCCCCCGCCCGCCGGTAGATTTCGTTGTATTCGGTGAGCGCGTGCAAGGTGTCATAAAGCTGCGACTGCTGCACCGTGACGGCGGGCAGTTGCAACTGATCCAGCCTGTCCATCAGGTTGCCAAACATGGTTCCCTGTCCGCAGCCGGTGGTGACGGTTTTGCGCCCGAGCTTTTCATCCAGCCCCTCCACGCCCTGAAAGGTGGTGACAGCGACCGATTCGGTTTCCCAATCCACCTGAATCGCCTTGAGCTGGGCGATTTCGGTAATCAGGTTCTGGTTGCGTAACCAACCCAGCACCAGCAATTCCGGCTGGCTGCCCATGGTCATTAGGGTAAGGATTTCGCGCTTGTCGAGGTAAATCGTCAGCGGGCGTTCCGCAGAAATGTAGCCTTCTCGCGTTTGCCCGTATTCATCCACCGGCTGCACACAGATGGTGGTATCCAGCGAAGCATTGCTCAAATGCGGATACGCAGTGACAGATGGCTCAGACATGATTAACCTCCAGTGGCGCTCATATGGCGAAAAATAACCGGTTGGGCTTGCAGGTCGAAATCGTGACCCTTGGGTTTAAGCGCCATCGACGCCAGTAAGGCTTCGCGCAGCTTGGCATCATCACCGGGGTTGGCACGCAATACGCGGCGTAAATCCATTGAATGTTCCTGCCCCAGGCACAGCAGCAAACGCCCTTCCGCCGTGACCCGCACCCGGTTGCAGGTATCGCAAAAATTGTGGCTATGTGGCGAAATGAACCCCACCCGGCTATCCGTATGCCCGCGTCGGAAATAGCGTGCAGGCCCGCCGGTATTGTCCTCTACCTCATGCAATGCCATTGTGCCCCGCAAATCACGGAGGATTTCATCGCTGGAATAATAAGCTTCGGCACGGTCATGATCGCCAATCACGCCCAGCGGCATTTCTTCGATAAAGCTGATGTCCATGCCGCGTTGGTGGGCGAAATTAACCAGATCGGTGACTTCATCGTGGTTACGGTGTTTCAGCACCACCGCATTCAGCTTGACCCGCTGGAAACCGGCTTCCAGTGCCGCATCAATCCCCGCCAGCACCTTGCTGATGTCGCCGAGGCGAGTGAGTTTGTGGAAACGTTCTGCATCCAGCGTATCAAGGCTGATATTGACGCGGGTCACGCCTGCCGCTTTCAAGTCTTTGGCGTAGCGGGTCAACTGCGTGCCGTTAGTGGTGACGGTCAGGTCACGCAAGCCCTCCAATTGCCCCAAATCCTCAAACAGCTTGAGGATATTGCGACGTACCAGCGGTTCACCGCCGGTAATGCGAAGTTTATGCACGCCGAGAGCGACGAAGGCTTTGCCCAGCCGCGCTATTTCCTCCAGCGTCAGCAATTGCTCGCGTGGTACAAAGGTCATGTCTTCAGACATGCAGTACACGCAGCGCAAGTCACAACGGTCAGTGACCGACAACCTGACATAAGTAATCTGACGACCAAAGCGATCAACCAGTTGGGTGGGGTGGGCAGTGCTGCTCATTCAATTTTCTCCGTCTGCTGTATTGTCCTCTAGCAAGAACCATACCGCCCCTTCAAACCCGCAGGAATACATTCCCCTCAAGCGCAGAACGTAACAAATTGACCCACATCCAACGGCCAAACCGGACAAAATGACCCAACACCCCCGCATTAAACACCGCCAAACCGACTTATTCCCCCCTTCGCCCGCTGGCACGTAACTTGCTCAAGTCTTTAAAGAACGCTTTCGGAGGAAAACCGTGAATCCATCAACCCTGCAAGATGCGCCCCTTTTACCCCAACGGCTGGCGGTATCCGTCATTCTGGAAAAACGCCCGTCGATCAGCCGCTGGGCTGATGCCTATTGGACAGCCACCGGCGTGGTGGTCGGTACCAATGAACACCACACCGTTACCCTGTTGCACGAACAGGACGGCATCCAGCAATACCTTTACCCCGGTCTCAGTGTCAGCCTGCACCGCGACGAATGCGAAGGTTACTACCACAACCTGCAATCGCCGCAACCGGGCTGCTACATCATCGCCAACCTCGCGGCTGACGGCACGCCCTCCCCATACATCGTCACCCTCAGTTTCGACGAAGCCAATTCCTACCTGCAAGGCAGCGCGGAAGTGTATGCCGTACCGATTCCGCCCGAACTCTACCGCTGGACAGAAGCCTACGTGCTGGAACATTACGCGCCAGAAAAAAAGAAAAAACGCCGCCTGACCGACTGGCAAAACGACAACGACCGGGGACATTAACGATGAGCGATGAAAACTTTCTCGGACGCTGGGCACGCTTGAAGCGCGAAACCAAAACCGCCGACGCTGAAAAGCCAGAAGCAGAACCCGCAACGCCCCCCGAAGCGCCGCCCGCAGCGCCCCCCGAACTCACCGATGCCGATATGCCCCCGTTGGAAACACTGGGTTTCGACTCCGACTACAGCGGCTTCTTTTCTGCCAAAGTCAGTGAATCCTTACGCAAATCGGCTCTACGCAAGCTGTTCCACCAACCCGAATTCAACGTCATCGACCCGCTCAATGACTACTGCGGCGACTACACCACATTCGCCCCACTCGGCAACCTGATCACTGCCGACATGAAATACCACCTGCAACGCACTGCCCGCGCACAACTGGAATCCCTGATGGAAACAAACGCCATGACCCACGACACCTTACTCGCCGCCCGCCAGCAGGCGCTCGCCAGTTTGCAACAACACCCACAAGCCGTGACCGACTCGGTTGCTTACCAGTCGCAAGGCCGGGTGCTGATTATTGGCGGGGCGGAAGCGCTGGAAATCGCGGCACAATTGCCGGAGACACTCAAGCCGCACATGCTGCTGACGGAAGCCGTGAACACAGAGCTGAAGCAAGTGGTTACGCCATTGGCTGGGCGCAGCATCGACATCAGTGGGTATTTAGGGGCTTTCAGCATCAGCTTGAACAGTGAGGATGGCAAAGGCAGCATCCTGCAAACTGACCTGATCCTCGACCTGCAACTCACACCTACCCTGCAACGCGGCATACAACCGCCCGGCTATTTCGCCCCCAGCCCGGAAACGCTTGCCACTACGCTAGCCGAACTTCCCGACCTGATCGGCGAATTCAGCAAGCCACGTTATTTCCACTACAACCCCAGTCTTTGCGCCCACAGCAGCAGCGGCTTGAAGGGTTGCACCCGCTGCATTGACGCTTGCCCGGCGGAAGCAATCATTTCCATCGGCACAAAAATCGAAGTCAACCCGCAACTGTGTCAAGGCGGTGGCGCTTGCGCGGCGGCCTGCCCCAGCGGTGCTATCCGTTACCAGTACCCCTCCCCGGCGCACAGCGTTGACCAGTTGCGGGTCATGTTGCGCACGTACCGGGAAGCGGGTGGCATTGCCCCCAAAATTCTGTTCCACCGCAGCGAAATGGCGGTGTCGCTGGATGCTTTACCTGCCAATATCCTGCCTTTACCGGTGGAAGAACTCGGCAGTACCAGCCCGGAACTGTGGTTCGCCGCTCTCAGTTTCGGTGCCTCGCAAGTGCTGCTCTACGACGAAGACGCCACGCCCGAACTGAGCCGCCAAACCTTGCAACAGCAACTCGCCACCGCCCACGCGCAATTGCAGGGGCTAGGCTATGCCAGCGATGCGATTCAATGGCTGGCCGTCGGCACGCCAGCGGATGGCATCAGCCCCGCCCCGGTCATGCCGACATTCCCCTCCTCCACCCAAGGCGGCATGAATGACAAACGCCTGCAATGGACGGTAGCGCTTGACCACCTCTACCAACATGCCCCACAACCCAGCGCCGAAATCCCGCTACCGCAAGGCGCACCCTTCGGCCTACTCAACATCAACAAGGACGCCTGCACCCTGTGCATGGCCTGCGCCACCATTTGCCCCCTGAAAGCCATCGACGGCGGCACCAACAAGCCACAACTGCGCTTCCACCCCGACCGCTGCGTGCAATGCGGCTTGTGCGCCAATGGCTGCCCGGAACAGGCCATTACCCTACAACCGCTTTACCTTGCCGACCACGCACAGCGCCGCCTGACCCGCACCCTCCACGAGGAAGAACCGTTCTGCTGTATCCGTTGCGGCAAACCCTTTGGCAGCCAAAGCGCGATCAAAATGATGCTCGGCAAACTGGCTTCCCACCCCATGTTTCAGGATCCCCGCGCCCTCAAACGGCTGGAAATGTGCGACAACTGCCGGGTGGTGGATGTGGTGCAAGACCCTGACGCGATGGGCGACACAATGTCCCGGTCATTTCGCCACTGACACAGACAAAATGTCCCGCTACTGGGCAAATGGGCAGATTTGATCTGACCCGCTGGTGTTATCGGGCAGTCTTTTACCGCCAAAACTGGTACGGAACTTGCCCTACTAAAGAAGGAAAGGAGACGCAATGAACCAGAACAGTCTGTTTGTTCGCACGCAGGAGCCGGAGCAAATTTACCGCGCCAACACCTACCGTTTATTGGCGGCGTTGTTACGTAAACCACCGGATAGCGACATCCTCGATTACGTGCAACAACTGGCCAATATGACCAATGGTAATGACGAACTGGCAACCGCGCTGATTGGGCTGGGGCTAGCCGCCCGCCACGCCGACCCGATGATGATTGATGACGAGTTCCATGCATTATTCATCGGGCTAGGTAGAGGCGAAGTGGTTCCCTACGGCTCGTGGTATTTGACCGGCTTCCTGATGGAAAAACCGCTGGGTCAGTTACGTCAGGAACTCGCCCGACTGGGGTTTGAACGTGACCCCAACGTACACGAACCGGAAGACCACGCCGCCGCCCTGTGCGAAGTCATGGCCATGCTGATCGAAGATCAGGCCGAGTTTACGCAGCAAGCGGGGTTCTTCCAGCGGCACATGGTGAACTGGCTGGAAAGGTTTTTCGGCGACTTGCAGGGAGCGACAGCGGCCTCGTTCTATCAGTCGGTAGCACAGACAGGCGGTGCGTTCATCCGTTTTGAACAACAGTATTTCAGTATGCAGATGTAGGAGTCAGAGCATGAAGAACAGTGATCAGAAACAGCAACCCCATACCACCCGCCGTGAATTCCTGCGGGGCACGGTTGCTGCGGGCGCGGGTGCAACCTTGCTAGCCACCCTGCCCGGCGTAGCCGAAGCTGCCACGGAAACCGTTGCCGCCAAACCAGAAGAAAAGACAGGCTACCGGCTCACTCCCCATATCGCCGCTTATTACAAAACTGCCGCACATTGATGTGGTTGGAGGATTTAGACCATGAAACTACGCAAAATCAGCGACCAACCCATCCAGCCAGCCACGCAGACCCTCGGCATCAAGTCGATCAATCGCCGTGAATTCCTGCGCAATTCCAGCCTGATGGCAGGCGGAGCCATGCTCGCCACCGGCATCAGTGCTGGCATGATGCGCAAAGCACAAGCGGAAGATGCCCCCACAGCAGGCGGTGACACCAAAGAAGTCCGTACTATTTGTACCCACTGTTCAGTCGGCTGCGGCATTATTGCCGAAGTGAAAAACGGGGTGTGGACAGGGCAAGAGCCCGCGTTCGACCATCCCTTCAACCTCGGGGCGCACTGCGCCAAAGGTGCGGCAGTCCGCGAACACGGCCACGGCGAACGCCGCCTCAAGTACCCCACCAAGCTGGTCGACGGCAAGTGGAAAAAGATTTCATGGGATGAAGCCATCAACGAAATCGGCGACAAGCTGCTGCAAATTCGCGAAAAATCTGGCCCTGACTCGGTGTACTGGCTGGGTTCTGCCAAACATAACAACGAACAGGCTTACCTGTTCCGCAAAATGGCGGCGATGTGGGGAACCAATAACCTCGACCATCAGGCACGTATTTGCCACTCGACCACCGTCGCCGGGGTAGCCAATACCTGGGGTTATGGGGCGATGACCAACTCCTACAACGACATCCACAATTCCAAAGCGATCCTGATCATTGGGGCGAATTCAGCGGAAGCGCATCCCGTATCCTTGCAACACATCATGCTTGCCAAGGAACAGAACAACGCGCCCGTCATCGTGATTGACCCGCGTTTCACCCGCACGGCTGCGCACGCTGATCAATACTTGCAACTGCGCCCCGGCACGGACGTACCACTGGTATGGGGCATGTTGTGGCACATTTTCCAGAACGGCTGGGAAGACAAGGAATTCATCCGTCAGCGCGTCTACGGCATGGATGAGATCAAGGCCGAAGTCGCCAAATGGACACCGGAAGAAGTCGAGAAAGTCACCGGCGTACCCGAAGCCCAAGTCAAAAAAGCCGCGCAAACCATGGCTGAACACCGCCCAGGCACTTTCATCTGGTGCATGGGTGGTACACAACACACCATCGGCAACAACAACACCCGCGCCTACTGCATCTTCCAGTTAGCACTCGGTAACATGGGCGTATCCGGCGGTGGCACCAATATTTTCCGGGGGCATGACAACGTACAGGGCGCAACTGACCTCGGCGTGCTGTCCGACACCCTGCCCGGCTATTACGGTTTGACTGCCGGTGCTTGGAAGCATTGGGCGAAAGTCTGGGATCTGGATTACGACTGGATCAAGAGTCGTTTCGAGCCAAGCAGCTACGAAAAAGGCAAGGACAAAGAGGGTAAAGAAATCGACGTACCGGTCATGGAAACCAGCGGCATTACCGTTTCCCGCTGGATCGACGGCGTGCTCGAAGATAAGGCCAATATCGCCCAAAAAGACAATATCCACGCCATGTTTTTCTGGGGGCACGCACCCAACAGCCAGACACGCGGGCCGGAAATGAAAACCGCGATGGAAAAGCTGGAAATGCTGGTGGTCGTCGACCCTTACCCCACTATCAGCGCTGTCATGCACGACCGTACTGATGGCGTGTACCTGCTACCCGCCTGCACCCAGTTTGAAACCTACGGCTCGGTGACGGCTTCCAACCGTTCGCTGCAATGGCGTGACAAGGTAATCGAACCGCTGTTCGAGTCCAAACCCGACCACACCATCATGTACCTGTTCGCCAAGAAACTGGGTTTCGACCAGCAAATGTTCAAACACATCGAGGTTAAGAATGGCGAACCGGTGATCGAAGACCTTACCCGCGAATTCAACCGGGGCATGTGGACGATCGGCTACACCGCACAAAGCCCGGAACGCATGAAAAAGCACCAGCAAAACTGGGGCACATTCGATTACACCTCGTTGAAAGCCAACGGCGGCGCGTGTGACGGTGACTTCTACGGAATGCCGTGGCCGTGCTGGGGCACACCGGAAATGAACCACCCCGGTTCCCCCAACCTCTACGACACCAGCATGTCGGTGGCAGAAGGTGGAATGCCCTTCCGCGCTAATTTTGGCGTCGAGCGCAATGGTGTCAACCTGTTGGCAGAAGACTCTTACAGCAAAGGCTCAGAAATCACCGACGGCTACCCCGAGTTCACCGACGAGTTACTGAAAAAACTCGGCTGGTGGGATGACCTCACGGCCGAGGAAAAAACCGCTGCCGAAGGCAAAAACTGGAAAACCGACCTCTCCGGCGGCATCCAGCGGGTGGCCATCAAACACGGTTGCGCCCCTTACGGCAACGCCAAGGCGCGTGCCATTGTGTGGACATTCCCTGATCCAGTCCCCATCCACCGCGAACCGCTGTACACCTCGCGCCGCGATCTGGTGGAAAAATACCCCACTTACGAAGACCGTAAATCCTTCTGGCGCTTGCCGACCCGTTACGGCTCGATTCAGGCCAAGGATTACTCGAAAGACTTCCCCATCATCCTCACCTCTGGGCGTTTGGTGGAATACGAAGGCGGCGGCGACGAAACCCGTTCCAACCCGTGGCTGGCAGAATTGCAGCCGGATATGTTCGTCGAACTCAACCCGCGTGACGCCAATAACGCCGGGGTAAAAGACGGTGACATGGTGTGGCTGGAAGGCCCCGAAGGCGGCAAGATCAACATCAAGGCGCTGGTGACTGAACGGGTAGCCGTCGGCGTGGCATTTACCCCGTTCCACTTCGGCGGGCACTTCCAGGGCAAGGATTTACGCGCGAAATACCCGGAAGGCGCTGACCCGATTGTGCTGGGTGAAGCCTGTAATACAGTTTTCACTTACGGTTACGACTCAGTAACACAGATGCAAGAAACCAAATGCAGCCTGTGCCGTATCACCAAGGCTTGAGGATAGAATCATGGCAAGAATGAAATTTTATTGTGATGCGGAACGCTGCATTGAGTGCAATGGCTGTGTCACGGCGTGCAAAAACGCTAACGAAGTGCCGATGGGCGTTAACCGCCGCCGGGTGGTGACGATCAAAGATGGCGAGCCGGGTGAACGTTCGCTGTCGGTCGCCTGTATGCATTGTTCCGACGCGCCCTGTCAGGCGGTGTGCCCGGTGGATTGTTTCACCACCACCAAAGACGGCATCGTGCTGCACAACAAGGATACCTGTATCGGTTGTGGCTATTGCTTCTATGCTTGCCCGTTCGGTGCGCCGCAATTCCCTAGCGATGGCGCATTCTCGTCACGCGGCAAGATGGACAAATGCACCTTCTGCGCCGGAGGCCCCGAAGAAGCCGACAATAGCCCGGAAGAGTTCAGAAAATACGGCAGCAACCGTATTGCTGAAGGCAAGCTGCCACTGTGTGCGGAAATGTGTTCCACCAAGGCATTGCTGGCGGGGGATGCGAATATCGTTGCTGACATCTACCGCAAGCGGGTGGTGAACCGGGCGGCGAGCGCACTGGTTTCAAGCTCTAGCCTGCAACAAACGGGTTTCCAGCCAACGGTGGTTCCGCCAGAACTGGAAGGTAAGGCTACAGCCACGGAGTAGGATTATGAACAAGGTTCTCCTCTTGTTGTGTCTGCTGGTGGTTGTGCCAGGTGTACAGGCGGCGGATCAAACCGCAGCCCCGCCACCGTTAGCGGCGCAAAATGTACCCTCACCGGGCGTGGATTTATGGAATGAAATCCGTGGTCGCGACGGCACGGATACCGGGCAAATTCGGACGCAGGTGCAAGGCGTCGATACGGGCGTGCTGATCAACAAGCAAGGTCAAGACTGGCGCGAATACCGGATGGAAAAACTGATTCCGAACGCGGCTATCGTGCTCGGCTTGGTGGCACTGGCGATTATCGTGTTCCGGCTGGTACGCGGTAAGATTCCAATCCGCGCCGGGCGTTCTGATCACAAGATCAAGCGTTTCAGCACCTTGCAGCGTTATGTGCATTGGACGACGGCTATCCTGTTCGTGGCACTGGCCATTACTGGCATGGTGTTGATGTTCGGGCGTCATATTGTGATTCCTGTGTTCGGGGCGGAAATCGGCGGCACGCTGACTTACCTGTTCAAGCGTATCCATGATTTTGCGGGGCCTGCGTTTGCCGTATCGTTGGTGGTGCTGGTGATTACCTTCATGAAAGGCAATATGCCCAAACTGCTCGACCTGAAATGGCTAGCAAAAGGTGGCGGCTTGTTTGGCGACAAACACGTTTCTGCTGAATGCTACAACGCGGGCGAGAAAGGCTGGTACTGGATTGCAGCCATCGTTGGCGCATTTGTAGTGGTCAGCGGGCTAGTGCTGGATTTCCCCAACTTCGAGCAGGGGCGCAACGTCATGACGTGGTATCACTGGATTCACAGCATCGCAGGCGTGGTCATTATGTCGGGCGCGATGGGACACATCTACATGGGTACAGTCGCCATGGAAGGCGCGTTTGAAGCCATGGCGACCGGCTATTGCGACGCCAACTGGGCGAAGGAACACCATGATTTGTGGTACGAGGAAATGAAGGATCAAGCGGTTCCGGCAGACAGTATTGAGCAGGCTAAGGGCGATGGCTTGTTAGATCACTCACGTTAAGGAAGCGTCATCACTTCAAGTCCTCCAGCGAAAATCCCCGATAAGTAATGTCATAGCCCGCAAGTTTTTGCTCAAGCTTGCGGGCTTTCTCTTTCAGGTGGCTGAGCCGCAAACTTTTAGGATTGCGTTTGACTTCACCGATCAAGGCAGTTTTATCCAGCTCATTCAGCGCCACCACATCGATTTCGTTTTTATTACTCGCCTCCCAATAGCCACCAATCAGGTTGTATTGCCCACTGGCAGCGAGCTGTTTATGAATCAGTTGCTCCAACCACAGGCCGCTATACGTGGGGAAATCCCGCTGAATCGCTTGACGGATGAAGGCGAAGTTTTCGATCTCAATCGCGCTACGATAGCGATAAATGAAGCGAAACCAGAAACTGAGGAAGGCGTCCTGAATCCGGTACTTGATCTGGCGGCTGGTGGAAAGCGCCAGCACAGGACGGATGCGTTGCAGAATATCGAACTCCTCTTCCAGACGCTTGAGGTAAGGGCCAATGGATATTTCCAGCACAGACTCGATTTCGCTGCGGCTGGTTTTGCCGCTGGCAATGGTGGCGAGTATGGAGAAATAGGTATTTTGCTCCGCCCCGAATTCTTCTGCCAGACGATAGCGGCCTTCCTCCAGTATCAGGCTGTGTTCGTTGATCAGCGCTTCCCAAATATCCTGTTGCGGATCAGTTTGTGCCAACCATTCGAGGTATTTGGGAATGCCACCGCTGAGCGTGTACCAGATAAGCATGGCTTCCGGGCTGAAACGCTGTTGGTCGTGCAGCAGCTCACTGAGGTAGGCCGGTTTTAACGGTTGTAGGTTGATACGGTGATCGGCACGCCCGAATAGCGGCTCGCGGCTATTCTGGAACAAACGGGTCATCAGGGAATACAGCGACCCACAACAAATCAGGTGCAGACGCATGGAGGCGCGATGCTGATCCCACAAATGCTGCAATTCCGAGAAAACTGCGCTATTGACGCGAGCAATGTCCTGAAACTCGTCCAAAATCAGGGTCAACGGCTGGCTTTTTGCATATTGGAAGAGGATTTCCAACACTTCGCGCAAGCTTTTGGGCTGCCCAAAGACTGGAATGTTCAACTGGGTACGTATTTGTTCGGTGAACTCATCACACAGCAAGGGTTCCGCCTTGCGGGAAATGAACAGGTACAGGGTAGGCCACCGCTGAAAAGTCTCATGCAGTAGAGCAGTTTTACCGACCCGCCGCCGCCCTACCAACATGGTCAGGCTGGACTGTCCATTGGCGGCCTGTTCAGACCAAAACTGGAGCTGCTGTTGTTCCGATTCGCGGTTGTAGAACTTCATACAGAGTTACCGTAATAATTGTTACAGTAACTTATGCTACAGTAAATGGACACCTATTTCACGTCTCATCCACCGGGCTTTCCAGCAAATACACACTGAACATTGTGCCCTTACCCAACACCGATTCCACCGTAATATGTCCGCCGTAACGCTGCACCATTGCATAGCTCAACGACAGCCCCAACCCCGTACCTTCACCGCTCGGTTTGGTGGTAAAGAATGGGTCGAAAATGCGCGGCAAGTGTTCTGGCGCAATGCCTGCACCGTTGTCGCGGATGTGGATAACAACCCCCAAAAACGCCCAGCGTTCTGTGCTGATGGTAATCAAGCCACCGCTTTCCGGCAGCGCCTGAATACTATTGCGGATCAAGTTGACCAAAACTTGCTGTAATTCCTGCGGGTTGACCGTGACCTTCAGGCTAGCACCGAAATCGGTCTTGAAACGGACATGCCGATGCTGGTGGCTATGCTTCAGCAGCTTGAAGGTTTGTGCGACCAAAACATTCACATCCACCTGTTCCAACTGCAAATGATCAGCAGGCCGGGCGTATTGCAACAGGTTGTGGATGATGGCGCGAATCCGGTCGATCTGTTCGATAATGAGGTCGATTTCTGGCTGTACCGGCTGGGCGTGTTCCCTCAGTAATGAAGTCATCACGTCAACATTGCCGAGAATGACCGCGACCGGGTTATTGATTTCGTGCGCCATGCCTGCGGTCAACTCGCCGAGTGCTGCCATTTTTTCGGCAGCAACCAATTGATTGCGGGTCGTGTGCAACAAGGTAATCGTGCGACTGAGATCAGCGTTTTTCTGCTGAAGTTCGGCGGTACGTTCGTCGACCTTGTGTTCCAGATGCGTTGCCCAGTGGCTGATTTCATCGCTGCGTAATTGCAGTTGTTCCAGCATCAGGTCGAAACGACGGGCGAGTTCAGCCAATTCGTCGCGGGAAGCCAGCTTGCCGATGCGCTGCTTTTCCCCCCGGCTGATGGCGCGGATAACCTCACGCATTTTTTCCAGCGGCCGCAGGATAACCCCAGCACCCTGTACCACTAGCGCCGCTGTCACGCCAGTCAGCGCCAGAAACAGCACCAGTAAGAACAGGATGGCATTCCACAATTTGGTTCGGAATGGCTGCTCCAGATAACCGGCGTAGAGGATGCCAACCCGCTGCCCCCTTTCATCCAAAATCGGCTCGTAGGCGGAAATGTACCAGTCGTTGACCACGAAGGCGCGGGCGATCCAGTTCTGCCCCTGATCCAGCACGGTATGGCGCACAATTTCTGATACCCGCGTTCCCAGGGCACGTTCACCCGGTTTCAGCGGCACGTTGGTGGAAATGCGCACGTCATCCAGAAAGATCGTCACCGTGCCGATACTGCCCGGCAGCAGGCTGCCCTTGCCGTACACCAAATCGCGGATGGCATCGACCAGCGCAAAATTGCCGTTGAGCAACACCCCCGCATCCATCACCGCAATGACATGCTCCTCGGTATCGCGTACCGGATACAGCACGCGGATCATCATCCCCCGGTTTTCCTGCTGCCGCTGGATGGGTCGGGCGTAAGGGGTGGAAAGTAGCGGCAAGCGTACTTGTTCCTCCAAATGCGGGTCAACGCGGCGCAAATCTTCCGGGCTGAAAATGGCAATACCGGTGCTGGCCTGCCCCCGAATCGCGGCTTGCAACGCAGGCGACTGACGCCCGGATTGCGCATCCGGGAAGCTATCCAATTGCCCCAAATCCAGCAGTTGCAGGTAGGCAAGCTGTTCCTCACGACGCAAAGCTTCCAGCCGTCGGGAAATACCCGCCTGATCCCCGGCATCCAGCAAGGTACGGAAAGCATACGACTCGCCGAACCGCGCCAATCGGTTGAGGTAATCCTGTTGCAGGCGGCGGAACACATCATCCGCCACTGACAGATCGGTATTCACCTTAATAAACAACTGCTGGTAAGTGAGCTGATAGCCCCAATACACCGTCGCCCCCAACAGCAACGGCATCATCAGCAACAAGGGCAGCAACACCAGCAACAAGACTTTGTAACGTACCGAACGCTGAATCTTGCGGAACAGCAGACGCCATAGCTTCACCCGATCACTCCAATGCCCAGCCATTCAACTTGCGTTCCAACGTCTTGCGGGAGATACCCAATTGCCGCGCCGCTGCCGACTTGTTGCTGTCTTCCAACGCCAGTACACGCAGAATATGCTGCTTTTCCACATCCTCCAGCAGCAAAGCCTCTTCCTTGAGTACGGGCAGTTTTCTGCCGGATGGCGTTCCCGCCAAACACTGGCTAGGCATAATGCCCAACAACAACGCCCGTTCGATCACGTTTTTCAGTTCGCGCACATTGCCCGGCCAGTCGTAGGCTTGCAGACGCATGATTTCGGCTCTATCCAGCGGTAAGGCATTCACCCCCAGTTCGCCGGAAAGCCGTTTGCTGAAATGGTGTGCCAGTAAATCCACATCCTGCCCACGCTCACGCAACGGCGGCAGGCGGATGCTGAGTACATTCAGACGGTAAAACAAATCCTGACGGAACAACCCCTCTTTAACCCGCTGCACCAGTTCGCGGTTGGTAGCGGCAAGGATACGCACGTCAATCGGCGTTTCACGGTTGGAACCCACCGGGCGAATACGCTGCTCTTCCAGCACCCGCAGCAAATGCACCTGCATGGTCAGCGGCATTTCACCGATTTCATCCAAAAACAATGTCCCCCCGTTGGCGTAGGCAAACAGCCCTTCCCGCGCCTGATGCGCCCCGGTGAAAGAGCCTTTGACGTGACCGAACAGCTCGCTCTCCATCAGCTCTGCCGTCATCGCCCCGCAGTTGACCGAGACAAAATTACCTTTGCGCTGGCTGAGTTCGTGAATCGCACGGGCGGCCAGCTCCTTGCCCGTACCGGATTCACCCTCAATCAACACGGTAGATGGCATCCGCGCAACCTGTCGAATGATCTGGCAGACGCTGTGTACCGCCTCGCACTCACCAATAATACCGCCGACCTCCAAATGCTGTTCCAATTGGCGGCGCAACACGAAGTTTTCCCGGCGTAACTGCTGAGTTTCCAGACAACGGTCAATCGCTGCGAGTATCTGCTCCAGCCGGAACGGTTTAAGGATGAAATCCATCGCCCCCACCCGCAGCGCTTCGATGGCGGTTTCCAGACTGGCGTAGGCGGTGATGAAAATGACCGGGGTCAGGTTGCCCTTGTCGCGCATTTCCGTTACCCATTCCACCCCGGTACGGTCTGGTAAGCGGATGTCGGAAATGATCAAGTCAAAATGGCAGCGTTCCAGCAGCGCATTGGCAGTTTTTACATCGCCCGCCGTTTCGATCAGGTCAAAGCGACTGGTTAGGCCACGCAGGAAAAAGGACTGGATACCAGGCTCATCATCAACAATCAGCACAGATTTCATTAGGTGGGGTTACCAATGGCTTGCAATACCGATGATTGTATCATTATGACCCATAACCTGTGCAACATATGGGACATAATGAACCAATTTGACATCAATCAGCCATCAGCCTTGGTGGTTTAGCGTAGTTTCAGGGTGTTTTATACCTGCCAAAACGGCTTTTAGACCGATAAGTAGCAAGGTGGCATTGTTTTTGCTCTGTATCTGCCAGTTGCAAACACAATGTATACCACTCACTCAAGGAGACTTCATGAAAAAGCTGTTATCAACCCTATTGCTGGCAAGCGCATTCCTGTGCGGCGTAGTTTATGCCGATGATAAACCTGCCAACATGACGCTGAAAATGGCCACCACCACCAGTACCGAAAACTCCGGCCTGCTCACAGATTTGCTGCCCAAATTCGAGAAAGAATCTGGCTACAGCATACAAGTCATTGCCGTCGGCACGGGCAAGGCGCTGAAAATGGGTGAAGATGGCGATGTGGATGTGGTACTGGTACACGCCCCCGCTGCCGAAAAAGAATTCGTCGAAAAAGGCTACGGCGACAAGCGTTACCCGGTGATGTACAACGATTTCATCGTGCTCGGCCCCGATGCTGACCCGGCAGGCGTGCGCGACACCAAGACTGCGCCTGAGTCATTCGCCAAAATCGCTGAGAAGCAAGCCATTTTCATCTCACGCGGCGATGATTCCGGCACGGACAAGAAAGAAAAGCAATTGTGGGAAACCGCAGGCATCAAGCCAGCAGGTGACTGGTACCGTGAAGCCGGACAAGGCATGGGCAAGGTTATCCAGATGGCGGGCGAACTGGAAGGTTACACCCTCGCTGACCGTGGCACTTGGCTAGCGGGCGTTGACAAATCCCCATTGAAAATCGTCCACGAAGGCGACAAGGATTTGTTCAATCCCTATGGTGTGATTGCGGTCAGCCAAACACGTTACCCCGACATTAACCACACGGGCGCACAAGCCTTTATCGACTGGATCGTCTCGGCAAAAGGCCAGCAAGCAATTGCCGATTTCAAGATCAACGGTACGCCATTGTTCACCCCGAATGCTGACAAACCAGCGACCGCCAAATAAGGGTGCATGGATGCCCTGATTGACGCCAGCCTCAAAGCCCTGCACCTGCTGTTCAGCGGTGACATGGCCTTGTGGGAAATTGTCGGAATCTCCTTCCGCGTTTCCCTGCTGGCCTTACTGATCGCCACCCCGCCAGCCGTGTTGCTGGCGTTTGTGCTGGCGTATGGAAACTTTCCCGGCAGGCGGCTGATCATTGCCCTTTTCAGCACCCTGCTATCCGTGCCGACGGTCGTGATTGGCCTAACCTTGTACCTGATCTTGTCACGGCAAGGCCCCTTAGGGGAATGGCACTTGCTGTTCACCCAAAACGCCATGATCATCGGGCAGATTGCCTTGGCCTTTCCAATGCTGGTGTCGATCGGTCATTCGGCACTTCAGGCGGCTGACCGCCGCGCGTGGGAAACGGCGCGGACACTGGGGGCTTCCCACCTGCGGGCGTTGCTGACGATTATCTACGAAGTGCGTTTCGGCTTGCTGGCGGCAGTGTTGGCCTCGTTCGGGCGGATTATTTCGGAAGTGGGCGCGTCAATGATGCTAGGCGGCAATATTCTGCATCACACCCGCAATATTCCGACCGCAATTGCATTGGAAACCAGCAAAGGTGAATTCGCCCAAGGCATCGCACTCGGTATGGTATTACTGGTGATGGCGGCCACTCTCAACGTATTGTTACACCACTTTCAAGGCAAAGGATTTGTTGGCTCATGAGTACACTGCATTTCCGCGACATCCATAAACACTACGCCCGGCGCACGATCCTGGCGGGGCTGGAACTGTGCCTGCGTACCGGTAGCTGCACCCTGCTGACCGGCGAAAATGGCACGGGCAAAACCACCTTGCTGCGCATCCTCGGCGGTTTCGAGAAGCCGGAACAATTCGCGGCCGACACCGGCCACGCACAGCTCAACTGGCGACATTACCGCAAGCTGTTGCAAAGCAGCGTGCTGTATTTGCACCAGCAACCCTATATGTTTGAAGGCAGTGTGCGCGACAACCTCAGTTTTGCTCTTGACCGCAGCCTGCCGAAAGCCGAACGCGAGCAACGCATCCACACCGCGCTGCAATGGGCAGGGCTGGAAAAAATCGCCGATACCCGTGCAAAAACCCTGTCCGGCGGCGAATACCAGCGGGTGGCATTGGCACGCGCCTGGTTACGCCAACCGCGTATCCTGCTGCTCGACGAACCCACCGCCAACATGGATAGGGAAGCCCGCAACCGCACCATCAGCCTGTTACGCCAATTACGCGACGACGGCATGGCACTGTTGGTCGCCAGCCACGACCCGGAATGTTTTTCATCATTGGTCAACGAACACCTGAATCTGAGCGCAGGCCGCCTGCAAACGGTTACACCCGCGTCCCGATTCGTTAACATGACCCTTTTACAGCAGGCATCGTGAGTACCATCATGAAAAAGAAGCTTTCAACCACCGATATTACGGGCGTCATCCTCGCAGGCGGACGCGGCAGCCGCATGGGCGGACAGGACAAGGGACTGATCGACTTCAACGGACTGCCGCTGGTAGAACACCTGCTGAACGCACTTCAGCCACAAACCGGCGCGGTGCTGATCAACGCTAACCGTAATCACGAGCGCTACCAGCGCTACGGCTTGCCAGTGGTTAATGATGAACTCAGCGGCTTTCAGGGGCCATTAGCGGGCTTCGCCGCAGCGATGCAGGAAGCCAAAACAGCCTACATTATGACCGTGCCCTGCGACGGCCCCACTATCGCGCCGGACATGGCGGAACGCCTGCTACAAGCCCTGCAACAAAACGATGCTGAACTGGCCGTCGCGCATGACGGCGAACGCCTGCAACCCGTACATGCGCTGATCCCCGTCAGCCTGCTGCCCAGCCTGCTGGCCTTTCTGGAAAACGGCGACCGCAAGATCGACCTGTGGTACGCACAACACCGCATGGCACGAGCAGATTTCGCCACTTGCCGCGACATGTTCCGCAATATCAATACCCCAGAGCAGCAAGCAGAAATGGAAGGGGCGAAAATCCCCCTCCCTTCCTCCACCACCCCATTCCCCATCCTCGGCTTCTGCGCCTGGAGCGGCACTGGCAAAACCACCCTGCTCACCGAACTGATCCCCCGCCTGAAATTCGCCGGGCTGCGCCTGACGGTGATCAAACACGGCCACCACAATATCGAGCTAGATACACCGGGCAAAGACAGCTACCGTTTCCGCGAAGCCGGAGCCGATCAGGTACTGCTGGCTTCCCGCAAACGCATGGCGATGATGCAGGAATGCAAAACCCAGCGCGAACCGGAACTGGTCGACGTGCTGCATTTCGTCAACCCCGATTGCGCCGATCTGGTGCTGGTGGAAGGCTTCAAGCACACCGCCATTCCCAAAATCGAAGTACACCGCCCTAGCCTCGGCAAACCCTTGCTGTTCCCCGACGACAGCCATGTGATTGCCTTGGCAACCGACGATATGACGCTGGAAACGCCGCCACACATCACCAAACTCGACATCAACCAACCGGATCAAATCGCCGAATTTGTGCTGAACTGGATGAAGAAAGGGGAAACCCCTCCCTCCACCCACCACATCCGTTCCGCCCCCAGTTGTGCCGACGACCTCGACCCCACCAGCCTGAGCGTCGCCGCCGCCAGCAGCCGTATCATGGATGCCCTGCAAGCGGTTTCCCCCGCGCTCAAACGTCCGTTACGCGATGCCCTCGGGCATATTCTGGCGGAAGACGTGATTTCCCCCCTCAACGTACCCAACCACGTCAACTCAGCGATGGATGGTTACGCCCTGAACGGCACTGACTTGCCGGGCGATGCCATCCGCGAATACCGGGTAATCGGTACAGCGTTCGCCGGTGTACCCTTCAGCGCTAGCTGTGCTCAGGGCGAATGCGTGCGCATCATGACCGGCGCACCCATGCCAACCGGAACCGATACCGTGGTGATGCAGGAGCAAACCGAAGCAGGCGCAGCAGGCAGGGTGCGCATCGGCGCAGGCCACCGCAGCGGGCAAAACGTGCGCCAAGCAGGTGAAGACATCGCCAAGGACAGTTGCGTTATCAGTGCTGGGCGGCGGATAAATCCGGCGGATTTGGGTGTACTCGCCTCCCTCGGCATCAGCGAACTCAGCGTCTACCGTCCGCTGCGGGTAGCGTTTTTCTCCACGGGGGATGAACTCCGCAGCATCGGCGAAACCCTGCGCGACGGGGAAGTTTACGACAGCAACCGCTACGCCCTGTACGGCATGTTGAAACAGCTTAACGTCGACATCCTCGACATGGGCGTGGTACGCGATGACCCAACGGCGCTGGAAGCGGCTTTCCTGCAAGCCTCGGCAATCGCCGATGTGGTCATCACCTCCGGCGGTGTCTCCGTGGGTGAAGCCGACTACACCAAGCTCATCCTCGACAAGCTCGGGCAGATCAATTTCTGGAAAATCGCCATCAAACCGGGGCGTCCGCTGGCTTTCGGCAAGCTCGGCAATGCGCTGTTCTTTGGCTTGCCGGGAAATCCGGTGGCGGTGATGGTGACATTCCTGCAATTCGTCCAGCCTGCCTTGCTGAAACTTGCCGGGCAAACGGCTGACCAAGCGTTGCTGGTGGATGCCATCAGCCAAAGCCGCCTGAAAAAACGACCGGGGCGGATGGAATTCCAACGCGGCACGGTGAGTCGCGCAGCAGACGGCAAACTGGTGGTGGAAAAATCCGGCTATCAGGGTTCCGGCGTGCTCAGTTCCATGAGCAAGGGGAATTGCCTGATTATTCTGCCGGAAGCATCCGCCACGGTAGAACCGGGGGATGTGGTGCAGGTACAGCTATTCGGTTGGTGATAGCGACTCAGCTACACCTGATCCGCGCGGTTTTGCTTGCGGAATAAAGCCCAAGCTGCCGCGACAAACGCTGATAGGAAAGAAACCAGTGCCCAATTGGCGAGGGAAAGCCCCAGAATGACCAGCTCCTCGTCTTCACACAAACCCGTCACCTCAAACAGGGCGGGAACGTGATCACTGAGGAAATAAACCAGTTGTTCAATCAGGTTGGGTTGTCCGCCTGCGCAAGAGACTTCGCCGGGGGGCTGTAATTGCAACCATGTTTGGTAAGTGGCAGTTGCAGTGCCCACGCCTGCCAGCAACAGCACCAGCCCACCCCAGACTTTTTCACCGAATCCTGTGACGGCGAGCAGCGCAAACACCCCGATCAGCATGAACAGTAAGCGCTGGAAAATACACAAGTAGCAGGGGTGAAGATCCAGCAATGCCGTCAGCACAAAGCTGCTTGCCGCGAGGCTCAGCGCGATCAGGCCAATGACGAGCCAGAGGTTTTTACGGATGAAGGTCAGCATGGGTATGGGGTATCCTGTGTTTATATTTTGTCAGTGTAATCAGATGATGGGATGGTAGCGATGATAAAAGGCATACTCGGCAATATTGTTAAATGATGAAACGCTTAAACGAACTCACCCTCCAACACCACTTCCACAATCTAGGAAATGCGTTTTACACCGAGCACCAACCACAAGGACTGCAACAGCCTCGCCTCGTCCGCACCAATCGAGCGGTGGCAGAATGGATCGGTCTCGATCCTACAGAATTCACGACGGATCTGTTCCTGCAAGTGTTCAGCGGTAATACCTTGCTGCCCGGTATGCAACCACTGGCGCAGGATTACGCCGGGCATCAGTTCGGCCACTTCAACCCGTTTCTCGGTGATGGGCGAGCCTTGCTGTTAGCTGAGGTGGTAACACCCACCGGCACTCTGGATGTTTACCTGAAAGGTGCAGGCAAAACAGCCTACGCCCGCAACGCCGACGGGCGTGCTGGATTACGCGAATGCCTGCACGAATTTGACACGACTGAACAACTCGCCGCGCTAGGTGTACCGACAACGCGGTGTTTGTGCGTCGTAGCAGGCAGTCAGCAAGTGTATCGGGGCGGCTTTGAATCCGCTGCCATAGTGACCCGGATTGCCCCCAGCCATGTGCGCTTTGGCACGTTTGAAAACTATTTTTTCCAGAAAAATACGACAGCTTTACGCCAACTGGCTGATCATGTGATCGCTTGCCATTACGCGGACTGCGTGGCGAATGGCGATTATGCAGGCTTTTTCAGGGAAGTGGTGGTACGCACTGCTCGCCTGATTGCGCACTGGCAAGCAGTCGGCTTTGTGCATGGGGTGATGAATACCGATAACCAGTCGATACTGGGTATAACGCTGGATGTGGGGGCAAGTGCTTTCAACCCGAAACGTGACCCTGACGTTACCAGTCACCCGGATGATGAGCACCACCGTTATGCATTCGGGCAACAACCCGTGGTGGGTTTGTGGAATTGTAATGTGTTGGCACGCGCCCTTTCCCCACTGATCACGACGGCGCAACTTCGTGCAGCCTTACAGGAATATGAACCGGCATACCTGCGTTACCATGCGCAACTGGTGTAAAAAAAAGGGGCACGAAGCCCCTTTTTTAGGTATTACACGCTGAAAATCAAGACACTTTCGGGTCGAGTTTGCCAGCTTTGTATTGACCAAACATCACTTCCAGTGAAATTGGCTTGATGTTGCTGGCTTGACCAGCAGAACCGAACGCTTCAAAGCGCGCTTGGCAGATGCCTTTCATCGCTGCGGTGGATTCTTTCAGGAACTTACGTGGGTCAAAGTTGGCCTTGTTGTCATGCAAGTGCTTACGGATTGCACCCGTGGATGCCATACGCAGGTCAGTGTCGATGTTGACTTTACGCACGCCGTGCTTGATGCCTTCCACGATTTCAGAAACCGGTACGCCGTAGGTTTGACCCATGTCGCCGCCGTAGTTGTTGATGATTTCGAGCCAGTCTTCTGGCACAGAAGAAGAACCGTGCATAACCAAGTGAACGGTTGGGATACGTGCATGGATTTCTTTCACACGGTCAATACGCAGTACATTGCCGGTAGGCTTCTTGGTGAACTTGTATGCACCATGGGAAGTACCGATAGCAATCGCCAGCGCGTCAACACCCGTCTTGCGCACGAAGTCAGCCGCTTCTTCTGGGTCAGTCAACAACATGGAATGATCCAGCACGCCTTCTGCGCCGTGGCCGTCTTCTTCACCCATCATGCCGGTTTCCAGTGAACCCAAGCAACCCAATTCGCCTTCAACAGAAACGCCGCAAGCGTGCGCCAGTTCAACCACTTTACGGGTCGTTTCAACGTTGTATTCGTAGCTGGAAGGGGTTTTTGCATCAGCCATCAGGGAGCCGTCCATCATGACCGATGAGAAGCCGGACTGGATGGAACGGAAGCAAACTGCTGGTTCAGAGCCGTGATCCTGATGCATAACGATAGGGATATGCGGGTACATTTCGACCGCAGCCAGTACCAGATGACGCAGGAACGGTTCGCCTGCATAAGAACGCGCACCAGCGGAACCTTGCAGGATAACTGGGGAGTTGCACGCATCAGCCGCCTGCATGATGGCGTGGATTTGCTCCATGTTGTTAACGTTGAATGCTGGCATCCCGTAGCTGTTTTCAGCCGCATGATCCAGTAATTGGCGCAATGAAATCAAAGCCATGTCGTTCTCCTCGAAATGTTATGTAAACTATATATATTGTGTCTTAACCATTCTGATGCTCACCAACGCGCAGAATTTTGAGCTGGTTGGTACCACCCTTAATGCCCATAAAATCACCCTTGGTGATAATGACCAGGTCACCATTTTCCACGATACCTTCTTCAATCATCAGCTCAACGGCTTGGCGATTGGCGATTTTCGGGTCTTTCATCGGTTCGTGCAATTTCACCGGATAAACACCACGGTACATACACACGCGCCGGGCAGCCGCATCGCGGGACGTTAACGCGTAAATCGGAATACCGGAACGAATCCGCGACATCCACAACGGCGTAGCACCTGATTCGGTCAATGTCGCAATCGCCCGTACACCCATGTGATTGGCCGTGTACATGGTTGCCATGGCGATACCTTCATCGATACGCTCGAAATGCTCTTCCATACGATGCCCAGACCGACTGGTATAGCTGGAATTTTCAGCCTCATCACAAATAGCCGCCATCGTTTTAACCACCAGTGCAGGGTGTTTACCCGTCGCCGTTTCGCCGGATAGCATGACCGCATCCGTGCCATCCATGACCGCATTGGCAACGTCAAACACTTCTGCACGCGTGGGGATCGGATTATCGATCATGGTTTCCATCATCTGCGTCGCAGTGATGACCGCACGGTTTAGGGTACGGGCACGGCTTATCAGGCATTTTTGAGCTTGTGGCAACTTAGCATCGCCAATTTCCACACCCAAATCACCCCGTGCAATCATAATGACATCTGAAGCCAGAATGATTTCATCGCGGATCGCTGCTTCCATCGTTTCCGCACGTTCCATCTTGGCCACGATCCCGGCTTTGCAACCTGCTTCCAATGCCAGACGACGCGCTTCATGAATATCAGCCGCCGAACGCGGGAAAGACACTGCCAGAAAATCCACGCCAATGCTGGCGGCGGCGGCAATGTCTTCCCTATCTTTATCCGTGAGGGCTTCAGCACTCAAACCACCGCCACGACGGTTCAAGCCTTTATTATTGGACAAAATACCGCCATTGATAGCGCGGGTATGGATTTCCTGCCCCTTCAATGCGGTAATTTCCAAGACAATACGCCCATCATCCAACCAGAGTTCATCGCCGACGACCACGTCGTTGATCAGTTCCTTGTAACCCAGTCCGACCCGCTCTTGCGTGCCCGCATCGGCAGCAAGCTCTGCATCCAAGATGAAAGCATCACCCGGTTTCAGAGTGATTTTACCGTCGATAAAGCGTGCAATACGTAACTTTGGCCCTTGCAAGTCACCCAAAATGGCAACTATTCGTCCAACTTTATGCGCCAACTCACGCACCAACACGGCACGCGCCGCATGTTCTTCGTGTGTACCGTGTGAGAAATTCATCCGCACTACGTCCACACCCGCCCGAATAATAGCTTCGATCGCCTCTGGCGTGTCTGTAGCAGGCCCCATAGTCGCTACAATTTTAGTCCTTCTCAATGTATTACCTATTAACTGTGTGCTGTAAAGTGCTTAGTTTATGCTTGTTCTATGATAGTTGTATTATGAAATCATGTACTGAAAAACCATTGTCAGACTAAAGTCTGACAATGGTGGGCTTAGTTAATCAGCCTTTGGCGCGTTCTTCCAGCATGGCAACTGCCGGGAGTGTTTTGCCTTCCAGATACTCCAGGAAAGCACCGCCAGCAGTGGAGATGTAGGAAATCTTGTCGTAAATATCGTATTTTTGAATCGCTGCGATAGTATCGCCACCGCCCGCCAGCGTGAACGCTTTGGTTTCAGCCATTGCCATTGAAATGGCTTTAGTGCCTTCGCCGAATTGGTCAAACTCGAATACACCGACCGGACCATTCCAAACCACCGTGCCAGCGTTCATGATGATGTCGACCAGCTCTTGTGCAGACTTGGGGCCGATGTCGAAAATCATGTCGTCGTCAGCCACGTCTTTGGCATCTTTCAATACGGCTGGCTCGGCTGGGTCGAATTTCTTGCCACACACCACGTCAACCGCGATAGGAATAGTCGCGCCGCGAGCAGTCATTTTCTTGATCAGGACATTGGCTGTATCAACCAGATCGTCTTCACACAGGGATTTGCCGACGTTGTGGCCGGTGGCTTTCAGGAAGGTGTTGGCAATACCACCACCGACAACCAGTTGCTCACATTTTTCAGAAAGCGCTTCCAGCACGGTCAGTTTGGTGGAAACTTTGGAACCACCGACGATAGCTACCATTGGGCGTGCCGGTTTTGCCAGCGCCTTGTCCAGTGCAATCAGTTCTTCCGTTAGCAGGATGCCTGCGGCTGCGACTGGGGCAAACTTGCCCGCGCCGTGGGTAGAAGCTTGCGCACGGTGCGCTGTACCGAAAGCATCCATCACGAAAATATCGCACAGGGCGGCATATTTCTTTGCCAGCTCTTCGTTGTCTTTCTTTTCACCAGCGTTGAAGCGTACATTTTCCAGCAGGACAACTTCGCCTTCGGCAACGTCAAAACCACCGTTGATGTAGTCCTTGACCAGACGAACATCTTTGCCCAGCTTAGCGCTCATGTCTTCAGCGATAGGCTGCATGGAGTTGGCTTCATCCACTTCACCTTCGGTCGGGCGACCACGGTGAGACATGACCATGACTTTCGCACCAGCTTTCATGGCGTGCTCAATCGTCGGCATGGAAGCAGTAATACGGGCGTCGGAAGTAACTTTGCCGTCTTTGACAGGTACATTCAGGTCGGCGCGGATCAGGACACGTTTGCCCTTCAGATCCAAGTCGGTCATTTTGATGAAAGCCATGTGGTGAAACTCCTTGCAGAAATCAAATCAGTCAAATAAAGCGTGGATGATTTATTTGAGTGATCTGGGAAGGAGGGCGAGAGATTCCCCGCCCATCCTTTGAACCTTAGTTCGCTGCTACGTGCTCAACAAAGCGCAGCATGTTAGCGGTATAGCCGTATTCGTTGTCGTACCAAGCCACGACTTTCACGAAGGTGCCATCCAGCGCGATACCCGCTTCAGCATCAAAGATGGAAGAGAAGCCAACACCACGGAAGTCAGTGGAAACCACTTTCTCGTCGGTGTAGCCCAGTGTCTTGCTCATCTCGCCAGTGGTAGCCGCTGCTTTCATGGCTGCACAGATGTCAGCGTAAGTCGCTTCTTTGTTCAGCTCAACCGTCAAGTCAACCACGGAAACGTCAGAAGTAGGCACGCGGAACGCCATACCCGTCAGTTTGCCTTTCAGCTCTGGCAGTACCACGCCAACTGCTTTAGCAGCACCGGTGGAGGATGGAATGATGTTTTCCAAAATACCACGACCACCGCGCCAGTCTTTCATGGAAGGGCCGTCAACCGTCTTCTGGGTAGCCGTCGCTGCGTGAACGGTAGTCATCAGGCCACGCTTGATGCCCCAAGTGTCGTTCAGAACTTTCGCAACAGGTGCCAAGCAGTTAGTGGTGCAAGATGCCGCAGAAATGATCGCTTGACCGGCGTAAGTGTTGTGGTTTACGCCATAAACGAACATCGGGGTGGTATCTTTGGAAGGAGCGGACATAACCACTTTCTTCGCGCCTGCTTCGATGTGCTTCTGGCAGCCTGCTTCGTCGAGGAAGAAGCCCGTGCATTCCAGCACGATGTCAACGCCGATGTCGCCCCATTTCAGGTTGGCAGGATCGCGTTCAGCCGTCAGGCGTACTGTTTTGCCGTTAACCAGCAGGTTATTGCCGTCAACCGCAACATCACCACCGAAACGACCGTGTACGGAATCGTATTTCAGCATGTATGCAAGGTAATCAGCTGCCAGCAGGTCATTGATACCGACAACTTCGATACCAGGAAAATCTTTGGCGATAGCGCGGAAAGCCATACGACCGATACGACCAAAACCATTGATGCCAACTTTAATTGTCATGAAGAACTCCTCTAAAATTAATCAGATAAAATGAGTAGCGGCTCCCCTCCTCAGAAAAGCCGCCGGTTGTCGATTTGCTTATGCGACGCTATTGATCGCGTTCAAGACGTTTTCGGCAGTGAAGCCAAATTGCTTGAACAATTGATCCGCTGGGGCAGATTCACCGAACGTCGTCATACAGACAACTTTACCATTCAGTCCGACATATTTATACCATCCATCACCGATCGCTGCTTCTACTGCAACACGCGCAGTCACGGCTGCGGGCAGGACAGATTCTTTGTACGCTGCGTCTTGTGCGTCAAACACGTCAGTGGATGGCATGGAAACCACGCGCACTTTCTTGTCAGAAGCGGCGGCGGCTTCCATCGCCAACTGCACTTCAGAACCTGTTGCAATCACGATCACGTCAGGTGTGCCAGCGGTATCTTTCAGGATGTAACCACCCTTAGCGATATTGGCAAGGGTCGCGGCATCGCGGGTTTGATGCTTGAGGTTCTGGCGCGAGAAGATCAGCGTGCTAGGGCCTTTGTATTCAATCGCGTGTTTCCAGCAAACCGCTGTTTCCACTGCATCACAAGGACGCCATACCGACATGCGTGGGATCATGCGCAAGGTCGGGATTTGCTCAACTGCTTGGTGAGTCGGGCCGTCTTCGCCCAGACCGATAGAGTCATGGGTGTACACGAAGATCGTCTGAATATTCATCAACGCAGCCATACGCAGCGCGTTACGGGCATATTCAGAGAACATCAGGAAGGTCGCACCGTAAGGCAGCAAACCGCCGTGCAGGGTCATGCCGTTCATGATCGCGCTCATACCGAATTCGCGCACACCGTAAGACAGGTAGTTGCCGCTGAAGTCTTGCGCTTTACCATGACCCGCACTGATGTGCTTGCTCATTTTGTTGAAGGTATTGTTGGAAGGCGTCAGGTCAGCAGAGCCGCCGAGGAATTCAGGCAGCAGTGGTGCAAACGCATCCAGCGCATTCTTGGACGCCACGCGCGTCGCTGGAGATTCTGCTTTCGCATCAATCGCCGCAATCGCTTTCGCAGATTCTTCCGCCCAGTTAGCAGGCAGTTCGCCAGCCATACGGCGCTTGAATTCAGCCGCTTCAGCAGGGAATGCCGCCGCATAAGCTGCAAACGTACCGTTCCACGCTTCTTCAGCCGCTGCACCTTTGGCTTTCGCATCCCAACCTGCGTAAACGTTAGCAGGAATCTCGAATGGCGCATGAGCCCAACCCAGTTGTGCACGGGTCAGCGCAACTTCTGCATCACCCAGTGCTGCACCGTGGCAGTCGTGTGAACCAGCCTTGTTCGGTGAACCAAAACCGATGGTGGTTTTGCAGCAAATCATGGTGGGCTTGTTGGTTTCAGCTTTCGCTGCCACAACGGCTGCCTTGATTGCATCAGCATCGTGACCGTCAACGCTCAGTACGTGCCAGCCGTAAGCTTCAAAACGCTTAGGGGTATCGTCTGTGAACCAGCCGTCGACTTCGCCGTCGATGGAGATATTGTTGTCGTCGTAGAAGCAAATCAGTTTGCCCAGACCCATCGTGCCTGCGAATGAACACGCTTCATGGGAAATGCCTTCCATCAAGCAGCCATCGCCAAGGAACACATAGCTGTAATGGTCAACAATGGTGTGACCCGGCTTGTTGAATTGCGCACCCAGAATTTTTTCTGCCAGCGCCATACCCACGGCATTGGTGATGCCTTGACCGAGTGGGCCGGTAGTGGTTTCAATACCCGGCGCGTAACCGTATTCCGGGTGGCCTGGGGTTTTGGAATGCAATTGGCGGAAAGCTTTCAGGTCATCCATGCTCAGGTCATAGCCTGTCAGGTGCAGCACAGAGTACGGCAACATGGAGGCATGGCCGTTAGACATCACAAAGCGGTCACGGTTGACCCACTTGGGGTTTTGCGGATTGTGTGACATGAAATCGTTATAGAGGACTTCGGCAATGTCTGCCATGCCCATCGGTGCGCCCGGATGCCCGGAATTTGCTTTTTGTACGGCATCCATTGCCAAAACGCGGATTGCGTTAGCCAGCTCGCGGCGTGTAGTCATTGATGGGTCTCCTGTAGTTTTGAATCGATAGCATTCGAGCCTTTTGTATATTTATTATGCAGGCGGTATAATGTCTTGTATTGTGGCGGACTTCTGCTAAGGGGGCAACTCTCCCTTGTTAGATAGGGCACACCCCATTTATGTGATTTTTTTATCACTTTCCGGGGTGAGGAATGGTGCAACATGGATTTGTTTTCGCTATTATGCCGCTCGTCGGGAGCTGACAAGGCTAGTTAGTTATCCGCAACCCATGGTATCTGAGGAGCGTTGCGACGGGAAGCATCCCGCCAGGCTCAGATAATGGTTGAACATACCAACGGCGCTCAGTCATTTAATTTTTATTTAGGAGAACTTTAATGACTGAGAGAAGCTACCTCTTCACTTCTGAGTCTGTTTCCGAAGGCCACCCGGACAAAATGGCGGATCAGGTATCCGACGCCATTCTGGACGCGATCATCGCCAAAGACCCGTATGCACGCGTTGCCTGCGAAACCCTGACCAAGACCGGCATGGTCGTACTGGCAGGCGAAATCACCACCAATGCTGAAATTGACTACGAAGGCATCGTGCGTGGCGTGGTTAACGACATCGGCTACAACAACTCCGAAATTGGTTTCGACGGCCACACGTGCGCGGTCATCAATGCACTCGGCAAGCAATCCCCCGACATCGCCATGGGCGTTGACCGTGCCAAACCAGAAGACCAAGGCGCGGGCGACCAAGGCTTGATGTTCGGTTACGCCAGCAATGAAACTGACGTACTGATGCCAGCGGCACTGACCTATTCCCACCGTCTGGTAAAGCAACAAGCGGATATGCGTAAAAACGGCACGCTGCCTTGGCTGCGCCCGGATGCAAAATCCCAAGTCACTGTGCGTTACGAAGCAGGCAAAATCGTTGCCATCGACGCAGTGGTACTGTCTACCCAGCACAACCCTGAGATCAGCCTTGACGACCTGCGCAGCGCCGTGCTGGAACACGTCATCAAGCCAGTCCTACCAGAAGAATGGCTGCACGCTGGCACGCAATACCACATCAACCCGACCGGCAACTTCGTGATCGGTGGTCCTGTGGGCGACTGCGGTCTGACTGGGCGCAAAATCATCGTTGACACTTACGGCGGCATGGCGCGTCACGGTGGCGGCGCATTCTCCGGCAAAGATCCTTCCAAAGTTGACCGTTCTGCCGCTTATGCAGCGCGTTATGTGGCGAAAAACATCGTCGCAGCAGGCTTGGCAGAACGTTGCGAAATTCAAGTCTCCTACGCTATCGGCGTGGCGCAACCCACCTCCATCACGGTTGAAACCTTCGGCACTAATACGGTCGATGAAACCCTGATCGCTGATCTGGTACGCGAACACTTCGACCTGCGCCCTTACGGCATCACCAAAATGCTCGACCTGCTGCGCCCAATCTATCGCGGCACGGCGGCTTACGGTCACTTCGGTCGTAAAGACCTCGACCTACCGTGGGAACGTACCGACAAAGCTGCTGCCCTGCGCTCTGCCGCTGGCCTGTAAAAAATTTAGGAGATGACAATATGACAACGTTTAACGACTACATCGTAGCCGACATGGGTCTTGCTGCCTGGGGCCGCAAGGAACTCAACGTCGCGGAACACGAAATGCCGGGTTTGATGATGATCCGTCGTGAATTCGCCACAGCCAAACCACTGGCAGGTGCACGCATCGCGGGTTCATTGCACATGACCATCCAAACGGCTGTGCTGATCGAAACCCTGAAAGAACTGGGCGCAGACGTGCGCTGGGCTTCTTGCAACATCTATTCTACGCAAGATCACGCCGCAGCAGCCATCGCGGCAACGGGCACACCGGTATTCGCCTTCAAAGGTGAATCACTGGAAGAATACTGGGACTACACCCACAAAATCTTCGAATGGCCTAATGGCGAACAAGCCAACATGATTCTGGATGACGGCGGTGATGCCACCCTGCTGCTGCATCTGGGCGCACGCGCTGAAAAAGACATCAGCATCGTGAGCAAACCGACTTCCGAAGAAGAAACCTTCCTGTACGCGGCTATCCGTGCACGTCTGGAAACGTCCCCGAACTGGTACAGCACCCGTCTGGCTGAAATCCGTGGCGTGACCGAAGAAACCACCACTGGCGTACACCGTTTGTATCAAATGCACGCCCGTGGTGAGCTGAAATTCCCAGCGATCAACGTCAACGATTCCGTCACCAAATCCAAGTTCGACAACCTGTACGGCTGCCGTGAATCACTTGTGGATAGCATCAAGCGTGCTACCGACGTCATGATTGCCGGTAAAGTCGCGGTAGTTGCCGGTTACGGTGACGTGGGCAAAGGCTCTTGCCAAGCGTTGCGTGCGCTGTCTGCACAAGTTTGGGTAACAGAAATCGACCCCATCTGCGCCCTGCAAGCGGCAATGGAAGGCTACCGCGTGGTCACTATGGAATACGCTGCTGACAAAGCAGACATTTTCGTGACTGCAACGGGCAACTTCCACGTGATCAACCATGACCACATGAAGGCGATGAAAAACGAAGCCATCGTTTGCAACATCGGTCACTTTGATAACGAAATCGACGTAGCCTCACTGGAACAGTACGAGTGGGATGAAATCAAACCACAAGTTGACCACGTTATTTTCCCTGATGGCAAGCGCATTACCCTGCTGGCACAAGGTCGCTTGGTGAACTTGGGCTGTGCAACAGGTCACCCGTCTTACGTCATGTCCTCTTCTTTTGCGAACCAAACCATCGCGCAAATCGAGTTGTGGGCAGAACGTGATTCTGGCAAATACCCACTGGGCATTTACATTCTGCCGAAGCATTTGGACGAAAAAGTGGCTCGCTTACAGTTGAAAACACTCAACGCGCAACTGAGCGAACTGACTCAAACGCAAGCGGATTACATTGATGTTCCGGTGGAAGGCCCCTACAAAGCTGACCATTACCGTTACTAAGTAGCAAAAACGTAGCGTAAAGGGGAAGATTCACTTCCCCTTTCTTCAAAGGCAATCACCATGCAAAATGATCGGGTCGTTTGGTACAACCCGCGTCCTGTCACCACGGATGCCTGTCGGCTTTGTGGCAATACCCAGCACAACCACTTGATTCTCAAAGTTGCCCATTGGGCAAGCGATTTGGGCGTTATGGATGTTGCTGAGTGCGGTAGCTGCAAAAGTGCATGGTTTCCAGCTATGGAACGTTTTCTCGTCCCGTATCCTGATACCCAGATTATTCTGCAAGACCCTGACTTCCCTTACTACATCTACCATTATCTGGAAATCGTTGGCGGGCTAGACTGGAAAGTGAGCCTGTTGGAACGCTTACCGTTTACGCCATTCCGTTCAGTGCTGGAAATCGGCTGCAATGCCGGGGTCACGCTGGATTATTGCCGAACAATGTGGAATGCCGACACCGTAATAGGCTTGGAACCTTCCGCGTATGGTGTAATGGGTTCACGTCTGCTGGAAGTGCCGATTCTGCCGCAGTACCTGCATGAAGCCAGCAGTCTTCAGGGCAAACTATTTGATTTCATTTATGCCACGGAAGTGCTGGAACATGTCGCTGATCCTTTGATTTTTTTGCAAGAAATCAAACGCTCGCTGACACCCAATGGCATCCTGCTGTTAACCACACCGAGGGCTGGCGCATTAAACCTGCAAACGCCGCCGGGTGAGTTACTCGCCGCTTTGTCACCGGGAGCGCATTATTTCCTGCTATCACCGGAAAAGCTGGCGGATTTGGCAAGCCAAGCCGGTTTTGCATGGTGTCACATCGAGCCATTCGGGATGACGCAAGTGTGTGTACTGGCTGATCACCCTGTGACGCTGGCAAACCACGTCTGGGCAACGCCGCGTATTCGCGATTACTATCAGCGCAAAACCAGCCAAACCGTCGCAGATGCACGGGTGTTGTTGGGGCATTGGCTCAACTACCACACTTACACCTGCCAGATGGGGCTACCGGTTGAAGCGACGGTAATCACAGAAATTGAAACGGCACTGCAAACCCTGTTCGACATTGATTTAGCACAGCCGCAAGGCTTGCTGGAACGGGTCGCGGCAACGGATTCTTTAGTGAGTTTGGGCAAGGTCATGCCTTATGCCCTGCCCTATTATTTATACTGGCGCGGTGGCGATTACCTGCCTGTCGCCGAATTGCTGGTGTTGCAAGGCTTGAAGGTCGACCTTCAAAACCTGTTTGTCTACGACGCCTTGCTGGAAAAAATCCGTGAAGCACAGCCGACGCACGCCACTACCTTATACCAACGCTTTCAATTTCAATTAAAGCGGTTCAGTAACTGCTTTGTGAGACATAACCATGACTGACGAACATCAACACGATCATAGCCACGGCGATGACCTGGTTTTCAGCTTCGAGTTTTTCCCGCCGAAAACCGACAAGGGCGCGGAAAATCTGCGGGCAGTGCGCACCCAATTGGCGACATTGAAGCCACGCTTCTTTTCCGTCACCTACGGTGCAGGTGGCTCGACGCAAGCCAATACGCTGAATACTGTGCTGGAAATCCAGCGCGATTCAGGCATTGAGGCCGCACCACATTTGTCGTGTGTCGGCTCCAGTGCCGAACAAATCCGCGAGATTCTCGACACTTACCGCAATAACGGCATCAAGCACATTATTGCCCTGCGCGGTGATTTGCCTTCCGGCTCACGCGACCTCGGCGAATTCCGCTACGCCAACGAACTGGTGGCATTCATCCGCAAGGAAACCGGCGATGACTTCCACATCGAAGTCGCCGCCTACCCGGAAATGCACCCGCAAGCATCTAACCTCAAAGTCGACATCGACAACTTTGTGCGGAAGGTGAAAGCGGGCGCAAACAGTGCCATTACGCAATACTTCTTCAACGCCGATGCGTATTGGCATTTCGTGGATGAATGCGTGAAAAAGGGCGTGGAAATCCCCATCGTGCCCGGCATTATGCCGATCACCAACTACACCCAACTGGCACGGTTTTCGGATATGTGCGGCGCAGAAATCCCGCGCTGGTTGCGTAAGCAACTGGAAACCTATGGTGATGACACCGATGCAATTGCCAAATTCGGCGAGGAATTCATCAGTTTGCTGGCGGAAAACCTGCTGGAAACCGGCGCTCCTGGCTTGCATTTCTACACCATGAACCGGGTTGAACCGACCATGAGCATCTGGAAAAACATCGGGTTAGCGGACTAATGCGCATTCCACGTTTTTATATCACGGATGCATTGACTGTCGGGCAGGCATTCCCCCTGCCTGACAGCACCTTCCGCCATGCCGTGCAAGTTTTGCGCCTGAACGTCGGCGAACCCCTGATCCTGTTCAACGGTGAAGGCGGTGAATATGCCGCGCAGATCCACAACGTCAGCAAACGCAGCGCCTCTGTCTTGATCGAAGCCTTTGCTGAGATTGATACCGAATCCCCCCTGCAACTCACGCTGGTGCAAGCCATCATCAAGCCTGACAAAATGGATTTCGCCCTGCAAAAAGCGGTAGAACTCGGTGTTGCCACCTTCCAGCCACTGGTCACGCAACGCAGTGTGGCGCGGATCGGCAAGGAAAAGGTCGACAAGAAAATGCAGCATTGGGAGGGCATTATGGTAGCGGCTTGCGAACAATCCGGGCGCACCCGAATGCCGCAACTGAATGCCCCGCTGGAACTGGATGACTGGCTGGAGCAGCCTTTTGAAGGCACACGCCTGATTCTCGCGCCGGGTGACTACCCCCGCATCAACAGCCTACCGCTGGACTTGCCGACGCCCGTTGCCTTACTAATCGGCCCCGAAGGCGGCTTTAGCGATGCGGAAGTAGCAAGCTGTGTGCAAGCAGGCGTTACACCCGTGTCACTCGGCCCGCGTATCCTGCGGGCTGAAACTGCTAGCATCACCGCACTGGCCTTGCTCCAGCACCACTACGGTGATCTCTGATCGGGAGGAGTGCTTACTCTTCCACCTGTGAAGGCAACGCTTCTGTTGCTTTCTTCAGGTAATCCGCCAACGGCAACGCTGGGCGAGCATGAATATTCAGCGAACTCAGCGTCTGGTTGTAATAAGGATCACTGGAAAACTCCTTATCCGCCGTCACCTGATCCAGCAAGTTGATCGCCCGTAATCCCAAGGGTAACGCGCTCAGTACCAGCGCAAATCCCAGCGCTGGCAAATGCCTCTGATTCAATACCCAATGCAGATAAGCGTAAACCAGCACTGGCAACAACAAGAAATCACTGACCCCACCCACTAACCACATTGTCGGTGCGTCTGAGGTCAAAAAATAATTCAATGCACCGCCCACTTCCTGAAACACCAATGGCATCAGACTAAACAAAGCAACCACACTTAACGCTGGCGTAAACTCCCACCGATGGGTAATTAATCGGGTAATACCACTAATCGCCAAGGTCCAAAATAATATCCATAACAAGCTGGGCAGCAACCCGCTAAAGTAAAATAGTAGGTCTTTCTGTAAGCCAACATCCAGATAGTCATTGACCAACAAGCCGCCTATAGCCATAAACAAAAGCATTATCGCCCAGAACGGCTTACACAAAGGTGCAAACAAACTGCGACAGTGGCTGACATACGTGTTTTCCACGGGGGTATCCATTGATACTAGCCGCAGCTTACGGTCTCCTAACACCAACTGACTGGGAATCGGTACTTGTACGGGCTGCTCCCCTAGCGGATGCTCATTCAGGCGCGTCCCATTTTCCAGAACCAAGTTATGGACAAACACTTGCCCGTCTTCATCTTGTTCCAGCCGCAAATGGTGCGGCGACACCGACCGATCAGAAAGAATGACATCGTTATCCAGTGCCCGCCCAATCGTCACCGGAAAGTGCGCCAGACGCTGATACTGATTAAGGCCACGCGTCTGGATTTCAATCATCATTTTTGCCATTTGAAATCCTCCAACATGCGTTGTAACAACGCCATTCCGCTAGTAAAGGTGGTTCCTGTCATATCCAAATTAAACAACATTCCCTCACGCTTATTGCCCACCAGTGCAGCCGTGACCAACAGATCACTCAAACCGGCGTAGTTAAAGTAATCACGGCGACAAATGGTCAACTTGAATTCCTGCCCAGATACCGCCGTAAAATCCGTAAAACACGCAAAGTTACTGACATCCTGCTTACCTGCTCCGCTATTGGAGACGCTGGCATTCATCGCCTCGTATTGGCGGTAAAAGCGAGCAGGCATCATATTGTTGCCATCCAACCAAATATACTCATACGCCAGTGTTCCCACTTCGAGATCATCATCCAAATAAATGCTGCTCTCATTACTGCACTGGGTAAAATAAGAATGCATCAGATCATCTGGGCTAGGCTTAGTGCTGTTATCCCAGCAACGCGTCGCCCCCGGAATATCCATCGGAACCATGAAATGACCGATACGCTCACTGGTCCACGCCATATTCCGCAAACGCTGCACATACTTATCAGCATTATTCAGCAGTTGTTCGCTAAGACGCTGAAAAATATCTTCATCTGCCTTAAAATTATTTAGCTTCAAACGCTCCAGAATAATCGCCAAATACTCAGCGGGCACCAAGTAGCTTAAACCATTACCGGACGTCGCCACATTGACACCCACCACTTCCTTAGTGTCAATCAATGTAGGGCCGCCACTCATGCCAGGGTTTAGGCTGCCAGAAAACAGGATGTTATTATCATCGCTAGATTTCATGACACCGTTATTTGTCCCCTCCACAATAGAAAATCCCTTATCCATGGGGTTACCCAAAGAATACAGGCGCGTACCTTTGGGGGGAATTTTAGCAATCTGCAATGGCTTGCCCAGTGCAGTTGTCGCTTTCAATACCGCCAGATCGTGAATAACATCCACCGCCAGCAATTCCAAGCGCCCCGTTTCACCGGTCGTTGACAGGTAATCCAGCGCAAAATCACCCTTTGGGTTATTGATGTATGTACTGACCACATGGTAATTAGTCGCCAGAATCGTCGGATCCATCACCACAAATGCAGAACCAATCGCATTTTTCTTACCCGTTTGCAGGTTAATAACCTGTACCTGATAAACCGATTGCTCAACATCAGAATAAATAGAAATAGAGGAGGACGTATTTTCCGCACACGCCGGGGCAGCGACCCACAGGGTCGCCAACAAAAGAAAAAGTCTTAACAGCACGAGGGCATTCCTTGCAGCTTACAGGCTGGCAAATACGTCTTTGGCAATGGCGATGGTTTCGTCCAAATCGGCTTGACTATGGGCATTAGAGACAAAACCTGCCTCATAAGCCGATGGTGCAAGGTAAACACCACGATTCAGCATACCGTGAAAGAAACGATTAAATCGCTCAGTATTACACGCAGTAACCTGAGCATACGTATCGATACGCGCTTCAGTGGTAAAAAACAAGCCAAACATACCGCCTACTTGTTGGGTCATAAAGGCAACCCCAGCAGCATCCGCAGCTTGTTGCAGACCTTCGAGCAAATAGGTAGTTTTACTGGTTAACTCTGTGTAAAAATTCTCACGAGAAATGATCTCTAGCATCTTCAAGCCAGCAGTCATCGCAATGGGATTGCCCGATAAAGTACCCGCCTGATAAACCGCACCCAGTGGCGATAAATGCTCCATGATGTCTCGTCTACCACCAAACGCACCAACAGGCATCCCCCCGCCGATGATTTTACCTAACGTGGTAATGTCTGGCTTGACGTTGTATAGCTGTTGCGCACCACCTAAGGCGACACGAAACCCAGTCATGACCTCATCGAAAATCAATACCGCACCGGATTCATCACACACTTCGCGCAGGGTTTCAAGGAAACCGGGCACAGGTGGAATACAATTCATATTGCCCGATACTGGCTCGACAATGATGCAAGCAATTTCATGCCCACGCTCGGCAAACACTTTTTTTACTTGTGCGCTATCATTGTAATCCAGTGTCAGCGTGTATTGCGCCAATTCAGCAGGGACACCCGGGGAACTGGGTTGTCCGAATGTCAATGCACCGGATCCAGCCTTCACCAGTAAGGAGTCACCATGACCGTGATACCCGCCCTCAAACTTGATCAGGAAATTACGCCCCGTAAATCCCCGAGCCAAGCGAATAGCGGACATCGTCGCTTCTGTACCGGAACTGGTCATACGTACCATCTCGATGGAAGGCACCAGCGCACAGACTTTCTCAGCCATGGTAATTTCAAGTTCGGTTGGAGCACCGTAACTCAAACCATCGACAGCGGCGGCTTGTACTGCGGCAACCACTTCCGGGTGCGCATGACCAGCCACCATTGGCCCCCAAGAACCGACATAATCAATCAGACGATTACCATCCGCGTCCCACATATAAGCGCCTTGGGCACGAGCAATAAAACGGGGAGTTCCTCCGACACTACGGAAGGCACGTACCGGGGAATTCACACCACCGGGAATGGAGTGTTTAGCTTGCTCAAACAGGGTTTCGGAACGGGTCACGGCTGGCATCCTTGGCAGAGTTGACTAGAAAGACCTTCATATCTTACGCGAGAGGCACGCGCTTGAACAGTTACAAACTGGGTTTCGGATTGGTTGTGGCAATTAGCTTGTTCATGGCTTACTTTATCAGTAAACCAAGCAAACCTGATGTCCCCTTTCTAGCAGAATCACCACCATCACTACCAGAAACTCGTCATATTTTCAGCGCATTACCCAATGACTGGACACCGAAAACAGACAGTACGTTACCCTCATCACCGCCGCCCCCGCCAAACAAGCAAGCAGTTCTTGAACCATTATTGACAGCGATTAGCAGTATCATGCAGGAACTTTCTATTCTGCAAAAACAACTATTTAATCCACTTACGCCCTATCAACTCATAGATGTGACCATCGAACAAACATACCAGCCACGCATTGATGAACTATCACAACAGCTTCATCAAAAAATAATGGAAGCTAGTGATATTTCCAAACCTATTACCCAACGTTTTATATGGGAAGAAGCATTGTCACTGGGGCTAGAAGACAGTATTAGCTCACTAGCCATCAACCTGTTCAATAATGCCATCGATGACGCCCTGTTTGAAGACATGCTCATAACGCTCAGTAGTGGTGGACAAAGCACTGAAGCACGCTCAAGCTTAATCTTCAATATTCTATTAACCTCCGAAACCTATTACGACTCCGGCACACCTGACAAAAAAGCCGGTGAATCCCCCGCTAACCCACGCCTACAACGTATTCAGCAATTTATAGAAACACAATTCCAGCAAGAAGCCGACCCGGAAATACTGAAAGCCTATCTGGATATTTACCACATCATGTCACAAAACCAGCAATGGTTAGTTTCGGCAGAACGCTTTTCACAACAACTCGACATGCTACGCACGCGTATTGCTCCTGATCAATATTTCAGTTTCCGCCTGCAAAATGCCAACCTGACGGATCTCTCGATGGATATGGCGAGCTTGCTTCGAGATATCAGCAGCACGCCAATGACAGCAGAACAACGTAAGAATTTACAGTCGCAATTGGGTAATACGGTTTTTATGTACATCTCTCCCAATACCCCGACAGTCTCTAATCAAGCGCTCCCAGAACCACTCCGGCAATTGATGATAAGTTACCTAGAGAGTGGCCTAACCCTCCTCACACTACAAGACCGTTACAGCTTGTACGAATACGGCAATCAAACTTATGCCATTGAGTTACTTAAAAATCCTGAACAGGCAGCCAACACATTTTATCAACGGATTGTGAACAGCCAAGTACAAGAGGAACAAATCGCCCTAGTATTGACTGCTTCAGTCGGTGGTGATGAGCTGATAAAAAGACTTCAGCAAAATACGGTACTACGCCAGCACATTGAAGAGCAACTACAACAAACCCAACAGCCCGATAAGCAGAACACCCTGCAAGAAGCCGTCAACATCCTCAAGGGCGCACCACCCATGGCAGCAGAAGCGCCACTAGAGGCTTACGGCTCCACCACTTATTACATCGATGACGCCAATACTACGGGACAGTATGAGCCAACGCTTGATAACGGGTTGCCTGCTGCACAATATCCGAGCTATTAAATACATCGGTAATGACTGCCAGCATATCTGCCCCGTTTGCCAACAGGCTGGGCGCATTATCCAAGGTAATGCCACCAATCGCGCAAATAGGCAGTGCGAGTTGCTGGCGGGCTTGTTGCAACAATTCCAGCGTAGCACGCGGTGCATCCGGCTTAGTTGGTGATGGAAAAAAGCTACCAAATGCAATGTAATCAGCGCCCTGTGCGGCAGCATCCAACGCTAACGCCAAGCGGTTGTAACATGACACCCCTATAAGCGTAGATTTCCCCAGATAGTCACGTGCCGCTCGCAAGGCAGAATCGTCACGCCCGACGTGTACACCATCGGCTTGCACGGTTTTCGCCAAGACCACATCGTCATTGACGATAAACAGGGCATGGTAGTGGTGGCACAAATCGCGTAAGGCTGCGGCTTCCTGCCCACGCCGGGTAGCATCCATGCTCTTATCACGGTATTGCACCAGTGCAGCGCCACCGCGTAAAGCCTGCTCGACCTTATCCAACAACACGTCACCTGTCGAACCATCCGTGATGACGTAAAGCCCCTGCATCATGCCTGCCGCCAGTACAAACGGTTAGGCAACCATTGTCCACGTCCCAGCTTGTGTGCAGCTTGCAAACTTCCCCACGTATACGCTTGCGCAGCGGCAACGGCCTTGCTGACTTCCATACCCTTGGCAAGATTTGCAGCACAGGCCGACGCCAATGTGCAGCCCGAACCGTGATAAGTTTCTGGCAAGCGCTCCCACAGCCAAGTGCGTAAGCGCTTACCATCACCATACAGGGCATTTTCCACGCGCTCGGTTGGCGCATGAGTACCGGTCAGCAATACATACTCACAGCCTTGATCCATCAAAGAAAAGGCGTGTTCGTCCTGCGTTTCACCGCGCACGGCCAATTGCGCCGCTTCCGGCACATTCGGCGTCAGTAACGTTGCCAGTGGCAACAGGTATTCGCGAATGGCACCCAGCAACTCATCGCTGGTAAAGCCTTTACCACCCCCTGCGGCCAGCACTGGATCGAGAATGACCGGCACATCCGGTGCTTGCAACAAAATGCGGTGCACCGCCTGCACCACATCCACACTGCCCAGCAAACCGATTTTGAACGCCGCTATCGGCATATCGGCCAACAGCGTTTCAGCCTGCTGCTCAATCAGGTAATCCGCCAGCGGCTCAATGCGTTGCACATTGCAGGTATCTTGCACAGTTAAGCACGTGATCACCGTCACCGGGTGACACCCCTGACTGGCAATCGCCTCAATATCCGCCTGAATGCCCGCTCCACCACTAGGGTCGTGCCCCGCCAGTGTCATGACAACCGGCATTGCCGGGGAAGATGTGTTTTCTGTTAACAACAGGTATCTCCTAAGCGTTTGGTGACCATCACCACACCATCATCCAGCCCATCCTGATGACGAGCAAAACCTAAGCGCTGCATCAGCTTAAGCATTCCATTATTATGCGGCAATACTTCGCCCTCAATGGTACGCAAGCCTTTAGCACGCGCCGTATCAATCAGGGTCTGCATCATTACACCGCCGAGACCACGATTTTGCCACTCATCGGCAATCACTAGCGCGAATTCACAACTGCTTTTGTCGGGGTTAATGGCATAACGCGCCACACCCATCTCGACTTCCTTACCCTCTTGCCTTGTCAGCGCCAGAAAGGCCATTTCACGGTCATAATCAATTTGCGTAAGACGCACCAGCATGTCAGGCGTGAGTTCCCGTAATGCTTGCATGAAGCGCATGTAACGCGATTCTTTCGACAGGTTGCGCACGAATTCCTGCTCCATTTCGGCATCTTCCGGGCGGATCGGACGAATGACAATATCCGTTCCATCGGGTAATTGCAGGCGCTTCACCAAATCGTTGGGATAGGGGTGAATCGCCATATGATCATAACGCCGCGCTGAAGTCGGTGGGTAGTTGATGATAAACCGCGCATCCACCGCAATCACACCGTCAGCATCCGCCATTAACGGATTGATGTCCATCTCCACCACTTCCGGCAACTCGCACACCATCTCGGACACGCGCTGCATGACTTTCCACAATGCCTCGAAATTAATTGCGGGCATATTGCGGAAATTGCCCAGCAAGCGCGCCACACGGGTACGGCACACCGTTTTCTTGATCATGTAATCGTTCAGCGGTGGCAAAGCCACGGCGCGGTCACGGTGAATTTCTACCGACGTACCCCCCATACCAAAGCTGATGACTGGGCCGAATACCGGGTCGCGCACTACCCCGATCATCAGTTCACGGGAGGATTTGCTGTGGTACATGCTTTCCACCGTCACCCCGTCGATACGCGCCTCGGGCAGGCTGCGGCGGGCAGATTCGATCAACTCCAGATAAACGCTACGCACCGCATGAGCGCTGGCAACATTCAAACGTACCCCATCCACGTCAGACTTGTGCGAAATATCGTGCGAACTGATTTTCAGCACCACCGGATAACCCAGCGATTCGGCGGCCACCAGCGCTTCCGACGGGCTGCGCACCAGAATGGTCGGCACCGCAGGAATGCGGAACGCCGACAGGATAGCGCGGGATTCCGTCGTCGATAGCGAACGTCGCCCTTCTGCGAGTACGCTCTCAATGATCAGGCGAGCACCATCCACATCCGGTTCGGTGGTTTGCTCCCTGACGGAAGGCGGCACCTGCATCAGCAACTTTTGGTTGCTGCGGTACTGGGTTAGATAGGCAAAGGCTTCAACTGCTGCTTCCGGTGTACGGAAATGCGGCACACCGGCTGCCGTCAAAATTTTGCGCCCAGCCAACACCTGCTGCTCACCCATCCAACAAGTGAGAATAGGCTTACACTGCTTGGCATTTTTGGCATTTTTAGTGGTTTTACAAATATCCACCACCGCTTCTGCCACAGCCACCGGGTCAGTCATCGCTTGCGGGGTAAGCATGACGAGGATACCGTCAAGATTCTCATCCTGCATACAGATTTTCAAGGCAGCAATGTAGCGTTCCGGGTCAGCATCACCGAGGATATCCACCGGGTTGCCGTGTGACCACGTAAACGGCAAAACCTTATTCAGTTCCGCCAAGGTATTCGGGGAAATCTCTGCTAAGCGTAAGCCCATTTCCACCGCTCTATCCGTTGCCATCACGCCAGGGCCACCGCCATTGGCAATGATCAACAAGCGATCCTGTTGCACCCGGATACCGGATGACAGGATTTGTGCCGCCGAAAACAATTGCGCGATAGTATTCACCCGCACGACCCCGGCACGTTCCAATGCTGCATCAAAGGCATCATCCCGCCCCACAATCGCCCCGGTGTGGGACATCACGGCACGAGAACCTTCCTCGTAACGCCCAGCTTTCAGCACAATTACCGGTTTCATGCGTGAAGCGGTGCGCAAGCCACTCATGAAACCGCGTGCATCGTGGACACCTTCCACGTACAACAAAATGCTGTCGGTTTTGGGGTCAAGCGCCAGAAAGTCCAACGCATCGCCGAAATCCACATCCGCCGTATCACCCAGCGTGATCACGGTGGAAAAACCAATGCCCTGCGTTGCTGCCCAGTCCAGTACTGCCGTACACATCGCCCCCGATTGCGACACCAGCGCCAGATTGCCCGGCTGCGCTTGATTGCGGCTAAACGTCGCGTTCAGCCCCACCGATGGGCGCATAATCCCCAAACAGTTGGGGCCGATGATATGCATACCGTACTGCCCGGCAATATTGGTAATCTCTTTTTGCAGACGTTGCCCGCGATTACCCGCCTCGGCAAACCCGGCCGATAACACCACCACGCCTTTGACCCCGTGTTCGCCACACTGACGGATAATGCCTGGAACCGTTGCCGCCGGGGTTGCGACTACGGCTAAATCGACTGGCTTGTTTAACGCTACCAGATTCGGATAAGCTATCTGACCTTGGACTTCAGCGTGTTTGGGGTTGATTGGGTAAAGCGCACCCTTGAAGCCAGCCGCCAATAAATTCTGAAAAACCAGTGTTCCCACGGCTTTTTCACGTTCGCTAGCACCAAACACGGCGACACTACTGGGAGTAAAGAGTTGATTTAAATAATGGTGGCTCATGGCCAAAACCTCTATGATGAAGGGGCACAAAAGTGGATAAACCCATCTTTTGTTGCAATGCAACATATTCTACGCTCATTTACGTGAAAAAAACATGACCGTTGCCGTAATTACACATTCTCACTGCCATTTGCATGATAATGGCTCACCGTACCATCCCGAATGCGCGGAGCGTTTGGATGCCATTAACAACCGTATGATCATGTCGGGTGTGGACTGGATTTCGCGCCATTATGACTCCCATTGTGCGGAACGTGAACACTTGGTGCGGGTGCATGATGCCGAATACGTGGACCGCGTGTTCGCCAGCGTACCCACCGAAGGTTTCGCGATGCTAGATGGTGATACTGGGTTGAACCCGCATTCGCTGGATGCAGCGCTGCACGCCGCCGGGGCTGCCATCATGGCGGTGGATTTGGTGATGGCGGGCAGTCACAAACACACGTTTTGTGCCATTCGCCCACCGGGTCATCACGCCGGACGCAGCCAAGCAGCAGGCTTCTGCATCTTCAACAATGTGGCGGTTGGCGCGGCTCATGCTATGGAAGTCTACGGGATAGAGCGCGTCGTCATCATTGACTTCGACGTACACCACGGCGACGGCACTGAAGAAATTTTCAGCGGTAACGATAAAGTTATGTTCTGCTCATCGTTCCAGCACCCCTTCTACCCGCACAGCGGGGCTGATACCGACGTACCCAATATTTTCAACCTGCCTCTGCCAGCCGGAACCGGCGGTGCGGCGTGGCGTGAAGCCATTGAAACCCATTGGCTGCCCGCCATGCGCGACTTCAAACCAGAACTGGTGATGATTTCTGCCGGGTTTGATTCCCACCTCGAAGATGACATGGGTAACTTCAATCTAGTCGAACGCGACTACATTTGGATCACCAAAGAGCTTTGTCAGATTGCCAAGGAATTTGCGGGTGGGCGGCTGGTTTCCTGTCTGGAGGGTGGTTATGAATTATCACCGTTAGGGCGTAGTGTGACTGCACATATCAAAGAATTGGCAGAATTTCACTAAGACGCCAAATAAGAATGTGAGAATATAACGAATAATTGATATTTATCATCTTTGCGTATTTTGATAAATATTTTTGATTTGCAAATCAATAAAAGCGCATACCCCGATTAGGGTACACGCTGGAATGTGGCGCATAAAATATAGTATCCTGCCAGCCACTTAAGGAAGATGCCCACCCGATTCGGACATGTTTGGCTAGTAATGGGCGCTTCGCACAGGATTCCACAATACTGTCTTTGACGGAGGAGCCTCAATGACGGATGTCGTTGCAACCAACCAGACCATTATCGTCGTCGGTGGCGGTATCAGCGGGATGACCGCTGCACTCGAAGCTACCGAAACGGGTAAGCAGGTCATCCTGCTGGAAAAACGCCCCTACTTGGGTGGACGTGTTTCCCAACTTTACAAATACTTCCCTAAAATGTGTCACCCGACCTGCGGACAGGAAATCAACCAGCGCCGTATCAAGATGAACCAGAACCTCACGGTGCTGACACAGGCCGAAGTGGCTAATATCAGCGGCAACACCGGCGACTACACGGTTTCCGTGACCCTGACCCCGCGTTATGTCAACAACCACTGCACCGCGTGCGGTGAATGTGCCAAGGCTGCCACCACGGAATTCGACGACGAATTCAATTACAACATGGGCAAGCGCAAAGGCGTGTACCTGCCTAATGCGATGGCTTTCCCGCAGCATTACGTCATTGACCAGCGCCTCATTGGCACGGCAGAAGCCGACGCTGCCAAAGCTGCCTGCAAATACGGTGCGATCGACCTTGACCAGCAAGTGGAAACCCTCGACCTGAAAGCAGGCGCGGTGATTTTCGCGACTGGCTGGAAACCTTACGACGCCAACAAGATTCAGCCTTACGGTTACGACCGTTTCGCCAATGTCATTACCAACGTCGAATTTGAACGCCTGATGGACCCACACGGCCCCACTGGCGGCAAATTGCTGCGCCCTTCTGACGGCAAGGAAGCGAAAAACGTTGCCTTCATCCAGTGCGCGGGTTCGCGTGACAAAAACCATCTGGCACATTGCTCACGCATTTGCTGCATGGCTTCCCTCAAGCAAACCAACTACGTGCAGGAAAAGTTTGGCGACGACGGCAAGTCCACCATCTATTACATCGACATGCGGGCGATTGACCGTTTTGACGATTTCTACCAGAAGGTGCAAGACAACCCGAATGTCAGCTTCATCAAGTCCAAAGTGGCGAAGGTCGAAGAAGACAAAGCCTCTGGCAACCCGGTGTTGCACGGCGTGGATACCGAAGGCTACAAGCGTTACGCCAACCAGCACGACTTGGTGGTGTTGGCGACGGGCATGGAACCCAGCGTGGACTTCAAAGGTTTCCCGGTCAAAATCATGGTCAATGATGAAGGCTTCATCGAACAGGACGACAGCAACGGCGGCATTTTTGCCGCAGGCGTTGCTTCCGATGCACTGGACGTAAACCGCGCTGTGCAACATGCCACAGCCGCCGCGTTGCGTGCCGTGCAAGTCGTCAATCAGGTAGCAGGAGCATAAGATGAAAATTGGTGGTTATCTGTGTACGGGTTGCGGTATCGGCGACCGTCTTGACACCAAATCCCTCGAAACCGTCGCGGTACGCGAAGGCCGTATTGGTTTCTGCAAAACCCACGACTTCCTGTGCAGTCAGGCAGGCGTGGACATGATCAAAGCCGACATGGCAGCGGAAGGCGACGAAAAAGTTACCAAAGCAGTCATCATGGCCTGTTCGCGCCGGGCGAAAACCGAAAGCTTCCATTTTGGTGCAACCCCGGTTGCCCGCGTTAACTTGCGTGAAGGTGTTATCTGGATTCGCCCGGAAGGCAGCGAACACGACGAAACCACGCAGGAAATGGCTGCCGACTACATCCGCATGGGTTGCGCTGAAGCCAAGGCGATGCAGCAGGCCGACGCCAGTGGCGAGCAAAGCAAAAACAACCACATCATGGTGGTGGGCGGTGGTATGACGGGTATGACGGCGGCTTTGGAAGCCTCCAAAGCCGGTTACTACGCCAGCATCATCGAAAAAGCCGACCATCTCGGCGGGGTCATGGGGCAACTCAAGCAGCGTCAACCCGAACGCTCCCCTTACCAGAACCCGCAAGACACGGGCGTTGCCGCACTGATTGCAGCGGTGGAAGCGGATGACAAAATCACCGTTTACCTGAATTCCACCATTGCCAAAACCGCTGGTGCGCCAGGGCGTTTTGAAGTGGACATTGCCTCCACTGTCGGCACGGGCACTCATGCCGAATTTGGCGCGATTGTGCAAGCCACCGGCTTCACCCCTTACGACGCTAACAAGCTGCCCGAATTCAGCTACGGCAAAACCCCGAACGTGGTCACCCAGCTTGAACTGGAAGCGCTGGCATTAGCCGCAGGCGATGGCCCAATCAAACGGGCGGACGGCAAAATCGTCGAAAACGTGGTATTCGTACAGTGTGCCGGGCAACGCAGCCAGAAAGAAGGGCATTTGTCCTATTGTTCTGGTCATTGCTGCGCCACCAGCATCAAACAGGCGATGTATTTCAAGGACACTAACCCTGAAATCGAAACCACCGTGCTGTTTGATGACATCCGCACACCGGGTGCAGGCGGCGAAAACTTCTACCGCAGTGCGCAAGACAAATTCGTTACCTTCCGCAAAGGCAAAGTCTCGACAGTTGATGTCAAAGGCAACGACCTGCAAGTCAACTTCAAGGATTTGATCCTCGATGAAGACGCGCACATGGATGCTGATCTGGTGGTCTTGGCAACGGGTATGCTGCCCAATTCCGGCACTGACATCGACACCATGAAAGACAAGGATGCAAGCGGCGAAATCAAGGTTCCCGTTACTTCCATCCTCAACCTCAACTACCGCCAAGGGCCAGACGTACCGCATCTGGTGAATGGTTTCGCTGACTCGCATTTCATCTGCTTCCCGTATGAAACGCGCCGCACCGGCATTTATACCGCAGGCCCGGTACGTCGCCCGATGGACGCAGGCCAAGCACAAACCGACGCGATGGGCGCGGTGATGAAAGCCATTCAAGCGATTGAAAACTCCGCGAGTGGTCGTGCTGCGCACCCGCGTTCTGGCGACTTGAGCTTCCCGACGTTCCGTAAGGAAGGCTGTACCCAGTGCAAACGCTGCACCGTGGAATGCCCGTTTGGCGCGATCGACGAAGACGAAAAAGGCTACCCCAAGTACAACGAAGCCCGCTGCCGCCGTTGTGGTACGTGCATGGGCGCTTGCCCGGTACAGGTTATCTCCTTCAAGAACTACTCCATTGAAACCGTCGGGGCGCAGCTCAAGGCCGTTGATGTACCGGACGAGTTCCAAGAAAAGCCACGTATTCTGGTACTGGCCTGCGAAAACGATGCTTACCCGGCACTCGACATGGCTGCCATGAAGCGCAACGAATCCAGCGCCTTCATCCGCGTCATCCCGGTACGCTGCCTCGGCTCCACCAACACCATCTGGATCAAGGATGCGTTAGGCAGTGGTTACGACGGCGTGGTCATGATGGGCTGCAAAAAAGGCGCAGACTATCAGTGCCATTTTGTGAAGGGCTCGGAAATGGCGCATGTTAGGATGGAGAAGATCGGCGACACCCTGTCCACCATGAACCTCGAATCCGAACGGGTGGCGGTACATGAAGTGGCGATTACCGACATTGACCGCGCACCGAAGCTGCTGGATGAGATGGTTGAAGTGATTAACCGTGTCGGCCTCAGCCCGTTCAAGTTCTAAGGAGGATGCTGGAATGACTACTGCTGTCAATCAAGCGATGGTTGAAAAATACAAAGGCAACTTTCTCAAGGAAGTGACGGATAACGTCGAGGAAGGTAGCTGGGTCAAAATGTGTATGCAATGTGGCGTCTGCTCCGGTTCGTGCCCGCTGGGGCCGCACTGGGATCACCCGCCGCAAGAGCTGTTCATGATGATCCGCGCCAACAAGCGTGAGGAAGTACTGTCATCCACCTCGATGTGGATGTGTACGTCCTGCTACAACTGTGTGGCACGTTGCCCGCGCGGCTTACCCATTACGCACATCATGCACGGCCTCGCGCACTATTCCAAACGTATGGGTATGAAGCCGAAACATCAGCCAACTGAACAATTCGGGCAGATGTTCTGGGACAACCTGACCAAGAAAGGCCGTGTCAACGAGCTGAAACTGGGTTTGGGTCTGTACTTCAAAGACGGTTTTGCTGAAGGCGTGAAAGTCTCCATGGGCAAACAAAAGCTCGGCCTGAACATGATGAAAGCCAAGCGTATGTCCCCCATGGAAATGCTCGGTGGTCACGGTGTCAAAGATCTTTCCGGTTTCCACGCGATGCTGAAAAAGGCTGAAGAGCTAGAAGCGGCACGGGTCGGCGAAAATACTGACGCGAAATGAGGAGGATGAGGTAACACAATGGCTAAACACGAATATTCTTACTATCCCGGCTGTTCTTCACAGAAGGGGGCATCTTCCTCCAACTTGGAAAAGTCGGTCGAAACCCTGTGCGAAGAGCTCGACATCAAGCTTAACCCGATTCCCGACTGGAACTGCTGCGGCGCTTCCATCGGTTACGCGGGCGGCGGTGAATTGCCCCGCATGACGCTTTCTGCCCGTAACCTGGCGTTGTCTGAAAAGCATCACCCGGATCAGGACGTGGTAGCCACTTGTGCGGCTTGCTGGCTCAACACCCGCGAAGTGCAAGAACGCTTAAACCACAACCCTACCCTGAAAGCTGAAACCAATATTGCGCTGCAATCGGTCAAGCTGGAATACAAGGGCAACAAGAAAGTCCGCCACATGGTGGAAGTGCTGATCGAAGACATCGGCTACGACGTGCTGGGTTCTAAGGTCAAGAAGCCGCTGGAAGGTCTGAAAATCGCCGGTTATGTCGGCTGCCAAACCAACCGCCCCTTCGGTATCGACGGCGAATCGTTTGAAAACCCGATGTACCTCGACAAGATGGTCGAAACCCTCGGCGCGGAAGCCCTTACCAAGTACGACAAAAAAGTCGCTTGCTGTAGCGGTGCGCTGATGTTCTCCGAGCCGGAAAAAGGTCAGGCACTGGTCAAAGACATTATCGAGTCGGCTTACGACAGCGGCGCGAACATGATCGTGACACCTTGCCCACTGTGCCAAGCCAACGTGGAAATCTATCAGGATGACATCAACGCGCGTTACAAGACCAAGTTCGATATGCCGGTCATGTACTACAGCCAGTTGATGGACGTAGCCTTTGGACGTTCCGCACTGGATGCGGCACTCAATGGCAATATCATCCAGTCCAAGAGATTGCGTGAGATTGCTGACAAGTAGTTTCGAGCAAAAAACACACAACATTAAAAGGATGCTTAGGCATCCTTTTTTTTGCATATTAGACAAACGACTAGTGACATGACAGCTCATCGGCTTATTGTTGCCGTAGATGAAATTCGTTATCACAATACACCTGTCAATAAAAACAAAAAGGATTAGGGCAAATGTTTAACTATAAAAAATTATCATCAATCATTTTGGCAACTTCAGTTGTTCTGGGTGGCGTAGCAATGGCTAATGCTAAACCAGCGGAGTCACCACTAAAAAGTACCATGACAGCAGCTGTGATTAGCCTTGACAGCAATGGCAAAGAAAAGTCTCAACCGGCTAAAGAAGTCGAACCCGGTCAGACGGTTCAATACACGCTGACTTACAAAAATGTCAGTGATAAGCCATTGAAAGGTATTGCGGTTACTGGCCCGATTCCTTCTGCAACAGATTACATCGAAAAATCTGCTGTGGCAGGTGTGAAAGCTAATTTCAAAGTCAGTATTGATAACGGCGCAACGTTTGAATCTGAACCCGTCAAGCGCGTCATTACCGATGCAAAGGGTAAAAAAGTTACCCAAATTATTCCTCCTAGTGAATACACACATGTTCGCTGGTTCTTGGATAACCCGTTGAAGGCAGGTGAAACACAAACATTTACCTATCGCTCACTGGTCAATTAAGTCACAAAACCATAACCCCCAACAATAACTAAGATAAGCCAAATAATATTTGGCTTCATTAAAAATAGAGAGTCATTATAATGAAAAAATTACCCATCAATAAATTGGCCAGTGCATGTGCGACGGCCTTATTGACTAGTGGATTACTCTTGCATGTATCCCCTGTCATGGCTGCTACCGCAGCAGGCACACAAATCAAAAACTTGGCTACCGTGACTTATGAAGATGCCAGCGGCAACACTTACAGCGCACAATCCAATGAAGCCATTATTACCGTCAAGCAGATCTATTCTGCCGAAATCGGTTCAGATACCACCAAAACCGCCGCTGCGGGTCAGGTCGTTTATTCACAACACACCCTGACCAACACCGGTAACGGTGAAGATACTTATACGTTTACCGCAACGAATGCAGCTGGCGATAACCTAGAGGCAGCAAGTGCCCTGAAGGTTTACATCGATAGCAATGGCAACGGCTTAGTGGATGCGGGCGAACTAGAAGCAACCACGCTGACATTGACCGCAGGCCAAAAAGTTGAATTGGTCATGGCAGTTGCCGTTCCCAACACAGCTAAGGCGAACGACACCCTGGGTGCAATCCTGACAGCAACATCCATCAATGGCACTGTCAAAGATATTACCGATACCGCAGGTGGCCGTGACGCAAATGCAGTTCCGGGTACCAACCATACTTGGATTACCGTTTCCACTGATGCGGTGCTGAACTATACCAAATCAGCGGTTTTAGACACATCAGACCCTGCACTGCACAAAATCACCTACACCTTGACCGTCAGCAACACGGGTAATGCAACAGCGACCAATGTCGAACTCTACGATGCTATCCCAACAGATATGGCCTTTGTTACAAGCTCCATTACAAAGTCTGGTTTAATCACGGCTAATGGCGATATCGAGCCTGTATACAGTACTACTCTAAATGAAACCACCATCGGCATCGACTTGAATAAAAATAACGCAGTTGATACTGCGGTAAATGGTATCTATGCCAAGGATGCATCCCTTGTTTCAGGTGCCACCATCAGCATGAGCTTTACGGCTAGCTACGTTCCAACTGCGTTCAATAACAACACTATTGCGGGTTCAGCAGGCGATATCATTACCAATACCGCATTCCTGACAGCTAACCCTGGCGGCACAGGTGGTTCAGTCACTGTTCCATCCAACCCAACCAAGACCGTCATCCCACAACTCTTTGGGGTCAATTCTACCGATACGGGTGACAATACTAATGACGCCGTCAATAACGGTAAAGATGACAACACAGCGGATGATGTGCAGTTAGTGAATAGCGCACCGTCTGGTTCAACCGTGTTGTTTAATGTCAAGGTGACCAACCAAGGCACCGGCCGTGATACCTTTGAACTGGGCACAAGCTCCAGCTCCTTCCCAAGTGGCACAGTATTCACTTTCTGGAATGCGGATGGCACCGTACAGTTGGTTGATACCAATGGTAAGGGCAGCTTGGATACGGGCATGTTGGAAGTGGGCGCAACCACCACCATTATGGTTAAAGCGCAACTGCCAGCAGGTGCAACCACAGGCGGTTCTGTAACCGTTACAGCAACGTCTGCTGGTGACCCTGCTGCAACGCCAAAAGCAAATACCACCACATTGCAACTGCTTTCTGTGACTGCACCGGGCGTGGATCTGTATGATAACTCAGCAAAAGCTGGTTCATCCGCTAATGAAGATGCACTGGGTGCTAGCCCTTATACCATCAATAATGCTGCTTCTGATGCAGGTAGTCGTTTAGCATTGGAAGGCGTTGTCGGTGGCACCGTTAATATTCCACTCAACATTGATAACGGTTCTGGTTCGGCGGATTCTTTCCAACTGAGCGTAGGTAGTGTATGGAATGACACCACCAAAACGATGGGGGCACTGCCCACTGGTTGGAGTGCATTGTTCTATAAAGCGGACAGCAGTGGTAACCCAACGGGTAGCCCAATTACCAGCACAAGCTTGTTGCCAGCCATGTCAACCGGTAATAAATATGTCGCGGTTGTCACGATTCCGAATAACCCTGCTTACGCACCGGCTGACTACTTTGCCGACAATAATGGCGATGGCGTAGCAGAACGTATGCTGGCTAACGGTGATACTGATGGTGATCAACCGATCTTCATCCGCATCAAGTCTGACCTCAGCGGCGCAAACGACATCATGCTTGATGCGATTGATGTAGCGTCTTTGCCACAAGTAACCTTGACTCCACCGGGTAACAACCAAATCCAACCAGGCGGCTCTGTTGATTACAGCAACACACTGGAAAATAGCGGTAATACAGCTGAAACACTGGAACTCACCGCGACTAACAAATTGAGCGCTAACAACTGGGGCAACACTGTCAAAGTTTCAGTTGATACCGATGGTAATGGCACGCCTGATGCCACTAAAACCCTATCGGAACTGGTTGATGGTGACAAGATTGCTGGTGTAGACAAAGAAGGGAAAACCGTCTGGATTCCAGTAACAGGCACAGCTGATGGTAAACCAGATGTCACCTTACAACCGGGTGAAAAGATTGACCTGACCCCGACTGTGTACGCACCCAGCAATGCAGCGCCGGGCACAACGGACGTATTGACAATCACAGCTACCAATAAAGGCACAGGCCCCAATGCTACTGTCAACGATGCCAGTTCCGTGGTTCTGGGTCAGGTACGTCTGCAAAAAACCGTCGCCTATGACCAACTATGCGATGGCACTGCTGATAGTTCGTTCGCAGCCAACCTAACGGATAAAGTAGCACCGGGTGAATGTGCCATCTGGCAGATTCAGGCAGAAAACCAAGGTGATGCATTGGCCAAAAACGTTGTCATCCGCGATACAGTTCCTGCTTATTCCAACTATAAGTTGGAAAGTATGAAATATAGCTTGGGTAATGATCCATTTACTAATCTAAGCGATAGTGTTGTAGATACGGGTGAAATCGACATCAGTGGCGGTGTCACCGGCAATGCGATTTCTTTCTATGTTGGCGCATCAGCAGCTCCGGCAACCAAGAAAGGCGGCGACTTGGAACCTGGTAACAAGGCCACCGTGCAATTCTCCACCAAGGTTCAGTAATAACTTAACCTGACATGCAACCCCGTATAGGTATCAGCCTATACGGGGGATGCTGCGCAATGCCGCACATATACGTTATAAAAATAATAAGGTTAGCGAGGCTCCTATGGCACGCCTATTTGGTGTTTTCTTATTGATTGTACTGAGTAATTGGTTCACTCTCTCCGCCCATGCTGCGACAGCGGTAGGGACGCGTATTACCAACCAAGCCGAAGCAAGCTATTTCGACACCGCTAGCGGCACAGTCATTACCATACTGTCAAACTATGCCAACTTAGTCGTCGCTGCCCGCCCAGCACATCAACAAAGCCAAGATAACCAACAGTTCTCAACCGCTGGCCAAGTTGTTTACTTTCCTCACTTGATTACCAATACAGGTAACGTCATAGACTCCTATGTCTTATCTACCACGAATCAAACCGGGGACAATGGAGACTTGGAGAGCATCCATATTTATCTGGACCTGAACTCAGATGGTCAAGCCAATGCAGGTGAACCAGAAATCACTGAAACAAGCCTATTACAACCAGGCGAACAAATTCATGTCGTAGTCGCTGCGACCGTACCCAATCAAGCGGCTGAAAATAACCAATATGTCATCACACTGACATCAACATCCCAAAAGAATACGGCAACCAGCCAGAAAAATATTGATACCACGAGTATTCGTCAAGGTGCCATTATTCGCCTCAGCCATATTACAGATCCAAACTGTAGCGTTTCATTAAGCTCTGCTAGACGCGTTTATAACGAAGTCGGCTTTAATAATACCGGCAATGCTAATCCTGTAGAACGAGCAGTAGTCGTGGATGGAATAGCCTTACACGGCGTATTAATTGAAGCCAATTTGTCAGAATATTTTAACCTAGTACCGGGCGGAGACTTTTTTGCGGCTCCCTCTCAAGCCATGCCGGTTGTCTCATTAGGCGGCAGCACTTGGATCAGTTACGCACAATGGGACGGTGTTAGCAAAGTTGAGAAAGTAGCCGTACTCATCCCAGCCATAAACTTAAAACCCCAACAAAGTGGTAAATTTGGTTACACCACGCAAGTAACCAAGCAACCGACAGGCGCTTACACCAATAACAGCTATGCATCCATGGATGAGAATGGGGATGGCACCAATGAATTCAAAAGTAATGATAGCTGCAATATCATCAAGCCCATCACCGTACCGGAAACACGTGGTACAGCGGGCAGTGTCAATGGTATTGTCTTTGACTCAGCTAACCTTAATTATATTAAAGGCGCAACCGTCAGCATTATAGAAGTCACCACCGGTAAAGTACTAGGTACTACCGTATCCGATGAAAGTGGCAGCTATCAGTTAAACAATATCAGCTCTGGCCAGTATTACCTACAGATTACGCCACCAGAAAAATACACAGCGCCCTCAATTAATGCACCGATTAATTTCCCGAGCAAAAATGTCAGTCAGCCATCTTATGGCCAATTCGGCTTTGCCCAAACAACGGGCACCAGTGGCATCTTCACCTTAGATGCCACAGTCGTCGGTATGAATATTGATATCCCGCTAGACCGCCAAGGCGTCACAGGGCAATTAACCATTGAGAAAACAGCCTCCAAAACCACCGTAGCTATCGGTGACTTATTATCTTACACCGTCAAAGTGCGTAATGTATCTGGGGAAGATCTTTATGCTGCTTATATCGAAGACCAATTACCACGGGGTTTCCGCTATTTATCAGGAACAGCCAAAAGTAACGATACTACCCTGACAGACCCACAACTCATTCCTGGGAATGCGCCTAATGGGGCGAAACTTGCATTCCGTTTAGGCGACTTAAAAAAGGATGCCGAAGTCAGCCTAACGTATATTTTACAAGTCACCGCTGCTGCCGTGAGCAGTAATGGTATTAACACCGCCTACGCTCATGCCGATACCCTGACAGATTTATTAATTACCTCACCAACGGTTAAAGCCCAAGTAACGGTAAAACAAGAAGGTGTCTTATCTGACCGTGCCATCCTCTTTGGGCGCTTAGCCGTAGAACCTGGCTGCCCGATTGGCGACAATAAAGACCGCCAGGAAAATGGTTGGCCATTAGCTAATGTGCGTCTATACATGGAAGATGGCACCTACGTCCTAACAGATGCAGAAGGCCAATTCAGCCTGTATGGTCTTCAAGCTGGCGTACATGTATTGAAAGTCGATCATCACACCGTTCCAGAAGGTGTCGTCTTTAAAATCACGGGCGCAGATAATGCGGGTGACCCAGACAGTCGCTTTGTTGACTTAATCCCCGGTGATTTCGATCGTGCTGACTTTGTTGCAGCGTGTCCTGAAGCGATTAAAACCGAACAAGTTTGTAGCGAACAAATGCTGGATGAAAAAGGCAAAGAATGGACAACCCGTCGCCTACCCGACATTATTCCAGCGCTGCATTTTGATTCAGGAAAAGCCGATATTAAACCGGAATACCTAGCTAAACTGGCTCAACTCATCGAACTGACTAAAGATAAGCAAAATGTACGCTTAGGCTTTGTTGGTCATACCGATAATGAGCGGCTAAAACCAGCCACAAAGAAAAAATATAAAGATAATGACGGCTTATCAAAAGCACGCGCATTGGAAGTTGCAGAATACGTCCTTAAAAATCTCGGCAAAGATCTGGATGTCACCGTTGATGGCAAAGGTGAGTCTGACCCTATTGCTGATAACGCCACCCCAGAAGGTATGGCGCAAAATCGTCGTGTCGACGTGGTACTGATCTATGATGAACCAGTAGAAAAACACGCACAAACATTACGTACCGAATGCAAAGGTGGCTTTGAAAATGTTGTCGCAAACCGCATTCTTGCTCGCAGTAAAGCAGTTGATCAGGGTTGGTACAACGAAATGGACAGCCTTGACCCCGGTAATATCAACAGCCTCGGCAACCTTGCTCGCCAAGCCGAAGCAGCTCAAGATGGCGACATTTCTAATGGCCTGATGCAGATTTACCAAGAAAAAGTCAAAGAACAACAGCAAACTCAAGCACAAGTCACGGCGGATAATCAAGCCGAACAAGAAGCCAGTATGCCTTTGGCTAAAGAGACGGTAAAAAACATTACCACCGAACAAGCTAAAGCAGGCCAATGGCTGTGGCCACTGACGGATGTTAGCTTGGATGGACGCTTCATGGTGGTTGTACCTGCTGACCTAACACCGACGATGACCGTTAATGGCAAGCCAGTAACCGATGCACAACTGGGTGAGCAAATCGTCAATAAACAGCAGCAAGCACAATTAATGGCATGGTATGGCGTAGAACTGAGTGACGGCGAAAATGAAATCAAGGTGACGGCCAAGGATAACTTTGGTAATGACCGCGTATTAGCCAGCAAAACCTTTAAGCGCCCCTCCGCCGCAATAGCCGTCAAATTAAGTGTCGACACAGCCCTAACCGCAGACGGTGGACGCACTAGTGTTCCAGTCAAAATCCAAGTATTGGATGTGAATGGCTACCCCGCTAAAGGTTCATATTTCCTGACCATGGAAACCAGTGAAGGCGCTTGGGTTGAAGCCGATATCCAAGACAAAATCCCAGGGCATCAAGTGAAGGTTACCAACGGTGAACGCATTATCCACTTAAGCAGTGGTCGAAAAACTGGGCAAGTCAAGATCCGAGCTTCTACAGGTACACTGCAAAGCGAAACAGATGTCAGCCAAATTGCAGAAATGCGCCCGCTGATTGCCGTAGGTTTACTGGATATTCGTGCGCATCAAGGTTACGGGGATGATTACGCCAATGTCTCACTCGAACAACTCAGTGAAACCGACTCAGCCACCGGCGTAGATGGACGCACCGCCATTTTCATGAAAGGCAAAGTCAAAGGCGACATGCACCTCACCTTGTCTTACGACAACCAGAAAGACCCGACGGCCGAACTCTTACGTGATATTGACCCAGAGGCCTATTACGAAATTTACGGTGACTCATCCGTGCGCGGCTATGAAGCCCAAAGCCGCAGCAACCTGTATATCAAGCTGGAAAAAGAACGCCATAGCATGATGTGGGGTGATTACGTCACGGATAACAACGGCAGCAATGCAGATCTGGCGAAAACACAACGCACACTAACCGGCGCTAATGCAATCTACGACGATGGAAAGACCCGTGTACAAGCCTTTGCAGCACGCCAAGACAACCCACGTGCTTCGGAAGAAATTGCGGGTAATGGCACCTCGATGCAATATCAGATCAAAGGTGTTCCACTGGTTCTCAACTCCGAAATCATCGAGATTGTAACCCGTGACAAAGCCAACTCTGGTTTATTACTCAAGGTAGAGAAACTGGTACGCTTCACTGACTACACGATTGATGAAGTAACCGGGTACATCACCTTCCATACCACCGTACCAACGCTGGATTCAGATGGTAACCCGGTCAGCATCCGCATTTCCTATGACAAAGATGTACCAACCGAAACCTATACCGTAGCGGGTGTGCGGGCTGAACACAAAGTCACCGACAACCTCACGGTTGGCGTCAGCCACACCGAAGACGGTGCTCCTGTTGATGGCTCAACCATCAGTGGCGCTTACGGTCAGTACAAAGATGCAAGCTTACAAATAGAAGCGGGTGTTGCCCAAATGGAACACAAAGACGGTACAGCTGATGGCACAGCAGAACGCCTACAGATCAGCCAACAATGGGCTAATAACAGTCGTACTGAACTCACCGCTGCACAGGCTGATGCTGGGTTTACTAACACCAGTGGCGGCATACAAGCTGATCGTCGTGAACTGAAATTAACGCACGAACAAAAGATCACAGCGGACACCAGCGCCAAAATTGAAGCGGTGGACAGCCAAGCACTGAGTACAGAGTCAAAACGCACCTCATTGGAACTGAGTGCTTCTACCCAACTTGATGATTGGAAAGTAAAACTTGGCCTCCGTAACATTACGCAGTCCGATGAAACCACCAAGGAAAACATCAACACGGCGTTGGTTGGCATCGAACGCACCATAGAGTTGTTCGGCAAAAAGGGCAGCATTAAAGCTGAACACGAACATGAACTGGGCGACACTGGTCGTCAACGGACTACGCTGGGTGCGGAATTAGAAATTGCTGAAAAAACCAAAGGCTATGTACGCTATGAAAATGCAGACAGATTAGCCAGTGGTACTTTAGCAGGCGCAGTAGACACCCAACACAACGTGGTGGCCGGTATCAAAACGGATATATTGCCGTCCACTCAGCTTTATTCTGAATACCGGATCGAAGGCGACATCAGCGGACAAGATGCTGTTGCCGTCAACGGTGCTAAAGCAACCTTGAACCTGAAAGAAAATCTGACATTGACACCTAGTCTTGAGGTCATGACTTACTTGCCAGGTTCCACCAAGGAAGACAGTGTGGCGGCATCCGTCACGTTACGCGATACCCGCGAAAAAGATTCCCGCAAAATGCTGAATCTGGAAACGCGCCTCAGCGATAGTGAAAAATACTATGGGCTGAATGGTTCTTATGTAACACGCTTGAATGACAATGTGAGCGGCATGGTCGGCAATGAATTACGCGTCACTGAGCATGATACTGGAGATACGACCGTACAAAATACCTTATCGTTAAATGCCGCTTATCGGCCAAAAGGCGGCGGCCCTTACAATGCGCTGTATTCTTACAAATGGGAGAAAGATAGCGCTAGCGATGAAAATACACACATTCTGTCCACACACCAACATTATCGTGTAGGCAAAAAGACAGATCTCTCCGCGCATGTCGGTGCTAAACAGCAGCGTTTGACAGAAAATGAGAGTACGCACACCTCCAATGCTCTCCTTGGCACCCTCCAAGCAGAAACAGAAGTGACCGATCGCCTTAGTGTAGAAGGCCATGCGGGTACACTCATGACGGGTGATAGCGACAAGCAATATCATGCTGGGGCAGGCATATATTACAACGTCATCGACAATATGCGTGTAGGCGCTGGTTATAACGTTGCTGGTGTTAACGACAGCGACCTTGATCCCGATGGTTCTTTCAACCAAGGCGCTTATGTGGGCTTACAACTTAAAGTCGATGAAGACATGTTTAAGTGGATGACGCCACGCGAAGGGGAAATTAGCGCCAACCAGAAGAACAAATAAATAAACAGATAATAAAAATCAGGGCATAACAAATGAAAAAACCAGCGTTCACCCAATTTCTTCACGGCAATGCAACGCCTTTGTTGTGCCTAGTACTGTGTATTACCCTATCACCTATCGCCGGGTGGGCGGCAACAGCCGCCAATACCCTAATCAAAAACCAGGCCAGCGCCACCTTTAAAGATGACGCAGGCACTGTTTATAGCGTGACCTCCAATATGGTGGAAACGCTGGTGCAACAAGCTGCTGGCTTAGAGCTTGAGCAAACACAAAGCAAGCTAGCCAGTCCCGGCGGTACGGTGGAATTTACACACGTTGTCACCAATACGGGTAATGGCGATGACAGTTACACCTTGGCATTCACGCAGAGTACAGGCGATAACTTTGATTTCAGTACTGTCAGCTTCTACGCCGATAAGAACCAGGATGGACAAGCCGACACCCCTTCCACCCCAATAACCAAAACCCCCTTACTGAAAGCTGGGGAGAGTTTTGCTTTTGTTGCGATTGCAGGCGTACCAGCAAGCGCTGTCAGTGGCAACAATGGGGCGCTAAATGTCGTTGCCAGCAGTACCTTTGCCACAGCAACACAAAAAACCAATACGGACACGGCCAACATTACCAACAAAGCGATTTTGGATGTTACCAAGGCTATCAGTGCCAATTCGGGTAAAGCGGGTAGTGGAACCTATACCGTGACCTTGCACTACCGCAATACCAGCCAAGTCGATGCCAGCAATGTGACCTTGATCGATGCTTTACCCAGCGGCATGGTCTACGTGCCTAACAGCGGACGCTGGAGCGAATCAGGCGTTACGGTATTGACCGACAGCAACACCGCCGATACACAAGGTAGCAGCGCAACAGTACGTTACTGTGCGTATGACAACAGTTGTACGGGCATCCCCGAAGCCAATAATGATGCTGATAGCAGCACCACCAATCAGGTAACAGGCATCATCAGTCAAGTGGCTGCTGGCGCCAGCGGGGAGCTGCGTTTCAATGTTAGCATCGCGGCTGGCTTGCCCGTCTCCGTATTGGTCAATACTGGCGAATACGAATTTAATGACAGCAGCGCCACCACCGCACGTTTTAACACCAATAAAGTGCGTTTTGAAGTAGTGCAAGAGGCCGGTGTGGTAACCAATGGCAGTAGCACTAGCCATGTGGATTTGACAAATGAACCCATCACAGTAACGGGAACGGTACAAAATGGCACTGCCCTATTCCATGATTTTGTGTGGAACACCGGTAACGGCGCAGATAGTTTCGACATTACCTTGACGGGTAGCAACTTCCCGACAGGCACTGTTTTCATGTTGTATCAGGCAGATGGGCAAACCCCTTTACTGGACACCAATGATAACGGCATTCCTGACACAGGCACAAAGGCCGCTGGTAGTGTCACTCAAGTGGTGATCAAAGCCTCATTGCCTGCTAGTGCAACGAGTGGCAGTTATGAGGTAGCCTTGAAAGCCACCTCGTTTTTGGATGATTCGAAAACCAATTCGGCACTTAACCAATTAAGTGGAATAAGTGTAGGTTCAGTTGACTTGACCAATAATGCCGCATTGGGGCAAACCGGGGTACTCGGCGCAGGTGCTGGACCTGAGTCAGCAGCCGTAACAACACGTAATACCCTACCGGGCAGCAGCACGCGCTTTATTTTATTCATTAATAATCTTAGCAGTGCAGCAGATAACTACGATTTGAAAGCCAGTACCGATAGTACTTTTGCTAACGTGAGTGTACCAACGGGTTGGTCAGTGCGCTTTGTCGACACAGCGGGAAATGCGATCACGAATAGTGGAGCTATTGCCGCTGGTGCTAGCAAGGAATTCTTTGCAGAAGTCAGTGTGCCTGCCAATGCAAGCACCGGCGTAACGGACTTGTATTTTCAGGTAGCGTCACCTGTTACGGGTGTGAAAGACATCAAACACGATGCCTTAACCGTAGGTGAGGTGGTGGATGTGGTGCTATTCCCAGATAACAGTGGGCAGGTATTACCCGGTGGTTCAATTGTGTATTCGCACTGGCTGGTGAACCAGGGCAATGTGGCCAAGACCAGCCTGAGCTTGGCGACACAAGGGGACTCGGCTGGCTGGCAATCGTTGTTCTATGTGGATACGGATGGCAGTGGCACATTAACCGGCGCCGATCAGCGCTTAAATACGATTCCCTCGCTGGCAGCAGGCGGTAGTAAGCTTATCTTTGTAAAGGTGTTGGCGGCGGCGAACTTACAAATGGGTGCGAGCAATGTCACGACACTCATGGCGACATGGGATGGCGGTGCATCCAGCACATTTGCACTGGATGTGACGTCCACTAACAATTCCACCGTCAACATCCGTAAGGAGCAGGCATTGGATACGAACTGTGATGGCACACCCGAAACAGCATTCAGTACCAGTGCTTATCCGGCAGAACCTCGTCAGTGTGTGCTGTACCAGTTGACCGCTACCAATACTGGGGCAGTCGCGGTCTTAAATGTGCGGATTCAGGATGCAACACCGGCTTACACTAGCTTCATTACAGCAGGTGGTTTGCCAACCCTGACGCAGGGGGCTTTAGTCGCCCCTATTACCAGTGGGGCGCGTGGCAGGATTATAGGAGCCATGGGGACATTAGAGGCTGGTTATAGTGCTACGCTGATGTTCGGCATTAAAATCGAATAATTTAATCAACAAAATAAAGATAAATTGGGGTGGTTTGTGTTGAAACGTACTAATTATTATTTTACTAATAGATGGCTTCATCGATTATTACTAGTTATGGCTCTCACACTTTGTGCAAACCAATCACTTTTTGCGGCACAGGTAGGCTTACTGAACTCAACCAGTACCAGCGCGACAGGCATAGGGGCAAGTGGAATGCCCTCGATCAGCAACTTCAATATTCCTGCTGGTAAAAATCGCGTCCTCTTTATTTTTTCTGCGTTTGAACGTGATCATTGCGATCAGGCTACCGATGTTTGTGATATGACCAATACAGGCGTCGGACTTAGTGACAACTTCCCCAGAGTAACGCCTACAACGCAACAAATTACTGCTCATGTAACAGGGCCTGCCGGTACTATAGACAAAAAAAATGCCTTGGTAGTTGGTGGAACACCCAGTGGCGACCTGCGCTTCAGTCTCATGGAAAGGAGCGTGAAGGATGCTTCTAACAATGTGATTCCTAACTCTACTTTATTCAATGAGGACAGTTATCATATAGCCCTATACGAGTCAGAAATCGAAACCCTGCTGGGTGGTGCTGCTTCCGGCACTATATCCATCACGCTTCCCGATGTTCCCCTACCTAAAAGTGCAGGTGATGATGCCATCATGATGGCATTTGTATTCAACAATGCGGATCAAACCGCCTCAGGAATTGTGCGCTCAGCAGTTCCGCAGTTAGTCGATTCTGGAACAGGCCAAGCGGGTAACTATACACTGACAGCACCATCATTTGATGCAGGTCAGGCTCCCAATGATGCCAACGATGGCCTGCTGGTGGTTGGTGTGTCCAGTCTGGGACAACCTTCCAGTAATGGCGGCTTTCTTACCATGTCAGGTTACACACAGTTACAATCAGTCAGCACCAACAACTCAGGTGGGCGTTATGATAATGCTGAGCCTACTTGGGTGACAACTGAACCTGATGGTATGAGTGCTTCGGCACAATTCCGCAATGGCATTGCCAGCAGTTATTCTATCCAGTCTGCTGGTGCAAGTTCACTTTTGGTCTGGGGTGGCTGGGCACCTGCGTTCACTATTTCCTCTGATAATGATGATACGAGTGATGCCCCCCTCACCTACGGGACAGCTACCCATACCATCAGCGGTATTCGCTTAGGTGCAAGTGTGGATGCGGACTCTGCGTTACTTGCCAGCGCGGATGCAACAGGCGACGACACCAATGGTACAGATGATGAAAATGGCGTCACCATGCCCGCCTCTATTACAGCAGGTACTACCATCACCATTCCCGTTGCAATCCAGAGCACCAGTGGCTATTTGAATGCGTGGATTGACTGGAACAAGGATGGGGATTTTCTGGATAGTGGGGAACAAATTGCTACCGACAAGTCCGTTGCCGTTGGTACAACCAATCTCAGTGTGACAGCTCCAGCCAATGTTGTTACAGGAGCGTCCTTTGCACGTTTCCGGGTCTGTACCACAACGGGTATCTGTAATACACCCGTCGGTGCAACGACCTCGGGAGAGGTAGAGGATTACTCACCGACCCTTGTACAATATGATTATAGCGATGCGCCCGCTACTTATGGCACACCTTCACACGGTATCGTTGCGGGTCTACAGTTGGGGGCAACAGCACCCGACAGCGAAACAGCAGCCAAACCCGGTACTACGGCAACACTGGACGATACGACAGGCACAGACGATGAAGATGCGATTGCCAGTTTCCCCATCTTGTCGACGAGTATGAATACTTACAGCTTGAGTAATATTCCCGTCACCAATACCACAGGCAGCGCAGCCACGCTGTATGGCTGGATTGATGTCAACCTGAATGGCCGATTTGACGGCAATGAAGTGGCGACAGCGACGGTTGTGAATGGGGCAACCAGTGTGAATCTTAACTGGTCAGGCTTGACGGGTGTAACCGCTGGAGCTTCCTATGTGCGTTTGCGTTTGACGACACAAGCCTTAACTAATACGAACAGTGCAACATCTACTAGCGAAGATACCCGTTCATATGGCACTGCGTCAGATGGAGAGGTGGAAGATTACGCGCTAACGATTTCGGCAACGCCCACCTACTTTATCCCAACACAGCCAACAGCAACTTGTAACGTACAGGCTTATGGCTGGACGCACACGTACACAGTCCCTGCTAATCCTACTGGCGGTGAAGCACCGCCCTATGATCTCTATCGGGGAGGGTGGACTTACAGCACCACCTTAGGTTATCCGACGCGCCCCAAGACGGACATTCCTCTGACCAATACCATTCTGGCGCCCAGTGCCAAACCGACGGAACTCGATAGCACCGGCACGCCGGTGGGAAATGGTACTGATATTGGCGAGGAGTGGTTATTGGTTTCCAGAGCAGAAGGCAAACCCGGCAGCACAGGTAGCTTCACTTTTAACGACAGTGGAGCGGCGGATCATACCTTTGCAGCCATCATGAACAGTGCTGGCAATATTATTGCCAAACAACCGACCACAGCAGGTACTTCCCTGTATATGACATCCGGCACACAATCGCTCAACTTTACTTATCCGGCTGATGGCATTGCTTACACATATATCTGGGTTGCGGATTACCAGTTGGGCATGGGCACAATGACCATCGACAGTTGCCGTCTGGATTTTGGTGATGCGCCTAGCTATCCTGACGCCCAACACACAATCAGGAATGGTATCAACCTCGGCTCTGCCTATTCAGTGTCGGCGGAAACCTCCTCTCAAACCACCACGGGTGATACCCTTGATGATGGTGTCACCATACCAGTGTTAACCCAGGGAGAAACGGCAACGATCACAACAACTGTTACTGGAACGGGCTACCTACAAGGGTGGATCGACTGGAATGGCAACAAAATATTTGATAGCGGCGAACAAATCGCCACCAATCTCCAAGACAACGGTGCGAATGATACCAATGCAACCAGCGGAACCATCGCCTTTACGGTGAATGTTCCCGTCACTGCCACCACCAGCCAAACTTATGCCCGCTTCCGTTGGTCAAGCACATCAGGGCTGGATAGCACCACGGCAGCCAACGACGGCGAAGTGGAAGACTATTCGCTGACCATTGCAGCCGCTCAGTCTTACCCGACCAATGATGCAACGGTTCTGTACTGCCCCGCTGTCACCACGGATACAGGCTATACCGACTACCGTATTGCCTGGACATATAACTCACCGGTCAATACCCTGTTACCGGATCATACTGGCGGGAACTGGCCCAATGGTCAATTTGACCAGACCGTGATTGCTTCCGCACCTGCACAAACCATTGGTTCCGGGATGGGCTACACGTTTGATGCTGATAAGCAAACCGTCATCCACCTGTCAAACGTGGACAAAAGCGATGCCCAGAGCGCATTCAGCGGCGGTGATTACATTGAATACCAGTTCACGACGCAAGCCAGTATGAATGCAGCACAGCTTTTCAATGGTTTTGCCTTTGCTTCGCATGACTACACGCAAAGCTACAAAATCGCCCTTCTGTTCTCCGAAGACAACTTCGCCACCGCCACAACGCTTTTGTCAGATTATGCTATATCCCCTGCGTCCGGCGGCTACCAATGGATTGATAAGGCAACCAATGAGCCGCTTTACTTAAAACCCAGCACGACTTACAAATTCCGTATTCTGTTCTATGGCGCAAGCAATGCCAGTGCAGTCTACTGGGATGACTTCCACGTTAGCATGGGGCTTTGTCAGGATTTCTCTGATGCCCCGATCGTTAATTATGGTTCAACAAGCCATAACCTACCCCGTACAACGACGTATTATCTGGGCAGTGCAAAACCCGATGCTGAAAGTGGTGTCCGTGACGGGGGTGATGCGGGGCTTAATGCGGATGGTGACGATACCGGCGGCAGCACACCTGACGACGAAGATGGTGTAACCCTTCCAACCTTCACCCAAGGCTCAGCCGTAACCATGACAGCGACGGTCGCCGGAACTGGTGGCTACCTGCAAGGCTGGATCGACTGGAACGGCAACGGCGTCTTTGATACCGCTGAGAAAATCGCAGTTGACCTTACCGATGGTGGCGCTACCGACACCAATCCAGCAGCAGGGATTATTGGCTGGACAGTGAATGTACCGGCGGATGCGGTAACAACGCCAACCTTCGCCCGCTTCCGTTGGTCAACGACGGCTGGGCTGGATGCGACTACCGCAGCATCAGACGGTGAGATCGAGGATTACGCCGTCACTATATTGCCTACATCCTATGACTACGGCGATGCCCCCAGCGACCTCAGCAGCACAGACCCCGCACTCATCAACATCTATAATGTCTTGGATGCCGATGGTGCTGCCAAACACACCATCAATCCAGCCGTCCACATGGGCGCGAGTATCGACGCTGAAACAGATGGACAACCCAACGCCGCTGCTAGCGGCGATGGAAGCGATGATGATGGCGTCACCTTCCCCACATTCCCGGATGGCAAGTCTGTCCTCTATGTAGAGCAAGCCAACACCCTAACCGTTAATGTCAGCACCGCTGGCTACCTCAATGCTTGGATCGATTGGAATGAGAATGGTGTCTGGGATGCATCCGATAATATTGCCAGTGATAAAGCCGTCGTAGCAGGTAATAACACCCTGACTATCACACTACCTAACACCACCACGCAAGGCAGCAAATATGCACGCTTCCGTTTCTGCACCACCGCCGGACAATGTAGCAGTGCCAGCGGTCTAGCCTCGGATGGTGAAGTCGAAGACTATAAAATTGATTATGTGACATTACCGTATAATGGCAGTTGCAGTGCCTTATTGAATGGTGATTTTGAGCAAGGTGTTACCACGAATGACTACGCTTGGTATGACGAAAATACGATACCGTACTGGGGCACTACGCCTGATATGCCCTCATCCAATACCTTTGCAGAACGCAATAGCATTGAAATCTGGAGAAATGGTTTTCTGTCAACACCCTCAAAATCTGGCGATTTCCTCGCTGAAATCAATGCTCACGTCAGCGGCACCCTGTACCAGGATGTAGCACTGACACCGGGCACAACGGTTTCCTGGTCATTGTGGCATCGCGGACGGGATGGGGTCGACAGCATGAATGTGTTGATCGGGACACCCGATGATGTTCAGCAACGCTTAGCCTCTACGGAGCAAAAGCTAATCTCTGATGATAACACCCAATGGGTTTTTTACAGTGGTACTTACCAAATACCCGCAGGTCAATATGTCACGCGTTTTGGCTTTCACTCTGCTGCCACAACTGGCGGAAACGTTGTGGCTGGCAATCTGGTCGACAATATTGAACTGGGCGTCACCTGCCGCGACTACGGTGACGCACCAGCTCAATACCCGACAAACAATGCCAATAATGGGGCGTATCATCAATTATACGATACACAAGCCCTCTACATCGGCAGCCCACCAGATAAGGAATTGGAGGGAATGCCGGGTAATACTGCGAGTGGCGATGACACGTCCGGTAGTGATGATGAAGATGGCGTGAGTACTCTGCCCACCTTAACAAGCAATGATAGTAGCTATAGCCTGAGTGTTAAGGTTACCAATACTTCAACTCAAATCGCCAATCTGGTGGGCTGGATTGATTTTAACCGAAATGACAGTTTTGATAGCAATGAGGCCGCGACCACGACAGTGCCTGCTGGCACCAGCAACAGTAACGTGACGTTATCATGGACGGGCTTAAGCGGTGGCGTTGTGGGTGACTCATACCTGCGCCTACGGTTGACCACCGATGCCAAGGTGGCAACTGGCAATGCCAGCACCAGCCTTCCCAGCGGCGTGGCTGGCGATGGGGAAATAGAGGATTACCTCATCAACATTACACCCGGAGGCTTTGCTGTCAGCGGGCGCGTATTCAACGACGCAAACGTCAACACACTGGATAACACCGAGCAAGGCATTAAAGCCGTCACCGTCGTTTTGCAGGATGTGGCTGCCGGAACCTGTCTCAGTACTAAAACGGGGGCAGATGGCAGCTACACCTTTAGCAGCGTGCAACCCGCCGCCGCTAACAACTACGTGCTGTATGAAGCTGCGAATGAAAAGACCGCGACACCAGACGCTTGCCCACCCGCAGCGAATGATCCGAACGGCTACCTATCCACTACCCCCAACAGCTTGACAGTGACTGTCAGCAATGCGGATGTAACCGGGCAAAACTTTGGCGACATCAAAAAACCCACTCTAACGTTGGATAACGAAACAGTCATTCTGCCGAATACCAGCGTGGTCTACCCGCATATCTTCCGCAGCACGGCAGATGGTAGTGTGGCGTTCAATCTGGTAAACGAAATCGCTGAACCGGCTGGCTCAAGCTGGGGCAGTACGCTGTACCTCGACGCCAACTGCAATGCAAAACTGGACAGCAGCGACACCCCGATAACAGCACCCTTGAGTGTGAGCGGTACTGAAAAAACCTGCTTGTTGGTTAAAGTGATAGCCCCTGCAAATGTGAGTGCTGGAGCTAGCCATAGCATACAAGTGCAAAGCACCTTCACCTTCGGTGATGGCACTGTCGTAACGGCTACCGATGTGCAAACCCGTACCGATTTGACCCGTGTTTCTTCGGGTAGCGCTACCTCTCCACTCAGCGGCGCAGGCAAATTATCACTGGAAAAATCCGTGTGGAACACCACCCGCAACATCGATGGCGCTGTGGCCTTACCGGGTGAAACCTTGCGCTACACCATTCACTACGAAAACATTGGGGATGGCACGCTGGATGAGTTGGCCGTACATGACAGTGTGCCAGCCTTCACCACCTTGGTGGGTGGAAGCTTGCAGTGTGTATCGACTCCGACAGAGTTAAGCGCTTGTTCACCAAGCAGCAGCGCAGGCAGTCTGGATTGGAGCTTTACCGGCAAGCTTCAGGCTGGCTCACAGGGAGCTGTGGCTTATGATGTCATGGTGGAGTGACGCCTAAAAAACATGCTTAAAAATAAACCTAGCTTTTTAATCAGGAATATCAGCCCTGATTAAGGCTACCTCATGAATACTATTCCATATCAGGTCAGAATACTGGAAAGGGGATCAACCAGACCAATTGCTTGATTACGAAAGAAATACTGCCAAATTGGTGGTATTTAGATGATTCTCAAGCTCCATCTTAGGGCTTGAGAATCATCACTATTGAGCAAAAAGAGAACAATAAAAATTATGGCCAAGTATACCGCTCAACGCAAGTTGATGCCTTGGACAACGTTGTTATTGCTATTGATCACGCAAATGATGGGATTAAGCTATGCAGCAGCCGCTAGCTTAGTCCTAAATGACTCCGTTTCAAATACAACCATCACCAACACGTTACAAGGGCCGGGTCTTACGGTTAGTAACTTATCGGTTATTGCGGGAGCAGCCACACAATACGGCACTTTTTCGGGGGGTGCTTCCTCACTCACGCTAGGGTCACAGGTTGACATTGAAAGTGGTATTTTCATGGCAACAGGTCATGCGAATAGTGTGGTATCGACACAAAATGCTGTCAAAGGGCCAAATGGTACAGGCGGGATTTCTAGCCTCGTTGGCACAACTTATACTGACACGCAATTGACTAGTATTGATGCCAATGCCAAATATGACCCTGTCATTTTAAAGATGCAGGTTCTTCCTACAAACAATTACTTTAAGATGACGTTCGTCTTCGCATCAGATGAGTACATGGAATATGCCTGTAGCTCCTACAATGATGCTTTTGGTGTATTTATTAAGCCGAGTAGCGCCGCAGACTTAGCTGCTAACTGGACAAATATCGCCAAGCTACCCAACTCATCAACGCCCATATCCATCAATACTGTCAATGGAAGTACCTGTAAAGGCATCAATAATAGTGCTTACTACAAGAGTAATGGCACAGGCACGACACCGACCAGCAATACAAATTTACAATTTGATGGCTTAACCATTCCTCTTACTGTTAATACCGCAGTATCACCCGGAACATTATATGACGTTAAGCTCGCCATTGCAGACTCAGGCGATTACTCCTACGACAGCGCCATGTTTATCAAATGGGTTTCTAGTGCACCTTACCCAGATGATATTGACTTGGAATTGGGCTTACAAGCCAATAAAACAGCGCTGAACGTTGGTGACAGTGCTCAATTTACCCTAACAATTAAAAATAAAGGGCAAAGCGCCATATCAGGCGCTAAAGTTGCGTTTGCATTACCCACGGGGTTTACCTATGTCTCTGACACATCATCAGGCAGTTATGATGTATCAACAGGCATGTGGAGTATTCCTAGTAGTCTAGCGGCTGTTACAGGCACCTCCTCCATCATCATGACAGCCACCGCGAGCACTGCTGGGGTTGTTAATGGATTTGCTCAAGTTTCCGTAGCCAATGCCAATGATATTGACTCTACACCCGGTAATGGAACGCAATCGCCCCCTGAAGATGATGAAGCCACGCTAACCCTAACGGTGACGGGATATGATTATTCCGATGCCCCGGCCACTTATGGCACGCCCTCACACGCGATTGCATCGAATATTCAGTTGGGTGTTATCGCGCCTGACAACGAATCTGCCGCCCAACCCAATAGTGCTGCAAACCTAGATGATACTACTGGGGTAGATGATGAAGATGCTATTACCAGCTTCCCCGTGCTGACGGCCGGTGCGACCACATATACCCTGAGTAATATTCCCCTCGCCAATACCACCGGAGCAACAGCCACCCTGTACGGCTGGATCGATGCAAACTTAGATGGCAAGTTTGATGGCAATGAAGTCGCTACCGCGAGTGTTAGCAGTGGCACAACCAGTGCAACTCTAAACTGGACAGGGCTGACGGGGATCAAAGCGGGAACATCCTACGTGCGTTTACGTTTAACAACGCAAGCCTTAACCAATACTAACAGCGGGACAACAACACTTCTGGATACCCGCTCAACTGCTGCCACTGCCAACGGTGAGGTGGAAGACTATGCAGTCACCGTATTGGCAAAAGGGATCATCAGCGGTGTTGTATTTCGTGATGACGATCAATCAAACACCAAAAATGGTAGCGAATCAGGCATCAACTTAATTACTGTCAGTGTCTATACCGACAATGGCACACCCAATACCGTCTCGGATGACACCTTGGTAACCACCACAGAAACAGCGGCAGGTGGTACGTATACCTTTACCAATCTCGACCCTGGCACATACCGCGTCGTGGTTAACCTCACCGACCCCGATCTACCCACAGGAGCACTCATCGGCACGACTCACCCACAAACAGGCGTGACCGTTACAGCAGGAAATACGACCACGGTCAATTTCGGTTTCGATATTTTCAGTTGCGTGCCCGGTGGCGGCACAGCCGATACGGCTATCAGCCCCTACATCAGCCAGGAAGTGGAAGGTGGCAGTATCGCAGCCCGCAGCGTAACAGATTCACTGGATGATACATGGCGGGCGGCGGCTGGATTGCCAACCACGGGCACCTTGGTTCCGTGGTTGGGAACGACAGTCACCAGTATCAGTTCTGATGCGCCTGCACTTTTCAAAACCTATGGCGTGGCGGTGGATGTCGCTAGCGTGAACATCCAACCTGCTTCGCCCTGCCTTGGCAGCACATCCAGTGCCAGCGCCTACCTGAGCACCAGTGACACCTTGCAAGGTTCATCCCCGCGTCCGAGTAGCTTATACAATACCAGTGCTCAACCTGCCTCCTGGTACGATGCTGGCGGTGATAGCCAAAGTCCGAATGCTGTGCGTTTCACGTTTGCCACGCCTGTAAAACGTTTCGGTGCATGGTTTGGGGATCTGGAAACCCGTACAGATGGCAACGCTCGCCCGGCTTGGTTGCGCTTACTGGACAGCAGCGGCAATCGTATTGGGCAGGATATCCCGATTACGCCCACCGATATTTCCAATGGCACCACCAACACAGCCGTTGATCAGAACCTATGTGGCAGTGTCGCCCCCGGCACCGACCATGCCTGCGGCAACCAATCTACTCGCTGGGTAGGCTTTGTGGATAACACCACCTCCGCACGGATTAAGTCTGTACTGGTCATCGTTGGTGACGATGATTTTGGTGATGATGCTGGTCTCGAACAAATCAATTTCATCGGCATGGACATCGTTCAGGAAGATTTCGGTGACGCCCCCGCCAGTTACGGAGATGCTATCCACTGGTTAGACCTGACACCGAAGCTCTATCTGGGTAGCACAGCACCCGATAAGGAAACAAAAACGCAGAATAGCGCCAATGGCGGGGTCGATGGTTTAGGCGATGACAATAATGGAGACGATGAAGAAGGTGTTGCCAACTTCCCCACACTAGGCACCAGCAGCAAAGACTACAGCCTCAACGTCACCCTCAACAATACCAGTGGCAGCACCGCACGGCTGGTCGGCTGGATCGACTTCGATGGCAATGGCACGTTTGATACCGACGAAGCCACCACCGTCAACGTAGCCAGTGGAGCAACGAACAAAATCGTGGCGCTCACCTGGAAAACGCTGCCGAGTGACATCAAACCCGGTGCCAGTTATGTACGTTTACGTTTGACCACTGACAGCAATATTGCCACCGGCACGGCCAGCACCAGCCTTCCCACTGGCTCGGCCACGGATGGCGAGGTGGAAGATTACCCCCTCAACATTAACGACAGTGGGTATAACGTTAGTGGACGAGTCTTCAATGACGTAAACGTCAATGCGACAGATAACACCGAGAAAGGCATTAAATCTGTCACGATTGTCTTGCACGATCAGGCGGCTAACACGTGCCAAAGTACCAAAACAGATGCAGATGGCAACTATCTCTTTACCGGCATACCGCCCGCCACTGCCAATAACTATGTGCTATACCAAGCAGCCACTGAAAAAACCACCCAACCAGATAAGTGTCCACCGACGGCAAATGCTCCCAATGGCTACGTGTTCACCACACCCAGCAGCCTAACCATAACGGTCAGTCATGCGGCGGTGACCGGGCAAAACTTTGGTGATGTCAAAAAACCGACCTTAACCTTGGATAATGAAAAGGTCACGTTACCCGATACCAGCGTGTTCTACCCACACATCTTCCGTAACAATGCCACCGGTAGTGTAATCTTCAATTTGATGAACGAAGTGGCTGAACCTGCTGGGTCAACATGGGGCAGTACGCTGCACATTGACACCAACTGCAATGCCAAACTCAACAGCAATGACACGCCAATAACGACTTCAATCTCACTGGTTGGCGGTGAAAAAATCTGTCTATTGGTCAAAGTGCTGACTCCCGCCAATGTCAGCGCGGGGGCTAGCCACAGCATACAAGTGGAAAGCACGTTCACGTTTGGCAATGGCACTGTTGTGACTGATAACAATGTGCAAACCCGCCTTGATTTAACCCGTGTCTCTTCAGGTACCAACACCACGCCGGTGGGGGGAGAAGGCAAACTGTCACTGGAAAAATCCGTGTGGAACACCACTCGCAACATCGATGGCTCCGTCGCCTTGCCGGGTGAAACCTTACGCTACACCATTCGCTACGAAAACATTGGCGACGGTGTGCTGAATGAATTAGCGGTACACGACAGTATCCCAGCCTTCACCAGCTTAGTGGAAGGCAGCATACAATGTGTTTCAACGCCGACAGAATTGAGCGCTTGTTCACCAAGCAACAATGCGGGCAGTCTGGATTGGAACTTTACTGGCAAACTTCAGGCTGGCTCACAAGGCTCGGTTGCCTATGATGTCATGGTGGAATGACCTGACGTTTGCTATTGTAGAAAAAGGGGGCATAATCCCCCTTTTTTTATTTGTGCGACAATATTGGTAGTCAATAATATGAAGGCAACTGTACTTTTCCCGCTGGCTTTAGCGCTGTCCAGCAGCATTTTCATGGCAGCCTGTTCTGATAAAACAGCTACCTCTTCCCCTTCCCCACAAGCAACGGATATTAAAATGGTCGATTTAGTTAGAACAGATGTGAAAGTAGGTGATGGCACAGAAGCCACTGCTGGCAAGATGGTTTCAGTACATTACACTGGCTGGTTGTATGACGAGAAAGCTGCTGACAAACACGGGGCAAAATTTGATAGCTCACGTGACCGTGGTCAGCCATTCGAGTTTCCACTCGGCGGCGGTCAAGTCATCAAAGGCTGGGATCAAGGCGTAGTTGGCATGAAAATCGGTGGCCAACGCACCCTGATTATCCCACCTGAAATGGGTTATGGCGCACGCGGTGCAGGCGGTGTTATCCCACCCAACGCCACCCTGATTTTTGACGTTGAGCTATTGGGTGTTCAATAAACAGGATCAAGATTCAAATTTGAATTCTTGTACATCCCATTGTTGATCATTAGCACTCAACACCAAACAGGAAGGCCCGCCATGGTTGCGGGTCTGCCCTGCTGCACCGGGGTTAATGACCCACGGTAGGGCACTTTTATCCTGCACCATTTTATGCGTATGACCATACACAATCACCCGAGCATCGGGGTGTTTTTCGCGTAGGGAATCGTGACAAGGGCTGTGATGCCCATGCTCATGCCCGTGTTCAATACAAATTTTACCGCCGGGCAATGTCAGCTCGCTAATAGCAGGCAAGGGGAAATCAACCATGCAGCGTGGTTCATTATTACCCGCTACAGCAATCACCATCGCACTTTTTGGCTGCATAGCTGCAAGTACATCCTCACCGCAAATATCACCGGCGTGAATCGCGTAATCGCACCCACGGATGATCTCGATAATACGCGGATCAAGATGCCCGTGCGTATCAGAAATAATGGCAACAGAAACAGTCATTGCAAGATCCCCTAAGAGTTATGATTGAGTGTAATTGTCCTTGAGTACCCTAACGATAGCAAGTGACACTAGACCTGCCGGGGCGAATGCAACACATTGAAAACAAAAAAGGCCGCAGCGTATGACCACTGCGACCTTGATAAGGTTAGTCAGAGACGAATTAACCTGGTGGGCTATTGGGGTCCTTCACGTTAGCCGGTGATACATCAATCACAACCGTTGCTTGCGCCTGATTACCGTACTTATCTTTGACGATATACGTGAAAGAATGATCGGTACAATAACCATTACGCAAGGTGTAGCGAATCGATAAACCATCTGAGGCAATGGACGCTGAACCATAACGTGGCGTACTAACCGCAACGATAGTCAAACCATCCCCCGCATCGTTGGCCAATACGGGTAATGACCTAGTTACCGTATCATTCAGATCAATCAACAGGTAATCATCTACTGGCGCTAAATTAGCAGAAGTCGCTGTCCCACTAACCGTAATATCCACCGTCGTTTCTGCTGTCCCACCTCTTGAATCGGTCAAACGATACGTTAGCTTATCCACCCCAGAGAAATTAGCATTCGGGGTATAGACCATGGTATTACCTGAAATACTGGCAGAACCATGGCTCGGAGCACCCACGATGCTGACAGTCACACCCGTCGTCGGGAACTCGTCATTGTTCGTCACATTAAAGATATTGGCACTGCTGTTCATATCCACTGTGTACAAATCACTGACGGCCTTCAGATTACCGCCGGGTGCATTGATTTTCACAAAGACATTGGCTGTTGCATTATTACCGTTACCATCAGAAACGGTATAAGTAAACTGATCCTCACCCGTAAAACCCGCATTCGGCGTGTAGATCACCGTATTGCCGCTGCGTGTGACGGTACCGTGTGCCGCTGAACCAACAGCCGTAAGGCTTAAGGTATCGCCGTTTGGATCAGTATCATTACCCAACACAGTGATAGTCACCGGCGCATTTTGTAACGTTTCCACCTGATCCACGTTCGCAACAGGCAAATTAGGTGTCGCAGCGGTGACAGTAATGCTAACCGTCGCATTGTTACGATTGCCTGCTGGGTCTATTGCCGTGTAGGTAAACGTATCAGTGCCTACAAAACCTGTACGTGGCGTGTAAACCAGTACATTCCCCTCTTGAAGCACCGTACCGTTGCTGGATGTACTGAAACCAGCAACACTTAAGGTATCACCGTTTGGATCGCTATCATTATCTAGGACTGCAATTCTAACAGGTGTGCCGCTTATCGTCGTAACCGTATCACTCCTTACCACAGGCGCATTAGGAGAAGGTGCTCCAACGGTGACAGTTACCATCGCCGTACTTTTGTTACCTGCTGGATCAACAATGACGTAACTAAAGGTATCCGTGCCCGTGAAACCAGGGACAGATGTATAGACAAGACTATTCCCTACCTTCGTGACAGAACCATTAACCCCCTGATTGAAGGTGCTAATAATCAGCACATCACGATTGGGATCGGTATCATTTGCCAAGACATCAATAGAAACAGGCGTACCCGTGGTCGTGGTTGCCGTATCATTTACCGCTACAGGTACATTTGAGGTTGTCGCTCCACCATTCGTACTGCTAGACGCTTTCGTGGTATAGGTATCCACCGTTTGTTTATGGTCAATAACGTTGCGCAGCGCCTGGCGTACCCAGAGAGGTGGCTCTGGAATCAGCTCCTTACGCCACACCACTTTAGGATCAGTCTTACTGGTTCCACCCTGTTCAATGACCTCATCCTTGTATTCGTTTTGGTACGTGACATATTCAATGTCAACACGGCGATTTTTATGGCCTTCCACCTCGGTATTAGGGTATTTCGGCTGAGATTCACCCAAGCCTTGCGCTAATAATTCACTACCACTGAAACCGTTTTTGATCATGAAATCACGCACGGCATTAGCACGACGCTCAGACAATTTCAGGTTATGCGCATCAGAACCCTTGTCACAAGTGTTACCAGTAATGCGGATATTACCTTCATGCCCAGACGCCCGCAGTTGCCCCAGCACCGCCTGCATCCGCGTCTTCGCTTCAGGCGTCAGTTCCGCCCGGTCCAGCTTGAAGAAGGTATCGGATTCCAGCTCCATGGTATTTTTGACCAGCTTGCGCTCGATCTTCGGTGGCTGCTGAACTTGCTCACCCGGAATCTCAGTACGGATACGGCGATAACGCTGCTCAGGTTGCCAAACCCCTGCTTCGCTACCGATGTCATAACGGTAGGAAACACCGCCACGCATTTCCGCATCTTCAGAAAGCACTGCGCCCCCTGATTTTTTATAGACTTCCATTTCAGCCCCAAGACTATGCGGTGTATCTGGGAAGAATTTTTCCACACCCCCAGTCAAGGTCGTTTGCGCTGGACGCGTTTCGCTCGCAGCAAAGTCTTTGCCCCACTCATAATCCAAACCACCCTGCACACGCATCTGCTGATCTGGCAAGTAAGCACCCACACGCCCACCGACACCTAAATCATAAGCTTTTTCACTGACGCCAGGTGTCGCCGTAGTACGCGAACCGGACAGTCCTTTACTAACATGTCCTGACCAGAATAAATCAGACGTTTCCTGACCATAACCAACGGTGGCTTTGTTGTCTTTGTTTATATTTTGGTCGTAAGCACCAAAAACCTTGTTAACACGTGAAGGGTTATTGGGATCGCCCGATACCCAATGATGACTCAGCTTAGCACCGGCACCGGTCAGTATTTCCTCATCGATATCTTGATCAGCCATGGGATTAACCCCCACATAGCCTTGCCCGATAGTCGCACTGCTGCCACTTTGATGTAGTACCTGAGTAGCGTCAAGCTTACCCTTGAGTTCGCTATCGATACCGATACCAATGCGAGTATTACCGCCTACATAGCCAGTATTAACGCTGGAGGTTTCGGTGGAATCTTCCAAAAAACCATCACTTTCCTGACCCAAACTTTGCGCCTGACGCATAGTATCTGGTGCAGGTGCTGGCAACGTGGCATCATCTTCTAGAGGTAGGGATGATTGTTCGGATGCTGGAATTTGGCCATAAGGCTCGTTATAACCGCCATCTCCTGCGAGAACAGCGGTAGAACAGAACAGTAATGGCAGGATAGCCCATTTAGGGGAAAGTATTTTTTTATTATTCATTGTTATATTTCTCTGTCTGCGTGCCTTTATTATTGGTATTGGGTCACATGATCACCGCGACTATATTCTCTGTGGCTTACACACCACAAGATATTCCGACGAACGTATCAACCTGCTGTATCCCTAGCCAACAGACTGAATCTTCGCGATTTTGTTTTTTAAGCCTGACGTGTTGGCACCCTTCGTTTATACTTTGTTGCATACGGTATACTGCACACCGTTTTCTGCCACTCACCCAATAACGCACGGATAAGCGAAGCCTCTCAAAGGGTTAATAAATGGAGAATAACTAGCCATCATGTTTCGAGTTATACAAATCGTTCCCTTTTTCGGCATTTTGCTACTGATCTACTGGCTCGCCGTTAAAGTTAATCTATTTCCTAATGGCCTCAATCATGTGTTGTTTCACCTGTATTTGCCCTCTGGCGCACTCTGGAAGCCCACGTGGGGAGACTTCATGGTATTGTTGGGTGTCGTTTTCTTATACGTTGAACTCTTTAAATCCACCCGTACATCAGAAACCACGATTGTTGACCATTTACTCTCAACCTTCGTACTGATTTTCTACCTGACGGCCTGGTTGATTTACCCATGGGCGGGGAACTCCGTCTTTCTGATTCTGACCGGGATGGCTTTTCTCGATGTCATTGCCGGGTTCACTATCACGATTTCAGCAGCACGCCGCGACTTAGCGATTGGTGGTAGAGGTTAACGATTTACGTCGTAATATAGTAGAGTGTTTTTTGAGAGAGGCCTGCCCATGTACAAACTTATTACCGGTTTGACGATGCTGTCAGCACTGTCTGCTGCTTACGCGGAAACACCACAATTTCCTGACCCTAGTGTCATCCCTCCTGACACTAATACCAGCAGCGATGGCGTTACCACCACCCAACAGCAAACCTATACCTACGCCCAGCCAACGGTTAATAATACAACCACCACAACGGGAAACAGTACAGGGAACACAACCGGTAATAGTGCAGCGGGCATTTACGTTTACCCACAAGCCGACACTAGCCCTATCACCACGACGGGCACAGCGGTCAGCCCAACCAGCACTTACCGCTACCCCCCCACGCAAGCAGCCACCACCTATTACACTCAACCCTACACCACAGGAATACAGCAACCGTATTACTATAATCCTTCACAATATTTTCTACCGGGGTCGATGATGACACCACCATCAGTGCCACCGATGATGATGCCAAGCGTTCCCAACTTTAACTGGCCTAACATGGGCTATGGCTACCGTAACGGCAATTACAATTACCAAACCAGCAACACCGCGAACGCTCAAACGAGCACTCCCCAAAATACCCAACAAATCGACACACTCAACAACAACCTCAGCAGCTTACGCCAACAACAAACTGCACTAGAAAGCAAAGCCCAAGAAACCTTGGCGCTTCAAGAAAAAACCATCGCCGAACTTCGCAAACAACTAGAAGCCAGCAGCAAAGGCAAAAGCGACCTTGAAAGCCAACTAAATGCATTGAAAGGCGAATTAGCGGAAAGCGTTAAAAAAGCTGAATTGGACAGTTGTAAAGCCGAAAAAGGCGAGCTGGAGAGCAAAGTCAACGCTATGGATCAGAAAGCATCCGCCGTTACCGAAGTTTCCCAACAATTTGCCCAACTGCGCGAAAACTTCGCCTCACTGGAAGCTGAAAAACAACGATTGGCTGAAGAAAAACAACAGCTGGCCAATACGCTGAAAAATGAAATCAAAGACAGCGATGCCGATGGCATTCCAGACAAACTCGACAAATGCTTGGATAGTGCAGCAGGAGTCAGCGTGGATGCGACAGGCTGCGAACCCCCGAAAGACGGCGACAATGATGGCATTGCCGATACCGATGACCTCTGCCCCAACACCGCAGCAAAGACTGAAGTTAATCAAGTCGGCTGCGCCAAAACCGAAAACATTAACCTCAATGGTGTCACCTTTGAAACCGGCTCCGCCGTCCTAATCACCGATTCCCTACCACTTCTCGACGAAGCCGCCATCACCCTGATAAAACACCCCGACTTAACAATCGAGGTAGGCGGCCACACCGACAGCAGCGGTGATAAAACAACCAATGAAAAACTCTCCCAATCCCGTGCTGAAGCCGTCATGAAATACTTGGTAGAAAAAGGCGCAAAAGCCGAACTACTCAGCGCGAAAGGCTACGGCCCCAGCATACCGATTGCGGATAACACCACCCCTGATGGCAAAGCGAAAAATCGCCGCGTCGAACTCAAAATATTGGAACAATAGTGAGCCAGTACCAACAACAAGCTAAGAAACGTTTCGGTCAGCATTTTCTGCACGACCGCAACGTCATCGACAACATGCTCCGCGCCGTGAACCTGCAACCCACTGATCACGTAGTGGAAATAGGCCCCGGCCCCGGCGCACTCACCTTCCCGCTGCTGGAATTGCTGCCCCGTCTCGATGTCGTCGAAATCGACCGCGACGTGATTGCGTGGTGGCAAGAACAGCCGCAAGCTCAAGGCAAATTGCACATCCACGCCCAAGATGCGCTCAAGCTCGACATCCCCGGCCTACGCGGGGACGGCGACACGCTGCGCATTATCGGCAACCTGCCTTACAACATTTCCACCCCGCTGATTTTCCACTTTCTGGAACACCGCGAACACATCCGCGACATGCTGTTCATGCTGCAAAAGGAAGTGGTCGACCGCCTCACCGCCGAACCGGACAGCGCCCATTACGGGCGACTCTCAGTGATGGTGCAATACTACTGCGAACCACATTACCTATTGAAGATTGGCCCCGGCGCGTTTACCCCGCCCCCCAAGGTTGATTCGGCTGTGGTTTACCTCAAACCGTGGGCAACGCAACCCTTTATCGCCAACGATGCCGAACAGTTTGAAAAGCTGGTAAAGCAAGCCTTTGCCCAGCGGCGCAAGACCTTGCGCAACACGTTGAAAGACTTGCTGACAGTGGAACAGATTGAAAGCGTGGGAATTGATCCAGTGCGACGCGCAGAAACCTTGTCGGTGGAAGATTTTGTTAATTTGGCGAATTTGCTGCCTGCCATGACACAACCCTGAACGAAGAGGGCGTATGCAATACGCCCCTACATAGAATCCCCGTAGGGGCGTATTGCATACGCCCTCCTCTGCTATACTGCTGTAAACTACGGCACACCGGGCTTACACATGTCGTCAACGACTTCGGGCAAACACATCTTCATTTCCCACGCGACTGCTGACGATGCTTTCGTCAAGGAACTGCGTGAAAAGCTGGAACTGCACCACCTTAACGTTTGGGTTGATTCGCGTAATTTGCGCGGCGGCGACAAACTTTGGCCTGAAGTTGCCGAAGCCATCCGCACCGCCCGCCAAGTCTTAATGGTGATTAGCACCCATACCGTCAATTCATCGTGGGTACGCAAGGAAGTTCGTTTAGCCGAGCAAGCAGGTGTAACGGTCATCCCGTTATTGTTACCCGGCATTCTGCCTGCTGCGTTGGGTATGTGGTTTGATGAAGAGCCTGCTGGCGAAAAAATCGAGCTGGAAGTCGGCAAATTGCAGGAAGCGATGCCGCGCATCCTCGCCGCACTTGGCGAACGCCTGCCCGACGATTTACCACCAGAGCAAACCATCGAAAACAAACCCCTTGCCGAATTGCTGCTGGAACTCACCGAACCCACCTTGACGCGCAACGCCGATGGCGGCGAACAACTGAGTGCGCGGGCAACCCTGACCTACACCCCCGCTGATCTCAGCAGGGAACGCGAAGTCACCAGCCGCCCGTTCCGCTTCATCGCCCCCATCGGGCAGATTGAGCAGGACGAATTGCGTTGGTATCTGGAGAAATATTACCAATGGCCTGTCGGCTTGTTCCGCGACCGGGCGCAACGTACCGAAGCACAATTGCCACAATGGGGCGCGAAGCTATCCGCCGCTGTGTTGGACAAACCCGAATGTCAGGCAGTGAAAGCCGCTTGGCATAACACCCGCACCGAATCCGAACGCCTGTTTTCGGTGCTGGTGGAAACGGCGTTGCTGGATGATGCCAGCGATGCGGAAAAAGCCAATGCCAATACCGCTGCCAGCCGCTTGCAAAGCCTGCCGTGGGAATTGCTGCACGATGGCAAAGGGTATGTCAGTGATGGCAAATACCCGGTACGCATCCGGCGGCGGTTGCCCAATTACGATCAGAAACCGCCCAGCATGACCCAGTTACCGATCCGCATTTTGCTGCTGAGTCCGCGCCCGGAACAGGATGGCGTGGGTTATATCGACCACCGTGCCAGTGCCTTGCCGCTGGTGGATGGGGTGGCAACCCTTGGGGAGTTGGTGCAAGTGAGCGTATTGACACCGCCGACCTTGGGCGCACTGGAAAAGGAATTGCGACGCGCCAGTGAGGTTGACGAACCCTATCACGTCGTCCACTTCGATGGTCACGGGATTTATGACCAGCAGTATGGGCTGGGTGCGTTGTGTTTTGAAGACCCGCAGGATAGCCATGAGTTGAAAAACCGGCGGATGCAATTGGTACATGCCGACACGCTGGCGGTGCTGTTGCGCGATTACCGCATTCCGCTGGTGTTCCTCGAAGCCTGCCAAACCGCGCAGACCGATACCGACCCCAGCGCGTCGGTTGCCGCCAAATTGCTGGAAGAAGGCATTGCCTCGGTGGTCGCCATGACCCATAGCGTATTGGTGGCAACGGCGCGGCGTTTCGTCACGCAGTTTTACCGCACCTTGGCGGAGGGGCAACGCATTGGCAAGGCGATGCTGGCGGGGCAAACGGAGCTGATGCGCGACACGTTCCGCCTGCCGATTGCGGGCGCGGGCGATTTGCACTTGCAGGACTGGTTTGTGCCGATTTTGTATCAGGAACAGCACGACCCGCAGTTGTTCGCACGGCTGCCATCCGCCACCGCGCAACTGATGACGGCGCAACAACGCCAGACGCGGCTGGGCAGGTTGCCCGAACCGCCGCCGCACAGTTTCATCGGGCGTAGCCGCGAATTGCTGCAAGTCGAGCGGTTGTTGGAACGTCCCTTCGGCTCCGCTCAGGGAACGGCTTATGCTGTGCTGCGCGGTCAGGGTGGTGCGGGCAAAACCACGTTGGCGGTGGAACTGGCTCGGTGGCTGGTGCAAAGCCGCCGCTTCAAGCGGTGCGCCTTCGTTAGCGTCGAGCAATACACCCACCCCGACTACGTGCTGGAACAACTGCTCCAGCAACTGGTGAACGCGAATCACAATTTTGCAGCGGAATACGCCAGCGACACCGATAAAGCGTTGCAGGCAATCCGGCGGGTGCTGGAAAACGAGCGCGTGTTGATTGTGGTGGATAATGTGGAGGCGTTGTTGGCGGATGGGGGGAATGTGGCGGCGGTGTTGCAGCTTCTGGCGAAGCTGTTAACCCCCCCATCCCCAGCCCTTCCCCCGCAAGGGGGGCAGGGAGCAAGAGTGCTGTTTACTACCCGTGAGGCGTTGCCCGCGCCGTTCAATCGCACAGCCCGTGAGATTGTGTTGGGGGCGTTGAGCGTGACGGATGCCAAGGCGTTGGTGATGCAGGTGATGAACAACGAAGGTTTGCACCTGCGCCATGATGATCAGGGCAATACGCCGCAGGAAGTGGACGATCTGGTGGGTTCGGTCGGTTGCCATGCGCGGGCTTTGGTGCTGCTGGCGCGGGAACTGGCGCAGCGCGGGGTGACGGCGACCACCGCGAATGTGCGGGCGATCATGCAAGAGCTGGAACAACGCCATCCGGGGCAGCGCGAACTGTCGCTGTTCGCCAGCGTCGAACTCTCCCTGCGGCGGCTGTCGCCGGATGTGCGTGGGCAGATAGCGGGGTTGGCGGTGTTTCAAGATGGTGGGAATCGCTGGGCATTGATGACCGTGTTAGACATAGACGAAGAAAAAATCCGAAGTCTCGAAAAACAGCTAATCGAAGTCGGTCTGGCACAACACATCGGCGACTACGGCTACATCCGCCTTGATCCCGCCTTACCTGCAACGCTGGATTTGGAGTTGACAGCACAACAGCGCAAGGACTATTGGCAACGCTGGATGGAAGAGATGGGGCAACTGGTGGATTTTCTCTATGAGCAATGGTTCACGGATGCCAAGCTAGCCGTACAACTCACCCAACTGGAACTGCCTAACCTGATGGCTTATCTGCAAACGCTGGTGGCGGATTTACAAGCCAGAAGAGTAGAAGCGGAACTGGTGGCTGACAAGTCAGGTAGTGTCGAACAATTACTGGCAAACCTGCATCAACCGCAGGCACTGGCGCAGGTAGTGGCATGGCGCAAACAGGCAGCGCAGGCTTTAGGTGAGTGGAGTCATGCCCGTTTTAAAAACGAGCGTATGAACATTGATCGACTATTACAGCAGGATGAACTTCAAGACGCTTGTCAGGCAGCCAAAACCTTATTGCAAGAGTGTCAGCAGGCTGGGGAACAGGCGTATACCGGGGCGGATCACGATCTAGCAATGGCACACTTCCTGTTAGGGCAGGTATTGAAAACCGGCGGTGCAGCAGCACAAGCCCTGACCTACTTACAGGAGGCGGAACAACGTTTTGAGGAACTGGGAACACCGGGAGCGGGAATGGCTTCCGTAGCACTCACCGAACAGGGCAATTGCCTGCGAGCATTGGGACAACTGGATGCAGCCGCTACCATCTATGCGCAAGCAATCCAGCATGATGAGCAGCGGGGGGATATGCGCCAAGTTGCGGTAGGCAAAAGCCAACTTGCCACCACCCGTATGTATCAAAAACGCCATGCCGATGCCCTACAAGGCTACTGCGAAACCCTGCAAATATTTACTCAACTGGATGAAACCTCCAGCGTCGCGACCCTCTGGCATCAGATCGGCATGGTACATAAAAACTCAGGTGACTACTCGCAGGCCGAGCAGGCGTATCGACAGTCCCTTTCCCTCAAAAGCCAGATGGGCAACCGGATGGGTGAAGCCGGTAGCCTGACTGAATTGGGCAATCTTTATGTTGAATGGAAGCACCCGGAACATGCTGTGAACTTTTATCGGCAAGCAGCGGATTTGTACGTACAACTGGGCAATCAATACCACGAAGGTTTTGCCCGAAACAACCTTGCCGATATCCTAATCAATCTGGAGCGTTACGACGAAGCCCGCCCGGAACTGCAACGCGCCATTGCCTGCGATCAAGCCTTTGGTCATGCAGCAGAACCTTGGAAAACGTGGCACATCCTGCATAATCTGGAACAGGGCAGCAATCCACAAGCCGCCCGCGAGGCACGTCAACAAGCACTGGCGGCGTTTCTGGCGTATCGCCGGGATGGTGGGGAGAATCATGAAGGTGGCGGACGTTTGGCTTTGGCGGTGAGGCTGGCAATACAGCATGGGGATACTGCGGAGGTTGATCAACAGATAAAGCGCAACTTTGAAACATGGCAAAACAAAAACTTCCTGTACAAACTGCAAGCGATTATCGCCGGGGAGCGGGATTTGGCTTTGGCGGAAGATGAGGGGCTGCACTATCAGTATGCGGCGGAGTTGGTTTTGTTGTTGGAGGGATTGGAGTAAGAACCCCTCTCCCCAACCCCTCACCCCAACCCCTCTCCCTCAAGGGGCGAGGGGCAAGAGGGATTTTTACTTCGGTTTCTCTGCTGCCTTCTTTACTATACTACTGAACATGAAAAGAAATTATCTCACCGAACAAGAAATCCAGCGGCAAGCACTCCAAGCCCTGCGCAATAGCTTGGGTGTAGTCGGGCTAATCCGCTTCATGCAGCAATACGACAAAGGCCACGGCAACTACACGCTAGACCGTCAGGCATGGCAGCAATCTTATTCCGTCGATAGCTTGTTTGCTGCCATTAAGGGTTAACTTCCCAACACCACATCCAGAAACGCCTGCCCATACTGCGTAAGTTTCCGCTCCCCTATCCCCACGATACCCCGCATCGCATCCAGCGTTTGCGGGCGTTCATCCGCCATTTGCAGCAAGGTAGAATCGTGGAAAATGACATACGGCGGCACACCCTGTTCCTGTGCCAAGCGTAGTCGCAGCGCACGCAAGGCTTCCCACAAGGCTTCCACCTCAATGGGCATGGTATCGCGGTTAAACCGAGGTTTGGCGACAGGATCACCCCGCACACGTTCGCGCCGCACCCGTTCGCGCTTCTGCTCCTTGCGCAAATGCAGCTCGATTTCACCGCGCAACAAGGGGCGGGAATTGTCCGTCAGGCGCAAACCGCCATGCCCGTCCACATCCACACTCAAATACCCCAGCGCAATCAATTGGCGGAAAATATTGCGCCATTCCTCTGGGGAATGCTCCGTGCCAATCCCGTAGGTCGAAAGCTGCTCGTGGCGAAACTGGCGGATACGCTCGTCATCCTTACCCAATAACACGTCGATGAGGTAATTCACCCCGAAACGCTGCCCGGTACGGTACACGCACGACAATGCCTTTTGTGCCGCCAGCGCTGCTTCCCACACCTCCGGCGGATTCACGCAGTTATCGCAATTCCCGCACGGTTGCGGTGTAGGTTCACCAAAGTAGCTCAACAACGCTTGGCGGCGGCAAGTGGTCATTTCGCACAAGCCCAACATGGCTTGCAGCTTGTGGTGTTCGATGCGTTTTTGCTGCTCGCTGGCGGTGGATTCCAGCATCATCTGGCGTAAGGTGATGACATCTTGCAAGCCGTAAGACATCCACGCATTCGCGGGCATACCGTCACGCCCGGCACGCCCGGTTTCCTGATAATAGGCTTCGATGCTTTTTGGTAGGCTCAAATGCGCCACAAAACGCACATCCGGCTTGTCGATGCCCATGCCAAAGGCGATGGTGGCAACGATAATCACACCCTCTTCGCGCAGGAAACGTTGCTGGTGATTGCGGCGCGTGTCTGCATCCATCCCCGCATGATAAGGCAACGCGTTGCGCCCCTGCTTGGCTAACCACGCGGCCGTGTCTTCGACCTTTTTGCGCGACAGGCAATACACGATCCCCGCGTCTTGCGGGTGATTGGCCTCGATGAACTGCCACAATTGTTGCCGTGCCTGCTGCCCTTGCTGGATGGTGTAGTGGATATTGGGGCGGTCAAAACTGTTGACGTAAATATCAGCCTGTTGCAGGCGCAACTGCTCAATGATTTCCTGACGGGTACGCTGGTCAGCGGTAGCGGTCAACGCAATGCGCGGCACACCGGGGAAGCGTTCCGCCAACACCGACAACTGCTGGTATTCCGGGCGGAAATCATGCCCCCATTGCGACACACAATGCGCTTCGTCGATAGCGAACAGGCCAATGCCCAGCGTGGAATGCAAACGTTCCAGCAACGGCAACATTTTCTCACTGAGCAAACGTTCCGGCGCGACGTACAACAGGTCAATCTCACCCGCCAGCAAATCGCGCTCGACTTGCTGCACCGCGCCGTAGTTGAGCGTGGAATTGAGGTAAGCCGCCCGAATGCCCAGTTGCAGCAAGGCATCCACCTGATCCTGCATCAAAGCAATCAGCGGGGAAACGATTATCCCCACGCCATCGCGCACCAAAGCCGGAATCTGGTAACACAACGATTTCCCGCCGCCGGTAGGCATCAGCGCGAGTACGTCATGGCCTTGCAGCAAGGAACCGATGATGTCCTTCTGATTGAGGCGGAAGTCGGCATAGCCGTAGGTATTGTTGAGAATGTGGTAGGCTTGTTGCATGGGAGAATCCTACCCCAATCGTGATTGAATGTCGTGTGGGTGTTGTCAGCAAACTGCTTTTAGGTAGCCGATCCGCTACAATCAGGGTTTGTTATTAAGAACCAAGGTGTTGCCATGTCTGCCGCTACCTTACCGAATACAGCATCAGAACCTGAAGAAAAGCTAATCACTGCGGACGAGCTGTTTGCGATGGCTGATACATCAGGCTTTGAATTAATCAGAGGACAATTACACCCCATGCCACCAACCGGCTATGAACACGGCGAAACTGAAAGCGACATTGCTTTTTGCCTGAAAAGTTTTGTGCGTCAGCAAAATCTTGGCAAAGTCATGACCGGGGAAGTTGGCATGTATATCCGCCGCGCCCCGGATAGTGTACGGGCTGCGGATGTGTTGTTCATTTCCCACCAGCGCTTGCAACAAGTCCAATCCAAATCCTATCTGGATGTTGCGCCGGAATTGGTGGTGGAAGTGCTGTCACCGCGTGATTCATGGGTGGATATGGCTGAAAAGCTGGAAGACTATTTTTCCATTGGCGTCGTACAAGTGTGGTTTGCCAATCCGCGTAACAAGACCCTTCAAGTGTTCACCTCCGTGACCGATTCAGTATTGCTGCGGGGTGAGGAGCGTGTTCCCACAATACCGTTCCTGCCCGGTTTCACGCTCAATGTCAGTGACATTTATAATTAAGAAATAAAAGAACATGATAGTCAAAGATAATTTTCAACGTATCCTGCTCGCGCTTGGTTTTCAAGCAAAGAATGCCATTTACACCAAACACTTTACCGCCTTTGATAGTACGTTGAGTGTCGACTTTAATCAGCAACAACTCATCTATCCCGAAGCACAAGGGTTGAATATCAACGAACGTCAAACCTGTAATTTTGCCTCCAATGAAAATTTCGTGGTGTTCGAGTGTGTCTGTCGCTTACTAAACCAAGGCTATAAACCTGACCATATCGAGCTGGAACCCAAATGGAAACTGGGGCATGGCGCAAGCGGCGGGCGGGCTGACATTTTGGTGCGTGACAATACTGGCAAGGCTCTGTTGATCATCGAGTGTAAAAATGCGGGCAGCGAATTTAACAAGCACTGGAAAAAAACGCTGGAAGACGGCGACCAGTTATTTGGTTATGCCCAACAAGAACCCAGCACGGCTTTCTTGTGTTTATACGCTTCTGACTGGCTGGATGATAACGTCGTTTACGATAGCCACATCATCACCTTGCAAGATAATGACAAACTGCTGGAAGAGCGCAAACACCAAAACCCTGCCAGCTATCGGGAAGCCAAAGACCGCTCTGATCGGTACAGGGCATGGAAAGAAACCTACCTGCTGGACTATGCCACCCAAGGCTTGTTTGAGGCGGATATTCCGGCCTATGAAATCGGCAAGAAGAAATTCACCGCTAATGATCTAAAGCGCATTTCGAGCAAAGATACCCAAAGCAAGCACCATGCGTTTGCCACTATCCTGCGCAAATACAATGTGTCTGGGCGCGAAAACGCTTTTGACAAGCTGGTCAACTTATTACTGTGCAAAGTCGTGGATGAAACCAACAATGCCGAAGACCTGAAGTTCTACTGGAAAGGGGTTGCTTACGACTCGCCCTTTGATCTGCAAGACCGTCTGCAACTGCTGTATAAAGAGGGCATGGATCGTTTCCTCGGGGAGCAAATCACCTACATCGGTAACGAAAAAATTGATGAAGCCTTCTGGGCTTTTCTCGGTGACAAGGATGCCACCAAAAATACCATCAAGGGCTATTTCAAGCAGCTAAAATTCTTCACCAACAACGACTTTGCTTTTATCGAGGTGCATAACGAAGCACTGTTTTACCAGAATGCGGCCGTCTTGCGGGATATTGTGCGGCTGTTTCAGGATACCCGCATCAAGGGTGACGCCCGCAACCAGTTTTTGGGGGATATGTTCGAGATATTCCTTGATCAGGGCGTAAAACAGAGCGAAGGGCAATTTTTTACCCCGATGCCGATTACCCGTTTCATTATTGCCTGTTTGCCACTGGAAAAAGTCATTGTCGATAGCCAGCATCCGCCGCGTTGTCTGGACTATGCCTGTGGTGCGGGGCATTTCCTGAATGAGCTGGCTTCACAAATTGAGCCTTATGTCACACAGCACAAAAAGGGCGAAATTGAAAACTTCCACCGGGTCATTGAGGGGGTGGAAAAAGAATATCGCCTATCCAAGGTCGCTAAAGTCTCGGCTTTCATGTACGGGCAGGATAATATCAAGATCACGTATGCCGATGCCTTATCGAAAGATGCCAAAACACCGCTAAACAGTTACGCTGTTTTGGTTGCTAATCCGCCCTATAGCGTCAAAGGTTTTCTGGAAACCTTGAGCGAAGAAGATCGGGAAAAGTATACGCTGACCCAAACTGTGCAGAACATTGCCAATAACAATTCTATCGAAAGCTTCTTTATTGAACGCGCCCAGCAATTACTGGCAGGTGATGGCGTGGCGGGAATCATTTTCCCCTCATCCATTCTTTCCAATGCTGATGCCACTTACACGGCAGCGCGGGAAATCCTGCTCAAGTATTTTGATATTGTTGCCATCGGTGAATTTGGCTCGGGCACATTCGGCAAAACAGGCACAAACACCGTCACGCTCTTTTTACGCCGCAGGGCGGCACAACCGCAACCTGCTGACCATTACCGTAATCGGGTTGAACAGTGGTTTACCACGTTGGCTGATACCAACGAAGCACAGCGCCAAGGTGTGTTTGCCGATGAGCATTTCATCAAAAAATACTGTCACCATATAGGCGTTGAATGTGAGGATTACAAAACCTTGCTGCTGGGTGATGCCAATCAAGATTTGATGCAAACCGAAATGTTTGACGAATACAAAAAGGCATTCGACAAACTCAGTGGCACAGTGCAACGTAAAAATCAGAAGTCATTCAAAGACCTTGACCCAATTGACCAAGCCATTGAAATGCGTAAAAAGCTCATGGCCTACATTCAGGGCATTGAAAAAGAGAAGCTGTATTATTTTGTACTAGCCAGCATCAACCCCGGCAAAGTCATCATCGTTAAAAGCCCATCAGGCACAAAAGAAGCCAAGGAATTCCTCGGTTACGAGTGGAGCAACGCGAAAGGCAACGAAGGCATCAAGTTAACGACTGACGCAGCGGGCAAACACATCACCCCACTCTACGACGAAGACAATCCACGCAACCCTGACAAAATCAACTACCACATCGAACGCGCTTTTCTCGGCGAAACGGCTGACATTCCCGAACATTTACAGCCCTTCGTCACCCCTGCCCGCTTGGTCGACATGCTCGACTTCACCCGCACCGACTTCAACAAACAACTCTCCCTCTCTCCCCAAAATGCCTACACGGTTGAATCTCAATGGACAATCCGAAAACTATCTGACTTGATTGAGATCATCGGCGGTGGAACACCTGACACTAAGAACCAAACCTACTGGAATGGCGATATACCTTGGTTAAGTGTCGTAGATTTCAACTCAGATGAACGCTATGTCCACACCACGGAAAAAACAATCTCTGAAGAAGGTTTAAAAAATAGCAGTACTAAATATTTGCAAGCCAACGACCTAATCATTTCTGCACGCGGAACAGTCGGCGCATTGGCACAGCTTGCAAAACCCATGACGTTCAACCAGTCATGTTATGGTTTGAGGGCAAAGGAATCTATCAGTAATGACTTTTTATACTATGTGCTGAAACAAGAAATAGAGCAGTTCAAGCGTAATGCTTACGGCAGCAAATTTGATGCAATTACTACCCGAACATTCAGTGACATCAAAATTCCTGTACCACCGATAGAGGTACAACAGAAAATTGTGCAGGAATGCGAAGCCGTTGATGCTGAATACGAGAAAGCTAAACAAAGCATTGCCAACGCTAAAATAGAGGCAAGCAATATTTTGTCTGAATTGAATGCTGCTCCAAAAACGACACTAAGCAACATTTGTGAGAACTGGGACTACAAGCGTATTCCAATAACACAAAGAAACCGAAAATCTGGCGAATATCCTTACTACGGAGCTTCTGGAATTGTTGATTATGTAGATAATTATATCTTGGATGACAATGTATTACTCATATCTGAGGATGGTGCGAATCTATTATCAAGAACAACGCCAATTGCTTTTACTGCTCAAGGAAAAATATGGGTTAACAATCATGCTCATATACTAAAATTCAAAGACACATGTTTGCATAAAGCAATGGAGTTTTACTTAAATAACACTCAAATTAATGAATATATAACAGGCATGGCACAACCGAAGCTGTCACAAAGTAATTTAAACAAAATTAAAATACCTCTACCCGCGCCCAAAGAACTACAACGGATCGTGTCAGAAATCACAGCATTGGAAGGGCGGATTAAGGCGAATCAGGCGGTGATGGATGGGGCGGCAGAGCGGAAAGCGGCGATTGTGAAGAAGTACCTATGACCTACGATACCGAAGATTTACTTGTTCCTGATACCAGCATTCAAGATATTCACCGTGTCCGGCTTGCCGATTACTTTGAAACACGCTACAGAAAAACCATTGATGATGCGGGTTTATCTTGGGAAGAAGTCATTCACAGCCTGAAACTGGGCAAAGATGGCGAGTTAAATCTGGCAGGCTTATTATTATTCGGCAGAAACCCGCAGCAATTCCGTCCGGTATTCATGGTCAAGGCGGTCTACATCGACGGTACAGACATCGCCTCCCAACATTACCGTGACAGTGAAGACATCGAAGGCTGCTTATTGGAGCAATACGAACGCGCCCTCTCCTTCATCACCCGCAACCTACACCGCTTACAATCCGGGCAAGGTGTGAACAGCCTCGGCAAACTTGAAATCCCCGAAATCGCCTTGCAAGAAGTGCTGGTCAATGCACTGATTCACCGTGATTACTTCATTTCTGCCCCAATCCGCATCCTGATGTTTACGGATCGGGTGGAAATCATTAGCCCCGGTCATTTGCCTAACCACTTAACCATTGAACAAATCCGCTTCGGGCTGTCCAATATGCGCAATCCGATCATGGCCTCTCACGCCACCCGGCAAATGCCTTATCGGGGTTTGGGCAGTGGAATTCCGCGAGCATTAAGCAGCTACGCCTTTATCCAATTCATTGACGACCGTGCAGGCAACCAGTTCAAGGTCATTATGCAACGCCCCCAACAAGATAAACCATGACCCACATCCCCCTATCCCTATACATCCACATCCCGTGGTGCATCCGCAAGTGCCCTTACTGCGACTTCAACTCGCACGCAGCACCCAGCGGCTTACCCGAAAAACAATACGTGCAAGCCCTGCTCACCAATTTAGCCAACGAACTCCCACACATTTGGGGACGCAAGCTCGAATCCATTTTCATCGGTGGCGGCACGCCCAGCCTGTTTTCGGCGGAAAGTATCGACGAATTGCTGTGCGGTATCCGCGCCCTACTGCCGTTCCGCCCCAATATCGAAGTGACGCTGGAAGCCAACCCCGGCACGTTTGAGCAGGAAAAATTCAAAGGCTTCCGAGAAGCGGGTATCAACCGCCTTTCCGTCGGTATCCAGAGTTTCAACGCCGAGCATTTGCAAGTCTTGGGCAGGGTGCACAACAATACCGAAGCCTTACGCGCCGCCGACATTGCCCGCAGCGCAGGCTTTGACAATTTCAATCTGGATCTAATGTTCGGCTTACCCAAGCAAACCCAAGAACAGGCACTGCAAGACTTGCAACAAGCCATTGACCTGAACCCCACGCATTTGTCGTGGTATCAACTCACCCTCGAACCCAACACGCTTTTTTATAAACAACCACCCCCCATGCCCGACGATGATTTAGTTGCCGAAATGCAATTCGCAGGTCAACATTTAATCAATTTGTCATGTTATACTCAATACGAAGTTTCCGCCTATGCCAGACCGGGTTTTGAATGTCGGCATAACCGGAACTACTGGGAATTCGGTGATTACGTGGCAATCGGTGCAGGCGCACACGGGAAAATAACCAACCCCGCGCAAGGCAGCATCACCCGTTACCACAACCACCGCCAACCCGCCGAGTACATGCAACAAGCCAGCATCGGCGCAGCCCGCAGCGGTGAGCAAATCCTTACCCCTGCTGACCTGAGCTTTGAGTTCATGCTGAATGCGTTGCGCTTGCGGGACGGTTTTCCCATAACATTGTTGACGGAGCGTACCGGTCTGGCATTCCATCACCTCAAGGCGGGGCTGGATCAGGCATTGCAGCGCGGGTTACTGGATGTTGAGGAGGGGCATATCCGCCCTACAGCAATCGGCTGGCAATTCCTGAATGAGGTTATTCAACTGTTTTTGGAGGATTAATCATGTCGCAGGTTCTAACACACAGCAATATCACCTGCCCTTACTGCTATTCGGCCTTTAGTACCGAAATCGACATTACCGCAGGCAGTCAGGACTACTACGAAGACTGCCAGATCTGCTGCAACCCGATTCAACTCTTCATCCACATCGATGCCGACGGTGAAATCACCCATATCGACGTACAACCGGGTAATAGCTAAGTGTTGTAAGCCATTTCGCGGCGCGGGATGCGCATTACTGGGTAATACAATACCCACGCCGCGAATAACACCACCCACGCTGACCACATTACGTCAGACAAGAAATGCCCTCCCGCCGCCATACGGGTCAGGCCAATCGCACAACCCAGCGACACACTCGCCACCAGCGCCAGCCGCGCCCATTGGGGTTTACGTTCCCGCCACACAAACCAGAACGCCACAAACGCAAACCCAATCGAGCTATGCCCGCTGGGAAACGAGCGCCCGTGACCGTTTGCCACCCAATACCCCGGCGGCGCATAAGCCTCCTGCCCACCGAGTTGCAACACTTGCACCGGGCGCGGCCTGCCCCAGTTATCCTTGAACAGGCTATTGACGAGCAAGCCCGGCCCTACCAAAAACACCAGCAACACATAAGCCGCATACAAGCGCAGGCGATACCAACGGCGCAATACCGTGCTCGCCAGCATGATCAACAAGCTACTGCCCAGCACACTGCCCGCGATATACGGCACACCGTCGTAAAACACCGCTTTCCACAAGGGAAAATCATCCAATAACCAATGATCAGCCCGCTGAAACAACCCCGCCACCGTCAAATCCCAGTTGGACAACCAGAACACCAGCGTCGATGCTGCCACCAGATTGAGCCACAGCCACAGTTGCGGGTATGTTTTCCAGAATTTCATGGCGACACCAACCCTTTGAAGTGTTTCAGCAGGAACACATGGTAATCCAGTGTATAGGTAGGATGAACCTCGACATGTAACGGCTCCAGTGCCTGACTGGACTCGAAATAACCTGCTACATCAGCCGCTAATGGATTTTTTGTCACCAACAAGAAATCATCCCCAACCTTGCCATCCAGCGTCGTCACCAGATCGTAATGGTGGCGCAACTGGTGTTGCGGGTTCCAGCTTACCCCGCGTAAACCTTGTGGGCGGGCGTAATACACCAGTTCGCTCAACACTTCACGGCTATCCGACAACAAAATGGCCTGCGGGTATTGCTGCTGAAGTGCGAGGTATTGCTCCCCGATAACCTCCCATCCCTTCAAACGCTTATGCAAATCGGACTTGAGCAGGTAGTTCAGCGGCGCGGGGTGATAGACCAATAAGCCCAACGAAATATTCAACAGCAAAGCCAAGGTCAGTAATTTCCAACGCCCCTGCAACCACCCGGCGACCAGCAAGGTAGCAGCAACATACGTCGGTGCTGCCCAGTTGGCATTCGCCCGCCCAAACAATGCCTGTAAGGTAATGATCAGCAAAAACGGTAAGGCAAAACTTAGCAACAAGGCTTTGTGTGCCACCTTGCCCTTCATGATTACCCACGCCAATAAGGGGAACAACAAAATGCCAAACACCCCAAATTGCCCACCGATGAATTCGCTGAACTCATCCCAATGCAATGCCCCTTGCGTGCTTGCCGCAGCAATATCGGCCGTGTGCTTAAAAGTTGGAAAATCATGCTGCCAGTTCCACCACAGGTTCGGGGCAAACATCAGCGCCATCACCAGCACCGCGAACCATGCCCGCCGATTCAGCAACACATCAAAACGCCTCGCCACAACGACATACAACAGGGCGGAAACCAGAAAGATTCCCATGGTGTACTTGCTCAACATCCCCAAGCCCAGCGCCACACCCAGCAACAGCCAATCACCCCACGCATCGCTTTCCAGCGCTTTCACGAAGGCATACAGCGCCAAGGTCCAGCAAAAGAACAGCGCCACATCGGTCGAAATTAGGGTAGAAGACAGGCTAACCGCAGGCAGGGTAATGAACAACACCGCCGCCAATAATGCCACTTTGGCATCAAACAAACGCTTGGCCAGCAAAAACAGTAACCCGGTACTCAGCGGATACAGCAACAAACTGCCCGCCCGCACACACACTTCGCTATCGCCGCACACCGAAGTGGTGGCAGCAATAATCGCCGCAATCACCGGCGGTTTGGAGTAATAGCCCCATTCGAGGTGTTGCGCCCAATACCAGTATTGCGCCTCATCCACATACAGGTTCAGGCCACTGCTGGCCACCACCCATACCCGATACGCTGTTATACCCAATAGCAATAACAGCAGAAACAGCCCAGCCCTACGTTCAATCATTATTTTTTAGCTTTTAAAGGAATCAACCAGCCCACCAGTGCACCCACCAGTGAAGACCCTAATACGAACAAATGTACATTCACCGCGCCAATCGTCGCCGCATGGATAGTCACCGTGCGAATAGGCGACAACGCCGCAATCACCCCGCCCTCATACGTCCCAAAACCACCGGGGGCATGGATCGGCAATACGCTGGTCAACTCGCCACCGACCACGCCCGCTTGCAACATATTCCAACTGACATTCGGTACGAACTGCCCCAATAACCACGCCAGTGTCACCAGCTTCACCATCCAGTTTGCCCAGGTCATGCCCCAGCTACGCCAGAACTCGCTCCAGTTATCCGGCAAACCGTACATGGCTTGTTGTGCCAGCTTGCTCAGCTTGCCATCTTTGCCTGCAAACGCCACTTCGATACGGTTGCGCAACAGGTATACCACGATAGGCAACAGCAGCCACAATACCACCAGTGGTATCGCTATCCGTTTCAGCGGTGTCACCACCAACAGCGGGTAAATCGCAAACGCTAGAATAGTATGTAAATCCAGAAAACGGAACCACACCAAGGCCGACACCGAATGTGCGTAACCCACGTCAAAGTAGCGTTTCATCATCACCGGAAAACTGATTTCCCCAGTACGCGCAGGCAACAAATTATTCAGTGCGTTATGGATCAACATCAACCGCCACGTCTGCATCCACTGGCCGCCTAACTGTTGCGGGAAGTAGTCATACATACGCCACGCTCGCAGCGCATAACTCAGCACCAACAAGGCCAGAGCAATCAAACCATCTGCCCAGCTAAAGCTTGCCCACGGTGCTAGTACTGTTTTCCAGCCTATCCAGTACTCGACACCTGCAACAAACAGGATCAACACCAGCCAGGAAACCAACAATTTCCAGCGTGAGGTTGATGTATTGCGCTGTTCTGTCATCATTCACTCGCTTTAACGTATAATCCGATGCAGCATTGTAACCGAACCGGACATTGATTTAATGACAAATTCTCCTGATACCGTCAGCATCATAGTGCCTTTCTATAATGAGGAAGGTAATGTTCTGCCGCTAGTCGAGCGCGTCACTGAAGCGCTTGCCAATTTTGAATGCCTCTGGGAACTGGTGCTGGTCGATGACGGCAGCTCCGACCAGACCCTGAAACGCCTGCGCGAAGCGGCAGATACGTTCGGCAAACACATCCACGTTGTTGAGCTGCAACGCAACTTTGGGCAAACCGCCGCGATGCAGGCCGGTATCGACCAATCACGCGGCAGCCTGCTGGTAACGCTGGATGGCGACCTGCAAAATGACCCCGCTGACATCCCCGCGATGGTCAAAGAATTGCAGGAACGCGACCTCGACCTGTTAGTCGGCTGGCGCAAAAACCGCAAGGATACGCTGGTCTTACGCAAAATCCCCTCGCGCATTGCCAACCGCCTGATCCGCAAAGTCACCGGCGTTTACCTGCACGACTACGGCTGTAGCCTCAAGGTTTACCGCGCTTCCGTGATGGAACGGGTACGCTTGTATGGCGAAATGCATCGTTTCATTCCTGCATGGGTTGCCACGACTGTACCGCCTTCACGCATCGGCGAGCGGGTGGTTAACCACAACGAACGCCTCAGTGGGGAATCCAAATACGGCATTTCGCGCACGTTCCGGGTGGTGATCGACTTGCTGTTCATGTGGTTTTTCATGCGATTCCGGGCGCGTCCGGGGCATTTGTTCGGCACGATTGGCTTGGCGTTTGGGATGCTGGGGATGTTGATCCTTACATGGCTGGGCGTCGACAAATTCATTCTGGGGAATCCCATTGGAGGCCGTCCACTGCTGCTGGCGGGGGTAATGCTGGTGATAACCTCCATCCAGTTCCTCACCACCGGTATTATTGCTGAAATGTTGGCGCGGGTTTACTTTGAATCCTCCAGTCGCGATGCTTACGTGATCCGCCCCAGCCGTGAGGAAGCGGTGGAACATGACTGGCACAAACCCGCCTGATGCGCGTTGCATCTGGCCTGCGGCATTGGTTGCTGCACAGCGGGGATGGCTTCCTGCTGCCGTTGGTGATCCTCGCGTTTTTCTGGCAACTCGGCACGCCAGCGCTGTTTGACCTGGATGAAGGGGCTTTCAGCGCGGCGACTTGGGAAATGCTTCAGCGTGGCGATTTCATCACGACTTTCCTGAATGGCGAACCGCGTTTCGACAAACCTATCCTGATTTACTGGCTGCAAGCCATCAGTGTTTCAGCGTTTGGCTTGCACGAATGGAGTGTGCGCTTGCCTTCAGCACTGGCGGCTAGCGCGTGGGTCACGGCGACGTATTATTTCGCCAAACCCCGGATGCCGCGTCGCAACGCGATACTGGCAGCGGTCATGGTGGCAACCTCCGCGATGATCGTCATCATCGGGCGGGCGGCGATTGCCGATGCGATGCTGAACCTGCTGATTGCCCTTACCCTCTTCGATGTCTGGCGTTACTGGGAACAACCAACGCGCATGGTGTTGTTCCGGGTATTCTTGTGGCTAGGGCTAGGTTTCTTGTGCAAAGGGCCGGTAGCCGTCGCGATTCCACTGGTAGTGAGCGCCTTTCTGTATATCAGCCACGGGCAGTGGAGAATCTGGCTAAAAACCGTGTTCAGCCCCTACGGTCTAGCGGTCTTTCTGGCGGTCGCGGCACCTTGGTATCTCCTCGAATACCAAGCGCAGGGACAGGCGTTTATCGACGGTTTTTTCTTCAAACACAATGTCAGCCGCTTCTCGGACACGATGGAAGGGCATGGCGGGGAAGTTTGGTATTACCTCGTGGCATTGCCGTTGATCATCATGCCGTTTGGCGGGTTGCTGGTGCAGTTGTTGAAGAACATCAGTGGGCAAGGCATCGAGCGCTTTCTTTGGTTCTGGTTTGCCTTCGTCTTTGTGTTCTTTTCGTTTTCCAACACGCAATTACCACATTACTTACTGTATGGCATCACGCCGTTGTTGCTACTGCTCGCGATGCATTGCGGGGAAAATCCTAACCGTTGGCTAGCGGTTGTTCCCGCCGCACTGGTTGCGCTGGTCTTGCTGTTTTTGCCGGAAGTGCTGACGAGTGTCGTTGCGAAAAATCCGACACCCTATTTTCAGGGTTTGCTGGAGCAGTCACAACAAGTCACTGGGCTTTATTACCGGGTGGCAACAGGTATTTATTTACTGGCGTTACTGGCCTTGCTGTTGTGGCCTCAGGTGCAGAACCACCTGCGCTTGTTGGGGGTAACGGTATTGCAGACTTTATTCCTTGGCAGCGTGCTGCTGCCGGTGGTCGCTTACACCCAGCAGAGTGCGGTGAAAGAAGCGGCGCGATTTGCCCGCCACTATCTCGTGGATTCGGTGATTGTCATGGATGGGGTAAACATGCCCAGTTTCACCACGTATCGGGAAACGGTTACGCCACGCCGAGCGCCGGTCGTGGGTGAATACGTGTTTACCAAGGCAGACTATTTGCAACCAGTAGAAAACTATCTGGTCGTATTCAAGCAGGGTGGTTTGGTGTTGGCAAAAAAGGTAAACGTACCGTGAGAGATGAAGCTGAAACCATCGGTGTGCCCGTCATATTAATGCTGTTGTTGGTCGCAACCCTTGATATGAGCGAGCTGAATACCCCGTTATTTTTTGCCGCAAAGAATCTCGCAGAACTGTTTCCCGATGCGCTGTGGGCAAACCTGACGATTTTGGGGGATGCGCTGGTGGCAATGGTGCTCCTCAGCCTATTGGCCGTGCGCTATCCGGCCTTGCTGCCTGCTGGCATACTCGCAGGGCTAATCGCCACCTTGTTGAGCCGCAGCCTGAAAAATTTGCTGGAAGTCGAGCGCCCCTTGACGGTGTTGGGTTCACAGGTACACGTGATTGGTTCGGATTTGTTCAATTTCAGCTTCCCTTCCGGGCATACGACTGCGGCTTTCGTGGTTGCCGGGGTTTATGCCTTGGTATTACAACGTGACCGCATAACCGCCGCGCTGTTTTGTGTGGCACTGTTAGCAGGCTTCAGCCGTATTGCAGTGGGCGCACATTGGCCGATGGATGTATTTGCTGGGGCTGCACTTGGGTGGTTTTCCGCATGGGCAGGGTGGAAACTCGCTGCTGGTTGGCACTGGAGCCGTTTACGCCGAGGCCAACAAGTATTGGCGGCACTCTTCTTATTACTGGCGCTTGCGCTGTTTGGGCTGAATACCGGCTACCCACAAGCCTTTTGGCTGCAAATGAGCATTGCCAGTGCCACGACCCTCTCTAGCTTGTTGACCCTCTGGCACACTTGGCACAACACAACGTAATCCAATATGATCATTAATCGTTACCTGTTCAAGGAAATTGCCCTCAGCTTCGCTGCCACCTTGTTGGTATTGACGCTGATCATCGTCGGCAACACCTTTGTGCGCCTGCTGGCCGATGCCAGTACCGGCAACCTTCCCACCGATTTGGTCGGCAACCTGTTATGGTTCGGCTCGTTGAAACAACTGATCCGCCTGATTCCGGTCGCGCTGCTCATTGGTATGATGTTGGCTTTTAGCCGCTTGTACCGTGATTCGGAAATGGCCGCCTTACGTGCCGCCGGATTTGCACCACGCCATTTTTACCGCGCCATCTTCAGCTTTGTGTTGCCACTTACCTTGTTATTGGCGGTGTTGGTTATTTTCGTATCGCCGTGGCTGGAAACCAATAATGCTGAGTTACGCCGCGAAATCAATGAACGCCCGGAAGCAGCGGGCATTCCTTCGGGTGAATTCGTCAGTTCTGGCACGGCTGAGCGTAATTACACTGCCTTGGCCGAGGCTATCGACACTAGCCATACGGTGATGGAACGTTTTTTCATCCGCGTGAAAGACGGTAGCAATGAAGTATTGATCTGGGCAAGATCTGCCGTGCTGTTCATTGACTCTGGTAGCGGTGAACGGGTTTTGCAAATCAGTGATGGCTACCGTTACGAATCCGACCCGGAACACGGTGGCATGACCGTCATACGTTTCGGTGAACACAGTATCCGCATTCCCCTGCGTGATTACACCTCCAGTAGCAGTCTCGCCTCGATGCCCATCGAGGAATTATGGCAACAGACCGACAACCCAGCACGGGCAGAGCTGCAATGGCGTATTGCCATCATTGTTTCTGCGCCACTGTTGGCATTGTTGGCGTTTCCACTCAGCTACACCGCGCCACGGCAAGGGCGTTACGGCAAAATTGGGGTGGCCATCCTGATCTATGCCATCTATGCCAGTATTCTGGCAAGCGTGCGCGGCATGATGGAACGCGGGGATTTTCCCCAATTACCGGGCTTATGGTGGATACACTTGTTAGTGCTGGGCTTGGCCTTCTGGCTATTACGCAAATATTACGGGAAACCCTCATGAATTTTTTAGAGCGCTACCTGTGGAAAAGCGTCCTTACCAGTATCCTGCTTACCTGGTTCTCGCTCGCCCTGCTCGATCGGTTTTTCGCGTTCCTCGGTGAACTCGGCGATGTCAGCCCCGAAACGCAATACGGTAACTTGCAAGCCTTTTACTACATCCTGATGGGTACGCCCAAGTTGCTGTACGATTACTTTCCTACCGCGACCTTGATTGGTAGCTTGCTAGGCTTGGGTAATCTGGCGGCGAATAGCGAACTAACAGCGATGCGGGCAGCGGGTGTTTCGATCCGCCAGATTGTGATGATGACCTTGAAGCTCGGCTTGGTATTGGTCGTACTCATTTTTGTATTAGGTGAATGGGTTGCACCGCATACGGAACTCGCCGCCAGCAGTTTCAAGTTACGAATGCAGCAGAAGCAACTGGCAGTCGGCAACCAGGGTATCTGGGTTAAGGATGGCAACCGCATCCTTAACATTGCCAAGCTGTGGTCAGAGCAAAAGATGGAGGGTATTTCGATCTACGAAATCAATCCAGAAGCAGGCCGCATCGACACGATTACCCACGCAGACCGGGCAGAACGGGATGCAAACGGTTGGATGCTATACGACCTTAATCGCAAGCATATTCAGGAAGATGGGGTAACACAGGAAGTATTGCCACAGGTTCATGAGGATAATCTGGTTCCCGAACAGGTACTCAGTATTGCAGCCGTCAAACCAAATCAGCTAGCGGCCAGCGAATTGGCGGACTTCATCCGTCATCAACGCGATAATGACTTAAACAGTAGCCGTTTTGAGCAAGCCTTCTGGCAGCATTTCACGACACCGCTCTCGACGCTGGTCATGCTGATCATTGCTGCACCTTTTGTATTCAGTTTCCAACGCAATGCCGGGGCGGGACAGCGGATTTTTATCGGTATCCTCATCGGCATCGTGTTCTTCCTGTTTAATCGCACGCTCGGTAGCATTGGTATTGTCTACGGAATTTCACCACTACTGTCAGCCACCTTACCATTGCTTATGTTCCTGTTTGGTGGGCTATGGATGTTGAAGCGGATACGTTGATAGCAACCTAAAGACAAAACAACATAACCAATCATAGCGCTAACAAGCAGTAGTGCTAGCCTTTGACATCCATGCAGATGTGTTAAACACCCACGCTACCTTTCGGATTGTGACCTTGGCATGAAGGGCTTTCACTCGCTGTTTTCGCCTGACCTGATAAATGCTAGGCAAAAAAAAAGCCCCGTCACGGAAAACCGTAGACGGGGCTTTTAGATTGAAGCCTGGCATTGACCTACTCTCACATGGGGAGACCCCACACTACCATCGGCGATGCTGCGTTTCACTTCTGAGTTCGGGATGGGATCAGGTGGTTCCACAGCTCTATGGATACCAGGCAAACTGGCAAGGTTAAGAAGGGGATGCCGTAGCAGCCTTCATGACCTAAACTGGAAAAATATCAAGGGATACTTTAAATACTGGGTCAGATGTCATACATCTCTAAATAGACCATTTTGGGTTATAGAATCAAGCCTCACGGGCAATTAGTACTGGTTAGCTGCATACATTACTGCACTTCCACACCCAGCCTATCAACGTCGTAGTCTCCAACGGCCCTTTAGGACCCTCAAGGGGTCAGGGAGATCTCATCTTGGGAGGGGCTTCCCGCTTAGATGCTTTCAGCGGTTATCCCGTCCGAACATAGCTACCCTGCAATGCCACTGGCGTGACAACAGGAACACCAGAGGTTCGTCCAACCCGGTCCTCTCGTACTAAGGT
>NZ_JHYQ01000006.1 GCF_000621325.1 Thiothrix lacustris DSM 21227 | reverse complement strand
ACGTTCCTGCAAGGCAAACGCGATGACACCCCCAGCCACACCGATTTGATGAAGCCAAAAATCGATTCAGACCTCGGCAAACGCATGATCACCCAACGCTTCGCCACCGTCGAACCCGTGTTTGGGAACTTGCGCGGCAACAAACGCCTGCACCGCTTCACCTTGCGCAGCAAAGCCAAAGTGGACGGGCAATGGAAACTGTTTTGCCTGATGCACAACCTCGAAAAGCTGGCACATTACGGGTATGTCGCATGAAGGGGGAAATGATGCTGCCAAACACGAAAATACACACGGTATTGCCTGTATCAGGCAGCTTTCAGGTCGGTGTGGGGAGGCTGGAAGTTGGCAATGGTGAAAAAGCCCCCCAACCGTATGGGGTGTTCAAAAAAATGACTGCCCGATCTGGATAGGATGATCAGATTCGGGTTTTTCTACACCCTCGTTACGCTTGTTATTCAACACCATCCGCCTCATAACCAAGGTTCTTACCTATCGTCTTACCGAGAGTCAAGATTATGATGGCGGCAACTGTTAGACCGTCCAGCAAAGGGCAAATTGTCATACCTAAAGAGGTGCGGGACTCTTTGCACTGGGGTATAGGTGTTGAGTTGACATTGGTGACAACAGAATATGGGGTCATGCTACAGACTAAGATACCGCACAAGCGCAAACTTCCAGCAAAATCATTGCGTGGTTTCTTACAGCATACAGGCACACCCGTGCCGATAGATCAGCTTTGCAAGCCTATCGAGTATACCGAAAACATAGCGCAACGCCCCCGCCTACGCCATAATTCCCGCTTGATTCCCAGCAAGCCCACGCTATCCCATGAACGAAACCCTGTTTTACGTCGCCGCCGCCCCCTTTGAAGCCGCCTGCCGCGTCGAAAATGCCTTAGGGCAATCACCGCTTTCCGCCGGACACCCCGCCCGTCGCCTGCACGGACACAGCTTTCTCGCCAAAGTCCGCACCCTCAACACCGGGGCGAACGCTGATTTGCGCCAACAACTGGCGGATTGCGTCGCGCCACTCGACTACAACGACCTCAACCAATTCCTGCCGATGCCCACGGATGAAAACCTCGCCCGCTGGATTCGCGCCCGCCTCGCCCTGCCCAGCGTTGCTTCAGTCGGCGTGCAAAGCACCTTGCACCAAGGCGCAGACCTCGACCTTGCTGACAACGCCCACATCTGGCGACGTTTCCGCTTTGAAGCCGCGCACCGCTTGCCCAATGTCGCCCCCGGCCACCAATGCGGGCGGATGCACGGCCACGGCTTTGAAGTCATCCTGCACGCCAACCAAAACCTGCAAGCGCAAGACATGGGCGTGGACTTCGACCGTCTCGAAGCCGTCTGGCAACCGTTGCATGAGCAATTGCACCACCACTGCCTCAACGACATTCCCGGTCTGGAAAACCCCACCAGTGAAATGCTCGCCGCATGGCTGTGGGAACGCCTCAAGCCCGAACTCGACGCGCTCTCATGGGTCAGTGTGTACGAAACCGTCACCGCAGGCTGCCACTACGACGGGCAACATTACCGCATCTGGAAAGACCAACGCTTTGAAAGTGCCCTGACGCTGACCCGTGCCGCCCCCAATGACAGCGTGCGCCGCCTGCACGGGCACAGCTACCTGCTGCGCCTGCACCTCACCGCCGCGCTCGACACCGTGATGGGCTGGACAGTCGATTACGGTGACGTAAAGTCGCAATTCAAGCCGATTTACCAACAGCTCGACCACCACAACCTCAACGAATTGCCGGGGCTAGACGAACCCGACGCCGCCAGCATTGCCCGCTGGATACGCAGCCAAGCCGAACCTGGCTTGCCACAACTTGACCGCATCGACCTGTACGAAACGCCGGGCTGCGGCGTAGTGCTCTCATGGGGCGAACACGAACCGGGGTTGCCTGTATGACCTATTCCGTCAAAGAAATCTTCTACACCCTGCAAGGCGAAGGCTTCCACGCCGGTCGCCCTGCCCTGTTCTGCCGTTTTGCAGGCTGCAATTTATGGTCAGGTTTGGAAGCAGACCGCACCAAAGCCGTCTGCCATTTCTGCGACACCGATTTCGTCGGGGTGGATGGCATCAACGGCGGCAAATTCCGCACCGCGCAAGCCTTGGTGGAAGTCATCACCCGCGAATGGTGGATCGGCGTGAAACAGGATATGAATCGCTTCATCGTCTTCACCGGCGGCGAACCCTTGCTGCAACTGGATAAAGCCCTGATCGACGCATTACACAAAGAAAACTTCGAGATTGCGGTAGAAACCAACGGCACCAAACCCGCCCCCGCAGGCATCGACTGGCTATGCGTCAGCCCCAAAGCCGACAGCGAATTAGTGCTCACACATGGCAATGAACTGAAACTAGTGTACCCGCAGCCCTTGGCTATGCCCGAACGCTTTGCAGGGCTGGATTTCCAGCATTTCTACCTGCAAGCGTTGGATGGGGCAGAACAGGCAAAAAATACCAAAGCGGCGATTGCCTATTGTATGCAACACCCGCAGTGGAAGCTGAGTGTGCAAACCCATAAATTGCTGGGGATTCCGTAAGTATCCCCTACCTCAAGGCACCGGCGTGCCAAGTGATGTGTTCGCCGATAAAGGTGGCGATGAAATGGTAGCTGTGGTCATAGCCTTCCTGCATCCGCAATGACAAGGGCTGTTCGGCTTGTAGGCAGGCTGCTTGAAAAGCTTCTGGTAACAACTGCCCAGCCGCGAGAAACTCATCCGCAGTCCCTTGGTCAATCAGGATTTCGGGCATGGAAGCCCCCGACTGTACCAAGCAGGTGGCATCATACGCTGCCCACTGTGCAGTATTGCCGCCCAAATAGGCCGTAAAACACCCCTTACCCCACTCACCCTTGAGCGGATGACAAATCGGTGAGAATGCTGATACCGAACGGTAAGCGCCGGGATTTTTCAGCGCCGCAATCAAAGCACCATGCCCCCCCATCGAATGCCCGCTGATGGATTTCACCCCCGGTAGCAGCGGCAAATTCATTTCCACCAAATGCGGCAGTTCCTCCACCACGTAATCGTACATGCGGAAATGCTCATCCCACGGCGGCCGGATAGCATTGACGTAAAACCCCGCGCCCTGCCCCAGATCGTAACGTTCCGGCACATCTGGCACGCCTTCACCACGCGGGCTAGTGTCAGGAATAATCAGCGCGATACCCTGCTCGGCGGCGTAACGTTGCGCCCCGGCCTTGACACGAAAATTATCATCAGTACAGGTCAACCCCGACAGCCAGTACAAGGCAGGCACACTGCCATGCGCTGCCTGTGGCGGCAAATACACCGAAAAAGTCATCGGGCAATGGCAAGCCACCGAATAATGAGTATAGCGGTTAAGATAGCCGCCAAACTCCTTGATGCTTTCAATCAGCGTCATGCGCCCCCCTTTAGAAAATGATGACGGAACGGATGCTTTCGCCGCTGTGCATCAAGTCAAATGCACGGTTGATGTCGTCCAGTGGCATGGTGTGCGTGACCATGCTATCCAGCTCGATTTCGCCGCTCAGGTAACGCTCAACGTAGCCCGGCAACTCGGTACGACCTTTCACGCCGCCAAACGCTGAGCCTTTCCAAGTACGCCCGACCACCAGATTGAACGGGCGAGTGGCAATTTCCTGACCAGCACCTGCTACACCAATCACGGTGGAAACACCCCAGCCCATGTGGGTGCATTCCAGCGCATCACGCATCACGTGAACGTTACCGATGCACTCGAAGGAATAGTCGACTCCGCCATTGGTAATTTCTTTGATGTATTCGCTGATGGAACCGTTGATGTTTTTAGGGTTGATAAAATCAGTTGCACCCAGCGCTTTCGCCATTTCCCATTTGCTGGGATTAATGTCGATAGCAAGAATACGCCCAGCTTTTGCCATCACCGCGCCCTGAATGCACGATAAACCGATGCCACCTAAACCGAAAACGGCAACCGTGGAACCCGGTTCAACTTTGGCCGTATTCAGCACCGCACCAATCCCCGTGGTCACGCCACAACCAAGCAAACAAACCTTGTCCAGCGGCGCGGCAGGGTTAATTTTCGCCAAGGCAATTTCCGGCACGACCGTGTATTCCGAGAAGGTGGAACAGCCCATGTAGTGATAAATCGGCTTACCGTTACAGCTAAAGCGGCGTGTATTATCAGGCATGTAACCTGTCCATACCGTGGAGGCGATGGATTGGCACAGGTTGGTTTTGGGGGAATGGCAGTATTCGCATTCGCCACATTCGGGAATATACAGCGGGATAACGTGATCGCCGGGCTTGAGGTTTTTCACGCCGGGGCCACATTCCTCGACGATACAACCGCCTTCATGACCGAGGACACAAGGAAACGCGCCTTCTGGGTCATCGCCTGAGAGGGTGAACGCATCAGTATGGCAAACACCGGAAGCGACTACCCGTAGCAACACCTCGCCTTCACGCGGTTTTTCGACTTCGATCTCTTCAATCACTAACGGTTTTTTAGGTTCCCACGCGACGGCTGCACGGCATTTCATACAAATAACTCCTCTGTGTCATATTGATCTGTCAATAAAAATAGAATGAATGTTCATTTCTGTCAATTGCTATTTACTGGGGTATTAGCTAGGCTTGACCTTATGCCGTATTTGAGAAAATGTGTGTCCAGCCCCGAACCCATTGACTGCCGTATTCTGGCCGCAGCGCTGGATCTGTTTGTGGAAAATGGCTACCACAACGTCTCCATCCACGAAATACAAAAGCGGGCGCAAGTCAGCATCGGCTCGATTTACAACCACTTCGGCGGCAAGGAAGGCGTGGCACAAGCGCTTTACAAACACATTTTCAATGAAATCGATGAGTTGGTGGATGCGGTCATACTGGAATACCCAACCCCCTGGCAGCAATGCGAAGCCATTATCAATCAATTATTTGGCTATACGGAAACCCACCGCAATATCATCGCGTTTGCCTTCCACGCAAAACACACCGAATTCATCCCACAACAGCCGCTGGCCTGTCATTCCGCCCCCTTCATCAAGGTTCGCCAGATTGTGCAGCAAGGCATCACTACGGGTGATTTTGGCGCACTTGACCCGTGGGTAGTGACCGCCAGCCTGTTTGGCGGAGCTATCCGTATGATCCAGTTACGGCTGGACGGCATGATCGAACGCCCACTGCCCGAATACGCCCCGCAATTATTGCAAACCATCCGCACAGGCATCCTGACATGACTGAACCGAACACTTTTCAGCTCCACACCGACTACCAGCCCGCTGGCGATCAGCCGGAAGCGATCCGTTCACTCGTCAATGGCCTGCATGATGGCTTGTTACACCAAACCTTGCTGGGCGTTACCGGGTCGGGCAAAACCTTCACGATGGCAAACATCATCCAGCAAACCCAGCGCCCGGCAATTATTCTGGTACACAATAAAACGCTGGCGGCACAACTTTACGGCGAGATGAAGGAATTTTTTCCGAATAATTCGGTGGAATATTTCGTTTCCTACTTCGATTACTACCAGCCAGAAGCCTATGTGCCGTCCAAAGACGTGTACATCGAAAAAGATTCCGCCATTAACGACCACATCGAACAGATGCGCCTTTCTGCCACCCGCAACCTGTTCGAGCGCAAAGATGTCATCATTATCGCCACCGTTTCGTCGATTTACGGCCTCGGCGACCCCGAATCGTATTTGAAAATGCTGCTGATTCTGGTGCGTGGCGACCGCATCGACCAGCGCACCCTGTTACGCCGACTCGCGGAAATGCAATACAGCCGCAACGACCTTGACCTGCAACGCGGCACATTTCGGGTACGTGGCGAAATCATCGACATCCACCCAGCGGAATCCGACAAGGAAGCCATCCGCATCGAACTGTTCGATGACGAAATCGAAAACCTCAGCTATTTCGACCCACTGACCGGCGAAGTGCTACGCCGTGTGCTGCGCCTCACGGTTTACCCGAAAACGCACTATGTCACCCCGCGAGAGGTGTTGTTGGCTGCCATCGACTACATCAAGGCCGAACTCAAGGAACGCCTCACCGTCTTGCGCGAAAACGACCGGCTGGTGGAAGCACAACGTCTCGAACAGCGCACCCAGTACGACATCGAAATGATCGTCGAAACCGGCTACTGTTCCGGCATCGAAAACTATTCGCGCTACCTGTCGAAACGCCCGGCAGGGGAACCACCACCCTGTTTATTCGACTACTTACCGCGCAATGCCATCGTGTTCATCGACGAAGCGCACGTCACCATTCCGCAATTCGGCGGCATGTACAAAGGCGATTATTCCCGCAAAAGCACACTGGTGGATTACGGTTTCCGCCTGCCCTCGGCACTCGACAACCGCCCGCTGCGCTTTGACGAATTTGAGAAACTGATTCCGCAAGCTATCCACGTTTCCGCCACGCCCGGCACCTATGAGCTGGAGCATTCCGACAATATCGCCGAACAGGTGGTGCGCCCGACCGGGTTAGTTGACCCGCTAGTCGAAGTACGCCCTATCCTCTCGCAAGTCGACAACGTGATGTCCGAAATCAGCGAACGTGCCCAGCGCAATGAGCGCGTGCTGGTCACCACGCTGACCAAACGCATGGCGGAAGACCTCACCGATTACCTGATGGAACACAATATCAAGGTACGTTACCTGCATTCTGACATCGACACCGTGGAACGCGTTGAAATCATCCGCGACCTGCGCAAGGGCGAATTCGATGCCCTAGTTGGCATTAACTTGCTACGGGAAGGGCTTGATATACCAGAAGTGTCATTGGTAGCGATTCTGGATGCTGACAAGGAAGGTTTCCTGCGTTCTGAGCGCTCCCTGATACAGACTATCGGGCGGGCAGCACGCAATGCAGAAGGCAAAGCGATTCTCTACGCCGACAAGATCACCGATTCCATGCGCAAAGCAATGGACGAAACCAGCCGTCGCCGCACCAAGCAGCTTGCCCACAATGAACAACACGGCATTACCCCGCAAACCATCCGCAAGCGCATTGCCGACGTGATGGAAGGCGCTTACGCCAATGCCAGCAAGGGCAAAGGGAAAACACGTGGGGAAAAGAAAGTTGCCGAGGAAGCGGCAGAATACCGCAGCCTAACGCCCGACCAGGCGCTCAAGCAAATCAAGAAGCTGGAAGAAAAGATGTTCCAGCACGCCAAGAATCTGGAATTTGAACAGGCCGCCTCAGTCCGCGATCAGCTTGCCCACCTCCGCGCCCGTGTGTTCGGCCTAGAGTAAAGCGGGAGGGGTTTCTTTCTCGAACTCAGCTTTCAGCGTGGTGTAATGCTGTGCAAACATCAGTTCAAGCTCTTCAATCACCACCGGGGCTGACTTGCCGTGAATCACATGCGCTGTCATGAGGCTGGAGGTTTCATTGAGTAAACGTTCACGCGGAACCATTGGATAAGTCGCTGTCAGACGTTTAATCGCCTTGACCACACTTTCCTGTTCGGGGCGCGGAATGTTTTCGGGGGTGGGGAATTCAGTCATGGGTTCAGCATCAAGCGTCGGCGAGCCTGCCAAAAACTCAGCAAAGCGCATCAGGGTTGCCTGATCTTGTGAACTCATGTCGCGGTATAGCTTGCGAAGACGCTTTTCTTCGGCAGAGCCGTTGGATTGTGGCATACCGGGTAACATGGGAAATATCCTGTGTGATGCAAATAATCCGGGGTACAGCAACATGAGCTGTACCCGCAGCGGATTTTATTTCTGCTTTTTGAGGTTTTCGCAATAGCTGCGGGCAAACTCCAGCAGTTCTTCCATCGCACGGACTTTGAACTTTTGGCGCTGGCGCACGAAAGAGAAGTCACGGGTCAGGGGTGGATCTAATGGAATAGCAACCAATGAGCCAAGGCGTAACTCTTTACCGATACTGGCACTAGAAACGATGGAGACACCCATACCAGCTTCAACGGCACCTTTAACAGCTTCTGGGCTACCCAGTTCCAAACAGGCATTCATTGCATGTTTGTCCATACCCAGCGCGTACAAATAGTCCAAGACCACTTCACGTGTACCTGAGCCTTCTTCACGGCAGATAAAAGGGTATTCCAGTACGTCTTTCATTTTAATGGCTGACTTGCTTGCCAACGCATGGGTAGGCGGCACAATCAATACCAATTCATCCTGACGGCAAACTTCCACCAGCAGGTTTTTATTGTTGACCATGCCCTCGACAACACCCAAATCAATGACGTTGTTTTCTACCATGGACACAATGCCCTCAGTGTTGGACACGCGCAGGCGCAGTCTAACATCAGGGTTTTTGGAGTTAAATTCACCTAAAAGGGACGGCAACATGTATTCGGAAATGGTAGTACTCGCGCCAATAGTTAAAGAACCACTGATGTCGTTAGTCATTTCACGGATGGCATTTTCCATCTCGCTGTATTGCTCGAAAATACGCTCGGAATACTCGAAAGTGATCTTCCCAGCTTCTGTGAGGGAAACGCGGTTATGCGTCCGGTCAAACAGACGGGTATCAAACTGGTCTTCCAACTGACGGATCTGGAATGTGACCGCCGGTTGCGTCATATGCAGCACTTCTGCTGCCTTGGTGAAGCTCAATAAGCGAGCCACCGCATGAAAGACCTGTAATCTTCTATCAGCCATATGATTACCTATTCTCCTATTACCAGTCCTAGCAAACCCCACAGGGAACCCATCCTTGCCATCCCTGTTCCGGCAATCCATTCCCGGATATTTACTACTGATCAATGATTAAAAAAATATATCTAAAAACCCACTAATTTTCACCAGAGGAATTTGTTATAGATAGCATAGAACAATTTTCGCATTATGGTTAATGATATGTTCAGCTTCGTGAATAATACGTGAGTAATATGATGGGAGGTAGAGCACGGGGCGATAAACGGCATGCCTCTATTTATTAATCACGCTGACTCTCTTTTTCCTCTGCTACTAGCGGTTTCTGGTTTCCTGGGATACGTGGATCGTCATCATCCATCAAGATACGGTGCGCTGGCCCCTCTAAATCATCATATTGCCCGCTTTTGACTGTGTAGATGAAAGCTATCACCACTACAACCATCACACCCAACGCAATAGGAATCAACAGGTACAAGGCATCCATTATGTTATATCCCGACCAAATCAGACATTATAGACCCAAATAGTTAATTTTTCAGACGCAATGCATTCAGCACAACAACCAAAGAACTAGCTGACATACCGATAGCCGCCATCCAGGGTGCAATTAGTCCGGTAGCCGCCAAAGGAATAGCGATCAAATTATAGACTATAGTCCAGAGAAAGTTTTGTTTGATAATGATTTGCATCCGCCGAGCAGTACGGATAGCAAAAGGCAGTTGCTGCAAGTTTTCTGACAACAGCACCATGTCAGCGCTGGCTTGTGCCAATTGCGAACCACTCCCCATCGCAATGGATACCTGCGCCCCCGCCAGCACAGGCGCATCATTCACGCCATCACCCACCATCGCGACGACCTTGCCCTGCGCCTGTAAATCGCGTAAATGCGCCAGTTTATCATCAGGCAGTTGGCCACCAAGCGCATGAGTAATGCCTAATTGCTTCGCCACGGTGGCCACCACATGCGGTGAATCACCACTTAACAAGGTCACTTCCACACCCAAGGCTTGCAACATAGTGACCATTTCAGCCGCTTCAGCACGCAACTGATCTGCGAGGCTGATGACAGCCAACCAGCCATCCTCCGACCCCAGAAAGACCTGTGAATACCCCGCAGAAGGTAAAATACCGGGCGGTACATCACTCCCGGTCAGTTCGCGCACGAATGCTAATGTCCCTATCCGGTAAGATTTTTGCTGATAGACACCTTTCACACCGCGCCCTGATTCTGAACTCAGGTCACTGCAACGCAACGGGCTAGCACTCAAACGCATAATGGCATGAGCAACCGGATGTTCCGAGGCCGTTTCCAGCCCCGCCGCCACCTGCTCGCAGAAATCTTTCGGCATTGCACCCAACACCTGAATATCCACGACTTCCAGATGACCGTGCGACAGGGTTCCCGTCTTATCAAAAATAATGTGGTTAATGCGTGCCAGTGTTTCCAGCGCATGGCCTCGGGTGGTCAACACCCCTTTGGAAGTCAACAAGCCTGTTGCTGCCGTCAACGCGGCGGGCGTAGCTAACGAAAATGCACACGGGCATGTCACCACCAATACGGACAGCGCAATCCAGAAGGCTTGCGAAGGCTCATGCTGATACCACCACGCAAAAACGCTCACTGCAATCACTAAAATAATCGGCACAAAGCGTGAGGCCACTTTTTCTGCTAACCGTGCCAGCTCGGGTTTCTCGGCCTGCGCCCGCTCCAGCAAACGGATGATGGCAGCCAACACAGTGCTGTCGCCGACTTTTTCCACCTGCATGGTTAGCGGGCTTTCAATATTTAACGTACCGCCTACTAGGGAATCACCCTGCTGTTTGTGACAAGGCAAGCTTTCGCCCGTCAGCAGGGATTCGTTGGTACTGCTCATGCCTTCAAGCACCGTGCCATCCGCCGGAACCACTTCACCCGGCTTAACCAGCAGGTGGTCACCCAGCTCAAGCTGGCTGACGGGAACCACTTCCTGTTCACCCTCACGCAAGCGCGTCGCCGTGGCGGGCATCAGCCGCACCAACTCTTCGGCTACCTGTCCAGCCTTGTGACGCGCAGCCATTTCCAGATAGCGTCCAGTCAGCAAGAAAAAGGTGAACATGCTTACTGAATCAAAATAAACTTCACCACTACCCGTCAGGGTCGCCCACACACTAGCACTAAAGGCAATCCCAATCGCCAGCGACACCGGTACATCCATGCCGAAGCGCCCGCGCCGCAGATCCCGCCAGGCAGAGCTAAAAAAGACCCGCGCCGAGTAAAACACCACCGGCGTGGTCATGATCAAACTGATCCAGCGCAGGAAATCACGCATTCCGGTCTCCATGTCAGAAACCGCACCGACGTACATCGATACCGCAATCATCATCACCTGCATCATCCCCAAACCCGCCACAGCAATACGCCGCAGGGCTGCGGATTTTTCCTTTTTTTGCAGGGATTCAAGGCGACCGGGGTCAAACGGGTGGGCGTGATAACCAATTTCTGAAATGGCCTGCAACACCGTACTGAGCAGCAGGCGTTCATTGTCCCATTTCAGGGTAGCGCGATGGGTGGAATAATTGATGCGAAAATCCAGCACCCCGTCGAGTTGCTTGACGTGGTGCTCATTCAGCCAGACACAAGCGGCACAAACAATGCCCTCAAGAATCAGCGAGGCCTCACAGATATTGCCGCCGGTGTCACGTACAAACGACTTTTGCAACTCTGGGGCATCGTATACCTGTAACTGGCGCAAGGCTTCCGGCACTAAGTCATCCGGCTTGTCGCCGATTTCGGTGCGGAAGCGGTAATAATCCGTCAGATTATTATCGACGATGGCCATTGCCACTGCTTGGCAACCGGTACAGCACATCTCATGGGTATACCCATCAATACTGACAGGATAAAGCGCTCCTACCGGAACGGGTTGCCCACAATGAAAGCACCCGCCCGCCGCCACCTGAAAAGCACTTTCAGTCATGTAGACTCACTGCTGCTCTCCGACCCACGTTTCCCCTTTGATCTCATGCACTTCATCACCACGCTGGATAGAAATGACCATTGACCATGCACCGTGGACAGGCAAGCTAACCATCTGGCCATAAAAACCTGGCTCAGATTCTAGTAATTCAAGGTTAACATCCAATGCTTTGTTAGAAGGTCTCAAAAATGAGACCTGGACTTTGCCACTACTCACCGGCTGCCCAGCTTTATCCGTGACATGAAGACGGAATTGTGTAGGCTTATCAGGTTGGGGCTTTTCCATCCATCCATCGACGACTTGCCAGCCACGCTCCCGCTGGGTTTTCAGTTGTCCGATATAATTGTTGTACTGCGTATATTTTTTCTGGTAGTCATTCGCAACCGTACCGGGGAATGCCGAGACTACATTTTGCACGCCCTCGCGATGAGGCTCAGGCAAAAACTTACGAATGAAATTTGCACTCGCGCCACTATTTGCCAAGGTAATAATCGTCGAATCCACGATGACCAGAATCATGAAAAAACCGATAATAATACCTGGCCCCCAATGAAAACGGCCTTGCTCATCTGTAGTACCACGTCGATTTCCCACAATAACGCCCGGCAAAACCGCTGCCATAGTAAAAAACGAGAAATGAATCGCAAATACATCCAAACCCGCCCAATACAACGTTGCTAACGGGATATAGAGAGCCTGCACCACTAAAAAAGTGAGCAAAGATGACAGTTTAGCGGGACGTTTCAGTACCTTGTAGAACAGAATAAACAGGGCAAGTGACACAAGGACACCTACCCCAAGAGTGAATGCAATATTTTGATTTTCCATGCAACCTTACGGGGTCATAAAGTGTGAAGGGATAATAACCGGCTCAGTCACCTTGCCTTCCAACGGCGTCAGCCTGAACTGGAATTCACGGTTTCCACCAGCATCACCGGGCTGCTTAGTATAACGGATTTTTGCCAGCACCCGCATAGTCGAATCCGGTTTAAGGCTCAAGTCACTGATCTGTAAATCCATTTCAGCACCCGGCAAACCTTCCATTGTCAATGAATAACGTGCTGCTTCCATGGTTTTGTTGTTGATTTTGACTTCGTAGCTGTTCTGAATACGCCCATCTGACAGGGTAACGTACAGCGGACTACGAATTTGTACCGCCGTCACTTCCAGCAATTTGCTGCTAGCAATGCTCCACACCAGATAAATCGTCGCCAACAAGGTTGCCAAACCATAGCCAACCGTGCGTAATTTAAGTACTTTGGTCTTCTTCCCTTCCAGCCCATGCTCAGAAGTGTAACGAATCAGGCCGCGCTTCCAGCCTTGCTTATCCATGATGTTGTCACAAGCATCAATACACAGAGCACAGTGGATACAGCCAATCTGTAAGCCGTTACGGATATCGATTCCTGTTGGGCAAACCTGCACACACAAGCCACAGTCGACACAATCGCCATGGCCTTTTTCCTGACGATTTTGCTGATCACGCATCTCTTTCACCGGCTTAATCCGCCCGGTTGAGCCTTCACCACGATTCATGTCATACGACACAATCATGGTGTCTTGATCGAACATAACACTCTGAAAACGTGAGTAAGGGCACATGTGCAAACACACGTATTCCTTCGCCCAACCTGCGGTCAGATACGTGGTAGTCATCAAGATAATGACCGTGCCGTATAACGCTGCCGGAGCGCTGCCCATGAAAAATTGCCCGGTCAGCGTGAACGCATCGCCCCAGTACAAGGCAAAGCTCAAACCCGTCCACATCGCCAACAGCAGCCACAAGCCGTGCGTCAGACCGATCTTGCGAATTTTCTCGACATTCCACGGCTGCTTCTCCAGACGCAAACGTGCTACCCGATCCCCTTGAATGAAACGCTCAATCCAGCGGAAGGCATCCGTCCACAGGGTTTGGAAGCAGAAATAGCCGCAGAACACCCGCCCAAACAGCGTCGTTACAAAAAACAGCAATACCGCCGCAAGGAACAATAAGGCCGTGAGCCAGAAAATATCCTGCGCGTGCATCACCAAATCAAACATGTAATAACGCCGACCGGGAATATCAAACAGGATAGCCTGATCTGGCCCGACCGCCCGCTCCCAGCGAACCCACGGCAGCAGGAAAAATACTGCATAGGCCATCACCAGAATGGCTGTTTTGATATTACGGAAACGGCCTTCCACCGAACGTGGCTGGAGGGAAGACTTGGGCTGGATGACTTGTTCAGTACTCATAATGTTGCAATATCCAATCGTGCGCTATGCCGGACGGGGTAAAAAGACTGCATCATACCCGACCCAGCACACATTACCTTGAGCAGAATCAAGTTAAGACCGTATTTCACTAATTTCTAATAAAGATAGTCCGCATGACCCATATAAGAGCGCAAGGCTTCCGGGATACGGATACGCCCATCCGCTTCCTGATAATTTTCCAGCACTGCCACCAACGTACGCCCGACCGCCAGCCCAGAACCGTTCAGGGTATGCAGCAATTCCGGCTTGCCGGTTTCCGGGTTACGGAAACGTGCCATCATGCGCCGCGCTTGAAAATCGCCGAAGCTGGAACAGGATGAAATCTCACGGTATTTTTGCTGACCTGGCAACCACACTTCAATATCGTAGGTTTTTGTTGAGGAAAATCCAGTATCCCCCGCACACAACACGATCACCCGATAAGGCAAGCCGAGCTTTTGCAAAATGGCTTCAGCGTGCCCGGTGAGGGTTTCCAGCGTTTGCATGGAGTCTTCCGGGCGCACCAGTTGCACCATTTCCACCTTCTCAAACTGGTGCTGGCGGATCAGGCCACGGGTATCCTTGCCGTAAGAACCCGCTTCGGAACGGAAACACGGGGTGTGGCAAGCGTATTTCACCGGCAAATCAGCCGCATCGGTAATGGTGTCACGCGCCAGATTGGTGACAGGCACTTCCGCCGTCGGTATCAGGTAATAGCCCTGCTCGCCTTCCAACTTGAACAAGTCTTCGGCAAATTTGGGTAATTGCCCGGTGCCGCGCAAGCTGTCGGCATTCACCATGTAAGGCACGTAGGCTTCGGTATAACCGTGTTCCAGCGTGTGAGTATCCAGCATTAACTGGATCAGCGCCCGGTGCATCCGCGCCATTGCGCCGCGCATCACCACGAAACGTGAGCCGGTCAGTTTCGCGCCTGCGTCAAAATCCATCCAGCCATTCGGCAGACCGAGGTCAACGTGGTCTTTTGGCTCGAAAGCAAACGCAGCGGGTTCACCCCAGCGGCGGATTTCCACATTGGCGTTTTCATCCCTACCATCCGGCACGGAAGCGTCCAGCAGGTTGGGGATGCCCATGACAATAGCATCAAGTTCGGTTTGCAGGCGAGCAAGTTCCTGCTCTTTTTCCTTGAGGGTGTCACCCATATTGGCGACTTCTGCCAGCAAAGGCTGGATGTCTTCGCCCTTGGCTTTGGCTTGACCGATCGCCTTGGAACGTGAGTTACGCTCGTTTTGCAGGTTTTGGGTTTCAATCTGAAGCGCTTTGCGGCGCTCTTCCACGCTGCTGATGGTGTCGACATCCAGTTTGAAGCCGCGCCGCGCCAATTGCGTGGCGATTTCATCCAGTTCTGATCGTAAGCGTTTTGGGTCTAACATAATTCTTGTTCCATGACGGTATTCGGAATGGGCGCTATCTTAACCCAGACACGCTATTTTTTCTTACGGTTTTGACGCTTGGCTATTTTTGGGACAGCATAGTCCTGCGCTCCGCAAGGCATCAAGTGACCTACTACGTTTCAAACACCCGCCCCTCACTATTTTTCCAAGCGTTGCACCATGTTTCTAGCGGTGATAATGCGTGTGCTGATATAGGATTCCAAAACCAACAAGTCGCTTTTATCACCAGTTACCAAATAATGAGCAGAGGCTACTTCCGCCGTTGCCAACAGATAATCATCATCAGGATCAGGTGACAACTCCACACGAGGCAATGGATCGCACATGATGGCAAGACGACGAATATCATTCACCATACGTCCGATTTCAATGGGCTTAAGGCGATCCTGAAAAAACGGGCGGCGCGAAACCCTGTTTAGCTCTTCTAGCTGCCGCTCGGTAGAAGCCAGCTCGAAACGCCCTTGCCGCCACGCCTCGTAGAGGTAGTCCGGCGGCGTCCCACGCACCATTAAGGCAGATAGCAGGATATTGGTATCTAATATCAAGCGCATTAGTGTTGAGCCGTCTGTTTACGACGTTCGGCACGGACTTCGCGTACCGCTTCATCAATCATCGCCTCCAACAGATCGGCAGACATATCTTGATTACGCTCTTTGACTGCCTGCACAGTGCGATCAAGCATCCGCCAGCGCACCGCATCTTCGACAAATTTTGATAAATCGCCCTTCTTCATGCCTTGCGCACCCAAAAAGCCGCGCAGAGAAAGGTCGGTTTCAGAGGAAACGGAAATTGTCCAACGGATTGCATCAGCCATAAGTAGCCTCCTATATGGATAAGCGGATAAACATCTATCCGTCAAGATTAGCACTGGAGATACGGCATACTCAAGCGAGAATATCGGTATATACCTTACTCCCTAAACCAACCGCGCCACCGACACCCCTGCCCACACTGCCAGCACGCAAACCCCAACATTCAGCAACGCATTTAACCCCGCCCCCAACAACCTGCCTTGCTGAATCAGATCAAACGTATCCAAAGAAAACGTGGAAAATGTGGTAAATGCACCCAAAACCCCCACAATTAATCCCCGTGCCAACACCGAATTCAGCAACTCACGTTCCATAAAATACAACGTTAAAAAGCCAATAAAAAATGAGCCAAAAACGTTCACAACCAGCGTCCCGTAAGGGAATCCACGCCCTAACCACTGGTACACACCATTCGCCACCAGGAAACGTAACAACGCACCGATTGCACCACCTAATAAAATTCCACCTATCTGATACATGCCAATTCCTTCGTAATTCAGCTAAAATTAATTTTTTGTTGGAAGTACGCTACAGTACCCACTCCCTAGTACAAGGTCATAATAGTTCGTGAAAACCAGTGCAGCCCCACACAACCTGTTATTCCAGCAGCTAGCTGACATTTTGCCACAGGATGCTATCCTGACCGCAAAAGAAGACTTGCACCCCTATGAGTGCGACGGCCTGACTGCGTACCGCCATTTGCCCCTAGCAGTGGTATTACCCACTACCACCGAACAGGTGCAATTGATTGTCAAAACCTGTTCACGCCTGAAAATACCGGTGGTCGCACGCGGCGCAGGCACTGGCCTATCCGGGGGTGCATTGCCACACGAAGGCGGTATTGTCTTGAGCCTTGCCCGCTTCAAGCAGATCATGGAAATCGACACCGTGAACCTGCACGCCCGCGTCCAACCCGGTGTACGCAACCTTGCCATCAGCCAAGCGGTCGACCACCTCGGCCTGTTTTACGCCCCCGACCCTTCCTCACAAATTGCCTGCTCGATTGGCGGCAATGTTGCGGAAAACTCCGGCGGGGTGCATTGCCTCAAATACGGCCTGACCGTTCACAATATCCTTGAAATCAAGGTTGTCACCATTGACGGTGAATTGCTAATCATTGGTAACGACCGGCTGGATACCCCCGGTTACGACTTGTTAGCACTGATGACCGGCTCGGAAGGTATGTTGGGTATTGTCGTCGAAGTGCTGGTCAAACTGACCGTCAAACCCGAAACCGTGCAAGTGTTGATGGCAGATTTCGCCATGGTTAACGACGCAGGCGATGCCGTCGCCGCCATTATCAGTAAAGGCATTATCCCCGCCGGGCTAGAAATGATGGATAACCCCGCGCTACGTGCGGCTGAAGATTTCATCCACGCAGGCTACCCGATAGACGCCAATGCTATTTTATTGTGTGAGCTAGACGGCACTGAAGACGAAGTAAGCGAACAAGTCGCCAGAGTCAGTGCCATCCTAAAAGAATACCGTGCAGGCACTATCCACATTGCCAAAACTGCCGCCGAGCGTGCCCGTTTATGGGCAGGGCGCAAAGCTGCTTTCCCTGCGGTGGGACGCATTTCCCCCGACTATTACTGCATGGATGGCACCATTCCACGCAAGCATCTAGCCCATGTCCTTCAAAAGATTAATGATTTCTCCCAAACCTATGCACTGGGTGTAGCCAACGTCTTCCATGCTGGTGACGGTAACCTGCACCCTCTGATCCTCTACGATGCCAACCGCCCCGGTGAACTCGAAAAAGCCGAGCGTTTCGGTGCGGATATTCTGGCATTATGTGTTAAAGTCGGTGGCTCTATAACGGGTGAACACGGCGTCGGGCATGAAAAACTAGACTCTATGTGTGTGCAATTTGGCGAGGCAGAGCTGGAAGTTTTTCACGCAGTCAAACGTGCCTTCGACCCTGACGAACTACTAAACCCCGGAAAAGCTGTTCCCACGTTGCACCGTTGCGCAGAACTAGGTGCAATGCACGTCCATCACGGGCAGCTTTCCCACCCTGAACTGCCAAGATTTTGATTCGGGCCTGATATGATCGCAGATAACGATATAACCTCGACATTGCAAGAAAAAGTCGTAGCGGCGATTGCTGACCAACAACCACTGAATATCATGGGTGGAGGCAGCAAAGCTTTCTATGGCAATACGACAACCGGCATACCTGTACAGGTCGCGCCGCATACTGGCATTATTGCCTACGAACCGTCAGAATTGTGCATTACTGCTCGTGCTGGCACTCGCCTACAGGACATCGAAGCACTACTCGCAGCCAATGGCCAGATGTTGGCCTTTGAGCCGCCCTGCTTCAGCCCTGACTCGACCATTGGTGGGGTTGTTGCTTCTGGCTTAGCTGGCCCAGCACGACCTTGGTCAGGCTCTGTACGTGACCATGTGTTGGGTGTCAAGCTGATAACAGGCTATGGCAAAGTCGCCAGCTTTGGCGGACAAGTCATGAAGAATGTGGCGGGTTACGACATTTCACGACTGATCACTGGCTCAATGGGTACACTTGGTCTAATTTTAGAGGTTTCTCTAAAAGTTATGCCGCGTCCAGCCACTGAGCTAACCCTGACACTCGACCTACCCAGTCAGGAAGCCTTTGAGCTAGTGACGACCATGCGCAACTCTACCCTCCCCTTGAGTGCGACTTGCTATTTTGATGGGTGCTTATACCTACGACTTAGTGGTGTAGCTAGCCATGTGGTTGCCTCACACCGCAAGATTGGGGGTGAACCACTCAACAACCCAGACCAGTTCTGGGAAGCCTTGCGCAATCAAACCCATGAATTCTTCCAGCAATACGATCGCCCCTTATGGCGTCTATCATTTCCCTCTTCTGCTAATGTTATTAGTCGCTTAGAAGGAAATTCTCTGATCGAATGGGGTGGTTCACAGCGCTGGGTATACACCAATATCCCAGTTAACCTGATACGCAATATTGCGCACAAAGGCGAAGGCCATGCCACGGTTTATCGTGGTAGCCTGCCGGGTGTAAACCCTTTCCACCCTTTGCAACCTAATATGCTCAGCGTCCAACAACGCCTCAAACAGGCAATGGATCCACACAGCATTTTCAACATCGGCCGCATGTATAAGGATTGGTAATGCAAACCCAGATACTCACCGCACTACGCCAAACCCATGAAGGTAAAGTCGCCGAAGACATCCTTCGCCGCTGCGTGCATTGCGGATTTTGCAATGCCACTTGCCCCACTTACCAGCTATTGGGTGATGAAAACGACGGCCCACGCGGACGTATCTACCTCATTAAACAACTGATGGAAGGCCAGCTGGAAAATACCCCGGATAGCGGGCGTAAAACCTTGCAGCACCTTGACCGTTGCCTACTCTGCCGCAGCTGTGAAACCACCTGCCCATCCGGGGTAGAATACGGCAAACTGCTAGACATCGGGCGCCACATTGCTGAGAAACATGTCGGGCGCGACCGGGCGGACAAAACCCTACGAAAACGCTTGCGCACTTACCTGCCTAAAAGTGACCTCTTTAGTATCGGCCTAAGCTTGGGGCGCACGTTTAAACCCTTATTACCAGAAAAGCTGGCAAAAAAAATCACCGCGCCGCGCCCCGCTGGACACTGGCCAAAAGCACGTCATGACCGCTGGATATTGGTGCTGGATGGTTGTGTGCAACCCGCCCTCTCCCCCGATATTAATGCGGCAGCCGCACGGGTATTCGACAAGCTAGGAATCAGCTTGGTCACAGCCCCCAAAGCAGGCTGCTGCGGCGCAGTTAGCCAACACTTGGGTGCTCCAGAAGATGCGCTCGACTATATGCGCCGTAACATCGATGCATGGTGGCCGTACCTTTCACGCAAAGAGGGTGCGGTAGAAGCTATTCTCACCACCGCCAGCGGCTGCGGGGTTATGATCAAGGAATATGCTCACCACTTACGCCATGACCCTGAATACGCCATCAAAGCAGAACGCATTTCGCACTTATGTAAAGATATTGCCGAAGTAATCGCCAAAGAAAATTACCAGCAGCTTGCGCCAAATAAGGCAACTCGTATTGCATGGCATCCACCTTGCACGCTCCAGCATGGCCAAAAAATCCGGGGTGTAGTAGAAAATATTTTACTGGATTGTGGTTTCGTATTACTGCCAGTCGCTGATGAGCATTTATGCTGTGGCTCGGCGGGTACTTATTCCATCCTACAACCCGAATTATCCCAGCAACTACGTAGCAACAAACTGGCAAACCTGACCCAACATCAGCCGGAAGCGATTGTGACCGCCAATATCGGTTGCCAAACACACCTACAAGAAGGCTCTGACCTGCCAGTTATGCATTGGATTCATTTATTAGATCAAACGAACATCTAGAATCTATTCTATACTCTCAAAAATCATCGGATAGGTAGTTACCGCAGAGAGTTGGTAGGGTGATGTTCAGCAATCGAGCATCACTGGAAAGGGGAAGCCCCGTGCAATGCGGGGCTTTTTATTGCGTAAAATGGCTTGTGTTAGCCGCTTCCATAAGGAAAAAAGTTGCCAATGCTAAATCAGCCGGGCGGGTAATTTTGATGTTGCGTGCATCACCCTCGACCAATATGGGGTGCAGACCAAACTGTTCCAACGCAGAAGCCTCATCCGTCACGGACAAACCCATCTGCAAAGCATGTGTCAAAGCATCCTGTAATACCCCAAGCCTTGCCATTTGTGGGGTGAGCGCGTGCCACAAGCCGTTACGCTCTTCGGTGTGGGCAATACGCTGGGTATCTAACTGGGCGCGTTTCATGGTATCACGTACTGGCACGGCCAGAATCGCACCGGCTGTTTCCTCCATACCTTCTGCCAACAGTTTGTCGACATCCGGGCGGCTCAAGCACGGACGGGCAGCATCATGCACCAGCACGCTCGTGTCAGCATTCACCTGCAAAGTATTGGCTAAATAATCCAGCGCATTCAGCACCGAATCGGCACGTTCACGCCCACCGGGAGCGGTATAAACATTCTCCCACTCACTGAGCGTAGTTGCAGTGAGTTCCGCCCAATACGGGTCACCCTCACTAATGGCGACTACAATACCCACCACAGCCGGGTGCTCCAGAAAACAGGCGAGAGTATGTTCAATCACTGTTTTGCCGACCAATGGCAGGTATTGCTTGGGGCGGTCAGCTTGCATCCGTGCCCCTACGCCAGCCGCCGGTATCACTACCCAGCACTTATTCAACATGTGGACTGGCCTTAACTTCTGCACCCGGAGCGGCTACTTGTTGATCAGTACGCAAAATCACCTGATAGAAGGTTTCTCCTTGTCGCACCATACCAAGCTCACTGCGAGCGTGCTCTTCAACGGCTTCGTCATCTTTGGATAAACCAGCCACATCCATTTGCAAACGGCGCTTTATTTCAGCCTGTTCATCATTAGCGGTATTTTGCTGATCAATTTTCTGCTCCAGACTGCGCATATCAGGGTAACTGCCTGCGCCTACCCATAAGCGCATAAACAGTCCGAAAGCCAGTACTCCTAGCACTATAGATACGATGCGTGTCATGTTCATATGGTGGTCTTTCAGAAATAAATATGGCGGGACAAGCCCGCCATAAGAGGATAGCAGATTTAAACCGAAAGGTTAGCCCAACTGTTTAAATGCTGATTTTCCAGCATAAATGCCGTTGCTGCCCAATTGCTCAGCGATACGCAGCAACTGGTTGTACTTGGCAATCCGGTCAGAGCGTGACAGTGAACCTGTCTTGATCTGGCAAGCATTGGTCGCAACCGCGATATCCGCAATCGTGGTGTCTTCGGTTTCACCGGAACGGTGAGAAATCACGGAAGTATAACCAGCCTTGTGTGCCATACCAATCGCTTCCAAGGTCTCGGTCAGCGTACCAATCTGGTTAACCTTGATCAGGATCGAGTTGGCAATGCCCTTGTCGATGCCTTCTTGCAAGATTTTGGTATTGGTGACGAACAGGTCATCACCCACGATTTGCACGCGGTTGCCGAGCACCTTGGTGAAATGCGCCCAACCCGCCCAGTCGCCTTCCGCCATTGCATCTTCAATGGTCAGGATCGGGTACTGGTTAACCCAGTTTTCGAGGTAAGCGGTGAATTCTTCAGCGCTGAATTGCTTACCTTCGGATTCCAGATCGTACTTACCGTTTTTGTAGAACTCGGAACTGGCAACGTCCAGACCCAGCCAGATGTCTTGGCCTGCTTTGAAACCGGCCTTGTCAATCGCTTCCAGAATGACTTCGATGGCCTGTTCGTTGGAAGACAGATCCGGTGCGAAACCACCTTCGTCGCCGACCGCTGTGTTCATGCCACGCTTTTTCAGCACGGACTTGAGATTGTGGAATACTTCCGCACCGTAACGTACTGCTTCTGCCATGCTGGTCGCACCGACGGGCAGAATCATGAATTCCTGCATGTCCACGCTGTTGTCAGCGTGTGCACCACCGTTGATGATGTTCATCATTGGCACGGGCAACTTGTAAGAATCGGCTTTGCCGAGGTATTGGTACAGTGGCTGCCCCTGCTCGTTAGCCGCTGCGTGTGCAGCCGCCATGGAAACAGCCAGCAGCGCATTGGCACCCAGACGGCCTTTGTTTTCAGTGCCATCTAATGCAATCATGGCGCGGTCAAGGCCACCCTGATCGGCCACATCCATACCTGCAACGGCTTTAGCAATTTCACCGTTGACGTTGGCAACAGCCGTTTGTACGCCCTTACCCATGTAACGCGCACCACCATCGCGCAATTCAATCGCTTCACGCGAGCCAGTGGATGCACCGGAAGGCACAGCAGCGCGACCCATCACACCACTGCTGAGGATAACATCCGCTTCTACGGTGGGGTTGCCACGGGAATCAATGATTTCACGCGCCCGTACTGATTTAATTTCAGACATGTTGTTTTCCCAATAAATTTACAAAGTATTTTCTAACAATTTTTGTGCTTTGATAACGCGATCCAGTTCGACCAGCGTTGTCAGCAATTCTTCCATGCGATCCATTGGCCAAGAGTTTGGCCCATCGCTCAGTGCATTCGCCGGGTCAGGGTGTGATTCCATGAACAAGCCCGCAATGCCTACCGCGACGGCGGCACGCGCCAATACCGGCACATGTTCACGTTGCCCACCGGAGCAACTACCCTGCCCGCCGGGTAATTGTACTGAATGGGTAGCATCAAACACTACCGGGCATTGAGTATCACGCATAATGGCAAGGCTGCGCATATCCGACACCAGATTGTTGTAGCCAAAGCTATAACCGCGTTCACACACCATGATCTGCTGGTTGCCGGTCGCGCGGGCTTTTTCGACCACGTTGCCCATGTCCCACGGCGCGAGGAACTGGCCTTTTTTGATATTGACCGGCTTGCCGGTACGCGCCACGCTTTGGATGAAATTGGTCTGGCGGCACAGAAACGCAGGTGTTTGCAATACATCCACCACGCTGGCGACTTCATCCATCGGGGTATCTTCGTGAACATCGGTCAACACGGGAACACCGATCTCGGTTTTCACGCGCTCCAAAATGCGCAACCCTGCTTCCAGCCCCACACCGCGTGCGCTGGTATGTGTCGAGCGGTTAGCCTTGTCGAAAGAGGATTTATAAATGAAAGGAATGCCGAGTCTCGTGGTCATTTCTTTCAATTTAGCAGCCGTTTCCAGCGCCAGCTTTTCGGTTTCGATGGCACAGGGCCCTGAAATCAGGAAAAACGGCTGATCTAGTCCTACTTCAAACCCGCACAATTTCATAGTCGGCTTCCGTTTTTGGTTTCGTGATGCTGACGTGCCGCTTGGACAAACCCACTAAACAGCGGATGCCCCTGACGCGGACGCGAGGTAAATTCAGGGTGGAATTGGCACGCCAAGAACCATGGGTGATCTTTCAGCTCCACCATTTCGACCAGATTACCATCAATCGACGTGCCTGACAGTATCAAACCATGCTGGGTCAACACTTCACGGTAATGATTGTTGAATTCGTAACGGTGGCGATGGCGTTCGACGATCTGGTCTGCGCCGTAAGTTTCGCGTGCCAATGAACCCGCTTGCAATACGCAAGGCTGACCGCCGAGGCGCATGGTTCCGCCCAAATCGGAGTCTTCTGAGCGTTTTTCAATCGTACCATCTTCGGCTTGCCATTCGGTAATCAAGCCAATCACGGGGTTCGGGGTATCAGGGGCAAATTCGGTACTGTGCGCCCCCGCCAAACCGGCGCAATGGCGTGAGAATTCGATAACAGCAACCTGCATTCCCAAACAAATACCGAGGTAAGGAATTTTATGTTCACGCGCATACTGCGCCGCACGGATTTTGCCTTCGACACCGCGATTACCAAAACCGCCGGGCACGAGGATCGCATCTGCCCTGCCCAACACTTCCAGCGCAGACTCATCGTCAGATTCGAGCCGTTCGGAATCGAGGTAGTGAATTTTGACCTTGGTGTGGGTCTGGATACCGGCGTGAGTCAGGGCTTCGTTGAGTGACTTATAAGATTCGGTCAATTCAACGTATTTACCGACCATTGCCACAGTAATTTCCGCTTCCGGGAACTCCATCGAACTGACCACATCTTTCCAGTCAGACAAGTCGGCTTCCGGCAGGTCATGCAGGCCGAATTTCTCAGCAACGATGCGGTCGAGTTTTTGCGCGTGTAACCACAACGGAATTTTGTAGATGTTATCCAAATCCACCGCAGAAATGACGGCGCGTTCTTCCACATTGGTGAACAGGGAAACTTTTTTACGCTCATTTTCGGGGAACGGGCGTTCGCTGCGGCATAGCAGAATATCAGGCTGGATACCGATGGAACGCAATTCCTTGACCGAGTGCTGGGTGGGCTTGGTTTTCAGCTCACCCGCCGCTGCGACATAAGGCAGCAGGGTCAGGTGGATGAACAGGGCTTTGTTACGCCCTTCTTCCACACCCATTTGGCGGATAGCTTCCATGAACGGCATGGCTTCGATGTCGCCGACCGTCCCGCCGATTTCGACCATCGCAATGTCCGCATCACCGGCACCGGCACGCACGCAGCGTTTGATTTCGTCGGTAATGTGTGGGATCACCTGCACGGTCGCCCCGAGGTATTCGCCCCGACGTTCCTTACCGATAACGGTTTGGTAAATCCGCCCGGTGGTGAAGTTATTGAGCTTGCTGGCCTTGAAACCAACAAAACGCTCGTAGTGCCCGAGGTCGAGGTCGGTTTCCGCGCCGTCTTCCGTGACGAAGACTTCGCCGTGCTGGAAAGGGCTCATCGTGCCGGGGTCAACGTTGATATAGGGGTCAAGTTTCAGCATGGTGACTTTGAGGCCACGTGCTTCAAGGATTGCACCGAGTGATGCGGCAGCAATGCCTTTCCCAAGAGAGGAAACCACGCCGCCAGTGATGAAAATATATCGAGCCATAGGAAGAAATACGCATCCGTGTGAGTCACAATTATGCGGGCGCATCCTAGCATAGATGGATGGGTTTTGCTAAGGCAAGAAATTCACTATTGGTTTATGATGCGCTCATGAATAGAGCAAAACCTACCCTTCTTTGTAGCACCCTCCTGCTCACCACCCTGCTACTGCCGGGTATCACGCAGGCAGACAATACAAACGTGCGCACCATTCCCATGACCAACGCTGCACAACCCTTCGAGCTGGCGGCCAAGTTGCAATGGAACCCCCACGACCAACAGTGGGATAAAGTACTGGTGCTTTACAACGGCAATCAAAGCCCACCTGCCACTCACCCGGTTTGGGCGTATCTGGATGATATGCAAACTCCCGGCCGTGCAGCCAGCAAGCCAGGGGAAAATCTCTACTACAAAGCCTTCCACCTCAATGCTTATTGCGATGGCAACACGCCACTCACTTTCGGCAAACCGCTGCACATCAATTTCGACCAGAACACCCTCGGCCACTACACCGAAAAAGATTATTTTCGTGACTGGAATTGCCCTGGCTGGAGCATGGGGCTAAACAACGTCAGCATTGTCGGCGGCAAAGAGGCTCGCAATAATCACGGACAAGCCTTAAGCATCAAATTGCCCAAAGGCGCCTCTGGCTGTAGCAACGACAAAGATTGCGCCAACTGGAAACCACACATTGGCGCACAACTTGATAGCCTTTATTACTCATACTGGGTCAAATTTCCCGAAAACTTCGACTTTGTGCTTGGCGGTAAGCTTCCTGGCATCGGTAGCTTTGAACCCCGCGTCGGTGGCGTAAAACCCAACGGCAACGATGGCTGGAGTGTACGTGCCATGTGGGAAAAAGATGGCAAACTGGGGCAATACGTTTACCATCCTGATCAAGCAAAAAACTTTGGCGATTTCGTCCCGTGGGATGCTCCACCGTTAGAAACAGGCAAGTGGTATCAAATCAAAACCTTCGTGCGTCTCAATACACCCGGTCAGCGCGATGGGGTCATCACCACATGGCTAAATGGCAAACAAGTCCTAGATAAGCATGACCTACGCTTCCGCAATAACAATAACCTCCAAATTGAACGCTTTTTGTTCGCCGTATTTTTTGGCGGAACAGGTGCGCAATGGGCGCCTAAACAGGATACGGTTTTGTATCTGGATGATTTCACACTTTCAACACAGTAATAATTGAGAACACAGGATACTATGCAGGGCAAAAATCTCTCTTTATGGTGCGCATTGTTGATGATGATGTGCCTTACGCTACCGATATACGCAGCGGATATTCCCTTCACGACGGAAGATCTGGATACGTTTAGCAAACAACTGGATACTGCCGAAAAAGATTTCGAACAATACGGCAACGACATCACCCGACTGAACAGCCTGCACGCTACCGCAGCAGGACTTGGGCAAAAAGCACAAGCCTGCATTACCCAGTACGAGCATGAACAAACACAAATACAACAAGCAACCGATAGCCTTGGTGAATCTGCGACCACTGACGACAAGGATGTCCAGCAGAAACGTACTGAGTTGGAAACCAAGAAACAACAAGTTGACAAAACCCTTGCCCAGTGTCGCCTCATCAACTTACGCGCCACCACCTTGCTGGATTCATCTCTTAAGTCTCAGCAGAATTTGCTGAAACAGCAATTATTTGCCCCCTCCCAGTCATTGTTCACGCACCTATATACTCTGCTACTGGAGCCTGGCATCTGGAAGCAGGAACTGGCGGGGCTAGTTAATAAACTACTTCAACCCCTCATCAACTGGCACAACCTAATCGTAGCGCTTAGTTATGGAATAGCGGGGTTGTTAGTTGGGCTACTTTGGAGCATCCACAAAAGACGTCAATACCGTCAACAAACACCTGCTATTCATGAGACTAGCCCAACCTTAGCAGCCGTGTGGCGCAGCTTGCTTCGTGTGATGCCCTATGTGCTATTTGCTGGATTATCGGGACTATCCTTATATTTTTACCCGGCCGGAACCCCGATTATTCCACAATTCATGCAACTCTTACTGGTCTTCAGTCTAAGTTATGGCATTCTTCACTCCCTATTACGCACCACAGCACAAGTGGAGGGCATCGTACCCGCAGACAAAAAGGCGGGAAATAAACTGTATACGTGGGCACGCTTATTACTGTTCTCCACCATGACCGGGGTAGTCGTCCACTCACAACTGTTTGACAGTACCTCACTTGAAAACGCTGAACCCAGCCATTTGGTTGCCTTGATCCGTATCACTTGTGGCACTGTCATCGGTATCGCGCTCACTCGCCTAATATGGTTGATGTCGTTACATTTTTTGTTTATCAAGCGTACCCGTTTACACCTACTCACGACCCTTTGCATCGTGCTGGCGGTTGGTAGCCTTTGGCTGGGGTATCGGAATGTTGCCAGTTTCTTATTTACAGGTGTATTCGGGACATTATTTTTGTTACTAGTCGCGCTACTCCTGATTAAGATTCCTTCAGAAGTTTTTGACGGACTGGATGAAGGGCGGGTGGAATGGCAACAGCGCTTACGTGAGCAGTTGGGATTAAAACCAGGTCAGTTTATTCCAGGGCTTATTTGGCTTCGCCTAACCAATACCATGGTAATCAACAGCCTACTGATCATTCTACTGCTACGCTTGTGGGGCATGTCAGAACAAAGTCAGACAAATCTGATCCATCAGTTACGTAACGGCATCGACATTGCTGGCTTTACGCTCGAGCCTTTACGCATCATCGGCGGCCTTCTAGTCTTAGCTTTGTTGGTCAGCGTGACACAAGTGTTCAAAAAACATGTGTCGGAAAGCTGGTTGCGTCGCACCAGCCTCAGCCGTGGCGCACGGGAAGCCAGTACGACCATTAGTGGTTACATTGGCATATTGATGGCCATCTTGATCGGCTTATCCGTAGCAGGCATACAGTTTGAAAAACTTGCCATTATTGCGGGGGCATTGTCCGTCGGTATCGGTTTTGGTCTACAAAATATCGTCAATAACTTTGTTTCCGGGCTAATTCTGCTATTTGAGCGCCCTATCCGCCGAGGTGACTGGATCAAAGTCGGTACTGCGGAAGGCTATGTGCGTGAGATCAGCATCCGTTCCACCACCATCCAGACCTTTGACCGTTCTGACATTATTGTGCCGAACTCGGAAATCATTTCTGGGCAAGTGACCAATATGATGCTGAACGATAATTTCGGCAGGCTCATTCTCCCCATCGGTGTGGCTTACGGCTCAGACACCGAACAAGTCATGATGATTTTACGCGAAGCAGCTACGGCACACCCCGCTGTATTGAAAGAACGAACCGACATGAAAATAAGTGTATTCTTCCGAGGATTTGGGGCTGATTCACTGAATTTCGAGTTACGTTGTTTTATCCGTGATATAGAGTCAAAACTTGGTGTCACCAGCGACCTTAATCTGGCGATAGACAAAGCCTTCCGTCAACAGGGAATCGATATACCATTCCCACAACGTACCGTGCATTTAGTTAAAAACTCAGAAGTACCTGCCAAATCCACTGATTTAGGCTAGAATACGGACTCCTTTCAGTGGCTCCATAGTTTAATGGATAAAACGGCCCCCTCCTAAGGGGCAGCTATAGGTTCGATTCCTATTGGGGCCGCCACTTTTTCAGTTGAAGTAGCCGCTGTGCGCATAGCACCGCTGGGCGCATAATTCAACGTCACCACCTGCGGGCAACGCTGGCAGCCTGCAATGCCTTCCTGTTGCCACCACCGACACGTACTGCGGATAGGGCACGGTGCTAACTTGTGTACCACAACCGGAACCAGACTCACCACATTAGCTGCCAGTTGGCAGGAAGATTGCTCCCCATCGAAATGCTGGCAGCCTGTTTTCGCACAGGGTGCAGCAAACCGGAAAACTTCAGTAGGGTCGAGGTCTCCAGCAAGCTGCAACACCTCATCGGTAATGGGCTGGACATGATCCAGATAGGCCGTTGCCGGTTTTTCCGCTGTACCACCGACCACTGCAAATAATTGTGCGCCCTTCTCTTTATGGTTGGCACTGGGGCAAAGTGTCTCAAGATTCATGGGCATCACCATTATTCTCAGCAAGTAGCAACAGGCGGCTTGGTTGGGACAGGCAAACCACCCGCAATAACAGGAGGTTGCGCAGGCTTCCCACCAGCAATGACAGGCGGCTTGGTCGGAGTAGCAGTTTTACCGCCTGCGATGATTGCACTGGAACAATCGTTCAGCATACTGCCCATATTACCGGTTTGCTTTGGATTGTTGGCTTCGCAGGTTTGGCGGGCACTCAGGGCGCGGGTACGACCTTGTTGTGCCAATTGCTGGATGTCTTTTGTCTCAATGCAGATAGGGCGTTGTTGAATGGTCGTTGTCATATCGGTTACTCAATAGCGGATTTCAGAAAAGGATTATTAACTTTACGGAAAGACTAGTATTGAATAAGCTACTAAATGCAGTGATTACGACAAGAGTACAAGTTTTAGCGATAACTGGCGATGACCACCTTAACGAGGGAAGCAGCCATTTTTACGATGCAAGAATAAGTGATTGATTTATAAGGAACTGGAGGCCGAACTCAGAATCGAACTGAGGTACTCGGATTTGCAATCCGGTACATTACCACTATGCTATTCGGCCTTTATTGTGGGTAAGACCACGGTACAGATGAAAAATTGGAGCGGGAAACGAGGCTCGAACTCGCGACCCCAACCTTGGCAAGGTTGTGCTCTACCACTGAGCTATTCCCGCATATTGACTTGTTACAAAAAGTACGAATGGTATGCGTACTTTTTTTGAATTTGGAGCGGGAAACGAGGCTCGAACTCGCGACCCCAACCTTGGCAAGGTTGTGCTCTACCACTGAGCTATTCCCGCTGAACAGGCTGCGAATAATAAATAGTGCAGCCTGTACTGTCAACTAATGAAATGGTTTTTTTTAAGCACTATGTCATAAGCGGCTCAATAAGACCGACAAAGCGGCCTCATCCAGCACATCCACACCCAAACTTTGAGCTTTATCGAGCTTGGAACCAGCACTTTCCCCCGCAATCAGCGCCGTGGTCTTTTTCGAAACACTGTTGGAGACTTTCGCACCCAGCGCCTCCAGATCGGCCTTGATGTCATCGCGGGAACGACTAAGCGTGCCAGTAATGACGTAAGTCTTGCCAGCCAAGGGTAAAGCCTCTGGCGGTTTGGCTTCGTAATCAGGCCAATGGACACCCAAATCCCGCAAATGCTGGATGGTTTCGCGGTTGTGAGCTTCGCTGAAGAACTGGGCGACATTCGCCGCAACAATCACACCAATATCGGGAACCAGCTTCAGGGTTTCTTCGCTAGCAGCCTGTATCGCCTCCAAGGAACCGAAATGGCGCGAAAGCCCTTTAGCCGTTCCCTCGCCTGCGTTGCGAATGCCTAGCCCGTAAATAAAGCGTTCCAGCGTGGTGGATTTGCTGCTTTCCAGCGCGGCAATGAGGTTTTCGGCAGACTTCTTGCCCATGCGCTCCAAACCTGCCACGGCTGCAACATCCAGGCTATAGAGGTCATCCACGTGACGGATCAAGCCCGCATCAAACAGTTGCTCCACCATTTTGTCACCCAAGCCGTCGATATTCAGGGCTTTGCGTGAAGCGAAGTGCTTGATCGCCTCTTTAACTTGCGCGGGGCAATACAAACCGCCTGTGCAACGCGCAACTGCTTCACCTTCCGGGCGCTTCACCTCCGAACCGCACACCGGGCAATGGACAGGCATCACAATCGGTACAGCACCTTCCGGGCGGCGTTCGAGGATGACACTGGCCACTTCGGGAATCACGTCCCCTGCCCTGCGCACGATCACCGAGTCACCGATACGCACATCCTTGCGTTCGATTTCATCCATATTGTGCAAGGTGGCATTGCTGACGGTCACACCGCCAACGAACACGGGTTTGAGGCGAGCAACCGGCGTGAGTGCGCCAGTACGCCCAACTTGAAACTCAATGCCTTCCAGCACAGTCGCTTCCTCCTGAGCGGGAAACTTGTGCGCCATCGCCCAACGCGGGGCGCGGCTAATGAAACCGAGTTCCTGCTGAAGCGCGATGGCATTGACTTTGTAAACCACACCGTCAATGTCATACGGCAAGCTATTACGCCTTGCGCCGATTTCACTGAAGTATTCCAGACAACCTTGCGCCCCCTGCACAATGCGAATATCAGGACACACCCGCAAACCCCATGCACGGAATTGTTGCAGAATCGCGTAATGGGTATCGGGCACTGTTCCACCTTCCACCAACCCGACGGCGTAGCAGAAAATATCCAGCGGACGTTTTGCTGTTAAACGCGGATCAAGCTGGCGCAAACTACCCGCTGCCGCGTTGCGCGGGTTAACGAAGGTTTTTTCACCCAGCGCCCGCATTTTGGTATTAAAGGCTTCAAACCCGGCTTTGGGCATGTAAATTTCGCCCCGTACTTCCAGCACATCAGGCCAGCCTTCACCCATCAGCCGCAGCGGAACCGAGGCAATGGTACGCACATTGTGGGTAACATCTTCACCCGTTTCGCCATCACCACGAGTGGCTGCCTGCGTGAACACGCCGTGTTCGTAGCGAATGCTGATCGCAAGGCCATCGAGCTTGGGTTCGGCAACGAATTCGATTTCCGCAGCCGATTTCAGGCGGTCGTGGATACGTTTATCGAACGCCAGTAATTCCGCCTCGCTGAACACGTTGCCCAGCGACAGCATCGGAATGGCGTGTTTGACTTCGCCGAATTCACTTAACGCTGCGCCCCCAACACGCTGGGTTGGGGAATCGGGGGGCACCAGCTCCGGGTGCTCAGCTTCGAGCGCCTGTAATTCGCGGAACAGACGATCATATTCCACATCAGGAACAACCGGGTCATCCATCACATAGTAGCGATGGTTGTGATAACGCAGTTGTTCCCGTAGGGTTTCAAGCTGTATCTCAATGGCTTGCATATTATTTCTCTTATTTTTCAAACACCGCGATGGACTCCACATGCGAGGTATGCGGGAACATATCCATCACCCCTGCCCCCACCAACCGATAGCCATGCTCATGCACCAATTCGTAAGTATCCCGCGCCAGCGTTGCCGGGTCACACGACACATACACAATCCGCCCCGCGTTGAGCTTGCCGAAATGGGCAATGATTTCTTTCGCACCCGCGCGTGGCGGGTCAAGCAAAATCTTGTCGTAGCGATTTTTCTTCAACCACGGCTCATGCTGCAAGTTGTCGCCCATCAGGTTACAAACGTGGTAATCGGTATTCATGATGCCATTGGCGTGAGCCGCCGCACGCGCGCGTTCCACCATCGTCTGTTCGCCTTCCACACCGATCACTTGCGCAGCTACTCGCGCCAATGGCAGGGTGAAGTTGCCTAAGCCGCAGAATAAATCCAGCACAGTGTCCGTTGGTTCAGGCGCAAGCAATTCCAACGCACGCGCTACCATCTTGCGGTTCAGCGGCTGGTTGACCTGAATGAAATCCAGCGGCATGAAGCCCACTTTGGTGTTGAATTGCGGGTGTTCGTAATACAACGCCGGGTTTTCCGGCCAGATACAATGGACAGTTTCTGGGCCTTTCGGCTGCAAATAAATCTGATAATTAAATTGCTTGCCAAACGCTAACAACTTTTCAGTATCGCCTTCAGAAAGTTCTTCCATGTGACGGAAAATCAGCGCGGTGGCATTGTCGCCATCCCCCACCGCCACTTCGATTTGCGGGAGAGATTCGCGGGCATCCAGACTGGCAATCAGCGCTTGAAAGTCGAGCAAGTGTTCACCAAGGCTAGGATGCAGGATTTCGCAGCGATTGAGTTCGGCGAGGAACCCACCTTCTTTTTCGCGAAAGCCGACCAGCGCCTTGTCTTTTTTGCGTACCCACTTTGCACCGAGACGCGCTTTGCGGCGGTATGCCCAACCCTCAGCGGTGAGTGGCGCAAACACGGTTTCGGGTTCGGCTTTGCCAATGTGCTTGAGGTTGTCGAGCATGGCACGTTGTTTGTAGCGGATTTGCGCTTCGAGGGAGATGTGTTGCCAGCTACACGCACCACATACGCCAAAGTGTTCGCAACGCGGTTCGACCCGATCCGGCGAAGGGCTGAGGATGGTTTCGACTTTGCCGATGTCGTGCTTGGGTTTGTGCGAGGTGTAACGGAAGGCGACGGTTTCACCCGGCAATGCGCCGTCGATGAACACGGTTTTACCGTCAATGTGAGTAACACCTTGGCCTTCAAGGGTTAGCGATTCAATGGTAGTTTCAATCAGCGGGCTGTTTTGAATACCCTTGGGTTTTCTGTTTCTGTGTCGGCTCATGCACCCGCCTCCCATGCGGCTTCAAACGCTTGTAAATGTTCCTTGCCAGACGCTTGCAGGTGTTTGCGCACCAGTTCGCATTCGCTGTTGTATTTGTCGATGAGGATGTGTCCGCGCAGCAGTTGGAAGCGCAGGTACACCAGCCAAGTATTCAACACGTCCGTTTCGCAGTAGTTGCGGATGTCGGCGAGTTTGCCCTCCTGATAGGCATCCCAGACTTTTGCGCCGCTCATACCCATCTTGCCGGGGAAACCAAACAGGGTCGCGAGTTCATCCAGTGGGGCGTTGGCACGTCCGCTGTAGAGTGCCAGCAAATCCATCAGGTCGGTGTGGCGCGTATGGTAGCGGCTGATGTAATTGTTCCACTTGAAGCTGCTGTCGTCTTCGCCCATGTCCCAGTAACGCGGGGCGCAGATTTTGTGTTTCATGGCACGGTAATGGATCACCGGCAGGTCGAAACCACTGCCGTTCCACGACACGATAGTAGGCGTGTAGCGGTCGATGCCGTCGAAGAAACGTTGCAGGATTTCTTTTTCATCGGCAGATTCGTCGCCCAGCGTCCAGACCTTGAAGTCATCGCCCTTGCCACGAAACGTGACGGAAATCGCCACGATTTTGTGCAGGTGATGCGCAAGGAATTCCGTGCCATTTTTTTGGAAACGCAGGTGGTACATGGCTTTAGCAATGCCGTCAGCATCCAAATCGCCAAGGTCATAGAGTTTGCGCCCGCCTTCAATGTCGGGGATGGTTTCGATGTCGAAAACTAAGGTATTCATACAGATACTTTACGTTAAGCGGGAAAAATCCCGGTGGAAATATAACGGTCGCCACGGTCACAAATGATAGCAACAATAGTCGCGTTCTCAACTTCTTTGGACAGACGTAGCGCTGCCGCGACCGCCCCGCCGGAGGATACCCCGCAGAAAATGCCTTCCTCAGACGCAAGGCGACGCATGATGTCTTCCGCTTCCGGCTGACTCATGTCGATTTCGCGGTCAACTTCATTGCGGTGGAAAATTTCCGGCAGGTATTCCGGTGTCCAGCGGCGAATACCGGGAATCTGGTCGGCTTGCGTGGCTGGCTGCACTCCGACAATCTGAACATCCGGGTTTTTCGATTTCAGGAAACGCCCCGTCCCCATGATCGTCCCTGTTGTACCCATGCTGCTGACGAAATGCGTCACCATACCGTGGGTATCACGCCAGATTTCCGGGCCAGTGGAGTGAAAATGCGCCAGCGGATTGTCTTCGTTAGCAAACTGGTTCAGCAGCTTGCCCTTGCCCTCGCGTTCCATTTGCATGGCGAGGTCACGCGCCCCTTCCATGCTCGCCTCCTTGCTCACCAGCACCAGTTCCGCACCGTAGGCTTTCATGGAAGCGCGACGTTCGGCGCTCATGGTTTCCGGCATGATCAGCACCATTTTGTAGCCTTTGATCGCGGCAGCCATCGCCAAGGCAATGCCAGTATTGCCGCTGGTGGCTTCGATCAGGGTGTCGCCGGGCTTGATGTCACCACGCGCTTCGGCTCGCTGGATCATGGAAAGTGCCGGGCGGTCTTTCACTGAACCGGCGGGATTATTGCCTTCCAGTTTGACCAAAATAGTATTGCTCGTATCACCCGGCAAACGTTGCAAACGCACCAGCGGCGTTTTGCCGATAAAGTCTTCGATAGTGGGGTAAGGCATGTCCTGCACTCTTGATTTTGTGTTGAGAAGAGGAGCTTAACAGCCATCCTGCGTATTCGCTACCTGTCGGCGGATTTGGCTTGACCTTACCCCATAATACGGTAAGTTGTACGTTAGCCAATAACAAAAAAGCACCGGGAATAGTGTGAATTATGTATCCGTAGGGAACATCCCCGTATCTGCCGCCATGCACATCCAAAGCGACCATGACCTGAGCCGCCGCTCGATCAATGGTGTGTTTCCTTACATGATTGCTTGGGTCGTTCTCGCACTGGGGACTGATATTATTCAGCACCATAGCATCCTCGTCTACGGTATTGGCCTGTTGATGTTGGCTCTTGGTATCATGCGTTTATTGTTGATGAAACAGTTTCCTAAGCTTTACAAAACACAGCCGGACAGGGCGCGGTTTCTGCTCGGATTTGGCCTGATAACCTCGGCTATTGTTTGGGCGTTGTTTACCGCTTGGGGGCTAATGCATGTCGGGCTAGCAGAACAGGGAACCCTTATGCTACTACCACTGTTAATGCTCAGTGTTGGCACGACGACCAGCCTTGCCCCCCACAACCCACTGTTTCTTACCTACGTCAATATCATGATTTGGCCGCAGATCATCGTACTGTTACACATGGGGACAAACACTGCCTATAGCGTTGCCCTCTCCTTACTCCTGTTCAGCATTGTCACCCAATTCTTTGGCAAAACGCTGCACCGTGACTACTACCAGCTTCTCTACAAAAACGATTTACTGGAACAGCAAGCTGCCACGTTAGCAAGTGCCAAGGACGCCGCTGAAATCGCCAATCAGGCCAAGAGCCGATTTCTGGCCAATATGAGCCATGAATTACGCACTCCCATGAACGGCATTCTGGGGGCAAGTGGTCTGCTAACACCCTTGGTAAGTACCGCTGATCAACAGCAATACGTTTCCCTGATCAACCGCAGCGGCAAAACATTATTGGCGCTGCTGAATGACCTACTCGACTTTTCCAAGATCGAAGCAGGCAAGATGGAATTGGAGCTATCAACCTACCATCTGGGTGAAATGGTTGTCCATTTACAGCATTTGCTGGATATCCGCGCCAAGGAAAAAGGGCTCACGTTTACCACCCGTATCAGCGAGAACATCGCCCCTTTTCTCATGGGCGATGAAATCCGCATCCAACAAATACTGCTTAACTTACTGGGCAATGCCATCAAATTTACTGAAACGGGCACGGTAACACTCGCCATCAGCCTGAGCGCCAACGGGGAACGGCTACGCTTTGAAATCAGCGATACCGGTATTGGCATTCCGGCAGAAAAACAGCCACTGCTGTTCAACAGTTTTCAGCAAATGGAATCGTCTACTGCCCGCAAATACGGCGGCACGGGTCTGGGTTTAGCGATTTCCAAACAGTTGGTCAGCCTGATGGAGGGTGATATTGGCGTACACAGTGAAGCGGGACAAGGCGCCTGCTTCTGGTTCGAGCTTCCCTATCAGGCAGCAGAGACTCAAGCTGCCAACCCGGAAACGATTACTACACCCATCACTGATGCGCCATTGGAAACATCCAGCCGGATTCTGCTGGCGGAAGACAATGCCATCAACCAAATCATCGCCCAAGCCATGCTCGAACAATTGGGGCTGACCCACATCGACACCGTGGAAAATGGTGAACAGGCTATCCAACGCCTGATTGAAGCCGATTACGATCTGGTGCTAATGGATGTTCAAATGCCCGAATGCGACGGTATGGAAGCCTGCCGCCATATCCGGGGAATGCAGACTCATGCGAGCATGGCGGCGGTGCGCAACTCAGCCATTCCGGTGATTGCTCTGACCGCGAACACCCTGTCTACTGATATTGCTGCTTGCCTGCAAGCCGGGATGAACAGCCATCTGGGTAAGCCACTGGATCCCCAAACGCTGGAAACTGAACTGAAAAAGTGGTTACAGCAACCCGTCAGCCCCGCCCACCAGAATCACAAAGGCGACCGCGTGAGTGCGCTCGTCTGCGACGGATAGTTCGATTGCCGTCACACCCAGCGCAGTAGCCGTTGCCAGCGTCACCCCGTGCAATTGCAGAAGTGGTTTACCGCGTGCATCGTGGGTGGTTTCGATTTCCTGCAAGCGAGTTTCCTTGCCAATCCCCGTGCCGAGGGCTTTGGCAACGGCCTCTTTGGTCGCAAAACGTTTTGCCAGCCATGCTGCTTGCTTGGTTTCGGTGGCAAAACGTTTGAGTTCGGCAGGGTGTAAAATTCGTTCGGGAAACCGTTCTGGGTGACGTTGCAAGGTTTCCTCAAGACGGGCAATTTCCACGATGTCTGTGCCGATGCCGATAATTTTCATGAGCCAGCACGTGCCGCTTGCATCAATGCCAGCATTTCCACGGTCGCTTGGCGGATGCCGACGAATACCGCCCGCGCCACCATCGAATGGCCGATGTTCAGTTCGCGGATATTGGGGATGACCGCGATGGCTTGCGTATTGTGATAATCCAGCCCGTGACCTGCGTTCACCTGAATGCCGAGGCTGTGGGCAAACTCGGTAGCTTCGCGAATGCGTTGGAGTTCCTGCGCTTTGGCTGCGCCCGTGGCATTGGCATACGTGCCAGTATGCAGCTCGATCACGGGCGCACCGATGTCAGGAACGCGGCGAATTTGTTCAATATCCGGCTCGATGAACAGTGATACGCGAATATTCGCGGCATTCAAACGCTGGGTCACGCTGCGTACCCGCTCGAATTGCCCGATAATGTCCAGCCCACCTTCAGTGGTAAGCTCTTCGCGCTTTTCGGGAACCACACACGCATCATTCGGCAATACGTCGCAAGCAATGCCCACCATTTCATCGGTGGCAGCCAGCTCCAGATTCAGGCGACGGGTACACATCTGGCGGATAGCGTACACATCCGCATCTTGAATATGGCGACGGTCTTCGCGCAAATGGATGGTGATGGCGTGTGCACCTGCGTCTTCCACCAGCCGCACAGCTTCCAGCAAATCGGGGTAAGCCGTGCCGCGTGCCTGGCGCAACGTGGCGATGTGGTCGATATTGACACCAAGTTCGATCTTATTCATTGAGTAATCTTCTCGCATTCAAGGTTTTGCCTTTCAGCAACATCTGTATCAGGTAATCCAGGGTATGGCGCAGTTCCAAACGCTGTTCGGTCGCCATGGTTTCTGGCTCGCGCAAGGCGATTAATAGCCTACCGGAAAGCGGCACGCCTTTACCCTCACCTGCGTCCGGGTATATACCGTGGTCGGGGCGAAAACGGTAACGGCAGTTGGCGTGGATTACTTGCCCATCCGCGTCGTCGTGCCACAGGTTCAGAACATAGCCTGCCATTGCCAGCACGTCCAGTTCAAACAACGGCAGTGCGAGTACCTCAGCAGGGTTTTCCAAGCGGAACAGCAGTTGTTGGTACTGGGCAAATAATTCCGGCTGCGGCTGGTGTTGCCACAGCGCCCGCAACAGCAATTCGTTGGCATACACGGCGCGTACCAGTCCGGCAGCTTTCAGGGGGAAACGGCGTTTTTCTTCGGCATTGAACAGGGTGAACACTTCACCCTTGCCCACCCAACTGGCTTCGAGTTGCCGGAAAGGTTCAAGCATACCTTTGGAGCGCGTGCCCTTGCCTTGGCCAAACTTGGCAACGCAGGTGATTTTGCCAGCGTCGCGGGTAAACATATCCAGCAATAAACTGGTGTCGCGGTAGGGGTTACGCCGCAAAATAAACGCGGGGGAAAGTTCAGCCGCCATCGGACGCGCTAACGGGGGGTGACATCAATGCTGCTGGTGGCAATACGGATTTCCTGCAAAAAGCACAGCAATCCGCTGACCAACATCAACATCGCAATAATGAACAGTATGGATACCGCCGTGGATAGATCCATCCCCAACATGGCACTGAAAAATAGCATGGCAATCACCACACAAATCAACAAGGCACACACCGTACACAAGCCGATTGCCCAATGAATCATACGGGCGCGGCGGGAAAGCGCCTGCATTTCATGACGAATCACCACCAGTACCGCCGCACTCGCTTGCTGAAAATTACTATCCAGCACACGAAAGCGATCCACCACCCGCACTAAACGGTTCACCAGCACCGACAAAATACTACCGATACCTGTCAGCAAGAACACCGGAGCAACCGCCAATTGAATCACATGCGCGACGTTGGAAATGACTTCCGCTTCTTGTGCTAACAGTAGCATCGCTCGCCCCTTAGGTTGAAATCCCCAAACTTTGCAGGTGACGTGGGCTATTTTCCCAATTTTCTTCGACGCGCACCCATAATTTCAGCATGACTTTGCGTTCCAGAAACGCTTCCAGCGCAAATCGCGCCGAGCTGCCGATGCGTTTTAGCGTGTCGCCTTTATTCCCGATCACAATACCTTTCTGGTTTTCGCGACTGACCCAGATCACCGCATTGATTTCGGTCAGTTTAGGCTTTTCCTCAAAGGTTTCGATCTCAATCGCGGTGGAATACGGCATTTCCTGATGCAAATACGTCATCAATTGCTCGCGGATCAACTCGCCGCAAATGAAGCGGGTAGACTGGTCGGTCACGTCATCTTCGGCGTATACCCAATCTTGTTGCGGCATGACTTTCGCCAATGAAGCCTTGAGCTGCTGCGTATTCGTGCCTTTGGTCGCGGAGAGTGGGAAAATTTCCTTGAACGGGTACTTTGCCAGCACTTCCGGCAACCAGCTTAGTAAGCGTTCTTTCTTTTCCAGCCGGTCGACTTTGTTGGCGACCAGAAACACCGGACAGGTGACATGACCAAGGCGTTGCAACACCAAATCATCTTCATCCTGCCACTTCAGCACCTCCACGATCATGACCACTGCATCGACACCTTCCAATGCAGCCACCGCTTCAAGGTTGATGGTTTTGTTGAGCAAGCTTTTGGAAGTACGGTGAATCCCCGGTGTGTCGACGAAAATCATCTGATAATCGTCTTCAGTCAAAATACCCCGGATACTGTGGCGCGTGGTTTGCGGCTTGTTAGCCGTGGCAGAAACCTTGAAACCAATCAGCAGGTTCATCAGGGTGGATTTGCCCACATTGGGTCGTCCAACAATGGCGACATAGCCACAACGTTGTGTTGATGGCGTAGAAGTTATCTCAGTCATTTTGCTGTTACCTGTTGGAATGCAAGACCAGCAGCTTCCTGCTCGGCCTTACGGCGGCTTCCTGAAGTGCCGATGGTACGGATATTGAGTTTGGGGACAATGCATTCCGCCGTAAACGTTTGGCGATGGGCTTCCCCTTGGGTATCAATCAGATTGTATTCAGGCAGCTCGTGCCCGCGTGATTGGAGGAATTCCTGCAAGCGGCTTTTGGGGTCTTTTAGACTGTCTTCGGCGGGTAAGTTATCCAACCGATCGCCATAAGCGGTGAGCACGAACGCTGTCGCCGTCGCCATGCCCTGTTCCAGATAAATACAGCCGACCAGTGCTTCAAACGCATCGGCGATGATGGACTTGCGCCGAAAACCACCGCTTTTCAGCTCGCCCGGCCCCAGACGTAAAAAATCACCGATAGCCAGTTCGGCGGCAATCCCCGCCAAAGCATTTTCATTGACCAATGAAGCACGTAAACGGCTCAGGTAGCCTTCGCTAGCCCGTGGAATCCGCTGATAAAGCTCCGTGGTGATAATTAGCCCAAGCACGCTATCACCAAGAAACTCCATGCGCTCGTTATGTTTACCCTCCGCGCTGCGGTGGGTGATGGCACGGACAAAGGTGTCCGTCGCCATCAATTCGCTACCCAGTAGCTTAGTTAATTTGTTCAAGTATCGCTAGCCGCTCCCAGCTCTTTGGAATATTGGAAGTTCATTAAAAAATCAATGTTCGCAACCCAATGCTTACGAACCTCATAGTGTATCTCAAGTGCCCGTACATTGTTCTTACCTTGGACATCGATCACTTTAAAATCATCTGTCGAGAAAGAATCCAGACTATTGACAATCATAAAGTCATCGATTTTGCGACGGATTTGTTGAAGGGATATATTTCCCGGCGACTCTTGCGCCACATGATCAACTAATGAACGCACTGTATAGAACTCCATATACAAGGGTGCCATCTTAGTTGCCGTAAGAAACACAAAAATCACCACACCGACACCCGCGACCCATGTTAAAAAAGTCGCACCTTGTTGCTTGCGCATTGTTACTTACCTTTATTGTTATTGATTAATGGTTGGCTAAGCGAAGCTGAACTCTAATGCATCGCACTACCAATTCGTGAGAAGTTGAAGCCTTTGCCTTCACCGCCAAAATTCATGTGCATCCAGACAATCGTTGCCTTTCCTACTACATTATCTTCAGGTACTAAACCCCACATCCGCCCATCATTACTGTTGTCGCGGTTATCACCCATCATGAAGTAATGCCCTGGAGGAACCGTCACAGAACCTGTTGGGCCAACGCGTCCGGGCGTTACCAATATATCATGTGGCACACCCAGTAGATCTTCTTTCAGATGAATTGATGGTGGCGTTTGTTGATCAGGGCGCAAATAGTCACCCATCGCATCACGGTTCAAAGCAACACCATTCACGGTCAGTGTTTTATCGTTCCAGCTCACCACATCACCCGGCACACCGATGAGGCGCTTGATATAGTCAATTTTGGGATTACCAGGAAAACGGAACACCACCACATCACCCCGTTGCGGGTCGCCGATCTCCACTACCTTTGTGTGCAATATGGGTAAACGCAAGCCATAAGCAAACTTGTTTACCAGAATAAAATCACCAATTTCCAGCGTAGGTAACATCGAACCAGACGGAATACGGAAAGGTTCTGCCACAAACGAGCGTAGCAACAGCACCGCCAACAATACTGGAAAAAAGGAACGGGCATACTCCACCAATATCGGCTCTGCAGCTTCCGCTTTTTTTCCGGCAAGCAAGGCATACAGTAACCAGATGACGCCCGTCACCGCTGTAGCACTGCCTAACCAAAATTCCAGATCAAAATCCATGTCTTGTCCTTATTACTTATCGCTAACTTTCAATACAGCAAGGAAGGCTTCTTGCGGTATTTCCACGCTACCGACCTGCTTCATGCGCTTTTTGCCTTCTTTCTGTTTTTCCAGCAGCTTACGCTTACGACTTACGTCACCACCGTAACACTTCGCCGTCACGTCTTTACGCATCGCCTTGACCGTGCTGCGGGCAATGATATTGCTGCCGATGGCTGCTTGAATAGCCACTTCATACATCTGACGCGGAATCAGGTCTTTCATCTTTTCCACCAACATCCGCCCGCGTGATTGGGCGAAATCACGGTGGATCATCAGCGCTAACGCATCAACCTTTTCACCGTTGACCAAGACATCCACGCGCACCATCGGGGCTGGCTCGAAACGATCCATCGCGTAATCGAAAGAAGCATAACCCCGGCTGCACGATTTCAGGCGGTCAAAGAAATCCATCACCACTTCAGCCAGCGGCAATTCAAATGTCAGTGACACTTGATTACCCATGTACTGCATGTTCTTTTGCATACCGCGCTTTTCCATGCACAAGGTAATGACGTTGCCGACATATTCCTGTGGCACGAGAATAGTACCGATAATAATCGGCTCGCGAATTTCTGCCAGCTTGTTCACGACTGGCAATTCAGACGGGCTGTGGATGAACTGTTTCTCACCATTGGTCAACACCACCTCGTAGATAACCGTGGGTGCGGTGGAAATCAGGTCAAGATTGTATTCACGTTCCAGACGTTCCTGCACAATTTCCATGTGCAACATGCCGAGGAAGCCACAACGGAAACCAAAGCCCAGTGCTTGCGAGGTTTCTGGCTCATAAAACAAGGCGGAATCGTTGAGCTTGAGCTTGGAAAGCGCATCACGCAGGTTTTCGTACTGGTCGGACTCAATCGGGAACAAACCTGCGAAAACGCGTGGCTGGATTTCCTTGAAGCCTTGTAAAGGCGTGGTTGCTGGTTTTTGTGCGTCGGTAATGGTATCACCGACTTTCGCAGCGGCGATTTCCTTGATGCCGGAAATCATGAAACCTACTTCGCCCGCACGCAATACATCCAGATCTTTCATTTTAGGCGTGTAAATACCCACGCGCTCCACCTGAAAATCACGCCCAGTCGACATGAAGCGGATTTTCATTTTCTTGCGCATTTCGCCATCAATCATCCGCACCAACACCACCACGCCAAGGTAGTTGTCGAACCACGAGTCAATGATCAGGGCTTTGAGTGGCGCATCCGGGTCGCCTTTGGGGGGTGGAATGCGTTCCACCAATTGTTCCAGCAGGTCTTCGATACCAATGCCGCTTTTAGCACTGACGCGCACCGCATCGGTCGCCTCAATGCCGATAATATCTTCAATTTCCTGACACACACGGTCAGGGTCAGCCGCTGGCAGGTCGATTTTATTGAGTACTGGCACGACTTCCAGATTAAGGTCAAGCGCGGTGTAGCAGTTAGCAACACTTTGCGCTTCCACCCCTTGTGAAGCATCTACCACCAGCAATGCGCCATCACAAGCCGCCAACGAGCGTGACACTTCATAGGAAAAGTCCACATGCCCCGGCGTGTCGATGAAGTTCAGGTGGTAGGTTTCACCATTGCGGGCTTTATAGTCCAAAGCCACGCACTGTGCTTTAATCGTAATACCGCGTTCACGCTCCAGATCCATCGAATCCAGAACTTGTGCTTCCATTTCACGATCAGCCAACCCCCCGCAATACTGGATAAAGCGGTCAGATAGTGTCGATTTACCGTGGTCAATATGCGCAATAATTGAAAAATTGCGGATATTCTTATTCGCCTCACCCATGCTGTAATGCTTGCCTCAAAATCGCTTCATCGAAGAAATGCCAGAATAAAATCTGCTTTCCCCATGCTACTACTGGGACATCCGCATTAAAACGCACTCTTAACTCTGCATCCGCGTCAATGTCGACCAGCTCGAACGTAAACCTCAGTTCATCCTGAAATTCACACAAAAGGGCTGTCATCTCGTCACAAAGATGACAGCCCACGCGATAATACACGCTCAGATGGGTTTTTGCTTCACTCTCTTGCATTTGCCTCAATCTTCATGGCCAGAAAACGGGCGGAACCCTCACGATTCACTAAAACTGCGACGGTTTTTCCGACATCCAGCTCGATAGCAATCGCTTGCAAGCCCGCCACAGACGTCACTGTCTGACTATCAAGCTGGCGGATAGTATCACCTATGGCAATCCCGGCACTGCGAGCTGGCTCACCGATCACTTCGTCCACCCATACCCCTGCTTCGGTATCACTCAGCTTCATGCCTAACGTACCAGCGACGGGTGCTGCCACCGGTGAATGAGTAGATGCAACCGCCTTAGGACTATTAGGTAACTCAGTGACAGTCATGGTGACGGTTTTACGCTTACCTTCGCGCAAAATTTCAATCACCACTTTCTTACCGATAGCGGTATTACCCACGATAGGGGGCAAAGCCGCTGCATTAGTCACCGGCTTGCCATCAAAACTCAGGATAACATCGCCTAGGTTCAAAGCGCGTGCGGCTGGGCCATCTTTCATGACTTGGGCAACCAATGCGCCTTCGGGTTTACTCATCTTGAAAGATTGCGCTAAATTAGCGTCAATTGCTTGTACATACACACCAACCCAAGCACGCGATACAGCACCCTTGCTTTTCAACTGCTCAATCACGTCCTGAGCAAGATCAATCGGAATAGCAAAGGAAACCCCCATAAAACCACCCGAACGGCTGTAAATCTGAGAGTTAATACCGACAACTTCGCCATCAAGATTGAACAGGGGGCCACCTGAATTACCGGGATTAATCGCCACATCGGTCTGAATGAATGGAACATAATTTTCATCTGGTAAACTACGCCCCTTCGCACTCACAATACCCGCTGTCGCACTGTGATCAAAACCAAAAGGTGAACCAATTGCCAATACCCATTCACCCACTTCCAAGGGGGCTGAAGTTCCCATTCTCAACACAGGTAAATCAGTAGCCGCCACTTTTAACAGCGCGACATCAGTACGCTCATCACTTCCAACCAGCTGTGCGGGCAGTTCACGTCCATCCGTAAATCTGACCTTGATTTCATCTGCGTCAACCACGACATGGTGATTAGTGACGATATAACCGTCAGATGAATAGACAAAACCAGAACCACGCGAATTGCTATCGAAATCGAAGGGCTTTCCACCACTACTGCCGTCACGCTCAAAAAGGCGCTTCATCAGCTCATCAAAAAGCTCATCAGATTCAGGGGATGGAGAGGCGTTAGGCAGCATTTCAGCAGGGGAAATGCTTTGCTTGGTACTGATATTCACAACGGCTGGGCTATTCTGCTTTACCAGCGCAGCAAATTGAGGCAAATCATGGGAAAATACTGTTTTTGTAAAAAAAAGAATACATACGAGTATTACTCCCCGCAACCCTTGCATCAACATGGAGTAGTTCTCTCAGGCAATGTGCTGCAAACCGCTAAAGATGGGCTGTCCAACAACACGTAAAATCACCGGCTGGAAATCAGCTGACTGAAGGGAGCGCAAGCTGATCAGATTGGCCAAGCGCAACCCCCCCATTAAGCCCAGCAAACCACTGAATACAGTGCCTAACTCATTCGCCATGCCGAAAAAAGCGAAGGTTTCACGCCCCAATACAGCCAATGCAAGCATACCCAGCAAAGGCAACATATAAGCCAGCAAAGAATAGACCACCAGCGCATCACCCTGCATACCAACGACCACGGTATCACCGGGACGCGCATACGATGGGTTCAATACCCGCATTTTCTGGGGTTCCTTACGCACAAGATCAAAGGGCGATGCGGTGGATGCGCACGAACGCTTCGACGCACACCCTCCACAACCACCCGCTTGTTGTTGTGGAATAATCCACGCATAGCCCGATTCAACACTGACTACTGTTGCCGTTTGCTCAATCATCCCGTTGCCCTCATTATTGACCATTATATCATCAGTATAACGACGGGGGCTTGCTACAAACTTAATCATGACAGCCTTGTTTTCAGTGGACATGTTGCAATGCATCACTAATACTTTTCAGAGTAGCGACAGGTACTTCACCCACCAACGTAATCTGGTATTGATCCACTTCGGAAGCATAAATATTCATCGCACCGGATGATAGTCCCATGCTATCCAACATACCAAGCGCACCGGGGGGAGCAATAAACACTGACACCGATGTCATACCATCTGACAGGATAATCTGCCGCACGGGCGCTTTGCCATTAACACCGTCCTGCTGTAAATCCTGAACTTGCTGGAAACCAACAGGTAATGAAGTAAAAATCCAATCCTTGCTCGGCATTGCGGCGGCAGGCGCTGCCACAGGTGCTTGCTGAATGGGCGGCACAGCATCTGACGTTGTAGCCACGATATCCAATGCCGTAAACATCAACTGCTCAACCGAACGATGGGAACGATCAACCAGTGAATATTTCAACAACATGCCACTGTCCGGTTCAATACAATAACGTTGCAGGTAACGCATTCCATCACGTGGCCGTGCCACCACAATCTGGCAATTGCGATTCGCCACAAACTCCTGCCCACCCAGATCCAACGTATAAACATCTTCCGCTTGCGGCTGCACTTGCTGAAGCTTGGCTAACGAAAAACTTTCCACATTCTCATCACCAGCCTCGGTACCCTGCGCCAAACGCACCACGCTTTCCTTTTCAGTCCCATTTTCCAGCGTATGGCTAATCTGGTAATTGGAAAGCTCATTACCCTGTGAATACACCAACGTGCCTGAATAATTCAGCGCATGCACCGCATTACGCATCTTGGCAAGCAGATCACCAGCCTCATTCGCCATACTCGGCGCTGACCATGCGAGCACCGCCACCAATACTGCGAGGGAAACGGAGTGCTTAATCGTTGGCATAGGAAACCGCCCGAATTGAAGGTGCAATCACCGTCGTAGAAGCATATTTGACATGCTGCGACACATACTGCTTAAGAATGTCACGGGCTTGCGGATCAATACGCCCGACTTGCTGGATACGCACATCCGTACTACCCGCATCAGCCACGACGGTCGCCGTACTGACCGGAGTCGCCGGAATTGCTGCTGCTATTTGCGCATCGGGTGCTTTGGGTTGCCCCATAAACAACACACTGCCCACCGCCACGGCCGCCACGGTAGCGGCCATGCCCATCCCCAGCCAACGGTAAGAATGCACTTTGGTGGCAGTATTGGCACGAACCGGCATTGGCACAACATTATCTGCCGTGTACGCTGGCTCATCTTCCAGCTCATCCTGAATGCGTGACAACAGTGAAACGCCCTGCCCCATAGCCTGACCTTTACTCGCCCGCATCGCTTCACCCATAAAGGCGTAACGTGACAGGGTTGCACCCATTTCATCATCTTTTTTCAATTCATCGAGTAAGCGTCGCCGCTCAAACTCATTGCTCTCGTCATCAAGGAAAGCCGACAAGAGTTCTTCTTTTATCGTATTCATTTTATTTCACCTTCACCTTGAGACACTACTCTCGGAGGTTTAGCCAAGTAGCGGCCTCAATACTTTGTCAATCGACTCACGCGCCCGGAAAATCCGCGAACGTACAGTACCTATTGGACAATCCATTGTCACTGCAATTTCTTCGTAACTCATGCCCTCCAGCTCCCGTAACATGATGGCAGTCCGCAAATCTTCAGGTAGATCCTCAATCGCTTGCGAGACTGTGGTCTGAATTTCAGCGGTTAACAATTCATGTTCAGGCGTGGCATATTCCTTTAGAGCGGACTCACCCCCAAATTGTTCCGCTTCTTGTGCATCAATATCCGTATCAGGTAAACGGCGATTCTGCGACACCAGATAGTTTTTTGCTGTATTAATAGCAATACGGTAAAGCCAAGTATAAAACGCACTGTCGCCTCGAAAGTTTTTTAACCCCTTATACGCTTTGATAAAGGCTTCCTGCGCAACATCTTGTGCAGTATCGTGGTCATGAACATAGCGCAACACCAAGCTAATAACCTTGTGTTGGTACTTCAGAACCAGAATATCGAATGATTTCTTGTCCCCAGACTGGATGCGTTGCACCAGTTCGAGATCGGTATAGCTCGTGCCCATCAGGGCCTTACTCCTTGGTTATTATCTTACTAAGACTATATGCTACATGCCGCAAAGCAAGATTAGAATAGTTAAACTTAATGAATTCCACACAGAAACTAAGAGGGACGCATATGTACGATGTATTAATCATCGGTAGCGGCGCAGCAGGCTTAACCTTGGCACTGAGTTTGCCTGAAGACTGCAAGATTGCCGTATTGAGCAAGGACGTCATCACCGAAGGCAGCACCGTCTATGCGCAAGGTGGCATTTCCGCCGTGCTGGATGCCACCGACAGCGTGGATTCGCATATTACCGATACCCTCAATGCGGGTGCGGGGCTGTGTGATGAAGCCGCCGTGCGTTTTACCGTTGAAAATGGTGCAAGCTCCATCAAATGGTTATTAGATGCAGGCGTCCCCTTCACCCGCGAAGAGCACGACACCAACCGCCTCCACCTAACCCGTGAAGGTGGGCACAGCCACCGGCGCATTGCCCATGCCGCTGACGCCAGTGGTGCTGCCATCGAACACACCTTGGTCGGGCAAGTACGCCAACGCAGCAATATCACCTTACTGGAACACCACATCGCGGTGGATTTAATTACCGCCCGCAAACTAGGGCATCGCAGCAACCGCTGCATTGGTGCGTATGCGCTGAACCGTAAGGCTAAACGCGTTCAGACCCTACATGCACGCTTCACCGTACTGGCAACAGGCGGGGCAAGCAAAGTCTACCTCTACACCAGCAACCCCGATGGCGCGAGCGGTGATGGCATCGCGATGGCATGGCGTGCCGGTTGCCGGGTGGCCAATATGGAATTCATGCAATTTCACCCTACCTGTTTATACCACCCTCACGCCAAATCCAGCTTGATCACCGAAGCGGTGCGCGGCGAAGGCGGACTCTTATTATTAAAAGATGGCAGCCGTTTCATGCCACGTTTCGACCCCCGTGCCGAACTCGCGCCGCGCGACATCGTGGCACGCGCCATTGACCATGAAATGAAGCGTTTGGGGCTGGATTGCGTCTACCTCGACATCAGCCACAAACCGCGCGATTTCATCATCAGTCACTTCCCCAATGTCTACGCCACTTGCGAAAAGTTTGGCTACGACATGAGCAAAGAACCTGTGCCGGTCGTCCCCGCTGCCCACTACACCTGCGGCGGCGTGATGGTTGATCAAAACGGACACACCGATGTAGACGCGCTGTATTGCATCGGCGAAGCCTCCTACACCGGGCTGCACGGTGCCAACCGCATGGCCAGCAACTCCTTACTAGAATGCATTGTCTACGGCAAATCCGCCGCACAGGACATTATCAGTAGGTTGCAAGAACCCGCGCTCGACCTGCCCATTCCCAACTGGGATGAAAGCCGCGTCACCGATTCGGATGAGCGCGTGGTGATTACTCATAACTGGGATGAAATTCGCCGTTTCATGTGGGATTACGTCGGCATCGTGCGCACCACCAAACGCCTGCAACGCGCCCGCAACCGCATGGAATTACTATTGCACGAAATCGACGAGTACTACGCCAACTTCCGTGTCACCAGTGACCTGATCGAATTGCGTAACCTTGCCTTGATCGCTTGGCTAATTATCCGCTCAGCGCTGGATCGCCCGGAAAGTCGTGGCCTGCATTACACCCTCAACTTTCCTAAAACCAACCCCAAACTCGATGGCATTCCCACGATTTTAGACCCCATTACCACCTACCATACGCATTAACAGGATTAACAGCAGATGAATTTACGGTACAATCGCAGGTCATTATTTTGCTTCAGGATACGGCATGGAACTTTCTGCACTCACCGCACTTTCCCCTACTGATGGGCGCTACGCCAGTAAAACAGCGGCCTTACGCCCGTGGTTCAGCGAATACGGCCTGATTTACCACCGCGTACTGGTCGAAATCCGCTGGCTGCAAATGCTGGCGGCACACCCACAAATCAGCGAAGTGCCTGCGTTTTCAGCGGCAACCAACACGTTTCTGGAAAGCATCCTCAGCAACTTTAGCGAAACGGATGCGTTGCGTGTTAAAGCGATTGAGCGCACCACCAACCATGACGTGAAAGCGGTCGAGTATTACCTCAAGGAAAAAATCGCCGGGCAGGCAGAGCTGGAAGCCGTCAGCGAATTCATCCACTTCGCCTGCACCTCCGAAGACATCAACAACCTGTCTTATGCCCTGATGCTCAAAGGCGGCATGGAAAACGTCATTCACCCCGAATTGGCCACGACCATCGCCGCCATTCGCCAGCTTGCGCACGCTTACGCCGACATTCCGCTGCTGTCACGCACCCACGGGCAACCCGCCTCGCCTTCCACCCTTGGCAAGGAAATGGCGAACGTCGTAGCACGTTTGGAACGTCAGCAACGCCACATACTCGCCGCGCAATACCTTGGCAAAATCAACGGTGCAGTCGGTAACTACAACGCCCACATCAGCGCCTACCCCGACATTGATTGGGAAACTACCGCTGAACAGTTCATCACCTCACTCGGCCTGACTTGGAACCCGTACACCACGCAAATCGAACCGCATGATTACATCGCGGAAACCTTCGATGCCGTGGCACGCGCCAATACCATCCTGATCGACTTCTGCCGTGACGTGTGGAGCTACATCTCACTAGGCTATTTCAAACAGAAAGTGATTGCGGGCGAAGTCGGTTCCTCCACCATGCCGCACAAGGTCAACCCGATTGATTTCGAGAATGCAGAAGGCAACTTCGGCATTGCCAATGCCCTGATGACTCATCTGGCGCAAAAGCTACCCATTTCGCGCTGGCAGCGTGACCTGACCGACTCCACCGTCTTGCGTACCCTCGGCGTTGGTTTGGGGCATACCCTGATTGCTTACCAATCCGCCCTCAAAGGCATCAGCAAGCTGGAAGTCAACACTACCGCCATCGCTGCCGACCTCGACGCCAACTGGGAAGTACTCGCCGAACCCATCCAAACCGTGATGCGTCGCTACGGCATCGAACAGCCGTATGAAAAGCTCAAAGCCCTGACCCGTGGACAACGCATTACCCCGGAAGGCTTGCGCGAATTCGTCAATACACTGGACATGCCGCAGGAAGCCAAAGACGCGCTGATTGCCATGACACCTGCTACTTACATCGGCAATGCGATTGCGCAAGCCAAGGCGGTATAAATGTTTGGTGATATTAGCGTTGAAGAATTCTTGCGGGATTACTGGCAGAAAAAGCCGCTGTTGATCCGCCAAGCCTTCCCCAACTTCCAGTCACCGATTACGCAGGATGAACTGGCGGGTTTGGCCTGTGAAACCGATACCGCGCGTATTGTCATCGAAAAAGGCGGCGAACACCCGTGGGAAGTTCGCCACGGTGCCTTCGACGAAGACGATTTCAGCCACTTGCCAGAAACCCATTGGACCTTGCTGGTCAACGACACCGACCAGCACTTGCCGGAACTGAAAGCGGTGATGGAACCGTTCCGCTTTATCCCCGACTGGCGTATCGACGACTTAATGATCAGTTTTGCCGTCGAAGGCGGCTCGGTTGGCCCGCATGTGGATGAATACGACGTATTCCTGCTACAAGCGCAAGGGCAACGCCGCTGGCAGATCACCACCCAAACGGCTAATCCTGACAATTTCCTGCCCGATCTGGAGTTACGCATCATGAGCGACTTTGTGGCAGAACAGGAATGGGTGGTAGAACCGGGTGACCTGCTCTACCTGCCCCCCAATGTGCCGCATTATGGGGTTGCCCTGAACGAATGCTTGACCTATTCGGTCGGTTTCCGTGCCCCATCACAAGCCGATATGCTGGAACGACTGCTTGAGGATTCACTGGAAGATCCACGTCTAAAGCGACGTTTCAGCGACAGTGGACGCAGCCCGCAACAACATTCTGGTGAATTAACAGCCTCGGACATGGATAGTCTGGTGGACTTTTTGGTGGATGCACTGCCGCAAGATGAACAATCTTTACAGCTATGGCTGGGAAAATATCTCACCATTCCCAAAACAAATACGCCTCCCCTAGAAGCCGAAATCATCAGTCGCGCCGAATTTGGTAAACTCATTAGACAGAAAAAGCGGTTTGAAAAAGTGCTAGATGCACGCATTCTGTACTTTCTGTTAGACAATAATGTGCATCTATTTACGAATGGCAATCATTACGATCTTGGTAGCCAACATATTCAATTTATTGAATACCTCTGTCAATCTACAATACTTCTGCACAAAAACTATGCTCATTTTCTCACTGATGAAATATGTTTTGACACATTGCATACACTGTTAGAAACGGGGATTTTTATAGCAAAAAAGTGATAAGCCCTCATCGCTCATGATTTAAGCATTTCCTATATTTATCATCAAGATGAATAAATCAAACTAATGGGTATTCACCGCCCATTCAGTTTTGAGCGATTAATATGCATCCTAATAATTCACTTATCTCTGTAGAGATAGCTTTTGTGTCTTTGCTGATTTTTTATGTAACAGGGGAAAAACGATGGATTTCAAAAAGTCCATGCTTGCTGCGTTATGCAGCGCTATGGTTGTGGGTGTTACTATCACCTTACTGCCAAATATTGCGAATGCAGCGGATAGTGAAAGGAAAATTTCACTAAAACGCAGCAATCCCAGCGAACCCATCGGACGGGATGCTGTCTTATCTAAAGTAAAAAGTGCCTATAAGGGACGCGTACTATCCGTGCAGGAAAAGCCTTTACCGGGTTATCCTGATTGCCATGTTGTTCGTATGCTTTCACTAGAAGGTGAATATCTAACAATCAAAGTTGCCTGTAGCGACTGAAGAATACTTCATAAGCTACTGTAAAAAAATACATTTTTAATTAAGTGCCTAGAGTTCGAACAGAATTTCTAGGCATTTTTTTGATAATTTCTACTAATAATCCAGAATGATTGTTTTTTATTCCTAACAAGCTGGTGTATGATTGCATTTCAGGGGCATTCTGATTAAAAAGCCCCCATAGTTACAATTAAATCATTATCAGTTGACGAACAGGAAAGAACCGTGTCATGCGCGTACTTATAATAGAAGACCAAGATATCATCCGCGAACAGGTTGCTGAAGACCTTAAAAAAAGTGGCTTTACCGTAGATCTCGCCGCCGATGGCTCACAGGGGCTATATGTTGCACTGGAATATCCTATTGACGTGGCCGTCATCGATTTAGGCCTACCCAATTCTAAAGGTGGGCAGGTTAATAACGATTTGGGTTTGGATATTATCCGCGCCATCCGAGCTAAAGGGCTGGATTACCCGATTATTATTCTGACCGCTCGCGATCGCTGGCAAAGCAAAGTCGAAGGACTCGAAGCGGGTGCTGACGACTATGTAACCAAACCATTCCATACCGAAGAACTCATCGCCCGTTTGCGTGTACAATTACGCCGTACTGGACGCTGGACTCAAGCCGAACTCAGTTGCGGTCCTATCCGCTTAAATACCTCAGAACAGCGTGTCTATGTCAATGAACAAGAAGTCACATTGACTGCTTATGAATACCGCGTACTTGAGCACCTGATGTTACATGCTGGTGAAGTCATTTCAAAAACACGCCTGACTGACAGCCTGTATGAAGAAGATACTGATCGTGATAGCAATGTCATTGAAGTATTTATTCGTCGGTTGCGCATTAAACTCGATCCAAATGACACACTCAAACCGATTGAGACGTTACGTGGTCGTGGCTACCGCTTCACACTCACGCGCACTTAATGCACAGCTGCTAAACACATGATCAGCTCTTTACGCAGTCGCCAACTGATTAGTGGTTTTGGCGTTATCATGGTTGGCATTTTCATGCTAGGTAGCATGTTGCATTGGTTTTCGCACAGCTACAAAATTGAGCAGAAACAGGCTGAGCTGAGAGAAATATCCTATGATGTTTTAGGCTATTTGAACTTTCAGGACGGTAAGTTTGAGATTTTAGATAAAGAAATGGAGTCCAGCGCCAAAAAAATGGTAATGGACCATAACTTAGATGATGTCACTCAAAATCACTTTGCTTATGTCATTGATACAGAAAAGTCCAAAATCGTCTGGAGCGCTTCCTCACTCAGTAAACCCAGTAGTGAGGTAGGCGATGATTATTACTTACGTTTCAATGTCGATAAAAACCTAAAAATCAGCTTTGAGCCATCCTTTGCGCAACTTAAGCCATTACAGCCCAAAGATCTCAACAGGCTCGAAAACGACCCATTGCTGAAACAAACGTATAATCAGGAATACTTACTGTCCATTCAAAGCTTTTTCGATTCCACTTATGGAAAATTCCAATTTGTCATCGGCGCATCCATTGCCGATATTGAAAAAGAAATGCAGGATATGCGCGAGAAATTTGCGATCCTACTTTTCCTATCAACCGTATTGGTATTGATCGCGCAACTTGCTCTGAGCTTTTGGGTTGTCGCACCTATCAAAGAGTTCGAGAATGAAGTTAAAGCCATTGAATCGGGTGACAAAGAACTTATCAGCGATCATTATCCCGAAGAACTGCTACCGGTCAAAAATGCCCTGAATGGCTTATTAAGCTATGAAAAAGGGCAAAAACAACGTTATAAAGATACGCTTGATGACCTTGCCCATAGCATCAAAACCCCCTTGACGGCGATGCAACACCAGCTTGACCAGCTAAATCAAGCAAAGCACACGCCCCAAATTGAAGCGGCGGTCAAAGTATTTGAAGCACAAATTGAACGGATGCGCGAAATCGTAGGCCATCAACTGCGACGTGCTATGGTGACAAACCAAGGTGCCATGATCCTATCACAACCCATCCGCCCAATATTGTTCCGCTTACGAGAAACCTTCCATAAGGTCTACCGGGACAAACCTTTTGAAATTCGTATTAATGCCGACGAATACGCCAAATGTCGAATGGATGCAGAAGACATGACAGAACTGCTTGGCAATCTGATAAATAACGCCTGCCGTTTCTGCCAAAATATTGTGGAAGTTTCTGCCCACCAAGACAACAATATGCTGGTGATCGATATTGACGATGACGGCCTAGGTTTCCCAGTCGACAACCCCGCCAAACTATTGCAACGTGGCGTGCGCGAAGACAGTAAAAGTGAAGGCCAAGGCATTGGTATGGCGGTCAGTACAGAAATTGTTTCGGCCATTGGTGGCAAAATTGAATTACAAGTTTCGCCGTATGTGGGTGCAAGGGTTCGTTTACACTTACCTATCTGATTAAGGTGTCATAACCCTAATAGCCACCTTATCAACACCCCCAGCTGCATCAAACACCGTTAAATCATAATCCCCTGCCCGTTCAAACGTGTAACGCAAACCTTGTTGCCCAACAACCTTCCCTATCAGCTCACCGTTGATCAACCAAAAGTATTGCCCTATTCCACCTTCTGCGTGCAGATCCAGAGTCACACTCTTTGTTCTCTGCGCTTCTCCGACTTTGGGTAAATACAAACAGGTACTGTCATCCAAATAGCGGATAGATAATTGTGTCCCCTCCTGATACTCACTACCCAACGGACAACTAGCATCAAATTTAGGCAAGTTTATTGTTGACAATAAGGCATTCGATAACCACGGATGCAACTCCAATGGCCATTGAGCGACCTGCCGAGCCACCCGCTGCGGCGCACTACACGCTGCTGTTACCCGCAACCCTGTCAGCGGATTGACCCAATAGGTTTGCAAGCCAGCCGACCACGAATACTGCCGCAAATGTGGCAAAGTTGGTGGAATATGCCCATCCAGCACCCAAGCCTGCTGACGTACATGACAATGCTCTGGAGCAGTACTCGCCGCACTCTCCCCCAACGGCCAACAAATATCTGTTTGTGTCACCTCCAGCGGGCGACGCCGCGTATTGACATCACGCTGTTTAGGCAAGGCACGAAAGACATCAAACAGAATGGGGCCTGCGGCTATCGCCCCAAAACTTCCTGGTAACGGCGTACCATCTGGGCGACCTGTCCATACTCCCACGGTATAAGCATCATTAACACCAACTGCCCAAGCATCCCGGAACCCATAGCTCGTCCCCGTCTTCCAAGCCACTCCCGTCACATTGACGCTACCTTCGGGAGCAGGAATACCCCGTAAAATATCCTGAATGATCCAAGCCGCGCCTGCCGACAACATCCGCCGCTCTACGATGGGCTCATCGCTGAGAAAGCGCGGCTTAATACTGATTCCCTTACGCGCAAATGCTGTAAACCCACGCACTAAATCCTCCAGCGTTGTCCCAGCCCCGCCCAGAATAACACTCAGATTCGGCGCTGCCTGTTCGGGAAAGCTAACCACAATACCACCATTCCGCAACCTTGCCACAAATGTACTGGGATTCAAGCGTTGCAATACATCCACCGCAGGAACATTTAGCGATTGCTGTAGAGCCTCAGTCACACTAACCGCACCCGAAAAATGCCGCACAAAATTCTGTGGTGCATAGTCATGCAACTTTACAGGCACATCACTCAACAAACTGGAGGAATGTATCAAGCCATCTTCCAACGCCATACCGTACAAAAAAGGCTTCAAGGTAGAACCAGGGGAACGTACAGCCTGCACCATATCGACATGCCCAAAGCGTTCAGCATTGTAAAAATCCGCCGAGCCTGCATAAGCTCGTACATAGCCCGTCGTATTCTCCATCACCAAAACACCAATAGAAGCCTTAGGCGGTAAACCTCCCACACGAGTACGCAACACATTATCCACGGCCCATTGGGCATTCGCATCCAATGTCGTTTGCAAACGGGCAACATTGGCGGCAAAGGCCTGTGACTTCATCCGTTCCGCGAACAACGGCGCAATCATTGGCTGCTGAAAACGTGAATGCATCACCGGCTCATTCATCGCATCATCCACCACCGCTTGCGACCAGATACCCTGAATCACCATACGGCGTAATACTTTGTCACGGTAACGCTGCGCCAGTTCTGGATGACGATCAGGCCGTAAACGCGAAGGAGCTTGAGGCAAAACCGCCAATAACGCCGCTTCGGCATGGCTCAAATCCACTGCTGATTTATGCAACCAAGCAAAACTTGCCGTCTGCACACCTTCAATAGGCCCACCGAAAGGAGCAAGATTAAGATAAAAAGTAAGGATTTCAGACTTGCTATAATGCCATTCAAGCTGCAAAGCACGGAACATTTGCCGTAATTTTCCAGCCATGCTGCGGTCGTGTGGGTCGAGAATACGCGCCACCTGCATAGTCAGCGTAGACCCACCAGAAATAATCTGACCACCCCGCAACCATTGCCACCCCGCTCGCACCAACGCAAATGGATTAATGCCCGGATGCCAGTAAAACCAGCGATCCTCGTATTCCAGCAGGGCTTGTACATACAAGGGTGACACTTCATCCAGTGTCACCGGGTAACGCCACACACCTTCGTTATCAGCAAAAGCACGTAAGGGCGTGCGGTCTTGCGCCAAAATCAGCACACTGCGCACACGCTGTGGATCAGGCAAAGCCCAAAGACGATCCGCCAACACGAATAACAGCAGGCAAACAATAGTCGTTCCACCTAGCCACCATGGATAACGGCACGTCATGGTTTATCCTAAGGAATTACCAGATCTGCCGGAGCAGCTCCCACACCATTCAATTCAGGACGGTACATATCTTCAACATAAGTCGGCGGCACCACAAATTTACCCGGCGACACAACTCGCACCATGTAAAACAAATGATGACGTGCCTTAGCATTCAGTGGCAAAGCCGCGATGTAACGGTCATCACGGAACTCCTGAGTACGCAACACACTACTTTCCATCAACTCCAGCACCGGCTTGTCCATACCCTCCAATTGCAACCCCTCCAAAGACTCATTGGTTTGCAAATTCGTATTCTCAAGCTCAACGCCAGCAGGCAGCAGATCCACCAGCAAAGCATCATTAATATCGATACTGCTGCTTACCATCACATGGGTTAACAACAGATCACCAGCTTTGATCGCCGAAGGCTGCACCAACTTGCCATTCATTCCATACCAGTTACGCTGCACCTCAATCGGATCACTGTCGGGTGCAGGCACAGCATCAGGGTAGCCATCCAGCGTTAGTGATGCGTAAAGGGGCTGCGTGGCAGTAATGCTGATACCTTGCTTAAATTCATCAGTACTTAACCCCCGATACAGCGTTTTACTGCCACTCAGATCCACGCTATCACTGCCTATTTTCAAGCTGGCTTTCCAGCCATCTTTGGCTTTTTCTTGTACCTTCAAACCCGCAAGAAACACGAATAATTGCTCTTGGGTACTAAAATAATTACGGTTGTGCAGCAAATCGACCAGCTTGTTAATTTCCGTGGACACACCAGGAATGTCAGCCTTGTAACGCAGCAATAAGTAAAGCATCGCGGCGCGATCACGCAAATGGCTACCGTAATCGCCCAGATATTTCTGCTCATCACGCATCAGCGCCAACCCGCGCCGTATGGCTTCATCACCGCGCTTTGAATCTCCGCCAGGTGAAGTCTTCAATGCCAACCCTAAGTGCACCAGCGGCAAACCCGACACAGCCTTCGCTGCATCTTTATCAAACATCACCTTTAACGTACCCGGAGACGCGCGTTTCACCCGCGACAAAACGAAACCCGCATAAGCCCGGGCAGCAAAATCTAAGTGTTCCGGTGCATCCGAAAACGCGTAAAGACTGGCAGCATCACGCTCAGTTTCCGCCAAACGCTCTTCCAGATTTTGGAGCGAACGCTGCAATAACCAATCCGGCACAACAAAGCCTTGTTCTTTCGCATCCAGCAAGAAATCCACCACATAGGGTGTCAACCAATACTCTTCCTTATTACCACTGTCACCACCCCACAGCGTGAATCCACCATCGGAGAGCTGCATCCCTGATAAGCGTAATAAAGCGCTGGTCACTCGCTCGTTACGCGTTTTCATATCCAAGGGTTCTAGCCCCAATTGTTCAGAGACATTGTCATCCAGAAACAAGTAAGGCCACGCAGTACTTGTCGTTTGCTCCAAGCAACCGTAGGGGTACTTCAACAAATCTTGCAAAATACTGCGCAACGGCAATGGCGGCGCAGCAGAAAGGCTCAGATTCGCCTTCAATCCTGCTGGCAAGAAACCTTGTAGAGCTGTTGCATCCAAGGTCATGGTCTCATTGGCTTTCAACTCACGCGTTTGCGACGCGTAGCGTTCTGGGTACGCGGGACGCACCGACAGTTGAAGCTGACGTCGCACCACAAAATCCTTACCAGTCAGTTCCAGATCAACCAGACCACGCCCAAAAGCCTCATGCGCAGATAGGGGTAAACGTAACGTTTCACGCTTACCCGCTGCCAGCGTTAACTCACGCTCATCCGCAATGCCAGACAGTAAAGAATTACCGGTAAGTTTGACCTTTACAGACTGCACTTCTGTCGTGGTATTGTTCAAATCTACCGTTAGGACACTGCTATCACCCGCTGCCAGAAAACGCGGTGCTGCCAATGTCGCAACCACAGGAGAAGCCACCTTCATCTCCCGCTCAGCACTACCAAAACGCTCCTCAGAAACAGCGATAGCCATTAACCGTAGGGTTCCATCAAACCCCGGCAACGGCAAGTCAATCTTCGCCCTACCCTCGATATCAAAAGCCACAGAACCACTGAACAGAGACACAATTTTCCTATCTGCCTTCGCCAAAGAACCACTACGTTGCACTGCCGCATCACCACCAAAGCGCTGTTGCAACGGTGCACCATCAATGCCCTCAATAATTTTTCCATAAGCATCGTACAAACTGGGAACATATTGATGCTGTGAGAAATAGAAGGCAAACGGGTCAGGTGTTTTAAACTCAGTCATACTAAGCACCCCAACATCCACTGCCGCCACGGTCACCATGGCTTTTTCACCCTTGAGATTATCGGCACTCACGGTAATAGAAGTGGTTTTTTCTGGCAGAACTTTTTCAGGGGCATCAATCGTCAGATTTAAACGACGATCCTCCCGTTCAAGAGGTAAGAAAATCACGCCTAATGCCCGGTTAGGCGTGATTTTTTGCTGACGGCTAGCCGGGCGAAACGCTGTTACGGTGATATACAAATCGTGGCGTTCCCAAGACTTGTCGACTGGAATATCCACAGTCAGCCCTTCTACGGGCAACGTCACATGCTTTGACCACAGCATGGATTCGCCTTCCACAGCAATCAACGCTTCGCCTGCTGCGGGCGGGGTAATTTTTAGTTTCGCCACATCACCGGTTTGGTATTTGGCTTTATCCAGTGCCAGTTCTATTTGATCCGGGCGGGCAGCCGTGTTTTCATTTTGCTCCCGATCCCAACCGGCATGAAAAGGGTAAACTGTTTTCAAACCCGTTTCGGCATCTTCCACTTCCAAACGGTAGTAACCATATTGCACAGAAAATACAACCTTGCTGGTAGCAGCAACATCCAACGTCACTTTTTGCTGTACAGTTGGGTATTCAGTCGAAATTTCTTTACGCTGCCAGCCTTCTGCATTGTTGTATTCCCAGAAATATTCTTTTTCTTCTCGTACTAATGTCACCGCTAATGCTTGAGTGGCTGGCGCAGGCTTGCCATCTGCACTGACTCGCACCAAATCAAATGCAGCATCGCCATTACTCTCAGCTGTATCCTTTTTAAAAAGCGGGCGAATACCCACTAAATTATGGCTCGGCCAGAATGGTACATCCAACTTGCGAGTCACGCTGCGGCCACCCGTTTCATGCAAACTACCAGTCACACTTAACGTCAGTGGTGAGCTAATTTTACCCTCTAAAGGAGGAATTTCCACAAAACCCCCACCGGTTTCGTTCAGTGTCATTTCTGGCAAATCTTCACGTCCGACCAATTTTTGATCAGACGGATTGCCGAAATAATAATCTTTGAACGCAGCAAGTGGATGCCGGTTCAATGCCACATTCCGCACGGTCGTCAGTTTATTGCCACTAGCTGGTACACCGTATAGATAATCACCTTGCGCCGCGACAATCAGCTTCTCACCCGTTGTTAGTAACTTATCTTCAACACTCAAAGCAAGCTTCATGCGTTCTGGCATGAACTCCTCAACGTGAAAAGTGTAACTGCTAATGGGTGTATTGTCCTTAGGATCGATACGAACTTCGACCTTCCAGCTGCCCGTTGGGACATCAGACGGGATCGGCAAGCGGTAAGTAAAAAAACCTAAGTCTTCATTGGTAGCCAACAGATTTTCCTCAAGCAATGGCTTGGTATCTGGGCGCACGATCCTCAGGTGTAGATTTTTGGCAGAGACTGCTTTACCATCACGATCACGCAACAAGATGGATAAATCCATCGACTCACCGGGTCGGAACAGATCACGAGTACTGTAAATGAACGGAGCCAGTGGCTTGTCAGGTAAGCCAGTCACCGGGTATTCGGACAAATCTAATGCAGCTTCACGCAAATCCAGAAAAGCAAATTGCCCATCCTGTTGCGCTGTCAATAATAAATCACCTTTTGGACGATGTTCAAAGCTGACATGCCCCTCTTCATCTGTTTCCAGCGTAAGGGTTTCTTTCTCGCCTTGTAATTTCAGTACCACATCCGGCATGGGTTTGCCGCCATCAAGCGTATTGGCAAACACTTCCAAACCACGTGGATACAAACGTACATGCAAACCAATATTTGTCACAATAAATTGCGTAATGCGATAAGCCTCATCATTAAAACGCCCAGGTTCGCGCATGACGGCAAAATACAGCCCTGGTGTTTTCAGCTCCTGAATATCCTCTACTGGAATGAGCAAGGAAGTACGTGCATTAAGCTTAGCATCCGTCACATAACGACGGGAGTAGATGCTTTCTGTGACAGAATGAATATCTTCAAGTTGCCATTGGGAAAGCCGTGAACCCAGTGAAATATTTTTCAACATTTCAGGCAGTTTCGCTGGTGGCACTCGTAAAAATTCAATATCAAGTTCGGGGACATTCACTACCCGGATAGGCAGTCCTCCCGTTAACTTGGCAGGTAAAATGCTACCGGTCGTAGCAAAATCAAACGCTGGGATTATATCACGGGTCTTCAGGCTAGTATCAGAGGGCTTTTGCAGCTTCAGTTCGTTTTTACTAGCGATACCTGGTCTAATCTGTACTCGATAGTCAGTCTGGGGCTTGATAGTGCTGAAAAACAGGCGACGCGGCTCATTCGCCATCACCCAACTACCTTCTACCATTTTGCCAGCAGCCGTTAGGGTAATGAAGCTATTATAGTTCTGAGTTGGGTCGATATCCTGCGAAAACGTCACCGCTAATGCCGGACTATTATCTAGCGTGCGCTCGGACACATCCACTACCAACATTTGTGTAAGCAACTCTTCATTGGTGTATTGAGGACTGACGACAGGAGGAGGGGTTGTTGCCACTTCATCTATCGCCCAAAGCTGCCCCGACAATAACAGCAATAGACAAATTGACAGCCACGGTACAATACGACGAATTTGATAACCCATTATTATTCTCCATCCCTGCAAGATAAGGTGTATAGCCAGGTGTCAGTATAGACTTTTTTGACGTTGCAGGGAGCTGTCAAAACAAAGGAAAGTATTGGATCAGGTATAAAGTGAGAGAGGGGTAAAAAAGTGGCGACCCTATGGGGATTCGAACCCCAGTTACAACCGTGAAAGGGTCGTGTCCTAGGCCTCTAGACGATAGGGTCGCTGATGTGAACCTGTATATGTCAATTTCTTGACATGAGCTTGGAAAAGTGGCGACCCTATGGGGATTCGAACCCCAGTTACAACCGTGAAAGGGTCGTGTCCTAGGCCTCTAGACGATAGGGTCGCTGAAAACTTCCAAACTTATTGGTCACTGTCTCTTGATGAGAACAGAACCGTGGTAGACAACCCGGCGAATGTTACCAAAAAACCGAGTGGCACTGCCATTAAAAAAAACTTTGCTAATTCGTCCCTGTCTGCAAACATAAAGCCGAATCCGAAGATTAAACCGACAATAGTTATAACCAGGCCAACAATCAACATGTAATTACCGAAGCGATTCATTAAAAACCTCTCGCAGCGGCTTAATCTTGGTGGAGCTAAACGGGATCGAACCGATGACCTCTACAATGCCATTGTAGCGCTCTCCCAGCTGAGCTATAGCCCCACGGCTAAAGAGAGGCGAATTCTGAGGGAATTCGCCGTTCTTGTCAAGCACCTTTTAAAGAATTTGCGAAAATTGCTTTATGAACATCGCCGAGACTAATGATACCAACCAATTTCCCACCTTCCACTACTGGAATTCGGCGGATTTTTTGCACGCACATGATAGAAACTGCTTTCATCAACGGCATTTCAGGGCTGGCAGAAGCAACCAGTTTGCTCATCAAATCACTAGCTTTCAAACCTAGCGCATCACTATAGCCTTTCTCCATCTTCTCGAAATCGGGTACACCTTCTTCCTTGGCAACCTCTGAAATATCGGGAAACATTTTCCGCAGTACATCCTTCTCAGAAACGACGCCGACGACATTGTTGCTGTCATCCACGACAGGCATACCACTGATTTTATTGAAACACATGACTTCGACAAGATCACGCACGGGGGTATTTGGCTTCGCGGTTTTTACGCTTGTATTCATGATATCTTTAACTTTCATTCATCCTCCTCACTCAATGCCTGAATTGTATTGATACAGCAAATGTGGTGGCACAACCACCCCATTTGCCTCGTCCAAACATAACATAAAAACCCCCACAAATCGTATTAGCTTAGGGGGATATACCAGCCTGTATCAAAATACAATCGCATGAATAAAGCTGATTGCACGCTGGATGCGAGCTAAAGAACGCTCACGCCCAATCAACTCCAATGTGATATCAATAGAAGGTGAAGAAGCCCCTCCTGTTACTGCCACTCGCAGAGGTGGGCCAACCTTACCCAATTTCAAGCCAAGCTTCTCACAAGCAGCTTGAATGGCACCATGGATAGGCTCCGCCTTCCACGCCGACAACGCAGCGAATTCATCATGTACGATTTGCAGGTTATCCGCTGTATCTGCCTTAAACTGCTTTTGCACCGCAGTTTCCTCGAAGTCGGCAAAATCTTCGTAGAAATAGCGGCTAATCGCGACCATTTCCACCAACGTTTTAGCACGTTCGCGTTGCGCATTGATCACATCAGTTAAAGCGGGGCCAGTGGATACATCCAATTGCTGCTCCTGCAAATGCCATTGCAGTTGCGCCGCCAACTCCTCCACTGGCAAAGTCTTGATGTAATGCTGGTTAAGCCATAACAGCTTGTCGGTATTAAACGCAGATGGCGCACGGTTGACAGCTTCCAGCGAGAACAACTCGATCATTTCCTCACGAGAGAAAATCTCCTGATCGCCGTTTGACCAGCCCAGTCGCACCAGATAGTTCAGCAACGCTTGCGGGGTAAAACCATCATCGCGGTATTGCATCACGCTAACCGCCCCATGCCGTTTAGAAAGACGCTGCCCATCAGAACCCAAAATCATCGGCAAATGCGCAAACTTTGGTGGCTCATAGCCCAGTGCCCGCATGATATTGATCTGGCGTGGGGTATTATTGATATGGTCATCGCCTCGTATAACGTGGGTCACTTGCATATCAATATCATCTACCACCACCGTCAGGTTGTAAGTAGGTGTGCCATCAGAACGTGCAATGATCAGGTCATCCAGCTCTTCATTGCTGATGGTAATTTTGCCGCGCACCAGATCGTCAATATCCACCACACCCGCTTGTGGGTTGCGAAAACGAATCACGGGATCAACGCCCTCTGGTGGCGTTTCATCCTGACGGTCACGCCAGCGCCCATCGTAACGTGGCTTTTCCTTACGTGCCATCTGGCCTTCACGCAATTGCTCCAGCTCTTCCTTGCTGCAATAACAACGGTAAGCATGACCGCTATCCACTAGTTGCTGAATAACCTCGGCATAACGATCGAAGCGGTGGGTCTGGTAGAACGGGCCCTCATCATGCCCCAGATCCAGCCACGCCATGCCTTCCAGAATCGCATCCACAGACGCTTGCGTCGAGCGTTCACGATCAGTATCTTCAATACGCAAAATAAATGTACCGCCCATTTTCCGGGCATACAACCAAGAAAATAGTGCGGTGCGTGCACCACCTATGTGCAAATAACCAGTCGGGCTGGGAGCAAAGCGGGTTCTGACGTTCATGAGATTCCAGTTGTCAATGTTCAAATAAACCTTAAGCGTAACTGAATGAAAGATAATCAAATTATTCAGCTATAGTTCAGCGCATCCTCAGCATACTGCACGTGTTCCAGGGCTAATGGAACCAAACAGGGGCTAAGGGCTGCATGGGGTGAAGACAATAATAACGGGGCTTCAACCTCACCTTTTATTTCTTTAAAAGCCTTCTTTCGGGAAGGCTTTTTGCTGTCTGCCTGTTCTGGATTAAGCCAGCCAATACGCCAACAATTGCAAGCAAAGCCAAGCGTAAATACCTGCCAGTATGTCATCTAACATGATACCCAAACCACCCGGCACATCACGATCAACCACCTTCACCGGCCACGGTTTCCAGATATCAAACAGACGGAACAAGCAAAAACCGATCACGACCCACAACCAACCCGCAGGTGCTGCAATCATGGTCAACAGATAACCGGCAAATTCATCCCAAACGATACCGCTGTGATCATGTACACCCAAACGCCGCGACGATTCCCCGCAAATCCAGATACCGACCAACGATATAACCAGCACAACCGCCAGATAAGCCCATAAAGGCAACTGCACCAGTAACAAGTACAACGGAATGGCTGCCAGCGTTCCCGCTGTTCCCGGCGCAAACGGCGACAGACCGCTGCCAAACCCAAATGCCAGAAAATGAACGGGGCTAGAAAAAACTGTTTTTGCCGTAACTATGGTTCGCATTCGTGCCAATTCCAGTGAATGAGCTTCAGGATTATACACATCTGTGATCATGCCGCTATAATTGCGCCCCATTACTTCAGCGGAGGCTCGCATGACCACTTACACATTCATTTTCGACATTAACGGTATCGCGGATTTTGAGGAACGTGTCCTCAAAGCCTCCTTCCTCAACCCCGTACTGGTAGATTTCTGGGCGGACTGGTGTGGCCCCTGCTTATTCCTCGACCCGGTACTCAAAGGCGTCATCACCGAATACCACGGCAAAGTACTGCTCGCCAAGTTGGATACCGAAGAAGACGAAAACATGAAATTGGCAGGCCGCCACCAAGTACGCGGGTTTCCCACTGTGCTGCTGATCGAAAATGGTCAGGAAGTTGCTCGCTTCAGCAGCGCCCGCACCAAACCCTTTGTGCGCGAGTTTATTGATACCAATAGCCAACTTTTGCCCAAGGTAAATTCCGCTCATCCATAGTGCTGGCATACTCTAATAAGCTGTGTCATTATTTATATTAATAATATAGTTAAAAATAACCACCGTTTAGGAAATGTCACTGCCATGAAAATTGATACGCTTACCTATACCGTTGATCAGGGTTTCTCCGCGAAATTACCCATTATTTCAGCGAAACAACTGCTAATTTTGGTGTTTGGTCACACTAATTTTATGGAAAACCCACTCCCCTTTGATACCCTACTAGCGCAATACCCACAAGCCATATTGATGGGATGTTCCAGTGCTGGTGAAATTATTGGCAGTCACATTCAGGATAACAGTCTAGTCATTTCACTGGTGCAGTTTGAATCCACCACCTTACGAATGACACATATCAACATCCACGCCCCACAAGAATCACGCAATATTGGCCGCCTGCTCGCGGATCGCCTGAGCTCTGAAGAGCTGAAAGGCATTTTCGTGCTATCGGATGGCCTAAAAGTCAATGGTAGCGAACTGACCAAAGGCTTTAACGATGTTATCAAACAAGGCACAATCGTCACCGGCGGAATGGCAGGCGATGGTGACCGCTTTGCCAACACTTGGGTACTGAAAAACGGCAAACCGACCAGTGGCATCGTGACAGCCCTCGGTTTGTATGGCAACGTCCATATCGGACATGGCTCCAAAGGTGGTTGGAAATCTTTTGGCCCAGCACGTGAAGTGACCCGCGCTGAAAATAACATCCTCTACGAACTGGCAGGCAAACCTGCCCTTGCCCTTTACAAAACCTATCTTGGTGAATTAGCGGAAGGCCTACCTGCTACGGGGCTACGTTTCCCACTAGCACTCAGCCAGCCCGGTGAAGACAAAGAACTGGTTCGTACCATCCTCGCCATTGATGAAGCCACCCAGTCACTCACCTTTGCAGGCGACATCCCAGTCGGTGCTTATGCACAACTGATGCGTGCCAACCTAGAACAACTGGTCGAAGGTGCGGAAGATGCTGCCCTGATGAGTGCCACTGACACCGACAAACCCGTGCTGTGCATTGCCATCAGTTGCGTAGGTCGACGCATGGTCATGGGCTCAGACGCCGAAGAAGAAGTCGAAGCCGTGCTGGATAACCTGCCAGAAAACACCACTCAGATTGGCTTTTATTCCTACGGGGAAATCTCACCGTTTTCCAAAGGCGCCTGTGACCTGCACAACCAGACCATGACCCTGACAACCCTCTATGAGTGAGTTCGACCGCACCCTCAATCGGCAGCTACGCAGTCTGGGGCTAAACCCGGACGCCCCCCCCGATGCTGCCAGTTGGCGTGCATTTCTCAGCAAAGTGAATCAAACTTACAGCAACCACAAGCACGACTATTATTTGCTGGAACGCTCGCTGGAGGTTTCCTCACAGGAAATGCTGGCGCTCAACGAATCGCTCAAGCAAGAATCGCAGGAAAAAATCCGCGCCCTGCAACAATCCAAGGAAAAATCCCGTTTCCTCGCCAATATGAGCCATGAAATCCGCACCCCCATGAATGGCGTGTTAGGGATGCTCGATATTCTCGCCAAAACCCCGCTCGACCCCCAGCAACACGAATACCTACACACCGCTTACAGCTCCTCCGAAATCCTACTGGAAGTTATCAATTCGGTGCTGGATTTGTCCAAAATCGAATCGGGCAAACTCGCACTGGAACGCATTCCCTTCAACCTGCGCAAACTCGCTGACGACATGGTATTGCTCTTCAGCGGCTCGGCCACCAAAAAGCATCTGGTGCTGACCAGTAATATTCCTGAGACTAATCACGACTGGTTTTACGGCGACCCCATCCGCCTGAAACAAATACTCGGCAACCTGCTAGGCAATGCCATCAAATTCACCAAAAACGGCACAGTAGCCCTACACATTGACATCCAGAAAGAGCAGAGCGACAAAACCAGTCTACGCCTGCTGATAGCTGACACCGGCGCTGGCATCCCCAGTTCCCAGATGGAAGTGCTGTTCAACGCCTTCAGCCAAGCCGACGAGTCCACCACCCGGCTGTACGGCGGCACAGGTTTAGGATTAACCATTGCCCAGGAACTGGTGCAACTCATGGGCGGGCGCATCAAGGTAAAATCCACCCTCGGCCAAGGCAGCACCTTCTATTTCGACCTAACCCTTGAAAAGCACCATCTGCCAGCCAGTACCGCGCCAGAAAAATCCAGCACCACCGCTACCTTACCCAACAACGCCGAACTCAGCGGGCATTTACTGCTGGTCGAAGACAATCTGGTCAACATCAAGGTTGCCCACGTCATGCTAACCAAACTTGGTTTCAGCTTCGACATCGCGATGGATGGGCTGGAAGCAGTCGAAAAACTCGACCACAACCACTACGATCTGGTGCTGATGGATTGCCAACTCCCCGGCATGGATGGCTACGAAGCCACCCGCCGTTTCCGCCAGCAAGAGTTGGAACGCCACACAGCACGTACCCCCGTGATTGCCCTGACCGCCAACGCCATGCAGGGCGACCGTGAAACCTGCCTGCAAGCGGGAATGGACGATTACATGACCAAACCCATTTCAATGGCAAGCCTGCGTCAAAAGTTACAACAATGGCTTATGCAAACAGCAAGCGCTTAAAACACTTCCTCATTTTTTACACAATTGAAGCATACTTGTTGTGCTAAATCGCGTTAGTCTTCTGCCTGAAACCGCAGGAATATTCTGCAATCAGGACAAAGGCAGCAACCATGAACAAAAAAATTGTCGGCACACTTGTTGTAACCCTCATCGCACTAGCGGCAGGCGCTTATTATTACTACCTCGCACCCGCCCAAGCAGCCGCAGGTAAACTGGATTATCAAACCGCCACCCTCTCGCGTGGCAATATCGAAAGCGTGGTCAACGCCGCAGGCACGATCAACCCAGTCGTCACCGTCGAAGTCGGTTCCGAGCTTTCCGGCACAATTGAAGAACTCCACGCCGACTACAACTCATTGGTCAAAAAAGGTGACGTGATTGCCCGGCTGGATGACCGCACCGTGCAATCCAAACTCATCCAGAATCAGGCCGATGTTGACACTGCCCGCGCTAGTCTTGCGCAACAAAAAGCCAATATCAACAGCGCCAAAGCCAACCTCAAGCTCAATAAAACCGAATACGAACGCCTACAACCCCTCGTAACACGCGGGCTGATCAGCCGTTCCGAACTCGACAAAGCCCAAGCCGCCTACGAAGTTTCCCAAGCACAACTGCAACAAGCCGAGTCGCAACTCGTGTCCGCCAATGCCCAGATTGCGCAAAAACAGGCCGTTCTCGCCCAAACCCAACTCGACCTTGACCGCACCACCATCCGCTCACCGCTAGATGGCATAGTGATTGACCGTCAGGTCAGCATCGGGCAAACCGTCGCTGCCAGCCTTTCCGCCCCGATCCTGTTCAAAATCGCGCAGGATTTGTCGCAAATGCGAATCGAGGCCGATGTGGATGAAGCCGATATTGGCAAAATCGCCGAAAAGCAGCCGGTACGCTTTACCGTCGACGCCTTCCCCAGCCGCAAATTCAACGGTGAAGTGGCGCAAGTCCGCAAAGCCTCCACCGTCAACAACAACGTCGTGACCTACAAAGTCGTGATCCGCGCCGACAACGCCGACAAAGCCCTGCTTCCCGGCATGACCGCCAATGTTGACATGGTGACAGGGCTGAAAGAAAACGTGCTGCGCGTCCCCAACACCGCCCTGCGTTTCAAACCCGCCGAAGGCACCACCGCAACCACCAATGGCGGCAACACTATGGCGCAACGGATGCAAGAAACCCTGAGCAAGCTCAACCTCAACGCTGACCAGCAAAAACAGGCCGAAGCGGTCATGGTAGATTTCCAAGCCAGCATGGATAAACTGCGCAGTGCCAGCAGCAGCCCAACCGCCGGTGGCCCACCGCCCAATATGCGCGAGCAAATGGCTCCCTTACGCCAAAAAATGAACAATTCACTAAAAGGCATCCTCACAGAAAGCCAATACACCCAATACCAAGCCGCCAGTGGTTCGGCAGGCGGCAATCGCAATGGCGCAAATGCCGGAGGAAATGCCGGAGGAAATGCCGCCGCAGCCGATGCCAACTTCACCCGTGGCGAAGTCTGGACGCTGCAAGACGGCCAACCCACCAGCGTGCGGGTACGGGTTGGCCTTAGCAATGACGAATTCAGTGAAATTCAGGCACAAAACCTCGACGAAACCAGCGCCGTCATCGTCCGCGCCAACCGGAAAGCCCCATGAGCCAGCCAAACGTCATCGAAACCCGGCAAATTCGCAAAGCCTATAGCATGGGAGATAATGTCATCTGGGCACTCAAAGGTGTCGACGTGAGCATTAAAGCGGGTGAATTTGTCGCTGTAATGGGTACATCCGGCTCCGGCAAATCCACTTTCATGAACATGATCGGCTGTCTGGATACCCCCAGTGACGGTAAAATCCTGCTGAATGGCGAAGACGTGTCGCATCTGGATGCTGCCGCGCTCGCCCATATCCGCAACCGTTACATCGGCTTCGTGTTCCAGCAATTCAACCTGCTGCCGCGTACTTCCGCGCTGGATAACGTCGCCCTGCCCTTGCTGTATTCCGAAGTCCCGGAACGCGAATGGCAACCGCGTGCCAAAGCCAGCCTCGAACAAGTCGGCTTGGGCGAACGTCTCCATAACCAGCCTTCACAGCTTTCCGGCGGACAACAGCAACGGGTCGCCATCGCCCGCGCCTTGGTGAATAACCCCCTGCTGATCCTCGCGGACGAACCCACGGGCGCACTGGATACCCGCACCAGCTTTGAAATCATGGCGCTCTTCCAGCAACTCAACGACGCAGGCAAAACCATCGTACTGGTCACACATGAGCCAGAAATTGCCGCTGTAGCCAAACGTAAACTGATGTTCCGCGACGGCGAACTGGTGGAGGATTACCTCAATGGGCATCACTAAACTGTTCCGTGCCGCCATGATTGCCCTGCGCGTCAACCTGATGCGCAGCGCCCTGACCATGCTCGGCATCATCATCGGGGTTGCCGCCGTCATCATCATGGTCGCGATTGGCGCAGGTGCACAACAACAGGTCGACGCACAAATCGAAGGGTTAGGTGGGAATATCTTCATCCTCAGCGGCTCCTCCCGGCGCATGGGTGGCGTCACTACGGGCGCAGGCAGCGTACAAAGCCTGCAACAGGAACACGCTGATTACCTGCAAACCCAGCTTCCCGACATTGAAGCCGCCGCCCCCATGCTCTCCAACAGTGCACAAGTCATCTACGGCAACCTCAATTGGTCAACCACCGTGGAAGGCATGGATAACCACTACTTAACCGCCCGCAACTGGGTCATCGCTAACGGGCGCGAACTCAGCCCGCAAGAAAGCAACGCAGGCGGCAAAGTCGCCATCATCGGCGCGACCATCAGCAAAGAATTATTCGGTGAAAGCGACCCACTGGGACAAACCATCCGCGTTAACAATTTCAACGTCAACGTCATCGGCACGCTCAAATCCAAGGGGCAAGACTCACGCGGGCGCGATCAGGACGACGTAATCCTCATGCCCATCAAAACCGTGCGGACGCGGCTGGCGGGTGTCAGCAATTCCAACCCCACGCGGGTACAGTCGATTTACCTGAAAATCTATGACGGTGCCGACATGCAAGCGCTAGAAACCGACATCGCCGACCTGATGCGTACCCGCATGAAAGTTGCCCCAACAGCCGAAGACCCCTTCATGCTACGTAACCTCTCCGAAATGGTCGCAACCCGTGCGGAAACCACCCGCATTTTCAACAGCCTGTTAGCGGCGGTTGCCTCGGTCAGTCTGGTGGTAGGTGGTATCGGCATCATGAATATTATGCTGGTTTCCGTCACCGAACGTACTCGCGAAATCGGCCTGCGCATGGCAGTGGGCGCAACCCCCAGCCATATCTTGCTGCAATTTCTGGTGGAAGCCGTGGTGCTTTGCGGCTTGGGTGGCGCGATCGGCATGTTGCTGGCCTTGGTGGTCGTGGTGGTGCTGGATCAATTCGTCGGCACGCCAGCAGTGATGCAACCCACCATTGCGCTCATCAGCATCGGGTTTTCGGCACTCATCGGCGTATTCTTTGGCTATTACCCCGCGCTTAAAGCCTCGAAGCTGCAACCGATTGATGCCTTGCGTTACGAATAAATCCACGAATAAGTCCTTGAATGTTCATCCCCTGTTGGCATAGCGGGACTATGCTGGTGTTGTCTGGAAAAAAATTAGGCTCCGCAGCCGTTATGCGTGTAGGCCGCAAGGGGCGATGCCGTGGGCTGAAAGGTGCACCGGGGCATCTCACAGGAAAAGTTGCCGACTTGTGGAGATGCCTTTAACCTTGTCTGACCTTTTTACGATACTGCGAAGGCGTCACGTCACAGTATTGTTTGAATAAACTATTAAAGCTCGATTTTGATTTAAAACCACAACGAAAGGCAATATCTAGAATCGTAGACTTCGCCTGATTTGGATCTTGCAACAAGGCTTTCACTTCGTCTATTCTGAATTCATTCACATACTGATAGAAGTTTTTAGACAGACGGCTATTCAGTACCTGCGATAGGTTTCGTCTTGGAATATTTAGTGCTTCCGCCAAACTATACACAGAAAAATCCGGATTTATAAATGGTTTTCCACGCCGCATATAAGCTTGCATATCTTCAATGACTCGTGCAATGGCTTCGTCACTCAAATCATTATCATTGGCATCGCTATTTTCAATAGGTGTTTCAGACTCGATTTTATTTTCAAATGATGGTTTTCGGAGAAAGAACACAGGCTTCTGCTTTACACCAAAGAAACATAGTAAAATAATGAAACTTAAAAAAGACATCATATGAAATGTCAGTGGATCAATTACCGATGCTGATTCCAGCACATTCTCATTCATAAAATTCAGCAGGACTAATGCAGCGAATGTCGCAGGTAATGCATAAAGCCATTTCAAACTAATCTCGTTGTCATTTTGTGAAAATATTTCGGTGATAGTCTTTTGGTGTTGGACTAAAGCGTAAATAGTCACAATGGAATAAACGACAAAGACCAGGCCGTTAATGAGTCCAAAATGCACCATCAACGGTCTGAATAATGACATGACTTCGCCCTCACCGGCAGAGCCAATAGCGATATCCGGGCTTCCTATTGACGGTCTCATCGAATGGGGATGATCCATGGAAATATACAACAGATAGAACAACACAAACGGAATGAGATGCAATAAATCTGATTTTAGTATTTTCGCATCTTCACTGCTGACCAGTATGCGCACGTACCAATAAAGAATCGGCCCATGCAATAAAGTGAGCATGGGATTGGTATATAAATTAAAGACCGGAGAGTCGAGGCCTTGGTGTGACAGCGCTGTCTGGAGAAGTGGGATATTCAGCAGTAACAGCCACAAGCACAGGAGCAAATCAGATTTATGTTTATACGGCTTGGTCAGTAGATTGATCAGGGTGAAGACGGTGAGCGACAAACCGACGATGCAAATTTCCCACGTTAAACCTTCTGCGAAATACAAATTAATCACTCCGTTGACAGTCCAGACCACGCACACCAAAAATAATTAGTCCAAATGCCGCCATTTGGACGACTCAAGCCGCGCCAGACCTTAGATTATACGAGTAAACGATGTTCTAACAACCTATGAGGTCAGCCAATGAGTACCCAAGAAACTATCGCTCGCAGAACGCTCCTATCCGTTTGTCTGCTAGCTGGCATGTCTTCCTTTTGTGCTGTGGCAGATAGCAATGCACCTGTGCTGCCAGACACCGGACAGTCCGTCCAATATGACACCGAGGGCAAGGTGTTAGCCGAGTCTGATTCCAGCTTCTACACAGGGCAGGATGCGTCGGTACAAGGTAATGTACCGCGTTATCAGGACAATGATGACGGTACAGTGACAGACCTAAACACCGGTTTGATGTGGCAAAAAGCGCATGACTTCACGCGGCGTAATATGAAAGAAACCGTTGCGCATGTAGGCAGTATGACACTGGCCGGACATTCCGATTGGCGCTTACCAAGTATCAAAGAATTGTATTCCATCGCAAATTTCGATGGCCAGTTGATTAAACCGGAAGATGAAGGCGAAAGTAAACCTTATATTGATACTTCTGTTTTTGGTTATCAATATGACAAGCGATTAGCCTTTGCCGGACAATTCTGGTCTAGCACGCCTTACGTTAAAGGTGCTGTGCAAAATTTTACACGTAACGGTGGTATTCAAGGCGGTTTTGGATTTAATTTCTCGGATGGACACATTAAATCGTATGAAACTGGATTGTATTTTGATGGCAGCGAAATAAAAGACAGCGATGGTATGTTTGTGCCAGGTTGTTTTGTACGTGCAGTCAGAGGAACCACCACACTTTACGACATGAGTTATGTCGATAACAAAGATGATACGGTGACTGATAAATCCACCGGCTTGATGTGGACTAAAAACGATAGCGGTCAAACCATGAATTGGGTCGATGCATTAGACTATGCGGATAAGGCCGAAATTGCCGGACATAGCGATTGGCGATTACCAAATGCTAAGGAATTGCAGAGTCTGGTGGATTATGAAAAGAAAACATTCCCTGCGATTAATACTGACTTTTTTAATACTACAGTAAAAACGTTTGAATCAGTAAACGATGCTTATTATTTCTGGACCAGCACCACACAAGGGGACTTTAAATGGACAGCCGATTATGTGGCATTTGGTCAAGCGTGGAGTAAGAAAAACTCCAGTGCCACCGAGTATTTTGATTGGCATGGAGCCGGTGCGCAGCGTAGTGATCCAAAATCCGGCAAACCCAGTGATTACGAATTAGCATCTGATATGGCGTCGGATTACATCTCAATTAATAACTGGGTTCGTCTCGTTCGTGATGCGAAGCCTTAACAATTCATGCCTGTTGGCGTGTAGAAGCAGATTGCAGCAAATCTGCTTAGATAAAGTGAACATAAAAAAGGAGTATATTGTGAATAAATTAATTAATTCGAGCCTCATCGCACTGGGTTTGATTGCCGGAATGACACCAGCATTACAAGCGGCGGAGTCAACAACTGAACAGAAGCTGGTCGAAGTACGATTGGTTGACACCATTGATGAAGATCGCGGCTATTGTCTGGATATTGCTGGCGGTAAAGGCGCTGATGCACCTTTGGATAAAGGCATGCAGGCACATACTTGTTATGACTACACTGGCGGCTTGTTGGAAGATCAAAGCTTTGATGAGGCACTGCTTAAAGAAGGTCAGTTTAAGATCGTTTACTTTGATATCTGTATGACGGCATCCGCCGTTGAGAACGATGCTTCAATTGCATTGGCATCTTGCGATAGTAGTGCCGATACTCAGCAGTTTTCATTGGAAGAAAATGGCCATCTGGTGATGAAAGCTAAGCCGGAGCTATGTGTCACGGTGAATGCGACTGAAAAACGCGAAGGGCGTGGCGCGACACCCGTTCATGTGATGCGACCTTTGTCACTGCAAGCTTGTAGCGAAGATAATGCGAAGTATCAGACTTGGTCGTTGTTTAGTTTTTAAGTTTGCCAGCAGTTGTCACAGTATTGTTTGAATAAACTATTATCGACACGACTGAGTTCGCCGCCATGAAACAACGCCGCAAAAAATAAAGCTGGCCTATTCCTCATGGAATCTGACGTTTATTTATTTCATGCAACAGGTAGAATGTAATGGTCATTAGTCAACAACGAGGATTATCCGAATGAGTGCATTAGACCGTATCGATCAGGCTGTAAAAAGCAACCCAGTCGTCATTTTCATGAAAGGTACACCGCAGATGCCGCAATGTGGATTTTCCAGCCGTGCTTCTCAAGCACTGATGGCGTGCGGTGAAGAGTTTGCCTACGTCAACGTATTGGGCGACCCGGAAATTTTCCAAGACTTGCCACAATACGCCAACTGGCCGACCTTCCCACAGGTTTACATCAACGGTGAATTGATCGGCGGTTGCGACATTACGCTGGAAATGTACCAGAACGGTGAATTGCAAAAGATGGTGAAAGAAGCCATGAAAGGCAACGCTGCACCTGAAGCAGGCAATGCCGCGTAAGCAATGCCCAAATAAGCAAAGGGCTTGATTCCTCAAGCCCCTTGCGCATCATTCAGGCAGCGGCTGCCTTCTTTTTCTCTGCCGCTGCATGTAAAGCATCGTTGATAGCGTAACCATACGCACTATGCACCTGAGCCGATAAATCACTGAAAAATAAGGCAACCAAATAATATTAAATGTGTGCATACCATGATTAATACCATGATTCGCTAATCTGTCCCCGTTTTCAGCCCTTCCAGCCACCACGCAAAACACCCCGTAAACGCACATCCTAGGGTTAGCCCTAATTCTGGTGAATAAGTTTGTGGGGCATGGTTGCGGGTATTGTCTTGGACACAAAAAAGCCGCATCAGGTGCGGCTCATTCGTTGGGGTGTTGTTGCTCATCGCTTGCGGTATTCGGAAAGGTTGTGAACCCTTGCCGTGTATTCCCTGCACCATCGCCATTGTGGGGAAGATTGCATTACCACATCACCCCACGGGGTAACTTGCCGATACTTGCACCGATCTTGCAGGCAGTCAGTACAGCGTACCATTCCCACCGGTATTTCTTCGGGTTCGGGTTTCGCCCTACCCTTGTGCTGGTATGCGTACCATTCCACAACTTGCTTGATAGTCGCCATTGTTACGCCACCATTCCCAAATTCTTGCAGGTCATGTGCAAAGAATGCCTCGAGTTCTGCCAGTGTGACGGGTAGACCTTGCGCCACTGTTTCCAGTCGCTTGACACCCTCCCGTTTGAATTCACGGGTGGCGAATTCGGCAATATGCCCCGTTGTGGAACTGCCAAAACTGACAAAACCCCCCTCTTCGGGGGATGAGTGGCTTTTTAACCTGTCTAGCCATTTGCCCATGAATCACCCCGCCCAACTAAATCTAGTGGTAGGCCTGCCATTTGCCCGCGTTTCCGTGGTGCTTGCCATCAGGTAGTTACAATCAATTAGCAGGTCGAGCGCATCCTCTGTAATTTCCTCAGTAACACCCTTCCAGCCTTTGCGGTAAACATCCCGCATCGTGAATACATCGGGAAGTTTTGATTTATTCGCCAGTATCGTTTTTGCCGCCGCCGTTGCGCTTGCCGTGCCAGATGAATACACACGTTTTGCATGGCTTTCGAGGTATTCAGCCCACCCTAGCGCCCGCATGGTTGCCACCTCACCCACTGCCCCACTTGCCCCGCCGTCTAGCAGTTCGAGCAATAAAGCGAGTGCAGAAATAGGCTTGCCCATTTTGGTCATGTGGCTTTCTAAAGCGTTGGGCATATCTGAAGATCGCGCCCGCGTCATTGTGTCGCTGTACCATTCAACAAACAAAGGTTGTGCGGTTTCGGTAAAGCCCCATATTTTCGACTCTCTGTCAGGCATTGGCAGTTCTGACAAGCCGCGCATAACACCCATATAAGCCGCGTATGCCCTTTGGTCTGGTACGCGGTCACGATAGGAAAAACTTTCTTCATTGTCAGGGTATGCCATCAACTGAAACCGCTGAATAAGACCGTCATCAGACTCACCAGAAACCGCACCACGCACCACGCCCGCAATTTTTGAAGGCTGGATACCACCAATAATGGATAAAATCGGGTGTTCAATCATCACCGTACCTCTCATTATCCGGTCAAAAGCGTATGGGCTTAGCCGGTCATAAAGTTCAAGGTAGAATGCCCGATCTTCACCGCCGTCCTTGCCGCCCAACTTGGCAAGCCATCCCGCTAGTTCGTCACGCTCCATCAGTAAGCCGTTGTTTGTTTTGGCTAACAGTTCGCCTAACTTTTCAATGGTTGAATTATTGACTGACAATCTAGGTAATGCCGGTGCTTCGGGTGCTTTGCCCTCTGCCATAATTGCCGCCGCTAACGTTACATCCTTGTTTTTTGAAGCCACCTTCATTTGTTTTTTGCGCTCTTCCGCCCCTGCTTCGATCATGGCTTTCTGGATTTCGATTTGCTCAATTTCCTTGTTGTGGGAAATTTTCATTTCTTGTTCAATGTTGCGTAGTGGTTGCAATGCCGCGCTGATAGCCGGTGATTTCATGGCTGAAGGTCTGCCAATTACTGCCCCCCAAAGGTTCGGGGCAAGTTTCCAGTCATCCAACTGTTTAGGCTTCATTAGCACCTTGCGCCCAACAAGCGAACCCGCCGCAACCATTGCCGTTACTGCCAGAAAGTCTATAGGGCATTGCATTCTATCCGCTGCATCAATCACGAAACCACGCACCGATTCAGGCAATAAATCAGGGTCAAACTTTTGCACTGGTGCGCGGTCATCATCGGGTAAATCAAGGGTTTTGATTGTCGGTTCTTCGGTTTGCTGTTCGCGGTTTGCGCGGTAATCATCCATAGCAATAAAATTTCTCATTGGTCGTTACTCCCTTGTGATGCGTAGCTTTCGAGAATCAGCATATTCAGGGTGTAAGCCGCTGAAAGTTCATCCTCTAGTGGGTTGATCGTGACGCGGTGCAAACTGCTTGTGAGGTGCGCTTGCCGCTGTAGGTGTTGCCGGTGCTTAATCAGGTCTTCAAGGTCTTGGATTGCCGCAACCATGTTTGCATCACGCCGCGCTTGTTCGTGCTTGCGCTGTGCATCTGCCAGCATTGCCGCCGTTTGTGCCTCAGCCTTGCGCCGTAGGGTTTCGCGCTCTTTGTCGTTGGCACTGGATAACCCAAGATAATCAGCCACGGCTTTAAGCTGTTCCAACGGCGTCCAGCCGAATACATGACCGAGCAATGAAAAGCCGTCCCCTGCCTGTGTGTCGCCACCCCCGCCGCATATCCAGCGCCCGGTATTCTGATAGGTTGCATCCAGTCTGAAACGGTCTTTGCCACCACATCCGGGGCAGGCCGTATGCTTTGTGTGTGAAGTGGTTGCAAGCTGGATGCCTAGCGCCCGGTGAATGCCTTCCCAGCGTCCAGCCGCCGCCGTGCGCACCTCTGGAAAGCCTAGATATTGGTTGTTTGCCCGTGCGGTCATGACAAGCCCCCCATTACGTCGCTTAAAAATCCCTTGGCAATCACCGCATGTTCGGTGCGCTGCTGTTCGCCGGTCATAATGTGGGTCTGTGTTACGGCAAAAAGCCGCGTCTTGCCGTCTGGACAAGTCAGCCACATAGCCTTTTCCGACCTGCCAGCAAAGACACATTGCAAGGTGAGCGTGTCTTGATCGTCGAATGTGTCTAGGGGCGTATGGCCTGTGGTGGCTGGATAAAAATCATGGGATTGTGTACTATTCATGGTGTCCGCCTGCTATCAAAAGTGGATTCTCCAAAGCCCGCCCGACTTGTCCCCGGTGCGGGTTTTCTCGTTTTGGGGGATACCCTCCCCCGTTTTTCTGATTCATGCCGCCGCCTCCAAGAATGCTTTCAACTCTGATTGCTTCCATCTTGCCGCGTTAAATCCAACTTTCACGGGTTTGGGGATTTTGCCGATACGCGCCAGCCGCCAAACGCTTGAACGGTGTAGTTTCAGCACGCCAGCAACTTCTTTATCTGTCAGCATTTGTTCTAGGGTTTCCATGTCTTTTCCTTGGGTTGGTTGATGTGCTGTTATGTTGGCTTATCCGTTCACATTAAAAAATGAACCCGCTTGTGTGGCTTCACTTAGGGTCAACCCTAGCTTTGAATTTCCGCACCCAGTTTTTTACCGCCCTGTCAGATAAATTGTGTTTTTGGGTCATGGCTTCAATAAAACGCTCTTGGTTTTCATAAAGTGATTTATCGGCCTGCCATTCATCCCAATCAACTCTAAGTTCTTTGCTGCGCTCAATGTGTGGCTTATTACTCTTTGCATTCATCACCCGTGATTTGTGGCTAGTGTTGATGCCTTTAAAAAGGCTGAACCACGCTTCGTTCACTATTTGAGCATTTGAATATGTGCAGTAATCACGGAAAACCGCCGCCGCTAACTTATGCGGGGTGTCTTTGTAGTGCTTGAAAACGGCCTGACCTACATAGTGAGTATTTGCCCCCAAAGGAAAGCACTCTTTAATTATGTGATGTGAGCTTTGAAATAGTGATTCTTCGAGCGTTTCGCCTTCTTCCCTGACTTCTTCAGCAAGCCTAAAAACGATATTCAATAATTCAGCATTTGAATATTCAACCGGTTCAAACTTTTGTCTAACTGCTTTAACTATCACTGCTGGATAATCCATATAAACACCTCTTCTTTAAAAAACTGTTATGGGCAGTTTGATATTATCGCCCTGCCCTGCTGGGTTTATTGCGCCAGTAGCGCCGCGATTTCCTTATCAATCTGTTCAGGTGGCAAATCAGCCGGAAAATAAACCGTTCCATGTGTCGAGCCGAAAGCGTTTATTTCATCCATCAAATCAGCTTCCGCTTTGTCGTAAATCCAATAGCCGTCTAACCAGTAGTAAACGGGTTTCATGTTTTGGTCTTGCATAGTCGTATCCTCTTTAAGTGGGGGCGATATTTCACGCCCCCGATTAATTAGCCAATCCAGATGTATTTCTTTCCGCCGTTGGTGTAGTTGGGGTTAACCTGCATTAATCCCTCCTTCATTGCACGGCTAAAAAAGGCGCGTTGCATGTTGCTGATGCGGGTGCGGTCATTAGTTTTGCTACCCGTTTCAGTTGGTGCGATTCGCTTTTGTACCCAATGCCAAGTGGGTTCAACAGACGGCTTACACTCACCTACCCGCACCGCTGCCACCCATTCAGCATAAAGGCTTTCATGCCCTTCAGAACCCTTAGCTAAGGGTTTGCTTAGGGTTTCCGCCTGAACCGCTTCAGAACCCTTAGCTAAGGGTTTTAGAGTGGTTTCCTGAAGTGGTTTTGTGGTGGCTGAAGTGGGGGCGTTACCCGTGCGATTTTCCCGCGTTTTCCGGTCTTCAGAACTGTGAGCCAGGTTCAGTGAGTCGAGCGCCGCCCGCTTTTTTTCATCCTTGAAACCGTAAAAAGTGCGGTCATCAGTAGCAGGCTTTTTACCATCGGTATTCACAAACCCAACAAACCCGCCTTGTTTTGTTTCCGCCGGTTGCTGGTATTTGAAAACAGGCTTTTCGTAATCCGGGGTAATGGTTTCGTATTTACCCACTGGGGCAGTAAATCCAATACTTGACCGTTTAAACCCGCCGTCATTCTTCGGTATTACGCTTTCAGGCTTTTCAGGCATTGCGCCGCCGTCATACTTAGCAAGTTCTAATTCAAGCCCGTACACGGCATTTTGTGCGCGTTCCTTAGCGTGGCTTAAGAAGTGGTGCAGGATTTCAAAAGCCGTCGCCACTAATAACATGGTCAACACCGTTGCGGCTTTAATGTTGTCCTTGTAATCACTGCCACTGATCGAACCAATAAACTTGGCAATGGAAACAATAACCGCGTTATACGAATCCGCCTTTAGTTTGTCTTGGCGGTCGTAATTCATCTTTGTGGTCGCTGTATTCGTCTGTACGGCAATTTCTTTGACCGCTTGCAGGGTTGCCGCGTCTGAAGCTTTCAGGCTGTTTAAGGTGGCTTTATCGCCGTCGCAGTGCTTATAGCCCGGCTTGCCTAGATTCGCCATGCACCGCGCATAAGTCTGTTCAGCATTGGCAATTGCAGACGCATTGCCGCTGGATAGGGAAGGGGCGACGCTTGCCACTGGTGCAATGGTTGCCTGATACGCCTTATCATTTTCCAGCAATACGCGGCTTTTGGTGTCTTGGGATGCGCTGCTACTGAAGAACTCAGCGAATAGAGCAAACCCTATGACGGTGAACAGTACCAGTGCAATCGAGCCATATAGCCCAAAGTGCAAATAGGCGTGATGTTTTACCCATGCCAGAAAAACCGCGCTCATAATCACGATAACGAACATGAGGATAAAATCGAGTGCTGAATGCCACTCTGTGAAATACGCCGCCCATGTAACCGCATCACCTAAATACAGGTGCTTCATGAACATGAAATAGAGTAAGCCGGTCAACACCATTGCGAACTTCAGCAATAATCCCGCCCGTTTGTCTTGTTCCTTGTGAACCTGTAATTGTTCGTTCAGGATTTCCAGCTTTTTGGATTCGAGTTTGTTGTTATCCATGATGATTCCCCCTTAAACCAGTAATGAATTCAGCATGGTGGAAAGCAGGGCGATAATAGCCACGCCTTCAGAATCCCGGTGCTGAATGTAATTTGCCGTGAATAAGCCGCTGAAGAGCATTAGCGGGTAGTGCATATCGAGGAATGGCAGAAACGCCATGCCGGGGTATTGCTGCCAGATAAGCACCAGTTTGTAGGTGGCATAGCCAATGCTTAGCAGTACCAGAAATTGCACCGCCCGGGTGAATGCCTTGTGGTAGTCGATACGTGCTAACCAGCGGGCAAAATCGCCTAAACCTGCTTTTGTCGGGTTGCGGTCAAGGTCATCAGGTGAGTGCTGTAACGCTCTCACTGAGGCAACATGCGCTTGCTCTTCGGGTGTTAGTAGTGGGTTCATACTACTACCTCCACACGCTGCCCATCGTCTGCCAGTTGGTAGATTTTCAGCTTTGCGCCGCCGCGTTCATTGCGTAGAAACGCTAGAACCTGCTTAGCAATGGCTAGATCGGTGAATACATGAAGTTTTGCATGACGGCTTGAACCGTCTTGGAGGGTAACAGGGTAGGTGTTATCCCAAGAGTATCCGCCCCACAGTTGGTTAGGGGTTTCGATTATGAACTTGCCCATTGGGGGCGTAATGATATGATTGTCCATTGCTGGATTCCTTTTTGTACGGGTTTCAGTAAATGGCTGTTTGAGAACTCGACCTCTCATTCAGCCCGTAGCGCCTCCACTTCGGTGGGGGCGTTTTCGTTTATGCGGCTTGCTTTGCCGCGCTTGTCAGTACCTCCCTCAAGATGCGGTTAATCTCTGCGTTCATGCTTCGATCGTTGGCCTTAGCCCGATCTGTCAGTAATTGCTTAACATCGTCTTCCATGCGTAGCGGGTATGGTGCTTGTCGTTTGGCTTGGTTGCTCATGTCGGTTTACCTTTTGGACTTGTTTGGAGTCCTTAGGATAACACCGTTTCTTAGTGAGTCCAATAGAGTCCCATTGATTTAGTGACTTATTTAGAGTCCCATTGATATGATTCAGTGATGAATACAGAAACCCGCCCAACGCCTTACCCATTGCGCCTTGAACCTGATACACGGGCAAGGATTGAAACCATAGCCAAGGCTAACGGTAGGTCACTGAATGCCCAAATAGTTATGATGCTGGATGAATGGCTTGCAGGAACAAGCGGGAATGAATCGCCAGTGACTGAATCGAGAGTGCTGGAATTGATACGGCTGGAACTGAACAAGCGTCGGTAAAGTGAGTGGCTTTGATTCTGGGTGAATCTTTGAAAGGTTTGCGGGTGATTGCCACCAAAGATTCACGTACACGCGCACAAAACTGAAAACCGTTATGATAACGGATTACCCGTTCCCTTGATTTAGTCGGTGATCTGCTGATTTCGTGCTTGACGATTCGCCCAAAACATAATCTGTAGATTCCACAGATTATAAAAGCCACCTCTGAGGTGGTAGTTAGTCCGGGTCAAGCGCACCGTTGTCGCTAAAGTGCCTGATCAGGATTTCCAAAGGCTCTTTCTCACTGCCCGCGTGTTCGAGTTCTTGCCGTGGTTTGCCAACTGCCCGATCCAACAGGGAGTTAGCCGCGCTTAGGCGTGTTGCGTGTGGTGCTGTGCCGTCCCTCATGATTTCCACCAACGTTTCCAGTGCCTCCCTTGTGAATATGCCTGCTACCGCTTTAACGTCTGCTGTCGCCTTGTTGCGTGTTCCAGCAACGCGCCCGCCTGTTTTTATGCCCTTAGCCATTATTCCGCCTCACTTAGCACTGATGCCTGCAATCGTTTCAAGTAGTTGCCTTCAAAAGCCACAAGTTCAATTTTAGTCGGTGCATTCACGTTCGATATGGTGGTTTCCGTGTGCATTTGCGGCTTGCCATGCCCACGGTCAAGGATAGCCGTTGCTGCACTGATTCGCGCCGCCGCCGGTTGTGCGTCGTCTTTCATCACATCCACAAGCGTTTGCAGTGCATCAGCCGTGAACTGTTGCGCCGCTTCTCGCAAGTCAGCAGTGGATTTATTAGGCGTTCCAGCTTGCCGCCCGCCTGTTTTTATGCCTTTTGCCATTTCTAAACGCCTCCAAAGTAGATGCACACATCATATAGTGTTTCTATGCGCGTGTTGACACAAGATATGGGGTTTTTACTGGTAAATACTAATCACTAGCCCGGTTAGTAGTTGGCTAGTAGTTGATCGGGATCACCGTTGGGGTGTTATGGTATCTAATACCCTTTTGTCAGTTTTGGCAGTTGGACAACGGGGCATATTGCCCGCTGTAGCCTTCGATTTTGGCTAAAAATTAGGTTCTGTCAGTTTTGGCAGTTGGACAACGGGGCATATTCACGATTGGCAGGCTATCCAATCCCCAATGGTTAGGCGCAAAAAAGCCGGGAACAATGCCCGGCCTAGTTTGGCTAACCTGCCCGCCGTATCGGTATGACTTGCGCACCATCCCGCAAGCTGTCCAGATAATCCGCCCATTGCTGCATCATGGCCGTACGTTGGTCGAGGTGTTGGCTTCGATCGTAAGCCCGCCTGATGGTGTTCCCGACTGAGTGCGCCAGTTGCTTTTCAATCACATCAGCCGGGTATCCCATTTCATAAAGCCGGGTTGATGCCATTGCCCTAAAGCCGTGTGCTGTCATGGTGTCACTGTCATAACCCATCTTGCGCAATGCACCGCCTAATGTATTGTCCCCCATTGGCTTGTTTATATTGGTGCGTGACGGGAAGACATAAAGCCGTCTGCCTGTAAGGGGTTGTAGGTCAAGCAGTAAGGCTAATACCTGTCGTGACAATGGCACGGTGTGCGCTTTACGTCGCTTCATCCGCTCTGCTGGGATAGTCCATTGTGCGGTTTCAAAGTTGATCTCTGCCCACTGCATAGCCCGTATCTCTCCCGGTCGCTGGAACAGGTAGGCGGATAGCTGCAAGGCCGTGATGGTTTCGGGTATGCCGTGATATTCGGCAATATCCCGCAACAGTTGCCCGACTTGTGCCGGGTCTGTGATCGCTGCAAAGTGCTTTCTGTCAGGTGGTGGCAATGCGCCTTGTAGGTCCGGCGTCGGGTCACGGGTAGCTTTGCCGATGGATACGGCATATCTAAACACTTGCCCCGCTGTGGTCTTTGCACGGTGTGCGCTATCCAATGCGCCGCGTTCTTCGATACGACGTAAACATTTCAGGATAGCGGGTGGTTCGATCTCTGCCACTGGCTTGCTACCAATGAACGGGAACAAGTCCTTTTCTAGCCGGGTGAGTACGTTGGCGGCATGGACTTTGCTCCACTTGCCTGAAAACTTCCCGTACCACTCACGCGCTACCAGTTCAAAGCTGTTTTCAGTGAGTGCAACTTGTGCGGCCTTGTCTTCCTGCTTCTTAGCCGAAGGGTCAACACCTTGCGCCAGCGACTCACGCGCCGCCTGATGCTTATCACGCGCTTGCTTAAGGCTTGTATCAGAGTAAACACCCATGGCATAGGTTTTCTGCTTGCCGTTGAAGCTGTAGTTATACCGCCAGTATTTACCGGCGGTTGTTACTTTCAGGTATAGCCCGCCCCCGTCGGTGAGGTTATAGGGCTTGTCCTTCGGCTTGGCGTTCTTGACTGCGGTATCAGTGAGTAAGCTTTTCATGGTATCTGCCTTCATGGTATGTCTGGATACCATCCAATGTACCATGTTTTTTGTGAGATACCATGATTCTTGGTGTTACAGCCTGATACAAGAAACCAGCCCTAAGCCTCGTCCTGATTGGCCTTTTGAGATTGGTTGATGCGCATTGCTTCACTGATGTGATAGCCATACGCACAGTCGACCTCTATTCTGACCCGCATCAAGCCATCAACACCTTCCGCCAACATCACCGCCAACGGGTCACGGCGTTGGAAACGGCGGTGCGGCTTGCTTAACCACATTACCCGCATTTGGCTACTGAATGGGAAGGTCGTGCGCAAGGCGTCAGCAATACCCACAATGTGATCAATACGATCCATCATCTCAGGCGTTTGCGGAAATGACTTGTCGCCTTGGCGATATTGCTGCAAATGGCGTGGACGTACTTCCTCACCCAAGCCCAGAATAACCAGCATGTCTTCCCCGCTGATTTTCCACTCATCCATATGCTGGATCACGGCTTTGGTTAACGCGGTCATTTCTTCTGCTGAAAAGGTTTGCATACTTAATCCCTCTTTTTCAGACCCTGAATCGACACGACTTTGGGGGCGCTGACTTCATCAATAAAATGCGGACGTTCTTCGCGTACACCAGCGGCACTTGCCAATTCACGCTCACGCGCAGCGATCAGGTCGAAACATTTTTTAACGTCTTCCACTGTCGCATCGGACAGGGGATAAGTGACCGCCGAATCGGAAGGCGTTAGGTCGCGAATGATGCCACCAAGGGTTTTACGCATCGCCATGAGGATGCGTCTTTCTGTGGAGAACTGTTCTTCTGACATGGTAAGTAGCGCCTTTAAACCTGAAAAATAACGAGATTATCCTAACATTTAAGCCAATACCATACCACTAAGGTGGGGATTCAGCGTCAAGCCAAGCCCTCAGGCCGTTAATGCCGCCACGAACAAACCCACCGCTTCCAGCAGCACGATGGTTGCGCCAATCGCATCCCACGTCATCCCGCCACAGCTTTGTTGCAAGCGCAAACGGATCAGTAACAGCATGACAAACAAGGCAAATAAGGGAATCCCCGCCACCAGTGCAACCGGCAAGGCGATCAGTAACCACAAGAACAGGGCAACATAGGGAAATTCAATGCGGAATTCGTGCGCGAGGGTTTCACGCGGTGCAATCGGAGTAAACCCGATCAAAGCCACCACCAGCAAGCGAGCAGCCACCGGTACTATCAGAATATACGACCAAAGTTTGTATTCAATCAGCACAGAAAGCGCCGCAAACTTGATCATCATGATCAATGCCATCACCCCCATTACGCCGAAATGCGGACTAGGCAAATCTGTCTCACCAAACAGCCAAGCATTAATGCTACGAGCGAGTGCATCCAAATGATGCAACTCACTGATAAACATCCAGACTGTCAGCAAAATCACCGATGCCAACATAGGCTCGATGCTTTCCAGTTTCCAAGCCGCTAGCGCCAATAGAAAACCCATCAGCGCCCCGACCACCGGAAACCAAATCAGGCCACGGCCTTTTTCTTCTGCGGAAAAGCTTGTCACCGGCTTCATCGGCAACAGCGTCAACACCGTTAACGCTACCTGTAACGAACGGTGCAACGCCTTCAACATCGTCAACAACCGTGAGCCAGCAGGCTCGTCCATTCACCGCCTCGGTCGCGCAGCACCCGCAAGCGGGTCAAGCCGCCATACTCGACATTCAAGGCCAGTAAACGCTCATCAGACATTTGCAATACATGCGCCAGAATCACCCGGATGACACCTGCGTGTGTCACCACCAGTACCCGTTCACCCCGGTAAGCTCGCGCCAGTTCAGCCCAAGCATCCAGCACTCGCGCCCGGAAGTCGCCAAAGCCTTCGCCCCCCGTCGGAATAACCTGCGCGGGGTTGACCCACCACGCCGCCAATTGCTCAGGGTCAGACGCCATGACTTCTTGCGGGGTATGCCCTTCCCAGTCACCGAAATGGATTTCCCGCAAGCGCTCATCACGCACCAGTGGCAAATCGTGTTTCTGGGCAAACCATTCGGCGAAAGCGGCGCATTGCATCCGGGGCGAGGTAATGACTGCATCCCAGTCAGCACCAGCACGCCCGAAAACCTGCTTGAGATGTTTCCACCCCGCCTTACTCAGCGGGGTTTCCAACTCGCCACAGAATACGTCACCCGCTTCCACCGCACCGTGCTGCAACAGGCCGATGTGGGTAAAGTTATTCGCCACTACTGATAACTGACCGCGACGATTTCGTATTCACGCACACCGCTAGGGGCTTGCACCACGGCAACATCGCCTTCTTCCTTGCCAATCATTGCCCGCGCAATCGGTGACGATACCGCCACGCGGTTGTGCTTGATGTCAGCCTCGATGTCACCGACGATCTGGTAGGTGATGGTTTCACCAGACTCGATGGCTTCCAGCTCAACCGTTGCACCGAACACTACCTTGCCGGGGTTAGCAGCACCAACCGCCACCACGTCAATAACTTGCGCCATCGACAGGGTGCTTTCCAGTTCCTTGATACGGCCTTCGCAGAAACTTTGCTGCTCACGAGCCGCATGGTATTCAGCATTTTCTTTCAGGTCGCCGTGCTCACGAGCCGTAGCAATTGCCTGAATAATTTGCGGACGGTCTTCAGTTTTCAGGCGCTGTAATTCAGCTTTCAAACGTTCCGAACCTTTCAATGTCAGCGGTGGTCTAGTCATCGCTTCAAACCCCTTGTTGTGTTATTTCCTGATGTAAATCCTGTAAGCAGTAGACTTGCTCACTGTCAGTGTAGGCCATCGCCTTGCACAATGCCCGCGCACCTTCAATCGTGGTGGTGTAGGTAATCTTGTGCTGCAAGGCTTCGCGGCGGATCTCGAACGAGTCACGCGTCGATTGTTCACCTTCGGTGGTGTTCACAATCAGGTCGATTTCTTCGTTTTTGATCATATCCACGATATTGGGGCGGCCTTCACGCATCTTGTTGACGATTTCACACGCCACACCGACGTTTTGCAATTCGCGTGCCGTGCCACGGGTAGCCACAATCTTGAAGCCCTGCCCGGCCAACATACTGCCCACTTCCTGCAAATGGCGACGGTCAGCTTCGCGCACACTGATGAAGGCCACGCCAGAAGTTGGGTAATGTTCGCCAGCCGCGTATTGTGCCTTACCGAAAGCTTCGGCAAAGGTTCTGCCCACGCCCATGACTTCGCCGGTGGATTTCATTTCCGGGCTAAGAATCGGGTCAACACCGGGGAACTTGATGAACGGGAATACCGCTTCTTTCACCGCGTAGTAGGACGGAATGATTTCGTTCAAGGCATTCTGGCTAGCCAAACTCTGGCCCGCCATGCAACGTGCCGCGACTTTCGCCAGCGGACGACCAATGGCTTTGGACACGAACGGCACGGTACGTGAAGCACGCGGGTTCACTTCCAACACATACACATCGTCGCCTTTGATCGCAAATTGCGCGTTCATCAGGCCGATAACGTTGAGGGCTTTGCCCATCAGCACCATTTGCTCACGCAATTGATCCTGAATGTCGGCACGCAAGGAATACGGCGGCAAGGAACACGCTGAGTCACCGGAGTGGATACCCGCTTGTTCGATATGCTGCATAATGCCGCCGATCAGCACGTTTTCGCCGTCGCAAATCGCGTCCACGTCGACTTCAATCGCGTCATCCAGATAACGGTCGAGCAATACCGGGGAATCGTTGGAAACCGACACCGCCGTGGTCATGTAGCGGCGCAATTCGTTTTCGTGGTAAACGATTTCCATCGCACGCCCACCCAATACGTAAGACGGGCGCACCACTAACGGGTAGCCAATTTCGTCTGCCAAACGTACTGCTTCGTCAATGCTTCTCGCGGTACGGTTAGGCGGCTGCTTGAGGCCGAGTTTATTGATCAATTGCTGGAAGCGTTCACGGTCTTCCGCCAAGTCGATCGAATCGGGCGATGTACCAATAATGGGCGCACCCAAGGCTTCAAGGTCACGCGCCAGTTTCAGCGGGGTTTGCCCACCGTATTGCACGATCACACCGTAAGGTTTTTCCAGATCAACGATTTCCATCACATCTTCGAGCGTCAGCGGCTCGAAATACAGACGGTCGGAAGTGTCATAGTCGGTGGAAACCGTTTCCGGGTTACAGTTAACCATGATGGTTTCAAAGCCATCGTCACGCAAGGCCAACGCCGCATGGACGCAGCAGTAGTCGAACTCAATACCCTGACCGATCCGGTTCGGACCGCCGCCCAAGACCATGATCTTTTTATTGTTGGTCGGGTTGGATTCGCACTCTTCCTCGTAAGTGGAATACATGTACGCGGTATTGGTGGAAAATTCCGCCGCACAAGTGTCCACGCGTTTGTAGACCGGGCGTACATTCAACTTATGACGCGCCGCACGCACCGACTTTTCGGTTTCGTGGGTCAGGGTCGCCAGACGACGGTCAGAGAAGCCTTTGCGCTTCAATGCCCGCATTTCATCGGCGCTGAGATCGTTGAGAATACGTTCTTTCAAATCGTTTTCGAGATCGACCAGTTCCTTGAGTTGCACCAGGAACCACATGTCGATGCTGGTCAGATTGAACACCTCTTCGAGTGTCATGCCAAAACGGAAAGCATCCGCCACGTACAAAATACGTTCGGCGCTGGCTTCGGTCATTTGGCGACGCAGGATGTCTTTCGCATCCGGGTCTTGCGGGTCAACACGCTCACTCAGGCCGTCAATGCCGGTTTCCAGACCGCGCAAAGCTTTCTGGAACGATTCTTGGAAGGTGCGCCCCATCGCCATGACTTCGCCGACCGACTTCATTTGCGTGGTCAAACGCGCATCCGCCTGCGGGAATTTCTCGAAAGTAAAGCGTGGAATTTTGGTGACGACGTAATCGATGGATGGCTCGAACGATGCTGGGGTTGCGCCGCCGGTAATTTCGTTACGCAATTCATCCAGCGTGTAGCCGACCGCCAGTTTCGCTGCAACTTTGGCAATCGGGAAGCCAGTCGCTTTGGAAGCCAGCGCGGAAGAGCGCGATACACGCGGGTTCATTTCGATAACGATAATGCGCCCGTTGTCCGGGTTGACCGAGAACTGTACGTTGGAACCGCCCGTGTCCACGCCGATTTTGCGCAGCACCGCCAGTGACGCATTCCGCAGCAATTGGTATTCCTTGTCGGTCAAGGTTTGCGCAGGCGCGACGGTAATCGAGTCGCCGGTATGGATACCCATCGGGTCAAGGTTTTCGATGGAACAGATAATGATGCAGTTGTCATTGCGGTCACGCACGACTTCCATTTCATATTCTTTCCAACCGAGCAGGGATTCTTCCAGCAACACTTCGGTGGTCGGGGATAAATCCAGCCCGCGAGCAACGATGGTTTCAAATTCCTGCTTGTTGTAAGCAATACCGCCACCACTGCCACCCATCGTGAAGGACGGACGGATAACCACCGGGAAACCCAGTTCGGCTTGTACTGCGCGGGCTTCGTCCATCGAATGCGCTACGCCGGAACGTGCGGATTCAAGGCCGATTTCATCCATAGCCACTTTGAATTTCTGGCGATCTTCGGCCATGTCGATGGACACTTCGTTGGCACCGATCATGTCTACACCGAACTTTTCCAGCACGCCGTGGCGGGAAAGGTCGAGGGCGCAGTTAAGCGCGGTTTGTCCACCCATGGTTGGCAATAGCGCGTCAGGGCGTTCTTTTTCAATGATTCTGGCAACCGTTTCCCAGCGGATCGGTTCGATGTAAATCGCATCCGCCATTTCAGGGTCGGTCATAATGGTCGCGGGGTTAGAATTGACCAAAATGACGCGGTAGCCTTCCTCACGTAGCGCCTTACACGCTTGCGCACCGGAATAGTCGAATTCGCACGCCTGACCGATAATGATCGGGCCTGCACCAATAATTAGGATGCTTTTAATGTCTGTCCGTTTAGGCATGAGTTCTCACCAATCAATTTTTTGCGGCACGCATCAGGTCAATGAAGCGGTCGAATACAGGGGCTACGTCGTGTGGGCCAGGGCTGGCTTCGGGGTGTCCCTGAAAACTCAGTGCCGGGCAGTCAGTACGTTCAATGCCTTGTAGGGATCCATCAAACAGCGAGCGGTGAGTCGCACGCACATTCACAGGCAAACTGGCTTCATCCACCGCAAAACCGTGGTTCTGGCTGCTGATCATCACGCGTTTGCTGTCTACATCTTGCACCGGATGGTTCGCGCCATGATGCCCGAATTTCATCTTGATGGTTTTCGCACCGCTGGCAAGACCGAGCAGTTGATGCCCAAGGCAGATGCCGAAAGTGGGGACTTTGTTCTCCAGTACGGTGCGGATAGCGCTAATCGCGTAATCGCACGGCTCTGGGTCGCCGGGGCCGTTGGAGAGGAAGACACCATCCGGGTTCAGCGCCAACACATCAGAGGCTGGGGTTTGGGCTGGCACAACCGTCACGCGGCAACCACGATCCACCAGCATCCGCAGAATATTGGTTTTGATACCGTAATCGTAAGCCACAATGTTGAATTCCGCCGTTTCTGCGGTGGAAGGGCGTGGTGTTGCTGGGTTCAACTGCCAACTGCCCTCTGTCCACAAGTAGCTGGCTTTAGCCGTCACTTCTTTCGCCAAATCCATGCCTTTGAGGCCGGGGAAAGAACGTGCTGCATCCAGCGCTTGCTCAACATTGAGGTTTGTACCCGCCACTATGCAACCGCGTTGCGCACCCTTTTCGCGCAGAATACGGGTTAAACGACGTGTATCAATGTCGGCAATCGCCACCACCTTGTTGCGTTCAAGGTAGGCTGGCAGCGACTCTTCCGCCCGCCAACTACTGTACACAGCAGGTACATCGCGCACGATAAGACCCGCCGCGTGGACTTGTGTGGATTCGCAATCTTCCTGATTGACACCCACGTTACCAATATGGGGATAGGTTAACGTTACCATTTGACGTGAATAAGACGGGTCGGTCAGGATTTCCTGATAGCCTGTCAGCGCGGTATTAAACACCACTTCACCCGTGGTTTGGCCATCACAGCCGATAGAACGCCCGTGGAAAACACTCCCGTCTTCCAGCACCAGCAGTGCTTGCTTGTTCAAAAGAACCTCCGAAGTCTACATACGAAACGGGATGAGGCATGGCTCATCCCGTGAAATCAGTAGGGGGGCATTTTACTCCCTGCCTGACAGAGTGTCCATGCACGGTTTCATTGAAACTTAATGCTAACGAACTGATCTATTGTATAGGAAGGTGTGAGTTGCGCACCAACAAACATAGTTTCATTCGTCAAATCAAAAAAATTTATGTATAATTCGGCAAAATAGAGATAAATAGGGGAACCCATTCATTATGAGCATGCACAAAACACTGCCAGAACGACAACCAACCGTGTCATCCGAGAAAGGCTTTATCAATGTGCCTGCCTTTGGAACAGATGGCACATCCCTGCGCGAAGAACTACACAAATTCCGCCTTATTACCAAACGACAAGAAAAAACGCTACTCAGTGTTTATTTAATCGTTTTTCTATTTGTCCTATTTACTATGGAAGCATTGCAGCCCAACCTAATACGCAGTTTTTTCCTAAGTTTTATCCTCGGCTTATGCACGGGCATCATTGCAGCCTTCATCCGCGAAGGGACTGATGCCACTATTAAAAGTCGCGAAATGCTAGCACGAGTCCTTCCTCTGCCGTTATTAGGCATAGCACCCAGCATCAATAAAAACAGCAATAGTTATGCCTTCCAGAGTGCCAAAAATCCAGACTCAGCCGTAGCCACAGCCTTTCGCGCCTTACATAACAATTTATTAATCGTGACCCAGCAAAGTCAGCCTAAAGTTATTAATATTACCAGCACCAATGCTAGCGAAGGCAAAAGCAGCAGTAGTATTAACCTAGCCACGCAGTATGCACAGTCTGGCATGAACGTATTGCTGATTGACGCTGATTTACGCCGCCCTACCCTCCATAAACATTTCGAGGTGGATAACACCAAAGGTCTAGGTAATTATCTGGCAGGCATGAATTCACTTCAAAGCATCATCCGCCCGACATTTATCCCGAACTTACACATCATATCTTCAGGGCCAATCACCCCTCACGCAGTAGAACTGCTCTCCGGCGACCCTTTAAACCAATTAATCAGCACGCTGGAGCAAGGTAACAGCGGCTTTGACCTGATTATTATTGATTCGCCGCCCGTGATGGGCATGGCAGATGCCTTGTTAATCAGTAACCGTTCCCATGCAACATTGCTCGTTGTTGCCTGCAATGAAACGCGCCGTCGCCCGCTCCATGCTGCATTTGAACGCCTAAAGCAATCACGCACTAACATCATCGGCGTTATTATGACCAAAGTTTGCTAACACTTAAAAGACAAGGCTGACATTTTCCTTACCCAGCATCTGCCGCAGCCCCTGCAAACCCGCATCATCCAGCGGTAACGTCCAACTTCCCGCGAGACGCAATTCCGATTGTGCCTCGGCATTGCGGTATTCCACGGCAATCGGGAACGCGCCCGCTGCGGCAGCAGGTTGCAAACATTGCCGCAAATTCTCCAGCACACCTTGCTGGACTTGCGAGACATCCACTTTCAATAACAGCTTGCGCAGAAAGTTTTCCCGTACCGACTGCATATTGTGGACTTTTTCTACCTTCAAACGGGTCTTACCAGTACGCTGATCGGTATCGAGCGTACCTTCCAACACCACGCAGGCTTCTTTTTCCAACAAATGACCGAACTGAGCAAAGGTGTCGGTAAAAATCATGACTTCGTAATAAGCCGTGTTGTCATCAAGCTGCACGAAGGCGCGTTTGCCCTTATCCGTGTGCTGAGTACGCACGCTGCTCACCAATCCGGCAAGCGTGACGGCTTCGCGGCGGTATTTCGTGCCCTCATCTTCCGCAATATCCGCCAACTTTTTGCGACTACCTAAGCCAGCAATTTCTTCCTTATACTCATCCAATGGATGCCCGGTCAGATACAAACCCAACGTTTCCTTTTCTAAACGTAAACGTTCCTTTTCGGGAAACTCCTCGCGGACGGGCATCGCGGTTTCCGGGGTGGATTCTGCCACGCCGCCACCGAACAGCCCACCAAACAGATCGGTTTGCCCCGTACCCTGATTACGGTTGTACTGTTCCGCCATGCGCATCGCTTCGGGCAGGAATTCGAGCATGGCGCGGCGAGTTCCGCCCAAACTGTCGAAAGCACCGGACTTTATCAACGTTTCCAGCACACGCCGATTCACCTTTTGCGTGCCGGAACGCTTGCACAGATCAGCAAGCGATTGGAAGGCACCCTCCTTGTTACGCTGTTCCACCAGCACGCTAAGTGCTGCCTCCCCTGCGCCTTTGACAGCACCGAGGCCGTAGATAATGCGGTTCTTGTCATCCACCGTGAACTGGTATTCAGAACGGTTAATATCGGGCGGCAATACCTGTAAATTCAATTGGCGGCAATCATCCAGCAGGGTCACGACTTTTTCGGTGTTATCCATATCCGCCGACATAACGGCAGCCATGAACGCCGCCGGATGGTGCGCTTTTAGCCATGCGGTCTGGAAGGCAACAAGGGCATAAGCGGCTGAATGCGATTTGTTGAAACCGTATTCCGCGAACTTTTCCATCAGATCGAAAATATAACCAGCCTGACTTTCATCGACATTATTGTTGCGCGAGCCTTCCATGAAAATGGAACGCTGCTTGGCCATTTCCTCCGGTTTCTTTTTACCCATTGCCCGGCGCAACATGTCCGCACCGCCCAAGGTGTACTGGGCGAGGACTTGCGCAATCTGCATGACCTGTTCTTGGTAAACAATTACCCCGTAGGTCGGCTTGAGGATTTGCTCCAGACTGGGATGCGGGTATTCGACCTTGGCAATGCCTTTTTTACGGTTGATGAAATCATCCACCATCCCCGACTGCAATGGGCCTGGGCGGAACAGCGCGACCAGTGCCACCACATCCTCGAACACGTCCGGTTGCAGGCGACGAATCAGGTCTTTCATGCCGCGTGATTCAAGCTGGAAAACCGCCGTGGTTTTTTGCGCCTTGAGCAGGTCAAACGAAGCCTTGTCATCCAACGGAATGCGGTTGATGTCGACCGGCGGCAAACCCTTGGCGGCCTGCTTGCGGTTGATGGTTTGCAGCGCCCAATCAATGATGGTGAGGTTACGCAAGCCCAAAAAGTCGAATTTGACCAGCCCGATGTCTTCCACATCGTTCTTATCGAACTGCGACACCACGCCTTCGCCGTTTTCTTCGCAGCAAATCGCGGTGAAATCGGTCAGATCGGTGGGTGAAATCAACACCCCGCCCGCGTGTTTGCCGGTGTTGCGCGACAAACCTTCCAGTGAGATTGCCAAATCCAGCAGGGATTTCACCTCTTCATCGCTGTTGTACAACTCGATCAGGTCGGGGGATACCAGTTCGGAATCCTTTTCGGACTTGGGGGTACGCCCCAACGCGTCTGACAAGGTAATACCGATGGTGAACGGAATCAGCTTGGCAATGCGGTCAACAAAACCATACGGATGCCCCAGCACCCGCCCCACGTCACGCACCACCGCTTTCGCCGCCATCGAACCGTAGGTGATAATCTGCGAGACCTGATTACGCCCGTAAGTTCTGGCCACGTAATCAATCACTTTGTCACGCCCATCCATGCAGAAGTCGATGTCGAAGTCAGGCATGGACACCCGTTCAGGGTTGAGGAAACGTTCAAACAGTAAATCGTAAGCCAACGGGTCAAGGTCGGTGATTTTCAACGCATACGCCACCAGTGAACCCGCACCGGAACCCCGCCCTGGGCCTACCGGAATACCGTTGTCTTTCGCCCACTGGATGAAGTCGGCAACGATCAGGAAGTAACCGGGAAACCCCATTTCGTTGATAACATCAAGTTCGATTTTCAGGCGTTCATCGTAAGGCTTGCGCTTTTCTGCAAATCCCGGCGTGCCGCGCGGAAATTTTTCACCGTAGAGAAAATCGAGGCGCTCTTCCAAACCCTTTTCGCTGACTTGGCAGAAATATTCGGCTTCGGTAAGACCCTGCGGGATCGGAAACTGTGGCAGGTAGTTTTTGCCCAGTGTCAGCGAAACATTGCAGCGTTTGGCGATTTCAACGGTATTGCTGATGGCGCTGGGAATATCGGCGAACAGTTCCACCATTTCATCCGGGGTACGCAAGTATTGCTGCGGGCTGTAACGTTTGGGGCGTTTGGGGTCAGCCAACACATAGCCGTCGCGGATACAGACGCGGGCTTCGTGGGACGGAAAGTCGGATTCGGCGGTAAAGCGCACATCGTTGGTGGCGACCACCGGAATGTCGTGCAGCAGCGCCAGATCAATCGCCGCGTGGATGTAATCTTCCTCGCCATCGCGCCCGGTACGTTGCAGCTCCAAGTAATAACGGTCGGGGAACGTTGTCAGCCATTCTTGCAGGCGTTTTTCAGCCAAATCCTGGTTGCCAGATAGCAGCGCTTGGCCTACGTCGCCTTCGCGCCCGCCGGAAAGCATGATCACGCCTTCGCTGAATTCCTTGATCCACTCACGGGAGACGCGGGGTAAACCCAGCACTTGCCCTTGCTGATAAGCGCGGGAGATCAGTTTGGTAATATTGCTGTATCCAGTATTGTTCTGGCATAGCAGGATAATATGGAACAAGATGTCAGTGCCCTGCTCATCCGTCAGCAATACGTCAACGCCGAAGATGGGCTTGATACCCGTGCCCATCGCAGCTTTGTAAAACTTGACCAGCCCGAAGAAATTATTGAGGTCAGTGATGGCAATCGCAGGCATTCCAATCTTTTCGACCGCTTTCATCAGCGGCTTGATACGGATGGTGCTGTCGACCAAGGAATATTCGGTATGGAGACGGAGGTGGACGAATGGGGTCATGGTTTCACTCAAGAGCAAGCGTAATCGCGACGGCAAGCATACCTTGCCGGGCAGCTTAACTGAACACCCAGCGACAAAAATGCGCTATCTTAGATAGCAGGATCGTATTGAAATGCTAAGGGGAGCCTGATGGAATACAAGGATTACTACAAAGTCCTAGGACTGAGCAAAGAAGCCACACAGGATGACATCAAGCGTGTTTACCGCAAACTAGCGCGCAAATATCACCCTGACATCAGCAAGGAAAGCAACGCCGAGGAACAGTTCAAGGAAGTGGGCGAAGCCTACGAAGTGCTGAAAGACCCGGAAAAACGTGCTGCCTATGACCAATTGGGCGAAGACCTGAAAGCCCAGCGCCATTCCCGCCCGCCGCCGGGTGGCAATGCGGGTGCGGGGCGCTCCGCCGACTTTGATGATTTCCTTGCCGACCTGTTTGCGCAACGAGCGCGTGCAGGTAGTCGGGCGTATCAGGCAAACGGTGAAGACAGTTACGCCAAGGTGTCGATTGATCTGGAAGATGCTTATCACGGCGCTACCCGCTGCTTGACTATGCGCACCACCGAGCGTGGAGCGGATGGTCGCCCCTTCCTGCAAGAGCGTACCCTGAATATCAAAATTCCCAAAGGGGTTAAGCAAGGCCAGCATATCCGTCTGCAAGGGCAAGGCAATCCCGGCGTCGGGGGTGGCAGTGCGGGTGATTTGTATCTGGAAATTGCCTTTAACCCGCATTCACTGTACCGCGTTGAGGAACTCGATGTGTATCTGGAATTGCCCATAACCCCGTGGGAAGCCGCGCTGGGCGGCAGTGTCAAAATCCCCACCCCGGATGGGTCGGTAGACATGAAGATTCCGGCGAGTTCATCCAGCGGGCGCAAACTACGCCTGAAAGGGCGCGGTATTCCAGCTCAGTCACCGGGCAATTTCTACGTCACGCTGAAAGTGGTGCTACCGGATACCCTCAGCGATAAGGCCAAGGCTTTGTACAGTGAATTGGCACAGGAACGAACCTTCAATCCACGCGCCGGAATGGGAGTGTAAGTGATGAAAACAAGCAAACTGGAAGCACTGGCAGGCATTATTCTCGAAGAAGACGCGCTGTTTTCGCTGGAAGATCTGTGCCGTACCTGCGCATTGCCTGCGGAAGAACTGCTGCAAATGGTGGACGAGGGCATTATTGAACCCCTCGACTACCAGCAAACCACCACCCAATGGCAATTTGCCGGGGAAAGTGTGGTACGGGTGCGTACCGTGATCCACCTTCAGCAAGATTTGGGCGTGAATCTGGCGGGCGCAGCCCTAGCGGTGGAGTTGCTGGATGAAATCAAGGCATTGCGTCACAATCTCAAGCCTATTCAGTAAATTTTAATGGATGTTAAGGAGTAGAAAATGTCGAGTGTCGGTTATCACGAACCCATCGAAGAACTGTCGGATGCAACCCGCGATATGCACCGCGCCATTGTTTCGCTAATGGAAGAGCTGGAAGCGGTCGACTGGTATAACCAGCGGGCGGATGCCTGCAAAGATCCAGAACTCAAAGCCATTCTGGAACACAATCGTGACGAGGAAAAGGAACACGCCTCGATGGTGCTGGAATGGATTCGGCGCAAAGACCCGAGGTTTTCCAAGGAACTCAAGGATTACCTGTTCACCGAAAAACCCATCGCGCACCCGTAAACGCCTGAATGTCAGGGGTTGTAGCCCCTGACATGGCCACTGACCCAGCGCAAGATTTCCAGCCATACGCCAATCCCCAACAGCAAGGCAAAACCAGCCAGTAACTGGGGTGCACCCATCGCGGTAAACCCCATAATGTCGCGCAGGAAAGGCACGGTAAATACCACGCTTAGCAACACCACGACTGCCCCAAATATCCCCGCAATCCACGGATTCCCACCCGTGATGCCATGCAGTACCGATTTCGATACATTGCGGTTGGCAAGGATGAGCAAGCATAAACCCAGCACCAGGCCGATGAAGATAACACCACGCATTTCCGCCGCATTGAAACCTTGACCATCCAGCAGCCAATGCCCAAACAGCAACACTTCCGCCACACCGATGCCTTGCAGCAGCGGATAAAGCAGCGTGCTAAAAGCAAACGGCGAATCCGTTAGTTGGCGCGGTGGGCGGGTCATGATGCCGCTGGCTTCCGGTTCGGCCTCAAATACAATCGAACAGGCAGGGTCAATCAGCAATTCCAGCAACACAATGTGCATGGGCAACAACAACAACGGCCAATGCAACAAGGCCGGAATCAGTGCCAGCACAATAATCGGCATGTGTACCGCGAAAGTGAACGCGGTTGCCTTGGTGATATTGTCGTAAATGCGCCGCCCTTGGCGGATTGCCGCGACAATGCTGGCAAAACTGTCATCCAGCAACACCAGCGCGGCGGCTTCGCGGGCAACATCCGTACCGCGTTCGCCCATTGCAATGCCGATATTGGCGGCTTTGAGTGCAGGCGCATCGTTGACACCATCGCCGGTCATGGCGACCACTTCACCACCTTGTTGCAGCACCTGCACCAGCCGCAGTTTTTGTTCTGGCTGCAAGCGGGTGAATATATCCACCTGCTGCAACTGCTCATGCAATTCGGCATCGCTGAGGGCGGCGACTTCCGCGCCGGTCATGACCGCAGAACGGTTGCTCAGGCTGACTTGTTGTGCAATCGCCCGAGCTGTTGCGGGGTGGTCACCGGTCATCATGATAATGCGCACCCCAGCGGCGCGGCATTCGGCAATCGCGGCAGGCACTTCCGGGCGCGGCGGATCAACAAAGCCCACCAGTCCCAGAAATGCAAAGGTGAAATCGTGCTGACTTTGCGGCAACTCAGTGCCTTGCCATTGGCCTTTGGCGACGCCCAATACGCGCAAGCCGCGCTCCGCCATTTGGGTTACTTGCTGCTGGATCGTATCGCGCTCAGCGGCAGGCAGATGGCACAAATCCGCCACCGCTTCGGGTGCACCTTTGCACGCCAGTAAGTGTTCGCTGGCTTCAGTGCTAGAGAACACCTGCGTCATCGCCAGTATATCCGCCGACAAATCGTACTGAAATTCCGGCGCTTGCGAATGCCAATGTTCCGTGTCCCTCAACCATTGCTGCGCGAACACTTGAATGGCTTTTTCCATCGGGTCGAAAGGGTCCAGCGGCGTGGCTAACAGGGTAAATTCGGCGAGTTCGTGGAAGGCTTCGGGCAAAGCGTTTGCGCCGTCGTCGCGGAAGCTTTCACCTGCTGTTAGCAATTCCGCCATCTTCATGCGGTTTTGGGTGAGCGTGCCGGTTTTATCCACCGCCAATACGGTGATTGCGCCCAAAGCTTCAACGGCTGTCACCCGTCGCGTTAATACTTTTTGCCGAGAAATACGCCATGCACCCAAAGCCAGAAACACGGTGAGGATTACTGGAATTTCTTCCGGCAAAATCGCCATGGCCAGCGTAATGCCGGACAACAAACTATCCAGAAACGCCCGCCCGTCCCACAACCAGCCGAGCAACACCAGCAATGTGGCAAGCGCCAAACCCACGATGGTCAGGGTGAGAATCAGTTTACGTGAAGCTTGTTGCAAGCCGGACGGCGCTTCCTGTGTGGAGGACAACGCTTGCCCGATACGCCCGACGGCGGTATTGATGCCGGTCATGTATACTTCCGCCATCCCCACGCCTTTGGTCACGACGGTGCTGGCATACAGGGAGGCGGTGCTTTCGCCATCGGGTTGGGCAAAGCGGGTTCCTGCCGCTGCGGACGACTTGTTGACGGGCACGGCTTCACCCGTGAGCAGGGATTCGTCCACGCTCAACTGCCCGTCCAGCAGCAAGGCATCAGCGGGAATGCGGTCGCCTTCGTGCAGCACCAGCACATCGCCGCGTACCACTTCGCGCCCCGGAATGCGAATTTCCTGCCCATCACGTATCACCAAGGCACGCGGCGCAGACAGGTCACGCAAGGATTCCAGCGCCCGTTGCGTCTTGCGCTCTTGTGCCAAAGTAATGCCGATGATGATGAACACGAAGCCGAGCAGGAACAAGGCTTCAGCACGATCACCCAGCACGAGGTAAATACCGCCCGCTACCAAGAGCATCAGGAACATAGGTTCGGTGAATACGTTCAAGGCGATGCTGAACAAGGATTTGGGGGTACTGCCGGGAAGCAGGTTGCCGCCTTCAGATGCCAAACGGCGGGCGGCTTCAGCTTGGCTAAGGCCTGTGTGTGTTGTTTTCATCATGGTAACGATGCTCGGTTGGCTTTATCCGAATCAATGCGCCCGTCCACCAATTCAATAATGCGGTCGCAACGCTGCGCCAAACGCGGGTCGTGGGTAACGATTAAAAAGCTGGTATCGCTGGCTTCATTCACGCGGCGCAGCAAATCAAACACGTTATCGGCAGATTGGGTGTCGAGGTTGCCGGTAGGTTCGTCGGCGAGCACCAGCGCGGGTTGCATCACCAACGCGCGGGCAATGGCAACGCGCTGTTGTTGCCCACCCGATAAATCATTGCTCATGTGCTTACCCACTTTGCTCAGCCCGACTTGCTCAATCAGCTCCGCAGCGCGTAAGCGCATCGCCTCATCAGGGCGACCACGAGCGGCGAGCATGGGCAACATCACGTTTTCCAGCGCGGTGAACTCAGGCAGTAAATTGTGGAACTGGAACACAAAACCGATGGCTTTGGCACGCAACAACGTGAGTTCACGATCCTGCAAGTGGCTAGTCGCCTGCCCGGTGATGAACAGCTCCCCCGCTGTAGGCTTGTCGAGCAAACCAATCAAGTTCAGCAGGGTACTTTTACCCGACCCCGAAGGGCCAATCAGCGCAACAAATTCGCCACGTTCGATGGTCAAATCCAGCCCGTGCAGCACTTCGGTTTCAGCAGGCAAACCGATATTGTAGGCTTTACGGATGCCCTTGAGTTGCAGGGTAATGGCGTTAAGGTCAGCCACGAATCGCCACCGCCGGGTCAAGCCGCGCAGCCTGCAATGCCGGGAACAGCGCAGCCAGTGTTCCCACCAATGTTGCGCCCACGGCTGCGTACACAAACAGCATCGGGTCAAACGTAATCGGGAACAATTGTGTACCATCGGCGTTAACCGCAATCTTGCGCCACGCATTTAAAAACAGCCAACCGACTACCGCGCCTAGCAGCGAACCTATTAAGCCCGTCAACGCGCCTTGCAGCAAAAACAGCCGCAAAATTTGCTGCCGCGACGTGCCCGTCGCCCGCAAGATGCCAATCGCTTTAGATTTCTGCACCACCGATACCACCAGTACGCTGGCGATACCCAAGGCGGCAGTCAGCCCCACGAAAAAGCGAATCACGGTGTTAGACATGGACTGTGCCTCCAGTGCGCTAAAGAATTGCGCGTTGGTGGCAATCCAACTGTCGACCTTCAAGCCGGTTTGCGCCTGAATGGTTTGCGCCACGGTTTCCGCTGTAAACGGCGCTTCCAGATTAACTTCGACACTGGTGACACCGCCTGCCAAATCGAGCAGGCTTTGCGCAGTACGCAGCGCAATGTACACCGAACGTGAATTCATTCCGCTATTGCCGAAATCAAAAATGCCGCGAATGCTCAAGGTTGCCGTGCCGCCGGAAGCGGTTTGCAAATTGAGTTTATCGCCTGTCCACACGCCCAAATCTTTCGCCAAATCCATACCGACCAAGATGTCCGTGCCAGTGATATTGGCTGTGCCTGCGATGATTTTGCTATTGAGGGCGATGAGTTGCAGGTAGGTTTCGGGTTCAATGCCGGTTAAGCCGACGGCTTTGTTGGCTTCACCGCGAACGATAAAACCCGCCCCCGCTACCACCGGAGCAACCACGCTAACCCCGTCCATTTTGGCTACTTGGGCGAGTACGGTTTGCCATTGGTCGACCGACTGCAAGCGTTGCGCCCGTGGCTGTACCAGCGTGGCGAGCATCCCTTCCCCCGCTTTATGCAAGGGGCGGGACACTTCTTTAGGCGGCAGAATCACGATTTGCGCCTGAAAATCCAGCGTGCGGCGAAACAGATTGGTTTGCAGGCCGCTAATCAGGGCAGAGATAAACACAATCACCGATACGCCGAGAGCCACACCCGACATGATCAGCAAGGTTTGCATCCGGGCTTCGCGCATGAAGCGAATCGCCAGAATCCATTCAAACGGGAAGACAGTATTCATGGCGGCAATGTCACCCGCACGTGCTGGTCAGCTTTGATCAGAGGGGTGCTTGCCAGAATCACGGGTTCGCCTGCGGCTAGACCGCTTAACACTTCCACGTTTTCATCGCCACGCAAGCCCAGCGTCACGGTTTGATGGACAGTGCGGTTATTGCGCACCACCAGTACCCACGGCGCATCACTGCTGGCCTCCCGTAATGCCCCGGTGGGAATCACCAGTGCGTCAGGCTTTTGGGCGGTTTCTATGTCGACTGAAACGGTCATGTCTTGGCGCAAATAATCCGGCGGGTCTTTGACGCGCAGTTTTACTTCTATTGAGCCGCGTGTGGCATCTACGCCGGGGTTGATGTAGGCGACTTCGGCATTAAAACGTTGTTGGGGGAAGGCATCGGCGGAACTCAACGCGGCTTGGCCGAGGGCGAGTTTGGCAAGGTTCTTTTCGTCGATTTGCACTTCGATCTGGGTTTCGCCTTGCGCTGCCAACACCATCAAGGCTTTGCCTGCGCTGGCAATATCGCCCGGTTCGATGCTGCGGCTGATCAGCGTGCCGTCAGCGGGCGCAAGGATAGTATCTTGTGCCAACTTGACCTGTGCGAGTTGCAAGGAAGCGCGGGCTTGTGCCAAGGCGGTTGTGGCAAGCAGGGCATCGCTGCCGTTAGGTTGGTTACTTTGTACTTGTAACTGGGCTGCCGCCAGCTTGCTGTTGGCGACATCGAGGTTGCGCTGGGCGGTATCCAATTCAGTTTTGCTGATGTATTTTTGGTTGTTGAGCGTGCGGATGCGGGTAAGTTGCAAGCGGGTTTGTTCGACATCGGCTTGTGCTTGGCGCAGTGTTTCTTGCGCGGTGGGCAGGCTGACTTCACGTTGCTGGCGCAGTTTGGCTTCGGCGAGTGCTACGGCAGTGGTTGCTTGCGCGAGGCTGGCGCGGTCGGTGCTGTCTTCTAGCTGGATGAGTAATTGCCCGCGTTTGACTTGCTGACCTTCTTTCACCGGAATTTTACTAACCCGCCCGGTGACTTCCGCCGCTACGGAGACGCGCTGTGGCCAAGTGACACGCCCGCTGGCGACGACGGTTTGGCGCAATTCGCCCTTCATGACGGCATGGGCTTCAACAGGTGTGCCGAAGATCAGATTGCGGGCGACATAGCCGCTAAAAAGCAGTCCAATCATAAAGGCAGTTACGATTTTTGCGGAAACACTCATTCCTAATAATTTACTCTTCTGTAAGGCGCTGCACGCAAACAGTCTGTGCGGTAGCATTCACCGCCGGACCAAACTGATTATAGACTGCCACATCTGCCGCATCTCGACCATACCCGAGTACCACATAACCGCCTTTCATCTCAGCTTGTGTGGCATCAAACGTATACCAGCGCCCGCCCACATAGGCTTCAAACCAAGCGTGTAAATCCATTGGTTCGAGTTCGTAGAGATACCCCACTACCATACGTGCCGGGATGGTGAGGCTGCGACACAGCGCAATACCAAGGTGCGCAAAGTCACGGCAAACACCCGATTGCTTGAGGTTAACTTCCACCGCTGACACCGGAACATTGCTGCTGCCCGGTGCAAAGAGGATATTGGCACGCAACCACGCCACAATCGCGGCGACCTGATCGTAACCCACCAATTGGTCTGCGGTAATTTCGGTTGCCATTTGCCCAAAGCGGTCTGATTCACAGTAACGGCTGGGCAACAAGTAACTGAGTTCCGCATCGGGTAAATCCTGAACGGCAACAAACGGCGCTCCCGGTGCTTGGTCCACGTCATCAGCGGTCATTACTTCGGCCGAGGTGTATACAGTGAAAATGCCCGGCGGTGCAACCAACCGCTGGCAAAGGTTGCCGTAGTTATCAGTAAATTCAAACACCGGCACACTAGGCACGAGTCGGTATTCTTCACGGGTAATCCATTGCTGCATACCACTGCGGGGTCGCAACATCAGCACAAACGGCGTCGGTGTAGGAATCTCGAACGCCAAATCACAACTTGTATATAAACGCATAGTGTTACTCAGGTGCATCCACGTAGGAAATACAGCGCTAGCAAGATCGGAACCGGAATTCCTACGAGCCAAAGCAATATCCAGCCTATTTTGCCTTTTTCTTTGCTACGCATAGCGCATGTCTCCTTAAGACTGTAAGAGTCACTGCACTAGCAGTTAATTTACGTAACGTTTTCATTTCAAATACCCCATGCCCATTAATAGGGAAAATGGTTAAACAAATTATTCATGCAACGTTGCTACCACTTCAGACGATAGGCAACGCCCATGAATAATGACAAAATTTGTAGGTTTTTATTTTTTCAAGGCAGCTTCTGCTTCCTGTTTTTCTCGTGCCGCTTTTTCAGCAATACTTTCAGCGGTATTCCCGACAGCATCCGAAGTGGCGGCTTTGGCTTTATTGGCTTCCTCTTGCATCGCATCGGCGGCTTCACCTGCTTTCTGCTTAACCTCATCGGCCGCATCTTGCATGTTTTCTTTGGCCTCATGCGCGGCATCTTTCATGGTTTCATTCGCGTTGTGAGCAGCATCCATTGCCTTCTTTTCAGTATCATTGTCACAGCCAAGCAAAGTTGCTGCGATTAACAGGGGAAATAAAACAAGATTAATTTTCATAAAAACTCCATTAAAGATTCGTTTCGAGCTTCATGCCTTCGGCATCAATTTTTAAGCCAGTGATGGCAGCTTCAGCTTCTTCAAGGCTAAAGTCATAACGTTCTTGTAATTTACCGACAAGCACTTCAACCTTGCCGCCGATTTCCAGTAAATCATCGTCAGTCAATTTACCGAATTTCTCGCGCACTTTGCCTTTCACTTGATGCCAGTTTGCTGACACATAATTCGTATTCATGGCGCTAATCCTTTAAAGTGTTTATTGGTTTTTCTAATGTTATTAAAAAATAAGGCAACCCACGTTTTCTTGGAAAGAGGGAGTGAATAAGTGAGCCACCTTAAATATGCTAGTGTGTTAGCAAAACTTGCTGGAAGGGGAACAGAATCAGGCTTTGAACTTATCAGCCGCATGTTGAACAGAATTACTCAACGTACTCCATGCACTTTCAACACCATCTTTAAGATTCTCCCATGCGCCATCGCTGGCTTCACCTAATTCTTTCAATTTAGTCTTGGTGTCATCGAATCGTTGTTCAAGCTCACTCATCTGCTCGTCATAACTAATACGGGCATCGGCTGAAGCCACTTTGGCGCGGGCTTTGAATTCGGCTAATTTAGCTTGAACCAAGACTAGCTCGGCTTCAACTTTTTTTTGGTAATTTTCTTTAGTGTTCATATTAAATCCATTTCTCTGTGATTAATCGAATTTTATCTTTATCTTTATCTTTATCTTTATTTCTTGACACTCAATGAAAAATAAGAAGATAAAATTTATAATTTCATTAAGCGCCAATTCTACAAACATAGCAAGGTTAATCAGAGAAAAATGCCAATAACCGCAGAATCAAAAAAGAAAAATTAATTAGAATTATTGAATGTCTATTATTAGGCTGATAACTCAGCATTTCTGAGAAATGCTGAGTTATTATTACAATGCTGTTACCCAAACGCCTACATCAAGCGTTGCGCCGGGTGGCCCCACAAATGCCCCAGCAACCGGCGGCACAGATTCAGGCAAACGGGCAACGGCCACCGCAATGTGATCTGTTCCTACCAGCTTTCCAATGGTCGGGTCAAAGCCTTTCCAGCCCGCCCCCGGCAAAAACACTTCAGCCCAAGCATGAGTAGAACCAAAATTCACTGAGGATGGCTCAGCATCAAGATAGCCACTCACAAAACGGGCAGCAAAGCCCAAACTGCGGGCAGCTTCCATGAACAAGTACGCCGAGTCACGACAGGAACCTGTACACCGCTTCAGCGTTTCAGAAGCAGATTGCACGCCCGGTTCTTCGCGCAGTTGATAAACCAGCTTTTGCTGAATCCGCTCACCAAGACGTTGTAACAACGTGTAGGTTTGAATACGTTCACCCGGCTGCCATATCGTCGCCACCCACTTTACAAACAAGTCGCTAACTGGCTGTCTCACTTCCATATAAGGCGCCAGCACCACCTTGTCTTCTGGTTGGTAGGCAAATGGGTAATGCGTTGCGTAATCAGCTACCAGAAAATCCAAGGGAGCTTCATTGTATTGCTGGATAATGATTTCGCTTTCAATCCGCAATTGCATCGTAGGGGAATCAAACGTGGCAATGGCCACGGAATTATCCTCCACATCACGATGCCAGCGCAGGGTTGCAGCGGGTGTAATATCCAGTGACGACGATTCGATACGTAGCTCATAATCTTCCCTTGGACGCAGGCGCAGAATATGCGTGCCAAGCACTACGGGTGCTGTGAAATTATAGTAAGTTCGATGTAAAATTTTATAACGTTTCATAACGATTATTTTCCTGTATGTAGTGTATGGAGCACAGTCACTTGATGCTCAACTCGATCATCCACCAACGGAATACTGCCATTCTGCTGCTCAAGCCCATCTAGACTCACACTCGCAGCACCAACCACCTGTTGGATAATAATATGGTAGACCGTCTCCCGATAACGGTAACGCATCTTAAATGTGCTCCAATCCTGGGGTAAAGATGGCTCGAAACGCAGACTATCGCCTTCACGGCGCAGCCCCAACAGCGATTCTGTTATCAGCCGGTACATCCAGCTTGCCGAACCAGTGTACCACGTCCAACCACCACGCCCGGTATGCGGTGCAATGCCATACACATCCGCCGCTACCACGTATGGCTCGACCTTGTAGGTGGCGATGCCATCTGCGGATGTCCCATGGTTCACAGGATTGATCATGCCCAGCAATTCCCATGCACGTTCGCTGTCGCCTAAACGGGCAAACGCCATCGCAGCCCAAATCGCGGCATGGGTGTATTGCCCACCGTTTTCGCGCACCCCCGGCACATAGCCCCGAATATAACCGGGGTTCAAATCAGACGTATTGAACGGCGGGTCTAACAATTGCACCAGTGCATGGTCGCGGCGCACCAGATGGGTATTCAGCGATTGCATGGCCTGTAAGCTGCGTTCCGGCGAACCGATCCCGGAGAGTACCGACCAACTTTGTGCAATCGAATCAATCTGGCATTCCGGGTTAGTGCTGGAACCCAGCGGCGTGCCGTCATCGAAGTAAGCGCGGCGATACCACGCGCCATCCCAGCCGTGACGTTCGAGGTTCTGGTGCAATTGGTAACGTTCCTGCTGACAACGTTCAGCGAAAGGAATGTCATTGTGCAGCCGTGCCAGTTCGGCAAATTGCCCCAGCACTTCGCACAGGAAAAAGCCCAGCCAGATGCTTTCGCCCTTGCCTTCAATGCCGACCAGATTCATGCCATCGTTCCAGTCACCCGACCCCATCAGTGGCAAACCGTGTTCACCCAAGCGCAAGCCGTGCAAAATGGCGCGGACACAGTGCTGGTACAGGCTGGCAACTTCAGCAGAATGCCCCGGCAAGTCGTAGTACGAATCTTCCCCGGCATTCACCGCCCGCCCGCTGAGGAAACCGCGCTGCTCATCCAGCACCGAATAGTCGCCCGTGGTCAGGATGTAACGGCACGTCACCAGCGGCAACCACAAATAATCATCGGAACACTGGGTGCGCACGCCCCGGTCGGACGGCGGATGCCACCAATGCTGCACATCGCCTTCCGCAAACTGATGCCCCGCACACAGCAGCAAATGCTCACGAACTTTATCCGGTTCGGCATGAACCAGCGCCATCACATCCTGCAACTGGTCGCGGAAACCGAATGCGCCACCGGATTGGTAATAACCGCTGCGCCCCCACAAACGGCAACCCAGCGTCTGGTACAACAGCCAGCCGTTGGCCAGCATGTTTACCGCCGCATCGGGCGTTTCCACCTGCACCGTGCTCAAGGTTTTTACCCAATAATCCTGCACCTGTTTGAGGGCATTGCGGGTGGCCTCTACCCCACGGAAACGGTGCACCAAGGCTTGAGCATCGTGCATATCACGCCCCGCACCGAGCTTGAAGACAATTTCCCGCTCGTGTCCCGCTGCCAGTTCAAACGACACCTGAATAGCTGCGCAAGGGTCAAGGGCTGCGCCGACTTTTCCGGACAGGTAAGCCCGTTGCAGTGCCGCCGGGTGACGCAGCGTGCCATTGCGCCCGATGAATTCGGCACGGTCGCCCGTGAAGGTGTGATTCCTATCATCCACGGCGAAAAACGCTACCCGTTCCGCAAATTCCATGCTGTAAGGGTTGCGGGCGAATAATGCGCCGATAGGGGCGGTACATTCGGTAATGATATGCGGGGCTGATTTCGGGGTTAAATCGCCCAGCACCCATTCGACGTAACCCGTCGCCGAAAGCTGGCGGGTGCGGCCTGAGGCATTGCGTACTTTCAATACAGAGAATTTGACCGAGGCATCCAGCGCGACACATACCGTGAGTTCTGAATAAATGCCGTTTTCGTTGTGTTCAAACACGCTGTAGCCAAAACCGTGGCGGCTGATATACGCCCCCGCTCCCGGACACGGTAACGCGGTGGGCGACCAGAACTCGCCGCTGTCTTCGTCGCGCAAATACAGGGCTTCGCCGCTTAAATCGCTCACCGGGTCGTTATGCCACGGGGTCAGGCGGTATTCGTGGGCATTTTCGCGCCATGTATATGCCTGTCCACTCTCGGAAATCACCGTGCCAAAGTGAGGATTAGCCAGCACATTCACCCACGGCGCGGGTGTCGTCTGGTCGGCGGCGGGGGTCATCACGTATTCGCGCCCATCAGCGGTGAAGCCGCCCAAGCCGTTGAACAGGATTAGGTCGTCACGCGGCAACAAACTGCCCACAGCTTGCGGGTCATGGAAAGGATAACGGCTGGGTTTGAAAGGCGGCACGCGCACCTCCGTCAAGCTCCAGCGATTCACTTGATCCGTCAGCGAACCTTTGCTGTCACTGAGAATGGCGCGGGCAACGGATTGGATCAGGATGCGGTCTTCGCTGGAAATCTGGTCAGCATGGCGTACAAAAATACCACCGGGGCGGTCGATCACGTGCGCTTCCACACCCCACGCAATCAGCCCCATGATTTGTTCTTGCAGCACCTGACGGTAGCCTTCGCGGTCTTCGTTCCAGATCACCAGATCGACCGTTAAGCCTTTCAAGCGCCAGTACGCATGGGCTTTGACCAACTGGCGCACCAGCTCGATATTGTCCAGATCCTTGATTTGCAACAGTACAATCGGCAAGTCGCCGGAAATGGCGTGCGCCCACAGGCCGGATTGCCCCCGGTGATTGCTGATCAAGGTGCTGGCATCCGCCCGCAGCAAGGCGTGGGAATAAATCACTAAATTGGCCAAGCGGGCGTAGAGTTGCGCCTCCGCTTCGCTGGCATTGAGCTGGCGTAATACCACTTGGCTGTGCGTCCACGCCAGATCGAATACGCGGTTAGCGAGGCGGCGGTCACGGTATTTTTCCACCAGTTGCAAGCTAGCTTCACGGGTCGCGGCAATGCCGATGACCATATCGAGTGTGACCGAGGCTTCGGGTTCGAGGGTAATGCGGTGGCGGATGGCAACGATGGGGTCAAGCACTGCGCCCACGCTGTTGGACAGGTGATCGGCTGCGGTCATGGCGTGCGGGGCAACGAGGGTTTTGCCCCGCCCAATGAATTGCGCCCGGTCGGTTTCATAGGAAATACCGTTGGAATCGCCTTCATGTACCGCCATTAAATGGAATAGCCACGGGCTGTGTTCATCGAGGGCACGCGGGCGACGGGTACACAGAATGGCTTGCAACGGGTCAACGATTTCGGTTTGCACAAACAGCTTGCTGAACGCCGGGTGCAAGGTGTCAGAAGCCGCTGAAGCCAACACGACTTCGGCGTAACTGGTGACTTCAATGGTGCGGCGTAGCGGTGAGTCGTTGGTGATGCGCACCCGGCGCAATTCAATGTCGTCTTCCGGCGATACCACAATGTCGAGGTGCGTATCGAAATCGTGGTCACGGCGACGGAATTCCGCACGACCTTCCGAGAAAATCGCTTCGTAATGCTCTGCCGGGGCAAGCGTCGGTTGATGTGCGGTTGACCAGAATACGCCACTCGCCACGTCACGGATGTAACAGAACGTGCCCCAATGGTCGCGGGTAGTGTCTTCGTGCCAGCGCGTGACAGCCAAATCTTTGCAACGGCTGTAACCGCCACCGGCATTGGTCACCATGACGTGATAATGCCCGTTGGAAAGCAACTGCACTTCCGGGAGCAACGTATTCGGGTTATTGAGGACGCGGATAGGGATTTGCGGTTCGCTGGAAGCCAGCAAAATCTCGGAAACTTCCGCCGCTTGCGTATAGAAGGCGGTAGCTTTGGGAATGCGTTCTTGCAGCAACAACAGCGTCGCCTGAAACGGCGGATTCGCCGCAAAACGGCGTTGCATCGGCCGATCCAGCAGCAAATAGGCCAGTGCCAGCAAACTCATGCCTTGATGGTGCGCCATGAACGACTGGATCACGACCCGCTCTTCCCCGCGCCGTTGCCGGGAGGGGGTGTAATCGACCGCTTCGTAAAAGCCAAACTTGCCCACCATACCATCAGCGGCGAGGCGTTGCAGGTTTTGGCAGGCCGCTTCGGGGTCAACCATCAGCGCCATCGCCGAAGCATACGGGGCAATCACCAAATCTTCCGCCAGCCCGCGTTTCAGCCCCAAACCGGGCACACCGAAGGCGCGGTATTGGTAATTGAGATGCACATCGACGGTGTTATAGCCGGATTCCGACGTACCCCACGGCACGCCGCGCTGCTTGCCATACGCAATCTGGCGTTGCACCACGGCATGGTAGGTCTGATCAATCAGGGTATTGGCATAGGTTGGCATCACCAGCAAGGGCATCAGGTATTCAAACATCGAGCCGCTCCACGACAGCAGCGTTGGCTCGCCATCGGTGGTAATCAGCAGTCGCCCTAAGGCAAACCAGCTTTCTTGCGGCACTTGTTGCTGTGCAATCGTCACGAAACTGCACAGCCGCGCTTCCGAGGCCAGCAAGTCGTAATAACTCGCGTCGCGGTGGCGTTCCGTCACGTTGTAGCCAATAGCAAACAAGCGGCGCGGCTTGTCGTAAAGGAAATCGTATCGCATACACGCCAGAGCACTGGCCTGTAACGCCAATTGTTCCAGCGCCGCGATGCGCTCCTGCGCCTGCTGACGGCTGGCCGGAATCAGCAACAATTCCCGCAAGGTCGGAATGCCCGCAAAGTCATCACCCACCCCATCCGGCACCAGCAGGCGCAAATCATCCAGATGCGCCCGACACTGCCAAGCCAAAGCAAGCGCCCATTCGCTGGTATCGCCTACCGCAAGGTCGCTGAGGTGTTCCAGGCAGCGCTTGACCGCTGTGAGTGTGGTTGGGCGCGTGCTAGCCGCCGCTTCCAACGCCGTGCGCAGCGGAATCAAGGGTGGTGGCGTCAGATCAGACGTGTTATCCAGCAAAACCCCGACCGTATCTTGCAAGCCTTCCAGCCAACGCACCGCCAGAATCGGTTGATCCGGCAAGGCCAGCAACCCCGGTTGCAAGGTCAGCAAATGACCACCCAGATTGCCGCTATCCACGGTAGACACGTACATCGGCAACAAGGGTTGCAGCGATTGCGTGTCATACCAATTATAAAAATGCCCGTGGTAACGCTCCAGACGCCCCATTGTGCGTAGCGTATTCGCAGTGCGCTCAATCAGCCCACCCAGCGGCAAGTAACCAAAATCGTAAGCCGCCAAATTCGCCAACAACGCCATGCCCATATTGGTCGGCGAAGTACGGTGCGCCACGCCCACCTCACGGTAGACCTGATAATTATCGGGCGGCAGCCAGTTATCTTGCACCCCGACCAAATGCTCAAAGTAAGCCCACGTCTTGCGGGCAGTCTTCCGCAAAAACACGGTCTGGTCTGGTGTCAGCTTGCTGGTACGCCGAGCCAGCGGTTCACTCACCCACCAAAGGATGGCAGGCGCTAACCACCACGCCAGCAGGATAGGCGCTGCCACCAGCAAGGCTTCCGGGCGGGTCAGTACCAAATACAAGCCAGTGGTCACGGCAATGAATGGCGCAATCCACATGGTGCGGTAAGTATCCACCAGCTTGGTGCTGTCGCGATTGGCTTCGCTCGACGGGTTCCATTCCAGCAGCCGTTGCTTGGAAACTCCCATCCGCCACAGCGTGCGTAGAATCGCATCCAGACTGAAATAGGCTTCGTATGGCAAGCAAATCAGCGTCAGTGCTGCTTGGGAAAAATGCCCTTCCGCCGCCCGCATTTCAGCCGCAAGGTGTTGGCTCAGTAGCAGATCCGTCGGTTTGCGCACCAGACTCAACAAGGACGCACTCACTGAGGGGATCAGCAAAATTGCCAGCACTGCCAGCGTCCAGAAACCCGCGTCTGGCAACACTGTCCAGCCCAGCAGCAACAATAGCGTCAAGGCCGCCGCCGTAAGACTGCGCCGCAGGTTGTCGAATACTTTCCAGCGTGACAGCCACGACAACGGGTTTTTGTGGCGCTTTTGCCCCAAGCCCGGCACGGTGGGTAATAACCAGCCCAGTAACTGCCAGTCGCCGCGAATCCAGCGATGCCGACGGTTCACATCGGCACTGTAACGGTTGGGGTATTCTTCATACAACAACACATCACTGAGTAGCCCTGATCGCGCATAACAGCCTTCCAGTAGGTCGTGGCTGAGAATGCGGTTTTCCGACAAGCGTCCACTCAGTGCTTGCTCGAACGCATCCACGTCGTAGATGCCTTTACCGATGAACGAGCCTTCGTTGAACACATCCTGATACACATCAGAAACGGCGCGGGTGTAAGGGTCGATGCCGGAATCGCCGCCATACAAACGGGCATAATGCGACAGGTTCGGAGCAGAAAGGCTCACGCTGACGCAGGGTTGCAAGATGCCGTAACCTTGCGTCACCCGTTGCTTGGCAGGGTCGTAAACCGCGTGGTTGAGCGGATGCGCCAGCGTGCCGACGAATTGGCGAGCAGCGTCACGCGGAAGCTGGGTATCGGTGTCGAGGGTAATCACGTATTTGACCCCGGCGAGCGGCGTGATGTCCCCCACGATCAGCGCGAAAGCGTCTTTTGCACCGCCGCGTAGTAGCGCATTCAAATCCGCCAGTTTGCCGCGTTTACGTTCGTAGCCCATCCACACTTGAGCGTGTGGATTCCAGCGGCGCGGGCGGTGAAACAGGAAGAAAGTGTCACCCGATTCGCCCGGATATTTGGCATTCAGATGGTCGATGCCCGTTTGGGCTAGCTGCAACAGCGCCGCATCGCCTGCCAGCACTTCTTCCGACGCATCCAGAAAATCGGTCAACAGCCCAAAATGCAGGTGGGTATCCCGATTGGCGAGGAAGCGGACTTCCAACGTCTCCATCATGCTTTCAATGCTGGCAGCGTTACTCAGCATAGTGGGCACAACCACCAAGGTGCGCGACGGCAGCGGAATACCCTCGGAAAAGTCCATGCGCGGTAAGGCATACGGGGTGGTCAGCAAGGTTGCCAGCCAGTTCACCAGCGCCACCGACAGGTAGCTTGTAGCTAGCGCCGACAAGATACCCAGCAGCACGAGATGCCAACCCTGTACACCCTCGGCATGGGCTTGCAGCAATAAACCGCCGGTAAACAGCAGCGTCAGCAGCGCAATACCGCCTACAAAGGAGAGTAGAGGTAAGCAGCAAACCACCCGTTGCAGTTTCGTGAGTAAGGGTAGCCGCGTTTGCGCGACTTGTTCGAGCTGGGGTAAGCCTGCGTCGATCAGGTAAAAGCCAACGTGTGCGGTACGATCAGTTTCGCCATGACTTGCTGCGGCGGCGTGCGCCAATTGCACGGCTAAGTGCGCGACTTCGCCTTCGGAATAGTCCGTGTATTTGGCAACTTTTTCCACTACGTGGCGGTAGCGGTCGCGGGTGGCAAAATCCATGGCGCGGTAAGCACTGCCGGGGTCGTTACACAGGGTTTGCTCCACCACGCTCATGGTTTCGACGAATGCCTGCCAATCCATCGAGCCCAGAAAGCGCAGGCTGCCGATGCTGTTGCCGATCGACACTTGATCGGCGGCTTGTTGCTGGCTTTCGATCTGCACCAGTTGCTCAATGGTCAGGTGTGATTCTGCCAGCAATTGCTCGATCCAACTCAATGGCAAGCCCAACGCGGCACTCTGCCATTGCAGGCGGCGCACCAATTCCGCCACAAACGGGGTGGTCATCGGCGGGTTGGAACGCGCCATGTCCGCAATGACAATAATCAGGCTTTTGGGGTCTTGTTCCGCTGCCTCAACCATGCGATTTGCCCACGTATCGGCAAGATCCTGGTCAATTTTGTCAGCCGTAATCCGTGCGGCAATGCGCCGCAGGTTTTCGATCAGTGCCAAGCGTAACATGATGGGGATTGCCCACAATTCGCCCAGCTTGAGGGGTGTGACGCTCTGGTAAGCCGTAACGAAACGGCTGAGGCTGTCAGGGTCAACGCGCCCATCGCCGTGTGCAATGTTTTCCAGCGCAATGTCATACACACGTGGCAAGCCGCTGGATGCGCCGTCCGACAAACGCGGCAATTCGCGGCTGTAACCTTGCGGTAAATGGCGTTTGGCGGTGCGAATTTGCTCATCTATCAAATAGAAATTGTCCAGCAGCCATTCGCCCGCCGGGGTGAGCCTGCGGTTGGCACTGACCGTGGCGGTTAACACGCGGGAACATTCCACCAGCACGGCTTCGTTGTCAGAGAGGCGGTCAAGAAGTTGATCCTGCACTGATTGTTGGGTGAGGTGGTGCGTGTCTGCCAAGGTTCTGCCGTGGCGTTCCATCTGGTCGGCGCTGAAGAGTTCGGCACGTAACGGTTGGGTTTCTTTGGTGTGATCCCGCACTGCATTGACACGGAAAGATTGCGCCCCCCAGACACGGATACTGCTTAACAGGGTTTTAGGCTTGGCTTTCATGCGGTCTCTCTGGCTTGATGGGTTTTGCCCACGAACAGGGGCAGTAATGTCTGACCGAAATGGTTGAATATCAGCAGTTATGGCAGGCGGGCTGCAATGCTTTATCTTTGCAGAAAATGTAATAAGGTTTGTATTAAGCAGCGCTACGTGTCATAAAATAATGCATTAAAAATAGCTACTTTTATTAGGCGCTATATCGCCTGTTATAGCAAGACATATCACATGGCAATAATAATTCAGAAAAAATAACATAAGCAGGGGTAATGAAAATTTATAATTCAGTGTATTTCTTCGCTGATCCTTTGGATAAAGCTACTGGATATTTCGCCCGATTTTTTAGCATTTTTTCGCGAATGGCAGCCTCCAGATCAATACCAAGGTCAGTACACAGATAGGTGAGGTATACCGCCACATCAGCCACTTCATCGCGCAGACGCGGCATGACGCTTTCCAGCGCTTCGCCTTGCCGGTCTTCCCACTGGAACAGTTCCAGCACTTCGCCCGCCTCCAAGGAAAGCGAAATGGCAAGGTTGCGTGGGGTGTGAAATTGCTGCCAGTCGCGTTCGGCGCGGAACTGCATGAGTTCGTCCATAAGGTCTTTCGGTAACATGATGATGTCCTATTGAGGCGCAATAAGTATTATAATCCGCGAATACGAACCTAACAGAATAAAAAGGACTGTTCTTGTGTTGAAATTTCTTCCTGGCATTTTGCTGCTACAAGCCATCACCGTGGCCTTAGTCTTGCTTGCGCCTGCTGATTTGACTGCGTGGGGTTGGTTACGGCTGTTCATCCCAGTACTGATTGTGGGTTTGTTGACTGCATTCTGGTTTAACGCCAGTGCCGCACACCATAGCAAAGATGCCATCAGTAATCTGAAAGAATCCCATGCGCGAGAGCGTGAAGCCCTCCGCATCAATGCCGAACGCGCCAAAGCTAAGGTGATGAAAGAAGCGCATCAGGAAACCATGCAGGAAGTACGCCGCACGTCTACCCAAGCCAATATCAAAGTCGGCATGGCTTTCGCGGGTGCGGCGGGCATTGGTGGCTTGCTGTTGCTGACACAGTTCATGACACTGGGCTTGCTGATGCTGACCACGGCAGGCGGTGCATTGGGTGGTTATGTTGTCCGTATCCGGCAGGAGAAAGCCAAAGCCAATGTGCTCACCTCAACCTCACCCAACAAACCACGCTTGATTAACGCTTCACCGCCCGCTAAATAGCACCACGCCCCACTGTTTAGGGTCGGTCAGTGCCTGTTTATCTTGCGCCATCCACGCGATCTTGCCGTCGCGTGCGCCGCCATCGTCGTCGTCGTTGACTTCGACATTGACGCTTACCCGGTCTTTGATAGCGGGTTTCATGCCCAACGCCTGCCAAGGAATCCACGCTTCCAGCACATAGCCATCGTACAGCTCACGCGTATCAAAGCGGATGCTGCGCAAGGCAGCAGCGGACAAGGGTGCGGAGTCTTTCGCCAACACCACCTGATCACGGTCACAGGCAAAAATCAGGTGGAAATCCTTGCGTCCATCCAGTTTGGCATCGCGACTGTTGTCGGTATCAATCAGAAATCCCACGGAATCATCCTCCTCAGGATCTTCCGAATCCCACACCCGCTTACTGTCGTAGACCCGCACCGTCAGGAACAGGGAATCATCATCCCAGCGCCCTTGCCATTTACCAAACAGGTTGCGCTTGTCCCACACCTTGCCTTCCAGCAACAAGTCCAGCGTACTGGGGTTTTCAATGAAGAATACCCGCTCTGGATCAAAGGCCGGACGCCATACAATCACCGGATCATCCGGGTTGCGCGGCGCTGTTGCCAGCGGATTCTGTGCTGGTTTTGGCGGAGTTGGTGTTGGCACAGACGCGGGATGTTGAGCAATAAAATCCAGCACAGCAGCGTATTTGGGCGCTTGCTCACGCGGTTGACGAATGTATTCCTTCAAGCCCCAGCAACCGTACCACTGGCAAATTCGCGGGGCAGAAAACAACATCATCAGCTTGCCGCCCGCTTTGCCCCAACCATTCAGGAATTCGGTGTACAGCTCGCCCATGCGTGGGTCACGGTTGGCAGCGAAAAACAACGGGTTGGGGTGCTGGTCAGGCTTGCGGGTTGCCCAGTCCACTAGCCCCTGCCCGCCTTCGTAGCCGAGCAAATCCACCCCAAACTTGGCGGCCAGTTCGGCGTGTTTCTGCACTTTTTCCAACACTTCCGGCAAGGAGCGGTAGGAATCTTTAGCGGTAGTTAGATCAAAAATATCGTCCACCGTGGTGGCTTCGCGGTAGCCTTTGATATTGCCGCCAAAATACGGTGCAATCGCCAGCGCATCCACCTGCTTATAGGTATCGTCGTAACTCAGCACTTTTTCGGCAAAATCCGGGCGTGTATCCCAGCCGCCCAGCACCCGCACGAAGCGTTCCCTCCCGCCGAACACCTGTTCCCATGCGGCGAAAATTTCACGGGCGCGGATGGTGTAATACTCGTAACCAACATCGGCAGCATTCAAGCCCAGCGCCATTTCGATGCCTTTTTTCTGGGTGTATTCACCGTGGTTGAAATTGGTGTTCCAAATTTCGTTGGAATATTCGAGGTAGATTTTCAGTTCTGGGTCGAGGTGGTCACGCACGTAAGCTGCGTATTCGCGCACGTAATCGTCATCAGCAGCGTGGGGAATGTTGAACCACGCATCCTTATGCAAGCGGTTGGCGAGATCAACCATGACTTCCAGTGGAGTGCCGCGTGCACCATACGTGCCGCCCCAAGTGGCTTCGTCCAGACTCGGGCGATCTTGCCAGTGTGCTTCCGGGTTACGGGTAATCCCCGACATCGGCATGAAACGAATAGCGCCGAAGTCTTTCATGAAATCCAGATAGTCCGGGTTGAAAACGATGCTGCTGTAGTGATCTACGAACGATAAATACATGCCTGCTTCACCGGAACACGCGCTGGCATCGGCGACGCGCTGGAACGGGTTATTCTGGCAAATGCCACCGGGCGGCAGGATGCGGATATTGCGCAGGTAATCATCCGAGTTGCTGCGGGCAATAATCAGGCTGGCATCCAACCGTTCATTGGTTCCAGCATCCAGCGTGATGGTGTCGCGCCCCGGTTGGTGGTTAACCAGCACCGCATCGTTGCCGTAGCGAATCTCACCATCACCGTCGTACAGCACGGTGTATTCACCAGCGGGGATGGTATCCGGGGGCAATTCGCCGAGGAAACGGGTTCCCACTTCACCGCCATTGAGGTTGTTCGGCCAACCGTTGGCGTCATAGGTGACGTTTTCAGCTTTCAAGCGCAGGATGTTTTCCTGAAACGGGTTGGCAGAACGGAACAGGTCAATAAAGGGAATACTGGCGTCGTTATAGCTGATTTCATTGGTATTGATGCCGAGGAGGGGCTCCTGCTTGACCACAGGAGACTCCACCTTCCCGATAGGCGGCGGGGGAATCGGCGCAACAGGCTCAGGTTTGCGCCATTCGTGGTAGAGATACAGACCGAGTTGCAGCAGGAACAGCAACAGGGCGAGGATGAGTAGGATCTTAAGGGGTTTTCTTAGCATCCGGGGAGTTTAGGTTATTTTTCGGTATTGGCTAGGGCTTTCCGAACCGGTGCAAAACTTCGCCGATGGATGGGTGTTGCGCCAAACGCCCGCAACGCCGCCAAATGCACCGCCGTCCCATACCCTTTATGCTTAGCAAACCCATATTCCGGGTACACCGCATCCAGCGCCACCAGTTCCGCATCCCGCGCTACTTTGGCGATGATCGACGCAGCACTGATTTCCGCAACCGTCGCATCGCCGCCAATAATCGCTTCCATGTTATAAGCCAGCTTCGGACAATGGTTGCCGTCAATCTTCACCAGATCGGGTTGGATATGCAGCCCTTCCAATGCGCGTTGCATTGCCAGAAAGGTGGCTTGCAGGATGTTGATGCTGTCGATTTCTTCCACTTCCGCCCGCCCCAAACTCCATGCCAGTGCTTTCTCACGGATTTCCACCGCCAGTTTCTCGCGGCGTTTTTCGGTCAGCTTTTTGGAATCGTTCAAACCCGCAATCGGGCGAGCCGGATCAAGAATCACCGCCGCCGCCACCACCGCGCCCGCCAATGGCCCGCGCCCGACTTCATCAACACCTGCAATCAGCATTACGCTTTCCTCAGCACAAACACCGAGGCAGGCGGGATATTGAAAAACACCGTGCTCACCCGCTGCACTTTAAAGCCTTCGCGCTGCAAGCGGTCAAACAAACGAATTTGCTTAATAAACGGCGTATAGCTCATTTGCACAATGGTTGAGCCACTATTGAGGGCATCACGAAATTGCTCCACCAGCTTTTCGGAATAGAACATACCCGTCACTGGCATACAGGACACCATCACGCAATTGGCTAAACCTTCCCCGCTTTCGTCAATCGGCAAGGTAAAAAAGTCCTTCGCCAACAAGGGGGTATCTGCCCCGAAACGTTCGTGGAACTGGCGCACAAACGCCGGGTGTTTTTCCACAAAGGCAAACGGTACAGGGGCTTGCATGAAATATTGCGCCACCACCCCGCTGCCTGTGCCAATAAAAATGCCACGTGCATACTGGGAAAAATAACGCGCCGCGACGTCAAACATTTTCGCCCCGAACTTATCGCTGGAGCTGATAACGGAGCCGGTGTGTTTGAGTTTGGTTAGGTAGACCATGTGTTGCTGTCTCTAGAATTTCGTGGTCGAAAAATGAGTAAGAATAGCATTAGCGGCGCTGTCACTAGCCGTTTTTCGCAATTGTTGGTGCAAAGCCTGAAAACGTTGCAGGGTATACTGCTGACGTTCGGCTGAAAGGGTAAACAGGTTTTCCAATGCTACCACCAAATGGGCGGGGGCCACCTGTTCTTGAAGCAGTTCCGGCACGAGTTCCTCGCCCGCCAGATTATTGGGTAAAGTCACAAAGCGCACTTTCAACAATTTGAAGGTGCGGATCAGCCAAGCAGTCAACGGCGCAACCCGATAGGCGGCCACCATCAAACGGCCTGCCAGCATTCCTTCCAACACCGCAGTGCCAGAAGCCAGCAGGATGTAATCGGCAGCTTGCATCAAGGTGCGTGATTGGCCATCCAGCACCGTCAGGCGTAAACCGGGCGCTGTCTGTTGGCGGATAGCTTCCAATTCCTGCCGCAAACGCGGGCTGGCAGCGGGGGTTACGCACTGTAAATCAGGGTATTTTTGTTGCAATTGCAAGGCAGCCTGCCAGAAATCAGCCGCAAGCCGCCGCACTTCACCGCTACGACTACCGGGCAAAATGGCAAGGATGCGTTTATCCAACGGCAGGCCAAGCTGTTGCCGCGCAGTTCCACGACTGGCATCGAAGTCCACCTCATCCGCCAGTGGATGCCCGACAAACTCGGCGGTAATACCATGTTCATGGTAAAAATCCACTTCAAACGGAAACAGCGTCAGCATCAGGTCGATATTACCGCGCATTTTGCGCACCCGTTTCGCTCGCCATGCCCATACCGAAGGGCTGACGTAATGCACAGTAGGAATGCCGATGGCGTGTAATTTGGCAGCAAGGGGGAGATTAAAATCGGGCGCATCCACGCCAATGAACAGGTCGGGTGGGTTATCCCGCCAACGCTCAAACAACTGCTTGCGGATAGAGAGTAGCTCAGGCAAATGCACCAGCACTTCGACCAGCCCCATGACCGAGAGTTTTTCCAGCGGGAACAGGCTATGGCAACCGGCGGCTTGCATTTCAACCCCGGCGATGCCTTCAAATTGGAGTGCCGGGCAGCGCTGACGTAACGCCAGAATCAAGCGTGCCGCCAGCAGATCTCCCGATGCTTCCCCGGCGATGATAGCAATACGCTTCATGCGTTAACGAATCAGCCCCCGCTGACTATTATGGCAAAAATCCAGTAGCAGGCGGATTTCGGCAAACTCGCCATAATCCACGTCGATTTTGGCCAAGGCTTCCTGTGTGGTCAGGTTGTGGCGGTAGAGGATGCGGTGCGCTTCTTTAATACGGTGAATTGCTTCGGTACTAAAACCACGTCGTTTCAAACCTTCCAGATTAATGCTGCGCGGTTCGGCGGGCGCACCCGTTGCCATCGTATACGGCGGCACATCCTTGGAAATCGCTGAACCCATGCCGGTAAAGGCGTGGTCGCCAAGGGTGCAAAACTGGTGCACCAAGGTGAAACCACCCAGAATCACCCAGTCGCGGATTTCAACATGCCCTGCCAACGTGGCATTGTTGGCAAAAATAGTGTTGTTACCGATGATGCAGTCGTGTGCGATGTGGACGTAGGCCATGATCCAGTTATCATTACCAACCACGGTTTTGCCCTTGTCCTGCGCTGTGCCCCGATTCAGGGTGCAGCATTCGCGGATGACATTACGGTCGCCGATGATCAGCTCGGTGGGTTCACCGTTGAATTTTTTATCCTGCGGGGCGGCACCGACGGAAGCAAACGGGTAAATCTGGTTTTCTGCGCCAATGCGGGTTGGCCCATCCACCACCACGTGCGGGCCGATACGGGTATCACGCCCGATGCTGACATCCGCACCGATGATGCTGTATGCGCCCACTTCCACCCCATCCGCCAGTTGCGCGGATGGATGCACGATCGCCGTGGGGTGGATCAGACTACTCAAGCTGGCGTCTCTTTTTTCGCAGCACACATGAGCTCAGCCGATACAGCCAGCTTGCCGTCAACCCGTGCTTCGGCGTTGAAGACCCACATAATGCCTTTGCGCTTCACCAATTCCACCTTCATGACCAACTGGTCACCCGGTACAACGGCTTGCTTGAAACGCGCCTTATCGACTGCCACCAAGAGGTACAGCGTATCGGTTTGCGGCTCTTCACCCATGGTGCGAAAGCCCAGCAAACCCGTCGCCTGTGCCAAGGCTTCAATAATCAACACGCCCGGCATGATGGGCTGATGTGGAAAATGTCCATTGACCCACGGCTCATTCACCGTGACATTTTTAATCGCTGTCAGTGACTTGCCCACTTCGTATTCCAACACTCGGTCTACCAACAAAAACGGGTAGCGGTGTGGCAGGTAATTTCTGATTGTTTCAACGTTCATCGTGCCCATAGCAGTTCAATCACTCCCTTTATTGTGTAAAGCCGCAAGCTGTTTTTCCAGCTCCTGCAAGCGGCGTGCTAACTTGTCCAACTGGTTAAAACGCACGGCGTTCTTACGCCAGACCGCATTTTCCTCTATTGTCGTACCAGAAGAATATACCCCTGGTTTGGTAATGGAGTGCGAAACCATGCTCGTACCCGTCACCACGACATGATCTGCAATGCTCAGGTGTCCGGCAATCGCACACATACCTGCAATCTGGCAATGCTTGCCGATCTGCACACTGCCTGCCACCGCCGTACAGGCTGCTATCGCCGTATGATCACCAATCTGGGTGTTGTGCCCAATCTGGATCAGGTTATCCAGCTTCACACCGTTACCAATCAGCGTTGACCCCAAGGCAGCACGGTCAATGGTGGTATTCGCGCCAATTTCAACGTCATCACCCACGACGACATTACCAACTTGAGGAATCTTAAACCAAGCTTGTTGATCAGGAGCAAACCCGAAGCCATCAGCCCCCAAGACAGCACCAGAATGAATAATGCAACGTTTGCCTATTTTGGTATCCGCATATAACGTAACATTGGCGTGCAACCAACTATTTTCGCCAATATTACACCCTCGGCCAATCACACAACCGGCCTCAATAATGACACCATCCGCCAGAATGACCCCTTCTTCAATCACAGCTGACGGGTGAATCACTACCGCAGGGCGCGACACAGGGTACAATAAGCCCACCGCTTTGGCATAAGCCAAATAAGGCTTAGGGTGAATCAAACAATCGCCGGTATACATTTCTGCCATGTCAGGCGGCAGAATAAGAGCACTCGCAGCAGAAGATTGCAAGTAATGACGGTACTTAGCATCACGAATATAGCTAATATCGCCAACCCCAGCATTGTCGATGGAGGCCACAGCCAACACACGCAACCCAGCATTACCTTGCAAAACTGAACCTGTGTAATCCGCCAGTTCTTGTAATGTACAACCCAACGTCATGATTTACACCTATTTAGCGGGAGTGGGAGCAGCAGCAGGCACAGGTACTACTAGTGCAGTTTGCGCCTGGAATTTTTGTTCCAAGTGTTGCATCACTTTGTTGGTAATATCGATCCGGTCACTCGCGACAATGTAATTACTTTCACGCAACACCAAGTCGATTTTTTCCTGCTCACGAACTTCACCAATGGCCTGAATGATACCAGCTTGTAAGGCATCAATCGCCGCATCCCTTGCAGTGCGTACCTCTTCCCTGAAGTCCTCCATTTCTCGCGTATACTTACGCTGGAGGTCGCGCAGCTCGCGTTGACGCTGCACCTTCTCTTCCTCAGGCAAAGAACCCGCCTCATTACGTGAAGCCAATTCATCTTCCAATTGCTGAATAGCATTCTGCTCCGCATCAAGCTTCTTCTCACGCGGCACAAAATCCACTTTCAACTTGGCATCAGCAGCTTTCGACTGCGGGGCATTATCCAGCAAAGTTGCCACATTGACGATAGCAATACGCACAGACTGAGCTGACGTTGTCTCTGCCCAAACAGCAGGCTGACCTAGTAGAACCAGTATCACCCCCAAGCATAATGCACACCGTTTTTTCATAAGTTAGAAAGATGCTCCGATGCTAAATTGAACTTGTTGTTCTTTATCACCATCTTTAGCATTCAATGGCTTCGCATAACTCACCTCAAACGGGCCAAGCGGGGATAACCATACCGCGCCTACACCTGCCGAATAACGTAACTCATCACTTTTGAAATCGCCGTTCTTATTGAAAACATTACCGCCATCGACGAAGGTACTCATTTTCAAGCCTTTCACATCTTCCGCCAACGGCATGGGGAATTGCACTTCAGCCGTCCCTGTGACGGTCAAATCACCGCCGATCGGATCATCATTTTCATCTTGTGAACCCAAGCTATTTTGCTCAAAGCCTCTGACGCTGCCGATACCACCTGCATAATACTTATCAAAGAAGGGTGCGCCATCCAAACCACCAGAGGTATTAGTAGTTCCCACCTTGCCCTTGACGGCAAAAGTCACATTATCTGTAATCGGTTTATAAGCAGAACCGTCATAACTCAACTTCTGATATTGCAGATCGCTGCCCGGCACATTAGCTTGCAGGGACACCCGGTGGCGCTGCCCCTCTGTCGGAAAAATGGTACGGTTACGGGTATCATGTACGTAGCTGACTGTCACTGGAAGCTGAGTATACTCCGCACCATTTTTATCAACAAAGCTGGTAATACGTTCCGCAGGATCCGTGCCTAATACAATTTTACGTTTTTCAGCACCAAGACTCGCATACACAGAATCGTGCTCACTGAACGGTACAGTGTAGTTAACGCTGCCACCGTAACGGTTGGATGCATAGCTAGCAATATCTTCAGCTTCCGCATCGTATTCTTTGTAATAGCCACTAAAGCCACGGCTAATGCCATCAGGCGTATAATAAGGGTTGGTATAACCGACGCTATAATTCTTGTTAACGTCACTGTTATCAACATTCATGTCCAGCTGTTTACCTGTACCCATGAAGTTATCTTGGTTTAGGTTAACATTGAACAACACGCCCTGAGACTGTGAATAGCCTGCACCCACACGAAATTGATTCGAAGAACGCTCTTTGACCGTTACAATCAAGTCAATTTGATCCTCAGTACCTGCCACTGGTTCAGACTCAATCGTAGCCTCTTCGACATAAGGCAAACGCTCAAGCCGGGTTTTTGAACGCTCGACCTGCTCTTTGGAGAACCATGAGCTTTCTACTTGACGCAATTCACGGCGATACACTTCATCCTTAGTGCGGTTGTTACCACGAATATCAATGCGACGCACATACGTTCGCTTACCTTGGTCAACCGACAATAAAATGCCAACTTGCTTATTGGCTTCATCAAAATCTGGGGTTGCCGCTACTTTGGTAAAGGCATAACCCTGTGCACCGAGTTTATTGGAGAGATTTTTGCGCGTCTCTTCCAGTGCTTTCTGAGAAAATACTTCGCCCTTGCGCAACTTGATAGATTGCCCCAATTGCTCCTTGGAAAGCCCAGGGTTGCCCGACACACTAACATTCCCGATCTTGTACTGTGAGCCTTCATTGACGGCAACATTCAGGAAAATATTTTTCTTGTCAGGGGACATCGACACGTCGGCCGAGGTAATTTCAAAATTGATATAACCACGGTCACGGTAAAAACTATTTAACGCGTCCAGATCCCCCATCAGCTTTTCTTTGGAATATTTATCGCTGTCACTGAGGAACGGGATGGAAAATGCCCCACGAGGGCCTGATTCCAATTGCTTCAATAATATTGCATCCGAAAATGCCTGATTACCGGTGATATTAACCTTCTGTATACGAGCAGCATTGCCTTCATTAATATTGATATTGACCGCAACCCGGTTACGTTCAAGTGGTGTGACCGTGGTTTTGATGTCGACACCGTAGTGCCCCATGCCTTGATACTGCTCCTCCAACTCCCGCTGAATCGTGGCCAGTGCGGCTTTGTCGAGGGTATCGCCTTTGCTGATATTGCGCAGTTTCAAAACTTGCATCAGTTTTTCAGATGGAATCTTATTGTTGCCCTTGATGTTTAACTCACCAATGGCAGGGCGTTCCACCACCGTTACCACCAGCACATCGCCCCGGCGACCCAGTTGCACATCATCAAACAAACCTGTTTGGAATAACGCCCGAATCGCATCAGCTGACTTGGCATCATTAAACTGTTCACCAACACGAGCAGGCAGGTAATTCAGCACAGTACCGGCGGCAACGCGTTCCAGACCATTAACTTCAATGTCGCGAACTACAAATGCAGCAGCCCACGCAGCCTGAGAAACTGCCAGTAAGCAGCTCACAGCCGAAATGACGAGTGTATGTTTTTTCATAATTAATTTAATAACCGCGTAAAGTCATTATACAAGGCAAGCACCATGAGTCCGCCAATGATTGCCATTCCTAACCGAAAACCAACGGCTTCCGTTTCTGCTGAAACCGGGCTACCTTTTACCCATTCTATTAGGTAATAAAACAAATGCCCGCCATCCAGCATAGGAACAGGCAGCAAGTTCAACACCCCAAGACTTACACTGACAATTGCCAGAAATCCTAGGTAATACGTCAAGCCAATCGATGCCGAGACGCCTGCAAATTGTGCGATAGTCACGGGGCCGCTGACATTTTTCAGCGATACTTCCCCCGTAAACATACGTCCCATGAGTTTTAAGGTCAGCATGGACATTTGCCATGTCTTCGCTGCCCCATTCCACAGAGAATCAACCAAACCATAAGATTCCATGAAATAAATTTCATCACGTAAGGCCGGTGGCGGTGCTGCCAATGCAGCACCAATCGTCGCGACGGCATCACCACGCTCAGTATTAATGCGCGGGGTCACAGAGAAAGATTGTATCTGACCAGCCCGATCAACTTTCAAAACAACAGGCTGATCAGGGTGAGCACGGATGTATTCAACAAAGCCACGTCCTCCCGTCGGCTTCACGGCATCAATCGACAAAATTTTGTCTTGAGCCTGCAAACCCACAGCCGCAGCGGGAGAATTCGGAACAATCTGCTCAACCACGACATCATAAGGTGGCACCCATGTTCTCAGACCGATTTTATCGAGTGCGCCGCCTTCATCATCGAACATGGCAAACCCTTGCAGGTCTAAGGTACGCTGCATCGGCACCTGATCTTGGGTTATCACATTGAAAACCAATTGCGGAGACTTCAAGTACTCCTCAACCAACAACATGCGCACATCTTCCCATGAAGTCGTTTCAACCCCATTAATCGCCGTTACCTGATCGCCCGATTGGAAACCAGCCTGCGCTGCCGGTGAATCTTGCATCACATCGACATAAGGACGCATCGCCTCTTGACCGATCATGAAGACCAGTGCATAAATAACAATCGCCAGTATAAAATTGGCCATCGGCCCCGCAACGACTATCGCCGCACGCTTCCACAGTTTCTGCCGGTTAAAGGCGCGATGCACTTCATGTTCGGCGATTTCACAACCATCCTCACACTCACGCTCATCCAGCATCTTGACGTAACCACCGAAAGGCAGTGCCGCCACCACATATTCAATTTTATCCGCATCCTTAGAGACACGCCGCCACAGCGGTTTACCGAAACCGATAGAGAAACGCAATACCTTAACGCCCAAGCGCCGTGCGACCCAGAAGTGTCCGAATTCGTGAACGGTTACCAGCACGCCAATGGCGAGAAGAAATGCAGGAATTATAGTCAGCAAGTTCATGATTTAGTGTAGTTTCTTGTTTTTTATCCATGATAGTGAACGCACACGGCTTTCCTCATCCTGAATAAGTATATCGTCAAGGTTCATCGGAGTACCCGCTGACGCTTGATGCATTACATCCTTCACCAGCAGCGGAATATCGGCAAAACCGATCTCACGCCCCAGAAAGGCTTTTACCGCCACTTCATTCGCGGCATTCAAGGCAATCGTGGCATAACCACCACGAGCGTGCGCATCATAGGCCAATAGCAAGCACGGAAAACGTTCCCTGTCCGGCTGTTCAAAATCCAATCTCGCGGTAGCAAATAAATCCAAGGGAGCTACCCCCGAAACCAAACGTTCAGGCCACCCCAACGCATAAGCAATCGGAGTACGCATATCCGGGTTGCCCAGTTGAGCCAACACCGAACCATCATTATAGGACACCATCGAATGAATAGTGCTTTGTGGGTGAACGACGACCTCCACCCGTTCGGCAGGCAGGCCAAACAACCAGCACGCCTCAATCACTTCCAACCCCTTATTCATCAGAGTGGCAGAATCCACGGAAATCTTTTGCCCCATCGACCAATTCGGGTGCGCCACTGCTTGTTCAGGCGTTACACCTTGCAAATCACTCGACGACCACGTGCGGAAGGGTCCACCAGAAGCGGTTAGTAAAATCTTTTCAACACCTTTTCTACCATCAGTCGGTAGACACTGGAATACAGCATTATGTTCACTATCGATAGGCAACAATTCAGCGCCGTGTTCACGCACAGCATCAATGAATAATTGCCCGGACATAACCAGCGCTTCTTTATTAGCCAGCATGACACGCTTGCCCGCACGCGCTGCCGCCAATGTTGGCAATAAACCGGCGGCGCCTACAATAGCAGCCATGACGTAATCCGTTTCCGGGCTACTAGCTACAGCATCTAGTGCTTCTGCACCCGCCAGCACAACAACTTCGCTACCAACGGCTTGCAAACGCTTTTCCAGCAACGTAGCTGCTACCGTTTCTACCATCACCGCATAGCGCGGCTGAAAACGTTGGCATTGCTCGAATATCTTATCGACATTACTGTTTGCTGTTAATGCAAATACATGGAAACGGTCTGGGTGACGCGCTAACACATCCAACGTACTGACACCAATGCTGCCACTCGCCCCTAAAATCGTAATGCCTTTAGATGCCACGGTAGATCCCCAGCCACAATAAGCCTAACGTAAACAACGGTGCAGCGGCTAATAGACTATCAACTCGATCAAGAATGCCACCATGTCCCGGCAGGATGCTGCCACTATCCTTAACACCTGCTTCACGCTTCAGTAGGCTTTCAAACAAATCGCCAGCCACCGACATCAATACCACAAATATAGAAAGTGCCATAAACACAACCTGCTGTTCTTTTGGAATATCCAGCCAGAAAGAGGATACCAACCATGCCCACACAGCTGTCGCCAGCACCGCACCAGACACTCCCTCTTTTGTCTTGCCCGGACTTAGATCCGGCGCCAACTTAGTTCTACCGAACTTGCGTCCGGTAAAATAAGCAGCCGTATCAGCCAAAGCAACCAAAGAAATGAGGTAAAAAACATAGCTATAATGCATAGCGTGTAATGCCACCAAGGCATACCATGCTGGCAAAAGCACCAATATGCCAGATAGGCGCATCGCCAGCGCATGTTTCTTGTAAAAACCTGCGTTACGCGGATAAATTTTCAAAGCAACCAATATGGAAAACCACACCGGGATACTAACCACTAACACCCACACAGGATCAGGGCGAATAAACACCAGCGGAACAGAAGCCAGTAGGATAATCATGGTTCCCAGTAAGCGCTTTTCAGGCAGGTAACAACCGGTCAGACCAGCCCATTCCCAAGCACCCAAGCCAACAATAAACATCAGTGAGAACAAGCCAAACAGCTCAACTGGTAAAAGACCAATGCCCCCAAACGCCAATAAAATCAGCACTAATCCCGTAATAACCCGTTGTTTAAGCATGTTTTCCTCCCGATACTTGCTCACCCGTCATTCCGAAACGCCGCTGCCGACTCGCAAAGTCCCTGAAGGCATCGCGCAGACATTGTTCATCGAATTCTGGCCATAATACATCCGTGAAATACAATTCCGCGTATGCCAGTTGCCACATCAGAAAATTACTGATGCGTTTTTCTCCACCTGTGCGAATAAACAAATCAGGTTCTGGCACGCCGTCTGTTGACAGAAACTGCCCAAACATTGTTTCATCCAGCTTATTAGCATCCAAATCACCCGAATTAATCTGATTGGCAAGGGTACGTACTGCCTGAAGAATATCCCAACGTCCGCCGTAATTAGCAGCAATCAGCAAGCGCATACCACTACAACTAGCGGTCAACGCCTCAACTTGAAGGATTTTTTCTTGCAAACTCGCTGAGAATCCGCTGCGATCACCAATAAAACATAACCTGACATTGTGGCGAAACAAGGCCGCCGACTCACGCTCCAAAGCGGACATGAATAAAGACATCAGGCCACTGACTTCCTCCTCCGGGCGTCGCCAGTTTTCACTACTGAAAGCAAATAGGGTTAGGCACTCTACACCAGCACCACTACAGACTCGGATAACCTTACGGGCGGCTTCTACTCCACGATGATGCCCCATCAGGCGTGGAAGATAGCGGGCTTTTGCCCAACGTCCGTTCCCATCCATCACTATGGCAACATGTCGGGGAACAGCATCTTTTGGCGTTGTATTTGTCATTCAGGCCCCATCGTATGCAACCCCGCCCCAAGAGATGGGGCGGAAGCAATCATCAAACTACCATTAATTCTTTTTCTTTGGTTTCCAGCACCGTTTCCACTTCCTTGATGAAATGGTCGGTCAGCTTCTGGATGTCGTCAGCAGCACGGCGCTCTTCGTCTTCCGAGATTTCTTTCTCTTTCAACAATGCCTTGAAATCAGAATTGGCATCACGGCGGATATTGCGAATCGCGACCCGCGCCCCTTCTGCATCGCTTTTTACCACTTTCACCAAGTCACGGCGGCGTTCTTCCGTCAATGCTGGCAAAGGCACACGGATAACATTGCCATCACTAGACGGGTTCAAACCCAAATTAGAGGTTAGGATAGCTTTTTCAATTTTGGCCGCCATCGGCTTTTCCCACGGCACCACTTTCAAGGTGCGTGCATCTTCGGTACTGACATTGGCAACTTGGCTAAGCGGAACCTCTGAACCGTAATAATCCACCGTAATTTGATCCAGCAAACTGGGGTGTGCACGGCCTGTACGAATTTTTGTCAAATCATTGCGCAAGGCTTCAATGCTTTTCTGCATCCGTTGCTCTGCATCTTGTTTAATCTCTGCAATCATTTACCTTAAACCTCAACCAAAGTTCCAACAATCTCACCACGCACCATCGCAGCGAGCGCTCCGGGCGCAAACATATCAAATACACCGAGCGGAAGTTTATTATCACGGCACATTACCATCGCCGTTAAATCCATCACCCCTAACTGGCGTTGGATAGCGTCCTCGAAGGATAACCGATCAAAGCGTTTCGCCGTAGGATTTTTTTTCGGGTCAGCATCATAAATGCCATCCACCTTGGTCGCCTTCAACAACAAGTCGCATTGTAATTCAACGCCACGTAAGCTGGCAGCCGTATCGGTGGTGAAAAAGGGGTTGCCACTTCCCGCAGCACAAATAACAATATCACCCTGCTCCAGGTAACGGCGGGCTTGGTGCGCGGAATAGCGCTCACCCACTTGATCAATACCCAGCGCGGTCAATACGCGGCAGTTAGCGCCGAGCTTTTCAAGCGCATCTTGCATCGCCAAGGAATTCATTACCGTTGCCAGCATCCCCATCTGGTCGCCACGCACTCGATCCATGCCTTTTTCCGCTAAGCCCGCGCCCCGGAACAGGTTGCCGCCACCGATCACGATAGCGACTTGCACACCAGAACGTTGTACGGCGATGGCTTCGCTTGCGACGCGATAAAGGATTTCAGGGTCAATGCCGGAATCCTGATTGCCCAAAAGGGCTTCGCCACTGAGTTTTAAAAGGATGCGACGGAAACGAAGTTCGGGGCTGGCTGGAGTCGATGACATGAAGTATTCCTGCTATTGGTATCGTGGGTGCATTTATACAGGTGACAAGGATAGGGGGCAAGCTACGGGCTAACGCAGAAAGCCAACAATCCATGATTTTTTACAGCCACGCACACGCGCGGATACAATCACCTTGCGGACAAGCCAACCGCAAGCCACTATACTTTGGCAAAATAGCCAAGCAGGAAGTAGCCATGCACGCAGTCAAACACGAATACATCAACTTTGATGACTATCTCACCGGTGAGCGAGATGTCGATGTGCGCAGCGAATATGTGGATGGGCAAATCTACGCAATGAGCGGCGCGAGTGAATTACACAACACCGTCAGTGCAGAATTGTTTGGTGCAATCTTGGGCAAAACCCCCTTGGAATGCCGCGCTTGGCAATCGGATATGAAAGTAGTGATTCGCCATAGCAGTAAAAACTTTGCCTACTACCCTGATATTATGGTGGCGTGTGGAGAAAATACCGACGATGCCTACACGCGTTCTAACCCTATCCTTATCGTAGAGGTGCTATCCCCCAGCACCAAACGCACCGATTTAGGCGAAAAATTTGAGAATTACACACGAATACCGACCTTGCGCGAATACGTCATCGTCTCGCAAGACACCCCCCACCTGCAAATTTTCCGGCGACGCTGCAACTGGAAAGTGGAATACTATTACTCAGGTGATACCTTCACCTTAGAGTCAGTCGGACTGGAAATGACCGTAGACACCATCTATCGACGCGTCCGCAAAGAAGTAGGCTTGGACTAAAAAAACAAGCATAAAAAAAGGGGCAACCAGTGCCCCTTTTTCACAAAAACCCGAAGGTTTTTAGTTCCCCGCTGCTGCCGCAGCCGCTTGCGCCGCTACTTCCTCAGCAAAGTTATCTTGCTTCTTCTCGATGCCTTCACCGACTTCCAGACGCACAAATTCAGCAATGCTTGCGCCTTTGGATGTCAGCAAATCGCCAACGGTTTGGTCAGGGTTCATAACGAACGGCTGGCCTACCAAGGTGATTTCGCCCAAGAATTTCTTCATGCGGCCGACAACCATCTTTTCAGCGATGTCACGGGGCTTGCCACTTTGCATGGCGATGTCGATCTGGATTTCGCGCTCACGCTCAACCAAATCAGCCGGTACACCGGACTCATCGACACAAGCTGGGCGGCTCGCTGCGATGTGCATCGCAATGTGCTTACCCATTTCATCGTCGCCACCAGTCATGCTGACCACAACGCCGATTTTAGCACCGTGTTGATAGGTAGACAGTTGGCCTGCACCTGCATCAACCCAGACCAAACGGCGTACTTGCACGTTTTCACCGATTTTCGCGATCAGTGCAGTACGGCTAGCTTCTGTCATCGCTGACAGCGCTTCAACGTCTGCTACATTGTTTGCCAATGCAGTTGCACCAACTTCTTCAGCAAATGCGACGAAGAAGCTGTCTTTCGCAGCAAAGTCTGTTTCGCTGTTCACTTCAACGACGACTGCACGTTTGGCATCAGCCGTCAGTGCAATCACAACACGACCTTCTGCGGCAACACGCCCGGCTTTCTTGTCAGCTTTCGCTGCACCGGATTTGCGCATCAGGTCGATAGCCGCTTCCATGTCACCATTGGTTTCAGTCAGGGCTTTTTTGCATTCCATCATGCCTGCGCCGGTACGTTCGCGCAGTTCTTTCACCATTCCAGCAGTAATTGCCATTAGGGTAACTCCTTGTTTGAACGGGCTGGCTTAAGCGCCAGCAGCGTCTGTAGTCGGTGCTTCATCAGCGACTGCTTCAGTAACAACTGGGGCAGCAGCTTCAGGTTCTGGTGCAACAGCAGCGGAAGTGTGACCTTCGTTGATCGCATCGGCAGCGGCTGAAACGTACAGTTGAATGGCGCGGATAGCGTCATCGTTACCTGGAATCACATAATCAATACCTTGCAGGGAGTTGTTGGTATCAACTACACCAATAACCGGGATACCCAGCTTGTTGGCTTCCTGCACAGCGATTTTTTCGTAGCCTACGTCGATAACGAAAATCGCGTCTGGCAGGCCACGCATATCCTTGATACCACCGAGGCTGCGTTCCAGCTTTTCGGATTCACGGCTCAAGGTCAGGATTTCTTTTTTGCCCAATTTCTGGAAAGTGCCGTCTTCAGCCATTTTTTCCAGATCTTTCAGGCGCTTGATGGATTGCTTGACTGTTTTGAAGTTAGTCAGCATCCCACCCAACCAGCGATGGTTGACGTAAGGCATTTTGCAAGCAGTCGCAGCTTCGCTAACGGCTTCACGTGCAGAACGCTTGGTGCCGACGAACATGATTTTGCCGCCTTTCGCAGCCAGCTTACCAATGAAGTTGGTCGCATCATTGAACATTGGCAGAGACTGCTCAAGGTTGATGATGTGGATTTTGTTACGCTCACCAAAGATGAACTGACCCATTTTAGGGTTCCAGTAACGGGTCTGGTGACCGAAATGAACGCCTGCTTCGAGCATTTGGCGCATAGTAACTTTAGGCATGATAAGCTCCTGTATGGGTTATGCCTCCATACATCCCGGCAAACGCAACCTGTTTTTTGTTCAGGCACCCTGCGTGTCGTGTCGATGTATGTGTGGATTTAAATAAACAGTCAAACAACATGTAAAACTATTTGCGGAATTCGCGGGCGCTTTATACCATGAAACGCTTTTGAGTGCTACAGGGAACAATTAGAAATGGCAAAGACACAACGTGATCAGGGAATAACGATCAAAACGGCGGATGAAATCGCCAAAATGCGGGTAGCAGGCAAGCTGGCAGCCGATGTACTGGACATGATCGGTGAATACGTCAAACCGGGCGTCACCACCGATACCTTGAACCAGATTTGCCACGATTACATTATCAATGTGCAGCAAGCAATCCCCGCCCCGCTGGGGTATGGCCAACCACCCTTCCCCAAATCCATCTGCACCTCGGTCAACCATCAGATTTGCCACGGCATACCCAGCGACAAGGTGCTCAAAAATGGCGATGCCCTGAATATCGACATTACCGTGATCAAGGATGGCTACCACGGCGACACCAGCAAAATGTTCCACGTCGGCGAACCGACCATTGCAGGCAAGCGCCTGAGCCTAATTACCCAGCAATGCATGTACCACGGCATCCTGCAAGTACGCCCCGGCGCAACCCTCGGTGATATTGGCAAGGCGATCCAACGCCATGCTCATGCCCATCATTACAGCGTGGTGGAAGAGTTTTGTGGGCATGGTATCGGCAGTAAATTCCATGAAGCACCGCAAATCCTGCATTATTACAGCAAAGACAGCGACAAAATCATCATTCAAGCTGGCATGATTTTCACCATCGAACCGATGATCAACCAAGGCAAACGCCACCTGAAAATTCTGCCTGACCAGTGGACAGCCGTCACCAAAGACCACAAGCTTTCCGCGCAGTGGGAACACACCATTTTAGTGACCGATGATGGCTTTGAGATTCTCACGCTACGTGCCGAAGAGGCTAACTGGCGCGAAACACTATGATGGCGATTCTGCAAACCAACCCTTTGCTGGCGGTTTATCATGCGCTAATGGCACGTGATGACCTGCAAATTGCTGATTATGCCCAAGCCATCCGTGACGCGCGTAAGTTGCTAGGGGAAGCCTTCCACGCGGGGAAAGAAATTCGTAGCCTGCTGTTTAACCATGCCGAATTTATCGACCTACTACTCCAGCACTTATGGGAAAAAAACGGCATTCCTCAACATCAACAAGCCACACTAATTGCGGTGGGTGGTTATGGTCGCCGAGAATTACACCCAGCCTCCGACATTGACTTACTGCTGCTATTGCCTGCATCACCAAGCCCAGAAGGCTGCGAACGCATCTCCGCCTTTATCACATCACTGTGGGACATCGGACTGGATGTTGGGCATAGCGTTCGCACCCTTGACGAATGCCTACAACTGGCAAGCACGGATCAAACCGTCATCACCAACCTCATCGAATCACGCTACCTTAGCGGCGATGAACAACTCTTCCACGCCTTACGTGATGCCATCGCCCCGACGCACATGTGGAACAGTCGCGACTTCTTCCAAGCCAAGCTCGAAGAACAACAAAAACGCTACGTCAAACTCGGCGACACCTCGCACCGCGTGGAACCCAATATCAAGGAAGGACGCGGCGGATTACGTGACATTCAAACCATTAGCTGGGTCACACACCGCGAATACGGCACACTGTCTTTACAGGAACTCTACGAAAAGCGGCTGGTAGAATACGACGAATTTGAAACATTACGCGAAGGTCGCCAGTTCCTGTGGCGTATTCGCTTCGCCCTACACGAACTGGCCGGGCGCAAGGAAGATCGCCTGTTATTTGACTACCAGCGCAATCTTGCGCACCTGTTTGGCTATACCGACGATGCCAACAATGCAGCCGTAGAAGCCTTCATGCAACGCTACTATCGCACCATCACCGCGCTAGAACGTTTAAGCGACATGTTGATGGGTATTTTCCGCGAGCGCATTCTCACCCTGCACCCACCACCGCCAGAAATGTTGGGCGAATGGTATCAAAAGCGCGGCAACCTGATTTCGGTGAATTCACCGGATGTCTTCGTGCTGTATCCAACCGCCTTGCTGGAAATTTTCCTACTACTACAAATCACACCGGGCGTAACCGGGCTAACCCCCGACACCACGCGGCTGATCCGCCACAACCTGCACCGAATTGATGCCAGCTTCCGCCAGCAAGCCCGCCACCGCCAACTGTTCATCCAAATTTTGCGCCAATCCAAAGGCATTACCTTTGTCACGCGACTCATGAACCGTTACGGCATCCTTGCCGCGTACATCCCCGCCTTCGCCAATATCGTCGGGCGGATGCAGTACGATTTGTTCCACATGTATACCGTGGACGAACACACGCTACTCGTGGTACGCAACCTACGACGTTACAGTACCGCCATCGGCGCTCAAGAACTTCCCCTGTGTGCAAAAGTTTTCAAGAACTTTCGTAACCCGGAGCTGTTATACCTTGCCGGGCTATTTCATGACATCGCCAAAGGGCGTAACGGCGACCATTCCGAATTAGGCTCACACGATGCTTACAGTTTCTGTCGGGAACACAGCCTAGACCTGCATGATTCCTCACTCGTCAGTTGGCTCGTAGGCCATCACTTATTGATGAGCATGACTGCCCAGCGTAAAGACATTAGTGACCCCGCGATCGTTCAGGAATTCGCCGAAATTGTCGCCTCACAAAGCCGTCTGGATTGCCTCTTCCTACTCACTATTGCGGACATCCGTGGTACTAATCCCAAGCTATGGAATGGTTGGAAACAAGCCTTGCTGCATGAGCTATACCACTCTACCCGACGTGTCCTGAGTAATCGCACCCTGATTACCCATGAAGGGACATTGCTGATTGAGGAAAAACGCAATGCCGTACTGGAACAACTGTTGCAAGAAGGATTTTCCGCAGCCGAATGCCACGCGCTATGGAATAAATTCGGGGCGGATTACCACCTCCAGCACTCGGTAGAATCGGTGCACTGGCATACCCGTCACATCCTTATCGAGGCAGCACGCAAACCTACCCTCATTCACATCCGTCGTACCGTCTCAGGCAGCAGCAATGTCTTATTTGTTTACAGCAAAGATCAGGATGAATTATTTTCACGAATCGTATCCTCATTGGAGCAACTCAACCTCAACGTCGTGCAAGCACGGATAGTCTCCACCACAGACGGTTTCGACCTGTACACGCTGCACATTCTCGGCCAAGATAATCACCCGATTATCAGTGAAGTTGATCAAGAATATATCATCGACACCATCACCAATAACCTAGAACGCGAAACGCCTTACCACCGTACCCACCGCAAATCGCGTATTTTGCGCAATTTCGACATACCCACCCGCATTTCCTTTAGCCAGCAGCCAGAAAAAAATCTGACCTTGCTAGAAATCAACGCGGGTGATATGCCAGGGCTACTGTCACGGCTAGGCGAAGCAATGGATGGGCTGGGAATTCGTGTGCATAACGCCCGCATCAACACGCTAGGCGAACAGGCACAAGATATTTTCTACGTGACCACGCAGGAAGGCTGCATGATTATGGATGAGCAGCAACAGCAGCATATCCGGCAGGTGCTAGCAGGCGCACTGGAGGCCGAGTGAACAACATCACTAGCCTTTTTACCCTGTGCTCCCGTAAAATCAGCGCCCCAAGTAACAGGTAAGCCCCCACCCCGTGCGTCTAAGTAAAATCCGCATTGCCGGATTCAAAAGTTTCGTCGACCCCGTGACGCTGGATTTACGCAGCAACCTCACCGGCATTCTCGGCCCCAATGGGTGTGGCAAGTCCAACACCATTGATGCCGTGCGCTGGGTCATGGGCGAATCCTCTGCAAAACACTTGCGCGGCGCGTCGATGGAGGATGTCATTTTCAATGGCTCCTCCTCACGCAAGCCGGTTGGCCTAGCCTCCGTCGAACTGGTATTCGACAACAGCGACGGCACACTCGGCGGCGAATACGCCAACTACGCCGAAATCTCCGTCAAACGCCAAGTCAGCCGCGACGGCGATTCCCGCTATTTCCTCAACGGCTCGAAATGCCGTCGCCGCGACATTACCGACATCTTCCTCGGCACAGGCTTAGGCCCCCGCAGCTACGCCATTATCGAACAAGGCATGATCTCGCGCCTGATCGAAGCCAAACCCGAAGAATTGCGCAATACCCTCGAAGAAGCCGCCGGGATTTCCCGCTACAAAGAACGCCGCCGCGAAACCGAAACCCGCATGGCGCATACCCGCGAAAACCTCGAACGCCTCACGGACTTGCGCGACGAACTCGAAAAGCAACTCGAACGCCTCGACAAACAAGCCAAAGCCGCGCAACGTTTCCGCGAATTACGCGAAGAAGAACGCCACCTCGAAGCCAGCGTACTCGTGCTGCAATGGGCGGCACTCAAAGCCGACGGCGAACAGCGCCTGCGCGACCTTAGCCAACGTTCCACCGATTATCAGGAACAGATAGCCCAAGTCCGCCACCTCGAAGCCAGCATCGAAGCACTTCGCAACCAGCACAGCGATGCCAACGAAACCCTCAACACGGTACAAGGCGAGTATTACCAAGCCGGGGCAGACATTGCCCGCATCGAACAAAGCATCCAGCACCAGCGCGACATCCAACGCCGCCAGCAAGATGCCTTGCGCAGTGCCGAACAAAGCATCGAAGAAACCCAGCGCCACGCCAGCGAAGACCGCGACAAACTCAGCGCGTGCGAACAAGCCCTTGCCGACCTCGAACCCCGCGAAGAAGCCCTCGGCGAACAGCTTGAAATGGCAGAAGCCCACCAACAAGATGCCGAAGACCAGCTCAACGACTGGCAAGAACACTGGCACAGCATCCAGCAACGCATTGCCGAACCCACCCGGCACGCGCAAGTCGAAAAAGCCCGCATGGAACAGCTCGAACGCCAACTGAGCCAAACCAACCAGCGTTTTGAGCGCCTGCAACAAGAAACCGGCAGCCTGTCCACCACCCGCTTCCTTGACGACCTGCAACTGCTCGAAGCACAACAGCAAGAAGCCGCCGAAGCCCACCTGCTCGCCACCGAACAGCTTGCCGACCTCAGCGCCACCCTCAACGAACAACAGCAAGCCCACCGCGACGTGCAAGCGCAACTGGATCAAGCACGCTCACAACGCCAAGCCCTACAAGGGCGGCTGGCCTCGCTGGAAACCTTGCAGCAAGCCGGGCTGGACAAAACCGACAAAGCCCGCCAGCAATGGCTCACCGCCAAAGGCTTGGACAAAGCCCCGCGCATCGCCGAACAATTACGCGTCGCGAGTGGTTGGGAAACAGCAGTTGAAACCGTATTGGGCGAAGGTTTAGATACTATTTGCCTGGATTCCCTACCAATTATTAACGACTTTCCAGCCTCTGGCATCAGTTTGCTAGAAAACCACGCCAGTAGGCCGGACACCAGTCCGACAATGCTGGCCAGCAAAATCCAACACCCCACACATGCCAGCACCTTATTTGCGGGTATCCGCTGTGCCGAAACCCTGCCAGAAGCCCTATCGCAACGCCACAGCCTAGCCCCCAACGAATCCATCATCACCCGTGACGGCCTGTGGCTCGGCATCAACTGGTTACGCAGCCCACGCCAATCCGATGCACACAGCGGCATCCTGCAACGCCAGCAAGAAATCGAATCCTTACGCGAACAACTGGCAACGCTAGAAACCAGCCTTGCCGACTGGCAACAACGCGCTGACAGCTTGCGCGACAGCATCCGCAGCCACGAACAGCAACGTGATCAGGCACAAGCCGACACCAACCGCCTGCACCGCACCGAATCCGAACAGCGCAGCCGCTTGCTGGCCTTGCAACAGCGCATCGAACAGCTCCACAGCCGCCGCCAGCAAATCGACGCCGACTGCGCCGAACTCGACGCGCAACGGATGCAGCAAGAAGAAGATCACCTGCTAGCCACCGAACAACGCAATGCCGCACTAGCCTTGCTGGAAACCGTGCAAACCGAACGTGATCGACTCGCCGCCAGCCGCGAACACTTGCAACACGCCGTCAATGATGCGCGGCGCACCTTGCGCGAGCTACAAGACGAAGCCCAAGACATCCGCCTGCATCTGGAAACCAACCGCACTCAACGCGACAACAGCCAACGCCAGCTTGAACGCTTCACCAGCCGCCTCGAATTGCTGGAACAGCAACGCGACACCCTGCTGGAACAAATGCACTTACACGACGACCCTGCCGCCGACCTGCAAGCTGAACGCGATACCGCGCTGACGCAACGCGCCGAAGTTGAACAGCGTCTGACTCAAGCCCGGCAAACCTTGCAAGCGCTAGAAGCCGACATCCGCCAGCAAGATACCGCACGGGTGCAAGCCGAACGCATTGTCGAACAAACCCGCACTGAGCAGGAAAACCGCAAACTCGAATGGCAAGCCGTGCAAGTACGCGAACAAACCATCGCTGAACAATTTGCCAAAACCGAATTCGACGCCGCCAGCCTGCAAGCCAACCTGCCAGCGGATGCCCGCCCGGAACATTTCCTGCAACAACTGGACAGCATACAACGCAGCATCCAGCGTTTAGGCGCGATCAACCTTGCCGCCATCGACGAATTCCGCGAACAAAGCGAACGCAAGCAATATCTGGATCAGCAAAACGACGATCTGGTCGCCGCGCTGGAAACGCTGGATAATGCCATCCGCAAGATTGACCGCGAAACCCGCGCCCGCTTCAAGGAAACCTTCGACAAGGTAAATAGCTGCCTGCAAGAGATGTTCCCACGCCTGTTTGGTGGCGGCGAATGCTATCTGGAAATGACCGGCGATGATCTGCTGACCACGGGTGTTGCCATCATGGCGCGTCCGCCCGGTAAGCGACTTTCGACCATTTACCTAATGTCGGGTGGCGAAAAAGCCTTAACAGCAGTAGCCTTGGTGTTCGCTATTTTCGAGTTGAACCCCGCACCCTTTTGTATGCTGGACGAAGTGGATGCGCCACTCGATGAAGCTAACGTCGGGCGATTCTGTGAACTGGTGCGGCATATGTCAGAACAGGTACAATTTATTTTCATCACCCACAATAAAACCACCATGGAACTTGCCGAAAACCTTATCGGTGTTACCATGCGTGAAGCGGGTGTCTCGCGCTTGGTAGCAGTTGATATGGCCGAAGCGGTCAAACTAGCAAATGGCTGAAGACGACAACAAACAAGGATTAAAGGATCTTAAATGGAACTGGTAAGCCTGATTATCATGGTGTTAGGGCTAGCGGCTCTGGTGGGTATTTACGTCATCAGTCGCATCTCACGCCGCCAATCTCCTCAAAAACGTGACGAAAACGTTCCCATATTACGTGATGCCGATGGCAATGAACTCTCTAGCGTATGCGATGACGTACCCGCACGCGACGGCAAACGTCCATCCGCAAATGCCCGTGATATGTCCGATGTGATGATGTCTAATGTTGCAGGTAGATCAACCGCTGCTTCCCCTTCAGGAACAAAGGCTGTCACCCTTCCGCCGCAGTTAGTTTTATTTATTGCAGCCGATATTGATGCTGGCTTTGCTGGCACTGAAGTCTTACGAGCACTCGACAATGCAGGATTGAGCTTTGGTGAAATGGATATTTTTCATCGATTCGTGCTCAGTGAGCAAGGCGAAACCAGCTTATTCAGTGTGGCCAATGGTGTAAAACCGTGGACATTAGTACCTGATGAACTCGTCGATCAAACCACACCCGGCTTATCAATGATCCTCAATTTGCCCAGTTTGATTAATGATGCTGAAGCGATTAACGACTTCCTGTTGACAGCCGAAAGACTGACAGATGATCTTCACGGCACGCTGAAAGACCATAATCAACAACCCATTACCCCAGACGCATGGGCAAATATGCTAGCAATAGCGGCATAGGCGGCCTCCCTCCTAAACCTCCCCACTGACAGGGGAGGAAGGAAGAGGGAAACCTTCAATTATTTCTTCTTGGCTTTCTTCTCATGCTTTTTAGCCTTACGCACGGCTTTTTCATCTTTCTTAGCCACTTTTTCGGCTTTTTTCGCTGCTTTCTTGGTTGCTTTCTTTAAATCCTTTTGAGCTTGCTTCGCAGCCTTCTTAGCTTTTTTCTCCTGCCTGGCTTGCTTTTTTAAGATGCTCGTTGAAAGACTCCGCTCAAAGGCAGCCACCAATTCCACGTCAATTGCCGCCCCATCCATAGACAAGGTATTCGGCGTGATCACTTCATCCTCTAACACAATGTTGGCAATCGCATCGTCTTGTGGGGATTGAGCCAGCATTGCTTGAGCGCTAGCAATAATGAGCGGAGCTGTATTTTCGCCAATACCAGGCAAAGCAATGAGCGCTTCCACTGACATGTCTGCTAATTGTTGCACACTAGTAATACCGTGCTCTGCTAAACGTTTGACGGTGGCAGGGCCTACATACTTAACGTTAACGACTTCTAGTTCCATTGTTGGTTTTCCTTATAATCTTGTTACATTGGATGATTTTTTCTGTCACAAAATCTTAACATTAGCCGTTCCCAAACATGATGACAAAATTGATTGTATTTTGCTCATTTTAACGGTTTTGTAATATTCGCCGCCAAAGATCCCCACCGGACGTTTCCTGCCCGGTCAATAAATAGTGCAGGACATTTTCATTTTGGGTAGCCCATTGCATGTCGTGGCTGGTGGGGTAAGAAGCACACATCAATACGCGGTCACTGACTTCCAGATGCGTATCCGTTTCTGGCAACACAGTCACCTTGCCCTTGCGTTTGAGCAACAAGGGAATGGCCGGTAACAAGTGTTCACGTTCGCGCGGATCACACAAGATATGGTGCAAAGTGACGGTTTGCATCAAACAACTTTTGTACAAAGCAGGTGTGCGGGCTTTATTGATCTTGATTTCCCACAAGTACGGTACTTCATCAGTGGTAACACCCAGAATCCGGCTGACCAGCAGGTTTGCCCAGTCATCATCATTCCCCCGGATAGCATCCAGAAAGTCGCTGATCAGCGGGGTACGCAGCAGGGCAAAAATCTTATGGGCAATCACATCACCGCGCTTCATGATCAGGTTGAAATCGGCCTTATCGAAAATAATGCCGTTATCGCGCTGGTTTTGGCGGGCTACCCTGAAAATATCCGGCCTCAGTTCCTTAGCCGTCATCAGAATGGAAAGGTTATCGGCATCGTTACTGGTGCCTGCCACGATACCTACCGCTTTACGCAAGCCCGCTTGCAGCAAGGTGGGTGCTTCCGTGCCCAAACCGGTCAGCGTTCCCTGCGGTGCTTGGGCACGTTGTGGGTCAGGCTCGATCACTTGCACAGGAATGCCAGCACCTTGCAGCCTGCTGTGCAATGCCTTGCCAAAACGCCCGTAACCCGCAACGATCCACAAGCCTTTTCCCGGAAACAGCGGTTCACGCAAGGGCTCATGCGGGACACCCGTCATCCAGGTAAACAACGTATACATGCCGGGTGAATGGATGGCCATTGCCAAACGCCCGGCAAACGTTTCAAACGGATTAATAACTTCGTTTGTGCCAAAGGAACGGATATTCGCCTCAAGCTCGGGCGACTCCACCCGCGCCAACACCCGCAAATCAGGGTTAAGCAAGTGCGCCGTCAATGCCACCATCAGATTGGTCTGGTCGGAATCGGTCAGGGCTATTACGCCAATGCAATAGCTGTTGGTGATGCCCGCCATTTCCAGCACCGCAGGCTTGGCAGCATCCCCCAACAGACCCAGCGGGCGGCGGATGTAATCGCTGAGTTCCAGCTCATTGATACGGTTTTCATCCTTATCAACCACCACCGCCTTGATACCCTCATCAGCCAATGCTTTGATCAGGATGCCGCCCGTATCGCCGTAACCGCATACCAGATAAAACGGGGTACGCAAATGTTTCACACTGCGCTGGAACACATATTCAACACGCAATTTGCGGAAGGCAGGGTCTTGCAACACGGTCAGCAGCGAGCCAATGCTGTACAGCCAGCCAATCACGGTGAGATGCACTACGAACATCATCCATAGGCGCTGGCCGTCAGTGAAGGCGTAAGGGATTTCCCCAAAACCGATGGTCGTGGCGGTATAACTCACCAGATACAACGCGTGAAAAAACGACATGTGCCACGGCTTACCCTCTGCATCCATCCCCGGAATCAGGGTAAACCCCAACACCGACACCGCATACATCAGGATCAGCACCACCAACGGGGTGCGCATTCGCCGCAACAGCACATAGAAAATATCAGGCACAGGCCACCCCTTCGGTTAGCGGCGTACCGTCATGGTTTCTGCCACCAGCAATACCACCGAGATGATGTTCGCCAGCAACGCACCGCCGGAAAACGACACGATGGCAACTGCGGCTTCCTCATCAACCCCCGCCGCACTCACATGCGCCGCATAACCCCAGATAAAGGCCGCAACGATCAACTGCAAATCAGCCACCAAGCTGGTCGCCAGAAAGATAGCACCGAGGTGGGTTCGATCACCGAATTTCAACACTGTTGCAATCAGGCTGACCACGATAGCAGCAAACAGTTCGTAAACATTGTGGTGCGCCATGCTGTCAATGTCACCGATGAAAAACCCAAAATTGAGGGTTAACGCCAAGACAATAAAAAAACCAAAAATGACCTTCTCTGAATTCATGCAAACTCCAGATAATAGTTGCAAACCTGTTTCGGCAAACATAACACAGCTTGCCACTTCTTGTTTGGCAGGAATTGACATACAGTAGCGGTCATCAAGAACCCACACACTATTCCAGCAACATTTCGGAGAAAATGATGGCTCAGCCGCACAAAAGTTTTGTCGTTATCGGCCTTGGTACCTTCGGCAGCACGGTCGCGGCAGAATTGGTACGTTTCGGCAACCACGTTATTGGCATCGATATGGATGAAAAACGAGTCAGCCGGATGGCGGATACTCTATCGGAAGCCATGATTATTGATGGGCGAGATGAATTGGCACTGCGTGAAGCGGGTGTCGGGCACTATGATGTCGTGCTGATTGCTATGGGTGAAGATCTTGAGGCTAGTATCCTTTGCACCATGAACGCACGGCTGCTGGGCGCAAAAACCATCTGGGTAAAAGCCAGTAGTCGTACCCATCACCGAATCCTCAGCAAATTAGGCGCTGACCGTATTGTTCACCCCGAAGAAGAAATGGGACAACACATTGCACAGGTACTACACAACCCATTGGTACGCGATTATGTCAGTCTGGGTAATGGCTTCCATGTAGTGAATATGATCGTACCAGAGCGGTTGGATGGAAAAACAGTTGACTCCCTCAAATTGGAAGAGAAATTTGAATTACGTTGTCTAGGCGTCATGCGCGGCAGTGAGTTCCTAAACTGCACTAATGACCATGCCTCGTTACACCCAGATGACAAGCTATTGTTACTGGGACGCCGTGCATCCTTACGCAAATTCAGCGACAGTATTTAATACTGCGGAGTAACCCATGTTTATCTGGCTCCGTTCGCTTGCCTTTCGGCGTACTATCAACTTGCCCCCTCCTGCTCTGCTGGCCTTGTCCTATGCCATACTCATTGTCATCGGGATGTTGGCATTGGAATTGCCTGTTTCAACCCATCACGGAATTGCCTGGGGGGATGCGCTGTTTACTGCCGTGTCCGCTGTCACGGTAACTGGCTTGGGCGTCGTGGATACGGGTAGTGCTTTTACCACCACCGGACAGGCTTTCATCCTGCTCCTGATCCAGTTGGGCGGGTTAGGAATCATGGTGTTTGCGGTATTGATACTATCCGCCATGGGTTTACCGATTGGCATGTCGCACCATGTGTTCCTGCGTGAAGATTTGAACCAGACTTCAGTCAGGGAACTGGTACGTTTGCTGAAAGTGATCTTGTGGGTGGTGTTAGTGTGCGAACTGGGTGGTACGGCCTTGCTGGCTTGCGTGACCGTTCCCGAGTTCGGGTGGCAAACGGGTTTATGGCAAGCCTTGTTTCACAGTATTTCAGCTTTCAATAACGCCGGGTTTGCATTATTCCCGGACAGCATGGTGCGTTGGGCGAATAATCCCTTGGTGAATTTCACTATCCCTATGCTGGTGATTATTGGCGGGCTGGGTTATAGCGTGATTGCGGATATTTTCCAGTTACGCCAATGGCGGCGGTTTTCCTTGCATACCAAGCTGATGCTGGTGGGAACAGCAGTATTGTTGGTGGGGTCAACCGTGCTGTTTGCCGTGCTGGAATGGGATAACGCCAAGACGTTGGGGTCAATGGCAAGTGCTTTCGACAAATGGCAGGCAAGCTGGTTTCAAGCGGTGATCAGCCGTACTGCGGGATTTAACAGTATTAATTTAGCAGAAATGCATGACAATACCACACTGATGTTTATTTCTTTGATGCTAATTGGCGGAGGCAGCACCTCTACGGCAGGCGGAATCAAAGTGACGACATTTATTATCCTACTATTAGCAACGTTGGCGTTTTTCCGGCGGCAGCAACGTATTCATGCTTTCGGACGCAGCGTCGGTCTAGAACAAGTGCTAAAAGTACAGGCATTGGTCGTCACCACCCTGCTGTCCGTGATGTTCGGCGTATTCCTGTTGACGTTGACACACGATGGCGAGTTTCTAAATTTACTGTTTGAGGCAGTCTCTGCACTCGCAACCGTTGGCGTATCACGCGGCATTACCGGGGAACTCGATCAACTGGGGCGCACGATCATCATGTTACTGATGTTTATAGGACGAGTCGGCCCCTTAACCTTGGGATTTTTTCTCGCGATGCAAGTGCCGCCACGCGTGCGTTATCCAGCTAGCCAAGTGTATCTAGGTTAATTTCTACATCATATTTATCTCTGACGTGCCAGAATCCGCAACCATACCCCCTGCATCGGTTGCTATATCAGATGGCATCGCTTGCTAAAGCTTCAAGGAAGGAGTTTTGATATGAGCACAATACACGCCCCTAAGCAGAAGCTGGGCGTATTAATGATTGCTGCGTTAGGTGTTGTCTTTGGCGACATTGGTACTAGCCCCTTATATGCATTCAAGGAAGCCTTTCTTCACGGTCTTACACCAACCCATGAAAATGTATTAGCAATCCTATCTGCCATCTTTTGGTCAGTGACAATGGTCATTTCCGTTAAATACGTGTGGCTGGTGCTGCGTTTTGACAACAAAGGCGAAGGCGGGGAGCTTGCCTTGCTTGCGCTAGCACGCCGCCATACACGCCGCACTCTGCCGAGGTGGTCGAAGATCGGCGCAATACTAGGCGTATTTGCCGCCGCATTGTTCTACGGTGATGCAGTCATTACTCCAGCCATTTCAGTGCTGTCAGCCGTGGAAGGCATCAGCGTGGCAACACCACAATTTGAACATTTGATCATTCCCATTACTTTAGGTATTTTGATTAGCCTGTTCATGATTCAGCGGTTTGGGACAGCAAAAGTAGGCAGCCTGTTCGGACCAATCACTCTTGTCTGGTTTGCCTCGCTGGCGATACTGGGACTGATCAGCATTATAAAAACCCCACAAGTACTGCAAGCGTTGAATCCGTTGCTCGCGCTATCCTTTACCCTGCAACACCCTGCAGCAGCGTTCGTTTTATTGTCCGCCGTCTTTCTCGCGTTGACCGGTGGGGAAGCGATGTATACCGATATGGGGCATTTTGGCGCAAGACCGATCCGCTTGGCGTGGTACGGCTTGGTGTGGCCTTCCTTGATGCTGAATTATTTCGGGCAAGGTGCCTTGGTGATACGTCACCCTGAAGCCACCGAAAATCCATTCTATTTCCTCGCCCCGGAAGGCCTGCTAATCCCCTTAGTGATATTGGCCACGATGGCAACGGTGATTGCGTCCCAGGCCACCATTTCCGGGGCGTATTCCCTGACTAGGCAGGCAACCCGGCTGGGCTATCTACCGCGTATCCGGGTAGAGCACACCTCTGACTCGGAAAGTGGGCAAATCTATATTGCCAGCGTCAACTGGCTGATGTTGTTGGGCGTATTGTTACTGGTACTAAGTTTTGGTTCATCCAGCGCGTTAGCTGCGGCTTATGGGGTTGCGGTTTCTGGAGCAATGGTTATTAATAGCCTGATGGTGATATTGGTCGCACTTGCCCGCCCCAATCAACGCATTCGCCACATGATTGTCGGCACAGTATTGGTATGCAGCCTGTTTGAAATCATGTTCTTCGCTTCCAACCTGAGCAAGATTGAGCACGGTGGCTGGCTACCGATTACCATGGGCATTGTCATTTTCACCTTGCTAATGACATGGAAAAAAGGAAGCCAACTGGTAGCAGACCACCGCCGCAAGCTCAATATCACCATGCGCAAGTTTATCACTGACCAGCATAGCGATATTCCCCGTGTACCGGGTACTGCCGTATATCTAGCCTCTAACCCCAACCTCGTGCCTAGCCGCTTGTTTTATAACATCAAGCATTACGGCGTAATGCACCAACAAATCGTATTCCTGCATGTAGACAATGAGGAAGTACCCTATGTTGAGGAAGAAGATCGCCTGAGGGTAACGGGACTTGCACCGGGTATCTACAGTGTAGGGGTGCGCTTTGGGTTCCGCGAAGACCCAGATTTAACCAAAGCATTACGCGGCACTGTCGACTACCAATTGGAATTGCCCACTGATAGCACCACCTTTTTTGTAGCACGCACTGCCCTAGTGGGCTGTGAGGGTGTGTTGCCTTATTGGCGTTGCGCACTGTTTGGCTGGATGATGCGCCAGTCAGAAAGTGCTGCTAGCTACTTCAATTTGCCGCCGGAACAGGTAGTGGAAATCGGCACACAGGTGTCGTTGTAGGGTCTGAACATACCTTCAGTGCGTCAATATTTTCGCCAAAAATGCCTGCGTGCGCTCATTGCGCGGGCGATTGAAGAAATCGTGCGGGTTGTTTTCTTCCACAATCTGCCCCTGATCCATGAAGATCACCCGATCAGCCACCGATTTAGCGAAACCCATTTCGTGGGTCACACACAGCATGGTAATGCCCTGCTCCGCCAGTTCGGTCATGACATCCAGCACTTCCTTGATCATTTCCGGGTCGAGCGCGGAAGTCGGTTCGTCGAACAGCAGCACTTGCGGGGTCAGGCACAAGGTACGCGCAATGGCAACGCGCTGTTGCTGCCCACCGGAGAGTTGCAAGGGGTATTTGTACGCCTGTTCGGCAATTTGTACCCGCTGCAATTGTTCCATCGCACGTTCTTCCGCCTCGACTTTGGACAGTTTATTGACCTGAATCGGCGCGAGGGTGAGATTTTCCAGCACAGTCAAATGCGGGAACAGGTTGAATTGTTGGAACACCATGCCCACCTTGCGGCGGACTTCGTGTAGTACTTTCACGTCATCGCTGAGTTCCAGATTATCTACCGTTAACTTGCCTTTTTGGTGACTTTCAAGGCGGTTAATGCAGCGAATCAGGGTCGATTTGCCCGAACCGGAAGGGCCACAAATGACAATCCGTTCCCCCCTGCGTACCTGCAAGTCGATGTCACGCAGCACGTGGAAGTGACCGTACCATTTGTTGACCTTGGCGAATTCGATCATGTAGTCAGCTTGATTGTTAGACATTAATGCACTTTCCCCCGGCTCACCTGCCGCTCCACCCACTGGCTGTAGCGCGACAAGCTGAAACAGAATACGAAATAAATGGCGGCGATAAACAGATAGCCTTCCAGCTTGTACGGCAACCAGTCGGGATCGCTGTTAACCGCCAGATCCAGCGAGCCGGTGAGTTCATACAAGCTCACGATCGTCACCAACGAGGTATCCTTGAAGGTGGAAATGAAGTTATTCATGATCCCCGGCACCACGGTTGCCAAGGCTTGCGGCAGGATAATCTTGCCCTGCATCTGCCAATACGTCAGCCCCAAAGATGCCGCCGCCTCGTATTGCCCACGCGGAATCGCCTGCAAACCACCCCGGATCACTTCCGCCAGATACGCCCCCGCAAACAGAATCATCGCCACCAATACCCGCAGCAACACATCAATCGACGTACCCACAGGCATGAACAGCGGGAACAGGAACGAGGCCATGAACAGCACCGAAATCAGCGGTACACCCCGGATCAGTTCCACGTAAACCGTACACAGTGAACGGATCACCGGTAGGTCAGACATACGCCCCAACGCCAGTAACACCGCCAGCGGAAACGCGCCCACTACCGACAAGGATGCCAACAAAATGGTCAAGGGCAAACCGCCCCACTGGTCGGTTGTCACCGTTGCCAACCCCAACACACCACCGTGCATCAGGATGAAAAACACAACCAGTACGCCAACCCACAACGCCGCTAACCACGGTTTCCAAAACAACCGCACACAGCTTGCCAGCAACAAAGCCATCAACAACAGGGTTGCTAGCAGCGGACGCCACTGCGCTTCAAACGGGTAACGCCCGAAAATAATGATGCGGTATTTTTCCGCCACCACGCCCCAGCAAGCACCAGCGCCACGCGCCGTGTTGCATTGCTCGGCATCCGCCACCCACACCGCATGGCTGATTCCCCAACCCCATACCTGCGACAACACATAGAGTAACAACGTCCCCAGCAATACGGTGATGGCACTGTTGAAAACGTTATTGAACAGATTGGCACGTAACCAAGTGACCATCTCAACGCTCCTTGATGGCCGAACGGCGGTTGTACCAGCCCATGAAGGCCGATGTCAGCAAGGAAAGCGTTAAATAAACCGCCATGATTACCGCAATGCACTCCACCGCCCGCCCGGTCTGGTTGAGCGAGGTATTCGCAATCGACACCAATTCAGGGTAGCCCACCGCCACTGCTAGCGACGAGTTCTTGGTCAGATTTAAATACTGATTGGTCAACGGCGGAATAATCACCCGCAAGGCTTGCGGCAACTGGATTAGACGCATGGTTTGCCCACGGCTCAAACCCAGCGCCAGCGCCGCCTCACGCTGCCCACGCGGCACAGAGGCAATGCCGCTACGCACGATTTCCGCAATATACGACGCGGTGTAAATCGTCAGCCCCAGCAATAAGGCGAAAAACTCCGGTGACAGATTCACCCCGCCCTTGATCCCGAAACCTGCCTTAACTGGCATATCGCCAAACCACGGCAACGCCAGCCCCGCCTTGGTCAGATAAATCCCCAGAAACGGCTCCGCTTCGCGCACATTGGGCAACCATTCCACGCACACCAGATACCACATCAACAATTGCAGCAGCAGCGGAACATTGCGGAACACTTCCACATACGTCAGGCATAAGCCACGGATCAGGATATTATGGGAAAACCGCCCTACCCCCAGTAATACGCCAAGAATGGTGGTGAGGATAATGCCAACGACGGCAACTTTCAGGGTATTACCCAAGCCCGCCAGGAAAGCTCGCCAATAAGTGTCGGTGGATTCGTAGCCAAACAGGCTTTCGCTAATGGCAAACCCGGCAGGCTGTGACAGGAAGTCGAAACCGCTCTGGATGCCGCGATTACGCATGTTTTCCAGCGTGTTATCCGCCAGCCAGACAATACAGGCAGCCACCAGCAGCAAGGCGGCAAGCTGATACAGCCAGCCGCGTGTTTTTTGGTTACGCCAGAATGCCATAATCACCCTTAACGGATCGGTGGTGCGTACATAATCCCACCCTTATTCCACGGCTGGTTCAAACCCCGCTCCAGCTTCAATGGGGAGTCCTTACCGACGTTGCGCTCGAAAATTTCGCCATAGTTGCCAGTCGCCTTCAGTGCGCGGTAAGCCCATTCCTTATCCAGCCCGAGCAATGTACCCATATTTTCACTCGTACCGAGGATGCGCTGGATATTCGGGTCATCACTGGATTTCTTCTCATCCAGATTCGCTTGGGTCAAGCCATATTCTTCGCCCTCCAGCAGTGCATTCAACACCCATTTGGAAATGGCAAAAAACTCGTCATCGCCACGGCGTACCAACGGCCCTAGCGGTTCCTTGGAAATAATTTCTGGCAGGATCATGTGCTCATCGGGGGTCTTAGAGATAGAACGTTCTGCGGCCAGACCGGAAGCGTCGGTGGTGTAGGCTTGGCAACGCCCACTTTGGTAAGCACCCGTGGCTGCTTCATTCTTTTCAAACACCAGTGGCTTGATGTCCAGCTTGTTGGCGCGGGCGAAATCGCTCAGGTTCTTTTCGGTCGTCGTGCCGGACTGGGTACACACGGTCGCACCATTGAGTTCTTTGGCACTGGCGATTTTCAGTTCTTTTTTCACCATGAAACCTTGACCGTCGTAATACATCACACCGACAAAGTTTGCACCCAGCGAAGCATCACGGGTCAGTGTCCAGGTGGTATTGCGGGAAAGGATGTCGATTTCGCCAGATTGCAGTGCGGTGAAACGTTGTTGCGCATTCAGCGGCACGTATTTCACTTTATTGGCATCGCCGAGGATGGAAGCGGCAAGGGCTTTGCAATAGTCCACATCCATACCGCTCCACTTGCCCTCACTATCGGTGGAGGAAAAACCTGCCAGCGCGACATTGACACCACACACCAATTGATCGCGTGATTTAATGGTATCGAGCGTTTTACCCGCATGGGCAGGCAGGCTAACGACAGCGGTGGCGCACAGGGCAACGCTTGCAATGGTGCGGGAAAGGGTATTTTTTAACATAGGTATTCCTTTTTGTTAATTGAACTGGCCGCGTCTCAGCAGCACTGGAAGCCCCAACAGTATAAACATTAATGGAATAATCAGCCAGTTACCCACACGTACATACGGCGTTGCGCCCTGCATGGGGGTAGCATAACCACTGATGACCGTGGCAACCTGTGGCTCGGCGGTAGCCGTCACTTTGCCTTTTTCATCAATAATCGCGCTTACCCCGTTATTGGTGGCACGCAGCAGGTAACGCCCGGTTTCCAGCGCCCGCATCCGCGCAATTTCGGCGTGTTGGGCAGGCTCGATAGACCCGGTGAACCAGCCGTCATTGCTGACATTCACCAGCATGGTCGCGGCAGGCAATCCGGCAATCATTTCTTCCGCATACGCATCTTCGTAGCAAACTGACATACGCATCGGCTGGCCTGCAACGGTCAGGGTATTGATACCATGCCACGGCGTCACATTGTCATACGGCAGCTTGATAATACTGTCCAGAAAACGCAGGTATTTCAAAAATGGTATGTATTCACTGAACGGCACCAGATGTTGTTTGGCATACACGTTTTCGCCGGTATCGATGGACTTTTCTACGTCACGATCACCGCCTACCGCCATGACAGCATTGTAAACCTCCTCGGTATCACGATTGACATGGAAGCCCCCTACCAACAAATCCGCTTTCGCATCCCGCGCCCACTGCTGCAACGGTAACATGACATCCAGCGATTGCGGGAAAAAGTCTGACAACGCCGTTTCCGGCCAAATCACCAAGTGTGAGGATTCCACATTGGGATATTTATCCCCATCCATCAAATCCAGATACGCCTGAATATTGTCATTGCGGAATTCGGGCGACCACTTGGTGAGCTGATCGACATTCCCCTGCAACATGCTGACATACAGCGGCTCTCCGGCGGGTTGTGTCCAACGGATTTGCCCTAATCCGACACCACCTGCAACCGTGACAACAGTCAGAGACAGCGCGATTATTCGGTCGCGGGATGTGCCCACCACCAACAAGACTAACGCACCAGCCCCCAAAGCCACCAGCCAGCTAACCCCCAGCACGCCTGTTACGGGGGCGTAATGTGCCAACCACGTATCAATCTGGGTAGTTCCCAGTTGTAGCCACGGAAACCCTGTCAAAAACCAGCCACGAAACCATTCGGTCAATACCCAAATCGCCGGATAAGCGGCGAGCAAACGCATCGCCAGCGGTAAAGGGGCAGCATATGAGGCGAGCCATCCAAAAACCATCAAGAACACTGCTAACACCGTGACGAAGATCGCCACCATTGCCACTGCAATCGCGGTATTCGCCCCGCCGAAAAAGTGGATACTGACATAAATCCAGTGCGCCCCCCCGGCAAATAACCCGACGCCAAAGACCCATGCTAGACGCAAACGCTGTTTCAACGGCATAGGCTTTAAGTTCAGCCAAAAGAATACGGCAGGTGCAAGCCAAGCAAACGGCAGCCATTCGAGTGGCGCAAACGCCAGAACCATAGAAGCACCCGCTAGCAAGGCTAGCAGGTAATCTACTTTTGAGAGGGATTGACTAAAATCGCGGAAAGACAGCATATTGTTAATATTCCAACCAGCAAAAAACTGTCGGGATTATAACGCAGGCATCTCCACTGGATAGGAATTTTCAGTATGGGGCAATACTTCCAGCAACAAAATACGGCGGGAGTCACTGCTCAATACCCGGAACAGCCAGCCATCCAGAACCAATTCTTCCCCCTGACGCGGAATTTTACCAAACTCATGGATAACAATCCCCGCGATGGTATCGAACTCATCGGTGTCGAAAGTAGTGCCCACAACGGCATTAAACTCATCAATCGGCGTCATCGCCTCGACGATAAAACGCCCGTCACCTTGTGGCACGACATTGCTGGAAACGTCTTCCTCGTCATCATGCTCATCGTCGATCTCACCGACAATTTGTTCCAGTACATCCTCGAATGTCACCAACCCAGAAATACCGGAGTATTCATCGATGACGACTGCCATATGGTTGCGAGTTCTGCGGAATTCGGTCAGCAAGCGGTTTAGGCGTTGGCTTTCGGGCACAATCAGCGCAGGGCGGATAATGTCGTCAATCTGGAATTCGCTTTCACGCCCACTGTATTTGAGCAAATCCTTCGCCAACAGCACGCCGACCAAATCATCACGGTCTTCATCCACCACCGGATAACGTGAATGCTCAGTTTGTGCAATGCGGGCAAGAATTTGGGTAAAATTGTCTTCATGGTAAATGAAGTTGATTTGGGAACGGGGAACCATGATGTCGCGTACTTGCAGCGCACCAAACTCCAGCACCCCTTGCAACATTCCTACCATTTCACCCGGTAGCAGATTTTTTTCGTTAGCCCGTTGTAAATCGTCCATCACATCTTCCGTGCATTGGGACGTAAGGTCGAGTTGTTTTATTAACCATTGTTTCCATCGCGGTCGAGGTCGCGAGTCACCTATGTCAGTTTTCATTTTTCCTCTTAGGGTGAGTGATAAGGGTCAGGAAAGCCAAGTTTGCCGAGGATGTCGGTTTCCAAACCTTCCATCTCTTCGGCTTCGGCATCCGTTATATGGTCATAACCTTGTAAATGCAACAAACCATGTATCAACAAATGCGCCCAATGTTGGGTAGGCGTTTTGCCTTGTTCCGCCGCTTCGCGCTCTATCACTGGCAAGCAGATGACGAGATCGCCTAGATACTCTATATCGTCAGCGTCATCTTCCTCATCCGGGATAGATGGCTCATCGTAGGGGAAGGACAACACATTCGTCGGGTAATCTTTGTCCCGATAAGCGCGGTTCAGTTCCTGACTTTCCGCTGCGTTGACAATGCGCACCACCACACCGGCTTCGGCATCCGCACCGCCCGGCCATGCGGCTTGCGCCCAGCGTAGCAAATCAGCTTCGGCGGGAATGTTCGGGTAATCTTCCGGGTTCTGAATATCCAGTTGCAAACTCATCTCAAGTGCTCCCGGTCATGCCCTTCGTAAGCTTCCACGATTTTTTGCACCAGTTTGTGGCGTACCACATCACGCCCACTGAACCAGTTGAAGCTAATGCCTTTAACACCTTCCAGAATATCCGCCGCCTGACGCAGGCCGGACGTCTGATGGCGCGGCAAGTCGATCTGGGTAATATCTCCCGTGATCACCGCCGAAGAACCAAACCCCAAGCGAGTCAGGAACATTTTCATTTGTTCAGTGGTGGTATTTTGGGCTTCGTCCAGCAGGATGAAAGCGTCATTCAGGGTACGCCCGCGCATATACGCTAACGGGGCAACTTCGATGACGTTGCGTTCAATCAACTTATTGACCTTTTCGATACCAATCATTTCATACAGGGCGTCGTACATCGGGCGTAAATACGGGTCGATTTTCTGCGACAGATCGCCGGGCAAGAAGCCGAGGCGCTCCCCCGCTTCTACCGCAGGCCGTACCAGCACCAGGCGACGTACTTCGTCACGCTCCAAAGCCTCCACCGCACACGCAACCGCCAGCCAGGTTTTGCCTGTACCGGCTGGGCCAATACCGAAGGTAATGTCGTGGGTGCGGATATTCTGGATATATTGGCTTTGCACCAAACCCTTGGGCTTGATGTAACCGCGTTTGGTACGGATGCGCACATCGTCGCTGGTATTGGCTTGTACCTTGTCGAGATTGGCTTCTTGAAGAAATAAATGGATGCTTTCCGGGCTAAGCACCGTATCGGCAGCCTCGCGGTAGAGATCCTTTAAGAGGTTGATCGTTAACGGCACAGTCAGCGCCGTTCCAGTAATCTGGAACAGGTTACCGCGATTGCTAAGCTCAATGCCGAGCCGATGTTCGATTTGGCGCAAATGCTGGTCAAATTGACCGCAGAGATTCATTAGACGCTCGGTATCCGCAGGTTCGAGTTCAAACTGGACGGTGTGCCTGTCACTTTCCGTTACAGCAGTGGATGTGGTAGTCAAGAAAGTGTGCAATTCCATGAATGAGTAATAGTAAAAGTATAGCTACAGCATCAGTCAGGTTCAACCGTTCCGACAAATGGTAGGTCATATCAACCTGACTTATGATATTATTTTAGGCAATTTATCATAATGAAAATAATATTACGTTGCCAACCATGCAGCGGGAGACAAGAACAATGCAAGTCATCTTAACTTTTTTCACGCACGCAACAGGTTGGCACAAACCTTTGCCGGATATCGACTCACCGCAAACCCTAGTACTAGTATTCAGCGAACCGGATAGCCAGCAATACCAACAAGCATTGGATACTTTACATAAAAAATATGCCAATTCCATCATTGCAGGCTGCTCCACTGTTGCAGGCATCTTTAATGAACATTTGCTTGAAAGCGGCCTAGTAGTTGGCATCATCCACTTTCACAACAGTCATTTAGCTTTGGCGACCGCTACAATACCACGCCTAGAAGACTCCTTTTTTGCAGGAAAAGCTATCGCTAACGACCTGAATGCTCCTGATTTGAAAGGCATCATGATTTTTAGCGATGGCCTCCATACCCAAGGCAATGATCTGATCAACGGCATCGCATCCGCCATCGACCAACAAAAAGTCACATTGGTCGGCGGGCTAGCCAGCGATAAAATGCATTTTGAACACACATGGGTTTTATTTAACGGACAAGCCAACACGCATCGAGCCATTGGGATTGGCTTTTACGGTGAAAAATTAGTATTTGCCAGTCATGCCCAAGATGGCTTCAAACCCTTTGGTCCAGAACGCCTTATCACCCGGTCAAGTAACAACGTTCTGTATGAAATTGACGGCCAGCCTGCCCTCCAACTCTACAAGCAATACCTTGGTGAACATGCCAACAATCTGCCTGCCACGGCTCTGCACTTCCCATTAGCCATTTGGAATGAATCCAAAGACCATTACGTGGTACGTACCATCATAGGCATAGATGAAACTGAAAACAGCCTAAAATTCATTGCCGACATCCCCGTTGGCTACCATACACAGCTCATGTACGGTAGTTTTGACAACCTTCTCGATGGTGCAGAACTCGCCGCCCGGAATATATCCAAAAAGCTCCCGCCCAATCAACCCGTTCTAGCACTCACCATCAGTTGCTCAGGGCGCAAGCTGGTCATGGCGCATGATACCGACCAAGAGCTTGATGCCATCTTGGAATACCTCCCAAAGGATAGCCAGCAACTGGGCTTTTACTCTTTCGGCGAACTAGCGCCCATTAAGGAAGGCGGTAAATGCGGCTTACACAACGAAACCATGACATTAACGGTACTGTATGAAGGAAGTTAAACCACTCCATCGCCGTTTACAAAAACAGCTAAAGCGTAGCGGTCTACTGCAAAGTAGTCTTCCAGATGATCAAAGTAAATGGCAAGATTTCCTCCATCTGATTGATCTGTCTTACTCTGGAACCAGTGACGCCCAATATTTACTGGAGCGCTCGCTAGAAGTTTCCTCACATGAGTTGCGCAAACTGTATGAGGACTTAAAAACAGAAACGGAACAGCGCATTGATGCGCTGCACAAGTCTGAGCAGAAAACCCGCTTCATGGCCAATATGAGTCATGAGCTACGTACACCTATCCATGGCATTCTCGGCTCCCTTGAAATCGTCAAAGATACTGAACTAGATTCCAGACAAAAACTGTTCGTCGATACTGCTTACGCCTCCTGTGAAGTCATGCTGGATGTCATTAACAATATCCTCGACTTCTCCAAACTCAAGGCTGGCGGCATTGAACTAGAAATCATCGAATTTTCGCCTCGTGAATTAGTCGAAAATGTCAGTGGCATCATGGCGACCATGGCGCAAGACAAGCATCTCGAAGTTCAAAGTTACATCCCTGAGAATATTCCCGAAAGAGTCAAAGGTGACCCTGCTCGCCTACGGCAAATGCTGATGAATCTGATTGGCAATGCCATCAAATTCACCGAACACGGCGAAGTGTATACCGGTATTGAACTAAGAGAAGTTCGTAAAGATACAGCACTCTTGCGATTTGAAGTGCGTGATACGGGGATTGGTATCCCACCGTCCATGCAAAAAAGTATTTTTGAATCCTTTGTTCAGGTCGATGCATCCATAAACCGACGCTACGGAGGTACAGGGCTAGGCCTAACTATCGTGCGAGAATTCGCCGAAATGATGGGTGGCAACATTGGATTAGACAGTGCTCCAAACCAAGGTAGTACTTTCTGGTTTGAAATACGGGTTCCCATCTCCACCGATACCACCTCACCCTGCCCAAAACACCAAATAGAAGGCCGTCGGGTGATGGTCGTAGACGATAACGAAACCAACCGGCGCATTTTAGAAAACTACCTGCAAGCTTGGAAAGCAGAAGCCGTTATTGTCAGCAATGGACACGATGCATTAATCAAACTAGAAGAGTCCATCACTAAGGCACGCCCGATCGACTTATTGTTGCTTGACTGGTTCATGCCACACATGGACGGCATTGCTTTAGCTAAGGCCATTCGTAGCGACTCCCGCCACGATAGAACGCCCATCGTTATGCTGACCTCTTATGGCATCTCTCAGGAAAAACAACAACAAGCAGGCGTACAAGCCGCTGTTACTAAACCTGTAAGATCCATCACCTTACGAGATGTCCTTACCGATACATTAAGACGCCATAATACTCAAAGCCCCCCCGTCAGCGCCCCCCAAATTCCTTTTCCTCAACTAGAAATAAAGCCCATCATAGCCACGTTACCACCGGCTATCCTATTGGCAGAAGACAACCCCGTTAATGCACTGATTGCCGTCACCATGCTGGAAAAACTCGACATGCAAGTTGATCATGTCACCACCGGTAAACTCGCACTCAAAGCCATGCGCACTAAGTCTTATAAGCTCGTACTGATGGATATCAATATGCCAGAAATGGATGGCTACACCGCCACCCGTTACATCCGTAAGTGGGAAAAAGAGGGTATCCTCAAAAACCACACCCCAGTGATTGCTATGACGGCCAATGCCCTCAAAGGCGACAGAGAACGTTGCCTAAAAATGGGCATGGACGACTACCTCGCCAAACCTGTCAAACAAGATGAATTGCTGAAAATTGTCGGGCAATGGCTTAAAGCACCCGTGGCTCAGGCTCCAGTGTGATCCCGAACTTATCTTGTACCGACGCAATCACGCCTTGGGCAAAGTTCCATACTTCTGCCCCAGTCGCATTGCCATGGTTTACCAAGACCAAGGCATGTTTGGCATAAGTGCCTGCATCCCCTTCCCGTTTGCCTTTCCACCCGCATTGATCAATTAACCAACCAGCCGAGAGCTTAACCTCGTGTTGTTGAGGCCAACCGGGCATCGTGGGAAACTGCACTTTAAGGTTTTCCCACTGTACAACGGGAATCATCGGATTTTTAAAAAAGCTACCCGCATTACCGATTTGAGCCGGGTCAGGTAACTTAGTTTGGCGAATATTAATAATAGCGTCGCTAATCATCCGTGCATCTAACACTTTATCTTGCAATTGCTCCTGCACACCCGCGTAATCCGTTTTCCATTGTGGATGACGTGGCAAACGCAATACCACCGCAATAATTAGCCAACGATCCGGCTCTACCGATTTAAAATAACTATCCCGGTAAGCAAAGCAACACTCATCCACGCTGAAATCACGAAGTTCCGCCGTGCGCCAATCCAGCGCCTGCACTTCATACACGTGATCCTTCAACTCCACACCGTAGGCACCAATATTCTGCATGGGGGCTGCGCCGACAGTTCCGGGAATCAACGACAGATTTTCCAGACCTGCAAAACCCTGGTCGATAGTCCAACGAACAAATTCATGCCAGTTATTGCCTGCCCCGGCACGTACATAATGGTAATCAGCATCCTGCCCTAGCACCTCCAAAGTTTCCAGACGCATATGCACCACGAGACCCGGATAATCATTCACAAACAGCATGTTACTGCCGCCACCCAAAAAAAGCAGAGGCAAATCGGGATGCTCTTGTTGCCAAGCAGTCAGCGTTCGAATACCACTGAGTTTATGTAAGGTGCAAAAATAACGGGCTTTGGCATCCAGCCCAAACGTATTCAGGGCTTTAAGGGAATAATTTTCGCGGATTTTCATGTAAGCAGGATCTTTATGGGTAATTCTTGACGCAAAAAGGCCGGAACAAGTCCGGCCTCCATCATACCTGAAAACAGGCTGTCTTACTGTGCAGTAGCACCGCCAGACATCTGTTGCAGGTAAGCAACCAATACCTTGATCTCAGTATCAGACAGGTTACGACCCTCTTTACCGAACACAGGCATTTGACGCTTTACACCATTGTGGATCACAGCTTTCACTGCATCCAGCTTGGCTTCTGGGGTTTCTGCTGCGGGCAGGTTAGCAATTGTCCAAACCTTATCGGTCAGGTTAGCTGAACCTTGTGCGTGCATCCCTTTACCTTCCTTGGTGTGACACATGTAGCAACCACCTGTCTCACCTTGGAATATCTTCTGGCCTTCCACTGCTGCTGCCGCATCAACAGGTGTTTCACCAGACAAGGTAAGCACGTAGTTTGCGACCTGATTCAACTGGGAATCATCGAAGGTTTTACTATAAGCAGGCATGAAGCCTAAACGGCCACCACGGATAGTGGTTTCCATTGCTGCCGTATCACCACCCCACAACCAATCGTCATCAACCAGATTAGGGAATTGACCAACAACACCTTGACCACCAGATTGGTGGCAAGCGGCACAGTTGTCACCAAACATGCCCACGCCGTAAGAACGTACAAACGAAGACATATCAGGATCTTGGGCAATCTGATCGTAGGAAGCTGCGCCAACCTTGGCGAGGTATTCCTGCTGCTTGAGTGCTTCTGTACCATTTTGCATATCATGTGCCAACAACGCACGCATATTCCAATGGGTTGTTTTCTCTTCACCCGCATCGGTTTTGTACGTGATGTCGTTGAACATCCCTTTCAAATAAGTCTTACCAATAGGCCATGATGGATACATCGTCCAGTAGGTAATGGTAAACAAGATCGTGCCGTAAAATGTCCACAACCACCAACGCGGTAGCGGGTTGTTGAACTCTTGCAGCGTTTCATCCCAAACGTGACCGGTAGTTTCTGCGCCGGTCAGTGGGTCTTTTACAGGATTAGCCATAACTATTTTTCACCTTTAGCTTGAGAAGCTTCTGCTGCTTTGACACGCTTGTCGGCCTCGTCCTCGTCCATCAGTGGCATGTAGCGATAGGACTCAAGCCTCTCGCTACGTTTGCGACTGGAATAAACGTAGATGACAATCCCTACAAAGGTTGTAAAGAAGATGAGTAAAGCCACCGTCTTGCTGTTACCTAGATCTAGGATCCATGTCCAGAAGTCTGTCAGCATTCGATCTTCCCCTTGTCAGCAAAAGCCACTATCCAGTGGCACAGAAAATTAACGGAATTGGATGAAGTAATCTTCATCGAACTTTTTGAAGTCAACCATCGTACCCAACACTTGCAGGTAGGCAACCAAAGCATCCATTTCACTTACGTTGGCTGGATTGCCATCATAGTTACCTGCTCGTGCTTGAGCCATCAAGTTGTCTTCAGCACGATTAATGTCGAGCGTTTTAGCGACTGATTCACCAAACTTCTTCACATTGGCTTCGTATTCAACCGTTGTCAGTGAGTAAGGTACACCTACCCGCTTCAAGGCAACCATACGATCGCGTAGATCAGACATGTCCAGATTCGTTGTTTGCAACCACGGATAGTTGGGCATGATAGATTCGGGCACAACTGAACGCGGCGCAGTCAAATGCTGGACTTGCCATTCATTCGAATACTTACCACCTACACGCGCCAGATCTGGACCAGTACGCTTGGAACCCCATTGGAATGGGTGATCGTATTTGGATTCAGCCGCCAATGAATAGTGACCATAACGCAGATCTTCATCACGGAACGGACGAATCATCTGTGAATGGCACAGGTAGCAACCTTCACGGGTATAAATATCGCGACCACGTTGCTCCAATGGCGTGTAAGGACGCACAGCATCCAAACCCGTTACCGGATCTTTGACATCTTCCACCGTTTCGTTGATGTAATGCAACGGAACAATTTCTACCAAGCCACCGATACTAATCGCTACCAACGTCAGGACAATCAACATCCCGGAGTTGGTTTCGATACTTTCGTGTTTAAACATATCTCAACTCTCCCTGATTATGCCTTAGCCGCCGCAGTCGCTGGAACAGTAGATTCCTGCTTTGCACGCGCGATGGTCATGTAAATATTGAATGCCATGAGTAACATGCCGGACAGGAAGAACAAACCACCAACAGCACGAGCAACCAACGGACCATGCATGAAAGCAACGGTTTCAACGAAGGTGTACGCCAGATTGCCGTACTCATCAAATGCACGCAGCATCAAACCTTGACCGATACCCGATACCCACAAAGCAGTGATATACAGGATTGTACCAATAGTCGCCAAGAAGAAGTGCGTGTAAACCAGTTGCATACTGTACAACGTAGTATTCCACAGACGTGGGATCATATGGTAGAAAGAAGCGAAGGTGATCATGGCAACCCAGCCCAATGCGCCGGAGTGAACGTGACCAACCGTCCAGTCAGTGTAGTGAGACAGCGCATTAACACTTTTCAAGGACATCATCGGGCCTTCAAAAGTAGACATACCGTAGAAAGACAGTGCTGTAATCATGAACATCATGATCGGGTCAGTACGCAGTTTGTCCCATGCACCGGAAAGCGTCATGATCCCGTTGATCATACCACCCCAAGATGGCATCAACAGCATGATAGAGAAAGCCGCTGCCAGTGTGGAAGTCCAGTCAGGAATCGCTGTCCAATGCAAATGGTGAGTACCAACCCACATGTACATGAAGCTCAGTGCCCAGAAGTGGATAATAGACAAGCGATAAGAATAAACGGGACGACCTGCCTGCTTAGGCACGAAGTAGTACATCATCCCCAAGAACGCTGCTGTCAGGAAGAAACCTACCGCATTATGACCATACCACCACTGCGTCATCGCATCTTGTGCACCTGAGAACAGGCTGTAAGAAACAGGTGAAGTCAGGCTGATGGGCACTGCCAAGTTATTGAAGATATGCAGTAACGCCGTTGCCAAAATGAACGACATATAAAACCAGTTAGCAACATAAATATGCGGCTGGTTACGCTTCACTAACGTGACGGTGAAGATCAAGAAATACACAACCCAAACTACCGCAATAGCGAGGTCGATGAACCAAACTGGCTCAGCATATTCACGCGCTTGAGTGAAGCCTTGCAAATACAGCAAACCCGCAATCAGAATAGAAGCATTCCAACCCCAGAAGGTAAAGTTAGGCCAGAAAGTGCCACCTGCCAAACGGGTTTGACAAGTACGCTGAACAACATAGTAAGAAGTCGCAAACAGTGCATTACCACCGAAACCGAAGATAACACCACTGGTGTGTAGCGGACGCAAACGTCCGAAAGTGATCTGGGCAATATCAAAGTTCAGAAATGGCCAAGCCAGTTCTGAGGCGATATACACACCGGCAGTCATGCCGAGAATACCCCAGATAATCGAGGCTATCGCGAATTTCTTCACGATATCGTAGTTGTATTGCTCCGAGGAGAGTGCAGCACTGTGAGCCATCGTTTGCCCTCTGGTTAACAAAATGGAAAAGATTAAAGAAGCTGTAAAACGGCCTAAGGATACAGTAAAAAACCAGATAAGAAAACGTTAATACTGTGTGAAAACACACACCCAAGGTGGGTAATCACCCCATAAACTCACTGGTTTTGACTTAAATCAACAAAGTATAAAGAGCCAAATGAGAATAACGTTTAAGATTGCAACTGTTACGGCAGCTGACCCCATATCCTTCGCTCTTCCCGCGAGTTTATGTTTCTCCATCCCAGTGCGATCTACCACCGCCTCTATCGCCGAGTTAAGCAATTCTACAATCAGCAAGAGCAGAAGACTACCAATCATCAGCGCTCTGTCGATACCATTATCGCCAAACCACAAAGCCAACGGCACGGCGACCCATAACAGCCAGACTTCCTGCCGGAATGCCTCCTCATGTTGGTAGGCCGCTTGGAAACCTTGCCATGAATATTGCCCTGCTTTCATGATCCGGGTCAGGCCGGTATTGCCACTATCTGCCATCGCTATTTTCCTTCTTCCCTTACTGCATACAGCATTTTTTGTACTTCTTACCGCTACCGCAAGGGCACGGTTCGTTGCGCCCGATTTTAGGCTCGGTACGAATCACTTGTGGTACCAGTGGCTCGTCATCCTCTTCATCCTCAAATTCAGCATCACCATCCTCAGGCTGCTGGTAATTCGGGCGCGGCGTGTCCCGAGTGGTGCGCAAACCCATGCCCAGTTCCACATCCTCCAGATCACCACACACCGACCAATCCAGCACATCTTCAGCAAACGCAGCACGGATGCTAGGCATCGCCTCCACTGCACGCAAGGACACCAATTCTGCCACGATCAGCCCTTTCAACCCCTGATCAGCCGCCGAAGTATGCTTCAAACAATAGAGCAGACGCTCAATCACAGGCTTACGCAATTTGCTGTACCGTTTACCAATTTCCACCAATGACTGCAAAGCCATCGGCACGGCAAACTCATCATTGCGCTCATCTAGCACATAATCCAACAATGGATCGAGCGCCGCCTCTTTAGCGGCTGCCACCACAAACGGAATCTCATCGTGCGCCCAATCATCTTCCGCCAGCACATCGAAAATACCGATCAGCTCATGCAACCCTGCGGGCATCAAATGCTGCAAGGCTCGCCATGAATGCAAAGGAACCCAATAATCCGCCCCCTCGCTTTCCAAAAAACGGCTATCCGCCACCAATGCCACCAAGGTAGAAGCATCCGCCGCTGTTAAACCGTAGCTGGAATAATCACGCCACGGCTTATTGTCTTTCGGCTCGCCCAGCGGCGCTAATACCTTGATAATATTCTGCTTTTCCACATCAAATCCTTTTCAAATTCGTCAACACCAACCCGGCAGCGACCAACATCATCCCTATCGCGTGATAAAACTGCAAGCGCTCCCCCAACAACAACGTTGCCAGCAAAATCCCGAACACCGGCATCAAATGGCTGAACTGCCCAGTACGGTTCACTCCCAACCGTTGCGTGGCATGATTCCAGAACATATACGACAACAGCGACGGAAACACCGCCACATACGCAATACTCGCCACACTCACCGCCGTGACCGGCATGGTCTGAAACGTCAAACTTTCATGCAGGTAAAACGGCAAGATAACCAGCGCTCCCAATCCCACGGTAAATCCAAGGATCGGCAAGCCCTTCAAACCCTCTGGCAACTTGCGTAATAACACGGTGTATAAAGACCAATCCAGTGTTGCTGCCAGAATCCACACATCCCCTCGGTTAAACGCCAAATGCTGCAATACTCTTACATCCGCTCGCGTAATGATCACCACGACCCCAAGCAATGACACCACAATGCCTACCCATTGCATCACCGTGCTTTTCTCATGCAACACCAACCCGGCCAGCAAAATCATCGTGATCGGCGTCACCGATTGCAGTAATACCCCATTAGTGGCCGTCGTCGTTTGCAAGCCCAGATACACCAAGCTATTGAAACCTGCGACCCCCAGCACCGACAAAGCCAGCACTAGACGCCAATGGACACGCGCCAACGGCAACGCCACCCGCATCGAAGCCCACGCAAACGGCAACAAAATCAGCGCCGCCACTGCCCAACGCCAAAACGACAACCCCAACGGCGGCACCTCAACATGAATAGCACGCGCCAGATTGAAATTGCCCGCCCAGAACAAGACGGTCAACACCAACAACAGGTAAGGGGAAAAGCGGTCAAGAACTGAATTTTGCATCGCCGCAGTATATCACTGCACATGCTTAATCAGCAGACACACCTTTATCGATAATACAGAATAAATGCTATGGTTAGCGCTATCACAAACCATCAAGGAATACACCCATGGGCTATTTGCCGACTGTCGACGTTGAACCCACTCACCCCGCCAGCGCTGCTGTCATCTGGTTGCACGGCTTAGGTGCGGATGGGCACGACTTTGTGCCGATTATCCCGGAACTGGGTTTGCCACGCGACCACGGTATCCGTTTTATTTTTCCACATGCGCCTGCGCTGCCCGTGACTATCAACGGCGGTTATGTGATGCCCGCGTGGTATGACATTCTGGAAATGTCCCTCGACCGCAAGGTGGATGTGGCACAACTGCAAGCCTCGGCACAGGAAGTGGGCAAACTGATTGAGCGCGAAATCGCACGCGGCATTCCCAGCGAACGCATCGTGCTCGCGGGCTTTTCGCAAGGCGGCGCGGTGGCGTACCAAACTGCACTGAGCTACCCCAAACCGCTGGCGGGCTTGCTCGCGCTGTCGACGTATTTTGCCACGGCGGAGACGATTGCCTTGAATACGGTGAATGCAACACTGCCGATCCATATTTTCCACGGCAAGCAGGATGGGGTGGTGCAGGTGGTGCTGGCACACAAGGCACAGCGCTGGCTGGAGGAACATGGCTATGCGCCTGCGTATTCGGAATACGCGATGGAGCATAATGTGTGTGCGGAAGAACTCGTGGTAATTGGGCAGTGTTTGCGGGCGTGGCTGAAACCTGATTGATTAGCTATGCTAAACTCTCCTCATGATTTCCAGCGTTAGGCACAGCACCATGATCCGCTTCCCCTACGGCAATAGCGATTTTCACAGTATCCGTACCAAAAACATGCTGTATCTGGATCGTACCCACCTGATCCCCGCCTTGGAACAGGCTGGGCAACAACTCCTGTTCCTGCGCCCACGCCGTTTTGGCAAATCCTTATTGCTCTCTACCTTGGTAAATTATTACGACATCAAGCTAGCAGAGGAATTTGATAGCCTGTTTGGTGATTTGGCGATTGGCAAAAACCCCACCGAGGAACGCAACCAATACCTGATCTTGCGTTGGGATTTCTCAAAGGTATCGGCACAAGGTAGTCTTGAGGACATCAAAAGCAGCCTGTTCAATCACCTCAATGCCCATGTGGAAGGCTTTATCCAAAAGTATCAGGAGTTATTGCGCTTTCCGGTACACATTCGGGATGAGGATGCCTTGGCTTCTTTCCAATCTCTCACCAACGCCATACAGGGGAGCGGGCAGCAGCTTTACCTCTTGATCGACGAATACGACAACTTTGCCAACGAAGTACTGGTAAGTGACCCACACAATAGCCGCCGCTATCAGGCGTTATTAGAGGGTGAAGGTATCCTCAAATCACTGTTCAAGATCATCAAGGCCAGTGCCTCTGAAGGCAAACTGACACGGGTATTCATCACCGGGGTGTCGCCCGTGGTCATGAGCGACATGACCAGCGGTTACAATGTGGCGAAAAACATTTACCTGAACCCGCGCTTCAATGCCTTGTGTGGGCTGACTCAAGCAGAGCTGGAAAGTAGCGTTACCCAAGTGTTGGAAGACTGCCAGCAGACAGAGGGCTATGCGACTATTTTGGAAACCCTGCGACTGTTTTACAACGGCTACCGTTTTTGCACCGACATTAAGCAGCCCTGCGTTTACAACCCCACTTTGGTTTTCTATTTCCTGCAACACTATCAGGAGTTTTGTAGCGCCCCGGAACAATTGCTAGACAGCAACCTGTCGATGGATACCAACAAAATCCGTTACATTGCCGACTTGCCCGGTGGTCAGTCCTTGATTGCCCACATCCTGGATGAACAGCAAGCCTTGGGCGTCACCTCGCTGGAAGACCGTTTCGGCGTGGAATCTTTACGGGATATACCGCGTGACCAACGCTTTATGGGGTCATTGCTCTACTATTTCGGGGTACTGACCATCACCGGGCGCAGCGCGATTGGGGAACTGGAATTGAATGCCCCCAATTTGGTGATTCGAGGCTTATATCTGGAAGAACTGAAACGCAAGTTATTGCCCAATACGCAAGACAGCGACACCATGCAAGCCGCTGCCAAAGCTTTTTACCAATATGCTGACTTGCAGCCCTTGGTGGAATTCATCGAAACCCGCTATTTCGCCGCACTGGATAACCGTGACTACCGCTGGAGCAATGAACTCACCGTCAAAACGGCATTTCTGACGCTGCTATTCAATGACACCTACTACATCATGGATTCGGAAAGCGCCCTCAAACGGCGTTATTGCGACCTCGTGATGATTGTGCGCCCGAATATGCGCCAATACGCTCTGCTGGATTTCATTCTGGAATTCAAATACCTAACGCTTAAGGAATTACAGCTCACTGCTGAACAAGTCCGTACACACAGCCGGGAAGTGACGCAACAATTACCGGCGGTGCAGGCAGCATTAGCGAACGCCACGCAACAGTTGCAGGAATACCGTACCATTTTAGTGAACAAGTACCAAGAGCCGCAGCGATTGCGCTGTATCGCGGTGGTGGCTTTGGGGTTTGAACGGCTGGTGTGGGAAGAGGTTAGAGTTTTCGATTCGTAGAGGGAAGTACCTTAGTGATCTCTCGCCTGCGTTTTACACGTGGTACGCAACCTTATTGTCAGCACCAATAACAATCAGCTTGCGTTGCTCCATATCACGCACCAGTTTCTGCACTTCGCTGTCCGGCAACTTTTTGGCAAAGATGGAGTGGATATAAGTCATCAGGCTATCGCGTTTCGTTGGGCGATTAGAGGCATGTTTGGTAAACCGCTCCGTCAGCAAGGCAATTTTATCTGTGACAGGTGTCTTCTGATGATCAACAAACAGCGGAATCTGGGTAAACTCATCATGCCGTGCCGCTGACACTTTCAGTTGCTTCAAGTGCGTAATCAGCGGGTCGAAGCCTTTGTCTTTGGACACGATATGAAAATAGCCTGTTGGGTCTTGTTTCGCCCATTGCCCCATGTGATAAGCGAGGACAAGATCCAACGCATTCTTCCCCGAACAATTTGCTTCAATCAAACCCACTTGATCGGCATGAGCCAATAGCTGCTTGATTAAGGGAATGGGTAAGTGTTTTTGCTTATCGCCGGTCACTACTAGCAGGATGACAGGTTTGCCGCTAAGCAACCTTACATCCATCACTTGGGTGTTTTCAAAGTCGACGAAGATGTAGTGGATACGTTTGGGGTTTTCCATTGTTTTGCTTATTCCTTGCAACTTACGAGTATGGTTGCGGAGGGAAGCACACGGGTCAATTATTTCCGATAAATGATCAACACCTACACCTGACGAAAATTATCCCATTCAACGTCCGCGTAGATGCCCTATGCTTGCGGTATCAACATTGCCAGAAGGATTGACGCATGGGCACGTTTGACTCACTGATGGTCAAAATCAACGACCGCGAGATTGAGATACAAACCAAACGCTTTGAAAACATACTGGGGCGTTATCACCCCGGTGATGCTGTTTGCGGTGCGCCGGGCGGCATTGGTATCTATTTCGACACGGTAGAACTCGATGCCGACGGCAAACATGCCTATCAGGATGACAAGATTACTGCCCGCCACACGGTATTTGTCGTGCTGGTGCATGGCATTTTCACCGAATACGAGGTCATGGATGGCGCATGGGAACGTGAAGCCATCGAACGCCGCGTCTGTGAGTTGAAAGACTTGTGGGGCGATACTGCCCGCGTCACGCTGCGCTGGATTGAATTTTTGCGTAACGCTCAGGATGAAAAAGCCCGCTTGCACGGCTGCATCAACCGCAGCTTGTCGGTTATTGACCATGCACGCCGGTTGCAGGCGGGTGAGGATATGTCCGGCAAATTTTCGGCACTCTTCAAGAGTGAGGAAGACAAGCGGTTAGATGCTGGGGAAGAGGTGTTGGATGTGCTGGAATCGGTGCTGAAAAAACCTGAAGCAAGTAGGTTTTGGTGGTGTTCGCAGCAGGAGCGGGATGCGTTGGAGGATTATCGGTTATAATTTTTATTATATAGTGGCTTAGGAATTGTCCTGGAATAATTTCCCACTATTCTTGTCGTCATTGAAGAGGGCGTATGCAATACGCCCCTACGGAGGGGGGTTTTCGTAGGGGCGTATTGCATACGCCCTCTTTAGGACATTCTTTCAGGACAAGTACTTAACCCTTTATAGGGCAATCATCGAATATCGACTTGAGTTGTTGCGCGTGAGCTTTAAACAAGCGCATCTGGTGTTCCAATTTCATGCAGTAATCCAGTTCCATTTGTTCTTCGGACGAAAGGCTCGTGTTTTTGAGCTTTTGGATTAAGTCGCCGACTCTCTGCCCCAACATGGCGGCTTCTTCGGCATCTTGTTCGTCGTACCAGCGTTGCAATTGCGCTCGTTCTTCGTCTGATAGCGGCAAACCGCGTGTGGCTCTGTCGTGTAGCGTTTTTCCCAAATCATCCGCGACACGTTGTCCGGCTACAGTTTGCAAATCTTCAAGCACCGAGTCATCCAACACCTGAAAACCTACGCCGAAATGCTCTCGTAGGCGGCACAAGAATTCATTGAAACTCAAATCGGCAAGCGCGGCAGCAGCGGCAAAGCTGACTTTGTGCGCAAAGTACAAACCAGCAGCGAGGAAAAAAACGGCTGCATTCTCGCCTAGCGGTTCAAGTATTTCCTCAAATTCCGGCTTCAGTTGTAGTTGCATGAGTGTGTCCTCAAAAAACCCCATTCCTCGTGAAAAATTTACACCGACAAGGCAATCCGTTTAAACAAGGCTTGTAACGGCTGCAAGTCACCCGCATACCCCGCGATATTCGCTTCCACCCACTCGCTACGCTCCACCTTTGCCCAATCCAGCCCGAATCCGGCGTTGATTGCCAGCAAATCGAAGAACAGGCGTTGCGCCCGTCCGTTACCTTCGCGGAAGGGGTGAATCACGTTCAGTTCGCAGTAGTAGTACGCTAGCCGTTCCACAAAGGCGGGTAGTGGCAAACCGACCAGCCAGTTTTCCTGTGCCAGTTTGCCCAGCAGCTTGTTGGCTTCGGTTGTAATGTAAGCGGCGGCACAAAAGTGGGTATTGCCCTTGCTGAGGTCGGTGGAACGCAACTCGCCTGCCCACAGGTACAGGTCTTGAAACAGGTGCTGGTGAATGGCTTGCAAGGCTGGCAAATCAAATACCTGCAAGCGCGTATCGAAGGATTCAGCACGTAGGTAGCTCAACACCGCTTCTGCCTCTGCCAAGGTGCGGCTGTCCTGCAAGCCCAACTTGTTGACCAGTGTGCTTGTGCCGCTGTAACAGGCGGGGTCTTCGGCTATCTCATGCTTGCTGTGCATAGCGGTCTTTGGTTTGCTGGATCAGGATTGCCATGCCTTGCGCCGTTGCTGGCAAGGGCAAAGCGGCAATGTCATCCGGTAAGGATAGCCCTTCCAGCCGCAAACTGGCGCGGTAATTATAGTTGCGGGTTGCCTGATAATAACGCTGTTTGCGCTCATCCGACGATGGTGCGGCAAAGCTGAGGGTGTTTTGTGCCATGCCATCCAATGTTTTCAAGGTGGCGGTCAGTTTGATCTTTTTGTCTATTTCCGCTACGGCTGTCGGCTCGCATTTGTCCAATAAGGTGCGGGCATCGTCTACGCTGGAAACGGGATAAAACGCGCTATCGGGAGCGAAATAGACCAAGGCTTTTTTGCGCTGTTTCAGAAATTCCAGCACATTATTGAATGAACCGGGGCTTTTACCATCCCACAGCACAAAACCATAATCGGCAAGCTGCGCCATTGCTTTATCTTTTTGGGTGTAAAAGGCGCGTCCGGTTATATTGGCATCCACACTGATGTGTTTGACAGGCCAGTTACCCAGATTATTGCGGCAAACATTTCCGGCACAAAATACCGTGACGTGCGGGTATTGCAAGGTCGTCAGGTGTTTTTGCAATGCCTTGTCTGCACCGTTGGCATCACCCACCACAATGGCAAACTGTTTATCAATGATGTTTTGCAAGCGTGCCAGTATGACGTTGTTCAAACGGGTAATGGTGATTGAGCCTGACAGGAATACCGTGGTCATCGTTTACTCCGGGTTTTGGTCATTACCAGCACAAAAACATTTTTCACCTTGGCTTGTTGATACAGAATATCGGTGGCAACAGTTAGGTGTCAAGTCCCGATAGATCATATGCTTTCTTTTTGAATAAATCTGGCTTCTTTTTCTGCCATTCCTTGAGTGCTTGAATAGGGGTTTTGTATCCCAGTGCTTTCTGGGGAATGCAGTGGTTGTAGAGCCGTTCATAATGTTTGATCGCGTCAGCCAGTTCATTGGATGAGGCGAAACGGGTGGTTTGCAACCAGTCGCTGATACGTCCGTTGAAGCGTTCTACCATGCCGTTGGTTTGGGGGTGGCGTGGCTTGGTGAGGTGGTGTTCAGCCTTGATGCGCTCACAGGCTTTGTCGAATTTATGCTTGCCTGTGGGGTCACGTTCCCCTTTACGGGTAAAGCGGTCGGTGAATTCCTTCCCATTGTCGGTCAGCACGTATTGCACCTTGATGGGGAAGCGCTGCTCTACTTTACCCAAAAAATCCGCTGTACTGGCAGCCGCTTTGTCGGGGTAAATGGCAAGGCACACCATACGACTGGCACGGTCGATGGCGACATACAGGTATTGGTGTTCCTTTTCGTCGGGCATCTTCGGCAAGTATTTGATGTCAATATGGATATAGCCGGGTTCGTAGTCCTTGAACACCTTTTTCGGTGGCGGCTCCTCGCCATACAGTTCCCGCTTCATTACCGCCAGGTTGGCGATCCCATGGCGACGCAGGCAGCGGTCTATACCCGAACGGCTGGCGGCGGCATTGATATATTCTTTGGTGATGTGGGTCAGGTCATCCAGCGACAGCAGCAGGGTCTTGCGTAGCTCCACCACCAACCATTCCTGTACCTCAGTCAGCGTGGTGTGCAGCGTATCGGGACGGTGCGATTTGTCCGTCATCTCCTCACGGTTCTGCCATTTGCGGATCGTCAGGCGGCTGACATTGTATTGTTTCGCCAGTTCTGCTTGCGTGAGCGGCGATGCCTTGATTTCACTGCGTAATTTCGGGGTTGTCCGTGCTTCGGGATGCAGTTTCATGTACGCTTTGCCTTGTAGCCATGGGTGGATAAGATGCCTTCAAGGATAGCCCGTGCTTTGAATAATGGGTAGCTCCTTGAGGGAATATGATCCCATGGGACATGACA
>NZ_KK211257.1:24792-190681 GCF_000621325.1 Thiothrix lacustris DSM 21227 | reverse complement strand
GATGCTTGATTATCCCACAAAATGGCGGTTCGGAGGGTTTTTCTACAGCCTCAACGGCTGCACGGCGCAAATCCTGCTGGGCATAACCCCACGTCTGCCACGCCCCGCTCAAAGCCAAGGTAGCCATCACCCCCGCCACGATCAAGTCAGGCAAGCCGGAAGCTGTGCCGAATACCCCAACCGCCGCCAATACCACCGCCACATTGCCGATGGCATCATTGCGTGAGCAAATCCACACACTGCGCATATTGCTGTCACCCTCACGGTAAACGTACAGCATGGCAGCAACCACCACATTAGCAGCCAGCGCCAGCAGTGCGACACTGCCCATTGTCATGGCATCCGGTAAGTTTCCCGCCCATAACCCCCAGCCAGTACGCCCCAGCACCCACACCCCAAATACTGCCATCGTTGCGGCTTTCAGCAAGGATGCTTTGGCACGGATAGCCAACCCCATCCCCAGTACCCACAAGCTGACACCGTAGTTGGCAGCATCCCCGAAAAAGTCGAGCGAGTCTGCCAGCAAAGAAGCCGATTGCGCCCATACTCCGAATAGCATTTCCACCCCAAACATGGCGGCATTGATGAGCAACGCCAGCCATAAGATCAGGCGATAACGCCCTTGTGGGGGTTTGGCTTCGGTACTGCAACTGTGGTTACAACCACATTGTGCGCTCATACATTTCTCCAAATCGTTCTATTGGGGGTATGCTAAACCCTGTAGTCGCTACAGGGTCAAGCCATGAACACAACATTGACGATTGGAAAACTGAGTCAAGCATCCGGGGTAAATATTGAAACCATCCGGTACTACGAACGCACTGGCTTGTTGCCTTCGCCTGCCCGCTCCAGTAGCGGTTATCGGCATTACCGTGAAGACGATATAAAACGGCTGCGTTTTATCCGACGCGGGCGTGAGCTGGGTTTTAGTTTGGAAGAAATCCGCTCCCTGCTGCAATTGACCGACCAACCACATCAGCCTTGTGATACCGCCGATCAACTGGTGCAAAAACACATAGCAGAAGTGGATGCCAGAATCCGTGATATGCAAGCTATCCGTACAGCATTGGAACAACTTGCCGGATGCCAAAGCAGGACAGCAGCGCATTGCCGTTTGCTGGAAACGTTGGAGGAAAGAGATTGCTGCAACGCCGTCTCACCAACACACCTATGGCAAACACCCCATATCTGCCCACCTGATCTGGAATCAGGACAAAAATGAGAATTACTTGCATTCTTATTTCAAATATAGATAATGAGAATCTATACTATTAACATTCATCGGCGATAAACTCATGATTAAAAATATTTCACTTGCTCTACTAACGCTGCTACCCCTTAGCCTGCCCTCCCTTGCACTGGCAGATGGCGAAGTGAACGTCTATTCCGCTCGTAAGGAGCAATTGATCAAACCGCTGTTCGACAAATTTACCGCACAGACCGGCATTGCCGTTAACCTCGTCACCGGCAAGGATGATGCCTTGCTGGAACGCCTCCGGCTCGAAGGCGACAATACTCCGGCTGATCTGCTGATGACGGCTGATGCAGGCCGCCTCTACCGCGCGGTGGAAATGGGGCTAACCCAGCCCGTTGAATCCGAGGTACTGACAAAGGCCATTCCCGCTAATCTGCGTGACGCAAATAACCAATGGTTTGGCCTGACTTCCCGCGCCCGCCCGATTTTCTACGTGAAGGGCAAGGTGAAACCGGAAGAACTTTCCACCTACGAAGATTTGACTGACCCAAAATGGAAAAGCCGTATTTGTATCCGCTCTTCCGACAACATTTACAACCAGTCGATGCTGGGGTCGATGATGGCAGTCAATGGCGTGGAAAAAGCACAGGCATGGGCTGATGGCTTGGTGAAAAACTTTGCCCGCCCCCCCGAAGGTGGCGACCGCGATCAGATCAAAGCGGCGGCGGCCGGACAGTGCGACATTGCCATTTCCAACACCTACTACTACGGGCAAATGCTGGCAGGTGAAAATGCGGAAGACAAAGCCGCTGCCGAAAAAGTCGCGATTTTCTGGCCTAATCAAGCAGACCGTGGCACGCATATCAATATCAGCGGCGCGACTGTCACCAAAACCGCCAAAAACAAGGATAACGCCGTCAAACTGATGGAATTTCTGGTGAACGACGAATCGCAGCAATGGTACGCCGAAGCCAACCATGAGTACCCGGTGAAAGCGGGCGTCGCTATTGGCGACATGCTGCAAGGCTGGGGTGAGTTCAAAGCGGATAGCCTGAACTTGTCGGAACTTGGCAAACACAATGCCGAAGCCGTCAAAATCATGGATAAAGCTGGGTGGAAATAAAACCCCTGCTGTGGCGTGCTGTGCTGTTGAGCATGGCACTGCTGACCGCCTTGCCTATCCTTGCGGTGTTCGGCTATGTGTTCGTGCCTGCGCCCGAGGTTTGGCAACATTTGCGTGAAACGGTGCTCAGCGATTACTTGCTGAATACCTTGTGGCTGGTGCTGGGCGTGGGTTTTGGCGTATTGCTGCTGGGGCTTCCGGCGGCATGGCTAAACAGCATGTGCCAGTTTCCGGGGCAACGCTTTTTTGAATGGGCATTGCTGTTGCCGCTGGCTATGCCTGCTTACATTATTGCCTACACCTATACCGGGATGCTGGATTTTTCCGGCCCCGTGCAAAGCCTGCTGCGTGAGCTGACCGGCTGGGGCTATGGCGATTATTACTTCCCGAATGTGCGTTCGCTGGGTGGTGCCATCACCATGCTCTCCTTGGTGTTGTTCCCGTATGTGTATTTGCTGGCAAGGGCAGCCTTTCTGGAACAGTCGATTTGTGTGCTGGAAGTGAGCCGCACACTGGGGTCAAACCAGTGGCAGAGTTTCTTTCGCGTGGCTTTGCCGTTGGCGCGGCCTGCCATTATTACCGGCTTGTCGCTGGCGTTGATGGAAACGTTGGCGGATTTTGGCACGGTGCAATATTTCGGGGTAACGACGTTTACCACGGGTATTTTCCGCACGTGGTTTGGGTTGGGTGATCATGCAGCTGCGTCACAACTCGCGGCCTTGCTGATGGGGTTTGTGTTCGTGCTGATCCTGTTGGAACGCTGGTCACGGCACAAGGCACGTTACCATCATACGTCCAGCAAGTATTCGCGGTTGCCGCGCTATCCCTTGCGGGGAAGTTATGCGGTCGCGGCGGTACTGGTCTGCGCCCTGCCCTTGCTGCTCGGTTTCGTGATTCCCGTCGGGCAATTGCTGTACTGGAGTGTCACCACCGCTACCAACGGCTTGGATGCTGATTTCATCAAGCTGGTGTGGAACAGCATTATGCTGGCAAGTTTGGCGGCACTGTTTGCCTTGCTCTTGGCGCTGATTCTGGGCTACGGCAAGCGCTTGAGCAACGATCCGCTGGTCAACCTGACAGCGCGGATAGCGGCGATGGGTTATGCGATTCCCGGCACGGTAATTGCGATCGGGGTACTGATCCCATTTGCGTGGATGGATACGCAACTCAACACTATCAGCCAGCAATGGCGAGGCAGCACGATCGGGCTGGTGCTGAGTGGCACGCTGTTTACCGTGCTGTTTGCTTACAACGTGCGTTTTCTGGCGGTGTCCTTGCAAACGGTGGAAGCCGGGTTGGGGAAGATTAAACCGACGCTGGATAATGCCGGGCGTTCGCTGGGTTTGAGTGCATTTGGTGTGTTGCACCGCCTGCATTTACCGCTGATGAAAGGCACATTACTCACTGCTATTTTGCTGGTGTTTGTGGATGTGTTGAAGGAGCTGCCTGCTACGCTGATTTTACGCCCCTTCAACTTCAATACCTTGGCAGTGCGGGCGTATGAATTGGCTTCGGATGAACGGCTGGCGGATGCGGGTCTGCCCTCACTGATGATCGTGGTGGCGGGGATTATTCCGGTAATTTTATTGAGTCGCTCGATTGGTAAATCGCGGGCGGGGGAACATTGATGAGTAAACTGACCCTACAAAACATCCACATCCGTTACAGCAACAACGCCGTCGTACACGCGGTGAGCCTGACGGTGGAAGACGGGCAAATCGGCTGCTTGCTAGGGCCGAGTGGTTGCGGCAAAACGACGCTGTTACGGGCGATTGCCGGTTTCGAGTCCGTCACACAAGGCAGTATCACGCTGAATGGACAGCTTATCAGTGACCACAACACGCACTTGCCCCCGGAAAAGCGCACTATCGGCATGGTGTTTCAGGATTACGCACTGTTTCCGCACCTGAATATTGCCGACAACATTACCTTCGGCATTCGCAAACAGTCCAGCCAGGATAAGGCGCGGCGGGTGGCGGAATTGCTGGAACTGGTCAATCTACCGGGCTATGCAAAACGTTACCCGCATGAGCTTTCTGGCGGGCAGCAACAGCGCATTGCACTGGCACGGGCGCTCGCGCCACGCCCACGCTTATTATTGCTGGACGAGCCTTTCGGCAGTCAGGATGTGGAATTGCGCGAAATGTTGGCGCGGGAAGTCCGCGACATTCTCAAGCGCGAAGGCATGACCGCGATTCTGGTCACGCACGACCAGCACGAAGCCTTTGCAATGGCAGACGAAATTGGCGTGTTGCAACAGGGGCGTTTGCAGCAGTGGGATACGGGTTACAACCTGTATCACAAACCCGCAAACGCCTTTGTGGCGGGGTTCATCGGGCAAGGGGTCTTGCTACCCGGTATCGTTTTAAACCACAACACCGTCGCGACAGCACTGGGCAATGTACACGGCGATGTACCTGAAAGTTGCCAGCCAGAATGCCCGGTCAGTGTGTTAATTCGCCCGGATGACTTGCGGTTGGTAGCAGACTCACCGCACCCAGCAACCGTCATATCGCGAGGATTTCGGGGCGCAGAATATTTATATGGGCTGGCACTAAACGATGGTAGTCAGCTATTGGCATTAACACCCAGCCACCAAGCCCATCCGATTGGTGCAAGTGTTTGTATTGAATTAGACTTGCAACATCTGGTTATTTTACCGACGCTTACATCTTACTAAAAGCAGCCGCAATATCATCAACGCTCAACTCACGGGAAACCGGCGCTCGAGCTTGAGCTGGTGGAACATCCTCTTCTGGTAAAACCCAGTATTCTTCGGGAATAGCCAGAGTCAACGTCCAACTATTCGCATTAAACAAGGCTTTTTCTTTGGATAACGCCACGCCTTTAGGAAAACGGTACAGGGGTGAATAAAAACAGACTTTATAAAAGCCGCCTTGAAGTTTGAGTTTTCTGACATTGAACGTGGTTTCAGAAGGTTCTTCAACTTGATGAAAGGCGATCTGCCCGGTTTCACTGGTATCAAAAGCCAACCAACTACCCGAAACCCAACCGAGCTTTCTGAATAGACCTGCGCCAAAAGACATGCACACGTTATCCCTATGACCGACATGTTCCATATCCAGGATAATATCAAAACTTCCTGAAGAAGGTTTTTTGTTCATTCATTTCCTCAACTGATATGTTCAAATAAAACCATTAAAAGATTATTGAACGGCGATAATAGCTGACATCAATCATTTATTATTAGGAAAGGCGTTAATCTGATAATCTGACGGAATAAAATCAAGACTAAATAAAACGGACACAACTGTTTCAGCACGACACACCTTAGAATAACAGGTGCATCATGAAAATAAAAGATCTTCACAATAACAAGATTTGCTGCATTACCTACAAATGCCTATGATGCTCACAATGACCAATCTGAACCATAATAACTATGCTTTACTTGTGTGAAAAACCCAGCCAAGCGCGGGATATTGCCCGTGTACTTGGTGCGAATGGACGAGGTGACGGTTTCTTACAAGGCCAAGGCATCACTGTAACTTGGTGCTTTGGGCATTTGCTGGAACAAGCCGAACCTGAAGCCTATGGCGAGCAATACAAACGCTGGAGTTTTGCTTCCCTGCCTATCCTGCCAGAACAGTGGAAGCTGGAAGTCAAAAAATCCGGCGCCAAACAATTCAAAGTGATCAAGGCACTGTTAGCCAAAGCGCAGCACGTCATCATCGCCACGGATGCTGACCGCGAAGGCGAAATGATTGCCCGCGAAGTCATGGAATGCTGCTGTTACCACGGGCAAATATCGCGCCTGTGGCTATCAGCCCTCGACGACGCCAGCATCCGCAAAGCCCTAGGGCAACTCAAACCGGGTGCAGACACCGAGAAACTCTATCAAGCCGGGCTGGCGCGTAGCCGTGCCGACTGGCTGGTAGGCATGAACCTCAGCCGCGCCTACACACTCGCTGCCCAATACAGTGGGCAACTCGGCGCAAAAAGTGGCGCATTAAGCGTTGGCAGAGTGCAAACCCCTACCCTGCGACTGGTCGCTGACCGCGATGCCCACATCAAACATTTCGAGCCGGTGGATTACTGGGATGTCAGCGCCATTTGCCTGCCCCATGATGCGCCACAAACCTTCAAAGCCAACTGGGTTCCCCCCAAAGGCAAGGAAGGCATTGACGCGGAAGGCCGTTGTATAGACAGGGCACTCGCCCAACAGATAGCAACCTCCTGCAAAGGCGAGCAAGCCAGCGTGCTGCGTTGCGATACCGAACGCAAGCGCCAGAATGCCCCGTTGCCCTACGACCTTTCCGGCTTACAGGTGGAAGCCTCACGGCGCTGGGGCATGAGCGCCAAACAAGTGCTGGATGTGGCACAAGCCTTGTACGAAACCTATAAACTCACCACCTACCCACGTACTGACTGCGGCTACCTGCCGCGCTCCCAACACGCCGATGCGGCGGCCGTGTTTCAGGCATTGGTGCAAACCGACCGCAACTTATCCCCGCTGGTCACGCAAGCCGACCCCAGCCGTAAAAGCAAAGCGTGGGATGACAGCAAAATTACCGCCCACCACGGCATTATTCCCACCGCCGCCAAGGGCAGTATCGAACGCTTGTCGGAAAGCGAGTTTTTCATCTATGATCTGATCCGCAAGCGTTATCTGGCACAGTTTTTCCCTGCTTACGAATACGATCAAACCGTGATTGAACTCGACTGCCAAGGCTACAAATTCCGCGCCTCCGGTCGAGTGGATCGGGTAGCGGGCTGGAAAATTGCCTATCAGGAACCGGGCGATGACACCCTCGTCAAATCTGACAAAGACGCTAAAACCGATGAAACCGCGCAAGCCTTACCCAAACTCACGGTGGGTGACAATGTGCTGGTGCAGGACACCGAAACCCTGCAACGCCAAACCAAACCACCCGCCCCTTACACCGAAGGCACGCTGATTCAGGCCATGAAGGGCATCGCCAAGCAGGTCGAAAATCCCAAGCTCAAAGCCATCCTCAAGGAAAACGCGGGCATTGGCACCGAAGCCACCCGCGCCGCCATCATCGAAACCCTGTTGACCCGCAAACTGCTGGAGCGCGAAGGCAAAAAGAAATGCCTACGCGTCACCGCCAAAGGCAATGCCTTGATCAGCATGTTACCTAACGCCGTCAAAGATCCGGCACTGACGGCTGCATGGGAACAGGCGCTCGAAGCCGTCGCCAATGGCGAAATGCTGTTGGAACAGTTCATGGAAAAGCAGCAAACCTGGCTACTGAAAGTGCTGGAACGCGCCAAAGCCGGGGCAGGTGGCACTACCCCTGAAGCACTGGCAACGGAATTTCGCCCCAAACCAGCGCAGCCTAGCACCGCTCAAAGCACTGACATCCCACCGGAAAGCAAAATCTGCCCACTCTGCGGCAAGGCGATGGTGCAACGCACCAGCAAATACGGCGCATTCTGGGGGTGCAGTGGCTTCCCCCTGTGTAAAATGGCTGTCAACATCCACACCAATACTCGCCGAGGCAATGCAACATGATACCTTTGAAAAACCCCAACCTGCTGCGTTCACAGTGCTACATCAATGGCGCATGGGTAGCCGCTGATGATGGCGATACTTTAAACGTTACCAACCCGGCAACGGCTGAAACCATCACCAGCGTTCCCCGTTGTAGTGCTGCGCAAACCCGTGCCGCGATTGATGGCGCAACCCTCGCCCAACGTGAATGGCGCAAACGCACCGCCGCCGACCGTGCCAACGTCTTGCACACTTGGCATCACCTCATGCTGGAACATCAGGAAGACCTCGCACAGATCATGACCGCCGAACAGGGCAAACCACTGGCAGAATCACGCGGTGAAATTGCCTACGCTGCCGCCTTCATCCAATGGTTTGCCGAAGAGGGCAAACGCACTTACGGCGACGTGATTCCCTCACCCTTCCCCAACAGCCGCATCGTGGTGATCAAGGAACCTGTCGGGGTATGCGCCGCGATTACCCCGTGGAATTTTCCCGCTGCCATGATCACCCGCAAAGCCGCCCCGGCACTGGCCGCTGGCTGTGCAATGGTCGTCAAACCGGCAGAACAAACCCCCTTATCGGCGCTGGCGCTGGCAGTACTGGCTGAACAGGCAGGCGTACCCGCAGGCATTTTCAGCGTGGTAACAGGCGATCCGCACGTCATCGGTGGCGAATTAACCAGCAATGATAAGGTGCGCAAACTCAGCTTCACCGGCTCGACGGCGGTAGGCCGTTTATTGATGCAACAATGCGCCCCGACCCTGAAAAAGCTTTCGCTGGAACTCGGTGGCAACGCACCCTTCATCGTGTTTGATGATGCCGATCTGGATGCAGCGGTTGCCGGTGCAGTGGCCTCGAAATACCGCAATGCCGGGCAAACCTGCGTCTGCACCAACCGCTTTCTGGTGCAAACCAAGGTGTATGACGCCTTTGCCGAAAAGCTTGCGCAAGCCGTCGCCAAGCTGAAAGTGGGGCATGGCACGGAAAGCGATGTTAACCAAGGGCCATTGATTGATGAAGCCGCACTCTGCAAGGTCGAAGCTTTGGTCGCTGATGCCGTACAAGGTGGTGCGAAAATCGTCGGGGGTGGTGGACGCCATGCGCTGGGTGGCACGTTTTACACACCAACAGTATTGACGGGTGTCTTGCCCAACATGCGTGTGGCAAAAGAAGAAATCTTTGGCCCAGTTGCGCCCTTATTCCGCTTTGACACCGAAGAAGAAGCTATCCAGATGGCAAACGACACCGAATACGGCTTGGCTGCTTATTTGTATGCGCGGGATATTGGACGGGTATGGCGCGTATCGGAAGCGCTGGAATACGGCATGGTCGGCATCAACAGCGGCATTATTTCCACTGAAGTTGCCCCATTTGGCGGTCAGAAAAGTTCAGGATTGGGGCGCGAAGGCTCGAAATACGGGATTGAGGAATACTTGGAAATCAAGTATCTGCACATGGGGTTGTAAGGGATTCATACGCCAGCAAGCGCCGGGGAATGATAACGCCCCGGATGCACTCACCCAGCCCGATGAATTCACCGAATTCACTGTACAAACGCAGCAATTCGGCATCCGTATCATCGGTACGCACTTTTTGGCCTTGGCGCAAACGAGTGATGACAGCATCTTCTACGGTGATAGCGGGCAGGTGTGGTAAGGCAACATCCAATGGCAGCAATACTTTATCCAAAGCATCGAAACCTTGTTCTGCCAATGCCCGCAGCTCTTCCAGCGTGTACATGCGGAATGTGCTGAATGGCTCAACCGACTCGCGCCGTAGCATGGAAACATACGCGCCACAGCCGAGCTTTTCGCCAATGTCTTCCACCAGCGTGCGGATATACGTGCCTTTGCTGCACACCACATCCAGCGTAAGGGTGTCGTCGGTACGAGCCAACACTTGCAGGGAGTGGATGGTAATGTCACGAGCAGGACGTTCCACTTCCAGACCTTGACGTGCCAACTTGTACAGCGGCTGTCCGTCTTTTTTCAGCGCGGAATACATCGGTGGAATCTGGCTAATGTCGCCCCGGAATTGTGCCAATACGGCTTCCAGATCAGCCTCAGAAACATCAGGGATAGGGCGTGGATTGACTCTTTCGCCTTCTGCATCGCCTGTAGTACTCACATACCCCAGTGTCGCCGTGGTGATATAACGCTTATCGGAATCGAGCAAAAAGGCGGAAACCTTGGTGGCTTCGCCAAAACAAACAGGTAACATGCCAGACGCGAGGGGATCAAGACTGCCGGTATGCCCGGCTTTTTCGGCCTGAAACAGGAAGCGTGCATCCTGCAAGACTTTGTTACTGGATGCGCCTAAGCCTTTATCCAGCAGCAAAATACCGTTGAGTTTGCGGAAGCGGCGACGACTCAAGATTCAGCCGCACCTTTGCTGGCATCAGCATCATCTTCTTCATCGGCATGACGGTCAGAGGCGACTGCTTTGGCAATCAGCGCAGACAAGGCATTCCCACGCGACTGGGTTTCATCGTAGAAGAAGTGCAAGGCCGGGGTCATACGCAGTTTCAGCAAATGCCCCAGTTCACGGCGCAAAAAACCAGCAGCGTGGTTTAAGGCTTCCTGCGCTTCCAGACCTTGCTCAGCTTGTAGTGCATCAAACCAAATTTTGGCGTGGGCGAAATCTTTGGAGACTTCCACATCCAGCAACGTGATCATGCCAACCCGTGGGTCTTTCACCCGGTCACGGATCAGAATGGCCAAATCGCGGCGGATTTGTTCGCCCACCCGATCAGCACGGGCGAAGCCTTGAGGACGTGAGTGTTGTGGCATGGTTTAGATCTTCCTGGCCACTTCAACACGTTCATAACATTCGATATTGTCGCCTTTGCGCACGTCGTTGTAGTCCTTGACCGCGATACCGCACTCTGTACCCATGTGGACTTCTTTGACGTCATCACGGTGACGGCGCAGGGATTCCAACTCACCGTTGAAAATCACCACATTGTCACGCAAGACACGGATAGGCAAGCTACGGCGCATGGCACCATCGACCACCAAGCAACCAGCGACCTGACCCAGCTCGGAGGAGCGGAACACTTCGCGGACTTCCGCCAAACCAACAAAGACTTCACGAACTTCAGGTGACAACAGGCCACTCATGACCGACTTGATGTCATCAATGACTTCGTAAATGATGCTGTAATAACGGATATTGACGCCGTTATCAGCCGCCGTCTTACGGGCAGTCGCATCGGTACGCACGTTAAACGCGATAATGGTGGCGCGGGAAGCGGAAGCCAAATCCACATCACTCGCGCTGATTCCGCCGACACCGGCAGTCACCACGCGGACTTCAACCTCATCCGTCGACAAGTTGAGTAATTCAGTACGCAGGGCTTCCACACTGCCTTGTACATCAGCCTTGATCAGGATATTCACCTGGGCACGTTCACTGGCTTTCACTTGCGTGAAGAAGTCTTCCGACTTGCTCACATGCTGTGCAGCAAAGCGGGTATCACGCTGCTTTTCACGGCGCAATTCGGCAATTTCACGGGCTTTACGCTCATCAGTCATCACGATGACTTCATCACCCGCTTCAGGTGCGGCGGACAAACCGAGTACAGCGACCGGGATGGATGGACCTGCTTCCTTGACCGGGCGACCAGCCTCATCAAACATGGCACGTACACGACCGTATTCGGCACCACAGAGCAGTAAATCACCGCGACGCAAAGTACCATTACGCACGAGTACAGTAGCCACTGCACCACGGCCTTTTTCGATACTGGCTTCGATAACGTTACCGGTAGCAGGTGCGTCAACCGGAGCGATCAATTCCTGAACTTCAGCAACCAGCAGCAAGGTTTCCAGCAGGGCATCAATTCCTTGTCCGGTTTTGGCAGAAATCTGTACTACGGGTACATCACCACCCCAAGCTTCGGTATTCACTTCATTCTGGGAAAGTTCGCCCAATACTTTGTCAGGGTCTGCGCCTAGTTTGTCGATCTTGTTGATCGCCACCACCATCGGTACACCAGCCGCTTTCGCGTGCTTGATGGCTTCCTTGGTTTGCGGCATGACGCCATCATCTGCGGCAACGATCAGGATAATAATGTCAGTAACTTGTGCACCACGTGCCCGCATTTTGGTAAACGCTGCGTGTCCTGGTGTATCGAGGAATGTGACCGTACCGTGATCGGTGTCTACATGGTAAGCACCAATATGCTGGGTAATCCCGCCCGCTTCACCAGCGGCAACGCGAGTTTTACGGATGTAGTCCAACAAGGATGTTTTACCGTGGTCAACGTGACCCATGATGGTAACGACTGGTGGACGTGGCTTGGCTTCGTAACCGTTAACATTTTGACCAATCATAGCAGCCAGCAAAGCAGCATCGTCCATTTCTTGCATAGGCGTGGCTTTGTGACCCAGCTCTTCTGTCACCAGAATCGCGGTGTCCTGATCAATGGCTTGGTTGATGGTCATCATCATGCCCATTTTCATCATCGCTTTGATGATGTCAGTGGCACGAATAGCCAGCTTTTGCGCCAGATCAGAAACAACAATCGTCGTGGGAATTTCGATTTCTTTAACAACTGGTGCGGTTGGCTTTTCAAAACCATGCTTGGCATTAGCATTGCTGTTTTGCTGACGCGGATCAGGTCTGAAGGCATCACGACGACCGCCGCCTTTCTTCTTGCCAGAACGGTTGCTATTGCCCGCCGGAACATGCAATTCTTCGCGACCACCACGCCCAGCCACTTTACTTTTAACAGGCTTTTTGTCTGTCTTTTCAGCAGGCGCTGCATCAGTATATTTTTCTACAACGGTGCTAACAACCGCCACTTTTTCAGCTTCTGGCTCACTGCTGTCAGCGACTTCGCGGGGCGCTAAGGATGGCTTAGGCTTTAATTTGGAAGGACGACGCTTTAGGGCTGATGCGGCTTCTTCACGAGCAGCTGCGACAACAACTTCACGCTGTTCTTTTGCACTCAAGTTATCATTAGGTTCTACACCACCAGTTGTAACAGCCGCCGTCAATACATCCGGTGAAGATGGCGTTGTTTTAACAGTAGGAGTAGCCTGTGCGATTGGCGTTACTGGTGTATTAACAACGGCCTTAGCCGCAATAGGCGTCTTGTTAGGGGGGGGGATAACCACTGTTTCTTTTACCACAACTTCATCTACAATCGGAGAAACCACTGGCTCAACAACAACGACCGGAGGAACAACGACCGGTGGCTTCTCAGGTATCTCTATCATTATTTCAGGCGCGACTTCAGGCACAACTTCAACAGATTGAGCTTGACGTTGCTCCATTCGCTTAGCTTCTAACTGGCGGCGATCTTGTTCAGTTTTCAAGATGGCAGATTCACGCGCTTGACGCTCAGCTGATAATTGGCGGGCCAACTCTTCAGTACGGCTCACTCGAGCGCCTGCTGCAACGGGGGGTTGAGAACTATCAACGGACTGGTCGGATAATTTTGATCCCGCAGCAAATGTTTTCTTATGCCTAACTTCCACGCTGACTGTTTTGCCGCGCTGACCACCTGCACCAAGCGTCACTTCACTGGTAGAGCGACGCTTTATGGTAATTTTATTACCGCTATTGCTCACAGGTGCTGCACCTTGGCGAATATGTGCCAATAAAGTCAGTTTCTGTGAATCTGTAATCCATGCATCTGGGCCGTTAACGTGAATACCTGCATCCTGTAACTGCTTGAGCAGAACTTCAACGGGGGCATTGATTATCTCGGCAAGTTTTTTAACTGCTATGTCCGACATGTAGTCCTTCCTCCCGCAGAATTAAGCTTCTGCCTTGTCGTCCGCAAACCAAGGTTCGCGAGCTTTCATGATCAAACTGGCCGCACGGGCCTCGTCAATTTCAGCTGATTCCATGAGTTCGTCCACGGATTGTTCAGCCAAATCTTCCATCGTGCAAATGCCTTGTGTTGCCAATTTGAAGGCTAGGGTATCATCCATGCCTTCCATATGCAGGAGATCGGCCGCTGGCAAGCGGGTATCCTGAGAAATGGCTTGTGACAGTAACGCCGTTTGGGCACGGTCACGCAATTCATTAATAATCGTTTCGTCAAAGCCTTCAATGGCCATGAACTCTTCAATCGGGACGTAAGCAACCTCTTCCAAGGTGGAGAAGCCTTCTTCTACCAAAATAATGGCAACTTCTTCATCAACGTCCAGCTTTTCCATAAACAAGCTAACCAGTGACTGTTGCTCAGCTTGTGTTTTGGCTTCTGCTTCTTCAACGCTCATCACGTTGAGTGTCCAGCCAGTTAATTCACTCGCGAGGCGCACATTCTGACCACCACGCCCGATAGCTTGCGATAGCTTTTCGCCATCAACACCGATATCCATGCTTTTGGTTTCTTCGTCCACCACGATGGAAAGCACTTCTGCGGGCGCCATGGCGTTCATCACATAGGTAGCAATGTCATCATTCCAGAGCACGATATCAACTCGTTCCTTACCACCAAGCTCATTGGTGACTGTCTGAATACGTGAACCACGCATACCGACGCAAGCGCCAATCGGATCAATGTTAGGCAAGTTGGCACGAACGGCGACCTTAGCACGTGAACCAGCATCGCGGGCAGCACCCATTATATCAATCATTTCCTGACTGACTTCAGGAACTTCAAGCTTCATCAGCTCAATGAGGAAATTCACATCGGAACGGCTGACAATGATTTGTGGACCGCGCATATCTTGATGGATTTCTTTGAGGTAACCACGGACACGTGCCCCAACATGCAACATCTCACCGGGAACCATTTCTTCACGTGGAATAAAGGCTTCAGCGTTCTCGCCAAGATCGAGCACAATCCCCTTCCGATCAGCACGTTTTACCACACCCATAATCAAATGACCAACTCGGTCGCGGTAAGCAGACACGACTTTTTCGCGTTCAGCTTCACGTACCTTCGCAACAATCACCTGTTTAGCAGTCTGGGCGGCAATACGACCAAAATCTACTGAAGGAATAGCTTCTTCGACGTACTCACCGATAGGAATATCTAGACCCCGTGCGGTAGCGTAGCTTTGTAAAATTTGACGTTCAGGGCTTTCAAACTCAGGATCTTCATCATCGACAACCTTCCAACGACGGTAGGTTTCGTAATCACCTGTTTGGCGATTAACAGAAACTCGCGCATCCATGCCCATCCCGTAACGCTTACGAGTAGCCATTGCCAACGCTGTCTCAACAGCTTGGAAAATTAATTCCTTGCTAACATTTTTCTCATTGGAAACTGCGTCAACAACGTAGAGAATTTCTTTATTCATGCGTTTTTACCGCCCTTGCGCTGAGGTCGAATATCCAAAACCACTCGCCCACGGTCAATAATCTCGTAGGGAATTTCATATGCAGTGCCTTCCACGTCCATGAAGATATGGGTGTCGTTAGCATCCTGCAACTTACCAACAAAGTTGCGGCGCTTTTCTACCGGGAGGCGAGTGCGCACTTTAATCTGCTTACCCACATAAAGGGCATAGTGCGCTGGAATAAATAATACCCGATCAATACCGGGTGAAGACACTTCAAGAATATAGGCTACCGGAATCAGGTCATCGACATCAAGCGATGCACCTATCTGATGGCTGACACGACCGCAATCTTCGACAGTAATGCCTTGATCTGAATCGATGAAAATACGTAGTAAGGCACTTTCCGTCTGTGGACGGTATTCATAACCCCACAACTCATAACCGAGGCCAGTTACCGTGGTATTGATCAGCGTATCCAGTCTTTCTTGCATTACGTCCCTAGTACCTTCCTGAGTTTCACATAATAAAAAAGGCCCTTACAGGGCCTTCTTGTATTTGGTAGCGGGGGCAGGATTTGAACCTGCGACCTTCGGGTTATGAGCCCGACGAGCTGCCAGACTGCTCCACCCCGCATCAGAGGAGCAGACTATAAAGCAAAGGCTTTGCTCTTGCAAGCATTATTGAAACAAAACCTTAAATTAACGCACATGACGGTAAATGAACCCTGGAAATGCGAAGACCATGAACAATGCGAGGGTAACCGCATAAAATTCCCATGCTTGTGGATAGATTGAACCCATTGTCCGCTGCTCCAGCAACAAGGCCATACCTCCCACCACAAAATACAAAACAAGCCATTCTAGCAACCGTAACCAAACTGATTTGGTGTCACATTGCAAAATCAAAAAACAACGCTGGCTTAACCACGGCAGGTTAGCCAACAACAAAGCGAGGGCCAGAAACCCCCAATGCAAAACAGGTAAACTCATAAATGACTGGCGACCATTGCTGCTGAACAAATACTCATCAATGCGCTGGGAAATATCCCTAACAACACCATGAGCACGCCATTTACACTGATCAGCACCGTAAAATCAAGATCTGCCTTTATCGGCGCGTTTTCTTCTGGCTTGTCGAAGTACATCATCTTGATGGCACGCAAGTAGTAATAAGCACCAATCACCGACATCACCACCATAAAGACCGCTGGCCACAAATAACCAGCTTGCATCACCGCTTGAATAATTGATAGTTTGGCGTAAAACCCGACCGTTGGCGGAATACCTGCCATCGAAAACAGGAACACCATCATCATAAAGGCATACCAAGGGTTACGCTCATTCAAGCCCTTCAGGTCATCCAGCGTTTCAGCCTCAAAGCCTGCCCTGCCTAACAGGATCAGAACAGCAAAACCACCTGCCGCCATCATCGCGTAAGTAATCGTATAAAATAGTGCGGCGCTATACCCTTGAGTCGTACCAGTCAGCGCCCCTAACAAAATAAATCCCATGTGCGCAATCGTCGAATACGCCAGCATCCGCTTAAGATTAAACTGCGCAATGGCACTGAAATTGCCCAAAAGGACTGACAACAACCCAAACACCAATAATAACTGCCCCCAACCTGGCTGAGCCGTACCCATAGATTCCGCCAACACACGCAATAACATCGCCAATGCCGCCAGTTTCGGCACACTACCCAAAAACATCGTCACCGCAGTAGGTGCCCCCTGATAAACATCAGGAACCCACATATGGAACGGTACTGCTCCAAACTTGAAAGCAATCCCCGCCACAATGAACACCAAAGCAAACAACAGCGGAATATTTTCCAGTACATTTTGAGCGCTAACAAATGCCAACACTTCAGGCAGCTCCAGCTTGCCACTCAGACCATACAGAATAGAGATACCATACAACAACAGCCCCGACGCAACCGCACCCAGCACAAAATACTTCATCGCCGCTTCAGAAGAACGCCCGTCATCACGATTGAAGGCCACCAGCGCATACATCGACAATGCCAGCAATTCCAGCCCCAGATAGACCACCAATAAATGGTTAGCCGACACCATGACCAACATCCCCAGCACGGCAAACAAACCCAGCAGAAAAAACTCACTTTGCCAGATATTCTGATCCTTCAAATATTTACGCGCATACACGAATACACCAAAGGTCAGCAACAAAATGCTAATTTTCAATACGCCCGCCAAATCATCGCGCACGTACATCCCATTCAAGCCAGTCGTTTTATCGCCATCCATTGCCCCATAAGCCAACAACGCCGTTGCCAGCAATGCCACTTGGGTCAACAAATAAGAAATCATCCGACAATCTTCACGCAACATCACATCAATCAACAAGATCAGGCAAATCGTGCTGAGCAGAAAAATTTCTGGCATCGCAATTGTAAAATTCATTATGGGCACCCCCCTGCGAGTCCACTACACAGCTTGCTATTCAATGCCTGATCCAACAGGTGTCTGATTGACACATCCATCACATCTGTCAAAGGCTTTGGCCACAAGCCTAGTAGCAATACCGCAACGGCCAATACTGCTAGCATCCAGAATTCACGCCGCCCAATATCCTTCAAAGCAGCCACTTCAGCATTTTTGACATCACCAAACAGAACACGCTTAACCAGCCAAAGTGTATAAGCCGCCCCTACAATTAACGTCGTTGCCGCCGCAAATGCAATCAACGGATTAGCACCGAAACTCGCCAAAATAACCATGAATTCACCGACAAATCCCGATGTCCCCGGTAAACCAGTATTTGCCATAGCAAACAACACATACAGCGCCGCAAACACCGGCATTTGATTAGCAACGCCACCGTAAGCATTAATGTCACGAGTATGCATCCGGTCATACAGCACGCCGATACACAAGAACATCGCGCCAGAAATGAAACCATGCGACACCATCTGCACCATGCCCCCCTGAATTGCCAGTACCGAACTACTCATCGCCAACGGATTTGCGGCTGTCTTCGCAGCAAGCGCGTAAATCACAAAGAAGCCCAGCGTCACAAATCCCATATGCGCAATCGAGGAATACGCCACCAGCTTTTTCATGTCTTGCTGCACCAAGGCCACAAAACCGATATACACCACCGCCGTCAACGACATAAAAATGACCAGCCAATCCAATTGTGCGGCAGCATCCGGCACAATCGGCATGGCAAAGCGCAAAAATGCATAGCCTCCTACTTTCAAGGTAATCGCCGCCAAAATAACAGAACCACCTGTCGGAGCCTCCACATGCGCATCTGGCAACCAAGTATGCACGGGCCACATGGGCACTTTCACACCGAAAGCCAACAGGAAGGACAAGAAAATCAGAATTTGCGGGGTTAACTCAATCGGTAACTTATGCAAGTCAGCGACGGCAAAACTACCACCCAATTGATACAAGTAAATCAGGCTAATCAGCAGGAACACCGAACCAAAAAAGGTATACAAGAAAAACTTGATCGTGGCATATACCCGGTTTGCACCACCCCATATCCCAATGATCAGAAACAACGGAATCAACATTGCCTCGAACAGGATATAAAACAGCATCGCATCCAACGCCGCAAATACCCCATTCACAATACCTGCCATGATGAGAAACGCAGCCATGTACTGCGACACGCGATAAGTAATCACCTCCCAACCGGCAATGACCACAATCACCGTCATGAAGGTATTCAATAGAATTAATGGCATGGAAATACCATCAACCCCCAAGTGGTAATTGATCTTAAAGGCTTCAACCCACGGAATAAATTCCACAAACTGCATATCAGGTGTTGTGAGATCAAACCCCGTATACAACGGCAGACTTAGCAAGAAAGTCAGTAAAGCAATGCCCAGTGCAAATTGTTTAGCGCCCGAACGGTCACCAACAATTAGGACACCCATACCACCGACAATCGGCAACCAGATCAAAAAACTCAGTATTGGCAAATCAAGCATGTGCATTTCCAGGTAAAAATAACGAGCCTAGAAGAATAGGAACCAAGTAAGCATCAATAAAATACCGACCACCATCGAGAAGGCATAGTGATACAAATAGCCAGTCTGAACCTGACGAGCCACTCCAGAGAACCAACCAACCGCCTTAGCTGCACCATTCACGATGAAGCCATCAATCATCAAACGCTCACCAATAGACCACAACACATTACCGAGGGAGACCGAACCATTGGCAAACACTTTTTGATTAAAACTATCCACGTAATACTTTTGATCCAACAAGGTATGCAACCAACGGAACTTGTCATAAGCCCAGCGGGCAAGCGCATCATCTTTCAGGTAAATGAACCAAGCAGCACCCAAACCAGCCATCGCCAACCAGAACGGCGGCGCCATCAAGCCGTGTAGGACAAAACCCAGCACCCCATGATAAGCAGCACTGATTTCTTCAATACCCGGATGCGCTGACAACAAACCTTGCAAAGCAGGATCAAAACCATGCGCCTTATCATTCACAAAAATGGCATCATGGAAGAACTCACCCACCACCATCGGATCCAGCAGATAACCCGCCAATACCGAAGGAATCGCCAACATAATCAACGGAATTGTCACCACCCAAGGTGATTCATGTGGCGTACCGCCATGGCCATGATGCTCATCATCGTGATGCCCGTGATCATCATGACCATGTGCATCAAAGCGCTCCTTGCCGTGGAATACTAGGAAGAACATACGGAAACTGTAGAATGCCGTCACAAACACACCCAGCAACACCAACGTATACGCATAGCCTGCCGCCCACAAATGTGACTCATGCACCGCTTCAATAATGAGGTCTTTGGAGAAGAAACCAGAGAAACCGGGGAAACCAATCAAGGCCAGCGAGCCAATCAGGGAAGTCCAATAGGTAATCGGCATGTACTTTTTCAAGCCACCCATTTTGCGGATGTCCTGCTCATGATGCATCGCTATGATCACCGAGCCTGCCGCCAGAAATAACAGAGCCTTGAAGAACGCATGGGTCATCAAATGGAAGACCCCCGCCGAATAAGCCGAAGCGCCCAACGCCACCGTCATATAACCCAACTGTGACAAGGTGGAATACGCCACCACCTTCTTAATATCATTTTGTACAATGCCGATCAGGCCCATGAAGAACGCCGTGGTTGCCCCAATAATCAGGATCAGGTTCAACGCCGTATCGGACATCTCGAAAATCGGCGACATCCGCGCCACCATGAAAATACCTGCCGTCACCATGGTTGCCGCATGGATCAGCGCTGAAATCGGGGTTGGCCCTTCCATTGAATCCGGCAGCCACACATGCAAAGGCACCTGCGCTGACTTGCCCATCGCCCCGATGAACAACAAAATCGCAATCACCGTCACCGCATCCCACTTCCAACCCGCAAAGACCTCGATATCACCACCAGCAAAGTTTTTCAAACTTGCAAAAGTCTCTACATAATCCAGCGTACCGAAATGCATCAAAATGGCAGCAATCCCCAGCAAGAAACCAAAGTCCCCCACCCGATTGACCAGAAACGCCTTCATGTTCGCGTAAATCGCCGTCTCTTTCTTGAACCAGAAACCGATCAACAAATAAGACACCAGTCCCACCGCTTCCCAGCCAAAGAACAACTGTATGAAGTTGTTACTCATCACCAGCATCAACATCGAGAAGGTAAACAGGGAAATGTAACTGAAAAACCGCTGATAACCGGGGTCTTCAGACATGTAGCCAATCGTGTAAACATGCACCATCAACGATACAAACGTCACCACCAGCATCATCATGGTACTGAGGTTATCCAGCATGAAACCGACTTCAAAACGGATATCTGCAATCACTGCCCACGTATATACCGTGCCGTTGAAAGTATTCCCGTGGAACATCACATCGTTAGCCACCACCAGTGACAACAGGAACGCCACCGCCACACCCAAAATCGTGACCCAATGCGCCCCGGCACGCCCAATCTTTTTGCCAAACAACCCCGCGACAATTGCCCCGAACAAAGGTGCAAGCGGAATAGCCAGATACATCGCTTCCATTGCTTACCCCTTCATCGAATCAAGTTGTTCAACATTGATCGTGCGCCGGTTACGGAACAAGACCACCAGAATCGCCAAGCCAATCGCCGCTTCCGCCGCCGCCACGGTGAGAATGAAGAACACGAATACCTGCCCCGCCATATCCCCCAAATAATGGGAAAATGCCACGAAGTTCAGGTTTACCGACAACAACATCATTTCGATACACATCAGCAGAATCAGCACGTTCTTACGGTTCAGGAACATACCCGCCACGCTGATAGCAAACAGCAGCGCCGCCACGATCAGGAAATGCGACAAAGGGATCATGCTTGCTCCTTGGTTTCAGATTTCATCTTGACCAGACGCACACGGTCTTCACGTTTCACCTGCACCTGCTCGCTAATATCCTGCTTGCGCGAATCTGGGCGACGCCGCAAAGTCAGGACAATCGCCGCAATAATCGCCACCACCAGAATGACCGCAGCAATCTCAAACGGGTACACATAATTGGTATACAAAATTGCACCCAAGGCTTCGGTATTGTTTTCCGGCGCTGGCGCTCTAGGGGTCGCAATCTGAAACGGGGCGCTGCGCAACACCATGATCATTTCCACCGCAATCACGCCTGCCACCAAAAAACCGACCGGCGCGTATTTGGCAAAGCCCTCTTTCAACGGGTCAATATTCAAATCCAGCATCATGATGACAAACAGGAACAACACCATCACCGCGCCGACATACACCAACACCAGCACAATGCCGAGGAATTCCGCCTCCAACAGCAACCACAACGCGGCACTGGTGAAAAAGCTCAAAATAAGGCACAACGCCGCATACACCGGGTTACGTACCGTCACCATACCCACTGCCGCTGTCACCAATACAGCGGAAAACAGGTAAAAGATAATCTGCTCGAATATCATGTTTAATCTGTCTCCTGGGGCTTAACGGTAAGGGGCATCAGCGGCTTTCATCTTGGCGATTTCAGCTTCGTGCTTATCGCCAATCGCCAGTAATTTATCTTTAGTCTGGATGTTTTCACCACGATTCTCGAAGTGGTACTCGAAAATATTGGTTTCCACAATCGCATCCACCGGGCAGGCTTCCTCACAGAAACCGCAATAAATGCACTTGAACATATCAATGTCATAGCGCGTGGTACGGCGCGTCCCATCCGGGCGTTCTTCCAGCTCGATGGTAATCGCCAGCGCCGGGCAAACGGCTTCGCACAGCTTGCAGGCAATACAACGTTCCTCACCATTCGGGTAGCGGCGCAGCGCGTGATGCCCCCGGAAACGGTTGGAAATCGGCGTCTTTTCTTCCGGGTACTGGATCGTGACTTTGCGCTCGAAGAAATACTTCCCCGTCACGCCCAACCCCTTCAACAACTCTTGCAGGCTGAACGTCTTGAAATAATGTTTCAGGTTCAAACTCATGTCAGCCTCCTTACAGCCACGGTTTCCAGCCCAGCGCAATCGCCAGACCTTCCGCAAAAATCCACACCAGCGTTACCGGGATCAGAATCTTCCACCCCAAGCGCATGATCTGGTCATAACGGTAACGCGGGAATGTCGCCCGGAACCAGAAAAACAGCAGCATGAAGAACGACGCCTTCAGCAATAACCAGTGGACACCATCCCCGAAAAACAGCCCCAACACCGGCATATTCGTCAGGAAATCCAGCCCCTGAAACGGCGACAACCAACCACCCAGGAACATCAGCGACGTCAGTGCCGAAATCAGCCACATATTCGCGTATTCAGCGAGGAAGAAAATCGAGAAGGCCATGCCGGAATATTCCACATGGAAACCCGCCACGATTTCAGACTCACCTTCCGCCACGTCGAAGGGCGCACGGTTGGTTTCTGCCACTCCAGCGATGAAATACACCACAAACAAGCCAAACAACGGCCACACAAACCAGCTAAAAATGCTGCCGGATTGCGCCCGCACAATATCGCCCAGATTCAGGCTGCCGGAAGCCATCAGCACGCCGACTAGCGCAAAGCCCATCGCAATTTCATACGACACCATTTGCGCCCCAAGACGCATCGCACTGAGCTGCGCGTATTTGGAATTCGATGCCCAACCCGCAATGATGACCCCGTAAATCCCCAAGGAAGTCAGCGCCAACAAGAACAATAACCCGGCATTTACATCCGCCAACACCAAGCCATCGCTAAACGGAATCACTGCCCAGGCCGCAAACGCAGGCCCCATCGCCAGCAACGGTGCAATCAAAAACAGAAAGCGGTTAGACTTTTCAGGAACAATGATTTCCTTGAAAATCAGCTTGAACATATCCGCAAACGGCTGTAACAAACCTTTGAAACCGACCCGATTCGGCCCCACCCGCACCTGCATGAAACCGATGATTTTGCGTTCCGCATAGGTTGCATACGCCACCAACAGGATCAGTGGTATGACAATCGCCATCACCTTGATCAGGATCAACAGCAGCGTTACCAGCCACTCAGGGAGAAATGCACCGAAGAAATTTGCGAGTATTTCCATCATTCCCCTGCCTTTGTTATTTGGAGCGTACCAAAGGCCGCGCCTAACACACTGGATATTTCAATCCCGGATTGGACACCCGCACACCCGACGGGAATACCCGCATCCAACTGCGCCGGAAGCGTGATCACCACCGCACCTTGCGACACTTTCAGCGCATCACCTGCCGCCACGCCCATATTCGCCGCGTCTTGCGGATTCAAATGGACAGCCGCCGGTGGAATCATCGCCTGCAACGCCTTGGCACGGCGCACCAATGGGTCGACACGGTACATTTCCACATCACCGATACGCTGGAAATGGTTGGAAGAGGGCGTATGCAATACGCCCCTACCTTCTTCCGTAGGGGCGTATTGCATACGCCCATCTGCGTTGTAGGTATTGTTGCAGGATTCTACGCCGTCAAGTTCGAGGTGCAGTTCCGCGACGATTTCTTCGGTAGCCACCCAATCGAACTCAGGTACACCAGCGGTATTACCAAGAACGCGCAGGATTTTCCAAGTAGGACGAGCCTCGTCTGGCAACTTCGCCGCACCCTTGAAGCTTTGCCACTGACCAGCCACATTACAGAAGGTGCCAGAGGTTTCCGCAAATGTAGAGCCAGGCAGCAAGACTGTGGCGTATTTGCGAGTCGTTTCATCCGCAAACGGCGCAATCACAATGACGTTTGCGGCGGCGCTGAGCGCTTGCATCGCCTGCTGTGGGTTGGCGAAATCTGCCAGCTCAGTATTCAGCAATACGAAGGTGCGGGTCTTGTCATTCAGGAACTCACTCACCGGCACGCCCGGCTGCTTGAGTTCGCGCCCTGCCGACAAGCGATGGGGTACGACACCTGTTACCCAAGCACCAACACTGTTGGCGCTTTCCGCCAGATAACCGAAGGTTGCGCCAGTTTGTTGGGCAATCGTGTAAGCCACAGCCCGTAATGCTGCAAAATCTGGGTGCTGAGTCGCGACATTACCCAGTAATACCGTGGCGTGTTCCGCCTGTTGCAGCGCAGCCATTACGCCATTGTCGGGGTCATTGGCAATCGCTTGCAGGGCTTGCAACATCTCAGCCGGGGCAACAGCCTGTTGTGCCACGTCGTAGTTGAAGTCAAACGCACGCGGATTCAGCGCCATCACTTGCGCACCCTTGAGGGCGGCCTTACGAAGGCGATGATTCAGCAAGGGCTGCTCTTGACGTGCATTGGAGCCGACCAGAAAAACAGCGTTCTGCTGTTCCAGTTGCTCGATAGGCATTCCCAGTGACGGGCAAATGGGCGCAGCATCCTGATCGCTGAAATCAGTCTGGCGTAAGCGGTGGTCGATATTGCGGATATTCAAACCGCGCATCAGCCGCTGGAACAAATACAACTCTTCCAGCGTGGACGTAGCATTGGCCAATGCCCCCGTGCGTACCGGATCAGCCGCTCGCAATATTTCCGCCGTAGCATCCAACGCCTGTTGCCAAGTCGCGTCGTACCAATGACCGTCACGCTTGATCTGCGGCTTGGTAATACGGTCAGCGCTGCGGATACCTTGATAACTGAAGCGGTCGCGGTCTGAAATCCAGCACTCATTGATGGCTTCATTGTCGCGGGGCACTGCACGCACCACTTCCTTCTGGAAAGTATGCACATGCAGGTTGGAACCCACGCAATCGTGTGGGGCAATGCTATCGTGTGACTGCATTTCCCACGCCCGCGCCTTGTAACGCGAAGGTTTAGCGGTCAGCGCACCAACCGGACACAGGTCAATCACATTGCCTGACAGTTCGGATTTGAGCGACTTTTCGATATAAGTGCCGATTTCGAGACGGTCGCCGCGCCCTACCCCGCCCATTTCGCGCATCCCGGCAATTTCATCGCCGAAACGCACGCAGCGGGTACACTGGATACAACGGGTCATTTCGGTTTCGATCAGCGGGCCGATGTCTTTGTCCAGCACCACCCGTTTGATTTCAGCGTATTGCGATTTATTGCTACCGTAACCGACCGACACGTCCTGCAATTCGCATTCACCGCCCTGATCACAGATCGGGCAATCCAACGGGTGATTGATCAGCAGGAATTCCATGATCGCTTTTTGGGCGTTGCGGGCTTTTTCTGAGCGCGTCCAGAACTTCATGCCCGCATTCACTGGGGTCGCACAAGCGGGAATAGCCTTCCACGACTTTTCCATTTCCACCAGACACATCCGGCAGTTGGCAGCTACCGACAGTTTTTTGTGGTAGCAGAAACGTGGAATGGTAATGCCATTGTCGTCAGCCACTTCAATCAGCATCGCACCTTTGCGAGCCTGAATCGGCTGGTCATTAATCTCAATTGTGACGAATTCTTCTGCCATGTATTACCCCTTCGCCACCATGCTACGACCGTGTTCGACGTAGTATTCAAATTCTTCGCGGAAGTGCTTAACGAAGCTCCACACCGGCATCGCTGCCGCTTCACCCAAGGCACAAATGGAACGCCCTTCGATATTGTGGGAAATTTCTTCCAGCCGCGTCACGTCTTCCAGCTTGCCCTTGCCTTCCACAATCCGGGTCAACATGCGGTACAACCAGCCCGTGCCTTCACGGCAAGGCGTGCATTGCCCGCAGGATTCGGAGAAGTAAAAGCGTGAAATGCGCTGCAACACCTTGACCATATCGGTGGTGTCGTCCATCACGATTACCGCGCCCGAACCGAGGTAAGAGCCTGCTTTTGAGATGGTGTCGTAATCCATCGTCAGCCCCATCATTACCTCGCCCGGTAATACGGGCACGGAGGAACCACCCGGAATCACTGCTTTCAGCTTACGTCCGTTGCGTACCCCGCCCGCCAGTGCCAGCAATTCAGGGAACGGCATTCCCATCGGAATTTCAAAATTGCCCGGATTATTCAGATGACCAGACATCGAAAACAGCTTTTCGCCACCGGAGTTTTTTACGCCTAGATCAGCAAACCACTTGCCGCCGTTGCGCATAATGACCGGAATGGATGCCAGCGTTTCGGTGTTATTAATGGTGGTTGGGCGGCCGTACAGACCGAAACTCGCAGGGAATGGCGGTTTGAAACGCGGCTGGCCTTTTTTGCCTTCCAGCGATTCCAGCAGCGCAGTTTCTTCACCGCACACATACGCACCCGCACCAAGCGTGCCGTGCAGGTCGAAATCGACACCGGAACCTTGAATGTTTTTGCCCAGCAAACCCATTTCGTAAGCTTCTTTCACCGCCTGCTCGAAATGGATGAAAGGTTCATCCATGAATTCGCCGCGCATGTAGTTGTAACCCACCGTCGCGCCAATGCTATAACCGGCAATCGCCATGCCTTCCACCAACGCGTGTGGGTTAAAACGCAGGATGTCACGGTCTTTGCACGTACCCGGTTCGGATTCATCCGAGTTACACACGATGTATTTTTGCCCCGGCATGTCACGCGGCATAAAGCTCCACTTCATGCCGGTGGGGAACCCTGCCCCGCCACGTCCACGCAAGCCGGAATCCTTGATTTCCTCAATGACTTCTACAGCAGGCGTCTTTTCTGCCAGAATTTTTTTCCACGCCGAATAGCCGCCGACCTTGAGGTAACTTTCCAGCGTGTGGGCTTGGTCGCCGAATTGGGTGGTGATGAAACAGACTTGATTTGCCATGTGCTTACTCCAGTCCGTCCAGAATCTCATCCACTTTTTCAGGGGTGAGATGGGTGTGGTATACGTGGTTGACCTGCATCATCGGCGCACTGCTGCACGCGGCGAGGCATTCTTCTTCCACTTTGAGGAAGAACTTGCCATCCGGGGTCGCTTCGCCCAGCTTAATACCCAGCTTGCCTTCAATGTGTTCCAGAATGCCGTCGGAACCGCACAACATGCAGGAAACGTTGGTACACACCGAAATGCTGTATTTTGCCGCCGCTTTCGCATCCATTTCATACATGGAATAGAAGCTGGCGACTTCGTAGACGGCAATTTCTGGCAGGCCGAGGTAATCGGCAACCGCATCCATTTTCTCGCGGGACAGGTAATGGTCTTCGTGCATCACAGCGCGTAACGCCGCTAGCAACGCCGACTGTTTTTTATCCTCAGGATAGCGCTTTAACCAGCTATCAATGTCCTCACGCTCGTGATGGCTGAGCAAGGCGCTTTTGCGCTTGAGCATCGTGATGGGCTGTTCAGTCATCAACGGTCAACCTCCCCGAATACAATATCTTGTGTGCCGATAATCGCTACCACGTCAGCCAGCATGTGGCCTTTGGTCATTTCATCCAGAGCCGACAGGTGTGCAAATCCCGGTGCGCGAACTTTCAGGCGATAAGGTTTGTTTGCACCGTCAGAGACGATATAGCAACCAAACTCACCTTTGGGATGTTCCACAGCGGCATACGACTCGCCTACTGGCAGGCAGAAACCCTCGGTCATCAGTTTGAAGTGCTGGATCAGCGCTTCCATGTCCTGCTTCATCTCGCCGCGCGTCGGTGGCGCTACCTTGCTGTCGTCCAACATCACCGCGCCGGGATTCACCCGCAACCACTTGATGCACTGCTTGATAATGCTATTGGACTGGCGCATTTCTTCCACCCGCACCAGATAACGGTCATAGCTGTCACCTTGCACCCCGACCGGAATGTCGAAATCCATTTTGTCGTAGGCGGCATACGGCTGCTTCTTGCGCAAATCCCATTCAACCCCAGAGCCGCGCAGCATTGGGCCACTGAAACCCAGTTGCAGGGCACGTTCGGGTGATACCACGCCGATACCGACTAGACGCTGTTTCCAGATACGGTTATCGGTCAACAGGGTTTCGTATTCATCCACATAACCGGGGAAACGGTTGGTGAAGTCTTCCAGAAAATCCAGCAAGGAACCGCCGCGATTAGCATTAAGGCGCTTGGCCTCGGCTTCCGAGCGAAAACGATTCGGCAGGAATTGCGGCATGGAATCCGGCAGATCCCGGTATACCCCGCCCGGACGGTAATAGGTGGCGTGTAAGCGTGCGCCGGATACCGCTTCGTAGGCATCCATCAAATCTTCACGTTCGCGGAAAGCGTACAGGAACATGGTCATTGCACCCACGTCCAGCGCGTGTGCGCCAATCCACAGCAAGTGATTGAGGATACGGGTAATTTCGTCGAACATGGTACGGATATAGAGCGCACGTTCCGGGGCAGTAATCCCCAGCAGCTTTTCAATCGCCAGCACATAGCCGTGTTCGTTACACATCATCGACACGTAGTCGAGGCGATCCATGTAGCCGATGCTTTGATTATACGGTTTGCTCTCGGCCAGCTTTTCAGTACCACGGTGCAGCAAGCCAATATGCGGGTCGGCACGCACGATGGTTTCACCATCCATTTCCAGCACCAGACGCAACACGCCGTGCGCTGCCGGATGGGCTGGACCAAAGTTCAAGGTAAAATTGCGAATTTCAGGCATTAGTCATCACGCTCCGCTGTCGGTGGTGAGAAACGCTGGTCAGCACGGATGGTACGTGGCACCAACACACGCGCCTCGATCGACACAGGTTCATAAATAACGCGCTTCTGTTCGGCGTCGTAACGCATTTCGACCTGTCCAATGAGCGGGAAATCCTTACGGAACGGATGCCCAACAAAGCCATAGTCGGTCAGGATGCGGCGCAAATCAGGGTGTCCGCTGAACATAATGCCGAACAGATCGAATGCTTCACGCTCATACCAGTTGGCGGAGTTCCAGATTTCCACCAGTGAATGCACCACCGGAAAACCGTTATCTTCACAGCGGGTACGCACCCGGATACGCAGATTGCGGCTGACTGACAGCAAGTGGATAACCACCGCGAAACGCTTACCTGTAAAAGCGACATCCCCGTCCGACTCGCCAAAATCGAATGGGTCAGCCTCTTCTGCCTGCACCGCCCGGCTAAAGCCGCTGCGGGAAGCGGTGGTCACATCCCATTCCGCATCGCCGTAAGTGAGGTAATCGACACCACACAGGTCGGTCAACTGGGCAAAATCAAGCATGGGGTCGTGACGCAAGAAACGGGCAACTTCCAGCCAGTGTTCAGCCGCCACTTCCAGCGTCAGCTCATCCAGCGCCAAAGTGCTGGTTGATACTTTACTACCCAGCCCTTCCTGAAGGTAATCCTTGATGAACTCGAGTGATACAGTCATGAATTACCGCGCTATCGTATTGGTTCGACGGATTTTGTTCTGCAACTGGATAATGCCATACAGCAGAGCTTCGGCGGTTGGCGGACAACCGGGAACGTAAATATCAACAGGCACGATACGGTCACAACCACGCACCACCGCATAGGAGTAATGGTAGTAACCACCACCATTGGCGCAAGACCCCATCGAAATAACCCAGCGCGGTTCAGCCATTTGATCATAGACCTTGCGCAGTGCCGGAGCCATTTTATTGGTCAGCGTGCCCGCCACGATCATCACATCCGACTGGCGCGGACTGGGGCGGAACACAATGCCAAAACGGTCGAGATCGTAACGTGAAGCCCCTGCGTGCATCATTTCCACTGCACAGCAAGCCAAGCCAAAGGTCATTGGCCACAGCGAGCCAGTACGCGCCCAGTTGATCAGAGCATCGGCTGTCGTGGTGACAAAGCCTTTTTCCAGAACTCCTTCTACTCCCATTCCAGCGCCCCTTTCTTCCATTCGTAGATAAAACCAACAATCAGGATAGTCAGGAAAATACCCATCGCGACAATGCCGAACACGCCTATGGTGTCGAGTACCACAGCCCATGGAAACAGGAAGGCAATTTCAAGGTCGAAGATAATGAAGAGGATGGCTACAAGGTAGTAGCGTATATCAAAATTGATACGGGAATCTTCAAACGCGGGGAAACCGCACTCGAATGGTGAATCTTTTTCTGCGTCGGGTCGGCGCGGGCCTGCAAGCAACCCAAGGCCAAGCAATATAACTGCCAAGCCAAAACCAACTGCCAGAAAAATGAGAATGGGAAGGTATTCTCCTAGCATACTAACTCCTGGTGCGAACCGTGGTGCTCTCTCTCCAAACCACCCGGTTATCTATGATGCATGATTCCAAACACACACTGTTTGTATCATTATTTCGTTATGCAGTCGAATATAACGGTACATGAACTACAGATTAATTCCCCAAAGTGGGTATTATGGAAGTTTTAGTGAAAATTAGGCGGAAATGCAAAAAGCCCATCATCTTACGATGATAGGCTTTTTTATGTATGGTACCGACGACCGGACTCGAACCGGTACAGCTTGCGCCACTACCCCCTCAAGATAGCGTGTCTACCAATTCCACCACGTCGGCAAAGCAGGCGATTATTATACTCAACTATTTCTGTTCTTGCACAGGTTTTTCAGCGTCAGCAGGAGTTTTTTCCATTGGTGCAGCGGGAACCTCACTGGAAGAAGCTTTTTCAACCGCTGGTGCAGGTGGAACATCGCTAACAGGAACAGCTGGTGCTGTTTCCACAGCGGCGGCGGGCGCTGACGTTGCGGCTCCACCCATGATACTACCAGATTCGATAGTGCGACCTGATGCAAGGAATGCCAATGCCAATGCCACCAAAAAGAAAACTGTCGCCAGAATCCCCGTGGTACGGCTCAGGAAGTTGGCTGAACCTTGTGAACCAAATACAGTACCTGATGCGCCGCTACCGAAAGCAGCACCTGCATCTGCACCCTTGCCCTGCTGCATCAAAATCAACACAATCATAGCAACAGAAACAACGATCAAAATGATCAACAACACATTGTATAGCATAACGTTTTTTATTAACCTTAGTTCCCGGCCTTACAGATGGCCAGAAATTCCTGTGCATCCAACGATGCACCACCGATCAGGCCGCCGTCAATATCCGGCATTGCAAACAATTCAGCAGCATTAGCGCCTTTGACGCTGCCACCGTACAAAATTTGTACCTTTGCTGCGACTGATTCATTCAGTGCAGCAAGTTTACCACGAATAAATGCATGAACATCCTGAGCTTGCTGTGGGCTGGCTGTTTTGCCAGTACCAATCGCCCAAACTGGCTCATAAGCAATCACGCCATCAGTCAGTGCTTCCACACCCTCCAATGCGATAACCGCATCCAGTTGACGTGCCACCACCGCTTCCGTAATGCCAGATTCACGCTCCTCCAACGTTTCACCAACACACAGGATAGGCTTGAGGCCATGCTTGCGGGCAGCAGCAAATTTGCGAGCGGTGTCACCATCCTGCTCACCGTAAATAGCACGGCGCTCAGAGTGCCCTACAATCGCGTAGCTACAGCCGAATTCCTTCAGCATCGCTCCAGAAACTTCGCCGGTGAAAGCACCCGTCTCCTGATCAGCAATGTCCTGAGAACCCAAACCAATGCGGCCTCCGCTCAATAAACCTTGAGTCATGGGAATATAGACGTAAGGTGGGCAGACTGCCACCGCTACATTATCCAGACCTTTCAGCCCTGTCAGAATACCGCTAACCAAGGGCTCGATAGTTGCCTTTGATCCGTTTAGTTTCCAGTTACCTGCAACCAATTTTTGACGCATGATTTCACCTCTCCTTCAAGCAAGGGCGAAAGATTACCTGCATAAGCCTTGGAAATCAATCTTCATTCCGGGCAGGTTACTGAAAAGTCAAGCCGCAGCACGTACTGCACTCGCAATTTGTTCTGCCAACGCCGCCGTTTCGTGTGCATCTTCACCTTCGACCATCACCCGAATTAATGGCTCTGTGCCGGAAGCACGTAGCAACACCCGGCCACGATTACCAAGTTGCTCTTCAACTTGACGCACCGCATCCTGAATCGCCACCGATTCATCCAGATTGATTTTTTCCCTGATTCGCACATTGATCAAGGTTTGCGGGTATTTGGTCATCACCTTTTTCAATTCATGTAAGGGCTTGTTAGTTAAGCGCATTGCACGCAATACTTGCAGAGCGGCCACAATACCATCACCTGTCGTAATGAAATTACTCACAATGATATGCCCGGAAGATTCCCCTCCCAGATTACAATCATGTTGATTCATCTGCTCAATCACATAGCGGTCACCAACATTCGCACGGTAAAAAGGCACTCCCAACCGTTGAATGGATTTTTCTAGACCAAGGTTGCTCATGAGTGTACCTACTACACCGCCCTGCAACTTCCCTTCCCCATGACTATGGTGGGCAATGATTGCCAGTATTTCATCACCATCAACAGTTTGCCCGTGCTCATCCACCATAATCAGGCGGTCACCATCACCGTCCAGAGCAATGCCCACATCTGCACGATAACGCAACACTGCTTCACATAAACCGTCGACATGTGTTGCACCACATGCCTCATTGATATTGATACCATCAGGATGATTACCAATCGCAATGACTTCCGCACCCAGCTCACTGAATACCTCAGGTGCAACATGGTAGGTCGCACCATTAGCACAATCCACCACAATACGAACACCTTTCAGAGAAACCCTATTCGGCAAGGCACGCTTACAGAACTCGATATAGCGGCCAGCGGCATCTTTGGCCCGCACAACTTTTCCAAGTTCATCGGAAGAGACCGTTTTAAACTCCATATCCAACCAACGCTCAATTTCCTCCTCCACGGTATCAGGCAGCTTTGTACCATCACCAGAGAAAAACTTTAAGCCATTGTCATCGTAAGGATTGTGAGAAGCACTGATTACAATCCCAGCTGATGCACGAAAAGCACGTGTCAAATACGCCACTGCTGGCGTAGGCATCGGCCCTAACAAGCGAATATCAACCCCCGCCGCCACCAATCCAGCCTGCAACGCAGATTCCAACATATAACCAGAAATACGGGTATCCTTACCAATCAGCACGAGCGAATTACCACTACTGGCCAATACCTTCCCTGCTGCCCATCCCAACTTCAACACAAAGTCAGGCGTCATCGGATATTGCCCAATCTTGCCGCGAATACCATCTGTACCAAAATATTTTCTTGCCATCAGCCCTTACACCTCAATTTTTATTAACCCACAACAGCATTGACCAATCTCATCGCATCCACTGTTGCACCAACATCATGCACGCGCACAATACTCGCGCCTTTCATGGCAGCCACCACCGCAGCGGCCACACTACCGTGCAAACGTCCTTCAACCGGACGATTATCCAATAAGCCGCCAATAACAGACTTACGTGATAGTCCTACCAGTATAGGTAAATTTAACGCAGAAAATTCCCCTAATCTACGTAATAAATCGACATTATGCTGAAAAGTTTTACCGAAACCGAAACCCGGGTCAAGAATTAAACGCTCTCGAGCAATACCTGCTTGCTCACAAACCATCATACGTTCTTCAAAAAACTGAGAAATATCGCCTATCACATCTTGATAAAGCGGAGTCTGCTGCATAGTGCGTGGCTGCCCTTGCATATGCATTAGGCAAATAGGCACTGCTAACTGTGCACAGACCTCTAACGCCCCTGGCTCTTGTAAAGCACGCACGTCATTAACCAAATCTGCACCCGCTGCAACGGCTGCCCGCATCACCGATGGCTTGCTGGTATCAACCGATAATGGCACGGCAAAACGTGCCCGAATAGCCTCAATGATCGGTACAACACGATCTAACTCGACCTGCTCCGACACAGCGTCCGCCCCAGGCCGTGTCGACTCCCCCCCCACATCAATAATGTCGACACCTTCTGCCAACATATGTTCAACGTGACGTAATGCAGCATCCTGAACATGGAACAAACCACCATCAGAAAATGAATCCGGGGTGACATTCAGAATACCCATCACTTGTACCGAAGACTTATTAACTTGCCATACCATTGCACAATACCAAAAGAAAAGGCGCGAAAGTAAACTCCGCGCCTTATTGCTTTACTACAGATTCGTATGCTTAGTGAGAGCTAGCTGCCCCACCAATCACACCATCATCCGAACCAGAACTTTTATCACTACTGGGTGGTGTTTTCGGCGAAGCACCACGGCCACCTGAAGAAGAATCATCATCATTCCAATCAGCTGGTGGTGGTGGCACTTCACCACGCATCAATGCATCGACTTGCCCACGATCAATCGTTTCATACTTCATCAGAGCCTGAGCCATAGCATGTAAGATGCTCATTTTATCAGTCAGAATCTGCTTAGAACGATTGTAGTTACGGTCAATCACCTCACGTATTTCACCGTCAATCGCATGAGCCGTCTCATCAGAAACATGCTTATGCTGTGTGACCGAGCGCCCCAGAAATACTTCGCCTTCATCTTCCGAGTATGCCAAAGGCCCCATACGACTGGACAAGCCCCATTTTGTAACCATGTTACGAGCAATACTGGTAGCGCGTTCAATATCGTTGGAAGCACCTGTCGTCACACCTTCAACGCCATAAATCAGCTCTTCTGCAATACGGCCACCGTACAAACTGGAAATCTGACTTTCCAAGCGCTGCTTACTAGCACTGTAACGGTCTTCTTCTGGCAGATACATGGTCACACCTAAAGCACGACCACGCGGGATGATACTGACTTTGTAAACAGGGTCATGCTCAGGCACGCTCAAGCCAACAATCGCATGGCCTGCTTCGTGATAAGCCGTCGCCAGCTTCTCTTCTTCTTTCATGACCATTGACTTACGTTCAGCGCCCATCATGATCTTATCTTTGGCCTTTTCAAACTCAGCCATATCAACCGTGCGCTTATTTGAACGTGCCGCAAACAGAGCCGCTTCATTCACCAGATTAGCAAGATCAGCACCCGAGAATCCGGGTGTACCCCGTGCAATCAACATTGCTCTGACATCATCACCCAATGGTACTTTACGCATGTGTACTTTCAGGATTTGCTCGCGACCGCGCACATCCGGCAATGGCACAACGACTTGGCGGTCGAAACGACCAGGACGCAATAAAGCCGCATCGAGTACATCTGGACGGTTAGTCGCCGCAATGACAATAATGCCTTCACTGCCTTCAAAACCATCCATCTCGACCAGCAATTGGTTGAGGGTTTGCTCACGTTCATCATGACCACCACCCACACCAGCACCGCGTTGACGACCAACCGCATCAATTTCATCGATGAAAATAATACAAGGTGCATGTTTCTTCGCTTGCTCAAACATATCGCGTACACGGGATGCACCCACGCCCACGAACATTTCCACAAAATCAGAACCGGAGATGCTGAAGAAAGGCACTTTCGCCTCACCAGCAATCGCCTTGGCCAACAACGTTTTACCTGTACCCGGCGAACCAACCATCAACACACCACGTGGAATTTTGCCACCCAGCTTTTGAAACTTACCCGGGTCACGCAAAAACTCAACCAACTCAGCTACTTCATCTTTGGCTTCATCACAGCCCGCAACATCATTGAAGTTAACCTTGACTTGATCTTCGGTCATCATACGGGCACGGCTCTTGCCGAATGACATAGCACCTCGACCGCCACCGCCACCTTGCATCTGGCGCATGATGTAAATCCACAAACCAATGATTAGCAGGAAAGGAACCCAGCTAATGATAATATCCCAAATAATGCCGCGCTCTTCAGGCGGAGATGCCCGAAATTTCACTTTATTGGCAAACAGGTCGTCAACCAACTGAGCATCATTAGGTGGACTAAAGGTTACAAATGGGCTGTCATTATTATCACGCCCAATAATCTTTTGTCCTTTAATATCAACCTCTTTAACACCACCATTACGGACGCTGGTCAAGAAATCCGAATACGGCAGTGTCGCCGTAGGTTGGGCAGGCACACTAAACTTACTGAACACTGCAATCAAAACGAATGCAATAACAGCCCAGATCAGCAAATTTTTGGTCAAATCGTTCAAGTGACTTCTCCACTATCAACTGGCGTTATCCGTTTGTAACACCTATTAAGAAGATATTACAACACAAAACCTTGCGCTAATACATAAACCTCCCGACTGCGTGGTCTTGATGCAGCCGGTTTACGTATTTTCACAGTCTTAAAACTACTGCGAACATCACGGATGAACGCTTCGGAACCCTCACCCTGAAAGAGCTTAACCAAAAAAGCCCCGCCTGGTTTTAATACCTGACGAACCATATCCAGTGCTAACTCACACAGATGCACGGCACGTGGCTGATCGACAGCATCAACCCCACTCATATTGGGAGCCATATCAGAAATAACAAGGTCTGCACGCTCACCACCCAGTAAATTCAGAATTTCTGTCAATACGGCCTCATCGCGAAAATCACCCAACACAAATTCGACAAAAGGTAATGGATCAAGCGGCAAAATATCACTTGCTACAATCCGGCCTTTTGAGCCAATGAGCTTAGTCGCATATTGACTCCAACCGCCGGGGGCAGCACCCAAATCAACCACCTTCATACCAGGGTACAGAATACGATCACGCTCCTGAATTTCCTGTAATTTATAAACCGCACGGGAACGGTAACCTTCCTGCTGCGATTTTTTTACATATTCGTCACTAAAATGCTCGCCCAGCCACCTTTGGCTGCTTTTGCTTCTTGCCATGCTGCGTTATCACTCATTACACTTCATCAATTTACGGAAGCGTATCATGGAATTGCTCGAAACACAGAAAAAGCGGCTGCGTAGCCGCGCCCACACCCTGAATCCGGTCGTACTGATTGGCCAACATGGACTAAAACCAACCGTTCTGGAAGAAATCACTTCAGCGCTGGACTACCATCAACTGATAAAAATCAAACTCAGCGTAGGTGATCGTGAGTTACGCGATGAAATGATTGAACAGATCATCCAGTACAGCCAATCGCAACTGATTCAACGCGTTGGCAATGTTGCTGTGTTATATCGCCCTAACCCCGACCGCCCTGACATTTTCAAAGAACCTATTTAAGCGGCCAGGTGTCAAGACGAGCTATCAATGTGCTTCTGGCACTCCTTGCCAGAGCATTTCATAGCCGACTTCATACGTGTTATCACAATACTCCGCTAGCTTGGCAAACTTTTCCTTGAAAAGTTTATCGGCATGCGATTTCTCATGCTGCTCGAATGACTGCCAATACGTAACAATCACAATATCGCCCATATTTTGCTGTACACGCTTATTGGGATGGCTATCGCCACCATCAACCGAACCCTCATCCGACACAAAACCTGCATTACGATAAACCTGACCACCAATGAAACCGCCATTATCATCGCCATAAGTATTTTTGACGACGTTGCACATTTCACCGAGTACCAATTCAACATCTTCAACGCTGACGCCATCTTTCAGATCCACAACATTGAACAACATGGTACAGCCAAAGGGAATTTGGATAGGGTTAAACATAATCTCTCCTGTTTTTCATTTATTCATTGAGCACATGGCATAATAGCCATGTCAGCTTCATCCATTATAATCTACTAATAACATCAGTGCTTACAACCGGATAAAACATGTACTTAAATGACAACAATCAATCGACGTCCAGACCGACCACAAGACAAGGGCAGATCGAGCACATTCTTCAACAACTATCACATGAACGGCTGCAAACCTTTGTACTGGAAAAAGCACTACAAGACAGCGATTTTCGTGACACCTTACTGATTTGTTTTGCAGACCTGCTAAGCAGTGACGAGCCAGCAGAACCCAAATATCGGCAAATGCTGGCAAACATGACGCTGCGCCACGCGAATGCAGAAGGTTACATCCACAGCGCCAGTGCACAGCACCTGACGGATGCCATCAACAAAATGCTAGACGTTGCCCGCAAAGCCACCACCCCCACCCGTGAAACCACCGACCTATGCCTTGCTGTGATCAGTGATTTGCCAGCACTAGCAGATCGCATGGAAGACCCTGAGGACTATGTATACGCATTAATGCGCACCTCATGCATCACACTATGGGAGTGTTACAGCATCCTGCCTGCTGAACGTCAACAGGCATTATTCGAACGCATCCTGCAAGAATACGCCAAACCCGTTTATCTCGACCTTGACCTGGACAGCGCCTTACTTTCACTGCTGAAAGACTGGGCGCAACATGACAAGCAACGTCAGCGAGCCTGCCTGCACCAACTGGAACAATTGCTCAAAACCGTTGGACAAGATCACTGGCGAAAAAATTACCTGCTGGAACAAACCAACAGCTTACTGGGCTTCTGGAAGCCTTAACGCTGCCAACGATCTCACCGGAACCTGCACCAACAGCGGATTGGACACAGGTTTTAGCCAAGCCAATACCTTCAACAAATCAGTTTCCGCCATTGCCGTACAACCGGAAGTTGGCGTATCCGAGTTCAGCCAAACATGCATAAAGATGGCACTACCACGCCCAGCAACCGTGGGAAACACATTGTGTCCAACGATCATCCCATACTCGTATTGCTGGTCGTCACGCCGCATACGCTCAAATGAACGCCAATGTTGCTTAGGCTCATTGGCCTGTGTCGGGGCAAGGCTGCGCCAGTGGTTGTAATCCGGCGACTCGATGGCATCAACGAAATAATCGCGCTCACTCGCCATCCGGTAAGGCATTTGCACCCCAATCGGCGGCTGACTGGCGTAACCGAACACGGTACCTAGCGGAAAAATACCCGCTGGTGCTTTGCCATCACCTTCCATTTTTTGCACGCCACCCGCTCCATCAAGGTGCAAACCCATACCCCAACCAAGACCATTACGCCCTACTCTAACCGGAATGGCATCACCCACACGCTGCCAACCAATCGTATTTTTCTCCAGCCGTTGCAACATCCCGCTGGAAGCCTTCCAATCCGCACTCGTTACCAACAGCACCTGAGTGGTCGCCATTGGCAAATGCAATTGGGCAACTTGCTGTTCCAACCCGGGCGAACAGGCACTCAAGCAAAACAACAAGCACAAAAAGACCGGCACAAGGCCGGTCTTTTCAATCATCAAACGTGACAACATTACTTGCTATGCGGATCAGCCACCGCATCTGACAAAGAATCTGGCAGGAAACGTAATACTTTCACACCAATTGTCACCATGACCAACGTCAGGGCTACCCCCCCCATACCCAGCATTAATTCCCAAATGCTTGGCACATAAGTATTGAGTACACCATCAAAGTAGTCACTAGAAACATCCGCATCGGGGAACAAGGTAAGTGGATAAGCCTGCCCACCAATCAAGATCACATACAGCTGCGCGAAACCACCCAAAATAGTAAACAAAGCAGCCAACAGTAAAGCAATACGATTATTCGTCAATTTACGGCAGAAGATCAATGATAACGGTAGCAAGCTACCCAGCATGATTTGACCTACCCAAAACAACTGCGTGTAAAGACCACCCTCAAACAGAATAAAGTGCTCAACACCCGCTTTCTGAGCAATATATAGCCCAGTAAAATGACGCGCACCTTCCAGCAGCAACACACCACCGATGAACACTGCCAACAGGTAACGCAAGCGATTCATCACCACATCACCCAATTGGCGACCAGTCCACGCATACGCAAAATGTAACACCAGAATGAAAACGGACAAACCCAGCGCGAAAGACATCACAATAAATAAAGGAGCCATGACTGCCGAATTATAAAAGTCACGTGCGACCAGAAAGCCAAAAATTGAGCCAGTACCGGCAGTAAGGATCAAACGCCATGTAAACGCTGCCACACCAGCCAACTTATAGAATTTCTTGACCTTACGATCCATCATTGTCCAGATATAAACCGCAGACAAAGCTAGAAAACCGTTATACAGAATGATGTTCCAAGCAAAGATAGACTTAAAATTGTAAGTCGTCATCGCCACAATCAAACGATCAGGATGCCCCAAGTCCAATACCAGCACGATCAAACCACCAACCAGCAACGAAATCGCCAGTAAGGCCGACAACCGCCCCATCGGCTGATAGAGCTTCTTGCCAAAGACTGTACCAATCGAACCAACGTTCAAAGCACCCGAAGCGGCAACGATGAGGAAAATGGCGAACACATGCGGCAAACCCCACACAACCTGATTATTCATACCAGTAATGTGATGCCCATGATGCTCAGCGGTGAAAAATGCCAGTGCACCCAAGGCAAGGAGTGCACCCAAAAGCGCCAACAGGATGTAAAATCCTTTGCTATCGTTGGTTTCGCGGAAAATGATTGCTTGACTAGCCATCGCTATTTACGTCCTTTCCGTTAGATGCCGTGGTAACGCACGCCAGTATTCAACTCAAGATCGGCACGGATTTGCTTGCCACCGATAGTTTTCATCGCTTGGCTTACCGCACTATTCGGATCATTCAAATCACCAAAGACCACTGCATCCGGTGCTGCTTCCACACACGCTGGCAACTGACCGTTGTCAATGCGGTGAACACACATATTGCAGGACTCCACCGTACCCATACCACGGGGGGAATGGGGCTTCTGATCTTGCAAGGCTTCATGTACAAAACTACGTGCTTTGTATGGGCAAGCCATCATGCAGTAACGGCAGCCGATGCAAGTGTGCTTATTGACTTGCACGATACCGTCAGCACGCTTCATGGATGCACCTGTTGGGCAAACATCGACGCACGGCGGGTTTTCGCAATGCTGGCACATGACTGGCAAGCTGAAACTGTTATGGGTGAGCTTATCCGTGACCTTCACAACCCGCGCCCAATGCGCTTGCTGCTCTGGGCTTGAATGCGCTTCATCACCCCAACCATGCTCTTTTTTACACGCTGCCACCATACCTGCACCACCATCGGTGAGTTTGGTGACATCAATCAACATGCCCCAACGCTTAGCATTGGTGACAGCTTGATCTGCTGGCTTGGCCGCGACTTCACCGGCAGCATGTGCTTCACGCAGCAACAACGTGGGGGCAACAGCAACGACCGCCGCCGCGCCACCTAATGCCGTGATAAAATTACGGCGGTATTCATCAACACGGTTCTGGCTCATTTTGCAGCTCCTTGTTGTGGTTGTGCCACCATCTGGACTTCAGCCGCCGTGGGGGCAGCCGCAGCCGTCACCCCTTGGGTAAAGTGATGACCTTCCACACTACCAACGGTGTGTTGGTAGTTCGGATCTTGACCCACTTCAGGGCGGTCAGCATGGCATTGGAAGCAATCAATTTTCTGACCAACTGCCGCATGACAAGTCGTACAGAAGTGCTCTTTATCACCGTAGTGCAAGGGCGTACCATCTTCTTTAGTCGCTGAAACGTGGCAATTGATGCACTCTTTCAGGCTATGCTGCTTGGTACGGATACCTTCGATCACGGTTGCATCACGCTGGTGCATGAGCATATCCATGTGCTTGGTACGGATAACGTTTTCCGGTTCCACACATTGTTCAGCTTTTTGCTTCGCTGTGGCAAGGTTGAGATCAGCTTCCGAGGGAGCTTTGCTGCAACCTGCCAACAGCGCAGCTAAAGCCAACACTGATGCCAGAAATACGGTTGAAAACTTACTAGTCATGCTGATTCCTGTCGAGCCTGCATTCAAGGATGGTGTGAGATTACTCACCCAACCCCATTTCGATGTAACCAGTTGGGCAAACGTCTGCACAGATGTGGCAGCCGATACACTTGGAGTAGTCGGTTGCAACATAACGACCGAGTGTCGCCTGTTTCTTTGGCACACGGTAAACAGCCGTTTGCGGGCAGTAGATAACGCAGTTATCACACTCGAAGCACATACCGCAGCTCATGCAGCGCTTGGCTTCTTTGATTGCATCAGCTTCTGCCAACGGATTCATACGCTCAGCGAAGTGACCCAACACTTCTTCAGCCGTTGGTACATCTTCAGTACGCAAATTGCGCTCAACAACCGGGAAGTGTCCCAAGAACAAGGCTTTAGACGACACGATGACGTTTTTAGAACGGTCATCGTAGTTGTGAACAGCATAGCCTGAGCCATCCGTACCACGCATGTCTTCAGCGCGAGCATCTTCGTAAGCGGCTGGGTTCAAACCTGCTTCTTGCAGTTTTTCCATCAGATCGAAGTGATGCTTGTCTACTTTCGGACGCTTTTTCAGCTCTTCCGCACGCAAGTACTGGTTGATGGTTTCGGAAGCGATAGACGCCTGACCGATAGCCGTTGTCAGCAAATGCGGACGAACCACGTCACCTGCCGCAAAGTGGCCAGGCTTGCCTGGTACTTGATACAGGCCATCAGCATTGATCTGGTTACGACCATTGTTCAAAGAGTCAATGCCATCCAGCTTACCGAACTGACCAATAGCTGAAACAATGATGTCGGCTTCGATGATGGTTTCTTTACCGCCTTCTTTCGCGACAGGCATATTGCCTTTCATCACGCATTCGACGACTTTCAGGCCAATGGCACGACCATCAGCGCCAAACACAATTTCAGTCGGCATGACTTCAGTCAGGATAGTAACGCCTTCTTTCAGCGCATCTTGAACTTCGTGTTCTGCTGCTGTCATTTGATCCAGCGGGAACAGGGTGGTCAAGGTAACGGCTGGTGCTGCTTTTTCACCAACATCACCGTGAACCAGTTTGCCTGTTGCGGAATCTTCAGCATTTTCAGCGTAATTAGCCAGTGTACCAATACGGCGTGACACGGATACTACGTCGATGGAGGTATCACCACCACCGACACACACCACGCGAGGAGCAGTGTATTTCATCGTGCCCTTGTTATAGGCCTCGAGGAAATCAACCGCTGATACGCAGTTGGGTGTTTCAGCAAACTTGTCAACGAACAGGCCACGACCGTTCCAGCAACCAACTGTCCACAGCACTGCATCGAAATCACTTTCCAGTGTTTCAATTGTCACGTCTTTGCCGACAGTGGTGTTGCACTTGATAGTGATGTCACCCATGTTGATAATACGTTGCATTTCAGCACCCAACTTGTCGCGTGGTACGCGGTAGCCGGGGATGCCGTAACGCATCATGCCGCCCAGTTCTGGGTGCTGCTCAAACACAGTGGAAGCATGACCCATGCGACGCAATTGATAAGCCGCCGTCATACCTGCTGGACCACCACCGATGATGGCAACTTTCTTGCCGCTCAATTCAGCACCTGCTTCAAACGTGAAGCCTGCCTCAATCGCGCTATCGCCGATGTACTGTTCAACCGAGTTGATGCCAACGAAATCGTCAACGTCGTTACGGTTACAACCTGTTTGGCAAGGAGCCGGGCAAACACGACCCATCATGGACGGGAACGGGTTAGCATTGGTGGAACGGCGGAAAGCGTATTCCTGCATGGTCATGCCAGCGGGTGGCTTCTCGATGCCGCGCACAATTTGCAACCAGCCACGAATATCTTCACCCGATGGGCAGCTACCTTGGCAAGGTGGTGTTTTGTGGATATAGGTTGGGCATTTATACGTAGTATCTTCGACAAAAATTTTGTCGTGCATACTGCCCCATTCATGATCACCGTCTTTGTAACGGCGGAATGTTTGACTTTTAAGCTTGCTGTCGTGCGCTGCGGTTGCCATGCCTATCTCCTGTTGGAAAACCCGAACATACCGGATTAATCAATATCTAAAATCGTTTTGAACCAGAGGACTGCGCCTTATGCGTCGTCGTCCTCATCCTCTTCTTCGTCAGGACGTGCCTGAACGGACACTTGCCGTTGCAGGATGATTGCGTTACTCACCAATTGGTGAACACTGACAATCTGATCCATCGTGAAACCGTAATACGGCAACACTTTCGTAAATTGTGATTTGCAAATCGCGCAAATCGCCGCCATGTGGGTCACGCCATTATGGGTAGTCACATGCTTGAGGGCTTCAGCACGCGGCTGAGCACCTTTGACACGGATTTCCATCAAGTCGTCTGTCAACAAACCACCACCACCACCACAACAGAAGGTTGCGTCATGAATGGTGTCTGCTGGCATATCCACAAAATTGTTACATACTGCGCGAATGACATGGCGTGGAATCTCAAACTGACCACCGGGGGCATCACCCATACGGCTACCACGTGCCACGTTGCACGAGTCGTGGAAGGTCAGAACCTTGTCATCATTCTCGGTCTTGTCAATTTTCAGCGTCCCAGCCTGCAAATGTCCCCAAGTAAACTCCAGAATGTGTTGGGGTATTGGGTAACGCTGGTCAAGAAAATCAAACGGCCCAGCCAGTGTATTCAGGAAACTGTATGCCACACGCCATGCATGACCACATTCGCCGAACACAATACGTTTAACTTTGTGCTTGATCGCTGCTTCACGAACCCGCAGGGAAACCCGGCGCATGGTCTCGTAAGAGCCGATGAACATGCCGAAGTTACCGGCCTCCGAGGCAACAGTACTTAATGTCCAAGTTACACCTGTTTCATGGAATACTTTGGCATAACCAATCAAACCATCAATGTGCGGCTCAGCAAAGAAGTCCGCTGAAGGTGTTACCAACAGCACTTCTGCGCCATCTTCATCCAATGGGAAACGGACTTTGATACCAGTATCGTCTTCCACATCCTCTTCCAGCCCCTCAACCGTATCGAACAGCGCAGGACCAGGCAAACCAAGGTTATTACCAATCTTGTAAACCTTGCCGAGGATTTCATTACAATACTTCTGACCATAACCGACGTGATCCAAAATCTCGCGGGCAGCCATGGAAATTTCAGCCGTGTCGATCCCGTAAGGGCAGAACACGGAACAGCGGCGGCACTGTGAGCACTGGTGATAATAGTTATACCAGTCCTTCAACACATCTTCGGTCAGATCCGTTGCACCCACCAGCTTGGGGAAATACTTGCCCGCAAACGTGAAGTAACGGCGATAAACCTTACGCAGCAAATCCTGACGTGCCACCGGCATATTTTTCGCATCAGATGTGCCAATAAAGTAATGACACTTATCGGTACATGCGCCGCATTTAACGCAAATATCCAAGAACACTTGCAGGGAACGATAACGGCCTTTCAAATCAGCCATTTTATCCAGTGCACGCTCTTTCCAATTAGGTACCAATTCACCAATTTCTGCGAAATCGGAAGGGAAGTGCATTGCCTCCTGAAAGGCGGGTTTGGCGATGAACGGGCCTTTGCCCTTCATCACATCTTCACGCACTGCTGGAACTTCGCAGTAGCCTTCACCCGTTAATGTTGGAACTTCGTAATCAGCCATGATGCTCTTACCTCTTATTTCTTCAGTTCGTCGAGGTACAACTTACCTTGACGTTCCAGTTCCAATGCCCAGCCAGATATATGGCGTTTTTCACGCGGGTTATCCACCTGATTACGGGTCGGGCTAAAAAATATGCCCGGTGCGTGCATCAACTTACTGATCGGGAAAATAATCATCAGCAATGCCACCAACAGCAAATGAATCAATACAATCGGATCAGCGGGCAAGCCTTCGTCACCGAAGAAACCAAACGTCAACAAACCACCAAAGAATGCTTTTACCTGGGTGACATCCGTATGGGTAACGAAGCTCATCATCAGGCCACTTACACCAATCGCAATCAGCAGTGCCAGCATCAAATGATCAGATGGCGCAGAAATATAACGCACTCGATCCACTAAGAAGCGACGCGCCCACAAACCGGCCAAACCCAATACCATTGTAAAACCAGCATAGCGACCGAAAGGCTGCATGAAGACCAAAAAGTCATTCATATCGACGAAATAACGGCTATGACGTATCAATACCAACCACAACGATAGGTGAAACAGTATTGCGAATAACCACAGCGTTTTATTTGAGCGGAATAAGCTCTGAAAAAACACCACCTCACGGAACATGCGCCATACCACACCGCGCTGCGTTACAGGCGCAGGCGTAGTGGGAATCTTCAACGGGGCTGGGGTATTCCAGTATTGACGGACTTTTACGACCACACCGCCAACTAAAATTAACGTTGCCGCCCAAAACAACAGTCCGTAAAGGATACTTACGAATGTCACTATGTACTCCTGATGCCATTGTCTCTCTTCTGAAAACCTGTCAACAACAGGGCTTAAGAAGAGGCTCCGGCGAACCGGAGCAACTCTATAAAATTATACGCAACCCGTTGGTTTAGGCAGACCGCCGTATTTACAAGCTTGCTTGCCAGGGCCGTATGGGAACAGGCTGTACAGGTACTTAGAGTTACCTTTATCAGCACCCAAACGCTTGCCAACGGCTTTAGTCAGAACGCGTACCGCTGGAGCAATTTGATACTCCTCATAGTATTCACGCAGGAAATTCAGGATTTCCCAGTGTTCGCTAGTCAGGGTAACGTCTTCTGCTGTTGCCAGCGCTTCTGCAACTTCTGGAGTCCAGTCGTTCAGATTCTCCAGATAGCCTTCTTCGTCCAGCGCGATGTCTTTGCCGCCGATGTTAAGTGATGCCATGAGATGGCCTCCTATCAAAAAATGTTAAAACTTATAGCCAGCTTTGGGTCGTATCGTTGTTTGCTGTCAGGTCTACAAAACCTGCATAATCAACGCTGACTATCCCGTCCATTGCTTTGCCATCCAAACCGCGTGCTGCTAGGTCTGCACCCAACACATACACGGTCTTGTCTGCCATCGCAGCCTTTACTTTACCAGAAAAGCTTGACCCATCGACTGCTCCAACCACAGCATCTTCAATCATAATGATCGAATCGCCAGCGTTAGCGTGCGTCAAGCAACTATCAAAAGCCACACGTTCAAACGGGGACTTATTGACAATATGTAACATAGCCATGATCAAATCCTCCGTTAGAAGCTCAAAATTACTTCTTGCTCAGCCATCATTGCTGCCATGCCTTTGGCATCAACCAGAATAATGGAAGGCTTTTCAGCGTAATCATCATCGGCATCTTCGTAAGTCAGCTCCATCAGGTCATCAACCGTCAGGCCACGCTCTGCCAAAGACTCACTGGAAACGTACAGTTTGGTAATGTCATAGTCACCCAGTGCACGGAAGGTCGGCGAGAAGTTCTTCATGCCGATGCCTTTGCTGTTTTGGCCTTTCGTAATTTGGTAAACACCATCGTCGATGAATGCCAAACTAACGTTTTGCTCAAAAGCAGCAGAAATCAAGACGACTTCCAGTGACTCCAGCGCGTAGACCGTGCCGTAAGGAGCTTTACGATTTACAAACAGAAAATTCTTTGTAGTCATTTTTACAGCTCCTTAATCGCCAAACACGACTAAACGGTCAGACTGAATACCACCTTCAACCAACTGACCCAAGCCCGAAATACGGAAACCGGGGGCAATGTTGTTGGCGTCCATACCCTGACGCTTCGCCTCATCTGCATCCATAATGCCGCGACGCTGTGCCGCTGCGATACAGATAACCAAGTCCAGACCATGCTTTTCAGCCAGCTCTGACCAGGCTTTCTGGATCAGGCGATCGTCAGCCGGTGGAACAGTCAAGCGTGTGCCGTTGTTTACGCCGTCATGGTAGAAGAACACACGAAAAATTTCGTGGCCCTTCTCCAATGCAGCACGGATGAACTGAATGGCAGAATCAGACGCTTGGTGCTGATAAGGCCCTTCGTTGACCAGAATTGTGTATTTCATTCCGTTCTATTCCTCGTGCCGCTTCGATCAGAAACGGATATGCGTTGAAGAGTTCAGGTTTGCACGCGCACCACGCCAGTTGTCGATGTGGTACTTGGTGAATGGCAGACCAGTCACTTCAAAGAAACGCGGCCAGCCGATGCGCTCAACCCACTCGTTGATACGTTCCCAATCTTTCGCGCCCGCTTTGTAGCACTCCAGAATTTTCTTAACAATCGCCGTGGCTTCAGGCCAACGCGGTGGATTGTTCGGGATACCAGCAGCAACCAAACGTTGGAAGGTTGGTTTGCCACGCGCATTGGAGTGGTTACCACCGATCCAGACAGCCAATTGGGTGTACTGGTGATCGTTGATCTGCATAGGAGGGCATGGTGGGTAGCAAGCACCGCAGCAAATGCACTTCTTCTCATCAACTTCCAGGGAAGGCTTGCCGTCAACCATAGCAGGACGAATCGCCGCCACTGGGCAACGTGCAACAACCGTTGGACGTTCGCACACATTACCAACCAGTGCATGGTTGATTTTTGGTGGCTTAACGTGCTGTACGTTAATCGCGATATCGCCTTGACCGCCACAGTTAATCTGGCAGCAAGAAGTAGTGATATGGACGCGGTTCGGCATGTTCCATGCTTTGAACTCAGGCAGCAACTCATCCATCATGGCCTTAACCACGCCGGAAGCGTCCGTACCAGGGATGTCGCAATGCAACCAGCCTTGTGTGTGGGACAGTGAAGTCACTGAGTTACGCGTACCACCAACAGGGAAACCCGCATCTTCCAGCGCCTTAACCAGCGGCTCTACTTTGTCGCCGTCAGCCACTTGGAATTCGATATTGGAGCGAATGGTGAAGTGAACATAACCTTCGCCATACGTGTCACCGATGTCCATCAGCTTGCGCAGGGTGAACACGTCGAGGATACGTTGTGTACCCGCGCGGACTGTCCAGATTTTTTCGCCAGTTTTGGAAACGTGAACCAACACACCTGGGCGTGGGTCTTCATGATATGCCCACAAACCGTAGTTGCGGCGCATAACAGGGTGCATGTACTGGAAACCATCTGGGCATCCAGACTCAATAGGATCGCGCATTTCTGGTGCGGCCATGTGAAGCCTCCGTCAGAGTAAACTCAAATTTATCAATAATCTGGGCAAACAAGGCGGCACACTTGGCCGCCCTGTTGCAAAGAGCCGTATAGTATTAAGCAGCCGCAGCCATTTTTTCTTCGCGCTTGCGGTTGAACCAAGCTTCAGCAGCTTCGTCCCAACCATCAGTACGCACGTAAGAAACGTTACGCGGTTGCTTGATCATGTTTGGATCTGGGTCAATACCGATGCCTTCGAGAAAGTTCACCAGACCGATACGCTCAATCATCTCACCGCAACGCTCATGTTCCAGACCGTTTTCAGCCCAGAAGTCGATGATGGAAGCAGCCAGCTCAACGATACGCTCATAATCTTCTTCGGTATCCAGCTTCATGAATGGAATAACAACAGTACCCATCAAGTCGCCGATTTTCAGAGTACGCTTACCACCGATCAGGATAGTTACGCCCTTGTCATCGCCTACTTGCAGTGCTTTTGGCATAACGTTCAGGCAGTGCATACAACGTACACAGTTGCTGTTATCAACAGTGATGGTGTCATCGTCGTTCAGCTTGATCGCTTGAGTAGGGCAACGGCTAATAACGTTGTCGAACATGTACTGACGGCCTGCAGAACGATCACCTTCTTTGCCAATTTCCTTGGCTTTCTTCATGATCATGTTGGCGACTTCAGCTTGATTGATTTTCATCTCATCACGCCAAGTACCAATAACCGCGAAGTCAGAACGTTCAATCGCGTTCTGGCAATCGTTAGGGCAGCCGGAAACCTTGAACTTGAACTTGTAAGGCAGCGCCGGACGATGCACGTCATCCGTAAAGTTGTTCATCAAGCGACGATGCGTGGCGTGCTCGTTACAGTTGGACATTTCACAACGGGCAGCACCCACGCAAGACATACCAGTACGCACGCAAGGGCCTGCACCACCCAAGTCCCAACCGTATTCATTGATTTCATCAAAGAAGTGTTGGAAGTTAACGCTGTTTGCACCGATGAACATGATGTTGCCGGTTTGGCCGTGGAAAGTTTGCAGGCCAGAGCCCCATTTTTCCCAGCTATCAGCCAGTTGGCGCAACATGTCAGTGGTGTAGTAGTTGCCAGCAGGTGGCTGTACACGTAGGGTATGGAATTCTTTGGATTCCGGGAACATGTGGCCGACTTCAGAGAAGCGCGGGATAATGCCGCCACCGTAACCGAAGACAGAAATGGTACCACCTTTCCAGTAGCCCATTTTGGTTTCATAAGAGTGCTCCAACTGCCCCATCAAACCATTGATGGTGTTGCGGATGCGTTCATCTGGATGCTCGTCACGCAGCTTTTTAAAGCCGCTGATGAAGCTAGGCCATGGGCCTTCTTCCAGCACATCTAGCATTGGTGTTGGATAATTTTTAATTGCCATACCTGCCTCCTCAGTAAACGATTACGATGGCGTTTCCTCCTGACCGGCTCTACACTCAAAATCAGGCTGAAATTTCAATTCAAAAACGGGTCGCGGAACTTTCGTTCCCTCAATATGCGAGTCTGCTAAGTGTATGCGTGATACCTACAACAAAGAATCTCACCCATGGGGTGTTGCCTGAATCCAAGCCCTATCCCTTAGGGGATATACCTTCAACATAATCAAAAATAGTTCAGCAACAACAGTACAATAGCATATTCGGATTTTTTAATATTGCAAATAGCTGGATTTGGCAACGGTCTTTCCTGAGGTCTGTAAAATGCACAACTTACCCTTTTATTTCAATAACCTGATGACTTACCAAACATGGCGGACAAAAAAATTGGACGCCTACCCACTGTCATCCGAACAGTTGTTCACACCCATTCAGGACCCGGAAAATCCCAGCGCAGCAGAACTGGCTCAACTTCAAAGTATTTGCCGTCAACACAACCTTGCCCTGTACCGTTTCATGCAAGGCGATGTGCGCAACAAACGCCATGTGCACCGTTTAGGGCAAAAAGTAGGGCTATTCCGGCTGGATAACAATTTGTGTGCCGATGAAGACAGCCTGACATCCTTACACGTCACGTCCCATGTCGGGCAGCATGATTACATTCCCTATACTAATAAACAGTTAAGCTGGCATACCGATGGGTATTACAATCTACCGGAAGCACAAATCAATGGCATGGTATTGCATTGCGCCCAACACGCACTGGAAGGCGGAATGAGCTGGCTAATGGATCACGAGATTGCCTACATCCTGCTACGCGATGCCAACCCGGATTACATCCACGCTCTGATGCACCCGAATGCGTTTACCATCCCCGCCAATATCCTCAACGGGGAAATCATCCGCCCGGCACAATCCGGGCCAGTGTTCAGCATTACGCCAAGCGGCCACTTGCACATGCGCTATTCCGCCCGCCAACGTAACGTACAATGGCGTGATGATCCGCTAACACTGGAAGCTGCCGATTTCCTATTGAATTTATGGCAACAGGACTCACCTTACAAAATAGGGTACACATTACAAGCAGGCGAAGGCTTGTTGTGCAACAACGTGCTGCATTGCCGCACCGCTTTCAAAGACAGTGACGACCCGGCACAACAACGCTTACTGTACCGAGGGCGTTATTTTGATCGGGTGCTTTAAACCCCACCACAAGGAGACAATATGCTCAGCTTAAGCCAAATCCTGATGGCAGAAGGTGAAAACATCAGCAATTTCGACGAGTTAAAACAAATCGTACAAAAACGTGCCCTAGAAACAGGCTCCATTTTCTTCCAGATTGATATTGAACCACCCGGCTACAAAGACCGCCCGGAAGACTGGTACGATCAACTGGAAATTGCATTTTCATCGGCGAGGTAACAGGATGTTTTGGCAGGAAGACGAAGATAAAACCCTCCCCTACATCGCACCCGATGATGTGTTGGACGTGAGTTTCGCCATCGACTGCAAGCGGTTGCCACTCGATCATGCTTGGGATTTGGCACAAGCTATCCAGCAAGCCTTACCTTGGTTTGCCGAGGAAAGTGTGGCAGGCGTACACCCGGTTCACGTCGCTGAAAGCGGCAATGGCTGGGAACGCCCGGATGACCCGACCAACCAATTCCTATTGCCTTCGCGTCGCACCCGCCTATTTTTACGCATCCCCAAACAGCGAATTGCTGCCACACAAGCTCTCAGCGGCAAGACGCTGGATGTTGGCGACTACCCGATTGGCCTGCGTGACATGAAAGAAAAGCCGTTTATCCACACCTCAGTAGTCTTCGCTCGCTATGTCCTATCGAACGAGGGTGAAGATGAAAACAGCTTTTTGCAGCGTATGGCAGCAGAAGTAAAAAGGGTGGCGGATTTCAAAGTAAAAAAACTGCTGTGCGGCAAAAGCCACACACTCCGCACGCCCGACAACGTTTTACACACACGTCATCTGATGATTGCCGATCTGGACAGTGACCCATCCATCAAGCTGCAACAATACGGTTTAGGCGATGGGCGCAAGTTGGGTTGCGGGTTATTCATGCCACATAAGGGCATTAAAACCCTGAAACCTACAGAATGATCCTCTACGCCCATCGGCATACACCTCACAGCCGGGTGTATCCCTTTTGAGGAATGGGAGGAACGGTACTTTTTCGTATAATTTTGCGATCAAGAATTTCATCGAATGGCAACATTCACTTTTGCATGAGGAATAAAACATGGCTTACGAAGTAAATGGCACAACCATCGAAACCACTGAAGCGGGTTTTCTGGTAAACCTGAACGATTGGAACGAAGAAGTTGCTAAAGTTATTGCCACTGAAGAAGGCATTGGCGAGTTGACCGAGCGGCATTGGGATGTCCTCCACTACTTGCGCGACCAATACATTAACAACAACGGCACACAGCCAATGGAACGCATTATCCAGAAAGCCATGGCCGACAAGTGGAGCGACAAGAAGTTGTCCAGTAAAGACATGTACACCTTGTTCCCACGCGCACCGAGCAAGCAAGGCTTGAAAGTTGCGGGTCTGCCAGCGACTAACCGCAAAGGCGGCTATTGATTTCTACCCGAAAGGGGGTATCCCCCTTTTAACGGAATCCGTTTATCCTGCTACCAAGAATTTGGTTATTTTGAAAGAGGCACCGGACATGAGCACTAAGCAAGAGCTGATCAACGAAATGATTGAAATGCAGCGCAAATTCACTGCATACGAGCAATCAGGCAAATTCAGCGCAGAAGAATATTACGTTGGTGAGTGGAAAACTTACCGCGAACGTTATCAAGAGCTGACGAATGAAGTCCGCGAAATGGCATCCAAAGAAGCTAACTTCTGGAAATAAGCTGTACGCTTCAGATACCTGAAAAGCCGCTAACCAGCGGCTTTTTTAGTTTTTACCAGACAACAAACCGACTCAATGACCCACGGCGCGAATCTTGCGCACCTTTGCCCAAACTCCGTGGTTGGACTCATGCTGAACATCCAGAATACTCACCACATCCCCTTGCTGGAAGCCGCCCATCGTGCGATTGCCATGCGGCTGGTCGTAAATGCCGTGAATTTTTTGCGTGCGGTATTCCCCACCGACTTCTGGTAAACCACTATCCGGGGAAATATGCAAACGCTGCCCGTACCAGCCGTAATCACGTAACTCCCCCAAATAAACCCACGCCACAATTCCCACCGGCAAAGGTTTGCCACGTGTGATTTCTGCCGGTATTGCCACGGGTAACGGCTCAGCGTTGACCACTTCCGGCACGTAAACAGGTTCAGACTCAGGAACAGCAGGTGCAAGCTGCTGCTGGGCGATTTTCTTCAGCTTAACGGGGGAGGCGGAACGGTTGGCCTGTGCCACGCGCTTAATATCAGCCCTATCAGCATCATGCAAAACCGCTGACCTTACTGCAACCGCTTTCGGCTTTGGCTTTATTGGCGCCACATGGGAAAAGTCCTGCCCTACGCGCATAAAACCCAGTGCCACCGGGCTATCCATTGCGACCTGCCAAGATGCGGGTGCTGGTGCAGGCGGCAGTGGTGGAGGAACACGGTTTAGCCGCGTAGTAGGGGCTTTCACATCTTGCAAGGCATTCGCCAAGACTGGCTGACGCACAGGCTGCGCCTCCAACACGTTGAGGCGGTGGTAAAAATACCCCAACCCTGCCAACGTACTGGCTTGTACCGCAGCGACAGGAAACCATATTAGTGCCTGCTTGGTGTTAAATTCCCACCAAGATGACTTCTTGACCAACAGTTGCGCCATGCAAAACTCCTTGTAGCTGCATTTAACACACGCCCTGTTTTGCACTTAAACCAAACGATTGCCAACCGTATCCCTGACAAAGAAAGGGGATTTTCGGCTTAGTGGCGCTAATCTACACCTCGCTCCACATCCGCAACAAGTTGATGTGGACGGTACTGATGCTGGCAGCCTCTGTGGATTTTGGTAGTTTATCCATCACCCCCTCGCGTGCCTGAGCCAACTGGTACAACAATTCGCGTTGTTGCGGGTCTTTCACCAAACTTTGCGCCCAGGTCACTGCTACCAGCCGTACACCTTTGGTCACTTCCGCGACTTTGTGCAAGCTACCCGAATCATACACAACCGCATCACCCGCTTCCCCACGTATTCTTTCTTCCCCATACGCAGTGCGGATAACGATTTCACCGCCCTCGTAGTCATCGTTGAGGAAGACTGTGCTGGAAACATCCGTGCGGTAACGCCCCGACATCGGCCCCATCACCGGGTCATCAACGTGGAAACCGTAGGTCATACCCGGCAGATAACGCGCATAAAACGCTGTGGCTACCCGCAGTGGCATAACGGCGGCTTGATATTCAGGGTTTTGTACCAGCGGCGACATCACCATCGCATTCAGGCGGCGGTGCAAAGGGCTGTTAGGAGAAAGCTCCTGATTGTACTTAACCTTGGCAGCCTCCGCTCCGGCAGAAAATCGCCCATCCACGAATTCGCCGGTGGCCAACAATTCCTGCACTTCCTTGATACGCTGGGGGTCGAGTACTTTTTTGATCAGCAATAGCATGGCAATTTCCTTTAAGCGATGGAATCGGGTAATCTGCCCACGAGACAGATAAAAGGTTAAAGAATGATGCAATTACGGATACAAATCAACGACACCACACGCGATATTGACGTGCCAGATTTCATACTGGCAGAAGGCGAAGACTTTTTTGCACAACTCGATCAGGACATGGATAAAGGCTATCAAATGAGCCGAACATGGGTAGACAACCCCGATCAGGAACAGCGTTGCCAAATCGTGGCAGATAAGCTTCTCACCGCGCTATCCAACGGCAACCAGCAAAGCGGCACACTCATGGCGGCTTACATACTCAAACGGATGCCACGCGTGAGCGAAATCCACATGAATATCGAAGGCGATATGACCGGACACGATTTCCTGTAAAGGGATCAATACCGCACAGCAGGCGTTTCGATTTTCAGGCCATTGGAACGCGACATAATATAAGCGCCCAGCAATTTGCTTTCTTCTGCATCGGGCGCGAACGGTTCGGCACGCATCAAGGTCAGGCATTGTTTAATGCGTAAATCGAGGTTTGCCATTTCACCCGTATCCAGCCGGTAAGCTGGGAAACCATTACCCTGCCCTTGGCTGATCTTCTGCCCACGAATCATCTGACCGGGGTACATGTCATGGCAATGGGCGCAAGACATATCAATCAAGCCGAAGCGGGTTCTGTACAGTTCCTCACCTTTTTTCAGTAGCGGTGCCATATCGCCGTCGGTTTGCACATTGACGTGTTCACCAGCGGCCAAATGGCGCACAAAGGTTTCCAGTGCCAGCAAATCATGATCGTATGCGGGCAAGGGAGCTTCACCTGACTGCTGTTCACGGCAACTCATGATTTTATCTTGCAAGCGCACAATGCCGCCCTGCGCCTTATCGTAGATCGGGTAACGCGCCAGATTGTTCACATCCAGCTTTTCACCCGCCTCGCCGTGGCAACTCGCGCAAGATTTGCCGGACGCAGGCTTGGCATTAAACAATACCCGCCCTGCCTCCACAGCAATGAAACCGGGATTCTGGAATTCATCATCCTGCATCTCACGGGTTTCGTCTTTGACGAATTCATGACCAGACTTGGAAGGTGTCGGCGCATCAGCAGATACATAACAAGACATTGCCAGCAGCAAACTGCCCATCCACAAACGTGAGGAAGTAAGTGTAATCATTTGAGCGTTACCAGATAAGCGATGACATCCTCGACCTCTTGCGCGGACAGGAATGTCTTGCCCTCGTAGGATTTCGCAGGGCGATTGATCAGGCTGGGGTCACGGTAAAAGCCGGGCATGATCGAATTCGGGTTCAGATGACGCGAATCCACCACCCGCAAGCGTAATTGCGCCTCCGTAAGGCGGGCGGCAATACCAGCCAGCGGCGGCGCAATCGTCCCATAGGCTTCGATGCCTTCAATTGGCAACTGGTGGCAAGCGAGGCAATTGCCTTTTGCTCCATCCGACACCACTTTAATGCCATTCGCGACATCACCTTTCAAACCGCATAACGGTGCAGGAATGGCATAATTAACCATTTCCCACTGGCAATAGGTTTCTGGCGCGGGTGGAACACCTTCGACTTCAGCCATCGCAGGCATACCAACAAACAAGAGAACAATCAGGGTGTTTACAGTTTTCATTCCTTCATTCTAGGCCACTGTAGCCACCCTGTCTTGATTTAAATCAAATCGTTAGCGAGAACTAAGCCTTTTGTTCTGCCCTTTCAACATAGGTATAACCGCTCTCTCGATAGCACTAACATTGTTTGCAGCTTGGCAACTCAACAATTGAGCTTCCAGTTTTTTGATCTTGTCTTCCAGTTGCGTGGTCAAAGAAACATCCACAGCAGGAGGCAGCGCTGCCTGACCCGGGCATTGAACTGCATTACCATAATTCCCGGTATACCCCTGCAACCAACCAACATTCATAAAATCATTACCAGGGTTAGTATTCACTGAATTAGGCAATTGATTAAACGGATCAGCATTCTCCAGCAATGCAACCTTACTGGAACAGCCAGTCGGGCTAGCAAATGAGAAAATACGCATTTCCTCCCCAGCCTGCCAACCAAAGTTGGGTGCTCTACCCTTCGTATATTGAAGACCAAACGACAAATAATCAGCATCAGGGTTTTCTACGGGCGCATCGACCCGTGAATGATTAATCCATGCCAAACCATCAACGACACTATGGATACTTAGGGCATCAAAACGACCACTATCAACACCATGAGGAACACTTAACGTCACTTGGGCGGACAATGCCATATCAGGGGATGGCACCATATCAGGCTTCATATAGATCACGTATTCACTGCTATCAGCCTCATACGCTATACGAAACTGAACATCAGCCATAACATTGGATGCGCTTAACAAAGCTAACAGCGCGACACTGCTTTTGAGGGAAGCGGCAAAACCATACATTGCGGTTTTCATCATGTCACCTTATTTTTATATAAGTAAATCGACACTCTAAGCTTTATTAAAATATCCTTATTAACTAATACCGCTTCCGTTAAGCTCAAGTTAACCATACATAAAAATGATGGCATAAACAAGCCACATTTATCATAAAATCCAATGATTCTGCGTATTCAGGCAAAAATCACCCAAGTGGTCGCAATGTATTTCACCCCGGACTTGATCAACCCTGCCCTGTGCTCATGTGTCCAAAAAGGCGGAAACAACACCAGCTTGCCCTTTTCTGGCTGCACACTCAGGTTCTGGAGCAAAAAGTCGGTGGAACCACCTGCCTCAACCGGCACATCATTCAAATACCACAACGCCACCAGTTGCCGCATTGCAAATTGATGGCTACCGCCGTCGATATGCCAGTGGTAATACTCACCCGGTTGGTAACGTTGCAGGTTATAGCCCATATCCTTGAACGGGCCTTTGAAATACGGGAAGGTTTCGCGGAACTCACGTAAAGCCAACGCCAGTGAACGGTGCAGATTGTTATCCACGTCCTTCCAGTGCGGCTTGTCATCGCCACTGACAAAAATGTCGGTGGTTTTTTTCACACTCTGATTGCTACCCATATCTTGCCCGATACGCCCGGCGTATTGGTCAGCCAGATTTTGCTCGAAACGCTCCACCATGTTGTCGCACAGAAAACCCGGCAACGCATCACGCTTTTCAAAGATGAAAGAATTGGGGGAAATTTCACGCAGAGATTGCAGTGGCGGACGAGTATCAATCATGATGGTTACCTGTAGGGGTGAATATAGGCAACAGTATAAGCAACTTACAGCACCGAATGCAGCATCTTCAGGCTCAACAACACCAGCAACAGCGCAAAGCCTTTCTTCAGAATCGGTATCGGCAAGGAATGTACCAAATTCGCCCCAAACGGCGTAGTAAAATAACTGACCAGTGAAATCACCATAACCGCAGGCCAGTAAATGAAACCCAAGGTGTAGGTTGGTAAGCCCGCCTGCCCCCAACCATTGAACAAATACCCCAGCGTCCCCGCCAATGCAATCGGCAAACCAATGGCAGCGGAAGTCGCAATTGCATTACGGATATTGACGTTACACCACGTCAGATAAGGCACGGAAAGCGAACCACCACCAATCGCCACCAGCGCCGACACTGCCCCGATACCCGCTCCAACCGACGCCAACCCCATTGCACCCGGCAATTCACGATGCGGCTTAGGCTTGGCATTCAACATCATTTGCAAAGCAACATAGCCCATAAAACAGGCAAAGAAAATCGCCAAATGCTGTGAAGAAAGATAGGTTGCCAAAAAAGTCGCTGTAAACGTTCCCAGCAAAATACCCGGCGTCACGTGACGCACTACCGGCCACAACACCGCGCCTTTGGCATGATGCGCCCGCAGACTCGAAAAAGAAGTCATGACAATCGCCGCCATGGAAGTTCCCAGCGCTAAATGCACCACCTGATCCGGCGGAAAACCTTTACTCACAAACAACGTGGTCAAGGCTGGAACCATGATACCGCCGCCCCCAACACCAAATAACCCAGCAAAGAACCCGACGACAGCGCCCAACGCTAGTAATATCAACAACAAACTCATATCCATGTTGCGCCTCCTGCAAATGTAAAAGTAAATAAAACCTGTCTATTTTTAACCTGTTACTGACAACCATCCAAATCCCACACCTCATCAAAAAAGCTGGCAAACTGACTGCACTTTTGTCGTTCAGGCGCGGCTCCTTTGTCCCCACATCACCAGCATCCCGGCGGCAATAATCACACTCATGCCCAGCAACGCCAACCCGCTCAGCGACTCATTCCACCACCACCACCCCAGCAGCGCAGCGAACACCACCGACGCATAGGTAAACGCCCCCAACTGCCCCGCAGGCGCGTACCCGTAAGCCGCCGTCAGCAACAATTGCGCCAACGTAGCGAACGCCCCCAACAGCATCAACCAACCATACGCCACCGCATCCAACGGCTGCCAGTAAAGCACCGCCGGAATCACCGACAACACACTGGCAAACAGCGCGAAATAAAACACCACCCGCAGCGCCGGTTCTTCGCTCGAACGCATCCGCCGGATACTGACCTTGGTTCCCCCACCCAGCACCGCACCCGCCAACCCTACAAGCACCGCAAGGTTAAACACGCTTGCCTCCTGCATCGGATTCAGCACCAACATCACACCGACGAAACCGAGCGCGATAGCCGCAACGGTATGCCACGACAGGCGTTCCTTCATCCAAAAAAATGCCACGATGGGCACGAAAAACGGCATGGTCTGTTTCAACAGCGCCGCCTCCGCCAATGGCAAACGCGCCCAAGCGTAATAGAGGCACGACATGGCGATCACCCCGGTCAGCGCCCGCATAAAATGCAAATGCAAGCAGGTGGTTTTCAGCACCTGTACCCCACCGCGATGCCACAACCACGGTAACAACAACACCAACCCAAACAGATTGCGGAAAAACACCGTCTGTTCAGTAGAAGCCACCCCGTGCAAATGCTTGATCACCATCCCCGAACACACCAGAAAAAATTCCGACGCGAGGATAAGCACAGCACCTCTAGCAAGGCCATTGGCGGGTATCCCGGCGCGAGCGACGATACTCACATTCATCCATTACTACCTTTTCAACAAAACTCGGCTTCCAAATGTTTGTAAAAATGCCGTCAACGTGTAGATTGTCAGCCAAGAAACTTAACAAAAGACCAAACTACCATGAACTGCACCTCTCTCGACAAACTGGATCACTATTACCAGCAAGTAACCCGTATCATCCTGTCGCGCCAGCATCCGATCACCGGCTTGTTACCGGCCAGCACGGCTATCACCGCGCACGGCGATTACACCGACGCTTGGGTACGCGACAATGTGTACAGCATTCTGGCCGCCTGGGGGCTAGGTCTGGCCTATCGCCGTCTTGATGAAAGCGATGGCCGCACCGTGCTGCTGGAACAGAGCGTGGTCAAGCTCATGCGCGGCCTGTTAATCGCCATGATGCGTCAGTCTTCCAAAGTGGAATGCTTCAAACAGACGCAAGACCCACTCGATGCCCTGCACGCCAAATATGACACCGGCAGCGGTGATCCCGTCGTGGGTGATGATGAATGGGGGCATCTGCAACTCGACGCGACATCCCTCTTCCTGCTAATGCTGGCGCAGATGACCGCCTCCGGTTTACGCATTATCTTTACCCTTGATGAAGTCAGTTTCGTGCAGAATCTGGTGCATTACATCGGTCGCGCCTACCGCACGCCGGACTATGGCATCTGGGAACGCGGCAACAAGATCAATCATGGCATTGCCGAAATCAACAGCAGTTCAGTCGGCATGGCGAAAGCCGCGCTGGAAGCACTGAATGGCTTCAACCTGTTCGGCGCTGGCGGCGGGCAAGCATCGGTCATACACGTCGTGCCTGACGAAGTAGCCCGCGCCCGCATCACGCTTGAATCCAGCCTGCCGAGCGAATCCCTCTCAAAAGAGGTTGATGCCGCCACCCTCAGCATCGTCGGCTACCCAGCCTTCGCCGTCGAAGACGCAAGCCTCGTCGAAGCAACCGTCGCGGAAGTCGTCAACAAGCTGGAAGGCCGTTACGGGTGCAAGCGTTTCCTGCGCGACGGCCACCAAACCGTGATCGAGGATCACCAGCGCCTGCATTACGAACCCGAGGAGATGTTGCAGTTCGAGCATATCGAATGCGAATGGCCGTTATTCTTTACCTACCTGCTGCTGCATCACCTGTTTCGTGGGGATGAAAAGCAGGCGAAAATCTACCGCGACAAACTGGAAAACCTGCTGGTCGAGCGTGACGGCGACTTGCTATTGCCAGAGCTGTACCGGGTTCCAGCGGAGCGTATCGCAGCGGAACGCAGCAATCCCCACAGTCAGGATCGCGAACCCAACGAAAATGTGCCGCTGGTATGGGCGCAAAGCCTGTATATCCTCGGCGCATTGATTCAGGATGGTCTGCTGGACGTGACCGACATCGACCCACTGGGTCGCCGTCTGCGAATTGGGCAACGGCGCGGACGCCGGGTGCAGTTTGCGCTGCTAGCCGATTCGCCCAGCATCAAACTGCGCTTGGAGGCACAAGGCATCAAGACAGAGACACGCAACGAAGTGTTGCCTGTCATCATCCATGAAGCCACCGCCTTGGCGGATGCTTACTGCCAGCTTGGTCGTAACGAACGTCTCGGCCTGAGCGGACGCCCCTTGCGTCACCTGCGCGGGCTGGCGACCAGTTTCCTTTATACCTTCGACGGTCAGCGCATCTTGTTCCAGCCGCATTTCATCAACCGGCATGATTTCTATCTGGCGCTCGACAATGCCATGCTGGTCGAACGCTTGAAGATGCTGCTCACCTACGTCAGCAAGCAGTGGGACGCCCCCGGTCGGCCATTGGTGGTATTGGTCGTCACTGAACGCATGTTAACGGCAGAAGGCAGCGCGGCGTTGCTCGATTTCATGAGTGAATGCCGCGAGGGGCAAGTCGGTGATACCCCTGTTCAGCTTGGGCGTGTTGCCAACTTTCTGCCGACCGCCGGACGTGAACGCATTGATAGCCTGCACGGCTACCAGTTTCCAGATGACAGCGGCGCACAGACCGACCGCCCCTGTTTCATACTATTGCCAATCACCGACGACGAAGAGCACCTCAGCGATCAGGTTGAGCCTTTGCTGCTGGGCGACACTCACCTGATCCGCCTGATGACGACACGGGCAGACTTGCAGGTTCAGTTCGATGCCTTGTATCAACTGGAAGCACGCCACGGCCTCGATTTCGATACCGGCCTGCTTGACATGGATGACCAACCTGCGCGAGTTCGCGACCTGCTGGAAGAAGTTTATGTCCGCGCTTGCGAGGAACGCCACTGGCAACTGATCCGGCTCAGCGCAGCGGTGTTGGGCAAGCATGACATTAACCTTGAAGGTGCTGCCACCGAGATCGTGGTACACCAGAAGGCGCTAAGTGTGTCGCGCTCTTACAGCCGCGACTCGACATTCCGTCGCCCAATGGGGGCAGACGAATTGTTGCAAGCCATTCGCCAGTTCAACCCTGACGACCTACGCGCCCAGATTCTGACTCAGGAACTGATCCTCAATCTGGGTTTGTTGCTGCGGGCGCACCCGGAGTTGTTCGACAACATGACCCTGATCCGCACCGGGCAATTGCTGCAATTGATTGCGGTACGCTTGCGCCGCGAAAAGCGTTTGTCGATCAGCGATGCGATGGATGTCTTAATGGTCATGGCTCCGCATGAAGTCTCCAGAGCCGTGCGCGACGTGCTGGAGCATTTTCAGGACGCTCGGGATACCCTGCTGCAACGGGAACAGATGCAGGTGTCGTCGGATTCAAGCGGAATGCTTACCGTCAAGTTCGACGCCAGCATGGATCCCGAGCTTGCAAATGTCGCTAACTGGCATGAATGGCGCTCCATTCAGGGCAGCATCGGGCGTTATCGCGAAGGTTTCTTCGAGGGCGTCTGGGATATTGTCAATCAAAGCACGGGTCTGGTCATCGGTGATCAGTGGAATCCGAAACTACGCCTCGACCACAAGCTATGCGCCAACATGACGCGCGGCGAAAAACTTTTCAAGGATCGGGTCGAGCACATCCTGCATAAAACACCCGCACCGGACAGCCGCCAGTTGTATACCGAAGCCTTGCAGGTACTGATGGTGGTGATGTGGAAGAATCCGGCATTGCGCATTGATGATACCTTGTTCATCGACGTCATTATCGGCCACGCCGTGCGGCTGGCTTGGCAGCAGAACCACCCGCAACAGACGGCTGATTATGATCAATACCGGGGCATTGCCTGGAGCGAATTTTACCAGTGCCCGCCGTCAGAAGTCGCCAATCACATCGTGGCGGCACTGGCACATTTGCTCAACAATAATACAGGGGAAGCACCATGACACACGTACTCGCAGGGGATGTGGGCGGCACCAAGACGGTTTTATGCCTGTACCGGGTGAACGCTGCCAAACCCGATGGCACATCACTGGAAGAGGTTCACAAGGCTGTCTATCCAAGTTCAGGTTATGAACGTTTTGGCGATTTGGTCACGTCTTTTCTAACCGACGTGGCTCCGCTGCGGCCTGAATGCGCCTGTTTCGGTATCGCTGGCCCCATCCAGCAGCAGCGTTGCAATGCGACCAACCTGCCGTGGGTGATTGATGCAGGCATACTGGCCGAAGACTTTGGGTTTGAAGATGTGTACCTCATTAATGACCTTGAGGCGGCCGCTTACGGAATGCTGCATTTAGCCGCTGACGAATTCGTGGAACTGAATCCACACGCCGCCCCCCAAACCGGACATGCCGCCGTGATTGCAGCGGGAACGGGGCTGGGACAAGCGATCATGGCGTGGGACGGGCAGCGTCACATCGTCATGCCGACAGAGGGCGGGCATTGCGATTTCGGTGCCAATTCTTCTCAAGAGGACGCCTTGCTGGTCTTTTTACGTGAACGCTTTGGCGGTCACGTCAGCGGCGAACGCATTCTCGCAGGTGACGGTTTCGGCAATCTTTATGATTTTCTGCGGGCATCCAACCATGCCGCACCAAATGCCGCCATCGAAGCTGAAATGTTGCACGAAGACCGCAATGCCGTGATCAGCCGTCATGGCTTGCAAGGCGATGATCCACTCTGCACTGAAGTCATGCGTTTGTTCGTGCGTATTTACGGGAGCGAGGCGGGCAATCTCGCGCTGAAATGCCTGCCACGCGGCGGTATTTACATCGGCGGCGGTATCGCACCAAAAATCCGGGCAGCCTTGGAAACCGGCTTGTTCATGCAAGGCTTCCTCGACAAGGGGCGCATGGCGCGGGCGATTGAGCACATTCCGGTGCGCTTGTCGCTGAATCCTGAAGCGCCGTTACTGGGCGCAGCGCACATGGCCTTGTCCCGTTCCTGCTGCTAATGCCTCAGTGGGACTCCAGCACCACCACACAGCGTCCCTCCACTGTGAGCTGGTTCGCACTGATGATGGGTTGTCCAGCGGGTTCATAAACCCCCGGTGCGGTGGTGGTATCGACAGCGAGTCGCCACTGCCGACCAGGGAACGGTGGCAACGCGAACGTCTGCGCTTCCACCGCCATATTCAGCACGATATGCAGCGCTGGCTCATCGGGTTTGCTACCAGCAAGGGTGAACGCAATGTGCCGGGCATCCGGGTCGTTCCACGGTGCTGCATTGAGTGCCGTTCCATGCCAAGTAATGTCGGGCAAGTCATGGCCGTTTCTGGGCTGGCCGGTAACAAAACGCGAGCGGCTTAAGGTCGGGTGGCGACGCCGTAGCCGGATCATGCCCTGCACGAAAGCCAGCATGTCGGCGTTGCGTTCCACCAGATTCCAGTCTTGCCAAGACAAGGCATTATCTTGGCAATAGGTGTTGTTATTGCCCTGTTTGGTAGCCAGTATCTCGTCGCTACCATGCAGCATCGGCACGCCCTGACTAAGCAGCAAAATGGCGACAAGGTTTTTCGCCTGACGACGGCGCAGCCGGTCGATACGCGGGTCATCGCTAGCCCCTTCCACCCCGTAGTTGGCGCTCAAGTTGTGATTATGACCGTCGCGGTTGTCTTCGCCATTGGCGGCGTTGTGCTTGCCTTCAAAACTGACCAGATCCCACAGGGTGTAACCGTCGTGGCAGGTGACAAAGTTGATCGAGTTCCACGGCAAGCGTCCACGGGAAGCATACAAATCGCTGGAGCCACACATACGGGTAGCGACTTCGGGAACCAGTCCGGTGTCACCACGCACAAAAGCGCGGATCACATCCCGGTACAGGCCATTCCATTCCGCCCAGCGGAAACCGGGGAAATCCCCCAACTGGTAAAGCCCGGCAGCATCCCATGCTTCGGCGATGATATGGGTTTGGCTCAAAAACTGGGATAGCTCAATATGCCAGAGCATCGGCGCATGGTACTGGGGGTTGCCATCCTCACCCCGCGCCATCGCACTCGCCAGATCGAAGCGGAAGCCATCCACATGCATCTCTTCCACCCAATAGCGCAGGGCATCCACCAGAAAGCGGCTCACCATCGGGTGATTGCAGTTCACGGTATTGCCGCAGCCGCTGTAATCCCGATAGCGGCTGCGGTCGATGAAGTCCAAGTGGTAAAACATCTCGTTGCCGAGTCCCTTGAAATTGATGGTAGGGCCAAACGGGCTACCCTCGGCGGTGTGATTGAAGACCACATCGAGAATCACGCCCATGCCTGCGCGGTGCAATGCCTTGACCATATCGCGGAACTCATCGCGGGCACGCGCCGCTTCCACCGCAAAATGCGGATGCGGTGCATAGAAGCTGTGCGTGCTGTAACCCCAGTAATTGCTTAACCCCATCAACGCCGTTTTGGGCGGTAAATCCTGCCGGTCGAACGCCATCACTGGCAGCAGCTCCACGTGGGTAACACCCAGTGCCTGTAAGTAGGGAATCTTCTCGATAACACCAGCATAACTACCGGGATGCTCGACCCCGGAGGAAGGATGCCGGGTAAAGCCGCCCACGTGCATCTCATAGATAACCGACTCGCTCAACGGAATGTGTAACGGGGTATCACCTTCCCAATCGTAAGCATCACTCTGCACCATCGCCCGCATCGCTTGGGCGACATTATCGCCGGGAAGAGAAGCGGCCTCGCGATTCCACAGCCGGTCACTGATCGTGGTCGCCCACGGGTCTAGCAAGGCTTTTTCACTATCAAAGCGGCGACCGGTGGTGCGGGTTTCGCCCTGCCCGTGGGCACGCCAGTTGTACCAAGTTCCCATCGGCAAGCCCAGTACCAATACGTGCCAAAAGAAAAAGGTGCGGTGCGTATCTGGATCCAGTTCGATAATCTGGAAAGGTTCTGTGCTGTCATCGCGCTCGAACAACAGCAATTCCAGACGCTCCGCGTGCCGGGAGAAAACGCAGAAATTCACGCCGTCTTCAGTGATGGTAGTGCCGCCTTGGCTCCGATTTCCAGGTTCGACAGGGTAACTCGAATGCGTCATGTTATGCTCCGGCTGACAGGCATGGGGGTGTGGATATGGCGTAAAGAATACCAGAGGCGAGGCGGCTTGTGAGGAAAGATCACTACTACTTATTTAGCATCCCACACATACCCCCCATTCTTCCACCCTACAAAATGGCGGTTGCCTTGATCTGGGCGAACACCTGCATCCCCTTATGCAAACCCAACACGCTGGCAGATTTGTGGGTAATACTCGCCAGCAAGGCCGTATCTCCGACGTTCAGCCGCAACATGGTTCTCCCCTGCTGGTCATTGGCCAGCCCGGTAATCGTGGCGGGTAACACATTGAGAATGCTGGAATCCTGCACCGGATGCAGTGCAATCGCCACATCGCTGGCATAAACCCGCAACCGCAAGCGTTCCCCAACAGCAAACGCCTGCGCGGTCGGCAAGCTGATCTCACCACCGGAAAAGGCCATACGGGTGAGGTGAAATGCTGCCTCATACGCACTCACGGTTCCCGTCAAAATCGTGGATGCCTGCTGGCCTTGCGCCAAGGGTGAATCCAACGCCGTCATGGTTTCTTCCAGCGTGCCGGAACGCAGCACCTTGCCTTTTTCCAGCACCACCAGATAATCCGCCAGCCGGGTCACTTCCTGCGGGGAATGGGTGACGTAGAGGATGGGAATGTCGAGTTCGCTATTGAGACGGCTCAGGAACGGCAGGATTTCCTGTTTACGCTGCAAATCGAGCGCCGCTAGCGGTTCATCCATCAGCAGCACTTGTGGGCAAACCGCTAAAGCGCGGGCAATGGCAACCCGCTGGCGTTCGCCGCCGGAAAGCTTGTCCGGCATCCGTTCCAGCAAATGGCTGATACCCAGCAACTCCACTGCCTGTTCCAGCCCACGGGGGTTGCGCACGAATCCCGTCCGCTTACGCCCGAATTCCAGATTCTTGCGCACGTTCAGGTGCGGAAACAGGCTGGCTTCCTGAAACACATAGCCCAACGGGCGCTGGTGGGTAGGCAGGAAAATACCTTGCTTGCTGTCCTGCCAGCGCTTGCCGCGTACTTGCAGGAAACCTTCGCGAGGCCGTTCCAAGCCAGCAATGCAACGCAACAACGTGGTCTTGCCGGAACCGGAATGCCCGAACAGCGCTGTTACGCCCCGTTCTGGCAGGTTCAAGTCGGTTTCCAGCGTGAAATCGGGGAATGGCAGGTGAAACCGCGCATGGATTCCTTCCATATCAACGTTGCCTCCAAGGGTTCGGGGTCAGTGTGTACAGCACCAACAGCACCACGAACGAAAACACCAGCATCCCCGCCGATAGCCAGTGCGCTTGTGCGTATTCGCCAGTTTCGACATGGTTAAAAATCTGCATGGAAATCACCCGCGTCTTGTCAGGAATATTACCGCCCACCATCAATACCACACCGAATTCGCCAATGGTGTGCGCAAATCCCAGAATGGACGCGGTAAGAAATCCGGGGCGAGCCAGCGGAACCACCACGCTGAAAAACGTATCCAGCGGGCTGGCGCGTAGGGTCGCCGCGACTTCCAGCGGGCGCGTGCCAATTGCCTCAAAAGCATTCTGCAAAGGTTGTACCACGAATGGCAACGAGTAAATCACCGAAGCAATCACCAACCCACCGAAAGTAAACGGCAGCGTTCCCAGCCCAATGGCTTTGGTAAATTGCCCGACCGCACCCTGCGGCCCCATCAACACCAGTAGGTAAAAACCCAGCACTGCTGGTGGTAATACCAGCGGCAAGGCCACCAATGCGCCGATAATCCCTTTCCAGCGCGAAACCGTGTGCGCCAACCACCACGCAATGGGTGTGCCGACCAGCAGTAGGATAACGGTCACTAGACTTGCCAGTTTCAGGGTCAGCAGGATTGCGCCAAAGTCTTCGTCATTTAGCATCGCTTGTTGCCCATGTTGGCAAATCGTAGCCGTAGTCCTTGATCACGGCTTGGGCTGGTGCGGTTTTGAGGTAATCCAGCAGGGCTTTCGCCGCCGCATTGTTTTCCCCGGTTTTGAGCAGGATGACATCCTGAGACAGCGGCTCATACCAGTCTTGGGGAACCATCCAGCTAGAGCCGGTTGTATCCTTGATGACTTGTGAGAGCGCGACGAAACCCAGTTCAGCATTGCCGCTGCCGACAAATGCCTGCGTCTGGGCAATGCTATCACCCTGCACGATTTTGGGTTTCAGGGTGTCCAGCAACGCCATTTTTTCCATGACGCTCAGAGCAGCCTTGCCATACGGCGCGGTTTTGGGGTCAGCGATGGCGATGTGCTGGAAATCACCTGTTTTTAGCACCTCACCCTTGTCATCCACGTAATCCGGCTGGGCAGACCACAAGACCAGTTTCCCAATAGCGTAGGTATAACGGCTACCCGGCACATCCAGCTTTTCAGTTTCCAGTTTCATGGGGTTTTTCTGGTCGGCTGACAGAAACACCTCAAAGGGCGCACCGTGTTTCATTTGTTCCACCAGCTTGCCACTAGCACCGGCGGCGGTCAGCACCTTGTTGCCTGTCGCTTTCTCAAAATCAGCGGCAATTTTTTCCATTGGCTTGATGAAATTGGCGGCGACGGCGACATGCACCTCTTCTGCCCATGCGGTGACGGTGCTGAAGGCGATCACAGCAGTTAAACCAATGCGAATAAACAGTTTCATGGTGCGTTCCTTATATTACTGGTGAATAGACAGTACAATGGCGCAGCATTATACCCATCATCGCCAAGGCGGACGTATCCATGAGCATCGTCGACGAAAAATCCATTTTTATCGCCATGAAACAGGATGGGCCATTCGCCGTCCGTGACCAGATTTCTTTTGAGCACCCATTTTCTCGGCAAAACCGGCTATGGGCGAGAACTTTCCATCACAACAGGCAAATGGCTTCCAAGTACCGGGCAGTGCGTGACCAGTTATTCGACTTGTTACAGATTGAATCTTTCGATGAAATTCCCGACTTGATCCAGAACCCGCTGCTGCGGGCGCAACGCAGCGAACGCGCTTACCGGCTGCTGGGGAATTTGTTCGGGATTAGCGGTGAACTGTCCGAAATACGCGGCAAAATCCACGAATACATGAATACCGCCGATGCGGTGATCGGGCAAATTCGCAACAAGGTACTGGCAGCTTACAGCTCCAACATCGAGATCAGCAACGAGATTGAAACCTCGAAAAACCCGGTAGACCTGCTGCTGATGATTTTCGACGACCGCTACCACAAAAAAATCCGCTTCGAGGCCAAACGCAAACTGGTGCTGATGGGGTTGGCCGGTTCCATTGACCAACGCGAGCGCGAAACCGATATTGAAAACAAGTTTTCTGCCTTTCTGAGCTTCCTTAATCAATTTGTCTGGAGCCCGCAGCTCAAGATCGGCGAGCTGGAAATTGCTTACCTTGCCAGCCGCCACGACAGCACCGATTTCAGTTGCACCGAGGTCGACGTCATTGATGCGGAGACTGCCCGCCATCTGCATGAATTTGCTGAAAACGAAAAACTCACCTTGGTCAAACGCCGCCTGTTCCACAGCAATGGTCAGGAAATCCCGGTATACGTCACGGTGCGCAAAAAGGATTCTGCCGCCAAGGTGCTGAAACTGTTACGTAAGAATGAGAAAAATCCGGCCGCTGCTGTTGATGACGAACTGGGGTTAATGGCGGTACTGGATAACGTCAACCATATAAAACGGCTGGTACGGCATCTGACCCGTGCCGCTGTTAAAGCTGGTTCCATGATGATTCTGGAAGACATTTCGGACACGCTGGCGGGCAACAACTACGATGCGACTTCAGTCGGCAGCAGTAACAAAACCCAGATGCTGAAGTTTTTTGCACGTATGGGCGGAATGCGAGTGGAATTCATCATCCACACCAACCAGAGTTACCTCAACTACCGTTACCAGCGCGGCACTTCGCACGATGAATACGAAGTACGGCGGCTGTTCGATTCTGGTGTGACTGAGTTTCTGTTTCCTTACGAGATTTACCGACTGGATATGACGCAAGTGCGCGAAAAGCAGTTGCAGCGTTTCAGGAAGATCATTGAGCAACAAGGGTGATGTGACATTCACGCCCCCAAACGCAGGCAAAAAAAAAGGACTGCATTAATGCAATCCTTTTTAATTTGGTGCCGGCACCACGAATCGAACGCGGGACCTACTGATTACAAGTCAGTTGCTCTACCAACTGAGCTACGCCGGCTTTGAAGTTGCGCATTCTATAAAACCTTATGAGGGTGTGCAACTATTTTTTCAACTTTTTGTCTATTTTCACAACAAGCGGTTTATTATGGTCGATGAGCGGTATTATAACGCTCCACTTTTTCAGCACAAAAAACACCACCGTCGCCACCACGCACGCAAACACATACTCCAACCCACTCCCAATCAACCAAAAATGCTCGGTATTCGGCTCAGACAAAAAATGGTGCGGAAACCCATCCTGATGCGCCGCCACAACGTCACTCGCGACCAGCAAACCACCGGCAACCAACCGTTTCACTTTACTCATTATTGAATCTCCACTTTAATCAGCTCTTCCCCATCCGGGTCGGTCACATGCACGGCGCAAGCAATGCACGGGTCGAAACTGTGGATGGTGCGCAAAATCTCCACCGGCTGTTTCGGGTCATGCAGCTCGTGGCCTTTGAGCGAAGCTTCATACGCCCCCGCCTGATTTTGCACGTCACGCGGCCCGGCATTCCAAGTACTCGGCACGACAGCCTGATAGTTGGCGATCTTTTCATCCTTGATCACGATCCAATGCGCCAGTGCACCACGCGGGGCTTCCATATAACCGACGCCTTGCGCTTTGGATGGCCAGCTTGACGGCTCCCACAAGGTTTCGTTGAAGGTCTTGGTATCGCCCGCCTTGATATTGGCGATGAGATTGTCGAACCAGGTTTGCATCTTGTCGGCAACAATCTTGGTTTCCAGCGTGCGGGCAGCGGTGCGCCCCATCGTGGAATACAGCGCCTCAATCGGCAGATCCAGATATTTCAGCGCGTAATCGACCAGCGCCTTGGTGTGTTCGTGCCCGGTGGCGTACAGCATCAGCACACGGGCAAGTGGCCCAACCTCAACCGCCTGACCTTTCCAGCGCGGCGATTTCATCCACGAATACGACTGATCAACTTCGAGTTGGGTGTAAGGCGGTTTGGGGCCCGTGTAATTCAGCTCAGTTTCGCCCGCGTAAGGGTGCAAGCCCTTATCCTTGCCCTCGCTGTAGTCGTACCATGAGTGGGCAACAAATTCCTGAATCTGGTCTTCGGCATTCAAATCAACCGGGTGGATTTTCGACAAGTCGCGATTGAGGATTACACCGGAGGGAATCAGGAACGAGGCCGGATCATCCATGCCCTTTTCCGGGAAATCACCGTAAGTCATGAAATTGCCCAAGCCTTCACCCTGCTTGAACCAGTCCTTGTAGAAACTGGCGATGGCGAGCGTATCCGGCACGTAGACCTGATCGACGAACACCTGCATTTTCTTGATGATGTCCTGCACCTTCGACAGCTTTTCCATGTTGAGGGCGGAATCAGAATTCAGGTCAATCGGGCACGGCACGCCACCGACGAGGAAGTTGGGGTGCGGGTTTTTCCCGCCGAAAATGGTGTGTAATTTCGCCACATCGCGTTGCCACGCCAGCGCTTCAAGGTAGTGTGAAACTGCCATCAAATTGGCTTCCGGCGGCAGCTTGTAGGCGGGATGCCCCCAATACGCCTTAGCGAAAATGCCCAATTGCCCGGCTTCAACAAATTTCTTCAGCTTGGCCTGCTGATCGGCGAAATAACCGGCGGAGGAATTCGGCCAGCTTGGTGAAACCTTTTGCGCAAGGTCGGAAGTCGCCTTAGGGTCGGCCTTGAGCGCAGACACCACATCCACCCAGTCGAGCGCGTGCAAGTGATAAAAGTGCATCACATGATCATGCACGTATTGCGCCGCGATCATCAGGTTGCGGATCAGTTGCGCATTGGGCGGAATGCTGTAATTCAGCGCATTTTCCACCGAGCGCACCGAGGCGATGCCGTGCACCAGCGTACACACACCGCAGATGCGTTGCGCATACGCCCAAGCGTCACGCGGGTCGCGCCCACGCAGGATGATTTCAATACCGCGCACCATCGTTCCGGCGGAATACGCCTGTTCGATAGTATTACCGTTCATTTGCGCTTCGATACGCAAGTGGCCTTCGATGCGGGTGATGGGGTCGACAACGACACGTTCAGTCATGTGGGTATCCTCAAATGTCGTTCAAGAATTGATCAAGGAGGCGGTATTGGGCTTCGCTTTCCTCGTGCATGGATTCGTCGGCGGATTCAATCATGCCGCAGGTACGCGCCAGCCGCGCATTGGCGGCAGCTTCCCACGCGGGCGATTTGGCCTGTTTCGCCGAAGCGACCAAAGCAGAAGCGGCACGGGCGACGAAATAGCCAGCCTGCGCCTGCCAGTCGCTGTCAGCACCGCAACGGGTGTGGCTTTCCAGCGCGGCGGCCTTGGCATTTTTGAAGGCCAGCGCCAGTTCGTCGTCAGCCACGGTTTCAGCGTTAGAAGCCGTATCCAGCACTTTCGCCACCACCGGGTCAGCGCTCAGTGCCAGCACATTGCGCACAAAGGCAGAACCTACCCGGCGTTGCTGTGCCAGCGGCAATTGTTCCAGCGCCTGTTTGAAATCAGCGTCATTCATGATCATGCTGCACCTCCCTTGTCTTTGCGCTCCACCAGATGTTCGGCGATCATTTCGGTTAAACCGACCACCGGCATATCCATCTGGTTTACTTCCAGCCCTTCTTCCAACTGGATACGGCAGTTGGCGCAAGCCGTTACCAGCGTGTCGACCTTGAGTTCATCGAGCTGCTTTTTCTTGCGCTGGAAGGCTTTCATCTTCACTTCTTCCGCATCTTCATTGGCGCTGACACCACCGCCTGCGCCGCAGCACCAGTTCATGGTGCCGTGGTCGGCCATTTCCACGAAGTTTTTCGCCACCATGTTCATCAGGTTGCGCGGTTGTTGCACCACGCCACCGCGCCGTACCAACTGGCAAGGGTCGTGGAAGGTCATTTTGGCGTCCTCGAAACCTTCGGTTTCCAGCAAGCCTGCTACCCGTAATTCATCCAGCACTTCGACAATGTGCTTGGCGGCGAAGGTGTACGGGCGACCAATCAGGTTGGGCCCTTCCCAACGCAAGGCGGTGTAAGCGTGCCCACATTCGGGGCTGATCACGGTTTTGACTTTGAGCTTTTCGGCGGCAGCCACCACCCGACTGACCAACTCCCGCGCAATGTCGGACGAGCCAATCTGGATGCCGGAATTGGTGGCCTCGAAACACTCTGAACTCAACGTCCAAGTCTTGCCTGCGTTGGTAAGAATTTTGGCAACCGCTTCCAAGTACTCGGGGTAATTCATGATTTCCATCGAGGACAGCATCAGCAGGTATTCCGCGCCCTCCTTGTCGAAGGGGACCTCCATGCCAGTGTGTTTTTCGACGTGTTTGACCTGTGCTTGCAGGGCAGGCAGTTTCACCCCCATCGGGCTGCCGATCTGTACGGCACGGGTGGATGCGCCGATCAAGCCTTCCGGCGCGTGACCGGAGGCAACCATGCCTTCACGCATCTTGCGGATCATGTAGGTAATGTCGTTACCGACTGGGCAAACTGCCGAACAACGTCCGCACAGTGAGCAGTTGTTGTAGACCAGTTCCTGCCATTCGGCGAGTTCTGCGTCGGTCACGGGTTTGCTCAAGCCCAGCTTGGCTTTGAGTTTGCCGATCAGGGTGTATTCCTGTTCCCACACGCGGCGCATTGGCTCCAGCTTGTAGATGGGCGTGAACTTGGGGTCAGGGTTTTCGGTGTAGAACAAACAGGCTTCCGCACACATCCCGCAGGAAACGCAGGAAGAAAAGAAGCTCGCCATTGGCGCGTCGATTTGCGCCTTGAAGGCGTTGATACCGCGTTCGAGTGTCAGTGCGCTCATGATTTAACCCCCCGCATTCCCATTGTCGCGCCGTTATACCAGCGGGACAGAAACAGTGTGAAAGCGTGCATCAGCTTGGTAAACGGGAACAGCACCAGCAGCAATTCCACGCTGAGAATATGCAAGCCCAGCATCATCTGCGGCGACAGCAACAAGTGGTGGTAAGCCATGTAGCCCGTCAGCAGCGGCAAAAACGTCACTGCCCACACCACGTAATCACCCGGCTTTGACAGGAAGCGTTTCACCGGATGGCGCAGGCGATGCACCAGCACCGCAATCAGCGCAATCATGGTCACGACCGCAAACGCATCCACCACCGGGGTAGGCAAATTCGGCCAACCAAACCCAATCACGCTTTTGATCAGCGCAATATGTGCCGCCAACAGGAAGATCACCACAAACAGGCCAATGTGGAACACATACCCCGCCACGATAGTGAACAGAGAACGCTCAAACGTGGCCTTATCCGCCGGGATGGAACGTCGCCACATTTCACGCAGGCCGCCCTGCATCGGGTCGCCTTTACTCACGGCGAAATTGTGTTTGCGCCCCAGCGAGAGGATTTCAAACAGACGTAAGACCAAACCCGCGACAAAGATCACCACGGCAACGGTAAACGCTGGCCCTTTTACCCATAACAGGAAATCGACTTCATTCATGACGGTGACTCCTGATTCAATTCATCGACGGTGACGGTTTTGTGCAAACTATCAGCATCCATCTTGGCTTTCTTGTTCATCGCACCAGCGGCGACCCCGACGGCAATCCCGGCGGCAGCGGCATAAACAGCCGTTTGCCCCGTCATACCGGTGGGAATGGATAGCGCCTTATAGAAGCCGCCGAAATCCCAAAAGTTGGGTTCGGAACAGCCAATGCAACCATGCCCGGCTTCAATCGGGAAGCTGGTGCCTTCGTTCCATTTGAGGGTGGCGCAAGCGTTGTACGTGACGGGCCCTTTGCAGCCGAGCTTGTACAAACACCAGCCTGCTTTTGCGCCTTCGTCATCGAAAGTTTCCGCAAACAGACCGCGTTCGTAAAACGGACGGCGGTAGCAACGGTCGTGGATATTTTGCCCGTAAAACGCTTTCGGACGCCCCAGACTGTCCAGCTCAGGTATACCAAACGTCAGAATGTGGGCAATCGTGCCGGTAATCACCACCGGAATCGGCGGGCAACCGGACACGTTAATGATCGGCTTGTCCTTGATGATGTCGGCAACAGAAACCGCGCCCGTCGGGTTCGGATCAGCTTTCGGCAAACCACCGAAGGCAGCGCACGTCCCCACCGCGATAATGGCTGCGGCGCCTGCGGCAGCTTCTTTCAACATATCCAGATTGCTGATACCGGCGATAGTGGAAAAGCCGGGGTTGCCGATTGGAATAGAACCATCCACGACCAGCACGTACTTGCCGTAGTGTTCTTTCATCGCCTCGGCACGGGCTTCTTCCGCACCATAACCAGAGGCGGCTTGCAGGGTATGGTGGTAATCCAGCGAGATGGCATCGAAGATCAAGCCTTCGATACTAGGGCTGTGGGAACGGGTCAGAGATTCGGTACAGCCAGTGCATTCCTGAAAGGAAAGCCAGATCACCGAAGGGCGTTTGGCCTGTTCCAGCGCTGCCGCGATTTTCGGCACCATCGCCGGGGCAAGCGCCATGCTGGAAGCCAGCAGGCCGCAGAATTTCAGGAAACCACGTCGCGAAATACCTTGCGAGCGTAGGCGTTCGCCTAAGGTTTCCTCGTGGGGTTCATGTTGCGTCGTCCTCATTATCATTTTCCTCCATCGCGAGAATCGTGGTCATGGTCGCCAAGCCTTCCTTAATGTCGTCGCATTGGGAACGCAGGATTTCCGGCACATGACCAATTTCGATGAAATAACCGATACGTTTGTCGTTGTCGTCAAAGTGTTCAACACGCCAGATGCCAGCATAGCTGCTTTCACGCAGGCGGGTTTTGCCCAGCACATTGAGGGTCAGGTCGATTTCGCCTTCACCCAGAAAATCATCCAGTGCCGCATATTCCTGTGGTGAAAACGGCAAGCTGTGCAAGTCGATCATGCCGTGCGTGCCATGCGCAATCAGCTCACTCAGTGCTTGACGGATTTCGTGCTGCACGGGGCGCAGGTTGCCCGTGACGGCGGCTTCGGCGTGAACAGGAATAGCATGTAGACTCATAGCGCGATCTCCAACTTGGGTGCTTGACGGAGAGGTCGGCACGGCGGATGCGCCTCGAACTCCCACTTTTGTAAGACATTGGCAGCCAGACGGCCTGCCAGCGGAATATTGTGCTTTACCCGCTGTGTTGGCTGCTCGCCCCACCCAAAGGTCTGGTACTGGATACCGATCAAGGCGCGGTGTTTGGGTAAGTGATCGGTCAGGCGGGCAATATCCATCAAATCCAGCAAACCCACTTCATGGGCGCTGCGCTTGGCTGTACCGAGAAAATGATCCATCGCCTCATTTTCGTAACAGCACAAGGTACCGGGGGCTGCATTCAATTCCACCGCATCCAGCACCAGCAAGTGATCGTGTTCTTCGATATCGCTGGCGAGGGTAAAGCTCAGTGTCCCGCCATCCAGATAGGTCACATCCGGGAACGTAGGAAAACACCTTTCCATGAAGTTGAGAAGATGGATGCCGATCCCTTCATCCTGTAACAGGATATTGCCAATACCTAACACCAACATAATGATTCACTTATTAAGTTTAATTGCCATGACAGACATTGTGGCGTGTTTCGGCAATAAGTGCTTGATATTGGTCAATACAAATGAAAATCACATCTTACGGTAACGAATCGCATGACCAAACAGGTAAATGCACACCGGCAACCCCAAGATCAAGCCCCAGATATGGAACAACTTACCACCAACCGTGAGGATAATCAGCACGATCACCGGGTTAACCCGCAGACGTGCGCCATAAATCAGCGGGTTCAAGAGGTAGCCTTCCACTAAATGAATAACGATGATCATGCCAATGCTCAACAGCATCAGATTCGCGCCGCCGGTATTCAGCGCGATCAGGCAAATCGGCACTGAACTGATGAAGACGCCCGCCACCGGCACAAAACTAAACAAGAAGACCAGCACGGCAAGGAAGGCCATGTGCTCGCCCATCCCTAAAAATGACACCCCAATCGCGGTCAACACCGTATTCACACACGCAATGTAAAACTGCGCCTGCATGGCATGACCCAATACTTTACCGAACTGGTAGATATTATCCGCCACTTCCACGTAGATAAAGCGTAAACGGGTATTTTCCAAATCGCGCACACTTGCGGTCAAATGCGGCAAGTCCAGCACAATCAGGAAAGCAAACAACAGCGCCAGCAAGAAAGTAGTCAAAATCCCCAAGGCTTGGCTGCTGAAATGGGTCAGCTTATCCAGCCCCACTTTCACCGCTTCCCGCCCATCCACTGGCTTATTTTCGCCTGTCACAAAGCCCAGTAATAAACTGGTGGGAGAATCCCGGAAAGCGCGAGGTGCAGCCTCAACAACGCCTGTGGCTGGATTGGCCACCACGGCACCATTCGGCACCGGCAGCGTGGCAGGTGCTGCCCATGCAGGAATAGCCGGAGCCGGTGTTGCTGCGACAGGCGGGCGCCGTAATTCAGGAATAGCCTCTTGCAACACGGGGTAACGTTCCGCTAGTGCCAGCACTTCCGTATCAATACGCTCCATATAGACAAAGAAGCCCTTCGCAAACCCTGTCGCCTGTTGGTACACCTGAGGTGCAAGGAACAAACTGACCGTAATGATTGCCCCCAAAAACAAGGTTCCAACCAACATCACCACCGGTACGCGCAGCCAACGCATCCGCCGAGTTAGCATATCCACAATGCCCGATTGCAGGTAGGCAAACACAAATGTCAAAAAAATCAGGGTAAAAAATGAGCTAAGCAAGGTTAGCAGACCAAAAATGAGACCCCACACCAGCAAACGACTCAATAAGGGCAGCACATGCTCCCAGCGAATTTTAGGTTGTCTGATTGGCGAAGGAAGAAATAAGCCTGAGTTAGTATTTTCATTATTAGGCAGCATTAAACGACTCTCAACAAAGGTGGATGTCATCAGTATAACATCATCCCACTAAAGTATAATGACATTCAGAAACTGTTCAACTATTAGTCATATCGAGTAAGTAATCATGCCCGAACCCAACATCCTACGCATCGCTCAGCAAGGCGAACCCATCCTAGCGCAACGGGCGGCGAACGTAACCAATCTACACGATGCCACCATTCAAAACCTGATCGATGACATGCAAGCCACTCTGCTGGCGGCCAATGGGGTTGGCATTGCTGCACCCCAAGTATTCATCTCACTACGCATCATTATTATTGCCTCACGCCCTAATCCACGCTACCCGGATGCACCGCTGATGGAGCCACTAGCCATGATCAACCCTGAAATTTGCTGGCAATCGCCAGACACCTGTACGGGCTGGGAAGGCTGCTTAAGTGTGCCGGACGCACGCGCTCCAGTCAGCCGCTCCAACCATTTGCGAGTGCGTTATCTAACACGCAAAGGTGAAATCATCGAAACCGAATATGTCGGATTTGTGGCGCGTATTATCCAACACGAATGTGACCAGTTGGATGGTGTGCTCTTTCCTGAGCGGGTCACAGACGCGACCGAAATACTCAGTGAAGCCATGTTTCAAAAAATTATGATAAAATAATTTAACATTTGATTATCAATCTTCTACTGTGTTTTCCAAGTGACTTTCCTATAATCGCGCCCGATTATTGAATCGCGCAAAGTTTTATCTAAAAAGAGGAGAGACCACATGAAACCATGGTTAGCCACGGGCATATTATTACTATCCGCAGGGTTCGCTCACGCCGAGGAAGCCCATACTACCCATTGGACGTATGACGGCGCTGAAGGCCCCGAATACTGGGGTGAACTGGCTGATACCTACAAAACCTGCTCCACAGGCAAAAACCAATCCCCTATCAATCTCGACAGCAAAGTTGAAATCGAAGCCGAACTGTCGCCGTTGACCCTGGCTTACCAAGCGGGTGGCAACGAAGTGCTCAACAACGGTCACACCATTCAGGTCAAATATGAGCTAGGCAGTACCCTGACGCTGGATGGGTACGCTTTCGAGCTAAAGCAATTCCACTTCCACGCCCCCAGCGAAAACCAGATTGACGGCCAGTCTTACCCAATGGAAGCACATCTAGTACATGCTGACAAAGACGGCAATCTCGCCGTGGTCGCCCTCATGTTTGCAGAAGGCGCAAAGAACAATGCCGGTCTAGAACAGTTCTGGCCACAAATGCCAGCCAAAGCGGAAGAAACCGCTGCCCTGACAGCCAAGACTGACGTTTCCAAACTGTTGCCAGCCAATCATGATTACTACCGTTTCAACGGCTCGTTGACCACACCACCGTGTACCGAAGGGGTTGTCTGGTTGGTCATGAAACAGCCCGTCATTGCCTCCAAAGCACAGATCGAGAAGTTCACCCAGATCATGGGGCATCCGAACAACCGTCCGGTGCAGGCGGTAAATGCACGCCCTGTGTTGAAGTAACGCCTCCGGTGCGGGCAGGCTATCCTTTGGGTAGCCTGTCTAACCAAACTCAAGCAGATTCTGCCGGAAACACCACCTCAATCAACAACCCACCCAAGGGCGAATGCGCTGCTTGGATCGTGCCGCCATGTGCTTCCACACCATTCTTGCAGATCGATAAACCCAAGCCGGAACCACCCAAGGCACGGCTACGCGACTTATCCACCCGAAACAGGCGCTCAAACAAGCGTGGTAGCGCCGCATCTGGCACACCCGGCGCACTATCCTGAATACTGACCATCACCTTGTTGCCTTGCTGCTGTGCCAGTATTTCCACCTGTCCGCCTTCATCGGTGTAGCGGTAACTATTGCCCAACAGATTGCTGAACAATTGGCGAAGTCGCTCGGCATCACCACGTATCCATAACGGTTGTTGCGGGTCGAAGCGTGTTGTCAGGCTGATATGCTTTTCCTGCAATCGCGCCTGTGCACTCAAGGCTGTATCCGTCAGTACTGCGGTCAAATCCACAGGTTCAGCCACGAGGCTCAGTTCAGCGCTATCCGACAACGCCAGTTGGTACAAATCCTCCACCAATTTACCCATCCCCAGCACATCCATGTGTAGGGACTGGATACGCTCCAGTGTCGGTTGACGAATGCCATCCAGCAACGCCTCGATTTCACTGCGCAAAACGGCAATCGGGGTACGTAATTCGTGCGAAATATCCGCGATCCATTGCTGGCGCATGATTTCATTGTGCTGCAAGGCTTCAGCCAAGGTATTGAAGGCCTGTGCCAAACGCCCTAATTCATCTTGCGTCGTCACCTCAATACGCGTCTCGAATTTTCCAGCCGTCAAGGTTTGTGCCCCCTGTGTCAAAGAATGTACTGGACGCAACAAATGCCTGACCAAGAGAATAGCCAACAGGAAAGAAAGCCCCGTCGCAAACAGCGCAATCAGATACAAGTTACGCACTTGCTGATCCAGAAAAGATCGCGCCAAACCGTTCGTTACCACACCGCCCTGCCAGACCATTAACCAACCAACCAGCTTGCCAGATGTACGAATTTCCACCTTCGTCACGTCACGCCGACCACTGCGATCACCGGGGCTAACTCCCACATGACGAAAATCACCCACCACCTGTTGCTGATCAATATCACGCAAGCTTAGACGCACCGCCAGCGGCGGTGGCTTATCCTGATCTGGCGGTGGTAACTTTGCTCGATCTGGCGGTGGCAGATGTGCTCGATCTGGAGGCAAAGCACCCGGTGGCGGAAAAGGTGGTGGCTGCCCTGTTAATCCGGCCGGATGTTGTGGTGGTAGCGGCGCGGACTCCCCCAAATCTCCCAGCAATTTTTCCCATTGTTGCGGATCATCACGCAGGAAATCCCAACTGTTATGGTTCGCAAATTCAGTCCCTAGCACTTCGGCGAGTTCTTGTACTTTGTCCAATTCCTCTGCATGGTGGTAAGCTGTGAAGCCTGTGCGAAAGCTCCAATTCATGAACACCACCATGACCAGCACCACCATAATGGTCGCAAGCAACATCGCCAGAAACAGTCTAGGAAAAATATTCAATCGCATGGAATTAATACCTCTGCGGGCAGGATACACATAAAATGGGTAGAAAATATGGATGAGCGCATTCTAATCGTAGAAGACGAGCCAAAATTGGCGCAGGTTGTGGGCGAATACCTGAATCAACTAGGGCTACAAACACACTGGCTGGATAACGGCACACAAGTCATCCCGTGGGTACGTGAACACCAACCGAATTTGATGATACTTGACCTAATGCTACCGGGGCGCGACGGCCTCGACATTTTCCGCGAGTTACGTACCTTTTCCAACATACCGGTTATCATGGCGACCGCCAGAATCGACGAAATCGACCGCCTGATCGGGCTGGAACTGGGGGCAGACGATTACGTTTGCAAACCCTACAGCCCACGGGAATTGACGGTGCGGGTAAAAAACCTTCTGCGGCGCATGACCCGTCCCTTGCACGAACAGGCTAGCGACAGCGGTATTCAGATCAATGCCGAATGCATGGAAGCCAGCTTCAATGGACAAAAACTGGATTTGACGCCGGTAGAATTTCGCCTGCTGGAATATTTATTTAATCACCCTGCCCGCGTGTATTCACGGGCGCAATTGATGGATCGTTTATACGACGACCACCGCATCGTGACCGACCGAGCTATCGACAGCCACGTCAAAAACCTGCGGCGCAAGCTGCAAAGCATCGAGCCGGAATGCGATGTGATTAAATCCATCTACGGGGTAGGTTACAAGTTAGAGTTTTAGAGAACACCTTAAGGGACTACCTCACCCGTTCCTTACGCAAAGCCTGCAATGCCGACTGCGATAAGGAACGGAAACCTTCCGCTTCACGCTCCAAGAGCTTTTCACCTACAACTACTGGCATATGACTGACCGCTAAGGCGCGTTGCAAACCAGTGTCCCGCGTACTCTCAGTAACGGAAAGCGTAGTCATCGTGCTGGTGGAGGTTTTCTTACCGCCACCACCACCTGACTTTCCGCCTTTGGTGTTAGTGGTCGTGGTTGAATCCGTCGGCGTAGCCGGAGCGGGCGCGGCAGTGATCAGCGGCGTAAACACAGGGCTGTAATAGCCATTTGCAGCCACCACGTTATACGCAACAAGCCCGGTATTGCCTGCCCCGTTCAATGCCCAACTCAGTTCCTTGTTGGTGTTGAACCATGAAACCGCCCGAATCGCCGGGTATTCAGCCATGATGCGCGTGTACATGTCCTGTACCCAAGCTTCTTTACTTTGCCCCACATCACTATCGTTACCATTCTGTCCGTAGAGTGGGTTCGGCACATCCGCAGGTTCTGCCGAAGCAACTTCCGCCAGCAGGATTGGCTTAGTCGGGTAGTTTGTTACCAGTTTGGCATACGGAGCGCTGAAAGTTTCTGCAAACCCCTTCCATTGGGTAAAGCTATAATTACTGCCCCAGTTATAGCCATCCAGTGATGTCCAGTCGACCACATCATCCCCCGGATAGTAGCGGGAAATGTCATTGTAGCTGTCAACATTCACATTGTTCGCACACCATACCCATTCCACTCCGGTAACACCGGCCTGAGCAAAACGGGTATACAAGTAACGCCATGCCGTTTTCAGGCCATCCGGGTCATTCCCCCACGCATACCAGTTACCATTGAACTCATGTGCAAACCGTAATAGCACCGTAGGGCGCTTGTCCGCTGGGTAAGTCGCCTGCCAGTTTTTTAGCCCGGCAATCCAGTTATCAATATAGGCATTCCATTGCCCGCTGTTGATTTCACCCAACAGGTTGGAATCCGGGCGGGCAGACTGACTGGGCATCCAGGTAATCATCGGAGCGGCATGACGTGACACAATATTGGTAGCCTGAACACTAAGACTCGTCCAGTCCTGATCAAAACCAGAAAATAGATTGACGACTGACAAAGGTTTTGTGGTCACAGCGTTGAGCTGATCAATGGTAGTGGTATTCCACCCATCATAATCAACATACGCACCCAACATGGCACTCGCGTGTGCTCCACCTGCATACAAACAGCAGGCAACCGTCAGAGCGTGCAGCGTAAAAATAGGATGTTTACACATATCCATTATCTCCTTTATAGATTGATCATACTGGATGCTTTCAAAGTGGTTTCATCACCTTTGACCGTGGTTTTCTTGTCAGTAAATACTGCCAGTGGATAACCCAACGCAGCATCGTAATTCACATTGATCACTGCGTATCTGGCTGCAATGGCGCTATCAATACTTGTGAACAACTGCTCAATGGTTTTACCTTTCGCCTTCAAATCTCTGGAAGACACAGTTTTATTATTCGCAAGATTCACCCCAGCAACCACAACACCGGCTTTTACGGTCAGTTTCCAACGCAAGGCTGTAGAAGTGCCGGTTTGCTGTTCCAAAACGTAACTGTAATTGAGGATATTTTGTTCTCGCCACAGGTTGAGGTTTGTTGTCAAATCCGTTTTCAACACAACATACGGATCAACCGGTAACGACGGGGTGGCCGGGATATTTAATGCCGCTTGCACGGCTGCATTCGCATCCACAATACCTGCGCCACAACCGGAACAGGGTTGCGGGAAAGCACGAGCGGTAGACTTTAGTAGACTTTCCACCTGATCCGGCGTCAGCGCTGGGTTGATGGACAACATCAGAGCAGCAACACCTGCGATATGCGGGGTCGCCATGCTGGTTCCTTGGTAATAAGCATAAGTATCCGCTTGTGCTTGTTGTGTACCTATATTCAGGGTGGACAAAATGCCATTGGCAGAGCCAGTATTCATGGAGCCACCCGGCGCTGCTAAGTCAACCGTATTGCCGTAGTTGGAGTAATACGCCTTACCACCATCACGTCCGATGGCTGCTACACTAATGACACCGCCACAGTTGGCAGGGGAAAATTGACTAGCATCAGTATTGCTGTTGCCCGCTGCCACCACGACCACCGCATTTTTACCACGGGCGGTATTAATGGCATTCTGCATAGTGGTGCCACAACTGGATGCGCCACCCAAACTCATATTGATGACACGTGCCGGAGTCGGATTTGCAGGAATGCCAGACACTGTGCCACCCGCAGCCCAAGTAATCGCGTCAGCAATATCAGAAGTATAACCACCGCACTTGCCCAATGCCCTTACCGGCATGACTTTGGCGTCGAAGGCTACCCCAGCAATACCTTCTGCATTATGACCAACGGCAGCAATCGTGCCTGCCACATGCGTACCGTGCCAACTGCTGTTCAGGTTACTGGTACTACCGCATTCACCGGCCAACACATAATCACCAGTATCAGTAGCATCTGCATCCCGCCCGTCGCCGTCATTGGCAGTTGTACTATTGCTTATCATGTCATAACCGGGCAGCAAGTTCGGCCACAGATCTGCATGGGGCAGTATGCCCGTATCGACGACAGCTACAATGCTTCCGGTGCCAGTTGTATAGCCCCATGCCTGATCAGCACGAATGCCGCTGATGGCATCAAACAAAGGCCATTGGTAACTGAAGTAAGCATCATTCGGGGTTACGGGTACAGGCACATCCATTTTGGTCAAGATGTAGTCAGGTTCAACATACTCAACTTCCGGCTGGCTCTTCAACCATGCTGACAAGGTATCCCATTCAGCTTTGCCTTTGCGTTTGCCGAAGCGAAATACGTCGGAATGTTGCTGGGTAGTTTTGGCATATTTAAAGGTTTCATGCTTTTCGGAACGCATCCGCCCCAACATATTATCAACGGCGGTGGTACTAGCCGTGTCACGGAAGCGGATAATGAGCTGATCGGTATCAGGTAGGGCATTCAAGGCAGTGGATTTGGCATTGCTATTTGCCTTGACGGGTATATCTGCCACAGCCGACTGACAACCCAAAGCAGCACCAACTGCTAAGGCCAATGTACAAACGCGCACGGATAGGGGGTAAAACATAGAAATATCCTTGTTATTAATTTTGCCCTACAACACTCATTTGATTTTTTTATTTGAATGGCATTCTTGCACAAACCCGACCAAAAGCAATGATCGACCGACGGATGGTTCAGTTAAGGTATAGTTTCACCACGGCCAGAGAGTTTGATGTCATCACCGGGTTTGTTAATTAATCCAGCGTGCGCTTATAAAACTTCGCCCCCAGCGCCACGATCTTGTACGGTTTGGCCGGTTTGCAGGCTGCCGAGTTGTGGCTCAGGGATGAAAAAGCGTACTTTGCGGTTTTCGGGTGGCAGAATGCTGAGCACCGGGCTGCCAGCAGGAACCCATTCGCCCTGCTGGTAATAGGTGTCGTTGACCAAACCATTGCGGGTAGCGGTGACGGTTTTCTGTGCAAGTTGCCAGTCGGCTTGTTGCAGGGTAGCGCGGGCGGCAGCGATATTGGCTTCGGCGACTTTCAACGCATCCGGGCGGGCTGCGAGTTCGGCGACACTCAATTGTGCCTGTAATTCGGTGATTTTGGCCTGATTAAGCTTGTTGTTGGTGCGGGCGGTGTCGAGCTGGTCACTGGAAATGAAGCGGCCTTTGACCAGACGTTCGACGCGCTGTAATTCGGTCGCGGAAAGCTGTGCGGCGGCTTGTGCCTGTGTGAGTTGGGCGCGAATCACTTGCAGTTCCTGCGGACGTTTGCCGGATTGCAGGTCGGCAAGTTGTGCTTCGGCAGCGTGTAAACGGTCGGTGGCACCTTGGCGGGCGGCGGTTTCGTTCTGCTGTTCGAGGGTGAAAGCGGGGTCGCCCTGTTTGACTTGCGCCCCGCGTTGTACGGCGAGGGTTTGCAGCGTTCCAGCAAATGGAGCGGCGAGGTGTACATATTCACCTTCGACGTAGCCTTGCAGGGTATTGGTGGCGCTTTCCTGACAAGCTGGCAACAGCGGCAGGCAGGCGAGCAGCAAGAGGATGGGGACTTTCATGAGGAACTCCGTAAACATACTTAGCATTGTAGCCCTTGCGTGCAATTGCGCTATGATCCCCGTCATAAATCAGCATCCATAGGAAATTACATGGAAACTTTCGGTAAGCGTTACCACCCACCGGGTACACCACCGGGCACGCTGTCCCGTCACGGCACTGAAACCGCTAGTGCCACCCGCATTTCCCTACTGGAATACAGTGATAGTCAGTTCAGCGAAACCCTGTCGCCTACCCCGGAACAATGCCGCATCGCGCAACAAAACGCATACGTTGACTGGCTGGATGTCACGGGCGTGAATGATCCGGCAGCCATCCGCGAGCTGGGCGAAACTTTCGGCCTGCATCCACTCGCGCTGGAAGATGTGCTCAACAGCGGGCAACGCCCCAAAATCGACTTTACCGAGCACCATGCTTTCTTGGTTCTCAATCTGCCACATCTGGTCGGTGATGAAATCCTGCTGGAACAAGTCAGCCTGTTCGTCGGCAAAGGGCACTTGCTGAGCTTTTGTAGCGGTGATGGCAAGGCGTTTGAGCCAGTGCGGGAACGCTTGAGGCAAGGTTTCGGGCGCATCCGTAGCCGTGGAGTGGAATATTTGCTGTATGCGTTGGTGGATGTGGTGATCGACTCCGGTTTCCCCCTGTTGGAAGACCTTGGCGAGCAAATCGAAGATCTGGAAGAACGAGTGCTGGAAAATCCTCACAAACGCATCCTCAACACCTTGCACCAGCTCAAGCGTGATTTGTTACTGTTGCGCCGCGCACTGTGGCCGCAGCGTGAAGTCATCAGCCGCCTGATCCAGCACGACGGGGAACTGGTCGATGAAACCATGCGCCCGTATTTCAGTGACTGTTACGACCATGCCGTGCAAATCATTGACCTGATCGAAACTTACCGCGAAATGCTTAGCGGGATGTTGGACATTTACCTTTCTAGCCTCAGCAACCGAATGAATGACATCATGCGCGTTTTAACGGTGATTGCGACGATTTTCATCCCGTTAACCTTTATCGTCGGGGTATACGGGATGAATTTCACCCATATGCCAGAGTTGCACTGGCAATACGGCTATTTCGGCGTATGGGGCATCATGATCGCGCTGGCTATCGGCATGTTGATTGCGTTCAAACGGCACAAGTGGCTGTAAGCCAATGCCTTAGCGCCCGCCCTCTACCATCAGGTCAATATAGGCTTGCAAGGCTTCCGCCCGTGCTTTAACAACATCGTTGCGTTTACTGGCCATCACCGCGATCCACATCGTCCCATCCATTTGCCCGTGGATGGCATTGATCAGCTCGAATTCCTTGTCACGTTGCGCTATCCATGCCCGTTGCGCCTGTTTCAGCGCATCCTGCCCTGCCGGTTTGAGTTTGCTTTGCAACTCCTTGTAAACACGGTTGAGTTCGGTATCCCAATCCTGTTCTGCACGGGTGAAACATTCCAGCATCCCAGCGGTGGAATCGTGAGTATTGAGGCAATGCTCAGTACTCAGCTCAATGGTACTGGTCGTATCATCGGCTTGCACGGGCAGTACCAGTGCTAACGCCAAAGCAAACAGTATGGACTGGCGCATGATAAATCCTCCCGGAAAAGCACATTATGGATACAGGTTAAGTTTTGCATAAGCATAGACACAACCCAGCAATGCAGCTAATGGAATACCCGCTGCACCCAATACCAACCACGCCACCAAACGCCTAAATGAAGACGCCTGAAACCAATAGCGTGTCAGGGTATAAATCCCGATCAACAAGAGTTCAAGCAGTGCCGTACCCATGATCAACACCAGCACCAGATCCACCGTGTCGTGGTAACCGCTTAATACCAGCGACCCCACTAAGGAAAACCCGTAACTAATGAAATAACCCGGTATCAGCAATGACAACCAGCCCATCCAAAACAACACTTGTTGCCATGATTTATAGCTTGATACTTCGACTTTGAGCATACAACACCCCGCCTCGCATAAGGAAAACACTACTCAGGGTATATAGGTGACAAGTAAGCTTATTGCTGAGGATAACCACATCCGGTCAAATTTTTCTGACGAAGCGGGGTTTAACGGCAGGAACGGGGAATACGTTGTACTTCAGAGGTGGCATCAACCGCAGCACTCCATGCTTGAACCGGCGTATTACTGCCAAAAGGCTCATCATAGTCGACCCAAAAAACTTCACGCGCGGCTTGTTGTTCGGTGTAATGGGCATCATACCCAAGGTAGCGGATGTATTCGGCGTGGCGCTTCGCCTTGTTCAGATTATTGAAAAAACCCAGTGCAATCGCGTTTTGATAAGGGCCATCAGGGATAATTTTCACATCCTGCACATCGTTTTTAGTAATATCCTGCACCATTTTTTCTGCTTTTTCGCTATCACTGGCAGGTGGAATATAAACAAAAAAGTTCAGCGTCTCCATGCTTTGCCGGTGACGTATCGTAACAGCCAAACCAAAACCACGTACCTTACTCGCTACCAGTTCCGCCGCTTTCTCACTGTTATACGGGCCAATCGTATAGCAACTGCTTTGCGTTCCCGCCGATGCACTGCGGTAAACCACCTCGTCCACATCCTTACGCAACTCTAGTGCTGGGATGGATGGATCAATCAGGACAGGGCTAAACGTTTTCGTATCCGGGGCTAACACCACATTCCATGTCAGCACCGACACATTTAAAAACAACAAGACCATTAACAACTGGTGCATGTTGCTTGCTCCGTAATGTAGCTTAGCCCGTACATTAACAAATCAGGTTGTACAAGATAATTACCCTGTAACCATGGGCGCAAATATTCTGCATCTCCCCCAATCAGCACCTGCAATAAAGGCGAAGACATGCTTTGCTGCATACGCGCACAAACGCCCTCAATCGCCCCCACTATTCCAAACAAACACCCACTACCAATCGCCCTACCCGTACTATCTGCAAAAATACTAGGCTGCTCTCTGGATACACTGAGTCTACCTTGTGCGCGTGCAATCAAAGCATCTGCTGATAGCTGCAAACCGGGTAAAATTAATCCCCCTAAATGCCGACCATCGCTCTCCACGGCATCAACCGTAATCGCCGTGCCGCAATCAATCACAATACTGGCCTGTCCGCCTGCCTGACGATGCACCGCGACCAAACCAACAAAACGATCTGCGCCCAAGGCGGCCGGATTCTGATAACCATTGGTAATGCCATAAGCCTGTTCAACCGAGCGCACACTGTGTAGATGAATGCCACGTTGATCACAAACTTCCTGCACACTATCAGCAAAAAGCTGAGTCAATACATGCACTAGCGTGATACGCCCAACAGCGGGGTAAGCATCCAGTAAGTCGATAAAGCTAGCCAACGCAGGGCGATTTCCATAGGCGAGCGCCTGCTGGGCAGAAAAACTACCCGCAGCATCAAGCTCCGACCATTTCAGGCGTGAGTTGCCTGCATCTACCAGCAAAACCATTATATTCGTACCGATACATCCGCTGATGACAGATTTCTTATTGATCCATCACTAAAATTGATTATCAATTGTCCCTGATTGTTGATGCCTGACGCAAGCCCTTGCAGGGTTTCTGTGCCACTAAAGGCTTGCACCTGACGCCCCAGCAATACATCACGCTGCCGCCAATCCTGCTGGAATTGTGCCATATCCAGCCGGGAAAAACCCCTCAAGCGTTTGAGTAAGCGTTGCAATACAGCAGACACCAATACATTACGCTCCACAGGTTTACCGGCAATCTGTTGCAGGCTCGTCCACGGCTGGTCAATCTCCGCCCCGGCTTCCGACAACATATTGACGTTCAGGCCAATACCAATCACCACCTGCTCCAGTGAACCGACGGCTTCCAGCAAGATACCACCGAGCTTCTTTCCATCATAGTACACATCGTTCGGCCATTTCAGGCCATGGCCGTGAATCGCACAATCTTCGAGTGCTTCCGCCACGGCCAAGCCTGTTACCAAACTCAACAGCGGTAAATGTTCCGGCACAGGCGTGAAACACCAACGCACGGACAGGTACACATTCACACCGGACGGTGATTGCCATTGCCGCCCACGTCTGCCCCGCCCGGCGCTTTGCTGTTCCGCTAGACACACATCACCGCATACGCATTGCTGCAAAGCCCAACGGTTGGTGGAATCCAATTCCGGGAATACGTGGATATCGTTCAAGGCCAGCAGCGTCGCGCTATCCAATTGACGGCGAATTTCGCTAGCCTGCAACGGCTCAGTGATGGGTAACATGGGTATCCTCCCGCACGTAAATCAAAGCCAGTATCCAGCCCACACCCACAATCAGGGTTGCTATATAAAACGTATCCGCCGCCCCCCAGTATTCCCAAGCATAACCACTCAGCAAGCTACCAACTGCGCCGCCTGCCCCGTAACTCAGGCCGGAATACAAGGCTTGTCCCCTGCCCTGCAATTTTCCCGGAAACTGGTGGTGGATCAAGTGAATCGCCGAAGCATGAAACAGCCCGTAAGTCGCCGCATGAAACAACTGTGACAGCATCAGGATGGGCATATTATCCACCCACGTCCCCAGCACCAGCCAGCGCACCCCGGTCAAAAACATCGCCAGCACAAACAACCGCGCCGCGCCGAAACGCTCAATCAAACCGTGCATCATCCAGAACAAGGCCACTTCAGCCATCACGCCCAGCGCCCACATCCAGCCGGTGAAGTTACGCGAATAACCGTGATCTTCCAGATAAATGCTGAAAAAGGTGTAATACGCCCCGTGGCTGGCCTGTTGCAAGGCACACGCCAGCAGCAATACCCACACCGTCGGTTGGCGCAATACCTCACGCAAACGGCTGGATTGTACCGTGTGTGTCGCGTGGGGTTTGTCCTGCACCAACCATGTCGTCAGCCAAATCCCCATGAACAGCAGCAAAATCGCATCCACTGCCAGCGCAATACCGTAACGTTCCAGCACGTTGGGCAAGCTTGCCACCATCACGATGAAACCGACCGAACCCCACAGCCGAATCCGGCTATAACGCCCAATATCGCGCCCCAAATGGTTCAAGGTCAGCGCTTCAAATTGCGGCAATGACGCATTCCAGAAAAACCCAAAACCCGCCATCACCAAAGCCATCCAGCCAAAACTTTGCTGCCAATAGACCCCGGCGAAACACACCACCGCCAGCAGGCTTGCCACCCGGATAATGCGTAAACGTTCCCCGGTATGATCCGCCAACCACCCCCAAATGAACGGTGCAACGATTTTGGTTGCCATGAACACCGCCATCAACTCACCGATCTGGGCAGGCGAAAACCCGGCAACCTTTTTCAGGTATACCGTCCAATACGGCACGAACACGCCCAAGGCGGCAAAATAGACGAAGTAGAAAACCGAAAGCCGCCCATAAGGCGGCTTCGTGGCAACAGTATCAGCAGACGTTAGTTTCAAGGCGATGCAGGAATATCCGGTAAATCGGTCGTGACATCCGCATTTTGCGCCCGATGCCGCAACGCATGATCCATCAGCGTAATCGCCAGCATGGCTTCGCAAATCGGTGTCGCCCGAATGCCAACGCAGGGGTCATGGCGGCCTTTGGTAATCACTTCCACCGCTTCGCCGTCCAGATTCACCGTGCGCCCCGGCAGACGCATACTCGAAGTGGGTTTGAAGGCGGTATGTACAATGACTTCCTGCCCCGAAGAAATCCCACCCAGAATCCCGCCCGCATGATTGCTCAAGAAACCTTGCATGGTGATTTCATCACGGTGCTCCGTGCCTTTTTGTGCCACGCAGTCAAAACCGGCACCGATTTCCACACCTTTGGCGGCATTGATCGACATCATCGCATGGGCAATGTCCGCATCCAGTCGGTCGAAAATTGGCTCGCCCCAACCCGGCGGCACATGGGACGCTACCGTGGTGATTTTCGCACCGACGGAATTGCCTTCCTTACGCAAGGCATCCATGTAATCTTCCATCGGCTGTACTTTGCTGGCATCCGGGCAGAAGAATGGGTTATTGGCGATTTCATCCCAATCCAGCGTTTCCGCGACGATGGGGCCAAGTTGCGAGAGGTAGCCGCGAATCACGACGCCGTAACGCTCAAATAACCACTTCTTGGCAATCGACCCGGCCGCGACTCGCATTGCGGTTTCCCGCGCCGAGGAACGCCCGCCACCACGGTAATCGCGGAAGCCGTATTTTTTGTAATACGTGTAATCGGCGTGACCGGGGCGGAAGCGATCCATGATGTCGCCGTAATCCTTGGAGCGCTGATCCGTGTTATGGATGATCAGCGCAATGGTCGTGCCCGTGGTTTTACCCTCGAACACGCCAGAAAGGATTTGCACCTCATCGGCTTCGCGCCGTTGAGTGGTGTGGCGACTCTGCCCCGGCTTGCGCCGATCCAGGTCAATTTGAATATCGGCTTCCGTGAGGGCGAGTCCGGGCGGGCAGCCATCTACGATGCAACCGATTGCGGGTCCATGACTCTCACCGAAGGAGGTCACGGTAAACAGTTTTCCAAAGCTATTTCCTGACATGGGTGTGATTGTAGCGCTATTCAAAAACCCTTGCAGCCCTTTTCATGTTGATCATTTATCTCCCATTCAGCTTGGTTGTTATAAGATTGATCAAACACATCATAAAAATTATAGCGTCAAACTGACGCAAAAGCCCGAATGGGGGAGTTTTACTCCCCCTCTTTTTTAGTGGCTCCCGCTCATTATGCTCAAGAATCAATCGCTAGGAGAAACAAGTGCCTCTGCTCCCCGCAGACAGCACATTAAATAAATAAAGGGGATAAAGATGGCCGGAACTTATCCGGCCTCATCTTTCTAAGTAATAGATGACTTCATAACTGTGGGGACAAGTGTGAAGCATTGAGCAAATCAAAAAATACGATTAATAAGGGCAAATATCATGGCAGAGTGCAGTACGTACCATCTGGCAGCAGTGGCAACCGGCGTTGGTGCAGCCGCTATCTCATCTATCATCGCACCAGATTTGGGCTTGGACGTGATCGGTGTGACCGCATTAAGCGGTTATGTCGGCGGTTTATTGCCCGATATTGACAACACCCGTTCTAGCAGTTTTCGTATGGTACAGCGCCTTAGCCGCCTTGCTGCCGTGCTCGTTCCTGTGATCCAGTTTATTTACCGTCCAACCGATTTGTTACTGGCTATCCCAGTCGCCTTGTTCATGGTGACGCGCTTTTGGGAAGTATTGGGCCAAATAACGAAACGGGGTGGGCATACGCATTCTGTGATTGCGGCAGTCTGCTTATCATTAGGCGTGGCGTGGGTTGCTTATTTGACCGTAGGCTCGGCAGCAGCATTACCCGCCTTTTTGGCATCCAGCGCCAGTTACTTGCTGCATTTATTGCTGGACGATCTGGATAATATTCGCTTTGTAGAAACGAAAACCGGGGCACGTTCTGCCTTATTGCCTGTGGGTAGAGGACGGGCAATTGAGCTTTACAGCATTCTGGCTATCGGGTTGGTAAGCTTTGTTGCATTGTGGAGCATTTGATCTTTTAAACAACCATATTGCTAAACACAAAAAAAGGGGCGGAATATTCCGCCCCTTTTTATTTTCAGCCAATCATCACTAACTTAACGATACCCGCCCCCCTTGCGCCGGTAGCCAAAGGCTACCAACACCATCAGGAAGCTCAGTAACCACAGTGCCCATTCACCCAAGGTAGGGATTTGTGAGGGTGAGCCTAGTGAGATACTAGTACTGTCACCTGATGCATCAGTCTTACCATTATCCGTCAGAATATCCGCGTACTCTGGCTTACCGTCTCCATTCAAATCCCAGCTTGAATGTGCCTGATTGGTAATCGTCTGCTGCTCACCCACCTTGTCGAGAGCACTATAGAAGCGAATCACCACCTCATTAACCGCACTCTGCTCTGTGCTATTGCCGATATCAGCGCCAATCGTACCTGACCAGAATACTCGACCGCGAGGGAAGTCCTGACTCGGTGCTTCGTAGCGGCAAACGGCCGTGGTTGACGCACCCCGTGCTTCACAGTAAACCCCATCAGGGCTGACATTCGCACCTGCTTGCATCGCTGCATAGTGCGTACCCTCTGGCACACCATCATAGATTTCCACCCCGGCGACGTTGTCGCTACTACTGTTGATCCAGACCATTTGCCACAACATCACCTCATCACCAGAAGAGGTCACCGTTTTGATGGCTGTTGGCGGGTCAAACACGAAGCGTACATTCACCGAACTGTTGCTGGTAGCATCAAGGACGCCATCCAACAGCGTGCCATCTTCCAATACCGGCCGGGCAGTAACGCTGGCCTTATTGACGATACCGGCAGTGATTTCATCCTCGTAGTAGTAACGGATACGAGCATTGGCATCCTTACTTTGCGGGGCAAGGATAGCAGGCACTGTACCCACCGGCGTCAGCTTGTCAGCCGTCAGGCTAAGGGTTTCATCGACTACAGCCACTTGTGTCAGCCAGTTGTCGCCCGTGTTCGTCACCTCGAAACAGTACGTCACGTTTTCACGCTTGTTCTTATCGAGATCAACCAAGGTTAGCTCTGGCTTAGCAACATCCGTCCCGCACTTCGCACCACCGTCATGGCCTTGATAAGCGGTTTTCAATAACTGCACACGGCTATCAAGCTGAGCATCCAAGAAGTTGAGACCCGTACAGCTTGCCGTAGCATCCGGTAAACGGCACTGCGTCGCACCATTCACGGCTGCTACAACCACCGGAATGCGATTATCGTTATCCGACACCACATCAGCGGTGGAAACATAACCCGGCTTATCAACGGCCACGACGACCCAGTTACCCGTCACAACATTGACGAACACGTAATGCCCGGTTGCATCGGTCAAGACAGCATCCATGCGCTCACCATCATCTGGATTACCATCGCCATTCGGATCCGTGAACAACATGACATTAACGCCTTCCAGACCATTATCTGCATCCTGAAGACTGCCATTTTTATCACTATCCAGCAGCACATAGCCACTGATACTGCCTTGCGGCTCAGCATCAAGGAACAAAGGTTTGGTAGCCACTTGACCAGAAACCAAGGTGACAGGCACACGGTTATCATTTTCCCCGCCATTATCAGCCATTGACTCGTAGTTAGGCGGATCTTTTTCTACGACCACGTATTGTCCTGCTGGCACACCATCGAAGGTGAAATGACCGCTGCTATCCGTCAATACAGTTTGCACCGCCGCACCATCAGCCGGGTCGCCATCGCCATTCGGATCCGTGAACAAGATCACGCTGACTCCTGGAAGACCCGCTTCAGCCGCATCTGCCTGAGCGTTGTGGTTATGGTCATCCAGCACCGTACCACTCAGCACCACGTAAGACGCCGGATCATAGTCGAGGAAGTTAACACCTTCGACCTGATCATGACTGACCAACACAACACTCACTTCATCATGACTGATGACTGTACCTGCGTTGGAATCTGCCATGCTGCCCGTGGAGACATACCCCTCTGGCTGCCCTTCTGTCACAGTATAAGTTCCCGGTGGCAGAATGAACTGGTAACGGCCATTCGCCTCTGTGGTTGTTACCATAGTCAATGGATTGCCGAAGCTATCCGTACCACTAATGGTCACTGTTACGTTGGCAATACCGCCATCCGTTGTTTCCAGTGTCCCGTTAGCCCACGCATCGTTGACCACTTTACCGCTCAGTGATGCAGGAAAAATCCCCACATCCAGCCCAGTCGCCACACTGCCTGAAGCAAGCGTCATCAAGGGTGACGACCCCGTCACATCCACATCTGAATCCAACGCGGCATCTTTGCCTTGGTTCGCGGCAGTAAAGCTGCTATCTAACGACACCACCTGCACACTGTACTGACCCGCTGGCACGGTAAACAGGTACTTACCGTCCTTATCGGTCTGCGTCGTGGCGACGTGTTCGCCTTGCGCATCCAGCAACAACACAATCACCTTTTCCAGTGGCTTTTCATCAGCATCCTGCACACCGTTACGGTTAGCATCCAGCCAAACATAATCACCCAGTTTCGCAGGCAAGATCCCCGCATCCACCGTCTGATTACCCAGTTCACCCGAACCTACCAGTACCGTCGCCTTGCCTGTTACCGGGTCAGCATCCGAATCTGTAGCATCATCGTCGCCTTGATTCTGCACGGTCAGCTTGAGGGTATCTGCCAACATGAACTGCACCGTATAAGTACCCGGCACAACATCCCGGAAAACGTAGAAACCGGTAGCATCCGTCATCGTCGTGGCAACATCCTTGCCATTACTGCCAATCAGCTTGACGGCAACGCCTGTCACACCCGGCTCGCCTGCATCCTGCAAACCATTTTCGTTCAGATCAACCCACACATGGTCGCCGAGTACACCAGCTAGAATGCCCGCATCAATGTCCTTCACCGTCATGCTGGAAGTCATGGTAAACAGTTCTGTGCGCCCCGTTGCCGGATCAGCATCTGAATCCAGCGTATCATCGTCGCCGACATTAGCAGCAGTCAGGGTCATGTTATCCGGCGTGATAATCTCAACCTGATACTGTCCCGGCAAAACACCACTGAAGCTGTAAAGGCCATCCGTTCCGGTCGTCGTCGTCGCCACCCGTTTGCCATCCTTATCCAGCAGATTGACCACAATCCCGACAGCACCCGGTTCGGCATACATACCGTCATCCAGTGAATTACTGCTGTTATGATCAATCCACACCCGTCCCATCAGGCTAGCAGGTAAAACACCTGCATCCACATCTGGGTTATGCGCACCGGAAAGGACGGTCGCAGCCATGCGTCCGTTAGCATTGCTATCGCTGTCAAGCGCATCATCCGTGCCCGCATCCGTCTGAGTCAGAACGAAACCGTCTAGCCCTTCCAGTTGTACCTGATATTGCCCCGGCAACAAGTTGGAGAAGCGGTATTCACCGTTCACATCCGATACCAAGCGGTAAGGTTGTGACGGATTCAACAGATTCATAACAGGCTTGCCTGCGGCATCCAGCAACACCAGCGTGACATCACGGACACCTGGCTCATTCGCATCCTGCTGACCATTACCGTTCAGATCCAGCCAGATACGGTCGCCGAAGCTACCCAACTGGTAGAAACCACCATCCATGTAGAAGGTATCACCCGACTCCAGATTGACTGGCAAACCTAGGTTCGGCTGAATATCGCTATCAGTCGTATCATCACCGCCCTGATTCGCAGGCACTGGCAAGTAATCAGCAGGTGGCGTCACCACGATGACATAATGATCTGGCATCATCCCCGCAAAATTGTAAGCACCCTCAGGATTCGTGACCGTTGTACCGACCGGCACACCATCTGACGAATCACCATCGCCATTCGGGTCACTCAACAGGGTAACCGTCACACCCGGCAGCGCTGGCTCACCATTGTTATGCTTCCCATCACCATTGGTATCTTGCCACAACGAACCATTGACCGATGCTGGGCGTACCCCCGCATCCACATCCAGATTGTGTTCCCCAGCAGTCAGCGTCACCGTCACCGTGCGCTCCACTATGTCAGGGTCAGAATCCAGCCCCTCATTGCCCCCCTGATTTGGCAGGGTCAAACGCATCCCAAGCGGCAACTGGTACTCAAGCGTATAAACGCCCGGCATCAGCTTGTCGAACAGGTATTTACCCGCAGCATCCGTCATCGTCGTCAGGCTAACAGGCTTACCTTCACTATCCGTACCAGACAACACCACGGGTACACCCACCACAGGTGGCTCCGTACCGTCTTGCAGAGAATCGTTATTCTGATCCAGCCATACCACATCCCCCAAAGAACCCAAAGCGCTCGCATCAAGGAAATCACTCCCTGTGTTAGGTATCGCCGAGAAGACGGTGAGCGTAATCTGGTTGTCATTCAAGCTATCCACATCTGCCATCGACTGGTAGCTGGATGGGTCCGTTTCCACGATCACATACTGACCTGGCAGCACGTCTACGAAGGTATAGTTGCCCTGCGCATCCGTTTGCACGATTTGCACTGGCTTACCATCGGCTGGATTACCGTCACCGTTCGGATCGGTAAACAAGGTTAGCGTCACACCCGGCAGACCCGTTTCATCTTCCGCCAAGTCACCATTACGATTCTCATCCAGTCGAACTTGACCCGACACGGTTACTGGCTTGGCATCAAAGAAGTTCAGCGCGGTTTTATCATCGCCAGATTGCAAGGTCACCGCAATTTGGTTGTTGTTAGCGCCCTCCACATCTGCCGTCGACACCCACGTTTCAAGGTCAGCTTCTTTCACACGGTAAGTACCCGGTTTCAGGTTTTCGAACACGTAATAGCCGTTTGCATCCGTAGTAGTGGTGGCGACTTGCACGTCATCCAGCCACAGGCTCACGGTTACACCCGGAATACCGTCCTCTGCATCCAGCAGATCACCATTACCATTCAGATCGTTACGCACCTGACCATTCAGACGTGCTGGCAAGTAATCGAGGAAATCGTTCTGAGCAGATACCTGACCACTGGTCATAACTACACTGATCTCATCCGCATCGACAACCGTACTGCCTTGCGTACCTGCTTCGCTACCGGTGGACACCCTATCAGCCGGATTGGTTTCCTTGATGCTGTAAGTGCCCGGCGGTACAGCAAAGCTATACTGACCTTGCGTATCCGTCGTGGTTGCCAGTGTGACAGGATTACCAAATAAGTCCGTACCGGTCAGTGTCACCACCACACCCGCTACCGGCTTGTCAGCATCGTTTTGCGCACCGTTGGCATTGTCATCATTCAGCACCGTACCGCTGATCAGTGCAGGCTGGATACCCGCATCGACTGTCTGATTACCGACATTGGAAACGACGGTGACCGCGACTTTGCCCACAGCATCCACATCTGAATCCAGCTCATCATCCGCGCCTTGGTTGGTGCTGGTGAATTGTGCCTTTTCTGGCAACACAAACTGCACTGTGTAATTACCCGGCAATACCCCCGTGAAGTTATAGAAACCAGTCGCATCGGTCAGCTGGGTAGTCACTGTCTTACCACTGCTATCCAGCAGATTGACAGTAAGACCACCGACACCCGCTTCACCGGCGTCTTGCAGACCATTGTTGTTTTGATCCAGCCAAACGTGGTCACCCAGTTCACCCGGTTGGATACCCGCATCCACATGCGCCACGCTATCGGCAGAGTGCAGTACAAACACCGCACTACGCCCATCCGCCACCTGCACATCAGAATCCAGCGTGTCGTCGTCCCCCTGATTCGGTGTAACAAACGCCATATTGGCAGGCTGCACCGTTTCAATCAGGTATTCACCCGGCAGGATACCTGTGAAGTTGTACTGACCCTCGGCACTCGTGGTGGTAGTAGCCACCACTTCGCCGGTTTTCGCATCCAGCAAGTTGACGCGCACACCCGGCACACCCGGTTCCAAGGTAGTAGCGGAATCATCCAGACCATTGCCATTACGATCGACCCAGATACGCCCACTGATCGCCGCAGGCAAAATCCCCGCATCCACACTGGTAATCACCTGACCAGAAGCCAGCATCACTGCCACCAGCCCCGTACTGTCGGCATCGGAATCCAAGGAATCATCCGTTATGTGATCAGCTTGGGTAAACACAATACCTTCCGGTGCAATGAACTTGATGCTGTAATCCGCTGGCACAAGCCCCTTAAACTGATACATACCTGCTGCATCTGTCGTAGCAGTCGCCACCAACAGACCCGCCTTATCCAACAACTGGACAGTCATATCCGTGATCGCAGGCTCATTCGCGTCTTGCATACCATTGGTATTCGCATCCAACCAGACATAATCACCGATGCTACCCAGTTTGTAGAAACCAGCATCCACCGTGTTCAAGTTGCTGTTCAGGCGCACCGCTACCAGACCATTGCCATCCGCATCCGAATCCAGCGCGGCATCGCTGCCTTGCTTCGCTGGGCTGCGTTGATAACCATCCGGCTGGCTGAAGGTTACGAGGTAATCCACTGGCAACAGATTGCTGAACAGGTAAGCACCCTTGCTGTCAGTCAGCATGGCTTTCACTTGCTCATCCGCATCAGGAAGACCATTACCGTTCGTATCACGGTACAAGGCAACCATCACCCCGGCCAGACCCGGCTCATCCGCATCCTGCAAACCATTGGCGTTCAGGTCATGCCATGCCTTGTCACCCAGCGAAACCAAGGTCACGTAACCAAAGTCCACGTCATTGGTTTCCTTCGCAGGCAACACGGTGGCACTGCTTTGGTGATCTTTCACACCATCAGGGTCGCCGGTTTGTTGTGATCCAGCAGGCAAGCTCGCAGCGTCAACTTTGAGGGTATACGTACCCGGTTTCAAGCCTGTCGCTAAGTATGTACCTTGCGCATCTGTCGTCAGGGTAGCCACCACATTACCGCTGTTATCCAGCACGGTTACGTTGATGCCTGCTAACACAGGTTCACCCGCATCGTGTACCCCGTCGCTATTGGTATCTGTCCACACCACACCACTGAGGCTACCTTGCTGCTTGGTATCAAGGAAATCATTACCCGTGCTGTGTTGCGCTGAAGCCAAAACCACTGGTACGCGGTTATCATTGTCAGCTTGTGTATCGGCGGTCGAATCCCACAGCGACAGATCGGTTTCCACCACCACGTAATTACCCGGTTTCAGATTACTGAATAGGTACTTACCCTCGCTGTCTGTCGCGGTTTTTGCCACCTCAACATCATCCAGCAACAAGGTAACAGTAACGCCCGGAATACCCGCTTCCTCATCCGTTAAGGTGGCATTATCGTTTGCGTCATCACGCACTTGCCCAGCAATACTGCCTAAACGGTAATCGAGGAAGTCATGGTGTTCAGTCGTTGTGCCGCTTACCGCCGGAGTGGTTAATTCATCTGCATTTACCCCTGCCGCACCGGCTGCTGTACCGGGCTGGCTGCCACTGGAGAAGTAATCCGACGGATTGGTTTCCTTCAGGGTGTAAGTGCCCGCCGGAACCGTAAAGCTGTACAAGCCATCCTTATCCGTCGTCGTCGTCGCCGTTACCGGCGCACCGAAGCTATCCGTACCACTGAGAGTAATGATTACGCCCGCAAGACTACTTTCACCCACATCCAGCTTGCCATCGGCATTCAGGTCTTCAATCACGTAACCTGTCAGCTTGGCAGGTGCAAGACCCAGATCGAGGGTGATGTCTTCCGCCCCCAATGCCAGTGTGACCACTGATGTCATCAAGGTTGCAGGGTCAGCATCCGAATCCGCCGCATCATCAGCGCCTTGATCAACTGTGGTCGCTTTCACACCCTCCGGCAACTCAAAACCTACTCGGTATTCACCCGGTAATACGATGAACTGGTACTTGCCATCCTTGTCGGTCGTCGTGGTCATGGCATTACCACCCAAATCTGCGATGGGCTTGCCATCCTTATCCAACAGCTTGACGGTAACACCTGCAACCGCGAGTTCAGTCGCATCCTGTTTGCCATCGCCATTCAAGTCTTGCCAAACGTAATTACCCAGTTTGGCTGGCACAATGCCCGCGTCCACCGTCTGATTACCGACACCAGACACCACGGTGACCGCAACGTTGCCATCCGCAGCCGGATCAGAGTCGATCGTGTCATCACTGCCTTGATTGGCGGTGACCAAAGTCATCCCTGCTGGTGCAACAAACTGGACAGTGTAATTACCCGGTAATACTGCCGCGAAGTTATAGAAACCGCTCGCATCCGTCGTTTGGGTGGCAATTACTGCACCACTGCCATCCAACAAATTAACCGTGACATTTGCCACACCCGGCTCACCGCTGTCTTGCAACTTATTGCCATTACTATCCAGCCAGACACGATCACCCAATGCACCCGGTTCGATCCCCGCATCCACATGCTTTACGGCATCCCCGGAGGCAAGCACAAACGTGTGACTTTTGCCATCCGTGACGTTTACATCGCTATCCTTGGTGTCATCGCCGCCCTGATCTTGCTTAACAAAACCCATATTGGCAGGCTCTAACACTTGTACTTGATAGCTACCCGGCAATACACCGGTGAAGCCATACAAACCATCCGCTCCCGTCGTGGTTGTAGCCACCACATTGCCGGTTTTCGTATCGACCAGATTAATTGTCACGCCGACTACCCCGCCTTCCACACCATCATCCAATGCATTCGGGGTGTTGTTATCGATCCAGATACGCCCTGAGACAGAAGCAGGTTGAACCCCCGCATCCACAGTGTGCATATCCGCCCCTGACGTCAGGGTAATCACGGCCAAACCATTGCTATCAGCATCAGAGTCAAGCGCATCATCACCTTGATCAGCTGAGGTAAACGCCATGCCTGTCGGCGCAACAAACTTGACGGTATAGGTCGCCGGTGGCAAATCCTTAAACACGTAATGACCGTTAGCATCTGTTAGGGTCGTTGTCAGCAACGCCCCCGCGCTATCCAGCAACTGCACATCCACCCCGGCCAGCAGGAGTTCACTGCCGTCTTGTATCCCGTTGCTATTGGCATCCAACCAAACATAATCACCCAAACTTCCCAGATGATAGAATCCCGCATCCACGGTCAGGTTAGATCCAGTTTTCAGGCTTACTGCCACTAATCCATTAGCATCCGCATCGGAATCCAAAGAATCATCGCCCCCTTGATTATCCAGACTACGTAGATAACCAGCAGGCTGACTAAACGTCACCAAATAATCCAGTGGCAATAGTTCACTGAATTGATAAGCACCATTATCGCCAGTCACCACTGTCTTCAATTGCTCATCAGCAGTTGGAATACCATCACCATTCTTATCACGGAACAGCGTGACCAACACCCCTGCAACACCCGGTTCAGCAGCATCTTGTACACCGTTCGCATTCAGATCATGCCAAACACGATCACCCAGAATCACACTGCCAACATAACCGAAATCCAACCCGGTGGTACTAACACCCGGCATGATGGTTACTGTCGTTTGGTGATCGTTAACGGCATCAGGATCAGCCGTTTGCTGCATACCAACTGGCAAACTTGCCGGATCAACCTTCACCGTATACGTACCCGGCGGCAGGCTGTTAGCCTCATAAGCGCCATCTGTATCCGTCGTCAAGGTTGCGACGACGCTGCCACTCGCATCCAGCACAATAACCGTTGCACCCGGAATAGGGTTTTCGCCTGTATCATGCACACCATCGGTATTACTGTCTGTCCAGACAATTCCGCTGAGGCCACCTTTTTGTTTAGCATCCAAGAAATCATTGCCCGTACTATTTTGCGCTGAAGCCAATACCACCGGCACACGGCCATCGTTTGCACCCTGACTATCCGCAGTCGATTGCCATTCAGCGAAATCGGTTTCCACCACCACATAGTTGGCTGGTTTCAGGTCGCTGAACAGATAATTGCCTAGGCTATTGGTCGTTACGGTTGCCACGCTGACACCATCGGCTGGATCACCATCCCCATTCGGATCAGTGAACAACGTGATGGTAATTCCAGCAATGCCTTTTTCTGTATCGACCAGCACGCCGTTATAGTTCACATCATCACGCACTTGCCCAGCAATACTGCCCAAACGGTAATCGAGGAAATCATTATGCTTGGAGACTACGCCACTGGGTGCGGGCGTCGTAACCGCATCGACATCCACTACCACAGCACCCGAGACAGAACCCGCCCTACTAGCACTAGAGGTATAATCCGCCGGATTGGTTTCGCTCAACGTGTAAGTACCGGGTGGCACACTAAAATTGTAAAAACCATCCACATTGGTAGTGGTCGTTGCCGTCACTGGATTACCGAATACATCCGCACCACTCAACATAATGCTCACGCCAGCAATACCCGGCTCACCTAAATCCTGTGCACCATTGGCATTACTATCCTCTAGTACATAACCGGAAACCGTCGATACTGCCAGCCCTGCATCCTGCGTCATTTTCACATCGCCAGACACCAAGGTCAGCGCCGAGGTCAGACCTGTTGTAAGATCTGCATCCGAATCTGCCGCATCATTACCCCCTTGATCCAACTTCGTGAACGCCGCCCCCGTTGGCAGCACAAAGCCCACCCGGTATTCACCCGGTAGCACGGTAAATTCATACTTACCTGTCGTATCGGTCACGGCGGTGACTGCATTGCCACCCGCATCTAATACCGGCTTACCATCCTTATCCAACAAGTTGATGGTCACACCCATCACCGCAGGTTCAGACGCGCCTTGTGTGCCATCACCGTCCTGATCAAGCCACACGAAATCACCCAGCTTGGCAGGCACAATTCCCGCATCCACGGTTTGATTACCCACGCCAGACACCACGGTCAGTGCAATCTTGCCATCCACACCCGGATCGGAATCAATCGTATCATCCGTTCCCTGATTCGCCGTGACTAGCGTCATGCCTGCGGGCGGTACAAACTGTACCGTATAATTTCCGGGCAATACCGCCGCAAAATTATAGAAACCGGTCGCATCGGTGGTTTGAGTGGCAACAATCGCACCACTACCATCCAACACATTAACCACCACGTTCGCGACACCCGGCTCACCACTGTCTTGCAGCTTATTACCATTGCTATCCAACCAAACGTGGTCACCCAATGCACCCGGTTCTATCCCAGCATCAACGTCTTTGACTGCATCTCCAGAAGCAACCGTGAACGCATGACTTTTGCCATCGGCGACGTTTACATCACTGTCTTTAGTATCATCACTGCCTTGATTTTGCTTGACGAAGCCCATATTCGCAGGCTCCAGCACTTGTACTTGATAGCTACCCGGCAATACGCCTACGAAGTTGTACAAACCATCTGCGCCTGTAGTAGTCGTTGCCACCACATCACCGGTTTTGGTATCGATCAGGTTAATGGTCACCCCAACGACACCATCTTCCACGCCATCATCCGTCGCATTCGGGGTATTGTTGTCGATCCAAATACGGCCTGTCACGGAAGCGGGCAGAACGCCTGCATCCAGCGTCAGGTTGCTGTCACCGGACTTCAGCGTAGCCGTGGTAATGCCGTCACTGGCAACATCGCTGTCTTTAGCATCATCCGCACCTTGGTTTTGGCTGGTAAAGCTCATGCCTGCTGGCAAGCTAAAGGTCACGGTGTAGTTGCCCGGATACAAGTTATCGAAACGGTAGTTTCCAGCGATATCGGTCACTTGATTACCAGCAGCAATCGCAACACCATCACCACGAGTACCAGTCAAAGTTACGCTAGCACCGGCAACCCCAGTTTCAGACGCATCCTGTGTCCCATTGCCATTGGCATCGAACCACAGCAAATCACCCAGACTCGCCGCTTTATACAGACCCGCATCCTGATCCCGCAGATTCGTACCGCCAGCCAAGGTAAACACAGCCGTGCGCCCAGTCGTCACATTGGCATCGGAATCTTTGGCAGTATCCGTACCTTTGGAGGCACTGACAAAACCTGCGTAGGCTTCGGGTTTAGCGAATTCCAGCACATACTGGCCAGGTGTCAGGTTGGAGAACAGGTATTTCCCATTAGCATCCGTACTGGTCGTCCCCATCACAGTTGCACCCGTTTTATCGAGCAAACGCACGGTCACACCAGCAATGCCTAATTCATCGCCATCCTGAATCCCATTGCCATTCAAGTCATCCCAAACGAAGTCCCCGACACTGGCAAAATTAACAAAACCGAAGTCTGCATCCGCATACGCCTGCCCTTCTGCCAGAGTTACGCTGTGCGGGTCATTATTAGTGGTTAAGGTATACCCCACCAAATCAGTATCTGCCGTATCAATATCAACCTTATACACACCCGGCATCAAGCCGCTGAATAGATACGCACCATTCGCATCTGTTTGAGTGGTTTTCAGGGTATTCCCTGCGCTGTCTTTCAACAGTATGGTTACGTTGGCAAGATTGCTCGTTTCAGTCACATCTTGCTTGCCGTCACCATTGGCATCAAGCCATACACGGTCACCAATGCTAGCAGCGCGGAATAAACCAGCATCTACATCTTGGTTATTCACACCGACACCCAAGACACTCAAAGCGGTGCGCCCTGTGATCACATCCACATCACTATCACTGGTATCATCGGCACCTTGATCTTGCGCGGAACTGCTATAACCAGCAGGCTTCACCACTTCCACGTAGTAACTGCCACCTGCTAGCCCAGTGAACTGGTACTTGCCAGCCGCATCAGTACGCGTAGTTTTCAGTTCTACGCCATCCTTATTCAGCAGTTTAACCAGCACATTAGAAAGCCCTTGCTCACCGACATCCTGTACACCGTTCTGGTTCACATCGTTCCACACGGTATCACCAAGGCTTGAAGGGGGCGGGATCAAACCAATATCCAACGTCAGGTTGGAAAAGTCATCGCCTGTCGGATCTGTAATACCACCCGCATTATCACCGGTCGGCTCATTACCTGTCGGCACTCCCCCCGGCAGCGGAGGATTAGCTGTCAACTCGATCAAACCAGTACGTACACCATTTGCGGTCAACGTCCCGGTCACATAGCCGTGTTGGTCAACCGTTTCATTTTTATCATTGGCTTCAGTTGCTCCATCTGGAATGACGGATGCCTGCCAACCGTACAACTTGCCCCCGCTTTGGAACTGGCTAGCCGGAATTTTCACATAATAGCTGCCACCTGCCAGCGGCTCGAACAGGAAGCGCCCGGCCCCGACTGTCCCGGTCGTTGTCGTCGCCACTTTCTTGTCGGCGCTGTCATACAAATCAATGGTCACACCATCCGGCGCAGGCGCATCAATGCCAGCGTCATACACGCCATTCTGGTTATTGTCGGCAAACACGAAGTCACCGATGGAGTAAGCCGCCACTTGCACGGAAACGTTGTTGGAGCGCAGAAATTGGTCACCCGGCAGTGAGGTAGAATCCATCGTAAAGCGATTGGTATACAAATCACCCGGCTTGTTGGCAAGCACCGAATTCGGATCAACCGTATCACCTGCCTGCAAGGTAAAGGTCGATTTCATGCCCTGACGCGGATTACCGTCACGTTCCAACGCATAATTCGACACGAACTTTAACGCAGTGGTTTTGGACAGATCAGCCGGGCAACCCGCTGAGCCAAATTGCGCATCGGTACACCATGTAGAGGTATTGTTATCTGGATCATAATTCACCGTTTCAGGTGCATCGGCGGTGTAATACCACATACCCAGTTCGGGGTTAGGATCACTCCCCCCAGGCATTGTGCCATCCAACCATGCAATCGTCGGTTTGCTGGTCAACACCAGTTTCCCGTGAAAATCGGATGCCGGAGTACGTGGTGATTTGGAGGCTGAACCATCCCCACCACCAGAGGTAAAAGGCAGTACATCAATCACAGTGGGTGAATTAATGGTGAACGAAGCAGCAAAGTTCGCCCAGGAAATGGTATACACCTGATCATCGTTCAAATCATCCAGCGGCATATCCACTTGCTTCGACAACTGGATCGAGCCGGACTGTTCTAGCGTAATAGTGTGCTCATCCTGCTGGCGCGAAGCAGAGAACGCCACATTATCAGCCCGAATTGTTGCCCAGTTCACCACATTGCTGTTATTTGGTGCGAGGGGATCTGTATCCGTACAGAAAATACGTGGCGCAATCTCGGTGTTCGCGGTCACACTACCCAGACTCCACGTCAAACGGGTGTAACCAGCGGCGGCGTTTCCATCCTTATCAGTGTTGTATTCAATCAAACCAGGTGGCGTATTGCCTGCTTGCTCCAAAGTACAACTGGCGCTGTAACTAGCTGTCGGTGGTATAACATCGACAATTTTCACATTGTCCGCCACTGCCGTACTTTGAAGGGATTGTGCAGAGGTATTCAGCTTCCAGACAATGGAGTTCCCCGCCAAGGTTGAGGCGGTTTTGCCGGAAGCTGCAACAGGTGTCAGGGATTCGGAGTCAATCCGCAGGGAAACACGATTCAGGGTTACACGGTCGCCGTCACAACTGCCTGTTTCTGGCATCGGCTTGTAATCACGGGGGTTAGCTGGCGTCCAGGTCTGCGCCCATTGGTCCGATTTCACCGAACCAAAGCTGGCCAATACTGTACCAATAGGCACTTGCTGACCATTTTGTGGCCCACCATTAAAGGTATTACGCGCCTCTAAGGGCACAGTGAAACGAATATATTGCCCCGGTTCAAGCGCATCTACCACGGGATCTTTAAGACGGGTACGCACCATATTGACCGCATCAACACCACCCGGCACAGCATTAATATCTGTAAACCAACCATCGGGAGGCACTGCATCATCACAACGCAATGCGGCTGATTTTGTCCAATCCCCGATATAACGCCCACTAGCAAGATCGTAATCTTTCGTGCCGTTATGATCACCATCCAACATATCATCGCCCGTCACATCAGTATGACCGTATTCGACAATATACTTACTGGCATCAAAACCTTCACCGGCATACGTTCCTACATAGGCATAGACACCATCCGTTGGCGCACCAATCTTGTCACGAGTAATAGGTTTCTGCGTGGAATTATCAAACGCTGTACAAGCAACCGGGTTGGTCAAGTTCACTGAACCGCTATTACCGTAATGAAGCATATTATGGAAAGTTTGCCCCGGCTCTACTGCACCATCACCGGAATGCCAACCACTCTGAGTAGGCAGGTACGTATACGCGGCTCCACTGCCATTTTCGCGATCAAAAATATAATCGCAGAAACTGCCTGCCGGGAAAATCGGGTAATCAGTTGGCCCCAAACGGTTATTACTGCGCGTATTGTCATCCATCAACGCACCGTCAAATCCCGGTTCGGTCAATGCACCAAAGTTAGATGTACCCGATACGCCATTAGGGTCAAAGCCGCTAAACAAGCTGGACACTTTTACCTGCCCGTTGTTGTTACCCATGACACCATCTTCTGCGTCAATGGTACGGAACGGAATCCAGACCTGTACACGATGATTAATCACATAATATGGGCCAGCACTCAGGTCAGATCCGCTATAAACGGTTTTGGTTGGGTAACGATTACCCGATAGATCCGCATTTTTAATGCTAAAACTGTAATTCGATGTCGGGTCAGCCGGATTGCTGCGCGTGTATTCGCAGAGACCAGAATCAATAACTGCCGTATTCTGTGGTTGGTCAGCGTATATAGTTTCATTACCCCAAACCTCACCACCCCAACCAGAAGGCTGTGGAATACACTGAGTAATGTAGTATTCAAATTCCGGGTACGGCGTCACCCCATCGGTATGAGTCGCCGTAATCACGTCACTAAACGAAAACGGCTGGGTAATGGCTTCCACCCCGGTTTTACGGGTTGCGGCCACCCGGATCATCATGTACGTGTAATAACCCATTTCCAAGCCATTCCCTACATCGCGCTTGCCAGGGTCACGGTTATACAAGCCTTGCACGGAGGAAAGGGAGTGGATCAAATCGTAAGCTGGCGCTGCCGAAATCATAATCGGCCCTACTTTAGGACTATCATCCGGCGTGGCGTTTTCTACACCTGCCGCATCCAGTGAGTACAAACGCTGCTCAGAGGTATAGCTCGAACCATTCGGGGACTCACCCGAAATTTTCACATAAACCGAAAACGATTTTTGCTGGCCTTCAGTGAACTCGCCAAGGTTGCAAATCAGTTTGCTGGAACCATCCGGGTTGCTCACGATAGTAGATACAGGGGAATCACCACCACCGCCAATGACGGTACACACCACGGGAATACGCTCAAATGCAATCACCGCACTATCAGCGGGCGTAATAATCTGCTCTAAGATGACGTTTTTGAGGTTTTCCGCACCGGGTGCATAATTATTCGCAGTCACTGACCATGAATGTGCTACCACATCCTGATTTCGCACTTGCAAGTTAGCTTCACCACAGTCATCCCCCGGATCACCTTGCGCAGTAGCATCGGCACAAGTATTCAAGGTATTAAAAGGTGAAGTACCATCAACAGTACCGTTATTCGGCCCGAATGGCCCAAGATTGAGCTGTGCTTCTGCCATCGCCAGCGGCGAAAGCAACATAAAGACGCACAGCCATAGGACACGCAGCCCAAGCGCAATGGAAGGATGAGACATGAAAACCCCTGTTCTTATCATTTTATCAGCAGACAACATGATCAATTTTTATTAATAGGGATCGATTGTCACATAAAACAGACCGTTCAGACACAAAAAAGCCGGGCTGAACCCGGCTTTCTGATAAGCGGTACTAATGAATAGTGCTTATGCTTGCTGTTCCTGCGCTGCAATATCAGCACGCACTTTATCCATATCCAGCTCACGCACCTTCGCAATCACTTGCTCCAGTTGTGGCTCACTCAACATGCCCGCTTCGGCAAACAGGATGACCTGCTCACGGAAAATCATCAGCGTCGGGATGGAACGGATCTGGAAATGGCCAGCCAACTCCTGCTCTTCTTCGGTGTTCACTTTGGCAAACACGATGTCAGTGTGATTGTCTGACACTTTATCAAAGATTGGTGCAAATGAGCGGCAAGGGCCGCACCAAGGTGCCCAAAAGTCGATGATAACGATACCGTTTTCCGTGATCGTTTCTTCAAAACTCTGCGCGGTCATTTCTTCGACTGCCATGGCATACTCCTAATAATATCAAATCAAAAATGCGGTCACTCCGCCTGCGGTTCCCCCCAACGGGGAAGCAGTGCGTGTGGAATGTCCAAATGGTCCAGTACCCGCGCCACCATAAAGTCGACCAGTTCCTGCACGGATGCCGGGCGTTGATAAAAGCCCGGATTGGCGGGCATGATAATAACCCCCATCCGCGCCAGTTTCAGCATGTTTTCCAGATGAATCTCGGAAAACGGGGTTTCACGCACCACTAAAATCAGCTTTTTACGCTCTTTCAGGCACACATCGGCGGCACGTTCGATCAGGTTGCGGCTGCTACCACAGGCAATCGCCGACAGCGTTCCGGTGGTGCAAGGGCATACCACGGTAGCATCCGCCACCCCGCTACCGCTAGCGATGGGAGCAGCCCATTGTTCGCGCTCGAATACCTGTAACTGCCCCGGTTGCGCACCGTACAACTCACTGAAATACTGCTGTATTTCACTGGCACGCCCCGGCAAACGGTGCTCGGTTTCCATATTCACCACCACTTGCGCCGGGCGCGATAGCAGCAAATACACGTGATAACCGTGTTGCAACAGGAATTCCAGCAAGCGCAGCCCGTATTGCGCACCGGATGCGCCCGTCATGATCAATGTAATGGTTTTCAAGCGTCCAGTATCTCAGTCAGCCAATGTCAGCAGTAGCTTGTCATGAATGCCACCGAAACCGCCATTACTCATAACCAAAATATGGTCTCCCGCTTGCGCGAGTTGCGCCACAGTTGCCACTAAAGCATCAATATCATCCCATTCCGGCAACTGATAAATGAAGGCATGATCCGCCACTTGCAAAGCTGCTGCGACTGCCTCCCCATGCGTGCCCATGCGCATGGTGTTGGAACGCGGTTCCAGCAAGGCAATGATCCGCGCCTTGCCAACTTTTGCCCGCAAACCGGCTAATGTTGTGGTAATCGCCGTTGGGTGATGCGCAAAATCGTCATAAACCGTCACACCACGCACGGTGCCACGCACCTGCATCCGCCGCTTCACGCCTTGGAATTCAGCCAAGGCTGCCACGGCATGTTCAGTGGGAACCCCGGCATGGCGTGCCGCTGCTATTGCGGCCAGCCCATTGTTGACGTTGTGTTCGCCCAGTAAATCCCAGCGTACCACGCCCTGTTCCAGACCCTTGCAGAAGACTCGGAATTCACTGCCATCGGCTTGCAGGTATTCCGCTCGCCAATCGCCATCGGCAAAGGTTTCCACCGGCGTCCAGCAGCCCATTGCCAGCGTATCCTTGAGGTTGGCATCCTGCGCATTCACCACCGCCAGACCACTGCCCGGCACAGTACGCATCAGATGGTGGAATTGGGTTTTGATGGCTTGAACATCGGGGAAAATATCGGCATGGTCGTATTCCAGATTATTCAGGATAACGGTGCGCGGGTGGTAATGCACAAACTTGGAACGCTTGTCGAAAAACGCGGTATCGTATTCATCCGCTTCCACCACAAAAAACGGCGAGTCACCCAGACGGGCGGATACCCCAAAATTTTCCGGCACGCCACCGATCAAGAAGCCCGGCTTCAACCCAGCGTATTCCAGAATCCAAGCCAGCATACTCGCGGTGGTGGTTTTGCCGTGCGTCCCCGCCACTGCCAATACCCAGCGATCCTTCAGAATGTGTTCGCCCAACCATTGCGGGCCGGAGGTATAGGGCAGGTTGTGGTCAAGCATATGCTCCACAATCTCCAAACCACGGCGCATCACATTGCCCACCACAATCGTCTCGCTATCAGCGGGTAAATCGTGAGGTTGGAAGCCCTGAATAATAGCCACGCCCTGCTCTGCCAGCATAGTGCTCATGGGTGGATAAACGTTGGTGTCAGAACCTGTGACTTGATGCCCTTTCTCGCGTGCCAATAGGGCAATACCGCCCATAAAGGTTCCGCAGATACCCAGAATATGAATATTCATCCGTGTTGTTGTTACCTTAACTGACGTGATTACGCACGGCTTCTTCGATCGGAATCGGTCTGGAGATGCCGTAACCCTGCCCGTAGTCTACACCAATTTCGCGTAAAATTTGTATGACCCGATCATTTTCGACATATTCGGCAATCACTTTCAAGCCCATCAAGTGCCCGACCTGATTGACTGAATTCACCATCGCCAGTGCCACGTCATCATTGGCAATGTCTTTGATAAAACTGCCGTCAATTTTCAGGTAATCCACCGAAAGGGATTTTAAATACCCAAAGGAGCTGACCCCCGTACCGAAGTCATCCATCGAAAAGCTGCACCCCAGATTTTTCAGGGTTGCAATAAAATGCTGCGCCAATTCAAGGTTGTGGATAGCCACCCGTTCGGTAATCTCGAAACACAACATACCCGGACTAATTCCCGCCTCCTGAATTTCATCCAGCACGAATTTCAGGAAGGTTGGCTCATCCAGACTCTGACCGGACAAATTAATCGCGAAAATCGGGCGGGGTACTTTCTGGGTAATTTCTTGCAGCGTCTGGAGCAGTTTGCGGATCACCCAGCGATCCAGACGCGGCATCATCGAATAATATTCTGCCGCTGGAATGAATTCGTCCGGCGGAACGGGCTGGTTATTTTCATCGTACAAGCGGATCAGTACTTCGTAATGACTGAACGGCTTTTTGAATTCTGCTGGGCGCAAATCATGGATAGGCTGCGCCACCAAACGGAAATTACCGGCTTCAAAAGCTTTTTTCAGGCGATCCAGCCATACCATATTGCCACGCTGCTTGAGGATCTCCTGATCATCCGGCTTGTAAATGTGGATACGGTTGCCACCTTTGGCCTTGGCGACCCGGCACGCCGCATCAGCTTCCGAGAGTATCCGGTTAGGCGTTTTCAATAGCTTGTACAAGGGTACGAAGGCAATACTGGCCGTTACTCGCTGGCGCATTTTATTCCAGTCAAACGCGTATTGTTCTAGTTTGATACGAATTTGTTCCGCTGCTCGAATCGCTACTGCTGGTTCAATTTCCTGAAACAGGATGCCAAACTCATCACCGCCCAGCCGCGCCAAAATATCACGGCGCACATCAATTTCGTCCTTGAGCATTCGTGCAATACGCTCAATCAGCATATCCCCACCACCATGACCCATCGTGTCATTCACCAGCTTGAACTGATCCATTGAGATCAAACAAAATGAGTGCTTCACCCCGTGTTGCCGCACTTGATCAATCGCCACTTTCAAGCGTAACTCAAAGCTCTTGCGGTTCAACAACATAGTTTGTGGGTCATGCATTTGAACGTGATCCAGCCGCAACTGCATCGCATGAAGCTCGGTCTGGTCGCGCACCATCACCATGTAGCAAGGCTGTTCAGCATCTTCATACAGAATGGGTTGTACGGTGTAAGTCACCTGTAAATCATTCAAGCCCGTAGCATTTAACAGGGCATTACGTAATAACGGACGATCATTGCGCTTCGCAGTGTCTAACCAAGGCAAGGGATTGTGGGTTAGGGTATCAATCAGGGTAAATAATTCGCCATAGTGTTTACCACGTGCACTACGAATTTTGTATTTCAGAATTTTTTCAGCGGCTGGATTGATGAAATCAACTATACCGTTGAGATCCACCAAAATAGCGGCCTCTTGAGCATCAGCCAACGATGAAACAAGCATATTTTGCTGAGCCAAACGTAACCGGCTTTTGAATTGGCGACGCATCAAGAATGCTCCCCAAATTAAAGCAGCTACCGTAACTAGCCCTAAACCTATACTGATCAGAACAGCAGAAGATGAAAAATCGATGAAATTGGCCACAAAAGCGCCCACCTACTCTAACGCATTATTTTATAAATTATTCTTCAGCTTCCATAGTAGGTGCAGAAAGCCGCCTTGTACAGTTTTCAGCGATGAAATGATATAGGTATTTTAGTCATTACTATGAATAGTAGACACAAAAAAACCGACAATCTGTAAACAGTATCGTCGGCTTTAATACACCAAACAAAGAAGCTTAGAGCTTTTCTTTGATACGTGCAGATTTACCAGTACGGCCACGCAGGTAGTACAGCTTGGCGCGACGTACATCACCGCTACGCTTAACTGTAATGCTAGCAATGCTGTTGCTGAAGGTTTGGAAAACACGCTCAACACCTTCACCGTAAGACATCTTACGCACGGTGAAAGCAGAGTTCAGACCACGATTTTTCTTCGCAATCACCACACCTTCATAAGCCTGTTGGCGCTCTTTATCGCCTTCTTTCACGCGTACTTGAACGATAATGGTGTCGCCGGGGTTAAAATCCGGGATTACCTTCGTCATTTGCTCTTGTTCAAGTTGTTGAATAATCGTGTTCATGATAATCCTCTAAGGCAGCTTTTCACTGCTTTCAAACTCGTTTATATACTCGTTCAGCAACACACGCTCACTGTCGGTCAACTGTCGTGCCTGTAACAATTCCGGCCTGCGTCGCCATGTTTTTCCCAGCGCCTGTTTCTTGCGCCATTTGGCAATATCTGCATGATTGCCGCTTTTTAGTACCGCTGGTATCGCTAATCCTTCCAGTTCTTCCGGGCGGGTATAATGCGAGCAGTCCAGTAATCCATCAAAAAATGAATCCTGTGCCGCCGATTCATGATGCCCTAATGCTCCAGGTAACAAGCGGGTTACCGCATCTATCAGCACCATCGCTCCCAACTCACCACCGCTGAGAACGTAGTCGCCAATCGAACATTCCAGATCCACTTCCAAGGCGATGACACGTTCATCAATGCCTTCATAGCGGCCACACAGCAAAATCACATTTTCTGCTGCGGCTAGCTCAGTCACCAAAGCCTGATTCAGAGGAATCCCCTGAGGGCTAAGATAAACCACTTTCCCCGGATTTTCCCGACGGGCATCACGGATGGCTTGCAACAAACAGTCGCCTTTCATCACCATACCAGGGCCACCACCATAAGGTCGGTCATCCACTGTACGATGAACATCAAGGGCGTAATCACGTGGATTCCACTGCTTTAAGGAAATGATACCGCGCTCTGCTGCTCTGCCGGTTACACCACTGCTAACAACAGCTTTAACCAGCTCAGGAAACAGGGTGATCACATCAAACCGCATGGGCATCAGAAATCAGGATCCCAGTCCACCGTAATACGTTTTTCAGCCAGCGAAACAGATTTGATGAAAGTATCCAGAACCCACGGCAACAAACGTTCCCGCTCACCCTGCACCACCAACACATCATTAGCACCGGTTTCAAATAAATGGTCAACTGTACCCAGCACTACGCCGTTTACTGTCACCACTTCCATACCGATCAAATCAGCCCAGTAGTATTCATCATCATCTAGCTTATGCAGACGATCACGAGGAATGCCAATCTCGCAGCCTATCAATTTTTCAGCTTGGGTACGATCTGTTACACCATCCAGTTGGGCAACAATACCTTTACCTTGTACTTGTCCATTGAGTAACTTACACGGCTTCCATTCCCCACCAACCTTTAAGGACCATGGAGCATAATCCAAAATCCCAGACAATTGATGAGTGTGCGAAAACACTTTAACCCAACCTTTTATGCCAAATACTGCGGAAATTTTTCCGAGCGTTACCATATCCAGTTGGGACATAATGTGTTACGCCGCCACAGTTTCAGCAGATTCTTTCAACAGCTTAGCAACACGTTCAGTGGGCTGAGCACCGCAAGCAACCCAATGGGCTACGCGATCTTGTTCAATGTGCAAACGAACTTCTTGACCACGAGCAACGGGGTTGAAGTAACCAATGCGCTCAATGTAACCACTGTCACGCGGCTTGCGCTTGTCGCTAACGACAATGTGGTAAAATGGGTGCTTTTTCGCACCACCTCTAGCCAGACGAATATTGACCATTTGAAGACCTTACAAAATGCGGTTAATACGAAGCAGCAGGCGCTGCCCGAAGTAAACGCGCAATTCTACGTTAATTTCAGAAAAAGTGAAGCCTTGATTAGCACCTTACCCATAAAAAAGCCCTCGACAAGCGAGGGCTTCATGATAAAGCAGCTTTTAACGCTCAATTATCGTGAACAATACTACCGCGATTAAAGCCACTTCATGGGAAGTAACGATAATGTCCGGTAATCGGCATCTGAAAGAGTACATCCTCAATCTTCTCACCTTCACCAATATTATGCACAATGAGTGGACGCCTAGGATCAGCTGATGACTTACGGTTCACCACAATACCAATATGCTCTTGATCACCACCAAGACTCCATGTCACCAAATCACCGGCTTGATAATCCTGAGGATTACCCGTAACAGGGACACGACCACCATGACGTGCAAAAAACGCTTTCAAATTCGGTACACGCCGATGATCAATATTTGGATCAGGCTTATTTAAACCCCATTTGGCAAGATTAGGATACGCCTGAAAATTACGTGACATATCCTCATACACCAGCCGCTGAAGATCAACCCCAAGTTTCCGGTACGAACGGACAACTGTATCGGTGCACACCCCCATATTAGCTGGTACATCACCATTAGGGTAAGCAATGGGAATATAACGTCCATCATACGTCACTTGATGCCGCAATCGCTCCAATGCCGCATACGACAAACGTTCTGGTGTCGCCACGCTACTTCGAGCACTTTGGGAGCGCTTCACCTCAGCAGGTTTCTCTGCAACCTGTTGATTTGAACACCCCGCCAGACTAGATACCACCAGTGCGCCAATCATAACGATCGACGCCCCCCACCTTGGTAAACCTACCTTTTCAAACACACCACTCATTTGTCCCACTCCTAAATCCTGAGATCCCCAATAATTGGACTCATCGCAACAATCAGTAATTATAATGATCTTTATAGTATTCCAAGACAAAATGCCCGCTTAACCCCAATACAAGCTACCTACCGTTAGTAAGTTGGGCATTCAGCACGGTATGGTTCTTTCACAACACCCCAGCGGAATGGCAGTGGTGCATGTGGATCAGAGACCAATGAATGAGCCTCGACATTCTGACGCAGTTCACGCAATGTCATGTAATACTCCTCACCCAATGTCATCTGCACCATGCAAAAATCATTCAAGCTTTTCATTTCTTGTGGCGGTGGCTGATCATTAGAAAACACTGCTTTTGCCCAACGTGCAGGCTGTGAACGTGGATCAAAACGCCCAACATGATCCAAATGACGGCGAATGGAGTCAAAAAATAGAGTCAGACGCTTGTCACGACCCGGTGTTGAATGATCATCGTACTCCTTAGCACTCATGCAACGACGCCCTTCACCCCGAATTTTTTGCAAATACCACAACGCGTCATACACATAGACGGAGCGGTCATTGGCATACATACACAATGCTAACAGTAGGCGTTGGGTTTTCTCATCAGCCGTTTCAGGACGTTTTGCCAACCTACTGGAAATAACATCGGTAAATTTCACATAATCGTATTGGAGCTCTGCTGCCAACTGGAACTGCTCTTCACTGTAACCAGGCTGTTCACGCGCCGCACGCATAATGTTCTGTGGCTGCTTGAATCGACGGTAGCCATCACCCAAGCGCTTGTCTTCAGGTACATAGAAAGGGAAAGAAGGCGTACGCAGCAAATAACGTGCTTGTTTTGGCGTAGTAGAAGCCATGACTTCCGCGATACCTGCATCAGTTACATCGGCAATCTGGTAGGAATGCACACCCGGTGCAACATAAATATCACCGGGCTTGATATCTGCCAACGCAATAGGGTAGGTATCATTTCTCAATGCCTCGGTGCTAGTCATGTCAGCGACATAATCCATGAAACGTCTAACCCGTTGGTCAGGTGGCAAATTATCCCACGTAGACGCCCCATTACTAATGACTCGGCCTGCCTTATCCCGATTCCCTACCACGAAAGGCAAGCGATTCTCAAACGAAAAAATGAGGCGCATCGCGTATACCGCATCCGCACAGTCATTCTCAAATTTATAATAAATCGGTTTCGCAGGATTCATGAAAATGTCATCTTTCCACTCAGTACGCACCCACTGGCGGTAACGGTCTTCCCACGAGTTATCCCACTCGTTTTCGTTTGACCACACAGCAGCAGACGCCATCGAAGACATCAGCGAAATGATGGCAAACAACAAGGTTAAAACAAACGTTTTTTTCATGAAATTTACAACTTGATATGGTTCATTGACAGAACACTAAATAAACAAAAGCCCAACAGGTTTTCCCATGCATAATCATGACAAGCGAAAACACCCATAAGTTCCTAGAGGTTGCTAGCGTAGATTGACTTATCAAGAATTTCAATAAAAAACTGCCCAGTCACAGAAGTAACCGGGCAGTTTCGCACAATACTAACGACTGATGCTCATATAACAGCCGCTGATAGCACTAACCAAACATTACTTCTGGTATTGTTGCATAACAGACGTGGAAGATTGATCCATGGAAACTGCGCCTTTGTAGTTACCCTTAGCTTTAACTTTAGGAACCATTGGGCGTTGACCTTGGCCAGCAACACAACCATAAACATGCTTATGACCAGGAACAGCGCCAGCATGGCTGTGACATTTGTTAGCACAAGAAGGGGCTTCATCATGGCAATGCTGACCAGCAGCAGGAGCAGTGACCGGAGCTTGAGCTGGTTCTTGAACAGCTGGAGCAGCTTGTTGAGCGGTTTGTTGGCTCATACCACCCATTTGCTGACAGCCAGTAGCAAACATAGCAGCAACAATCAGAGTTGCCAGTGTCAATTGAGATTTAATTTTCATCATCTTAGTCTCTTTTATCGTTTAAGGAAAACACACAAAGTGTAGCAAAGAATCAAGGTGTTTTTGGCTACACATACGAGCAAATTTAGCATGAATCAACACAAAAAACCTGAGGAAAACACAAACTAACTATAGGTACAGACGACATGACGCTAGGATCAATCCCCTAGGAACAAATAGCATAAAATATAAAAATACTTAAAATAATCAAAACTGATTCAAAAAAAAGCCTCTTGCTTTTGGCAAGAGGCTTCCTCAAACCCACCATCAAAAGGAAGATAGTGTGTTTATATCTTCAACAAATTACTGCTGATAGTTCTGCATAGCACCGGCAGAAGCAGGATCCATTGTGACTGGACCTTTGTAGTTACCCTTGGCTTTAACCTTAGGAACCATTGGCACTGGTGCTTGACGGACTGGAGCAGCAACAGGTGCTGGAGCAGCAGGCACTGGAGCAACAGCTGGTGCTTCAGTTACTTGTTGACCAGTAGACTGTTGTGCACCCATTTGTTGGCAACCAGTTGTTAACAGGCCAGCAAACAGCAGACCAGCGATAGCCACTTGAGATTTGATTTTCATAATAGTAAAACTCTCTAAACAATTGATATGGAAAGGTAAACCCTGCCGCGCAAGAATTGACGCAGACATTGGTCAATATCCAGACCATGAATTTTCTGGATGACGCGCATCATACAACCAGACAATCCATGAGGCAAACGCATCTTATCGCAAAATACCTGAATGGAAACCATAAATATAAAAAAAGTCTAATATACCAACCCAAAAAGCCTAATATACTAACCAGAAAACCCGCCCATCGGTGGAAATCCACCACCTGTTGGTAATTTCCCCTTCATACCGCCCATCAGTTTGCGCAATCCACCCTTGGAAAATTGCTTCATCATTTTACTCATCTGCAAATGCTGCTTCATCAGGCGATTCACATCCTGTACTTGTAGGCCACACCCGGCAGCAATCCTACGTTTTCGGGAAGACTTGATCAAATCGGGATTGCGACGCTCATCCAGCGTCATGGAATTAATAATGGCAATCATCCGACGAACTTCCTTATCATTCGCCTGATCTTTAACATTAGCTGGCAAGTTACCCATACCCGGCAACTTATCCATTAAACCCGCCATACCACCCATTTTTAACATTTGCTGCATCTGCTCACGCAAATCTTCAAAATCGAAAGATTTACCCTTATTGAGCTTTTTCGCTAATTGCGCCGCTTTTTTATGGTCAACCTGACGCTGGGCATCCTCGATTAGGCTGAGTACATCGCCCATACCTAAGATACGCGATGCCATCCGATCAGGGTAAAAAGGCTCCAAAGCATCCAGCTTTTCACCCATACCGATGAACTTGATCGGTTTGCCCGTGATGTAACGTACCGATAGTGCTGCCCCACCTCGGGCATCCCCATCCGCCTTGGTCAACACCACACCCGTCAAAGGCAACGCATCGCCGAAGGCTTTAGCAGTATTCGCCGCATCCTGCCCGGTCATCCCATCCACCACAAACAGGGTTTCTACGGGAGTAACTGCCGAGTGTATAGCCTGAATTTCAGCCATCATCTCAGCATCAACATGCAAACGTCCTGCCGTATCGATGATCAGCACATCCATGTACTTGAGCTTGGCTTGTGCCAACGCAGCTTTCGCAATATCTACTGGCTTTTGCCCAATGTCACTGGAAAAGAAAATACCACCGGTTTGTCCTGCAATCGTCTCAAGCTGCTTAATCGCTGCCGGACGATACACGTCACAACTGGTCACCATGACGGATTTATTCTGACGTTCCTTCAGAAAACGGGTCAACTTACCAACTGTCGTGGTTTTACCAGCACCCTGTAAACCTGCCATCAAAATGACCGCTGGAGGCTGGGCATTCAATGAAAGCGTTTCATTAGCCTTCCCCATCAGCTCAACCAGCTCATCATTGACCACTTTGATCAGTGCCTGACCAGGACTAAGGCTTTCCAATACCTCTTGACCAACTGCTCGCTCACGCACCCTATTGGTGAATTCGCGAATGACAGGCAAGGCGACATCGGCCTCTAACAGTGCCATACGCACATCACGCAAAGCATCTTTAATGTTATCGTCGGTCAGACGTGCCTGACCGCGCAGTTTTTTTACCGTCTGCGAAAGACGTTCACTTAAATTCTCGAACATGATATTGACTTCTTGCTAGTCCCATTCAGGCACAAGTTGCTATCATAGCACTAAAGCAAAACTGAATGCGTTCCCTCACAAGGGTCGTTTTACTGGAATTTTATCGCTAACCCACGAAATCCGTTTGACTAATGACAATAACACTCAACCTGTTCGCCACACTCGTCTGGCTGGCAACATGGCTACTCATTGGCACGCGCCTGCGAGACCGCTTGCAAACACGCTCACCTCAATACCGAAAGGTGCTAGTTGTGCTATGGGTAATGGCGTTAGTACTACATGGCTGGACTATCTTGCACCATGTCCAGCAAACAGCAGGAATCGCCATCAGTTTTGCAGCGGCTAGTTCCATTGTGATGTGGCTGTGCAACCTACTCCTATTCATTACTATGTTGCGCCGACCGTTGGAAACGCTGGGTATTTTTGTCGTGCCCTTTACCTTGAGCGCCATGCTATTACCCCTAATCAGCCCGGAACAAACGACAACCATTAACCTGAACAGCGGGCTAGGTGTGCATATCTTTACCTCACTGCTGGCCTACAGCATGTTGACGCTAGCAGCTTTACAAGCGTCGTTACTGGCCTTGCAAAACCGGCACTTACACAATCACCATCCAGGCGGCTTAATCCGCACCCTGCCCCCACTGCTGGATATGGAAGCCCTGCTATTCAAACTGATTTTACTGGGCGTTATTCTGTTATCCTTTGGATTACTCAGCGGGGCGCTGTATGTTGACAACCTGTTCGCCCAACATTTGGTGCATAAGACCATCCTGTCGATTGTGGCATGGGTAGTATTCAGCATTCTGCTGATTGGTCACTGGCAATACGGCTGGCGCGGGCGCATCGCCATCCGCTGGACATTAAGCGGATTTTTCATCCTGATGCTAGCCTTCTTCGGCAGCAAATTTGTGCTGGAGTTTTTGGTAAAATAATCGTGAATATTAATGAAGCCCCACTAGGCATACTATTTTTTGTCTTGTTTATCCTATTCTTGCTCTCCGCTTTTTTCTCTGGCTCAGAAACAGCGTTGATGTCACTCAACCGCTACAAGCTGAAGCATCAGGCAGAAAAAGGCCATGCCGGTGCGATTCTGGCACAAAAGCTACTGAGCAAGCCTGACCGTCTGATCAGCCTGATTCTGTTAGGCAATAACTTCATCAATATCCTGATCACCCAACTTGCCACTTTACTGGGCTTACGCCTGTTTGGAGATGCAGGTTTAGCGATTGCTACCGGCGTCCTGACTTTCCTGCTGCTGATTTTCGGGGAAATCACACCTAAAACGCTGGCAGCCATGCACCCGGAACGCATCGCTTTCATCGCATCACGCTTTTACGTCGTCATGATGAAAGTCATGTGGCCGTTCGTATGGCTGCTCAACCTGATAACCAATAATCTATTGCGCTTATTTGGTGCACACAGTGATGAAACCAGCCGCGTCGCCCTCAGCCATGAAGAATTACGCACCGTGGTCAGTTCCGCCGGAACGCATATCCCACAAACTCACCTCGACATGCTGCTACGGGTTATGGATCTGGAAAGCACCACGGTAGAAGACATCATGATCCCACGCAGCCAACTGATGGGGCTGGATCTGGACGATGACTGGAATGAGCTGGAAGAACAAATCATCCACAGCAATTTCACACGCCTGCTGGTCTATCGGGAAAACCTCGATAATGTCCTCGGCTTCGTACACTTACGCAAATTACTGCCCATGTTCCGTGACGGTCATCTGGAACGCGAACGTTTTGAAGCCAGCATTCGCCCTGCTTACTTCATCCCCGACAGCACCCCACTCACCCAGCAGCTAATCAACTTTAAAACCGAAAACCGCCGTATAGCGCTGGTAGTGGATGAATACGGCGAACTCCTCGGTCTAGTAGCACTGGAAGATATTCTGGAAGAAATCGTCGGTGAATTCTCCACCACACCCAGCAGCCAATCGCGTGAAATCCGCCAGATGGAAGACGGCAGCTACTGGGTAGACGGCGCTATGCCCATCCGCGACATTAACCGCGAACTCGGCAGCCGTTTCGCCTCGGAAGAAGCCAACACCCTCAATGGGTTGATTCTGGAATACCTCGAATCCATCCCTGTCCCCGGCATGACCGTGCTCATTGACGATTATCCGCTGGAAATTCGCAAGACCCGTAACAATGCAGTCAAAACGCTGATCATCCACCCCAAAATCCAACGCATACGCGCAGAAGACGATGAGTAAAGCCAAACACCAATACTACTGCTCCGCCTGCGGCAGCGTGCATACCAAATGGGGCGGGCAATGCGGCGACTGTGGCGCATGGAATACACTGGAAGAAACCCTCAGCCTTCCCGCCAGCAAAAACCCGCAAAACGCCCGCGCAGGTGGTTACGCCGGTGAGCAAGCCGTCATCCGTTCCCTGCACGAAGTCAGCTTGAGCGAAGCACCGCGCATCCTTACCCACCAACCCGAACTCGACCGGGTACTGGGTGGCGGGCTGGTGGCCGGTTCCGTGGTATTGATTGGTGGTGACCCCGGCATCGGCAAATCCACCATCCTGTTGCAAACCCTTGCCACCCTGACCGAATTGAAAAGTTTGTATGTCACAGGTGAAGAATCCCTGCAACAAGTTGGCCTACGCGCCCGTCGCTTGGGGCTACCCACCGACAACTTGCGCCTGCTGACCGAAACTTGTGTGGAAAACATCCTGAGCCTGGTGTCGCAAGAAAAACCGCACCTGATGGTGATCGACTCCATCCAGACCGTTTTCACAGACAGCCTGCAAGCAGCCCCCGGCTCGGTTAGCCAAATCCGCGAATCGGCAGCCAAGCTGGTGCGTTTCGCCAAGCAAACCAATACTGCCATGTTCCTCGTCGGCCACGTCACCAAAGAAGGCACACTCGCAGGCCCACGCGTACTCGAACACATGGTCGACACCGTGCTGTATTTTGAAGGCGACCCCGGCGGACGTTACCGCATTATCCGCGCCGTCAAAAACCGTTTCGGCGCTGTCAATGAACTGGGGGTTTTCGCCATGACCGAACAAGGTTTAAAAGGTGTCAGCAACCCTTCCGCCATTTTCCTCTCGCGCCACGAAGAGCCGGTTTCCGGCAGTGTCATCATGGTAACGCGGGAAGGCACGCGCCCCTTAATGGTCGAAGTACAAGCCTTGGTCGACCAAAGTCACGGGGCAGTACCCCGTCGTGTTACCCTTGGATTGGAACAAAATCGCCTTTCCATGCTCTTAGCTGTACTGCATCGCCACGCCGGAATTTCAATGTTTGACCAAGATGTATTCATAAATGTTGTCGGTGGTGTTAAGATTTCAGAAACCGCTGCTGATTTATCCTTGTTGCTGGCGGCGCTCTCAAGTTTTCGCAACCGTCCTCTGCCTGCTGATCTGGTGGTTTTCGGAGAAGTTGGGCTAGCAGGCGAAATTCGCCCGGTTCCAAACGGTGAGGAGCGTTTGCGTGAGGCTGCCAAACACGGTTTTAAACAGGCTATCGTCGCGAAAGGCAACAAACCACGTCACCCCATTGAGGGCATGAAAGTGGTCGCCATCGCCAGATTGGAGAAAGCAATCGAAATTGTGATGTAATTTCACAACAATAACGTGCATAATTGTTGACTCACAACAACAGATATAATAATTTTATTATTCGGTTCGGGCCTCACAAACGTTTCAAATACGGGTTACGGGCAGTCGTTGAGGGCATCTTTGTTGCTAACTTTCTCTCTCCAGTTTGATAGTATTTATTAATTACTCTCACCCACATTTCACAGACGGGGAGTATCCATCTTGTCTTTTTCAGAATTAGGCTTAAATCCAGAGTTTGCGGCCAAAATCGAGTCCGCTGGTTACGAGAACCCGACTGATCTACAGAAACAGTTGATTCCTCTCGTGGCACAAAACAAGAGCGTCATCATCTGGACACAATCAGCTTCCGGCAAAACCGGGGCTTTCTTGATACCTGCCATTAACCATGTGCTGGCGAATCCCATTGAGGATCAACGACATACCCGCATTCTGATATTGACATCACGCCGTGACCGGGTGAATCAGATCAACTACACCATCAAACGCTTGATGGGGGATGAGCAGCAAATCCGTTCTGGCTTCATTGTCAGCGGACGCCCTTACCAGCCGCAAATGCGTTTATTACGTCGCCCACTCGACTTGATGATTGCCACCCCCGGTCGCCTGAATGACCTAGTAGATAACAATAAAGCTGACTTTTCCAAGCTGGAAATGCTGGTTATTGATGACTTAAGTGCTATTTACCACAAAGGCCTACACGGCCTGATTAATAAGATTCTTGCTGAACGCACGACCGTCTGCCCTGTTATTGCCTTTGTGCATCCTGAAGCGGATATTGCGGGTTATGCTCGGGCGGTTCTTGCTGGCGCCGAAGAACTGGAAGTGGACGATGACCGCAACCCACTGCGACTGATTCCTCAGGTGGTGCATCTTGCTGATGACTATACCCACAAAATTGCCCTGATGGATCACTTGCTGGATGAATTTTCCGGTGAACCAACCGTTATCTTCACCATCACCAGCAAAGTTGCCAAAGCCTTAGCTGAAAGCCTTGCCAATCACGGCCATACTGCTGAAGTAGCCGCTGATTTACCAACATCCGAACGCAACGGCAATGCTAGCCCGATATTGATCTACGCAGACCAAGACAATCTACCGGCCAATCTGCACGGTGATGAACACATCATCAACTTTGAATTACCGCAAAAAGTCGAAGATTATGAAAAACGCCTACATGGCATCAATCCCGATTCCCGTGAAGAAGCTGTCATCGCAGTCGTACTCCCCCGTGAACGTGAGAACCTAAAACTCATCGAAACGTTTCTGGGTGATTCCATCGAACAATGCAATCTGCCAGGTCTTGCGCCACTAGAACACACCTCCGGCTTTACGCCAGCGGTACGCTCCCCGCGAACCAATCGTAGCCATGGTGGTGGCGGCGGTGGGCAACGCCAATATAATGGCCACGGTGGCAATGGCGGACAGGATGATCGTGGACGTTCACAACAAGGCCGTGGTGGCTCCCATCAGCAACGCCCAACACACCAAGGCCAAGGTGGTGGCGGACGCAATCCCAATCAACACCAAGGTCAAGGTCAAGGTCAAGGTCAAGGTCAAGGTCAAGGCGGCCAACATCAAGGTGCACCGCGTCGCGATAATCGCCCAGCACAAGGCCAGGAACAGCAACCAGCCAACAACACTGGGGATCGCCAACAGCGTAAAGGCCCTTACGGCCGCCTCAACGGTGGTGCACAGCGTAAACGCGAAGGCGGGCCTTACACCGGTGGTAATCCAGCACCACGCCGTGACCAGGGTGGCTCTTACGAGATCGGCAGTTGGGAAAAACCTGACTACGCCCAACAAAGCGAAAAACCTAGTGCGGACAAAAAAGTCGTTATCCGTTACAAGGAAAAACGCCGTATTGTAACCAAGTAGAGCCATTATGCTGCAAGACAAGGAAGAACTGCATCGAAAACTGGCAGAACTAACCCAGGAACACCGGGAGTTGGATGAGGCACTTGCACAAGTGGCGCAAGAGCCCCATTACGACCAGATCAAGGCATCGCGCCTGAAAAAACGCAAGCTATTGCTGAAAGACATGATTTCGCGCATCAATAGCCAGTTAATTCCCGACCTGAATGCTTGAGTTATAGGCTAGACGCCATCCCACAAACTGCGGATGGCAGCAATTCCCTGCCCACCACCCAGCCGCGCCGTTGCAACGTGGCTGCTATCCATGCCACCGAGGGCATACACCGGGAAATTCACTCGCTCAACAGCGGCAGAGAAAACATCCCACCCCAGATGCACCACGCCCGGATGTGACAACGTAGGCAAAACCGGCGACAGAAAGGCAAAATCCACCCCAATATCTGCTGCACGCTGCAATTCCCGCTCATCATGACAGGAGGCTGATAACCACTGCCCATCCCGTAACGGCGACTGATATACACGCTCTTCCTCCCACAACTGACGGCTGGTCAGATGCAGCCCATCGGCCTCTTCCAACATCACTGGCGGCGAATTCAGCACAACCTTCGCACCGAAGGAATGCGCCAAACGGATTGCCTCCTGCGCCAACGCCACATAATCGTCTGCTGACAATGACTTAGCACGAAATACCACCAACCGAATACCCGCACGCAACCGAGCTTCCAACCGTTGTAAAAAATCAGCAGGATTTTGCGGTTCAGGGGTAATCAGGCAATGAGCAGGCAGGCGAGCAGCAGTAATAATGGGGTAATTAGCGGGAGGAAATTCAAGCGTCGGCAACTGCTCAGCCTCAAACCAAGCGACTGGCTGGCCTTCGCGACCGTGTGCTTCACCACTAAAGGCAGTGACTTCCCACACATCCAGCAAGACTGCACGTTCGGGGTAAACATGCCTGACTTTGATCAGGGGGTTAGTTTGCAGTACATGAATCCCAAGTTCTTCATGCAATTCACGACTCAAACCCTGCAAGGGTGTTTCACCCAACTCGACTTTGCCGCCAGGGAATTCCCATTTGCCACCTTGATGTTTATTCGCGGGGCGTTGCGCCAGCAAGATTCTGCCGTCGCCGCCACGGATAACCGCTGCGACGACATGCAAATAATCAACTACGGTATTCGGCATTGATCTTGACGTAATCGTAAGAGAAATCACACGTCCACGTTGTGGCACTGGCCTCACCGCGCCCTAAATGGATGCGGATATTGATTTCGTCGCGCTTGGTTTCTGCTGCGCCCAATTCTTCGTAGTAAGTGAGAGCAGGTTCACCGTTTTCGATCAGCAGCGTTTCACCCAACCAGATGCTGATGCGGCTGACATCCAGTGCATCAATCTGACTGCGCCCAACGGCGGCAAGGATACGCCCCCAGTTCGGGTCACTGGCGAACAATGCCGTTTTGACCAGCGGAGAAAGTGCCACGGTATTGCCGACAATTCGCGCTTCTGCACGAGTGGCTGCACCCTGCACATCAATGCTGATAAATTTGGTCGCGCCTTCACCATCACGCACAATCGCTTGCGCCAGATACAGGCAAATCTCTAACAGAGCTTGACGGAAAATGGGCAAACCATCACCACCGACATAAATGCCGGAGCTACCCGTTGCCATCACAATCAACGAGTCATTGGTCGAAGTATCGCCATCTACCGTAATGCAGTTGAAGGTTTCTTCCACCACATCATTCAGCAGGCTTTGCAGCACTTCTTTTTCGATCAGTGCATCGGTAGCGACATACGACAACATGGTTGCCATATTGGGGTGGATCATGCCCGCGCCTTTGGCAATTCCGGTAATTGTTACCGTTTCGCCAAAGATTTCCACCTGACGGCTCATCGCTTTAGCTACCGTGTCGGTGGTCATGATAGTACGCGAAGCTTCCAGCCAGCCATCGGCTTCCAGCTTGGAAAAAGCCTCTGGCAACGCTGCGGTGATCTTGTCGACGGGCAGTTGCTGCCCGATCACACCAGTCGAAAAGGGCAACACTTGTTCAGCCCAGCACGCGCCCTGTTCCGCCACCCGCTCACAGCTTTCGCGAGCAGCAACCATTCCCTGCTCCCCCGTTCCAGCATTAGCGTTACCCGCGTTGATCAGCAGGTAACGCGTATTGGAGTGCAGCAAGTTGGCGCGGCACACGTGCACCGGTGCGGCACAAAACGCATTGCGTGTGAACACCGCAGCCGTATGACTGCCCGGTTCCAGCTCAATCAACAGCAGGTCGTTACGGTTCTTGTAACGGATTCCCGCGTTAACCGATGCCAAGCGCACGCCAGCAATCGGCAATAAAGTATCAGGTGCGTGTAAGTTGACTGCCATGTTACCTACTTCCCAAAAAACCAAACCAAATCATATCAGGCCAATTGACCGTGGCAATTTTTGTATTTCTTGCCAGAACCGCATGGGCATGGGTCATTACGCCCGACTTTTGCACCGTCGCGTTCGTAAGGGTTATTCTCACCCACGACTGCATCCACCACCTCCTCATCCTCGAAGGCATTGCCCGCATCAGGGTGAGAAAAAGCCATCGGCTGCGGCTCATGCGTTTCCAGTTCTGCTATCGCCTGTTGCGGCTCTTGCAACTGGATGCGCATCAGGAAAGCAACCACATCATGCTTGACACGTTCCAGCAATTGCTCAAACATCTCGAAGGCTTCGCGCTTGTATTCCTGCTTAGGATTTTTCTGGGCATAACCACGCAAGCCAACGCTTTGACGCAGGTAATCCATCGCCGCCAGATGCTCTTTCCACTCACCATCCAGCACGTGCAACATCACATCGCGCTCCAAACGGCGCATATTCGGCTCACCAATCATCGCTTCTTTTTGCTGAATGAAAGCAGTCACTTGCTCTTGAATGCGGGTATGCAAACTTTCTTCATGCAAGTTTTTCTCAGTCGTCAGCCATTGCTGGATCGGCAGATCCAACCCAAAGTCGGTGTAAAGTTGCTTATGCAGGCCAGCGACATCCCATTGCTCGTCAATGCTGCCCGGCGGAATATGTGCGGAGAACATCGCATCCACCACGTCTTCACGGATAGCGTCAATGGTTTCCTTAATGTCATCCACTTCCAGCAAATCATTACGTTGGGAATAGATGACTTTACGCTGGTCATTGGCAACGTCGTCGTATTCCAGCAAATGTTTGCGGATGTCGTAGTTGTGAGCCTCCACCTTACGCTGGGCATTTTCGATGGATTTGGAGACTAGTCCGGCTTCAATCGCCTGACCTTTTTCCATCCCCAAACGCTGCATCATGCTTTTCACCCGATCAGAGGCGAAAATACGCATCAGGTTATCTTCCAGCGACAGGAAGAAGCGAGAAGAACCTGGGTCACCTTGACGCCCAGAACGCCCGCGTAACTGGTTGTCGATACGGCGTGATTCGTGGCGCTCAGTACCCAAGATATGCAAACCGCCAGAGGCCACTACTGCATCATGACGTTTTTTCCACATGGCTTTGATTTGGGAAAGTGCTTCAGGATCTGGCGTTTCACCCAGTTGTTTCACTTCCTCTTCCATGCTGCCACCCAGCACAATGTCAGTACCACGACCAGCCATATTGGTAGCGATGGTAACAGCACCCGGGCGACCTGCATTCGCAACGATGTGTGCTTCACGTTCATGCTGCTTAGCATTCAGCACTTCGTGCGGAATCCGCAACTCCTTGAGTTTATTGGAAACCAATTCAGAGGTATCAATGGATGCAGTACCCACTAACACCGGCCGCCCCTTGGCCACTTCAATCTCGATTTCCTTGATGATAGCGGCATACTTTTCTTCTGCCGTCAGGTAAATCAGGTCATTGGAGTCAATCCGCACCATTGGGCGGTGTGTCGGGATAACGACAACTTCTAGCCCGTAAATTTGCTGTAATTCAAAGGCTTCAGTATCGGCTGTACCCGTCATACCAGAAAGCTTTGTATAGAGGCGGAAGTAGTTCTGGAAGGTAATGGATGCTAGCGTCTGATTTTCCGCTTCGATATTCACCCGTTCTTTAGCTTCAATCGCCTGATGCAAGCCTTCAGACCAGCGACGCCCCGGCATGGCACGACCCGTATGCTCGTCAACGATGACAATTTTGCCATCCTTTACCATGTAATCAACATTACGCTGGAACAGCGCATGAGCACGCAAAGCCGCACCCAGATGATGTAACACACTGATACTGACAGTATCGTACAAGCCTTGGCCTTCAGGCAAAACACCCGCTGCCCACAATAATTGCTCAGCACGCTCCTGTCCTGCTTCGCTCAAGTACACCTGACGTGCTTTCTCATCGACGGCATAATCGCCAGAGCCATCTTCTTCCTTCTGTTTAACCAAGGTCGGGATAAGCTGGTCGATTGCCATATACAGCTGAGAAGCATCATGGCTAGGCCCGGAAATGATCAGCGGTGTACGCGCTTCGTCAATCAGGATAGAGTCAACCTCATCCACGATCGCGTAGTGCAAATCACGCTGCACCCGATCTTCCTTGCGGAAAGCCATATTATCGCGCAAATAATCAAAACCAAATTCGTTATTTGTGCCGTAAGTAATGTCAGCAGCGTAGGCTTCGCGACGTTGCTCAGAACTCAATCCATTGACGATAACGCCCGTGGTTAAGCCCAGAAAACCGTACAACTGCGCCATCTGTGCGGCGTCACGTTGCGCCAGATAGTCATTGACGGTGATAACGTGCATCCCGTTACCCGGCAAAGCATTCAGGTAAGCAGCCAGTGTTGCCACCAACGTTTTACCTTCCCCGGTCTTCATTTCAGAAATTTTGCCGTCATGCAACACCATCCCACCGATCATCTGTACGTCGTAATGACGCATTCCCAGTACCCGCTGGCCTGCTTCACGCACCACGGCGAAAGCCTCAGGCAACAGACTCGCCAAGGCTTCATCCTTTTCCAGACGATTGCGGAACTCAGTGGTTTTGGCGGCCAGTTGTTCGTCAGACAGGGATTTGTACTGCTCTTCCAACGCATTGATTTTCTTGATAGCTTTGGAATAAGACTTGACCAGACGGTCATTACGGCTACCAAAAATCTTTTTGGCTACGGAACCCAGCATACGTTTACTCTCTTGTATCCTTTCCAAACAGAAAGTCCAGTGTAACGTTGTGCGGGCACATCACTACACTGGACGGTTTGTATCGCATTATATACGGTTTAACTGGCTGTCAGGTGAATTATTCTTCGTGCCCTAGGTATTCGCGTGGGTTGATCTGCTCACCGTTCCTCAAGACTTCCAGATGCAAATGCGGGCCAGTAGAACGCCCGGTACTGCCCATCCAAGCCACGTTTTCACCTTTTTTAACCACTTTACCTTCTACCACGTTGGTTGTATTCAGGTGGGCATAACGGCTGGTCAAACCATCACCGTGATCGATTTCAACCACATTACCATAACCATCGTTACGGTTGCCTGCGAAGGATACGACCCCACCACCAACAGCGTAAATATCCGTACCCTGCGGGCCTGCGTAGTCAACACCCTTGTGCATTTTCTTACGGCCATTGAAAGGATCACGGCGGAAACCAAACTCAGACGAGATATAACCGCTGTGTACCGGCCTACCGGATGGCAAGATCTCTGCCTGAACGTTAATCCCTTCAAGAATCTGGTCTAACGTTGATAATATGCCCTTCTGGCGATCGACATTATTCTCAGCTTGTTGGAACGCTGCTAACAATTCATTAGATGAACTTTTACGCTGACCAGAAAAGACATCCTGATCAACACCCCCACGGGCAGGCTTGTTATCCAGTGAAAACTCCAATGGATCCAGCTTTGCCTTATCTGCCACCCGTTTACCTAAAGCATTAAGACGTGCTATTTCCGCTTCTAAACTGCCAAGACGAACCGACAAGGTATCCACATCGACGGTGTAATTCGCATAGGTTTTTTTTATTTGATCAACAACAGCAATTTGTTGTTCCAACGCTGATAGCAGTTTACTGGCATCATTACCTGAGAGCTCAGCATTTTGGGGCGTAGCATCCAGCCGATAAAGACCGAACATTTGATTAACAGAAAGCCCCACCAACAGCAACGCAACAATACCGGCTGGGATAATTAGGTGCTTCCAGGGTTGCAGAATGAACGATGAACGGCGCGAACCATCATCACTAAGACAAATTACCTGCATGATAGTAAATCTCTTGGATTCCTCACAAACTCAAAAAGTGCGACCATAGCAGTTATCACAGAAGATCACAGATTTAGGGAAAGCTGAAGACGATGAAAAAAATCAATCAACTGATTAGTAGGGGTTTTGATGAAAAACTGCATCAAATTGACAGACTCACAGCAGTCATTTCTCATTTCTTTGCTATCCCTGTCGACAACCGTTTTTGGCCTTTACTGAAAAACCAACGTATAACACTCCTGACCGATGATCCTCATTTTGCTACACAAGCCCGCTTCCAGCAGCACTCATTGTGCAAATATTTAAGCAAACACTTAAACACTAACATTCGCGGCATTGATATTAAGGTGATAGGGCTACACCTTGCAAGCGTTGAGCAAAAAACGGGCATGTACAAGCTATCTAACAATGCTGCAAATATCATGCAAAGCATAGCACAAGGCATTGATGATAAAGAACTTAGGGATGCTATTATTCACCTAGCCAAGACAGCCAGCCACTCTCAGACTTAAATACCCGCAAAAGCATAACTATCAGCAAAAATAACCTGTTCTTTTTGTTTTTCAGGCAATGTCACCATCTCCCATGCATCTTGTTGCTGGAGTAACTCACGAGCCAATAAGTTATTAATTGCGTGGCCAGACTTATGACCTTGATAAGCACCAATAATACCATGACCTAAGGTATACAAATCACCAATGGCATCCAGAATTTTATGCCGAATGAATTCATCGCTATAACGCAAGCCATCCTGATTTAATACCCGAAACTCATCCAACACAATGGCATTTTCAAGACTGCCACCCAAGCCTAAATTACGGGAACGTAACATCTCCACATCACGCATAAAACCAAACGTCCGAGCGCGAGCAATTTCACTGGCATAAGCCTGATGTGAAAAGTCAATCTCCAATGATTGAGCAGTGGCACTCACCGCTGGATGATCAAATTCAATTTCAAAACTGGCCTTAAAACCTGCATAGGGCAACAACTTTGCCCAACCATTACCGCGACTAGCCTCAAGAGGCTTCTTGATACGGATAAACCGCTTAGGTGCTTTAAGTTCTTCGATACCGGTAGATAACAATAGATACAAAAAGGGGGCTGCACTACCATCCATAATAGGAATTTCGGCGGCATCTAAATCAACATAGAGATTATCAATGCCCAAACCAGCTAAGGCCGATAACAAATGCTCAATGGTTGACACTTTGGCATCTTTATCAATCAAAGCGGTGCATAACATCGTTTCCCCCACGCGCTCAGGGTGAAGCTCTATCAAGACAGGAGGAGTTATGTCCACCCGACGAAACACAATGCCGGTATTGGATGGGGCGGGTCGTAAAGTCATTGAGACTTTTTTACCTGAGTGCAAGCCGATACCAATAGTTGATACCGTTGCTTTCAATGTCCTTTGCCTTAACAAGTTAGACTCCCGTTCGTTGTTGGCGCGTTATTTTTTAGAATAGATGAATTCTAGTCGATTTGACTTGTTAGAGTCTGAACAAGTTTCAACAAACACCTAAAACTACTTCAAAATCCACCTACGCAGGTAGCATTTCTTAAAATATTGCGCACTCAACAACCCTATCGGCACTGAGGAAAATGCCTCAGTGCCGCGACGGGCATGTCGATTTGTCAATAATAACCACTAAAAAGCTTAGTCAGCCTGCTTCCGCAGGAAGGCTGGGATATCCAAACTGCTTTCACTGCCACGGGAAGTGTAACTGGTAGAGTCCCGACCAGAACTGTAGGGCTTCACACCCGGAATATCCCGTGCTAGCTCAACAGGAGGTAAATCCCGAACACGATTGCGCTGCTCATTCATCACCGCTTGTTGCTGGGCATGACGATCCATCCCCCGATGAACAGGCTGTTGCTGGCTCACGACGGAGAGTGATGGACGTGCCGCCGTCGTAAGACCTGCTTCTTCCAATCCAGTAGCCACAATAGTGACACGGATTTTATCGCCCAAATCCTGATTCAAGGTCGTACCGATAATCACATTTGCATCATCAGCGGCAAACTGCCCCACCACAGAACCTACTTCTTCAAACTCATGCATGGTCATATCCATGCCACCACTGATACTGACCAGAATGCCATGAGAACCATCTAAACGAATATCTTCCAACAACGGGCTAGAGATAGCCATCTGGGCAGCTTTAGAAGCACGGTCTTCACCTTGTGCTTCACCAGAACCCATCATGGTCACACCACCATTACACATGACTGCTCGCACGTCAGCAAAGTCCACGTTGATCAGACCGGGATTGGTAATCAACTCTGCAATACCTTGTACCGCTTTCAGCAGAACATCATTCGCCGCTTCAAACGCTGACATCAAGGAAACATTTTTACCTAAAGAAGTCAGCAATTTTTGGTTCGGAATGGTGATCAATGAATCCACATGCTTGTGTAACTCCGCGATACCCGCATCGGCGGATTTCTTGCGACGTGCACCCTCCATCAGGAAAGGCCGCGTCACAACCGCAACCGTCAGGATACCCATGTCACGCGCAATTTCAGCGATAACCGGCGCCGCACCCGTGCCTGTGCCACCACCCATACCAGCGGTGATAAATAACATATCGGTACCACTCACCAGTTCCTTAATACGCTCACGGTCTTCAATCGCAGCTTCACGCCCGATTTCAGGGTTTGCGCCCGCCCCCAGACCTTTGGTCAGGGAAGTACCCAGTTGCAGGATGCTTTTCACGCCAATCCCAGTGAGTGCTTGGGAATCGGTATTGGCACAAATGTATTCGACACCTTCGATACCAGATGCCAACATGTGCTTGACAGCATTGCCGCCGCCGCCACCAACACCGATAACTTTGATTGCAGCACCTTTCGCTGCACTATCCATTAATTCAAACATGCCCGTACTCTCCGACTGTTAAAAATTACCGTTAAACCAATTTTTCAAACGATCCCACCAGCTATCTTCTGTCGATGACATAACACTCACTGTGTTAGAGCCGTTTCGCTTGGTTCCATATACCTGCTGTGCCATTCCGTACAACAGTAGTCCTACCCCAGTGGAATGGATAGGGTTTTCGACTTCACCACGTAAACCACCAATATTCCGGGGCATACCGATCCGTACTGGCATGTGAAAAACCTCCTCAGCCAACTCACGCACACCTCGCATTTTCGAGGATCCGCCTGTCAGCACAATGCCTGCACCAATTCGTTCTTCATAACCGCTGCGACGCAGCTCCTGAAGCACGAGTGAAAACAATTCTTCGTAGCGGGGTTCGATCACCGAGGCCAAAGTCTGCATCGACAGACTACGCGGTTCACGTTCACCCACTCCTGGCACTTCAATCAGCTCATCTTCCTCCACTAACTGACGCAATGCCCGCCCGTATTTAATTTTAATTTCTTCCGCGTGCTGGGTCGGCGTTCTGACGGCCACCGCGATATCATTCGTCACCTGATCACCCGCAATCGGAATGACAGCGGTATGGTGAATCGAACCATTCATGAACACCGCAATGTCACTGGTACCACCACCAATATCGACCAGACACACGCCCAATTCTTTTTCATCTTCCTCCAGCACCGCGTAGCTAGACGCAACCTGCTCAAGAATAATGTCTTCAACATGCAAGCCACAACGCTCGACACACTTGACCAGATTCTGAGCAGCACTGTGAGCAGCGGTCACTAAATGCACGCGTGCCTCTAACCTCACGCCTGACATACCAACTGGCTCGCGGATACCTTCTTGCTGGTCGATCACGTACTCTTGGGGCAGTACATGCAAAATACGTTGATCCGCTGGAACAGCCACAGCACGAGCAGCATCCATGACACGCTCTACATCATTGAGCGTCACTTCCTTGTCTTTGATCGCAACAATGCCATGTGAGTTGAGGCTACGAACATGACTACCAGCGATACCCACGTACACGGTACGGATCTGAATACCAGCCATCAATTCGGCTTCTTCGACTGCCCGTTGAATCGACTGGATGGTGGATTCAATATTAACCACCACCCCTTTTTTCATCCCTCGTGAAGGGTATGAACCGATTCCGATAATTTCCAAACGACCCACATCATTGATTTCACCGACCAGAGCCACCACTTTCGAGGTTCCCAGATCCAGCGCTACAATCACATTATGCTCTTTCTTTGACATCACTCACTCCTGTGACTCCGTCCATTGAATCCCGCGAGCCGACTGGGGATTTTTTCCATTCTACGGCAAAACCGTTGGTGTAACGTAGATCAACCCGACGTACATTACTTAGCTTTTTAGCCAATTCCTGTTGAAATCCAACCCTAAATCGTTGCATTCGCCGTGCCTGATCCTCACTACCGATCATGACTTCTGGCCCATCTTTAATCTTGATTCGCCACGAACCACTTTCATCCTCGGTCAATTCAGACAGCTCCAACGGCAAGCCTTTCAGCCACTCTTTGACCTCAAGATAACGCTCAGCCATCTCTCGACCATTGTCTTGCGGACTGTAGAGCGTTGGAAACACCCCTCGCATGGAGGGTAATTCTGCAACAAATAACTCACCGTATTGGTTCATTAAGCGCTCACGCCCCCAAAAAGCCACCGGGCGCTGCTCCTCAATACCAATAATCAAGTGATCAGGCCATGCTTTGCGTAAGGTAACTGAACGTATCCACGGTAACGTTTCGATATCAGCCCTTAAGGTGTCCGTATCCAACAAATACAGATTAGTTTGCTTGTATTTATCAATAACTGCCTGTAAATCTACATCTTTGATAAATTTACGGTCGCCTTGAAGATCAATCCGACTAATGGACAGATTTTCCGGGTTATTCAACATTGCACGCCCACCCAACACGCCAGCCAACAACATTAAGGCCACAATAAACGCCGCTATTAGCTTCAGCAAACCCGGTGGAATATCCGCCAGATGGAAGCCAGGTTGGGAACGCTTATGTGCTGTTTGGCGACGCGGTGATGCCATTACAACGTGGTCTCCAAGATGCGCACAACCAGCGCGTTAAAATCCATACCAAGAGCACGAGCACCCATTGGAACCAAACTATGATCGGTCATACCGGGGTTCGTATTGACCTCAATCAACCATGCATGACCTTGGGCATCACGCATCATATCCACACGTCCCCAGCCACGCCCACCGACAGCGGCAAACGCCTGCTGTGCCAGCAATTGCATAGCCTGCTCTTCTGACGCATCCAAGCCGCATGGGCAGAAATAACGCGTATCATTGGAAATATACTTAGCCTGATAGTCATAAAACTCACCCGGCACTTCCAAACGAATCAGCGGGAATGACTCACCTGCAACGATACCAGCGGTATATTCAGCACCAGTCACCCATTGCTCAGCAATCACCACCGCACTGCACTCAGCCGCTTTGCGGTAAGCATCAGCCAAATCATCAGCCAGTTTCACTTTGCTCATGCCAATGCTAGAACCTTCCGTGGCTGGCTTCACCATCAATGGCAAACCCAATTCAGCGACCACTGCGGTAAAATCAGTATCCGCCGTCAACACGCGATAAGCAGGCGTTGGTAGACCTGCACCTGCCCACACCCGCTTGGTCATGAGCTTATCCATACTGATAGCAGAAGCCATCACGCCACAACCGGTATAAGGTATACCAAGCACCTCTAAAGCACCTTGCAACACCCCATCTTCACCACCAGCACCGTGCAATATATTAAATACACGATCGAAGCCACCTTCTTGAAGTATCTTAATAATGTTACGGTCAACGTCAATACCGTGGGCATCCACACCACTTGCCTGCAAAGCAGCCAATACCGCCGCGCCACTTTTCAAGGAAATCGGGCGTTCTGCTGCCCAGCCACCGTAAAGTACGGCTACTTTCCCGAATTTATTATGTAACGTTACACTCATTCAGTATCACTCTTCATGGCAAGTTTTTCTGGTAAACCCGCAGCCAACGCACCAACGCTGCCCGCCCCCTGAGTCAGGATCACATCACCATCCTGCAACACATGCTTGAGGACACCCGGCACGTCTTCCACATCCGTCACGAAAATCGGATCAACTTTTCCCCGAATACGGATGGCACGCGCCAACGCCCGCCCATCAGCGCCGGGAATCGGCTGCTCACTGGCTGGGTAAACATCCATCAACACCAGCACATCGGTTTCCGACAACACTTGCGCGAAATCTTCAAACAAATCACGGGTACGGGTGTAACGGTGTGGCTGGAATACCTGCACCACACGGCGCGTCGGCCAAGCATTACGTACCGCATCCATCGTCGCCTTCATTTCACGCGGGTGATGACCATAATCATCCACCAATGTTGCGTTCTTGCCGGGGGCAAAGGTAATGTCGCCGTATTGCTGGAAGCGGCGGCCTACCCCATCAAACTTGCGTAAACCATCCACGATGGCTTGGTCAGACACATCCAATTCCGCCGCAATCGCAATCGCCGCCAAGGCATTCAGCACGTTATGCCGCCCCGGTAAATTCAGCACGATGTCTAGGTTGCGGTCGCCTTTCACGCAATGCACGTTGAAATGGCTTTCCGTGCCCACAAAGCGCACATTGGTTGCCTGCACATCCGCTTCCTGATCAATCCCGTAAGTGACGATCGGACGACCGACTTCCGGCAGAATTTCGCGCACATACTCATCATCCACACACAACACCGCCAAGCCATAAAAAGGCAGGTGATGCAGGAATTCGATAAAAGTTTGCTTCAGCTTGTTGAAGTCACCGCCGTAAGTCGACATGTGGTCTTCATCAATATTCGTCACCACCGCAATCATCGGTTGCAGGAACAGGAATGACGCATCGCTTTCATCCGCCTCGGCCACCAGATACTCGCCCGTACCCAGCTTGGAATTGCTCGCAGAACTGTTAAGTTTGCCACCAATCACGTAGGTCGGATCCATGCCGCCCTCAACCAACAGGCTGGTGGTCAGACTGGTCGTCGTAGTCTTGCCGTGAGTACCTGCAACTGCAATCCCTTGGCGGAAACGCATCAGCTCCGCCAACATTTCTGCACGGCGTACAATCGGCAAGCGCTTTTCACGCGCCGCGATAATCTCCGGGTTGTTATTGTCAATCGCGGTAGACACCACGATAACATCCGCACCTTCAACGTTTTCCGCCGCGTGACCTTTGTAAACAGTGATACCCAGCGATTGCAGACGGCGTGTCATCGCCCCTTCTGCCACGTCAGAACCGGATACTTTGTAGCCCAAATTCGCGACCACCTCGGCAATACCGCCCATCCCCGCACCACCGATACCGATGAAATGTAGCCGGTTAATGCGTTTGCGAGCGAGATCGTCCTTGCCTATCTTCATTGTTGTTTTCCTGCTTGGTTGTCGAAGTCATAACCGGCATAGGCCGCGCAAATGGCGGCGACTTGTGCCGTCGCATGGGGCTTTGCCAATGCACGGGAAGCCTCGCTCATCTGCCGCAAGCTAACGCGGTCAGTACATAAATCTTTCAATACACCTGCCAGCTTTTCCGCCGTCAGATCCTGCTGCTGAATCAGCAAGGCCGCGCCATGATCCGCCAGAAACTTACCGTTAGCGGTTTGATGATCATCCACCGCATAAGGGTAAGGCACCAGCACCGCCGCGACACCTGCCGCCGCCAATTCCGCAATGGTCAACGCACCGGCACGGCAAATCACCAAATCCGCCCAGCCATAGGCTTCAGCCATGTCCTCAATGAAAGGCATCACCTCCGCATCCACGCCCGCTGCGGCGTATTGGCTACGCGCTTCGTCGATATTTTTCACACCAGCCTGATGACGCACTACCGGACGAAGCGTGCTATCCAGTTGTGCCAAGGCTTGCGGAACCCTTTGGTTCAACGCCTGCGCCCCCAGACTGCCACCGACCACCAGTACATGCACTGGCTCGTCATCACGGTCAGCTAAACGCTCCCGTGGTGCAGGCAGGCTGGCAATATCCAGCCGTACCGGGTTGCCGGTCGCCATCACGTTCTGGCTGCTGGCAAACGTACCCGGAAAACCTTCCAGCACTCGGCGGCTAACTCGCGATAGCAACTTATTGGTCAAACCTGCCACCGCATTCTGCTCATGGATCACCACAGGCGTACCCAGCAAGGCTGCCACCAAACCACCGGGGCCTGCGACGAAACCGCCCATGCCCAATATCGCTGCGGGCTTGTGCTTGCGCATGATTTGCAGCGACTGCCACAAAGCGCGAATCAAATTGACTGGCGCCATCAACAGCGTTTGCCAGCCTTTGCCGCGCAACGCATTCACCTCCAGCCACGCCATCTCGATACCGGCCTCAGGAATCACCCGCGCCTCTAAACCCTTACGGGTTCCCATCCACACAACGGGAATCCCTTGAGCTATCAACGCTCGTGCTACGGCCAGACCGGGGTATACATGGCCGCCGGTACCACCAGCAGTAATCATAATGGGGCGTTGGGTTCTGGTATTATTCACCACGAGCTGTCCTCTTGATCGCACGCACTTTTTTAGGTTTCGGTGTACGCTGCTCCGGTACACCAAACTGGCTAAGCTGAGTCTCACGATGCACCCGCATCAATAAAGCCATTGCCGCCAACGTAATCATCAAGCTACTGCCACCGTAACTCATCAGTGGCAACGTCAATCCTTTGGGTGGCAACACAGCCAGATTCACCCCAATATGCAAGATGACCTGAAACCCTATCCAGAAACCGATACCATAAGCCACGTAAGCCCCAAAGTGCTTACCCACCTTATCCGCTTGAAAACCAATGACAAATGCCCGCATAACCAACCAGCCATACAGGCTCAAGACAATCAACATCCCGATAAAACCAAACTCTTCCGCTAATATCGAGAAAATAAAGTCATTGTGAGCTTCTGGCAGGTAAAACAACTTCTGGATACCACCTCCCAGCCCATTCCCAAACCAGCCACCATCACCAATCGCCATCAAGGCATGGACAGTTTGATACCCTTTATCCGCCTCATGCGCCCACGGGTTGATCAAAGCATCCCAACGGGCACTGCGATAACCCATCATCGACACCGGAATCATTACCAGTATTGCCCCACCCAGCAGGATTCCCAGACGTTTCAAAGGCACGCCACCCAGGAACAATAACGACAAGCCAGTGACAAAAATAACAATCGTTGAACCAAAGTCAGGCTCTAACAATAATAAACCACCTGTTATGCCGAGCACTAACAGAGGAATCAACAGCGGTCGATGCGATTTGGATAAGGACAAATCTTTCCCATGTCGGATCAGATAACCAGACAAATACAACAACATGATCAGCTTAGCCATCTCTGACACTTGCACCGCCATAAAACCAAAGTTTAACCAGCGGCGACTACCATTCACTTCTTTGCCAATCCCCGGTATCAACACCAATACCAACAATGCAAGCACAATCGGCAACAAACGCACGCCGAGTTGCTGCCAAAAATCGACTCTGATTTGATACATGACGATTGCAAGGATCACCCCCATCGCCAAGTAAAACGTCTGACGTTGTAGATAAAAATACGGGTCGTCATATTGTTTTTGCGCCACCCACATCGATGCAGATGCCAAGATAACAACACCAATACCGATAATGGCTAATAACGCTAGAAGCAAATCACGATCGATATAACGCGCCCACGGATTATCATGATCCAAAGCATCCATCGGCATAGGCGGCTGCAAGCTCATGGCAAGCTCCTCACCGCATCACTGAACACCTCACCACGGTGAACATAGCTTTTAAACATATCAAAACTGGCACACGCAGGGGAAAGCAACACATTATCACCGGCTTGAGCCAGTTCTGCGGCATTCAACACTGCCTCCGCCATATCATGAGCGAACACGTAAGGTGCATAACCTTCCACCACTGCTGCCAGCTTGTCACGGTCTTCACCGATCAACACCAGCGCCCGTGCCTTGTCAGCCGCCACCCAACGCAACGGTGCAAAATCAGCACCCTTACCTTGACCGCCTGCAATCAACACCGTTTTGCCGGGTAGCCCCGCCAAAGCAGCCAACGTTGCCCCTACATTTGTCCCTTTGGAATCGTTATACCAATTCACCCCATGGCGTTCACGCACCCACTGGGTACGGTGCGACAGCCCCGTGAACTCACGTAACGCCGCCAACATCCCCTCAAGAGGAATACCAGCAGCCTCGCCCAATGCCAGCGCTGCCAGTGCATTCGCATAGTTATGATCGCCTGGCAATTTCATCTCATCAACAGCCAGCAGCAAGGTTTCACCCTTTGCCAACCAACGTTTACCCGCATGGTTACGGATGCCGTACTGACCAGCAGCAGGCTCATCAAGACCAAAACTGATTCTACTGCCATAAACAGCATTATCCGCTAAATTAATAACCACCGTATCGTCACGATTTACCACCGCACATCCACAATGCTGGTACACCACTTGCTTTGCTGCGGCATAATCGACGAAGCTGGGGTATCGATCCATGTGGTCTTCGCTGACGTTTAAAACGACCGAAGCAACTGCCTTCAAAGACTGAGTTGTTTCTAACTGAAAGCTAGAAAGCTCCATCACATATAAATCTGGGGTGGGTTTCTCCAGCAAATCCAACGCTGAATACCCAAGATTTCCGCCAGCATACGAAACCATACCGGCTTTTTTCGCCATCAGATCCACCAACGTCGTCACGCTACTTTTGCCGTTGGAACCACTAATCGCAATCACAGGCGCTTTGGCTTCACGCACAAATAACTCGATATCGCCAATGAGTGACGCACCGCGCTCACCCGCCGCGCGAATCTCAGGGGTAGCAATCGCAATACCGGGGCTAACCACCAAAGTAGCCGCCGCCGTAAACCACTGCGAGACTTCTGCAAATGCACCAAAGAAGTAAGGTATATCAGGGAATTGAACGAATAACTCATCCTTACCGGGTGGATTTGCACGACTATCCACCACAGCAAAAGCCACGCCCTGTGCGTGCAAATGACGTGCAACCGACAAGCCGGTCTGACCAAGGCCAACCACCAACGTTTCCCAATTGTGTATTTGCGTTGTCATACTTGCCTACCCGTTCACCTTAGCGAATCTTCAAGGTTGCCAAACCAATCATCACCAAAATAACCGTGATGATCCAGAAACGAACAATAACCCGTGGCTCAGGCCAGCCCTTTTTCTCGTAGTGATGATGCAAGGGAGCCATACGAAAGATCCGCTTCCCTCCCGTTGCCTTAAAGTAACCGACTTGCAAAATGACCGAGAGTGTTTCCAATACGAAAACACCGCCCATGATTGCCAATACGATTTCCTGACGCACCACTACCGCGACAATACCAAGCGCCGCACCCAGTGCCAGTGCGCCGACATCGCCCATGAATACTTGCGCGGGATACGTGTTAAACCACAAGAACCCCAATCCAGCACCAAAAATAGCCGCACAAAATACGACTAACTCACCCACACCTGCTATGCGCGGCACACCCAAATATTGGGAAATGGTCGCATGACCACTGACATAGGCAAAAATAGCCAAACCACCTGCCACCATAATAGTCGGCATAATCGCCAAACCATCCAACCCATCGGTTAGATTCACTGCATTACTAGAACCAACCACGACCAAATAGACCCACGGGATAAACAACCAGCCCATCTGCCAATGAGCTTCCTTGAATACAGGCAGGAAAAAAGTCGTTTCAGCGGGCGTATTCGCAGCAAAAAACAAATAGAAAGCCACGGCGAACCCGATCACACTCAAGCCCACGTATTTCTGTTTGGCTGTCAGCCCCAGATTACGGCGATGCTTAAGTTTAATGTAATCATCTAAACCACCCACCAAGCCAAAACCCAGCGTGACAAATAGCACCACCCACACGTAATGATTATCCAAATCAGCCCACAGCAAGGTAGCGACTGCAATGGCCAAAATAATCATGACACCACCCATGGTGGGTGTTCCCGCTTTCATTTGATGTTGAGGACCATCCTCACGGATATACTGACCAATTTTCAAGCGAGTCAGGGCACGAATCATTCCAGGCCCTGTCCACAAAGCAATAAATAAAGCCGTCAACAACCCCATAATCGCCCGCAGCGTCAAATACTGAAAGACACTGAAGCCACGGTAGTATTCACTCAGAAATTCAAATAGCCAAACCAACATTACGCGGCCTCCTTCACAATCACGGTGGTCAAGGCATCGACTACCCGCTCCATCCGTGCAGAACGTGAACCTTTTACCAACACCGTATCACCGGGCTGTAAGTCCTCATCCAATGATGCCAGTAACGCCTCTAAATCATTAAAAGCCCGTTGTGGCTGACCAAATGCTACACTAGCATTGGCACTCAATTTACCCAAGGTGTACAGCGCATCAATGCCAGCCGCTGCCGCCTGATGGCCAATCGCGGTGTGGAGTTGCTCACCTGTATTACCTAATTCGCCCATATCACCCAATACCAAAATCTTTCTACCCTGTAAGCCCGCTAAAACACCCACCGCAGCCGCTGTCGAACTAGGGTTAGCATTGTAAGTATCATCAATGACTCTACCACTATGCTTACCTGCTTTAGGATTTAAACGCCCTTTAACAGGTTGTAGCGATTCCAGCCCTTGACGAACTGTATCGAGCTCTACCCCTAATGCCAGTGCTGCTGCCGTTGCCGCTAAAGCATTTAGCATATTATGACGCCCCAGCAACTTTAGATTAACTGGAAGGATTTGCTCATTGACCTGTAAATAGAAGGGTGTATTAATATCACTCCCACCACGGACATCCGCCGCATTATCCAAACCAAAGCTAATCACCTGACGACCTTGATTCAACCCACGCCAATAATCAGCATACGTATCGTCTGCATTAATGATAGCTACACCTGACTGAACAAGTCCGTTGAAAATTTCACCTTTAGCGCGAGACACCCCAGCAATATCACCAAAACCCTCTAAATGTGATGCACCCGCATTATTAATAATCGCGACATCCGGGCAAGCGATTTGTGTAAGGTAATCAATCTCTCCAAAGTGATTTGCTCCCATTTCGATCACAGCGAACCTATCGGTATCGCGCAAACGCAGCAAGGTTAAGGGCATTCCAATGTCATTATTCAGATTACCGGCAGTAGCAAGGGTATTCCCTTGCAACGCCAAAATCGCAGCTAGCATTTCCTTCAACGTGGTCTTGCCATTACTCCCGGTCAAGCCAACCAGCGGAGACTGGAAGCGCTGACGCCAAGCTGCCGCTAGCCTACCTAAGGCCAAACGCACATCGTCCACCACTACTTGTGGGATATCAGCATCCACAGCATGTGACACCAAAGCCGCACTGGCCTTACCAGCCACTTGCGGCACAAAATCATGGGCATCGAAACGTTCCCCCTGCAAAGCAAGGAACAAATCACCGGCTTGCACTGCGCGGGAATCACGCTCGACCCGCTCAAGCAGCACATTCTGAGCAAGCTCAAAGGGAACATTCAGCGTCCCCCCCGTCATGCTAGCGATATCTGCCAACGTTAACCATGTCATACACCACACTCCTGCAAGGCTTGCGCTGCCTGAATGCGATCATCAAACGGCACAGTACCGTGTGCTAAAATTTGTACGGTTTCGTGTCCCTTACCGGCAATTAATACCGTATCACCGGGTTGTGCCTGCCGAATAGCTAAGCGAATCGCTTGTGCACGGTCATGCTCTACTGTCACGCCCACTTTATTATTGATGCCTTGCATAATGTCCTCAAATATCTGCTGCGGATTTTCCGAGCGCGGATTATCGTCGGTTATGATCACTACGTCAGCATCAGATTCTGCTATTTTTGCCATGAGGGGACGTTTCCCCCTATCGCGGTCACCACCGCAACCGAAAACACACAGTAATCGCCCCCGTGTATGCACCCGCACCGCTTTCAACACTTGCTGCAACGCACCGGGTGTATGCGCATAATCCACCACCACTAACGGCTGTTCGCCGCGCACAGTCGATGCAACCCGCTCCATACGCCCCGGCACAACCCAAACGTGTTGCAAACGCTGCAAAGCATCCGACCATTGCAAGCCTTTCGCCAATAACACGCCTAAGGCAGCCAGTAGATTATGCAAATTAAACTGCCCTAACACCGGCGCTTGCAGAGTACCCTCACCCTGAGCACCACTCACAGTGGCACGAATACCCACATGATCAAAAACTGGAGCTGTGGCCACCAACGTACCCGCAGGGTAATCCTCAACCTTACCAACACCGTAACCGATGACATGAATAGACTGAGCGGATAATTCACCTGCTAAACGCAGCCCGAACGCATCATCCAAGTTTAGCACCACGGTTTTCAGGTCAGGCCAATGAAACAGCTTACGTTTGGCTTCTGCATAGGCTTCGACAGTGCCGTGATAATCCAGATGATCACGGGTCAAATTGGTCAAGACTGCCACATCAAAACGGATACCGTTAACCCTACCCTGATCCAACGCATGGGAGGATACTTCCATCGCTACCGCATCAAAGCCTGTGTCCCGTAAGTCACGCAATAAGGCATGAACAGTCAGCGCATCCGGCGTGGTATGGGTGGCAGGCCGCAAAGCACCTGGCATACCAATACCCAATGTACCGATGACAGCCGTTGCGTGAGTACCCATGACGGTTTCTGCATTCAACGCTTCTGCAACAAAATGGCTGACAGAGGTTTTACCATCCGTGCCCGTTACCCCTATCATGAACAATTCGGCACTAGGGGCAGCATTAAAACGGTCAGCGAGCATACCTAAATGCTCTTGCAAGGAAGGTATGGCCACCAAATCAACCGACAAGGCTGGCTGTTGTAAACCTTCTTCTGGCTCAAACAGCACGACGACCGCCCCTGCCTGTACAGCGGATTCTGCATAACTCAAGCCATGTTGACGTGTGCCACGCAAAGCAACAAAAGCCATGCCTGGCTGAACATGACGATTATCCAGCGTCAGGCCATTCACCTGAATATCAGGCACAGACTCGACAATACCCTGTAACAGGGTACGCAGGGAAAGCGATCGATTCATGTTGCGCCTCCAGTCTTGACTGCTGCTTGTTTTTCATTAGGCAAATTATCAGGTGGCACATCCAGCAACCGCAGCGCTTCTGCCATCACTTTGGAAAAGACGGGGGCAGCAGCACGTCCACCACTGTCATCAACTTTTGGTTCATCAATCTGTACCGCGACGACTAAACGCGGATTGCTGGCCGGTGCAACCCCAATAAAGCTGGTCAGGTAACGGTCATCACGGTACTTACCATCAATATATTTATAAGCAGTGCCCGTTTTACCCGCGATACGGTAACCCTCTACCATAGCCTTTTCACCCGTTCCGCCTTTCTGCACCACCGCTTCCATCATACGTAACACAGAACGTGCTGTGTCTGGGCTCATTACCTGTTGCCCCATATTAGGCTGATCCAACTTATAGATAGAGACCGGCATCAGCACACCATTGGCAGCGAACGGCGTGTAAGCATGGGTAATTTGCAATAAACTGGATGACAAACCATAGCCATAACCATGAGAAGCACGATCAACCTTTCCCCATTGTGTATAGCTACCAAGTTGGCCTGCCGTTTCCCCTGAAAAGCCTGCATTGGGTACACGCCCAAAGCCCACACGACTGAGGAACATCCACTGATCACGTGCATTCATCAGTAGTGCCACCCTGCTAGCACCAACGTTGCTGGATTTTGCCAATAATGTCGGCAAACTAATCGAACCGTAATCTTTAGGATCTTTGACGCGATATTTACCAAAATTGATTACACCCGGTGAAGTATTAATCTCCACATCAGGCCCGATAACACGCGCCTCCAATGCAGCAGCAATCGTCAAAGGCTTAATGGTAGAACCCGGTTCCGACTTATCCGTTACAGCACGATTACGGTAGAGAGAAGGTTTCAGCTCTTTACGGTTATTAGGGTTGAATGATGGCACATTCGCCATTGCCAGTATTTCACCGGTATGTGCATCCAGCACAACCACAGAACCCGCCTTGGCATTTAATAGTGATACTTGGGTTTTTAACTCTTTGTACGCCAGATATTGAATGCGACGGTCAATACTCAGCTGTACATCCTGCCCAGGCTGCACCTCTTCCATACTGATAACACTTTCAACCAGCTTACCTTTAGCGTCGCGCACGACGCGCGTCTTGCCATTTTTTCCTGCCAGTTGCTCATTGCGAGCTTTTTCAATGCCCTCAATACCACCGCCATCAATATTGGTCATACCCACTACATGACCCGCTGTTTCAGCCAATGGGTAATAACGGCGATATTCACGCGTTACCGCAACGCCGGGCAAATCCAAATCGAGAATAGCCTGAGCGGATTCCAAAGAAAGTTGCCGTCCTAGATAGAAAAATTGCTTGTCACTAGCCTCAGTCAATTTTTGTTCTAGTTCACCGGGCTGCATTTCCAATTCTTGCTCAATATGGCGTAAACCCTCATCCAACTTAGCCAACTTTTCAGCAGCGACTTCTCGCTCGCCTCGGGCAATCGCGTAAGCTTCTTGCTCGGAAGCCTTCGCTTGTGTAGAGGGTGCATCACCCAGTATTTGAGCCGCTTGATGGCGTAAATCTTCTTGAGCCTTCAACAGGTCTTGTGGATTACACCACAATGATGAAACAGGCGAGCTAATCGCCATCGGCTCGCCATTACGGTCTGTGATCATGCCACGGTAAGCGGGCACAGTAACGACACGCATTTGGCGTTTATCTGCTTGCTGTTGCAGCCATTCCTGCTGAAAAACCTCCAGCCATGCAGCACGCAACATCAAAATACCAATCACCACCAACAATGCCAGCATCAGGAATAAACGCCTACCCTGAAAAATAGGTGACTTCAATTGTCTGCGCTTCACTCGCGTATTACCTTAATATTATCGGCGGAGGGTTTTTGCATATTCAGCACCTCTTTAGAACGGTTTTCTACATGCACCTGATTCAATAGCGTGCTTTGCTCCAACTTCAATCGACTCCAATCAGCGCTTAACTCATCCCGCTCTTTTTCTAGATGCTGTAACTCTGCAAATAACTCACGCGAATGATGTCGATTGGTAACAACCAGCAATGACATTCCAATAACCAATAAATACAACAGTAACAAGCCTAGTAAACGGCCACGACTCATGCAGTACGCTCCCCTACTCGCATGATAGCACTACGAGAACGGACATTACCGGATACCTCTGCATCAGAAGCACGTTGTGCCTTACCGACTAATTGCATAGGGGGCTGAAAAAAGGTGGGCATCACCGGCAAGCCTTTAGGCAAGCGCGGCGGTGAAGACACATCGCGAAAAAAGTGCTTCACAATGCGATCTTCCAATGAGTGGAAGCTAATAACAACCAAGCGTCCTTCAGGAGCAAGGTATTCAAGGGTTTGCTGTAAGCACGCCTCAACATCATCAAGTTCTTGGTTTACTTTGATACGAATAGCCTGAAAACTACGCGTAGCGGGGTTTTTGCCAGGTTCACGTTTACGTATAACACTCGCAATCAAGTCTGCTAGCTGTGTGGTGGTTTGTAATGGATTTTGTGTACGCACCCGCACAATTTCCTTCGCTATTTGGCGAGAGAAACGCTCTTCACCATAACGCCACAGCACATCGACGATAGCGGCCTCATCTGCCTGATTTAACCACTGCGCCGCGCTTTCACCCCGAGAAGTATCCATTCTCATATCCAGCAGCCCTTCACGCATAAAGCTAAAGCCACGTTCAGCATCATCTAATTGCGGGGAAGAAACACCAAGATCCAGCAAGATGCCTTGAATTTTCTCATTAATACCGGCATCAATGAGTGCTTCTGGAAAATCTCTAAACGAACCATGCCACACATGAACGCGCGGATCATCTGCATAACGTTGACGAGCATGTTCGATCGCGACCGGGTCTTTATCGATCACGATCAAACGGCCATTCACACCGAGATACTCCAAAATCAGAGCAGAATGCCCTCCTCGGCCGTAAGTACCATCGACGTAAACGCCCGCACTTTGAATATTTAAAGCTGACACTGCCTCTGGCAATAATACCGTGTCATGTTTCCACAGCGGATCAATCACTATATATAGTCCTTATAGGGACACCTGATTTAAAAAGTCATGGGCTTCATCATCATCCTGAGCTTCCAGCAACCAAGATGCACGTGCAGCCGCCCAAATCTCGGCATCCCACAATTCCAATTTGTTTGCCTGTCCTACCAACACGGCTCTCTTATCAAGACCGGCATACTCACGTAATAAGACTGGAAGTAAAATTCGTCCTTGTGCATCAAGCTCCAGTTCTGCCGCATGACCTAGGATAAGGCGCTGCATATTGCGCACCTTGCGATTTATATTAGGAAGCACCATGAGATTTTTTTCTACTGTCAGCCACTGACCCATGGGATAAATGAGCAAGCATTTGTCCGTGTGATCGACAGTGATAACAATCTGACCGCCAGAATTTTCCAAAAGATCCTCACGGTATTTAGCTGGCATGGCAAATCTGCCTTTAGCGTCGATTGATACACTCGAAATACCACGAAACATATTGCCCTATTCCACTTAAAATGGGAAAACTCTCTACTTTTCTCCATTTTTCTCCACTTACGAAGAAATATAGGCAGACATCCCCACTCTGTCAATAAAATCAGGGGAGAAATGACTTTAAATAAAATAAGCGATAGTGAAAACAAGATGAATAGACTAATTAAAATTCAGCATTTTTATGATAAACAATGAGTTAATATGCTAGAGCTAGAACGTGGATTAATACCTAAATTGCCATTTTTTTAATAAATTATAGTAATGGCAAATAAAAAGTAGAGCTGATCTGTAAGCCGGGTTCTGTCGTGGACAATCATTCATCTGGGATATACGTCACCGTATACCTCTAGCAACCTACCCGGATGCAGTGCGGGTCACACCAATGCATCCCTATTTGGTCTTGCTCCGAACGGGGTTTGCCGTGCCATCGACTGTTACCAGCGACGCGGTGCGCTCTTACCGCACCCTTTCACCCTTACCGATGAGCAAGCTCAAAGGCGGTTTACTTTCTGTTGCACTTTCCGTCAGCTCACGCTGCCCAGGCGTTACCTGGCGTTCTACCCTATGGAGCCCGGACTTTCCTCCACCGCCTACTTGCGTAGGAAACAGCGATTGCCCGATCAGCTCTGGAGCGCAACATAACAGATAAAGGTTAGCGTTGCACCTGTGCAGCTGCAGAAATCTGCTGGGAAGGTGGTTCTGCTACAGAATGAGGGCTAGTCAACGTCCAATACTGGAAAAAACGCTGCGGAAACATCTCGGGATGACTCATCGCACCATACAGCAACAACAACGTCGCCAACGTAAACGCAATCAGAATATCGGTAACACTACTAACAAACCACTTAAACACAGACACTCCTTCGACACAGCAATCAGGGTAATTACAGATATAGCTCAAACTTCCCACTTCTGCTATCAGCTAGACTAAAATAATACTGATATCAGGCAAAAATCTGTAAAGGAGAATATAGCCATGTTCAATTATCAACACATACTTGCACCCATTGATTTGTCCGATAGTAGCAACCCTGTGATCCAGCGTGCGCGCGAATTGGCAGAACACTACGGTGCCCGCCTCACACTGTTACATGTAGTCGAAAATATACCGCTAGGAGCAGAGCCTTTTGGTGAACCCTCCAGCCTAATCATGAACGAAGAACTACATCAACAGCAGCTCCGTAATGCCCGCAAGAAAATGCAGACACTGACAACACCCTTTTCGCTGCCACTCAACGTTGAACAAACGATAAAAGAAGGTTTTACCACCAGTACCATCCTAGAGTTTGCCAACCACAAGCAAATTGACCTCATCGTGATTGCCCACAGCGGTAAAAAAGGCTTTCTCGGATTTCTGGGTTCGACAGCGGACGCGATTGTCAAATCAGCAGACTGTGATGTACTGGTAGTCAAACACCAACTTTCTTGAAGGCGTGCGAGGTACTCTTTGGCTTAAATAATACGGAGAATAGCATCCTGCAAGTGCACCGTTACCATAATGGAGATAACACCACCCAACAAAACAAGCCCCGGTTTGCGCAAAATGGACAAACGGTGAGACGCTAACATAGCCCCAGCCAAGAAAAATCCAATCAGGCCGATCATCACAGCGGAGGGTATATTCATACCCGCTAGTCGAGCGATGCTGAGAAAAATACCGCCACCAATGCCTGCAAACAATAATGCCTTCAGCACTTCCGAGGGCACAACACAATAAGTACGTGCTACCAAATCGTTCATGCAAAGCTCCTGTTAAACAACATGAAAGTCGCAGCATAGTATAAGACTTTGCTAAAGTACAAATGCAGAAATCGCAAAGCGCCGACCAATTGCGCTATTCCGCCGACAGTTTGCCGGGTTATACCTGATTCGTGTTGAATCTGTTACAGTGCAATTTGATGAGCCGGGGGTGCCTTCGCGGGCTGAGATCATACCCTTGGAACCTGATACGGACTATACCGGTGTAGGGAGGCTCCAGCGCTTGCCGTGGAGTTTTTACTACACTTCATGGAGAAATAAATTACATGAGCGCAATACCAGCAGCCTTCCTAAAAAAAACCGCTGAACTATCCAGTGAAGTGACCCAACCTTTCCCCAATTCCCGCAAGGTTTATGTGCAAGGTTCACGCCCTGACATCCGTGTCGGTATGCGTGAAATTGACCAAGACCCCACCGCAGCGAGTTTTGGCGTGGAAGAAAACCCCCCCATTCCCGTCTATGACACCTCTGGCCCTTTCACCGACCCTACAGTTGCAATCAACCTGCTGGAAGGCATTCCCGATGTGCGCCTGAACTGGATTATAGAGCGCAACGATACCGAACAGCTCGATGCACCCACCTCAGATTTTGGGCTGGCACGCCAGAATGACCCGGCGCTGGCGCACTTGCGCTTTGCCCACTTGCGTGCCCCACGCCGTGCCAAAGCAGGCAAAAACGTCTCGCAAATGCATTACGCCCGCCAAGGCATCATTACGCCGGAAATGGAATACGTTGCCATCCGCGAAAACCTGAAGTTGCAAGAACTGCGTAAAGACCCACGTTACGCCAAACTGTTGCGCCAACATGCGGGCCAAGCTTGGGGCGCAAACCTTCCCGCTGAAGTCACCCCTGAATTCGTGCGCAAAGAAGTCGCGGAAGGCCGCGCCATCATTCCCGCCAATATCAACCACCCGGAACTGGAACCGATGATTATCGGTCGCAATTTCCGCGTCAAAATCAACACCAATATTGGTAACTCAGCGGTTTCCTCCTCGATTGAAGAAGAAGTCGAAAAAATGGCATGGTCAGCCCGTTGGGGCGGCGATACCTTGATGGACTTGTCCACCGGCAAAAACATCCACGAAACTCGCGAATGGATTCTGCGCAACGCCCCCATGCCCATCGGTACAGTCCCCATCTATCAAGCACTCGAAAAGGTCAATGGCAAAGCCGAAAATCTGACATGGGAAATCTTCCGCGACACCCTGATCGAACAAGCTGAACAAGGCGTTGACTACTTCACCATCCACGCAGGCGTGCGCTTGGCTTACGTGCCAATGACCGCCGACCGCGTAACCGGCATCGTTTCCCGTGGCGGCTCGATCATGGCGAAATGGTGTCTGGCGCATCATCAAGAAAGCTTCCTTTACACCCACTTTGAGGACATCTGTGAAATCATGAAAGCTTACGACGTAAGCTTCTCACTAGGTGATGGCTTGCGCCCCGGTTCTGCCGCTGATGCCAATGACCCTGCACAGTTCGCCGAACTCGAAACATTGGGTGAATTGACCAAAATCGCGTGGAAGCACGATGTGCAAGTGATGATCGAAGGCCCCGGACACGTTCCCCTGCACATGGTCAAAGAGAACATGGACAAGGAATTACAGGACTGTTTTGAAGCACCGTTCTACACCTTGGGGCCGTTGGTAACGGACATTGCCCCCGGTTACGACCACATCACCTCCGGCATTGGGGCTGCGAATATCGGCTGGTACGGTTGCGCCATGCTGTGCTACGTCACCCCCAAGGAACATCTAGGCTTGCCCAACAAGGAAGACGTGCGTGTCGGCATTATCACCTACAAAATTGCCGCCCATGCTGCTGACCTTGCCAAAGGCTGGCCAGGTGCACAGGTACGCGATAATGCCATGTCGAAAGCCCGTTTCGAGTTCCGTTGGGAAGACCAGTTCAATCTGGGGCTAGACCCTGACCGGGCGCGTGAATACCACGACGAAACTTTGCCGAAAGATTCCGCGAAAGTAGCGCATTTCTGCTCCATGTGTGGCCCACACTTCTGCTCGATGAAGATCACGCAGGATGTACGCGATTACGCCGCCAAACAAAAAGGCATGGAAGAAAAAGCCGTGGAATTTGTAAAAATGGGTAGCAAACTCTACCACGAGGCTTAAGCCGACCCTAAAAATGCCCCCGAAATCGACAAGATTAGGGGGCATTGGGCTGCATCACGTCCCCTCATCAAGGGTAAACAACATCAGTTTGGTTGATAAAAACTCCTCATCGCCATCATCACTAACCATCAAATACTGATTGCCCTGAAGATGGGTTAATCCCTCAAAGTTATCCACCAACAAATAATTGGAAAGCACTTTCAGATTCTGTACTTCACAACGATCCTCCTTGGAACAATGCTTAAAATCCAAATAACGCAAACTCACCACAAAGGGATTAAAAATCCCCGACCATGCTCGCTCCAGAATCAGTAAATTGCCGCTGGGTAATGCCTCCAATGCACTAATACCGCTATTTTTCGCCGGATAGGCGGTAAAAGACCAACGCCTCCCTTTAGTAGAATAGAGCGTATGCAGATTAGGCGGTTCTGTTTTAAGAGGCTGCTCAGGAGCTGTAATAAAGCCATAACGGGGATAAAACGCTACCGATTCCAGCGACTCATTTCCATGTTGATAAGCACCCCCATTCTGCAATGCTTTCGGCAATTCAATATTTTTGATCGCCCGTCCTTCTGGAGCAAAACGGATAATGCGTGGCTCACCCTCAAAGGCAATCACCAGTTGCGTATCACCGCGTTTGCCGTTGGCAGCATTAAGCAGAGTCAAGCCCTCGGAATCACGCCGCCCTTTTTTCACTTGCTCCCCAGCTATGTCGGTAAGATTCGCCGCATACAACGGTTCAGCCGCCACAATGCGATTACCCTCCAGTTCCAAACGGAAGTGAAAAATGCGCCCTTTGTCAGAAAGGGCGTAGAGTAATTGCTCATCCTTATCCCACGCCAGCCCCGACAGCTCGGCAATTTTGATGCCATTAACCGCCTGTCGCGGAATCACGAAGCTGCTTTGCACCTCCAAGACCGGCGCAGCCGCCCAGCCAGTCGGTATCACCATTCCCTGTAACGCCAACGACAAGATTAATCCCAAACGCCTCATGCCGACTCCCATCCTTTGCAGGCCAATGAATTGCAGGGCGCATCTTAATTCGCCTAATCCTCCCTGTAAACCTGTCACTCATCGACTGAACACCACCGTTAATAGTCCTAATAAATACAATTAGATAATCAACCCTGAAATTAACACCTATACTGTTTTTGGCAGTTGCCGAATATATAAATTTACCACGGTTAAAAAGGAGTCTATTTATGGGTGCGGAGATTACTCAAATTCTAATCATGTTGGGCATCGGTGCGGTCGCTGGCTGGTTGGCTGGTATTCTCATGAAAGGCGCAGGTTTCGGCCTGATTGGTAACATCATTGTGGGTATCATCGGTTCCGTGATTGGCACATTTGTCGGTGGCATCCTTTCGGTGAACCTGGGTCTTGGCCCATTGCTGGGAACACTGGTCTGGGCAGTCATTGGCGCAGTTATCCTGCTGTTCATCATCGGATTGGTGAAAAAAGCGGTGTAATTACCGAACTCTCCCGACGTACAAACAAAAAGCGCGACACCCGTTGCGCTTTTTTGTTGAGGCATGAAAAACCGGCGGATTCATGGCATGATCATCGCAAGCCCCCTACTGACCAAAGCCCATGCCGATACCTGATTACCAAACCTTGATGCGCCCGCTGTTACAATTGGCAGCCGATGGAAAGGAACACAAATTGCGTGATGCTGTCACGCTGCTGGCTGACCATTATTGCCTGAGCGAAGCCGAGCGCAGTGCCATCCTCCCCAGTGGCACGCAATCGGTTTTTGGCAATCGGGTAGGCTGGGCGCGTTCCTACCTCAAACAAGCGGGGGCATTGCGTTCGCCCCGACGCGGCCATTTCGTGATTACCGAACGCGGGCGGCAATTGCTCCAAACCAACCCGCTCAGCATCCGCGTTGCCACCTTGGCACAATTCCCCGAATTTCAGGCATTCCGCAACCGTCGCCAGACAAATAAAATCGATAACGGCACAATGCTGGACATGGATTCCGAGGTCATTTTCGATGACACCCCCGAAGACATCCTCGCCTCCGCGCACCGCCTTTTATGCCGCAACCTTGAACAGGAAGTGCTGGAAACCGTCAAAGAAGCCTCCCCCACCTTCTTTGAAAAACTGGTAGTCGATTTATTGATCAAGATGGGCTACGGCGGCAACCGTCAGGATGCAGGCCGCGCCATCGGCAAAAGCGGCGACGGTGGCATTGACGGCATCATCAACGAAGATCGGCTGGGCGTGGATGTGCTGTACATGCAAGCTAAACGCTGGGAAGCCACGGTGGGTCGCCCCGAAATCCAGAAATTTGCCGGGGCGCTACAAGGGCAACGGGCGAAGAAAGGGATTTTCATGACCACCTCCACCTTTTCCCGTGAAGCCAAAGAATATGCTGGCTCGATTGAGACACGCATCATCCTGATTGACGGCGAAAAACTCGCGGCGTTGATGGTGGAATACAATGTGGGCGTGTCGGTAGTCGAACACTACGAAGTGAAGAAGGTAGATACGGATTATTTTGAGGGTGGGTAACTCCCCAAAAAACGTAACGACCTAACAAAATTCACAACAACTCTGATCAAACACTATGGAGAGTAGCAACATGGGTAGCGCATTCACCAGCATCAAACAAGGCTTGGAAGAAGCCATCACTTTTGCAAAAGGCAACTGCCCGCAAGCAAAAGTACATCAGTTCTCACCTGTCGATGTGAAAAATGTCCGTACAAAAGTGGGCATGACTCAGATTGAGTTTGCGGCAACATTTGGTATTAGTGTCTCAGTACCTTGCGGCCATTGGGAACGCAGAGATCGTACTCCGCACGGCGCAGCACGGGTCTTGCTGCATGTAGTAGCGAAAGAGCCGCAAGCGGTACTACGCGCATTGGCAAATTAACAAAACAGAGTGCCACACTAATGCAGCACTCTGGCTATCAACTTTCTATTTAGGCTTCAGTAGCCTCAACCAACGCCGTAAACGTCAGCCTACCCTCTTCCACTCCCACCATAATCGTATCTCCCGGCATGAACCTGCTGCTGAGGATTTGCTGTGCCAGCGGGTTTTCGACCTGCTGCTGAATTGCCCGTTTCAACGGACGTGCGCCATAAACAGGGTCAAAACCCGCTTCTGCCAGTAAGTCGAGTGCCGCGTCGCTGATCTGGATGCCCAAATCACGCGCCACCAAGCGCTTGCGCAGGTTGTTGAGCTGAATATCGGCAATCTGGCGAATTTCAGCCTGATCCAGTGGGTGGAATACCACGGTTTCGTCGATACGGTTGATGAATTCGGGGCGGAAATGCGTGCCAACGACTTCCATCACCGCTGCTTTCATCTGGTCGTAGTTGTCCTCGCCCGCCATCTCTTGAATGATGTGCGAACCGAGGTTCGAGGTCATGATGATCACGGTGTTGCGGAAGTCCACCGTGCGGCCTTGCCCGTCGGTCAAACGCCCGTCGTCCAGCACTTGCAGCAGCACATTGAACACATCGCTGTGAGCTTTTTCCACCTCATCCAGCAGGATCACGGAATACGGGCGGCGGCGCACGGCTTCGGTCAAATAGCCGCCTTCCTCATAGCCAACATAGCCGGGAGGCGCACCAATCAGGCGTGCCACGGAATGCTTTTCCATGAATTCGGACATATCAATCCGCACCATCGCCTCGTCAGTATCGAACAGGAAGGTCGCCAACGCCTTGGTCAGTTCGGTTTTGCCCACGCCCGTTGGCCCCAAGAACAGGAACGAACCGCTGGGGCGGTTGGGGTCGGAAAGCCCGGCACGCGCCCGGCGGATGGCGTTGGAAACCGCCACCACCGCTTCGCGCTGCCCGATGACGCGCTTGCTGAGGGCGTCTTCCATGTGCAGCAGCTTGTCCTTTTCACCTTCGAGCATTTTGCTGACGGGAATGCCTGTCCAACGCGACACGATGTCGGCAATTTCCTCTTCGGTCACTTTGTTTTTCAGCAACTTGGTTTCTTGTGAGCCTGAGCCTGCAATGCTGGCATCGGCTTTTTCCAGTTGCTGTTCGAGTTCGGGAATTTTGCCGTATTGCAGTTCGGCCATGCGTTGCAGGTTGCCAGCGCGGCGGGCGGTGTCCATTTCCAGACGCGCTTGGTCGAGCGCCTCCTTGATATGGGTCGTGCCTTGCAGGGCGGCTTTTTCGCCTTTCCAGATTTCTTCGAGGTCGGAAAACTCGCCTTCCAGTCGGTCGATTTCGGCCTGCAAGTCAGCCAAACGCTTTTTGGAGGCGTCATCGCTTTCCTTTTTCAAGGCTTCGCGTTCGATCTTGAGCTGGATCAGGCGGCGTTCGAGCTTGTCCATCACTTCAGGCTTGGAGTCGATTTCGACGCGGATGCGGGAAGCAGCTTCGTCGATCAGGTCGATGGCCTTGTCCGGCAACTGGCGGTCGGTGATGTAACGGTGTGACAGCGTGGCGGCAGCGACCAGCGCGGGGTCGGTGATGTCGACGCCGTGGTGCACTTCGTACTTTTCTTGAAGGCCACGCAAGATGGCGATGGTGTCTTCCACCGTTGGCTCTTGCACCAGTACTTTTTGGAAGCGGCGTTCGAGGGCGGCATCCTTTTCGATGTATTGGCGGTATTCGTCGAGCGTGGTTGCGCCGACGCAGTGCAATTCGCCGCGTGCGAGGGCGGGTTTGAGCATATTGCCAGCGTCCATCGCGCCATCGGCCTTGCCTGCACCCACCATCGTGTGCAGTTCGTCGATGAACAGGATGACATTGCCTTCGGCTTTGGCGATGTCGTTGAGTACGGCTTTGAGGCGTTCTTCAAAGTCGCCACGGTATTTTGTGCCTGCCAGCAATGCGCCGAGGTCGAGGGAGAGCAGGCGCTTGCCTTTCATGCCTTCGGAAACTTCGCCGTTGACGATGCGTTGCGCCAAACCTTCGACCAGCGCGGTTTTGCCCACGCCGGGTTCGCCGATCAGCACCGGGTTGTTTTTGGTACGGCGTTGCAGGATTTGCACCATGCGGCGGATTTCTTCGTCACGCCCAATGATCGGGTCGATCTTGCCCTGTTCGGCGCGTTCGGTGAGGTCAATGGTGTATTTTTCCAGCGCCTGACGTTGCTCTTCTGCGTTGGGGTCGTTGACGGTTTGACCGCCGCGCATTCCTTCGATGGCTTTGTCCACTGCCCCTTTGGTCGCGCCGGTTTCACGCAACAAATTGCCGAGCGTGCCTTTGTCTTCCAGTCCGGCGAGAATGAAGAGTTCTGAAGAAATGTACTGGTCTTTGCGTTGCTGGGCGATTTTGTCGGTGATATTCAGCAATTTGCTGAGATCGTTGGAAACGTGCACGCTGCCTGCATCGCCACCGGAAACGCTAGACATACGGTCAAGCGCTTCGCCGAGTTTGGAGCGGAGCTGGTTGACGTTGACATCGGCTTTGGTGAGCAAGCCACGTGTGGAACCGCCTTCCTGATCCAGCAAGGCAATCATCAAGTGCGCAGGTTCGATAAACTGGTGATCATGCCCCAGCGCAAGCGATTGCGCGTCTTGCAGGGCGAGTTGGAATTTGCTGGTGAGTTTGTCCATTCTCATGTGGGCTACCTATCTATTTAGTTGGACGCGAGTGCGTCAGATGGGACAAATCTGGGGTAGTGAGTGGGGGAATTCAAGGTGGGGATGTGGATAAGTTTGATGTAAGTCAGGGTTTGTTGTTATCTTTAAGTCTGTACTATTTTAAGAGGTGCTCTCATAACAATAGTAACATCCGTCACGCCGAGCAGCGGCTTTGGCTTACCAAAATTCGCGTAATGCCCATGCCTAAAAGCAGGGGCATTACGCGAATTTTGGTAATAGAAGGCTTTACGCCCAATCGCACGGACTTTCACAGCTGAAGAATAAACCTTGCAAAGACTCCCACGCGAAGCGATCCGTAGCGCGGTAGAAATATTCACAGCAATTTCGTTGTGCCGTTTGGTCGTACCTGCCATCGCGTACACCTGCCCATCCACATATTCATGCCGTACCTCGCTATGCTTTTCACCCTCCAGATAATCCCCTTCGGATACGTAATTAAGCTGACATTGCTGGGCAATTGCTGACATTTTTATACCTCCACCTTACCGCCAATCACATCCGAACACAGCGTAAACCAGCTCCCCCTCAAAGGCAAAACGGATCTGACCACACCCATCCAGAACGCGTATACTCACTCCTTTTTAGCCAAAAACCATGAACGCAAAATTCCTCATCGTCCCACAACTACTAGCAACCCTACTGCTAGGCATCCTCTGCGGCGTATTTGCAGCCTTCACGCTGGATGTCACCCCTGCACTCCAGCAAGTGGATGCCACCACGTACACCCACGTGCAGCAACACCTCAACCAAACCCCGCGCAACCTAGGCTTTGCCGTGCTGTTTTTCGGCGCAACCCTATTTCCCTTCGTCTCTGCTGGTATGGCAGCATGGCAAAGCCAACGCCGCGTGGCGCTGTATTGGCTCATCATCGCACTGGTACATTTCATTGGCGTGTATTGGGTCAGCATCGTCATCAACATTCCGCTGCACCAGGAAACCCTGGGCTGGAATCCGGCAGCGCCCCCCACTGACTGGCAAAGCTCGCGGGAAAGCTGGGCAAACGGCAATTTGATCCGCACACTTACCGAAGGCGTGTGCTTTGTAGGTGCATTGACGCTGGTGGTATTACGGGGATGGCTGGCGGCACAACCAGTTTACGTGATGCGTCGCCAGCATTGAGTACAGGCTACCCCACCCAAACCCGCGCATTACGGAACATCCGCAACCACGCGCCATCTTCCCCCATCTCATCCGGTTTCCACGAGTGCTGCACGGCGCGGAACAAGCGTTCTGGGTGCGGCATCATGATGGTGAAGCGCCCATCAGCGGTGGTAACGCCCGTAATCCCCAACGGCGAACCGTTCGGGTTTTCCGGGTAATGCTCGGTGGCATTGCCGCGATTATCCACGTAACGCAAGCCCACCAGCCCTTCCGCCAACATACCTTCAGCCGTCGCAGTATCAAACACTGCCCGGCCTTCGCCATGCGCCACCGTAATCGGCATCTTCGAGCCTGCCATACCTTTCAGGAACAATGACGGCGACTCCAACACCTCGACCGCTGAATAACGCGCCTCGAACTGTTCGGAACGGTTGCGGTAGAAACGTGGCCAATGCGCCGCACCGGGGATCATGTCGCGCAATTGCGAGAACATCTGGCAGCCATTGCACACGCCCAGCCCGAAAGAATCTTGCCGCGCAAAAAAGGCTGCAAATTCATCGCTGGCTTGCGGGTTCATCAGGATGGTTTTCGCCCAACCGCCGCCTGCTCCCAACACGTCGCCGTAAGAGAAGCCGCCACACGCCACCAAGCCTTTGAAATCTTTCAGGCTAACGCGCCCGCTGATAATGTCGGTCATGTGTACGTCAACCGCCTTGAAACCGGCACGGTCGAACGCTGCCGCCATTTCCACCTGACCGTTCACGCCCTGTTCGCGCAGCACTGCCACCGCAGGGCGCACGCCGGTTCGGATATACGGCGCTGCCACATCCTCATCCGGGTCGAAGGTCGGGGTAAACGGCAGACCGGGATCTTGCACATCATCCAAACGCTCAAACTCTTGCGCGGCGCAATCGGCATTGTCACGCAACGCCTGCATCCGGTAGCTGGTTTCTGCCCAAACTTTCTGCAATGTCGCACGCGGGGCGCGGTAGACTTCCTTGTTGGCAAAGGTCAGCACCAGTTCGTCGCTGTCGTTGAGTTCGCCAATCACGTGGGTGCAATGCGCCAAACCGGCTTCGCGGAAGGCTTCCAACACAGAATCCGTATCACAATGACGAATTTGCAGCACCGCACCGAGTTCTTCGTTGAACAGCGCTGGCAATAGCTGCCCACTGATCTGCCCAATGCAAGCCGTCACGCCCACATGCCCGGCGAAACTCATTTCTGCCAACGTTGCCAGCAAACCGCCATCCGCACGGTCGTGATATGCCTGAATCAGGTTTTCAGCACGCAAATCCTGCACGGTGTCGAAGAAGGCTTTGAGCGCATCGGGGTTATCCACATCCGGCGCGTGATGCCCGACTTGCCCGTACACTTGCATGAGCGCAGAAGCTGCCAAGCGGTTGCGGCCTTTACCGAGGTCAACCAGAATCAGGTCAGTGTCACCCACGTCAGTGCGCAACGCTGGGGTCAGGGTCTTGCGGATGTCCTGCACCGGGGAAAATGCGGTCACGATCAGTGACAAAGGGGCAGCCATTTCGCGATCTTCGCCGTCCTGCTGCCAGACCGTTTTCATTGACAAGGAATCTTTGCCGACCGGAATCGCCAAACCTAAACGTGGGCACAGCTCTTCGCCGACCGCTTTCACGGTGTCAAACAGCGCGGCATCTTCGCCGGGGTAGCCCGCCGCCGCCATCCAGTTGGCCGACAGACGAATATTGCGAATGTCAGCAATATCCGCCGCCGCAATATTGGTAAGCGCTTCACCAATCGCCATGCGCCCGGAGGCTGCCGGGTTCACCAGCGCAATCGGGGTGCGTTCACCCATCGCCATGGCTTCGCCGAAATTTGTGCTGTAATCGCTGGACGTTACCGCCACATCCGCCACTGGCACTTGCCATGCACCGACCATCTGGTCGCGTGTGACCATGCCCGTGACCGAGCGGTCGCCAATGGTGATGAGGAAGGCTTTGGAGGCTACCGTCGGCAAGCGCAATACGCGCTCAATCGCCTCAGGAAGTTCAATGCCACTCAGGTCTATTTCCGGTTTGTGGAAGGTCTGGTGATGCACATCGCGCAGCATTTTCGGCGGTTTGCCGAGCAGCACGTTCATCGGCAAATTCACCGGATTGTTGTCAAACAGGGAATCGCCAACCAGCAATTGTTGTTCAATCGTTGCGCTACCGACCACCGCGTACACGGCGCGTTCGCGGTCACACAAGGCGCGGAACGTGTCGAGGCGGTCTTCGGCAATGGCGAGTACGTAGCGTTCTTGCGCTTCGTTGCTCCAGATTTCCATTGGTGCCATGCCAAGTTCAGCGTTGGGAACGGCGCGGAGTTCAAAGCGTCCGCCGCGTCCGGCATCGTTGACGATTTCGGGAATGGCGTTGGAAATACCGCCTGCGCCCACGTCGTGGATCGAGAGGATCGGGTTTTCATTGCCCAGCGCCACGCAGCGGTCGATGACTTCTTGGCAACGGCGTTGCATTTCGGGGTTGCCACGCTGCACGGAAGCGAAGTCGAGGTTTTCCGCACTCGTGCCGCTTGCCATTGAGGAAGCCGCGCCGCCACCCAGACCAATCAGCATCGCGGGGCCACCGAGGACGATGATCGGCGTGCCTTCCGGCAGCGGGTTTTTGTTGATGTTGTTTTCGCGGATATTGCCCATGCCGCCCGCAATCATAATGGGCTTGTGGTAGCCGCGCAGTTCCGTGCCCTTCGCGCCGGGCGCTTGCATTTCAAAGGTGCGGAAGTAGCCGGTGATATTGGGGCGGCCGAATTCGTTATTGAACGCTGCTGCGCCAATGGGCCCTTCGAGCATGATGTCGAGCGCGGAAACGATGCGCCCCGGTTTACCGAAATCGTGTTCCCACGGCTGTTCATAGCCGGGAATGCGCAGGTTGGACACCGAGAAGCCGCTCAAACCTGCTTTGGGCTTGGAGCCGTTGCCGGTGGCGCCTTCGTCGCGGATTTCGCCGCCCGAACCTGTCGCCGCGCCTGCGAACGGGGAAATCGCGGTGGGGTGGTTGTGGGTTTCCACCTTCATCAGGATGTGAACAGGTTCGTTGGTGTAGTGGTATTCGCCGGTTTTTACGTCGGTCAAAAAGCGCGTTGCCAACGGGCCTTCGATGACGGAGGCGTTGTCATGGTAGGCGGAGAGGATGCCTTCGGGCGCGTGCGCGTGGGTGTTGCGGATCATGGCAAACAGCGATTTGGGCTGTTCTTTACCGTCGATAATCCAATCGGCGTTGAAGATTTTATGGCGGCAATGTTCGGAATTGGCTTGCGCGAACATCATCAATTCTACGTCGGTGGGGTTGCGCTGGAGTTCGGCGTAATTTTCCGCGAGGTAGTCGATTTCATCCGGGGAAAGTGCCAGACCCCAGTCAGTGTTGGCTTTGGCGAGTGCCGCCGCTGCGTCGTCCGAAATGTCGACGTAGCGCAATGGCGCAGGCTCGGCTTCGCTGAACAGGACAATCGCATCTTGCGTGTCTGCCAGCACCATTTCGG
>NZ_KK211257.1:0-24657 GCF_000621325.1 Thiothrix lacustris DSM 21227 | reverse complement strand
TAGGTCAGCAATGCCTGCAAACGGGCGAGTTCGTCAGCACTCGGCTCACGCGAGGTGCGCACGAAATGGATGTATTCGGCTTGTACACCAGAGACCGCAGGCACAGCCGCTTGCAGCGCATTTAACAGCTTGTTGCGGCGGAATTCGGAAAGGGCAACGCTACCGGGGAAGATCAGCATGGAGGTAAACCAATGGGCAGTTTGTCAAGGGAGGTATGATAGCGGAAAGTGGCAACCGCTTACACCGAAAAGGCTTCTGTTTATCCTCTGCTTTGTCACGGCTTGATAATGAGCAGGCTACGTTCTCCTAAGCCTTTTGTGTTCAGGGAGTGAACTTGCCGTGATAAACAACATTACCACCCGTACCATACCTGCCAATGTCTGTGGATTCAGGGGAGCTACGACGGCGAACCAAGCAGCATCAATGCTATTCAACAATGACCTGTTTGAAACCACCCATGCCGACTTTCAAGCAGCCATTCGCCAAGATTTCCAAGTGACGCAAGGAAAAACCTATAACGTTTCCGGCACTGATTTGTTGGATGCGATTGAAGAAAATACCCGTTTAGGTCATACGGCAGGCGTAGACAACAATAAAAATGGGGCGTTTGACCCATCCAGAGATCGGCATGGTTTAGGCAAAGTCGTTGATAAATTTACCGACAAGGTGCTGGATAATCCTATTGTGCGTACCGTGGCACAAATTGCCCAGTTCACACCACTTGCCCCCGTTGCTTCTGTTGTGAACACGATCATCACCGCCCGTGATGTTGTCAAAGCAGTGGATGAGGGCAATATCAAATCCCTTGCCAGCGCGGTTATCGGCGCAGGGCTATCGAGCAAACTCAGCAACAGCTTCAGAAACACGCGGTTGGATGGCGTGACCCGTGCCACGGTTAGCACGGTGGTTGAAGGTGGGGATTTTGATGATCAGCCAAAATCCAGCCTCAAAGCCACGGCTGCCAATATCGTCAGCCAAATCGGTGCAAATAAGATTGGGGATTTGTACAGCGAAGGCAAACTGAATAATGTCACCCACAAACTCGCGCATACCGCGCTGGGTTTTGCAGCAGGGACGGTGGCTAACGGCGATGGTATCAGTGGTGCAGTGGGGGGCTTGGCAGGCAGTGTGGCGGGTGAATACTTTCAGTCGGAAAATGCTGCGGTGTTGGCATCGGCGGCATCCGCTGCGTTGCTGGGCAAAGATCCGTTGCTTGCCGCAAACGTCGCCAGTACGGCGGATCGCTTTAACCGACAGTTGCATCAAACGGAAGTGGATTGGGTCGAAGTACAAGCCAAACAGCTTGCCAAAGAAAAAGGCATCACGGAAGCAGAAGCATTCAAGCTCCTGATGTCGGAAGCGGTGCAATTGGCGGATTATACCTACGAACAACTCTTGCCGGACAATCGTGAGGTACGGGCATGGCTGGAAGCTCAAGGTGAAACAGACGGCGTACTTCAAGGTGAGCCGCATTGGATATGGGGTACAAAAGAGCCTGTCGATAACTACAGTACGTACTACATTAACCGTGAAGTAGTAAGCCAGAATGCAAAGCTCTATGCTGAAACTGTCGGCATTAGCCCAGAACGTGCCTTCGCTCTCAACCGCCAAAACTTGATGGGAGAATGGGGCGAAGGTTACAACGATACAAATGTTAAAGAAAAGATGGAGAACTATCAGACAGTAGCGGAGTTCGTGCTGCCTGATATTATGCTGATACCGGAAGCCTATGCTGCGTACAAGCTAGGGCAATATGGCAAAGCACTCGCACTTTCTGGAGTAGCTGTGGCAGATGCCTATACGCCGGGGAAACTCCCGATAGGAAAAACAGCCGCTAATACGAATGATATAATCAGAGATGCAAAACCGTTAGCACCGCCACCAAGTCATCCTGCTATCGGCAAATCTACCCAAGAAATTGTTGATCACGCTTTATCTTTAGGAGTAAGTAGTAAGCGTGATCAACTAATACTTTGGGCAGGATTGGGAAAATACGGGCCAGAAATTTCCAATACTTATGCCATTAAACAGGGAGGAACTACACTACAGCAAACACCCGGAGGAAGTTATTTAGCTGGTCTTGACCTTTTTTCTAAAGACTCGCCATTGACATTGGAAGAAGCCGTCAGTGTATGGGAAGACGTTTCGCGACAAGCAGTAAAACAATCAAGTGGTCAGGTTAGATCTGTTTTAGGGCAGGTTACTCCTCAAACTATTTATCAACGCGTTGAAAAACTAGAACTTTGGATAAATCCAAACGTTACAGGATTAGATGAATTACAACTCAAACCGAAGTTAGAAGCCAATTTTAAATAAAAATAATTAGGTAGATATATCTTACTTTAAAATTACTATCATATTAAGAGGTTAGCATGTTTGAATGGTTAAATAAGCAAGGTGTCAGAAGCAGCGAAGGCTTTGAGGTTCAATGTATTAGTCGGTATGAAATGGAGTATCGGGAAGGAAACAACGTTCTAACGTTAGAAGGAGATATTGGAAAATCTGGTGGCAAGGCTTGCTTTATTCTAGATAAATCCAGTATAGATTACTGGGATAATGATATTATGAAGCGGGACTTTTCTGATGAAAAAAAACAAAAAATTCTTGGGAATTTCATCTTAGCGTTAAATTTTCAAAACGTTAACGTTGTTTACTAATTGGGGAGTGTTGCGGATCATGGCAAACAGCGATTTGGGCTGTTCTTTGCCGTCGATAATCCAGTCAGCGTTGAAGATTTTGTGGCGGCAATGTTCGGAGTTGGCTTGCGCGAACATCATCAATTCTACGTCGGTGAGGTTGCGCTGGAGTTCGGCGTAATTTTCCGCGAGGTAGTCGATTTCATCCGGGGAAAGTGCCAAGCCCCAGTCAGTGTTGGCTTTGGCGAGTGCCGCCGATGCGTCGTCCGAAATGTCGACGTAGCGCAATGGCGCAGGCTCGGCTTCGCTGAACAGGACAATCGCATCTTGCGTGTCTGCCAGCACCATTTCGGTCATGCGGTCGTGCAACAGCGCAGCGATTGCGCCACGCTCGGCGGTGGTGAGTGACGCGGTGGTTTGTACGTCGTAGGCGACACCGCGCTCTACCCGTTCCACCATCGTCAGGCCGCAGTTGTGGGCGATGTCGCTGGCCTTGCTTGACCAAGGGGAAATCGTCCCGGCACGCGGGGTGACGAGGAACAGCGTTCCGCTGAAATCGTGGCTGCCTTGCGTTTCTTCGTAGGTCAGCAATGCCTGCAAACGGGCGAGTTCGTCAGCACTCGGCTCACGCGAGGTGCGCACGAAAGGGAGGTATGATAGCGGAAAGTGGCAACCGCTTACACCGAAAAGGCTTCTGTTTATCCCCTGCTTTGTCACGGCATGAACACGATCCCCGAAGCAATTCCTCCTAACCTCTCCCTTATCAAAAGAGGGGCTTTTTTTGCTAAGGGATTTTCTTCGTACCCTCTATACACCCCTCTCACCCACTGCTATCATCAAACGAATTTATTAATAATAAGATATTACGGGGCTTCTGATGGGAATTCGCATCTCCTTCATTCTAATGGGCGCTATTCTGGCTGGCATCGGCCTATTTTGGGTACTAGGAACAGTCATCGCCTCCTTTGGGCTATTTCAAACATTCGCTAGTATCGTACTCACCGCAGCGCTAGGCCTGTTCTACCGCATTGGCTACAGTGACGGCAAACACGCCTGCTACATAAACGCCAGGCCCGGCGATACACTCACACCGCACTCAGAACAACATCGTCACGAACCACAAATTTAATCACTAACCAATTGTTTTTATTAATCGTACCGAATATTCCTTAAAATTTGCTGCATTGCACCAAAATTGTTACGCTATGTGTGAACCCTAAGGGCGCATCCTGCGTCCAACATCAAACAACAGACAAATTTAAGATTCAACACAGGTACTTTCTCATGAAAAATTACGTAGTTATTGGCGAAAAATGGAAACGAGCCATCGTCTTCACCGACGAACATTACGCAGATCTCTACATAACCAAGAACTGCATCGCCGTATGCTGCACAAAATACAGTGCCGCCGATTTTGAAGCACAATTTGGACAACATGCCAAAAAGGTATTGGAATATGGCCTGAACGACTATAACGCCCAGATACTCATCACGATCAACGCCTAATCCAACCTCGCCTCGCCTGACAAGCTTGCCACACTGCCCATTCGCACACACAACGCCTATACTCTAAACGCCGAGTAACCAAGTGCTGAATAACCATGCAAGACACCACGATCACCTGCCACCACTGTGGCACGACCATTGCCATTTCTGACCTATTGCGTGGAGAAATGCGGCAGGAGCTGGCAGAAGAGCAACAACGTGCCATCCATGCAGCCACCACCCGAGCCGAACAACAAGCACAAGAACGTCTCCAAGGCGAGCTGCAAGCCATGCAACAACAAGTAGCCACGCAACAACAAAAAGCCCTGCAAGAAATTGCCCTGCTCCAACAACGCATCAGCGCGACTAACAAAGCGGAACTAGCCTTACGTGAAGAAAAAGCCAAGCTAGAAACCCGCGCCAACAATATGGAACAGGAAATCCAACGCCGCCTGGACCATTCGCGCCAACAACTGGAATACAACCTGCGTAATCAACTCGCAGAAGAGCAAGCACTCAAACTTAAACAAAAAGACCAACAGATTCTTAACCTAATCAGGGATCTGGACAACGCCAAACGCCGAGGCGAACTTGGCTCACAAGAATTACAAGGGGAAGTGCTGGAACTCGACATACAAAGCACACTGCAATACAACTTCCCGCACGACCACATTCAACCTGTGCTCAAAGGAATGCGCGGTGCCGACATTATCCAGACCGTCATGAACAACCAGTTACAAGCCTGTGGCACGATTATATGGGAATCAAAAAATACCAAAACATGGCAACCCATCTGGCTAGACAAACTCAAAGAAGATCAGCGCAGTGCCGGGGCAGCGATTGCCATCATAGTCTCTGTGATCGTACCGGAACAGATTCATGGTTTCGGACGTATCGACAACATCTGGGTCAGTGACCTAAAAAGCTGGCCAGCCCTTGCCGCCGTATTGCGCGAACAGTTGATTCAAGTCAGATACGCCAATGCCGCTAATCAAGGGCTTGAGACCAAAATGGAGTTACTCTGGCGCTATTTTTCCCAAGATGAATTTCGGCAACGGGTTGAAACCATCATCGAAGCGTTTGAGGCGATGCAAACCCAAATCCACAAAGAACGCCGCGCTATGGAAAAACATTGGCATGAGCGTGAAAAACAGCTACAGCGGGTTATCAGCAGCACCACCGCCATGTACGGATCACTACAAGGCATTATTGGCAAGGCCATGCCAATCGTAGAAGCGCTGGAGTTTGATGATCACTTGTCCCTAAACGATGATTCAGAGTGTTAAATTTCAGACAAAAAATTGCCCGCTGCAAGAGCGGGCAATAGAGGATTAGTGGGCTGAGTCGCTAGAGAGAGGAGAGGAGGAGGAGTTACACCCCAGCCCACTGCCGATTAAAATCGATAATCCTGAAAACTTAATTAAGCAACTTTAGCTTTTGCAGCTGCTTTTTTAGTTGCATCAACAGCTTTGTCAGCTGCTTCTTTAGTCATTTCAACAACTTCAGCAGAAGCTTTTTCAACAGCAGCAGTGGTTTTTTCAACAGCTTCAGTTGCTGCTTTCTTGCCAGCTTCTACAGCTTGCTCAGCACCAGATTGAGTGTACTTTGCAGCTTCTTCCATGATCGCTGTCAGTTCGTCACGAACAGAAGTCAGCATTTCAGTGGCTTCACGCATGTTAGCAACCCATTTTTCGCCACAAGTGCGAGTAACTTCTTGTTGCATAGTGTTCAGCTCAGTCAGGTCTTTTACCTTGGTAGCTGCTTCAGCGTTTTTAGTGCCCATTTCAACACAAGACTTAACCAGATCAGCTTGCTTGGTAGCCAGTGTTTCAAATGTTTTCATGTTCAGTTCGCCGATCTTCTTAGCAGAAGCCATTGCGCTGTCATTGAATTGTTTTACGATGTTCATCATTTCGTTTTGCATGTCATATTTCCTAGTGCGGTTTTTAAGTTTGGTTTCTTAATGCGTTTCTGCATTTGATGCAGTGCACAATAACGCGTTCTGAAAACACTGTCAATCAGTTTTTTGTTGCGATGCAGCAAAAACGGAATATTTCATCAAATTGTCACCCCCCTTTGTCGCAGGTAGCACTTAAGGCATAATGAAGGCCTCATTTTTGCATGTATTAAGCATCAACTAGCTGGGAAGATCACACATTATGAATACCACCACAGACAAGCCATTCGACGTTGCCAAATTGCAGGAAAATAGCCGCCAGTTCGGCGAACTACTCGGTGAAGTCATCAGGGAGCAGGAGGGCGAAGCCGTCTATAACGCTGTTGAAAAGCTGCGCCGAGGTTACATCCTGCTGCGCACGGGCAATGATGACACCATCCGCACCGACATGATGAATTTCATCGACGGGTTAGACGTGGACATGCTGGAACAAGTCATCCGCGCTTTCAACACCTTCTACATCCTCACCAATATCGTTGAGGAAGATTTCCAACACAGGGAACGTCGCCGCGAAATCCAGAAAGCCGATAGCGCCCTGTGGAAAGGCTCAGTACGCCGCACCGTACTAGAGTTGCAACAAAACGGCATGACAGCGGAAGAATTACAATTCCTGTTCAACCAGATGCGTTACACCCCCGTATTCACCGCACACCCGACCGAAGCCCGCCGCCGCAGTATGATGGAAATCCAGCGCCGCATCTTCCTCGTCATCGACCAACTCTCTAACAACCCCGAAGCCAGCGAACGCGAATCCCTAATCCGCCACCTCAAAGCCCAGATCCAGCTCATGTGGCGCACCAACGAAGTGCGTACCCGCAAACCCACGGTGGAAGACGAAATCCGTTACGGCCTGTACTATTTCCGCGAATCGCTGTTTGATGCCATCCCCACCGTGTACCGCTATTACGAACGAGCCGCGCGTATCACTTATGGCTCAGGCTCAGTCATCGTTCCCAGCTTCCTCCGCTTCGGCTCCTGGATCGGCGGTGACCGTGACGGCAACCCCTTCGTCACCCCAGCACTCACCCGCCAAGCCATTCGTATGCAAATGCAACTAGCGCTGGAAGAATACACCCAGCGCGTCAAAGCATTACGCTCTATCCTCTCACACTCGCTGGAATTCATTACACCAACACCTGAGTTCAGCGCCTACTTGCAACAAGAAGACCAGCGCATTGGCATCGGCGAAGTTGTTTTCCACTACGCGCAAGAAAGTTTCCAGCAAGAGCCTTACCGCCGCTTGTTAAGCATCATGCATCATAAATTGCAGGAAACCCTCAATGCGGTGAATGCACGTTTGGAACACGGGCACGCCAACCTCTCAACTGATGCTTACACCGATGTTACCGAATTTATTCAAGAGCTATACCTGATCCGCGACTCGCTGCGTAGCCACGGCGACCACGTGATTGCCGGGCGCGAACTCAAAGACCTGATCCGCCTCGCGGAAACCTGCGGCTTTGGTTTGTACAAACTCGACATCCGGCAAGAATCCACCATCCACAGCGAAACGGTCGCAGAAGTGTTGCAACTTTCCGGCCTGTGCCATAACTATCTGGAACTGCCCGAAAACGAGCGCATGGAAATCCTCGCCGAACTCATCCTACGCCCACGCCTACCCATGCCGCACCGCCCCAAACTCAGCGAACGTACCGCCGAAACCTTGGAAATTTTCGACAGTATGCTGGAAATGCGCAACGAAGCCGGGGCAGGCATTTTCGGTACTTACGTCATTTCCATGACCCACCATGCCAGCCACATCATGGAAGTCATGCTGCTGGCACACATGGCCGGGCTAGTCGGCTACGATGCCAACCGCAAACTATTCTGCAATATCCAGATTTCACCGCTGTTTGAAACCATCGACGACCTCAAGCGTATTACCGAAGTGCTCAGTCACCTGCTGGAAAATGAAGCCTATCGCCTCTTACTGAGTGCATCCGGCAATATGCAGGAAGTCATGCTGGGCTATTCCGACTCGTGCAAGGATGGCGGCATCCTCGCCTCCAACTGGAACTTGTACAACGCGCAAAAAGAAGTCATCACCCTCACTGACAAATACGGCGTCAAATGCCGCTTGTTCCACGGGCGTGGCGGCACAGTCGGGCGTGGCGGTGGCCCTACCCACGAAGCGATTATTGCGCAACCCCCCGACACCGTTCACGGGCAGATCAAGTTCACCGAACAAGGTGAAGTCTTGGCAGCCAAATACAGTAACGTGGAAACAGCGGTGTATGAGCTCGGCGTTGGCAGCACTGGCCTGCTCAAGGCCAGCATCGGCTTGCTGAAAAAGCGTGGCTCTTACCCGCAAGAATTCCTCAATGCCATGAGCGACATCGCCGCAACGGGTGAACACAGCTACCGCCAGTTGACCGACTGGACACCGGGATTGATGGACTATTTCTACGAAGCTACCCCGGTGCAGGAAATTGCCTTGCTGAACATTGGCTCGCGCCCCTCGCACCGCAAGAAAACCGTGCGTGACAAAGGCTCGATCCGCGCGATTCCGTGGGTATTCGGCTGGGCACAATCGCGCCATACCCTGCCCGCTTGGTACGGCATCGGCACGGCACTCAGCACGTTCCGCGCAGCCCACCCGGACAACAGTGCCCTGCTGGAACGCATGTATAACGAATGGCCTGCATTCCGTTCCCTGCTCAGCAACACGCAAATGGCGCTGTACAAAGGGGAAATGGATACCGCCAGTGAATACGCCGAATTGGCCACCGATCAGGCCAGTGCTCAGGCAATATTTGCCAATATCCGCACCGAATACAACCTCACGGTAGATGAGGTACTGAAAACAGCGCGTCTGGGAACCCTGATGGAAGACACTCCGTTGCTGCAATATTCACTGCAACGCCGTGACCCTTACCTTGACCCGTTGAACCACATCCAGATCACCCTGATCCGGCGGCATCGCCAGTATGTAGAAGAAACTGGCAATACCGACTCGCCGTGGCTGCCAGTCTTGTTACGCACCATCAATGCCATTGCGGCAGGGATGCGCAATACAGGTTAAGCCTAAACCATAAAAAAGGCCGCGAAAGCGGCCTTTTTTAGATGCTTACCATCTGCTACTTACGGGCTGAAAGATGACCCACAACCACAAGTCGTGGTCGCATTCGGATTACGGATCACGAATTGCGCCCCTTCCAAGCCTTCGGTATAGTCGATTTCTGCACCAACCATGTACTGGAAGCTCATCGGGTCGATCAGCAGCGTCACGCCGCCGTTTTCCACAGCCGTGTCATCTTCGTTCATGTTTTCATCAAAGGTGAAGCCGTACTGGAAGCCGGAACAACCGCCACCTTGTACGAATACGCGCAGTTTCAGCGCATCATTGCCTTCATCCTGAATCAGTGCTTTTACCTTAGTTGCCGCTGCATTGGTAAAGACCAGCGGGGAAGGAATGGCGGTTTCAACGGTCATGCAAATATCTCCTGCAAAATGATTGTATGATGTGACGTTATCACTGCTTAAGCCACAAGGCAAAAAGCCTTATTCGTCGTCAGTGGAAGCCTGTGCTATTAGGGCTGTTGGCGGAGTAGCAAACTTGCCCGTTTCAGGCTTCTGACGTACCAGCTTACCATTCACTTCTGCACCGACTGCCATTTCCAGCAGGTTGTAATACACATCACCGCAAATGCGAGCTTTCTCGAACAGTTCGACTTTGCCACACGCGAAAACGTCACCGTCAATCATGCCGTTCAGTACCATGCTAGGTACGCGAACTTCGCCTTGGATATGACCGTGCTCACTGAGGATCAAGGTAGCATCTTCACCGTCTGCTGCCAGATTACCTTTAATGACACCTTCCACATGCAAGCCACCGGAGAAACGTAAGTCACCGTCAATGGTCGTACCTTTGCCAATCATGGTATCAATCGTCGCGCTACGAATTTTCTGGTCGCCGTGGCTGTGATTGCTACTGCTACTGGCAGGCATACTACCACCGCTACTTTTGGCAGACTTTCCGAACATGCTTTGTTTACTCCTTTGTGGTAGATACGGTTAAATCAGACTCAGACTTGGCAGCGCTGATTTTATTGAAACTTGACCAGTCATAACTCTTGGTTAGGCGTTCAGGTGTTTCACCAGAATCAAGACTTACTTTCACTTTAACGGATTCTGGCACAAAATCTTTAGGGAAAACCAAATTACCTTCAAGACTTTGGTAATGTTTCACATCAAATATACTTAACACCTTCTCATTATCAGGGGTGACATCCTTGTGTAACACACTGGCAGCTTTGCCATTCTGTTTTCCGCTGATAGCGATACTATAACTGCCTTTTACAGCCGTATCACCACCCCGAATATTCGCCAATACTAAATGATAGTTATATAAATGCTTGCCGTTGATTTTCTTACCATCGTCATCAACTAGACGCTCTTTAATACCGAAGTATTGCAAGTGCACACCTTGCTCCAACCCCTCCGGTGAAAGAATTTCCTCGTATAAAGCCAATTTGCCACGCTCTGTCGTCAGATCCGCTTCAGTGGCAGAAAATTTCCGGGTAAGCTCTGCATTGGCAGCGGTCTGTACATCTGCATCACGCTTAGCCGAGGCCAACTTAGCCTCAAGCTCGCGGATAGAAGCCGTTTGCTCGGTAAGCAACCGTTCTTGCTCGTCCATTTTACCGCGCAAGGTCACCGCGTGAATACCACTAGAGGATGAAGCAGGCGTTAAATAACCACTAAAAAAAAGCCATCCTGCTAATGCAGTGAATAACAATAATAGAGCTACTAACATATACCAGCAAGGGCTGCGCTTATCACTACCCGTAGGACGTACTTGTACTGTCCCACGATTTTCGAATTTATACTCTAAGCTCATGCGGGCTGACTATCTCTTTTTCATAATATCAGGGCAATAACCCCGGCTGCTGCAACGCGATGTGTTCTGATAAACCGAGCATCAGGTTCATGTTCTGCACTGCCTGCCCCGCTGCACCTTTGACGAGGTTATCAATCACTGAGAGTACCACAACACGACGGGCATTACCGGGGCGGTGAATCGCCATCCGACAAACATTAGCACCACGCACCGAACGGGTTTCTGGGTGAGACCCCGCTGGCATGACATCCACAAAGGGTTCGTTGGCATAACGGGTCGTGTACAGTTGCTGTAAATCAGCTTGCGCCGCTTCAACACTCAGCATGGCATAGAGTGTAGCGTGAATCCCGCGAATCATAGGTAATAAATGGGGTACAAAAACAGGATCTATTGATATTTGCGCAACAGTGGAAAGCGTTTGAGCAATTTCTGGCTGATGACGATGTCCGGCAACCGCATAGGCTTTGAAATTATCGCCAGCCTCTGCCAATAAGGCATGAACCTCGGCTTTACGCCCTGCACCACTCACCCCAGACTTGGTATCAGCAATAATTCCTTCCAAATCGATCAGGCCATTCTCCACTAATGGCAACAACCCTAAGGTCACCGCAGTCGGGTAACAACCCGGGTTAGCAACCAGACGCGCCTGGCGGATATGTTCACGGTTTAATTCAGGCAAACCATACACCGCTTCTTCGACCAAGTTCGGGCTAGCGTGCTGCATCCCATACCATTTTTCCCAGATCGCAATATCTTTGATACGGAAATCAGCGGCGAGATCAATGACTTTCGTGCCAGCATCCAGCAACGTCTGAGTGCTTTTCATCGCAACACCGTTGGGGGTCGCAAAGAACACCAGATCACAAGCACTCAGGGCTTCATCAGAAGGCGCAGTAAATGCCAGATCGAGATAACCGCGTAGGTTGGGGAACATCGCATCCACCCGACTACCCGCATGTTCACGGGAAGTCACGCAAGTAATCTCAACGTCAGGGTGGCTCACCAACAACCGTAACAGTTCCACGCCGGTATAACCTGTCGCGCCAACAATACCAATCTTCCTTTTCACACGACCCCTTATTTCTATCAGCTTGAAAAATCCCTGTATAATACGCCTTCCTTAACGATTAACAACCTCAGGCACTATGAAACTGGATACGAAAGGAATAGCCATACTGGCGCTTATCATTGGCTTGCTGACATTTTTTCTGTTCATGCCCAACAAGGGCGTACAGCAAGTCCCCCCCGCCTTGAACGTAAAAACCCTTGACGGTGAAACGCTTAACCTTGGCAGCTTGCAAGGCAAACCGTATATGCTGACCTTCTGGTCAACGTCCTGCCCCGGCTGTGTGAAAGAAATTCCGGTGCTAGAAGCGCTCGACCAAAAGATGCAAGGCAGCGGTTTCCGCATCATTGGCGTCGCCATGCCTTATGATGTCCCTGCTGAAATTCAGGCAATGCGCACCCAGAAAGGCATGACTTATACGGTCGCCCATGATAAAAGCGGCGAACTGGTAAAACAGTTTGACGTGCGAGTCACGCCCACCTCGTTCCTGATCAATGCTGAAGGCAATGTTGCCGCCAGAAAAATGGGCGAATGGGATGCTGCGGAACTGGAACAAAAAGTCCGCGATTTACTGAAAGGATAAACCATGTACGAATGGATCAAAGCCATCCACGTGATCTTTATGGTGACGTGGTTTGCAGGCTTATTTTACCTGCCGCGCCTGTATGTGTACCACGCCATGCCCGAAAACAGCGGCAGTTTTACCCTGTTCAAAATCATGGAACGGCGGCTGTTTGCGATCATGACCATCGGCGCAGGCATTACGCTAGTGTTTGGTTTGATCATGCTGGCGATGAACTGGCAGTATCTATTGGTAGCCAGTCACTGGTTCCACCTCAAACTGCTGCTGATTGTGCTGTTGCTGGGTTATCACCATGCTTGCTACAAGCTGATGATCAAATTCAGGAATGATGTAAACACGCACGACCACAAATGGTATCGCTGGTTTAATGAAGCCCCCAGCGTGCTGCTGATCGTGATCGTGATTCTGGCGATTGTGAAGCCATTTTAAGATCCCCCCCTTGTTCCTCCCCTGCTAAGGGGAGGTTAGGAGGGGCTTCTTACTCCAACAACGGCGCTAATTCATTCAGCGCCCGATGGTAGACCCGACGTTTAAAAAAGACCACTTGGTTGGCAGGCTTCCAATAGTCCACCCATTCCCAATGATCAAACTCCGGTTTCCCGGTAGCCTCCAAATTGACATCATAGTCATTGCACAGCAAACGCAGCAAAAACCAACGCTGCTTTTGCCCAATGCACAACGGCCTCGCACGACGGCGAATCATGTAATGAGGGATCCGATAACGTAACCATCCACGAGTTTCCCCGACTATTTGCACTTGATCGTGCCGTAAACCGACTTCTTCGTACAATTCACGGAACATCGCGTCTGTCGGTGTTTCTCCCTGATCAATTCCTCCCTGCGGAAACTGCCAGGAGTCCTGTCCCAACCGTTTCCCCCAAAACACTTTCCCGTCGCAATTGCAGAGGATAATGCCAACGTTGGCTCTGAATCCTTCCTGATCAATCACGATTCACTCTCCAAAGCTTAACTTCCCCTGATTTTTCCATAACTGTCATGATTCAGCAATTTAACGCTGGCAAAAAGCAGGTACAATCATCGGTTTTCCACAGACGGAGCGAAAAAAGCATGACATTGGCACTTTTTGATCTGGATAACACCCTCCTGAGTAGCGACAGCGACTACGAATGGGGGCAATTTCTAGTCAACAAGGGATTGGTGGAGCGCGACCAATATGCCACCGCCAACCAGTACTTTTACGATCAGTACAAACAAGGCGTGTTGGATATTCACGAATTCGCAGCATTTTCTTTTAAGCCACTCAGCGAACGCAGCATGGCTGAACTGGCCGAACTGCACCGTGAATTCATGGCCAGCATTATCCAACCGTTGATCACCGACACCGCTCGGCACTTGGTAGAAAAACACCGCAGCCAAGGCCACACCCTCATGGTGATTACCGCCACCAACAGCTTCATCACCCGCCCGATTGTCGAGGCGTTTGGCATTCCACATTTATTGGCCACTGAACCGAAAATCGTCGACGGGCGCTACACCCGTGAAATTGATGGCATACCCTGCTTTCAGGCAGGCAAAGTCACCCGCCTGCAACATTGGTTGGAAACCAGCGCGGAAACCCTCAGCAGTAGCTATTTCTACAGCGATTCACGCAATGACTTGCCGCTGCTAGAAATGGTCGACAACCCCGTTGCGGTTGACCCGGATGACATACTCAAAGCAACGGCCTTAGCCAACGGCTGGCCAGTTATTTCTTTACGCTAACCTTAGCCCTAAACATATTCCCGAATACGCCTTGCGTAATATCCATGCAAGCATCCTCCTGTTCTTCCAACGGGTTGATGCCACGGTAAAGCAGGGAGTATTCGGGTTTATCGCACTCACGCCCCGAGAAAGTGTCGCCATTCCAGGTTTTATGGGCAGCATCCCACTTCATCTCCCCCGTTTTATTGTCACAAGCCTCAAAGACCGACTTCGGGAAAAATGCCAACGGCTCCTGCAAGCCCTGCCAATACCAATCCAGCAGTTGTTGTAACTGCTCGCGGGCATCAGCTACTGGCTCCAGCTGAAAACTGTGCTCTGGCGTATCAATCAGCGTGCGGTGCGGGCAATCACTTTCTCGTAAGGTATTGAGCGCCAGATGGTGCAGCCAAATATCCAACCAGTTCCAATAGCTCAGTTTGCCAAATTCGCACACCTTACGTCCGACAGCTTTATCCAGACTTGCCACCGTACCACTGAGGTGAAACTCGCCCAAGGTCAAGCTTAAGGACTCACGCTCCAAAACTGGCAACGGCTGTAGGCTTTGGAAAAATGCCTCCGTCACCGCAACCTCTTTTTTGAAAGCCAGTTCGCCGGGTTTACCGTGTGGCAACAAGCCTTGCGCCCGCAACAAAGGTTCAGCGGTCGCGGCGGGCAAGGCCTGCTTCAGTTGCTGAAAAATGCACGCTCGCACCTCACGATCACGGTATTGTTCCAACCCAAACGGCTCACGAATCGGCAACTCATCGGTATATTCAGCCAAACGCAAACCAAAACGCTCTTTCAGGAATACTCGCGCCGGATGCTGGTAAAAACGGATCAAATTGGCAAGGCTGACATAGCGGGAGGCAGGGTCGGGGGGAGGCAGAAACCCCTCCCAGCCTCCCCTTATCAGGGGAGGAGCAAAGCCGGGGAGCATTGGGGAAGTGTTTGCGTCAGGCAGGCAATACGGGTTGTAGGTGAACAAATCATTGTCGCCGCGCAGGTATTTGCGGCTGAAGGCTTGCAGCGGGTGTTTGCTCAGCAGGGTTTTACGGCTACCTGGCACGCAGCGCTCCAGATAATCCATCAGTTCGCTGACCAGCACCGACGGCGGTAATTCGCTATTGTCATGCGGGCTTTGCCCGATGTAGCTGATGTATAACCAGTCACGGGCAGACAGAATACTTTCCAGAAACAAGTAACGGTCTTCGTCACGCTTGAGGCGGTCGCCGCGCTTGATCTCCAGCCCCATGCGATCGAAGCTAGCACGAGCATCGCGGCGCGGATAAATGCCGTCATTCATACCAATCAGGGCAACGAAACGGAACGGCACGGTACGCATCGGCATCAGAGCGCAACAAGTAATCCCCCGCCCCAGAAAACCGTCGGATTCGCTGCGCTTGTCGAGTAATTCCGCCAGCGCACTTTGGAACACCGCCCACACAATCGGCTGCTCGAAACCGGCTTGCCCCAAGGTTTTTTCCAGATTTTCCAGCGCCTGCCACACCGATTGTAGTGCCGCGTCTTCGCCTGCCACAATTTCCAATACATAGCGGAAACGCCGATTCCATTCCGTGACTAAGTGTTGTTGCTGTCCCCAACTGGCCAGCTCGAACACCGCATCCAGCACCTGTTGCAAGCGCCCCAGTATTTCGGCCTGACTGCCTTCGATCTCATTCCACGGCAGGATACCGCCGAACAGTTCCTCACCCGGCATGGCATAACCCAGCAGCAAACGGTCAAGGCCGTAACGCCAAGTGTGTTCGGGTGTCGCCGCTCCCCCCAATTCCGGGCGCATTCCGGCATCCGCACCCCAGCGGATATTCACCGCCCGCATCCACGCGCGGCACTGCATCACTTGCGCCTCATCCACTCCGATACGGGTACGGACTTCCTCGAATTCCAGCAAAGCCAATACACTTTCCACGTCACAACGGCCTTGCGGAATCTCCAGCAACCGTTCGCACAGATTGGTAATGCTCTGGACGTAACCGGGGCTACGGTCGGCAATGCTGAACGGCAAAGGGTAAGGCGCACTCGAAAACACTGCATCCAGATACGGCGCGTAAGTGTCGATGTCGGGCGTCATCACCACCACGTCTGCCGGGGTCACATCGGGGTTAGCCGCGAACAAGGCCAACAACTGATCGTAAAGCACTTCCGCTTCACGCATCGGCGAATGGCAGGCATGGAAAGCGATGGAAGAATCTGCTGTTGTCTCCTCCCCCTCTTCCGGCATCCGCAGATACAACATATCGGCCTGTACCCGCCCCAGCAGGGTGGTTTCATCCGGCTCATGGAACAGCGATAAATCGTCAATATCCGCGTTGGCTTCGATCAGCAAATCAAGGAAATCACGCCCTTGCCGCCCCCATGATGCCAGCAAGGGATTGCCCACATGGTAATAATCCTGCACATCCGCCTGTTGCTTACGCTTGCGTTTTTCCGTCTCGATATCGCCCCAATACTCCTCGCAAGGGTTCATCAGGTAGATGTGGATGTCGAGGTATTCCGCGACCTTCCCCAACAATTGCACATAACCGGGCGACAACACCGGCACGGAAAAAAAGCAGATACGTTGCGGCAATTTGGTTTTATCGACTGCTGCCAGTGCATGGGCAAAACGTTCCTGCAAGCGTACCCAATGCGGCAATTGCTGCTCGCCCGCTACTCGCCACCACAGCCGGGCTTGCCAATCATCACGGCCGCCTTTGCCCTGCTCCCATTCCCGAATCCAGTCCGGGCGGAAAAACAGGTATTGGTCAAACACTTTGGCGAGTTGCGCGGCGAGTTGCCACGCCGCCGTTGCACCACCCTCAAGGTAACGTGCCAGCTCCGGCCATGCCTCTGGCTCTTGCAGGAAAATATCAAACAAACGCCAGCGCATCACTGCCGGAGCGCACGGGTCTTTTTCCGGCACAGACTCCAACACCATGCGCAGCAATTCCCAGGTCATTTCCGCCGGGAACAGGTAACGGATGTTGGCAGCGATACCGTTGAAGCTGGCGGTTTGCAACGACAACCAGCGCCCCATGCCGCTGTTTTGCACCACCACCTGTTCGGTTGCCAACGGCGCTAAAGGCTGTTTGCGCTGCAACTCGGCAAACTGGCTGGCAAGCTGTTCAAGCTGATTGGAAGGGTGCAGGTAGAGCATGAGTTATTTCACCAGCGTGTAATGTTTTTTGCTGAGTTCCAGCCCGAACCAGCGTTCCAGTTTGAGCATCCACCCGTGTTTTTGCTGCTTGCGGCTCGGCTGGTACGCGGGGTTCACCTGAAACAGGCCGGATTCCTTGGGCAAGTAAGTCTGCATCACCGCCGGATGAGTTCCCGTGAATTCGCGCAGGATGCGTCCATCCATATCGCGGTAATCAATCGCGGCGTTTTGTTTGTTCCAGTACTTTTCCACGCGGCTGGCTTTGAGGTTCATCTGTTCCTCGCTCCTGACCCAACCGTAATGGTACATCGTCGCCCCACTGTGCGCGGCTTTGGGGTAACGCCCGTGCTTGTTGGAATCCAACACCAGCCAGAACAGGCCATCGGGCGCATAGCTTCTGACCGATGCTTTGATAATGCGCGGGGCGCGACGATACCAGCCCGGCGACCACAAGTAGGTGTTGGCATTGCCGTAGAAATGCAAGTAATCGAAAATCAGCGCCTCCACACGATCATCATGCAGGTATTGCTGCATACTCGCCTGAATGATCGGCAAGTCGTTTTCATGCAGCACTTCATCGGCTTCCAAATAGAAAATCCATTCGCCAGTGCACGCGAACTGCGCCAGCATTTTTTGCTGACCGTACACATAGCCTTTCGCCCGCATGTTTTCGTTCCACACGGTTTCGATCAGGCGCAACTTGGGTTCATTCAAGCTTTTGAGGATGCTGAGGGTATCATCGTCACTTTGCCCCACCGCAATCACGAATTCATCGACGATGGGCAACACGGAACGGATTGATTCCACAAACGGGTAGCCCAAAATCTGCCCATTGCGGATAAAGGTACAAGCGCTGACTTTCATGGCTTGCCCCCCGTGTAACGCTGTTTTTCCAGCAGCTTGGCGTATTTGAAATACGACCCCAGCGCATTCAGCAAGGAAATATTGAAGCCATCAAACCCGCACAACATCCCGCCCTTGATGAAGTAATTTTTGAGGAAGGCAAACAGCCCATGCAACAGCGGCGACCACACGCTAACACGCTTTTTCTTGCCAATATTATCCTCAGCGTATTGCGTGGAATACTTATTCAGCTTGTGGAGCATGTCGTGGTAGTCGCTGAACGAGTAATGGATGATGTGTGAATCCAGTTCGGTATGTGCCGCACTTTCGACTTTTTCGTGGCATTGCGCCTCGGAAAAGCGCACCTTTTCACGGTTGAATAAACGCCGCACATGATCGGGATACCAGGTTGTGCAACGTATCCATTTGTCATGGAACAGGTTTTTACGGCGAAAAGCATACGTATCGTACTGGCTATTAACCAAATCCAAGCGCTGAATCTCGGCGATAGCATCCGCATCCAAGCGTTCATCCGCATCCAGACTCAATACCCATGCGTGCTTGCAAAACGCCAGACCATGATTTTTCTGCGGGCCATAACCCAGAAACGCTTGCGGAATCACTGTCGCGCCCATGGCTGTCGCCCTCGCGGCGGTGTCATCGCTGCTCAAAGAATCAACCACCACCACGTCATCGCACACTTGCAACAACGATTCAATGCAAGCACGGATGTGCTGCGTTTCGTTGTAGGTGATCACCAACCCACTTATTTTTGTCATTATTCCATACCCTTGATTGCCCGGATAAAGGTTTTATCCGCCAGACGTGATTGTAAACGTTGCAGGTTCGCCGATTCAAAGTCGCGTGGGCTTTCCTTGTGCCACAAGTGCAGGATAGGCACAGCAAAGCGCCCTTCTTTGCGCGATACGCCCTGATGGATAAGCCGAATGGCAAGATCGGCATCTTCATGCCCCCAGCCGTGGAACAGCTCATCGAAACCGTTAACCGCGACAAAATCCTGCCGCCATACCGCTAAATTACAGGTTTTTGCGCCTGCCCAAGCGGCAGGTTTCTTTTTGCGCCACGACGCTGTGGTTGAGCAGCGGATCAAAGGCAATAAGCGGTTTACCTTGCCCGCCAGCCGTTGCCCCAACCAAGCCAACGCGGAAAAATGCAGTGGATTACAGCGCCCTGCTTCCCAATCTGCCGTCAGAACCTCACTCAATAACAGCCGATTACCCGCCACCAGCCAGCCCTTTTCTGCCAGACGTTCATGCTGGGCAATAAAATTCGCTAACACCACGCTATCGCCATCCAAGAAAATCAGGTAATCGCCGGTGGCTTGCGCAACCGCTTGATTACGAATCCCGGCGGCACGGAAACCATCATCCGCTTGCCAAACGTGGCGCAAGGGGCAAGGCGAACGTGCTTGCAGCGCCGTCAGCAAGGCTTCGGTTTCTGGCGTTGAACCATCATCCGCCACCAAAATTTCATCGGGCAAACGCTGTTGCTGGAACAAGCTGTGCAACACAATTTCCAACGCGCGTGGGCGGTTATACGTGGTCACAATAACTGAAATTTTCACGATTGCTCCTGTTGCAACCAAGCGTTGACGGCGGCAATGATCATCCCCGGCTCAATCCGCTGCAAGCATTCGCTCACCCCCAGCTGATCATCACAACCCTTTTTCCCGCACGGTACGCACGGCATATCAGCCTGAAACACCGTGATATTGGCATAGGTCTGCTGGGGCTGGCTGCGGGTAGCATTACACTGCAAAGCGTTCGACCAGGGTGACCAAGCCTCCAATAAGGTGGGGCCAAAAATGGCAAACACCCGCTTGTTTTGCGCGGCTGCAATGTGCATGTTCAGGGTATCGCCGCCCACATAGGCTTGCGAATATTCGCTCAGGGCAATGTATTCGTCGAGGCTGGTTTCACCGATCCAGTCGTAGACATTATCCAGCACGGGCAAGGTGGCTTTGATCTGCAAATCCAAGGCCGTTGCTGCCCCTGTCACCACAATCGGCATCCCCAATGTGCTGAGTTGTTGCAGCAGCGTATGGCGCAAATGCGCGGGATAAACCTTGTAGCCATACTGTGCTGAAGGGTGAAAAATCATGAATCGCTCAAGGTTATTCGCCTGAAGCTTTGCCAATACCGCCGCCTTGCTGGATGCCGAGCAATGCACCGTGGGCGCAATCTTCGCGGTTGGAATACCCAACAGTCGCAGAGGTTCCAGATTATTCAACAAGGTGTGACGCGCGGGGTCGAGTACGTAATACCCGCTCAACAAACGCTTTTTCCACCAGTTTTTACGTGGTTCAGCGTCAATGGTGCTGATGGCACGCCGTGCAGCCAACAGCGCATACAACACACTGCTGTCCGTGGCGGTTAGCGAAATCGCGAGGTCATAACGCCGGAACAGCGCCCGCATTAACCCAACGATTTTCTGTAAGCGTTGCCACTTAGGCAGCTTTTTCCACTGATACGAGTACACCTGAATCTGGCGAATCGGCTGCAAGGTTTTCGCAATACCCAACGTATCGTCGTTTACGAGCAGATCAATCACTGCCCCTGGGTAATATTCATGGAGACCTTGGATCAGTGGGGAAGCCAACAGCACATCACCATTGGAACGCCGGATAATAACGAGGATTTTCTTAATCACGAAGACGAGCCTGATCGACATACAAAATCGAACCCAACAGCAGGAACAGGAACGTTAGGTAATGATCCATGATATAGCCGTCAGAGAAAAAGATCACAAAATAGAACAGCGGAAACGCCAGCATCACCGGGCGGAACGGGCTGGTAGACCGCTGATACAAGCGCAACATCACGTAAAATAGGTAGCCCAACACCAGCAAACCCAATACCCCAAATTGCACCATTTCCTGCACATACACATTATGCGGGTGCGCAAGCACTTCGCCACGCGTCGCTTCGGGGAAGTTTTCTTGATTCACCCGTGCATACTCTTGCCGATAGTCACCCGTACCCACCCCCAGCAGCGGATTTTCCTCAATGAGTTGAAACGAATTCAACAGCATAATGACCCGTAACCCCATGCTGGAGTTGGGTGCTTGCTGGTAATTCTGCACTTCGTGGACAGCCAGATTCACCCGATCCTTCACCACGGGGCTGAACAGGTAAGCCGCTGGGGCAATCGTCACCACCAGCAACAAAGCAATCAAGGCTGGTTTGAGCACCTTACCCCGATAATATTGGAACACAAACAGCGACAGCAATATCAGGAATACCAATTGCCCCATACGCCCTTGGGTCAGGAACATGTTGACGCCCATCACGCCAAACAGCACCAAGCCGAGCGCCTTGAGCTTCCACGAAACATTATCCAGCAGGAACACGGCATAAAGCAGCATGTAGAGGGTAAACGCCAACACCGGGTTATAGACGATATGCCCCACAAACGGGGTTGGGTCTTGCACGGTTTCCAGCCCAAAAATAGCGTAAGGCGGTAAAATGCCCAGATAAATGCCATAGGAAATTCCCACCATCAGCACCATCGACGCCAAGAGCGCCAGCAGGTAATACGGAATATGCTCACGTCTCAGCACTGTCATTAATACGGGAACCATCAGGAACTTGAATTCTTTTTTCAAAACAAATGCAGCAAAATCCCAATCACTTGTCCATAATAAGCCAAGAAAGTGTAAGCCCACAAAAGCCACGGATGCCCATGCAAAGGGGTTGTGCTTTACCTGTTGGTACTTCTCAGAAAAATTACCTTCGACCAACCAAAACAGCAGAATTAGTGCCATTAAAATATTACCGGCTGCCATGCTTAACATAAAACTGAAAGCAAGCAGAATCAGCAGCCATGAGTTCAACATGGTGATAGACGGTAGCCCCTTGGCATGATTCTTCATGGTAAATATCCTATTCTTCTAGCGCTTGAGTGTACTTTGCTCATCGATTACTCTGCTTATTGTTACAGACACGTTCGGTTCCTACCAAGGTTTTTACACCAAGACTTATACGAGGCATTGATGAAGGTTATTCATGTGGTCGAATCATTCGCTGCTGGCGTATTGCATTTTGTGGTGCAATTGACCCATGCCATGCCAGATGCTGAACACATTGTTATTCATGGCGAACGTCCTGATACGCCCCCTTACTATGCGGCACTTTTTCCGGCTGGTGTAACACTCATTCCTTGGCAACACGTCACACGGGATATCGCACCCGTGCATGATAGCCTAGCACTCTATTATTTGATGCGCTTACTTAAACAACAAACAGGCGATGTTATTCACTTGCATTCCTCTAAGGCTGGATTTTTAGGGCGCTTGGCTATCGGGCTGTTGCGCTTGCCTGCACGGGTTATTTATACACCGCACGGGGCGGCTTTTTTGCGGCAGGATGTATCACCCGCTAAACAGGCACTATTTATTTGGCTGGAAAAATTCGGCCATTGGTGTGGTGGGCAGGTTATTGCTTGTTCGGCATCGGAAGCGGCAGCTTTCCAAGGTTATGGTATTCCCGCTGATTATATTAACAATGGAGTTCAATGCACAGAGATGCCAGCAACACCACAGACTGATACCGATACTCATTGCAAGGTGATCGTCGCAGGGCGAATTTCTCAACAGAAAAATCCAGCGTTATTTAATGAGATTGCTCAGGCTTTTCTTGATCAACCACGCATCAGCTTTATCTGGATTGGAGACGGCGAGCTGCGTCATCTATTGACAGCACCGAATATTCATTGCACTGGCTGGGTTGAGCAATCTGAAGTAACCACACACCTGCAACAAGCGACTATCTATTTATCTACTTCATTGTGGGAAGGATTACCGCTATCTGCTTTGCAAGCTATGTGTCAGGGATTGCCATTGGTATTGAGCGAGTGCACGGGGCATGTGGATATTGTGCAAAACGGGCGTAATGGATTTTTGTTTCAAGGGCGCGAGGCGGCAATTGCTGCTATCCAAGTACTGGTATCAGATAAGACATTACTTGAACGTTTCGGGTTTGCTAGCTGGAAACTACTGGAAGAGCAGTTTAGTATCAAGCAGATGGAAAATAGTTATCGATGGATTTATATAGATAACGGAAGTTTTTAGTATAAAAAATTTATATCGCCACACTTAAGTCAAATATTTGTGTTAACTCGCTGGCGAGGTTTCAGCTTTAAAGCTGGACGTTCAATTATATGCCATGACAAAGCCGCCAGTATAATAGTTATAACAGCAGTCACACAGAGATAATAAACAAAAGACATTTCCGGCCAGAATTGTGCAATGGTTTGCTGAATAGGAAACGCATAAATATACACTCCATAAGAATAGTTGTCATGTCCCATGGGATCATATTCCCTCAAGGAGCTACCCATTATTCAAAGCACGGGCTATCCTTGAAGGCATCTTATCCACCCATGGCTACAAGGCAAAGCGTACATGAAACTGCATCCCGAAGCACGGACAACCCCGAAATTACGCAGTGAAATCAAGGCATCGCCGCTCACGCAAGCAGAACTGGCGAAACAATACAATGTCAGCCGCCTGACGATCCGCAAATGGCAGAACCGTGAGGAGATGACGGACAAATCGCACCGTCCCGATACGCTGCACACCACGCTGACTGAGGTACAGGAATGGTTGGTGGTGGAGCTACGCAAGACCCTGCTGCTGTCGCTGGATGACCTGACCCACATCACCAAAGAATATATCAATGCCGCCGCCAGCCGTTCGGGTATAGACCGCTGCCTGCGTCGCCATGGGATCGCCAACCTGGCGGTAATGAAGCGGGAACTGTATGGCGAGGAGCCGCCACCGAAAAAGGTGTTCAAGGACTACGAACCCGGCTATATCCATATTGACATCAAATACTTGCCGAAGATGCCCGACGAAAAGGAACACCAATACCTGTATGTCGCCATCGACCGTGCCAGTCGTATGGTGTGCCTTGCCATTTACCCCGACAAAGCGGCTGCCAGTACAGCGGATTTTTTGGGTAAAGTAGAGCAGCGCTTCCCCATCAAGGTGCAATACGTGCTGACCGACAATGGGAAGGAATTCACCGACCGCTTTACCCGTAAAGGGGAACGTGACCCCACAGGCAAGCATAAATTCGACAAAGCCTGTGAGCGCATCAAGGCTGAACACCACCTCACCAAGCCACGCCACCCCCAAACCAACGGCATGGTAGAACGCTTCAACGGACGTATCAGCGACTGGTTGCAAACCACCCGTTTCGCCTCATCCAATGAACTGGCTGACGCGATCAAACATTATGAACGGCTCTACAACCACTGCATTCCCCAGAAAGCACTGGGATACAAAACCCCTATTCAAGCACTCAAGGAATGGCAGAAAAAGAAGCCAGATTTATTCAAAAAGAAAGCATATGATCTATCGGGACTTGACA
>NZ_JHYQ01000003.1 GCF_000621325.1 Thiothrix lacustris DSM 21227 | reverse complement strand
CAGCACTTGCTTTTGGCGTTCCAAATCGTCTTTTTGGTCGTGGCTGGATACGCGGGCGTAGGCAAGCGTCTTACGGCTATCTTCTGTGGCACGGAATAGCTCCGGCTTGAGTTTCAACATATCGTAACGGCGGTGGTTACCGGAGGTGTGTTCTGGGATTAACCGACCTTCCGCTTCCCAGCGGCGCAGGGTGGGAACTGACACACCAAGGAGTTTTGAGGCTTCACTGATCGGGACTAATCTATTCATATTGATTAGTATAGAGTAGATTTAATTAGATTTTAATCGAACTGTTCAAACCCCGCCACCGGCGAGCACGGATAACGTTGCTGTGATTGTGTCAGCCCCTAGCGTGTGGAGCCGCCTAAACGATGAGTAGCCCGCTGCTAGCGCTGGAAGATGCTGTCATCAGCAACCTTGCTAGTGCGTCACTCGGTATATCGGTCGAGCCTTATCCTGATAGGCCAGCCGATTACAGCATGATTGACCCGGTTGGCGCGGCACTCGTGGTTATCCCCAGCAGTCGCTACAGCCCAATGATCAACGGCGTGCAAACCCGCACCACCCGCATTGTCGTGACGCTGTTGGTGCGTAACCTTGCCACTCATGCCGGTGCGTACCCGCTGATTGATGCGGTGCTGGCAACGCTGCAAGGCTGGACGCCGGATGACTGGCAACCCGTTGCGGCTATCAGTGAGCAATTCGTGACTGAAGACAATGGTGTCTGGCAATACGACTTGGTGTTTGAAACCAGTCGTCTACAGATCACTCAATACAACCCGTGCCAGATGTAGGAGATACACCCATGGCTGAATCCATTATCCACAAACAAAAAGCCCTGTTCTTTTTGTTGGAAGCCACCGAGGGCACACTGGTCAATGCCACTGCTGCGTCCTTCATTATGACCGAGGACCTAGCTATCACTCCCGTTGTTGCTGAAAAAGACGCGGTAGAAGTTTGGGGCAGTGACATTGGCGCTGTCCGTAAAGAAGTGATTGGTGATAAGCACAGCGAAGCCTCCTTTAAAGTGCCACTCACTTGGCCTGCGGTTGCGCCAACCTCTGCTACAGTTGGCTTGCTGGCACTTGCACCCCTGTTTGAAGCATGTGGCGCAAAACCCGCCACATTTTCCGCAGCAGTGGTGGGGCCGCCCGCCGTGCCTGCGCGATTGACATACACTGAACTGGATGACACCTCCACCGCCAAGTCTGGCTCTGCGCACATCCGCCGCAAACGCGCCAGCGCTGCGCACCTCGCCCGAAAGATGGCGGGTTCGCGGGGCAGTGTTTCGCTCGACTGGGAAATTGGCAAAATCCCGCGCTTCGGATTTAACTTCATCGGCTCCGCGCTGGCGGTTGAAAACGCCACCGCTTTGACAGCAGCAGCGACGACAGCATTAAGTAGTCTTGCTGAAACCCAAATGCCTGCCAGCATTAGCCTGGTTAAGCTTAATGCTATCGAAGTGTGCATGACCAAGCTGTCAATCAAAAACCTGTTCCGGCTCAATCCGACTTGGACGGCATTCTCCTGCGGTTCGCGTGCGCAACCATCCCCCGTTACCGACAATGACATCACGATCACGTTCAAACACCCCAATATCACCACCGAGTTTAACCCGGATGACTACATCGGCAAGGAATATCCACTGGAGTTTAAGGCAGTACAAGTTGATGGTGCTCGCGCACTGATCCTGAGTTACCCGACATTGCAAGTGACGGATTATAAGGAGGTGGAAATCGGTGACGAATTGGGCATTGAAATGACCCTGCGCCAAACCTCAAAACTGTCGATCATCACGGAGTAAACCATGTTTTTGAAAGCCGCCACCCCAACCATTCGAGATACCGTCAAAGTGCTGGATGCCACCGGCGTGGAAATCACCCGCTTTGTTGCGGTATGGAAACGCCCGGATAGCAAGACCCGCAAAGACCTACTGAAAGAGCGCCTAAATAGTTTGTCCCACATCCGGGTTGCGCAAACTGGCTTGGCCAGCGACACCCCCGATATTGCTGGATTTGAAATCACCCTCAGCAACATTGAAGCGGAAAGCAAAACCCGCATTCGTGAGCACCTGCATAGCGTTGACGGCTTGCTGGATGCGAACGACAAGCTAGTCGAGTGGTCGCCCGCCGCGTTGGATGCACTGCTGCAATGGGTGGAATACGCCAACCCGCTGGCAGAATCACTGGCGCGATTAGCAGAAGGCAAGGTCGTGGAGGAGGCGCAAGCAAAAAACGCCGAGGCGCCGGTGCTTTCTGGGCAAGCGCCGGAGCCGGTGGCGGCATAAGCGATGACGCGGCAGATGACGCTGCGGCTTTCGGTATTTCCGAATCGGTCATTCAGGCTGCCACAGCCATGCAGCCTGATGCCTACTGGGTCTGGCCTGAAAACTGGGAGGCGCTAGTGGTATTCACCGAAATTGCTGATCAGTGGGACTACCCGCCGATGGGTGGCAAGCCGTACCGCTTGAATGCTGCAACGGTATTTAAGTGGCTGGAACTGTCAGGGCGAAAGCGTCAGGCGCGGTGGCTATGGCCTCAAATCAGGCAAATTGCCGCTGGTGCTTTGGAGTATTGGAGAGGGTCAGATGATTAGACCGGCAACAGTTAATGAGTGAGGCGGCATGAGTAATCTTGAGGTTAATTTAAAGATCACAGCCAATACGTCGCAAGCCCGCAATCAACTGGATGCTTTGGGTTCTAGTGTTCGCCCTGTCAAGTTGAATGTCAATGATGCCGATGTGCAACGCGCTTTGGATGCACTGGCGCGGCTCTCTGGCGCTGGCTCTGATCAAATGCTCAATATCGATGCGAATACGGCTGGCATTGATGATGCGCTGCGCCTGCTAAGGGAGTTATCGGCGGAAGCAGGCGCAGATCACAATATTGAGGTTGGCGCCGACACTCAGGCGCTTGATGATGCGATGAGCCGCATTGAGCAACTAGAGCAGCAGCTAAATGGTGCGGGCGCTCAAGCCACAGGTTTCATGGGTGTCCTGAAGGGTGTCGGTGGTGCATTGCTAGCGGCATTCACCGTCGATGCCATCGCTGCTAATACCGTCGACCTGATTAAGTTCAATACCGAAATTAATCAGATGAACGAGTACCTGTTTGTCTCGCGTGAAGCCCTGCAAGTGTGGGGCAATGCGGGCAAGCAATACGGCGTCGAAATTGCCGATGTGCTCAAAGACATTCAGGAGAAAATCGGTGAGTTCGCCGCAACCGGCGGTGGCGAAGCCGCCGATGTCTTCAAAGAGCTTTCGCTATCCGCGCAAGAGCTAATCAATTTATCCCCTGATCAGCAGCTCCTCAAAGTCGCCGAAGCCATGTCCAAAGTTAAGGATATGTCACAGGGTGAAAAGTCGTTCTTGCTGGAATCACTCGGTAACGACGCAACCAAACTCCTGCCACTGCTGGACAACAACGCCGCCAAGCTGCGTGAAATCGACGCCATCATGCGCGAGTCCGGCGCAATCATCACCGCCGATCAGAACGAAGTGCTGACCGAAGCCGCCCACAATCTCATGCTGCTGGAAACCGCGCTATCGGGTGTATCCAATGCAATGGGCATGGCGGGTGCGTCAATATTCAATACCTTTGGTGAAGCGGCGGCATCGGCAATTGCTGCAACCACAACATCGCTAACGGAAATGGCTGCTGTCGCGGTTGATGAAGGCGCGGCGATAGGTGACGCATGGTCTATGGCGTTCGCTAATATGCCCCCGGCAGCAGAGGCGGCGGCTCAGGCTGCGGGCGATGCATGGGCGTGGATTGGCGATGCATTTGACTGGGTGCTCTCTGGACTTGGGCAAGGCGTTGGCGAGCTGGTGGAGTTATTCCGCATCGGTTTTACCTACCTTCCGCAATTTGCCGTTGCTGCATTTCAGGCGTTGATTGATTACGGCATGTCATGGGTACACACGGGTTCTGCTGGCTTTGAGTTGGTGAAGTCTGTGGCGAGCAATGTCTTTGTGTCATTGGTGGAATTTGCAGGCAAAGGCTTTGGCGCAATCGCCAGTATTGCTGGCAAGGTTATTGGCTGGGTAATTGATAAGTTAGCCGCTATGGCTGGAGCGGTTAGTAGTGCGCTGGCTAGTGTTGCCGATGTCCCAGGGATGGAGGGGCTGTCGGCAAAGGCTGCAAGCGCCGAGGCGAGTCTGCGTAGCATGGCAGGTTCAGCAAGAGGCGCTGGAGATGCGGTTACGGGCGGATTCAAGGCAATGGCTGATGGTATCCGCGCATCCGCCAACGAATCCGCATCAGCCGCGAAAATCTCGGCATTGCAAGCGACGACTAGCAAACTGTCAGCGCAACACGCACTTGCCAATGCTCACGCCATGATGGTCGAATCGGAAGGCAATCGCGAACGCACCATTGAAATGGGCAAGGCCGAGCGCCAGTTCGCCAAGCTTGGCTCTAGCATTGACGGCGCGGGCGCGTCCGGCAAAAAGTACCGCGTCGACCAAGAGGCCGTTAACAAAGCGCTGGATGACGGCACGGGCGCAACCAAGGCCAAATCAGCCGCTGACAAAAAATCGATAGAAGTTACCCACGAGCACGGCGATGCCCTAAAGTCAGTCATTGAATCCCTCACCAAGCAGCGCATTGAATTGGAGCAAGGCAAGCTCGCTGCCGAATACTACACGCAACGCCTAAATGGCCTAACGGAAGCTGAAGCCAAGGCCGCCACCGGCGCAGGCCAATACAACAACTACCTCGCAGAACGTAAAAAGCTGGCAGAAGAGGCCGTTGGCATCACCGGCGGGCTAGTCGATCAGTACAATCTAGAGCTGAGCAATGCCGGGTTGGTTATCGCTGATGACTTCAGTGCGGCTGAAAGCGCCGCATCCAAGGCCATCAAAGCCGCTGAGCAATACAACACAGCCATCAGCAATGCTTCCAAAACTTTCGAGTCCACCCGTGATGGTGTGACGACGGGAGCCGTTGGCAAGCTGGCAAAGACCACCTCGGACTTTGATGCACTCATTCAAAAGGCATCGCAAGCATCAGGCGTGAGCGCTGCCTTCATCAAGGCGATTGCCCAGCAAGAAACAGGCTATCTGCAAGACCCTGATCGACGTGCGCGGGCTGTTAGCCCGGTCGGTGCGGGCGGTGTCATGCAAATCATGCCGGATACTGGGCGCGGGCTTGGTATCACACCTGCTGAGCGCTTTGATCCCGAAAAGAACATCATGGCAGGGGCGCAATACCTCAAGCAGATGCTGGCAAAGTTCGGTGGAAGTGAGGCATTAGCTGCTGCTGCATACAATGCAGGCCCCGGTGCGGTTGGCAAATACAATGGTGTGCCACCCTACAAAGAAACCCAGAACTACGTCCGCAAAGTCGCGGCCTACACCGACCTATACCGCACCAACACCGAAGCCGCGCAAAAGGTCGTGGCAGCCAGCGTGCCGTACTGGGAAACACTCGAAAGCACTGCCGCCAAAACCGAAACCACCCTAGTTGAATACTCCGGTAGTTTCGACGGCGCTCGCGTCACTGCCGACCAACTGCATGGCCTGATCAACGACAAGATGGGCAATGCCGCCAAGCAGTTGATCAAGTCCGCTACCGACCACACTGCTGAAGTCACCCTCACTGGCGAAGCCTATCGCCGTCAGCAACTCAATGCCCTGCAATACAATCAGATTGTACTGTCGGGCAATAAAACGCTAGCCGATGCTATCCTGCTGGATGAGCAGGCGGCGAATTATGCCACTGAAAAGGCCAAGCTGGAGCAGGATGCCTTCACTGCCCGCAACGGCATGGCAGCGCAATACAGTCGTGAGCTGGAAAAGCAAAACCTTAGCCAGGAACAAATTGCTGACCTCGTGCAGCGCAAGATGGTTGCTGAAACCGCAAAAATCCTCCACGACACCGAACAGCAAACGCGGCAATTATCGCTGTCCGCCGATGCTTGGCAGCGTATTGCGCTGGCGCAAGACGGCTATAACGACGCGCAAATAGACAGTATTCGGCAGGCCGAAAAGCTGTTGGAAAAAACCAAGCAAATTCGCGCCGCCGCTGACAAGATTGGCAATGGCTTGCTGGATGGCCTGATGTCAGCCGTCACGGATGGTGGCGACCTTGCCGAGAGCCTTGCTCAAACGTTTGAAACCGCTTTTTCTGACTTGGTGCTACGCCCCACGATTGAGCCAATCACTCAGGCTATCAGTGACGGGTTAACCGGTGTGATGACAGGGCAAGAAAGCCCGTGGAGCGGCTTGCAGCAAGCGTATAGCAGCAGCATGACATCTATGCAAGCCGGTGGCTGGGGTGGTGCGGCGACATCCGCAGGCTTGGCTATGTCGGCATCCGCGATCCTTGGCGGTTCGCAACAACAGCAAATCGGCGCGGGCATTGGCGGTGCTGCTGGAAATGCACTTGCAATGGCGATGAGCGCATCAGGCCCTATCGGTATGGCGCTTGGTGCGTTGGCGGGTCACTTTGCGGGCGGACTGTTTGAAGATGACGATTCCCCGCGTGCCGCATTCACGGGCGGCACACCGACGGATGGCTGGCGCACAGGTGGTGGCAGAAACCTCTATGCAGAAAGCAAGCTGGGAACATTTGGCTTCCAAGAACACGGTACCCATGACCTGGGGTCAGAAGGCGAAGCAAAACTGCAAGCATTCATCAAGCAGATGACGCAAGTGGATGATGCGCTCGTAAAATTCCTGCCGACTGCCGAGGTAGAGCGCATTAAAGCGGAGCTTGCCAATTACACACACACTGGATTGGATTTGGATCAGCTCTTTGTCGACAGGCTGCGCATTATTTCCAGCGGCTTTGACGAGTCGTTTAAAAGTCTGATCAACTTTAATGGCAGTGCTGAAGAGGTCTTGAGTCGCATTAATGACTTGTTTACGATGCGCGATGCCGTTGTTCCTGTGCTGCAAACACTCGGCCTGAATCTTGGGTATACCAAAGAGGCATCCTTGGCTGCGACAGCAGGGCTTGCTGATGTAGCGGGCGGCCTGCAAAACCTCGTAGCAGCAAATGACTACTACTTGCAAAACTTCTTCGGCGACGAAGAGCGCCGCCAAGTCATTATTGACTCAGCACGCCAACGGCTGGAAAGCTGGAGCGAATCCATCGGCTATGCCGGTACTGCGTTAATTGATACTAAGGACGAGTTTCGGGCGTATATTGAGTCACTTGACCTAACGACGATAGCGGGGCAGGAGGCGTATGTCGGCGCCATGCAGTACGCCAATGCAATTGTTTCGCTAACCGATGCGATGGGCGCGGGAACAGGGGTGGCCGGTGATCTATCCACCTTTTTGCAGAATGGGGTGCCAGTTGCACTGGCTGGCTACACAAAAACAGCGCCAGCGGTCAGCGAAATGGATGCACTCCCTCAATATGCTATCGGGTCTGATTACGTGCAAGGGGATCAGGCAGCTGTTATCCATAACAGTGAGATGATATTCAGCGCCAGCCAATCTGCCAGCCTGCGTGATAACGTGGTCTCGATTGTGCGCTCATCACGACAGGCAGGTGCGGTATCTGGCAATAGTGATGCGTTGGTATCAAAACTCGATGAGCTGCTGAAAGAAATACGCGGACTGAATAACACAGCTAATGCTGCTCGGCGCGACAGCAATCAATACAGTGCTTTTGCTATTCAGCAGCGGCGCGACATCGTGGATGATCAGCGTCGTCTGGTCGCAAAAGCGACGTATACACCTGTTACCGAAGGAGACTATGCATGAATCAAAGTGAATGGCTGACTAACCCTGTGCATGATCACTGCCGGGCATGGCTTGTAGAGCTGACAGCGCAGCATATTAAAACAGGTGAGCAAAAAACATTTTTCTTCAGTACTCAATGGCATCAAGCCTTTGCTGACTATTTGCCATGGATGGAAACGATCCCGGTGATCAGTAATGTGCTGGGTGGCAGTGATACGGCAGTAACGGAAATCACGGTTCCGTCTGGTTTCGAGGGGTTTATTGATTACGATTTTTACGGTCAGTCAATCCGCATCAGCATGACAGATGTACGTGGCACGCCTTACCCAACATACATGGTTATACATTTTGGCCTAATCAGTAATGCAACGAATGAGGGGGGCACATCATTAAAGCTGGAGTCTAAGCCCGCCGGGTTGTTTAGGCTGGAAAATACCGCCCTGAATGATTTTTATATCAATGACGCGATCGTGCAGTATCCGGTATCCGTAGGCAAGCCGTGCAATGTCCCCGCGTTATACGTGGGGCAATCGGGTACAGCGCATATTTACCGAGTGAATGATGCAGCTATTACCAGCGTTACTGCGTGGATCAATGGTGTGGCTCAAGCGGTGGGTGACAATGGTCTATTTGCTACTGGGCAATTCTCATTAGGGACGAAGGCCGATGTGTTGTGTGACTTTACCTGTGTTGGGCGTATCACGTTGCAACAAGCTGTCACAGCGCTGGGGACGAATGCTGGAACAAGTGCGCCCTTGCTTTTGTTTTATAGCTTGTTTGCAAACTGCGCGAATACGACGGTTGCTATGCATTGGCCAGCCAGTAGTGGTGCAACAGCGCTGGATGCTGTTAAAGCGCTGGCAGCGGTGGGTCATGCATATATTGCTGAAAACGGCTCGTCGTTTGCGCTGACACAATTACAATCTGTATTGTCGGTGAGGGACAATGGTATCAATTGCGACACAATCCCGCCGGGTTATGAGGTTCCTGAGCCTACCTTTAGCTTGTCAACTGTCATACCCGTTGCAACGATCCACGATGGGCATATTGTGCGTGACTCGCTGCAAGTGTTCGGCTTGATTAAAAAGCTAGACCCAGTGTTTGTGAAGGCAGGTGAGTTTGCCAACCGCTACAACAATCGGCCAGCGCTGGCAATTACTGGGGATTCCTACCGAAACCTGTTCAAATACAGCAGCAATACGCTGGCTGCCAATAATGCAGTTGTGGTTAATTTGGCGTATTCATCATGTCCGAGCGGGGCAAACCCGGAAGATGAGTTATACCGTGAGCTGAAATACTGGGCTAGCAGAATGGCAGAGACGCGCTATCGCTACCGGTTTGTAATGGGTGTGAATGCATTCCTGTCATATCTAAGGCCCGGTTCACCAGTGCTGCTGGATTTTGCTGCGCTGGGTGGTAAGCGTTATGCCAGTGTTACGCGGGTCATCCGTGCAGGTGGTGGAGGATTTCTGTCTGAGGTTGAAGTAATTGTTGATAATACACTGGTCTGTGATGAGTCGAGCTACTGTAATAACGTATTTGATGATGTATTTAATTACGCAGCAGGCAATGCGGCTGGAGTAACAGGCTGTTCCTTTAGCATGAATACGGGCGGCACACCTATCCCCAACGCTGGGGCTGCTGATCGACTGATTGAGGATTCAGCGACAAACGTGCATTACGCATTCAAAAATATCGGAGCATCGACAACGCCGATCACCTTCGGTGGATTTTTCAAACGCGCCGGGCGGGATGTGCGGTTGGCCTATGTGTCGGCTGGGAGTGCTGAGGGTCTGTGGGCAGACTTTGATCTGGCGCGAGGGAAGGTAGATGGCAGTGGAGTGCATGGGACATCCGGGAGTGTCACAGCTTCAATCACACCGTGTAACGGCGGGTTCTACCGCTGCGAGATTAGCGGGATAGCACCTGCATCAGCCATCTATACAACAGTTGGATTGAGGAACCTCGGTGTGGCTGCCAATGGCAATCAGCCAACGTATCTTGGGGCTGGAGTCAGTGGTATTGAGATGTATGCAGTATATGCAAATAGATAAGAGAGGATAGAAATAATGGCAACAATCAACGCAATCAAGGCAGGCTCATGGAGTGATCCAACTGTCTGGAGCAGCGGCACGCTACCGGCGGTAGGGGATGACGTCTTCTCAAACGGCTACACGGTTACGATCAATCAGGATATTACTGTAGCTAGCATCAACGGAACGGGTGGTGGTTTTGTGCTAGCTGGCACAGCAGTGCTTAACTGCCATGTTAATGGCGGTACGACAACAGCACTAACGACAACAGCGGGGAAGGCGGCTACAGTCAACGGCAATTGCACGGGCAGCAATACGACAGCAGCAAAATACGGCGCATATGCTTCCGGAGGAAGACTGACGATCAACGGAAATTGCTATGGCGGTAGTGCCGGGGCAGCGCATGGCGCATACACGACAAACAATGATAATGTGTGCTACATCAACGGTGCTGCAATTGGTGGCAATGGGGCGGGATCGTTTGGAGCAAAATCCTATGGAACAACAAAAAACACAGTATTAATTGTATCCGGAAATATCACCTCTAATAGCGCATCAAATGGTGTTAGTGCCACAGGTGTTTATGGCAGGGCATACGTTAAAACAATCGTTGGATCGGCAGCGAATCCATTCCCGGCTGATGGCAATATCTACGCGATTGATGGGACGGCTATCAACATAACAATGCTGACGGATACAGGCTCGGTTGTGCTCTCATCAGCAGGATCATCATGTGACTACCCAATTGCATCAAACGTAAAGGCTGGTGTCAGTTATGCTGGTGGCACAATTACCGGGGCATACGCGGCTAATTACCCCAGTGCTGCAAATGTGCGTTACAACATAAGCTATGGAGATGGGATAATTGGCACATGCCGCGTTCCTGTGGCTAGCGATGTGAAATTAGGTGTGCTTGTCGATGCGCATGCAGGGACATATGTTTGCCCATCTATGCCAACTGTTGAGATTATCCCGCCGGACTGTCCAAAAATTGCGCTGACTAATCTTTGCCCCAGCGCAGTGGGGGCAACGGATTCAGAGAACCTGTTGAATCATCAGCGAGGTATGATGGCGACTATCACGTCTATCGTGGATGCGACAGCTTTTATTTATGGCTCTGTTGCAGTTGGTTCAGCGGCGATTTCATGCGATATGTTCGGGCTATTTTCTCACTCGTTACCTGCTACAGCGACTGTTAAGCTCAAGCTGTTTTCCAATGCATTTGCGGCGGGAACACCGCCATCCGGTGCAGTGGTATACGATAGTGGAGCCATTCTTGCTAATAATGCAGGGCGGTTTGCTGCAATGTCGTCGTGGGCTATTTCTGGAGATGTAAAAACATTCAAATCATATACTCTGGAGATCAATGGTCTCAGTACAGGCGTCAATTATGTGGCGGGTGATCTGTACATGGGGAAATCGATACCCCTAAATATTGGATTTGATACTGAGGCCAGCTCATTCCAACAAATCGAATCAGCAGAGTTTGCGACGGCGCAAGGCGGCGGGCTATTGGCGAAATCTGCGCCACAGCGTCAGCGCCGCCAAGCGTTGGTCTTCCGTGGACTATCAAAAACAGTCCGCAATGCCATTATGCAAGGAGAAGAGGATAATCCGGCAGGTGCGTGGATGGTGATAGCGTACCCCAATTCGACAGATGTGCGGCATCCAGTTGAGGGCACGTTCATCGGAAAGCCACAGGCAGCAATGACGCCTGTACAGAGTGGGGCTGGGTATTCGATTACGCTAGATATTTATGAAATTTGATTATGAAATATATAATAAGATTATGAAATATGTAATAACTTGCTTTCACATTTATAACGCTTCGCTACAGCCATTTATAACGCCTCGCTACATCCTCTTCCTCCTATTTCACTGCACCAAACGTCAGACCCTGCACCAACTGTTTCTGACTGAACCAACCAAACACCACGATCGGTGCAATGGCCAACACAGAAACGGCCGACAATTTGGCCCAGAACAACCCTTCAGGGCTGGAATACGAAGCCACCAACGAAGCCAATGTGCCCGCGTTAGCTGCTGTCAGGTTCAATACCCAGAATGCCTCATTCCACGACAGCACCAGACACAGCAAGCCGGTTGATGCCATGCCACCCATTGCCAGTGGCAGCAAGACATGGCGGAATTCCTCACTCAAACTAGCGCCGTCCATACGGGCTGCTTCGAGAATTTCAATCGGAATATCCTTGAAGTTGGAATACAACATCCACACCATAATCGGCAGGTTCATCATCGTGAAAATAATGATCAACGAAATGACGTTATCCAACAGGCCGAATGTCTGGCACAACACGTAGATGGGTAGCAATGCACCCACCGCAGGCATCATTTTGGTGGACAGCATCCACATCAAAATATCCTTGGTACGTTTGGTCGGGCTAAACGCCATGCTGTAGGCCGCCGGAACAGCGATGAGCAACCCCAGGATGGTTGAACCCACACTGGTGATGACGGAGTTCCACGCATAGTCGAAGTAACCACTGCGCTCTTGCACCAGAGCGAAGTTCTCCCATGTCGGTGTAAAAACCCACACACTAGGGACGGCAATCGCTTGCAGTTCCGTTTTGAATGCGGTCACAAACATAAACAACAGTGGGAAGAAAATAATAAAGGTGATTGCCCATGCCAACAGCGTGCGTGACACCAGTCGCATGTTCCAATCGTATTTGCCGGTTCTGACAGGTTTACTCATGTCTATCGCTCCAAATTCTTGCCGATCATGCGGATCAGGAAAATCGCAACAATGTTCGCCAAAACGATGGCCAACAGCGCACCGGCGGAAGCCGCACCCACATCAAAGTTAAGCAGTGCTTCGGTAAAGATCAGGAAAGCCAGATTGGTACTCTCCGTGCCCGGCCCGCCCCCTGTGGTCGTAAAGATTTCGGCGAAAATACTCAGCAGGAAAATCACCTCAATCATAATCACGACTGAAATGGCTCGCCCCATGTGCGGCAGGTACAGGTAGCGTAATTGCTGCCAATAGGTTGCACCATCCAGTTCCGAAGCCTCAAGTTGCTCACGATCCATGGATTGCAGCGAGGTAATAAAAATCAGGCAGGCAAACGGTAACCATTGCCAACTAATCATAATGATGATCGACCCCAGCGGCATATCCGTCAGCCAGTCAATCGGCGTCAGGCCAAAGAATTGCCATATTTGCGCCAATACCCCGTAAATCGGGTTCATCATCATGTGTTTCCACAACAATGCATTCACAGTCGGCATCACAAAAAACGGGGAAATCAGGAGAATTCGCACTAAGCCTTGCCCCGGAAACGGGTCATTAATCAAGAGCGCCAGTGCTAACCCGAGTACCACCGTAATAATAACCACACTACCCAGTAAGAGCAGTGTATTCATAACGGCGTCTGTAAATGCAGGGTTGCTAAGAAAGAACTCGTAGTTCATCAAACCGACAAAACCGGTTTGATCAGGTTGCATCAAGTTATAGCGGATGAGGGAAAAATAGATGGTCATGCCGAGCGGCACTATCATCCATAACAGCAGGGTTGCAACAGCGGGGGTCATTAATAGCCGGGGAACCCAGCGATGACCGGGGGTAGATGAGCGCATAATCAAGCTTCCGTATCTGAGTCTGGACAGATGAACCCCTTCCTCAAGGACAGGACTTGAGGAGGGGTTCCCAGTGGAGAGAGACTATTTTTTGAAATAACCCGAACGTTGCATTTCGCGCTCAGCAGAAACCTGTGAGGCTTTCAATGCATCATCAACAGACATTTTGCCTGCCAACGCAGAACTCAGTTGCTGACCGACCGCGATACCAATAGCCTGGAACTCAGGAATAGCAGCGAACTGTACGCCTGTGTAAGGTGACTTGGGCAAGGTGCTATCATTTGGATTAGCACTGTCAATGGCTGTTTTCTCTGCACTTGCAAAGACTGCTGCCTTCTGGAAATCAGCGTTGGCATAAGTGGAAGCACGTGTACCGGTAGGTACTTTACTCCAACCTTCTTCCTTGGCGACCAGATTGATGTAGTCCTTGGAAGTAGACCACTCAATGAACTTTTGAGCTTCGGCGGAGTGCTTGGAAGACTCAGGCACGGCTAGCGCCCATGCCCACAACCAGTTGGCACCTTTAGGCGTCGCCTTGGTGGGTGCTTGTGCGAAAGCTACTTTGTCAGCGACTTTACTTTGTGCTGGGTCAGTAATGAAGGATGCCGCGATGGTGGCATCGACCCACATCCCGCACTTGCCTTCGTTATACAGCGCGAGGATTTCATTGAAACTGTTGGAAGCAGAACCCGGCGGGCCGTATTTGCTCATCAGGTCAACGTAGAAACCAACAGCATCTTTCCAAGGTTTGGATTCAAGTTGCGGCTTCCAGTCCATATCGAACCATTGACCACCGAAGGTATTCGCCATGGTAGTGATGAGTGCCATATTGTCACCCCAACCCGGCTTACCGCGCAGGCAGATACCGTAAACACCGTTATCTTTATCGGTAATTTTAGCGGCAACTTCAGCAACGTGATCCCATGTTGGGTTGTCAGGCATATCCATGCCAGCTTTTTCCACCAGATCTTTGCGATACATCAGCATGGAGCTTTCACCGTAGAACGGTGCGGCATACAATTTACCATCAGCAGACAAACCATCGCGGATGGCAGGCAGAATGTCACCCACATCATAGGCATCATCAAATGTCAGATCCTTGATCCAGCCTTTTTTACCCCAGATAGGCGCTTCGTACATACCAATGGTCATAACGTCGAACTGACCGCCTTTAGTGGCGATGTCAGTTGTAACACGTTGACGCAGTACACCCTCTTCCAGCGTGACCCATTTAAGTTTGATGTCAGGATTGGCATCCTCGAAATGCTTGCTGAGCTTTTGCATTTCGACCATGTGACCATTGTTGACGGTCGCAACAACCAATTCAGTGGCTGCGTGAGACAGTGTGGCTGACGTCAACAGAATAGCACCGCTAATAGCGGTGAAAAGGCGGGTAAATTTCATACAACTCCTCCAGTGGCTGTAAAAATCCGGCATCAAAAGTAATATTTTGATGCAGAAAAATAGAAGCATTCCTCTCAATGCAGATAATAGAGTATCACCAACAACCTGATCGCACTGATACGGTATATAACAATGTTGATACTTTATTTCATATTTTGAGATTTATATTGATCCAATAATGCATAAAAGTTTAGTAGTAAGACTTTCAGGGTTTATTCTTTAAAATTAAGTATATAACTACATAACGATAATCTAATTTAGCCTAACAACAGCCACTGTTTAAGGAGAGGACATCATGTATATCGGTATCGATATCGGCACATCGGGTGTAAAAACGTTACTCATGAATGAGCAACAAACCATTATCGGCTCAGCCCATGCAGGGCTAAACGTTACCCGCTTGCATTCTGGCTGGTCGGAACAACATCCAGCAGACTGGATCAGCGCAACACAAACCACCTTGGACACGCTTGCCCAACAGTTTCCCGCTGCAATGGCGGCAGTCCGAGGGCTGTCATTGTCTGGGCAGATGCACGGTGCGACCCTGCTGGATAAAGATCATCAAGTATTGCGCCCCTGCCTCTTGTGGAACGATACCCGCAGTCATGTGGAAGCCGCCGCGCTAGATGCCAACCCGTTGTTTCGCCAGATGTCCGGGAACATCGTTTTTCCGGGCTTTACTGCCCCCAAATTGCTGTGGGTGAAGCACCACGAACCCGCTATTTTCGATCAGGTAGCGCAAGTCCTGTTACCCAAGGATTATGTACGCCTATGGCTAACCGGCGAAACGGTGTCAGATATGTCGGATGCATCCGGGACGTCATGGCTCGATGTCGCCGGACGCTGCTGGTCGGATGAATTGCTGGCTGCCAGCAGTATGCAACGCAGCCAAATGCCACGTTTGGTGGAAGGTACTGAAAACAGCGGCGCGTTGCGTACTGTACTGGCTAAACGTTGGGGGATGCAGCAATCGCCGCTGGTCGCCGGTGGCGCAGGTGACAATGCGGCCTCGGCTTGCGGCATGGGAGTTGTACAAGCGGGTAGCGCTTTTGTTTCGCTGGGAACATCCGGGGTGCTGTTTGCGGCTAATGCCACGTATCTACCGAATCCTGGCAGTGCGGTACACGCTTTTTGCCATGCCATACCGGATACCTGGCATCAGATGGGGGTTATCCTCTCCGCAACCGATGCCTTGAATTGGTATGCAGGCATTACCGCTATTCCCGCTGCGGCCTTGACCGCTGCGTTGGGGGAACACCTGACCGCCCCCAGTGGCATCACCTTCCTGCCTTACCTGTCGGGGGAACGTACCCCGCATAATGATGCCACCATTCGAGGGGCATTCATCGGCCTTGAACACCAGCACACCCGGCAACACCTGACGCAGGCTGTCTTGGAAGGTGTGGCTTTTGCCGTTCGTGACAATCTGGGAGCACTGAATGCCGCTGGTACTAATCTGCAACGGCTGACGGCTGTCGGGGGTGGTTCAAAATCGCATTACTGGCTGCGTATGATCGCTACCGTACTGAACCTGCCCGTGGATATTCCCGCAGATGGGGATTTCGGCGGGGCTTTCGGAGCTGCAAGGTTAGCATTGATTGCCGCCAATGATGCCGATCCGCTGGCAGTCTGCACACCACCGCTGATTAAACAGAGCATAGCTCCACAATCAGCGTTAACAGCAGCCTATGAAGATGCCTATCAACGTTACCGGGCTACTTACCCGCTCCTAAAGCAGCTTCAATAGCAGCAACAAGCCGCAGGAGGGCGCTTTGCCCACCTGCCGCTAGCATCACTTCACACTTGCTGATCCTTTCTACCCCAACATCTCTGGCGTTACCAAGATAACTCCCTTTTCTGTCACCCGGAATCGCGCTTTATCAGCCACCGGGTCTTCGCCGATCACCGTCCCGTCGGGCAATTGGCAACCACGATCAATCACTGCCCGGCTAATCCGGCAGTGACGACCAATATTAACCTCCGGCAAAATGACCGAATCACGCACTTCGCTATAGGAATGCACCTTCACATTGGAAAACAGCAAGGAATTGATCACGCTTGCCCCAGAAATAATACAACCCGCCGATACGATAGAATCCAACGCTTTGCCTTCGCGCCCTATCTCTTTATCTTGAAACACGAATTTAGCGGACGGTAACTGGCGGTGATACGTCAGAATAGGCCAAGTTTCGTCATACAGATTCAGCTCTGGCTCGACAGAAACCAGTTCCATATTCGCCTCCCAAAAAGCATCAATCGTGCCCACATCACGCCAGTAGGGTTGCTCGCCTGTCACCGGGTCGAGGAACAGATGTGCATACACCGCATGGTCGGCAATAATCGAAGGGATAATATCCTTACCGAAATCCCGGCTGGAATTCGGGTTAGCTGCATCCTGCCGCAGTTGCTCGAACAAAAATTCCGTGTTGAAAATATAATTGCCCATCGACGCCAGCGCCGTGTCGCTTGACCCCGGCATGGGTTGCGGATTAGCAGGCTTTTCGTCGAATGCTATCACCCGCTTGTTTTCATCAATCGTCATAACGCCGAAGCCTTTGGCATCCTCCAACGACACCCCCACGCAGGCAACCGTCATATCGGCGTTACTAGCCACGTGTTGCGCCAGCATTTCGCCGTAGTCCATTTTGTACACGTGGTCACCGGAAAGGATCAGCACATACTTGAGGTTCAAGGCTTCCACAATGTCGAGGTTTTGGTAAATGGCGTCTGCCGTGCCTTCATACCAGTGATTGCCGGAAGTACGTTGCGAGGCGGGCAATACTTCCATAAATTCGCCCAAATCAGTGCGAAAATTTGACCAGCCATGCACCAGATGACGAATCAGGGAATGTGCCTTGTACTGGGTCAACACCCCAATTTTGCGGATACCAGAGTTGACGCAATTGGATAACGGAAAGTCGATAATGCGGAATTTGCCGCCAAAGTAAACAGCGGGTTTGGCTCTCCGGTCGGTGAGTTCATACAGGCGTGAACCACGCCCTCCAGCCAATACCAAGGCCAAAGTATTCTTGGTCAGCAGTCTGATGAAACGCGGATTTTGGGTAGACATCTTGCTTTCTCCTATTGGATTCTGGGAACTTCTGTTGTTATTGGCGAATGCATCCTGGTTACAAAAACTAACCCTACACTTGATTTATTCTCACTTGTTGCAGCGCAACATCGGGAGTAAAGTGACCTCATCAAAAACATCCCAATAGAGGAAATAATCATGTTTAGCATTCCAACCATCATCGTTAATTTATGGGCATTTTGTAAAACAGAAGTAAGCATTTACAAAACCATCAATACATTACGTTCTTTTAATGATCGCGAATTAGAAGACTTAGGATTATCTCGCTTTAATCTGCAAGATGCAGTGCGAAATGGTCGTAAAAACCAAAAAGCTTTCTGATAATAGATGATGACTTCTCTTAAAAAACCCCCCCTCTAGGCTGAGGGAGGTAACTGAGGAGTCGTGAAAGAAACTGTTAAAAAGACCCTTCCCTTATGAATGACTCAACATAAGGGAAGGGTTAACCAGAGCCGTTAAACCAGACTACACTAACGGCTCCAATGTCCAGAAAAGTAGAGGAGTCGACTCAATACCTGACTGTGGACATTCAGGCCACTTTAACCAATTCGCAGTTAAAGCGGGCAATGCTCTCAATACCTGCCCAATCATGGGCGAGGACTTTATCTTCAGGGGTCAACCACGAACCACCCACACACAATACATTGGGTAATGCCAAGTATTCGCGAATGGTTTGCACGCTAATGCCACCGGTTGGGCAGAAACGCACATCAGGCAAAGGTCCATGGATGGATTTCAACATTTTCACCCCACCCGCTGCTTCAGCCGGGAAAAACTTCAGGGTGTCATAGCCACGTTCCAGCAATTTCATCACCTCGGATACCGTTGCAGCACCGGGCAATAGCAGCAAACCTTCATCTTCTGCCGCCGACAGCAAGCTATCGGTGACACCGGGCGACACCGCAAAACTGGCACCTGCCGCTTTCACCGCTTTCACATCAGCCGGGGTCAACACCGTACCCGCGCCGACGATACTGCCGGGTATCTCACTCATGCGCCGGATCACCTCTAAGGCAACCGGGGTACGCAAAGTCACTTCCAACACATGCAAACCACCGCTGACCAATGCCTGTGCCAAGGGGTGGGCAATCGTGACATCATGAACGACCAGTACCGGAATGACCGGCACTTGCTGGCAAATACTTCTAATTGACATGGTTATGCCCTCTCTGTATCAGTAAACAGGGCACTTGCCCCACTCGCGGCGGCGCTGACATGGGAACGGAAAACCTGAAACAGTTCCCGCCCACATCCAGAGCCGTTGGCACTCAAATCCACACTGACCGGTGCACGTTCTGCAAACCCTGCTGTCAGCACTTCCAGATGACCGTTATCCACATCCAGCCGGATCAAATCGCCATCACGGATTTTGGCTATTGCGCCCCCGTCCATCGCCTCTGGGCTGACATGGATAGCCGCCGGAACTTTGCCGCTGGCTCCTGACATTCTACCATCCGTGACCAGCGCGACGTGTTGCCCACGATCCTGCAACAAGCCCAGCACTGGCGTCAGGCCGTGCAACTCCGGCATTCCATTGGCTTTTGGCCCCTGAAAACGCACCACACACACGAAATCCCCTTCCAGCTCACCCGCCTCAAACGCAGCTTTAACCGCTGCCTGATCGTGGAAAACCTTCGCCGGGGCTTCAATCAGGTGTTTATCCGGCTTAACTGCCGACACCTTGATAACCGAATCGCCCAGATTGCCCAATAACCGCACCAAACCACCGGAAGGTTGGAACGGCTGGACAACCGGGCGTAAAACGTCCGTATCATGGCTGGTGCTCGCACCTTCGCGCCATGTAACGGTTCCATCTGCTGCCAGCACGGCTTCTTGCGTATAGTGATGCAAGCCCTTCCCGGCAACAGTGTCTACTTCTTCATGCAATAGCCCCGCCGCCAACAATTCGCGGATCACGAACTGCAAGCCACCGGCCGCATGGAAATGGTTCACGTCCGCCACCCCATTGGGGTAGACCCGCGCTATCAGCGGAGTAATGGCGGACAAATCAGCAAAATCTTCCAGACACAGTACAATGCCCGCCGCCCGCGCCATCGCCACCAGATGCAACAGCAAATTGGTCGAGCCACCGGTGGCGTTCAAACCAACAATGCCGTTCACAAACGCATTGACCGTGAGGATGTTGGCAGCAGGCGTGTAATCCTGCCCCTTTGCCGTCATCGCTAACGCACGCTGCGCCCCCGCAACCGTCAAGGCTTCGCGCAACGACGTACCCGGATTGACAAAACTGCTACCGGGCAATTGCAAACCCATGAATTCCATCAACATCTGGTTGCTGTTCGCCGTGCCGTAGAACGTGCAAGTACCCGCGCCGTGGTAGGATTGCATTTCAGCTTGCAGCAATTCCGCACGCCCCACTTTGCCCTCAGCGTATTGCTGGCGCACTTTGGATTTCACATCATTCGCCAGCCCCGACACCATCGGGCCTGCGGGTAGGAAAATGCACGGTAAATGCCCAAAACTGGCTGCCGCGATCACTAAGCCCGGCACAATCTTGTCGCATACCCCCAGAAAAGCGGCGGCATCAAACACATTGTGTGACAAGGCAACGGCGGCACTCATGGCGATCACATCGCGGGAAAACAAGGATAATTCCATGCCCTCCTGCCCTTGCGTTACGCCATCACACATCGCGGGAACGCCCCCGGCAACCTGAGCGGTTCCGCTGACTTCACGCACGGCCGCCTTGATCAGGTCGGGGTAGTAAACGAAGGGCTGGTGCGCCGACAGCATGTCGTTGTATGCGGTGACAATACCCAGATTGCCCGCTGTCCATTCCACCAGTTTCAGCTTGTCCGCATTGGGAGCAGCTGCAACTGCATGTGCCAGATTGCCGCAACTCAGCTTGCTGCGCGGGGTCACGGGGTTAGCCGCTACCACTTGTTGCATGTAAGCCGCACGACTCGCCGCACTACGAGCTTCAATGCGCTGGGTGACTGCCACTAATTGTGGGTGAAGCGTGTGATTACTCATTATTCGATCTCCCGCCAGCGGCGTCCGTCGCGTGCCATCATTTCAATGGCAGAAATAGGGCCGGAAGTACCCGGATCGTAGCCATCAGGCTTTCTACCGGATAATTGCCATGCCTCGATGATGGGGTCTATCCATTTCCACGCGGCTTCCACTTCATCACCACGCATGAACAGGGTTTGGTTGCCGCGTACTACATCCATCAGTAAGCGTTCATAAGCATCCGGCATCCGCCAATCTTCGTTCTGACCTTCCGCAAAAGCCATATCCAGTGGAATGTCGTGCAGACGAAAACCACCCGGCCCCGGTTCTTTGGTCATGATGTGCATACTCAAACCTTCATCTGGCTGCAAGCGCATGGTCAAGACATTGGGGAGAATCGGTGTCGGCAGATCACCAAACATAAGGTGTGACGGCTGTTTGAAGACCACCGCAATTTCGGCGGATTGGGCTTTCAAACGCTTGCCGGTACGTAAATAAAAGGGCACGCCTGACCACCGCCAACTATCAATCTCGACTTTCAGCGCAACATACGATTCGGTCATACTGGCGGGATTTCCTACTTCTTGGGTATAAGCAGGAGAGGAGGAGCTTGCCAAATATTGTCCGCGAACCGTATGGTCGAGAACTTTTCGCCCGGAGAGAGGGCGCAGGGAACGCAGTACCTTCAACTTTTCATCGCGGACTGCATCCGCCTCAAAACGATAGGGCGGCTCGATAGCGATCAGGCAGAGCAACTGCAACAGGTGGTTTTGCACCATATCGCGGATAGCACCAGCGGTATCGTAATAGCCACCGCGTGAACCGACACCGAGGGACTCGGCGGCAGTAATTTGCACATGGTCAATACACTGAGCATTCCAGACAGGCTCAAACAAAGCATTGGCAAAGCGCAGTGCCATCAGGTTCTGCACGGTTTCTTTGCCAAGATAATGGTCGATGCGGTAAATGGCGTGCTCGTCAAACACCTCACCAACTTGCGCATTCAATAAGGCGGCGCTGGCATGGTCATGCCCCAAGGGCTTTTCCAATACCAGACGGGCATTGTTACCCGCCAATCCTGCGCCTGCCAAGCCGTGGGAAATAGCGCTGAACAAGGCAGGTGCTACCGCCAGATAATAAATACGAATCCGTTCCGGGCAAGTATCCAGAATGGTTGCCAGTGACTGAAAGCTGGCGGGACTCATCAGATCCACTGCATGGTATTCCAAGCGCTCTAGAAAACGCGCCAGGGTTTCTGCTTGAGCCTCAACCGCACGTAAATGGGTTTGCAGGGCATCAGCAACCTGTGCACGGTATTCCTCAAGCGTTTGGTGGTCTAATGCCAACGCAATAATACGGGCTTGTGGCGGAATTTGTCCGACAGCATCGCGGCGGAACAAAGCGGGTAATAACTTGCGTAAGGCCAGATCCCCCGTGCCACCAAAAATAACCAGATCAAAGACCTCAACCGGAATAATGACATGACTCATACAAGTAATTCCTCTGGATAATCAGCAAGTGCCAACCCGACTTCTTTAGCCGATGGCAGATCAGCCCCTTGGCGTGAACAGGTAATGGCGGCAGCACACACCGCTTTTTGCCCAATACGCTGCAAGGTTGATGCTGTTAATGCTGCTACCCAATCAGCCGTATTGGCTTGTAAATCCAGCAAACTGTCTAATAACGACGCTTGGAAAGTATCCCCAGCGCCAACGGTATCCACCACGTTGACACGCGGGGTTGGCAAAGTCACTTGCGCCTGTTGGCTCCACAACGACGCACCTTCACTGCCACGGGTTAACGCTGCAAGTTTTACGCCAACCGCTAACCAGTCGGCGATAATGCTTTCGGGTGCAATACCCGGGTATAAGGCTGCCAAATCTTCATCACTGACTTTGACAACATCCATAAAGGGCAACAATTGGGTGATACGCTCACGCCATTGGTACACATCTGGCTCGACCGTCAAACGAATATTCGGGTCAAGTGACAACAAACACTTGCCCGCTTGTCGACGAGCAAGTGCCAGCAAGGTATCCGCAGTGGGGGCAACCACCAACGAATACGACCCCATGTGAATACCTGTTATTTCTGCATCATCAAAGGCAATATCCGCCGGGGCTAATAGCCGATCGGCAGCACCTTCACCGTAAAACGCATAGTTGGGCACGCCCACGGCGTTTTTCTGGATGAAACCCAAGGTCGTCGGCGCGGCTTTACGGGCAATGAAATCGGTAGATACTTGCTCCGCTTGCAGCACCGCCATCAAGCGGTCACCCAAAAAATCGGTGGAAACACCGGTCAATAACGCAACGGGCTGCCCCAAACGGCGCAGACCAATCGCAACATTGAACGGTGAACCACCGGCTCGCGCCGCAAACGGTACAGCAAATGCTGACTGACTCACCCCTTCCGGGACAAACACATCAAACAACGCTTCACCACAAACAACAAACATGGGGTAAGTTCCTTAGAAGGCGTAGTTGAAACGCATACGGACAGCATTCAACGTGTCATCCTTGACCACATTGTCGGCTTTGGAAGTATTCGCCGCGAAGGTGACGGTGGCGTCTTTACTATTGAACACCGGCACCGTGTAGGTGGCATACAAGGTGTTAACTTTAGGGTCAGCCGCTGCACCATTATCGGTAGTGGAGGTAATCCAACCACCACCCAATGCACCACGCTGCATATTCACGCCTAATGAGGTGACATTTGCATCGGCCAAGCCGGTATTTTTTTCCTTCAGATGGGAAACACTGGCATTCACATCTGTCGCGCCCAATTTAAAGGCTGCACCAAGACCAACACCATTCTGAGTCAACTTGGTACCATCGGTAGCCTTGTCGGACACACTTTCAAAGCCTGCGTGCAAGGTGGTATTACCGATCTTGTATTGCATCGCCGGGCGCACCCCAGTGAAGCTATCATCATCACCCGCTTTATTCGCCATCAGCCCCATTTCCAGCTTGAGCTGGTCAGACGGGTTGGAATGCAACGCAACATGCAGCGCGTCATTTTTACGACCGCGCACCTTGTTGGCTTCATAGACTTTGGCTTCTCCCGCACCGGCATGGGTGATGAGGGTATCTTTACCTAGCGGGAACAGATTGAAAGCTTCAAAGCGCCCGATTTGCACATCCCACTTCTCACGCCCCATTTGTAGGTATACATCGTCGTAACCCAAAGTATTCCCTTGGAAGGGCACTAAGGGTTGCGCTACGCCTTTGATGAAGTAATCTTCACCTTTGCTTTCACCGACAGCATTGAGCTTGATACGCCCACCGTGGGTAAAGTTATTGCCTGAATCTGAACGGTCATTCGACGTAATGTCTAACTCGACATCACCACCAAAGGTAAAGGTTTTACTAGGGGAAGCTGCTGCATCTGCTGCCATTGCGCCAGCACTCATCAACAAAACAGCCAAACTACTGACAACACTCAACCGAACACTCGTTTTCATTGCACTTACCTATTGTGTTACTATAAGTGCGCTCATTACTGAGCGCTAAGGGTGCGGTTCGCCTCGGTCAAATGGTAGGGAGTACCAGTCCCATCCACTTGCTCCTATACCGGGGCGAACTGCCATTTATTTAAAATCGGCTTACACTGCCCCAACGGGCTTTGAAGCAATCTGAACGTTGCATTTCACGCTCAGCAGAAACCTGTGAGGCTTTCATTGAAACGATTGGAAGAAGAATCCGGTGGGTCGCAGTTGTCCATCAGCCCAACATCGCCTTTAGTGGAGATGCCGACGGCAACAACCAGCCCCGTGGCTGCGTGAGTGAGTGTGGCTGACGCCAACAGAATAGCACCGCTACTAGCGGTAGAAAGACGGGTAAATTTCATACAGCTCTCCTCCGGTGGCTGTAAAATCCCACATCGGAAGTGATATTCTGATGCAGAAAAGTATAAGCATTCCTCTCAATGCAGATAATAGAGTATCACCAATAATCCGAGCATCCTGATACGGTATATAACAATGCTGATACTTTATTTCCGTTTTTAATGATTTTTATTGATCTATTAATGCATAGAAGTTTAGCCGTGAGGGTTTTGGGGTTTATCCTTTGAAATTAAGTATATAACAATAAACTAATGGTGCTGACTAAGTGCTGAGTTATGCTGCTAATGTGACTTAATCTACCTCTAATTTGCGTTTGGCTTTCAGCCGATTCTTGCTGCCGACTGGCGATGCTTTCTGGATTTGAAGACAGGGTATTTTGCCCTGCCCTCAAAAAAGTTTTTGAAAATCCATTACGACTGAACGGATTCCATCACCATCCGCCCTACGTCACTTTCCACCGCGACAATCACGCCACGCAGAGAATTCGGTTGGGCTTCGGTAATACGCACATCCACAAATTTCCCGATCAGGCGCGGATGCCCGTCGAAATTGACCACGCGGTTATTTTCAGTGCGCCCCGCCATCTGATCATGTTTGCGGGATGGGCGTTCCACTAACACCCGTTGCACCGTGCCGACCATTGCCGCGCTGATAGCGTTGGATTGCGCCAGAATGCGGGTTTGCAGGTGTTGCAAGCGGTCTTTTTTCACTGACTGCGGCACATCATCCGCCAGACTCGCGGCAGGTGTGCCGGGGCGCTGGCTGTAGATAAAGCTGAAACTCAGGTCGAAGTTCATCTCTTCAATCAGCTTCATGGTATCGGCAAAATCCTGCTCGGTTTCGCCGGGAAAACCAATAATGAAGTCGGATGACAAGCTGAGCGTTGGGCGGATTTTACGTAACTTGCGGATTTTGGCTTTGTATTCAATCGCCATGTGGTTGCGTTTCATCGCCATCAGAATCCGATCGGAACCGCTTTGCACCGGCAAATGCAGGTGATTCACCAGTTCTGGCACATCCTCATACACCTGAATCAGGTTGTCATTGAACTCATTGGGGTGCGAGGTGGTGTAACGGATGCGGTCAATACCATCCACGGCTGCCACAAACGTAATCAGCATCGCCAGATCGGCAATTGAACCGTCGTGCATTTTGCCGCGATAGGCGTTGACGTTTTGCCCCAGCAAATTGACTTCGCGCACACCCTGCGCGGCGAGCTGGGCAATTTCGGTAATCACATCATCGAAGGGACGGGAAATTTCTTCGCCACGGGTGTAGGGAACCACGCAGAACGTACAATATTTGCTGCACCCTTCCATCACCGATACGAACGCGGTGGGGCCGTCAGCACGCGGTTCTGGCAAGTTGTCGAACTTTTCGATTTCGGGGAAAGAAATATCCACCACCGGGTGATGTTCCGTGCGCACTTGACGGATCATGTCCGGCAAACGGTGCAAGGTTTGCGGGCCGAACACCACATCCACCACCGGGGCGCGTTGGCGCAAGGCTTCACCTTCCTGACTGGCGACACAGCCGCCTACACCGATAACAATGTGCGGACGTTTATCTTTAAGCTTTTTCCAACGTCCCAATTGTGAGAAGACTTTTTCCTGCGCCTTTTCGCGGATCGAGCAGGTATTCATTAATAAGACATCGGCCTCTGCGGGGTCATTGGTGAGTTCCATTCCCTGTGCATGATGCAGCACGTCCAGCATTTTGGCTGAGTCGTACTCGTTCATTTGACATCCGTGGGTTTCGATAAAAATTTTGCCTGCCATGTGTCCGTTTTGTCCGTCGTTTGAGCATTTGGAAAACGGCTATTATCCCCGCTCTCCCGAAAGCAAACAACTTTTCGCGAAAACAGACTAAAATTGTGGGTGTAATGCCCCAAAAGGGTACTTCAAGTCTACAAGATGATAAGGAATACACCATGAAAGCGATTTCATTCTTCCCGGCAATGGCCGTAGCTTTAACCCTGAGCCTATCCAGCGTACAAGCAGCAACTGACGTCTATGCCGTCACCGGCGTACAAATCGGTCAATTCTTAAACATGCGCAGCGATGTGGGCACCAGTAGTGCCATCACGGCGAGGATTCCTGCCAACGGCCAAGGTGTTGTCACCACAGGTGAACAAAGAAAGATCAATGGTACAACTTGGGCAAAGGTTTATTGGAATGGTATCGGTGGCTGGGTCAACAAAAGTTACCTATCTCCCGCCAACCAGCGCACCACTGTTACAGCACCGGCAAAGCCTGCTAAGCCAGTAGTAGCCACAAAGCCCCAAACCACCGCAACATCACAGGCTAAACCTATAATGGCCGTCATGGCACCTTACAAGGTTACCGCACCACCAATGATGCCGTCGGTGAAAGTACCGTCTTACATGACACCTCCCAAACCGTTAAATCAGCAATAGTCAGACTTTAAGTAAATGCCTGAACAACAGCAGGCAACAATAGATAATTCAAGGAACAAACCATGAAAGCGTTTTCATTCTTCCCGGCAATGGCCTTGGCTTTGACCCTGAGCATATCCAGCGTACAAGCAGCAACAGATGTGTATGTGGTCAGTGGCGTGCCCTCAGGAGAATTCCTGAATATGCGAACAGGCGCAGGCATCAACAATGCCATTACCGGCAGAATTCCCTACAATGGCCAAGGTATCGTCACGACGGGCGAAGAACAGAAAGTCGGCAGCACAAATTGGGCTAAAGTTTACTGGAACGGCGTAGGCGGTTGGGTCAGCACAAGCTACTTGCAACCAGCCGGTCAAGCCAGCAAAACACCAGCTGCCGCTGTAACGCCAGAAAAAACACCGACCACCGTCACTTCAGCGACGGCAAAACCAGCGACTAATACACTGGTCTGTACAGGCTCAGAGCCTTTCTGGCGCATTGATGTGAGCGACGCGAAGCTGAACGTCAATATGTCAGATGGCCCGCAGTACACCGTACCCGTAACCTTCCGCCAAACATCAGCGAATAACACCACCATCGCCGTGATTGGCGGCGCAACCGGCACCAACAATACCCAAGCATTCATGCAAAAAGTAGACAGTTGCAACGATGGCATGTCGGAGGTGAAATACCCTTACAGCATCACCGCCGTGTTGAATAACAAGCAGGTGGTATCGGGTTGCTGTAAGGTGCAGTAGCAGGTTCTTTACCCGCCCATATACCTTGTAAGGCACATGGGCGGTTTCTAAACGCATCAAAACAAGATTTCGATTTCCACGCTAGTGCGTAAATTGATGTGTTTGTACCTATTACTTGAATTTACGCCTTACCTCTCACATGTAACTGCTGTAAATCGCTATCTAGCGACCATACAAAAACCTCACTCATTGCAAAGCGAGTGCAGCACTTTTCAAATTCTTTGATGATACTCAAATCGCCAAAGCTCGTACCTTCATTAAGCTTATCAACCGATTTGTTTCTACCTGCCAACGCAGGGAACGCATCCAACCACACTGAAATTTCTTTGCTACTAGGAAACTCACTGGGCTTCCATGGAGCTGTACCATCAAATGCAGCTTTAACGGCTATCACAAACCGCTGTGCAACTTCACGACGCATTCTGCCATCACCATTCTGAGCAATATGATTGCCTGTTTCGATGATACTTGCCATTGGCAAAATGAATGTACAACCTAACTCTACGTATTCTTTATAAGCTCGACTAACCATCTTTTTATGTTGGTTTCGATTAGGAACATTCAGTAAATTGGTTAATATGCTGGTATCAATCAAGCAAATACTGCTCATGCAGCCTCATCTCCTTGCAGACGTGCCAGCCAGTCGAGCGCATTCTGTTTCTTCGCTTCCGGTGTTACTGGTGACTTTACGAAGCGGTCAACAATACCGTTTGTTACCAATTCGCCCAATGGTCCTTGCGTGATCAGTCCCGCATAATCATCCAAATCACTTAAGCGCACTAAACGACTATCCCCTTCTTGTGGGTCACGGTAGCAGAACACCACATCACCCAACGCCTCGTCGGGCAAGGCATCCATCAGTGCGGGATTATGCGTAGTGAGCAACAAGCGGATGTTGCGGCGTTTAGCCTCATTCTGCATGGTTGTCAGCAAGTGATGGGCGCGGGAAGGATGCACACCGTTATCGACTTCTTCCAACACTACCGTCGAGCCTTCAGGAGCCGATAAGACAGCGGCAGCGATAGCTAACACCCGCAACGTACCATCCGATAACAATTCAACTGACCATGACTTATCTTTTCCGCCAAAACTTTCGACCAACTCCAGAGCAACCCGACCACGACGGTCTTCAAAGAATTTCAGGTCTTTTACATCCTGCTCAGGCAGGCTTTGAATAAACTGAAGAATCGCCACCCGATTTTTCTCTTGTTGCCAAAGGTAATGAAGCACGCCTGACAGGTTTGAGCAATTTCCGCGTAGCTTTTTTTCAGAAAAACTATCGCCGCGCATGAGAGCAGGAACAGGATCAAGGAATAGAGTGTTTTCCAGAAATACTTGAAAATATTTAATGGTTGTAGGTATTTCTTGTTTTGACCTAATATGTTCATGAGCAAAAGTTGCTGGACTTTCCAGTTGGCACATCACTGCTATTTGATCGGTGCAAGTAATTTGTGGTTTATTCTTTCCACGCTTAAAGTTGTTATAAGCGATACGAATATCACTTCCCAACCCATCAGAAGATTTGCTAACACAGTATAATGGAAATGTTTCTGTATTACCCACATGGGAAGTTATCTGTTCTTGAACAATATGTAACTCGTTACTTCGTATTTCCAATGTAATTTCAAAGTTGCGCCATTCTAACTGATAAAATGGAAAGCCAGGAAAAGTTGGCTCACCCAAAAACGCCGTTGGATAAAGAAGTTGCTGCCGTTCCTTCATATCATCCTCACTCAGCCCGTTGAGCCAGTAATACTCTATATCAACACCAGCATTTGACCAATCAGCTTTAGCTTCATGATTTGCGGCTTGAACATCAAGCATACAGCCCAACGTAAATTGCTGAGAACCCAAATATCCAAAGTCTTTACTTTGTCCGCGCAAAATTTGGTCTGAATCATCTAAGTGCTGCTGAATAACAGATAGCTTCTGCCCACCACTCAGCCAACTGAGGAAACGGAATGCCTCAATCGCATTGCTTTTACCGGACGCATTCGCGCCGATCATCAGTGTGAGCGGCGCAAGCGGCAATGCTTGGTCACGGTAGCTCTTGAAGTTTTTGAGCAAAATCTGTTTCAACATGACTTTAAGTCCTTCTTCATCACACCCGGATATGCCCATCCCCCAACACCACATACTTCTGCGAAGTCAGCCCTTCCAGACCAACCGGCCCCCGCGCATGAATCTTGTCGGTGCTAATCCCAATCTCCGCCCCCAGCCCATACTCAAAGCCATCGGCAAAGCGCGTGGATGCATTCACCATCACCGAACTCGAATCCACTTGCCGCAGGAATGCCCGCGCCCGCGTGTAATTTTCGGTAATAATCGCATCGGTATGTTGCGAGCTGTAAGTATTAATGTGCGTAATCGCCGCAACCATATCTGCCACCACCCGAATCGCCAAAATCGGCGCAAGGTATTCCGTGCTCCAATCTTCTTCGGTAGCAGGTACACACGCAGGCAACAGCGCACGGGTCTGCTCACAGCCGCGCAACTCCACCCCTTTGGCGGCGTATTCTTCCGCGAGGGCAGGCAATACTTGCGCAGCCACACCTTCCGCCACCAGCAAGGTTTCCATCGCATTGCACACGCCGTAACGGTGTGTTTTGGCATTCACCGCAATCTTAACCGCTTTATCCAGATCAGCCTGATCATCAATGTACACATGACAAATGCCATCCAAGTGCTTGATAACTGGAATACGGGATTCCGCACTGACTCGCTCGATCAAACTTTTACCACCACGCGGCACGATCACATCGACGTATTGTGCCATGCGTAACAACTCGCCCACCGCTGCCCGATCGGTGGTTTCCACCACTTGCACACACGCCGCAGGCAAACCCGCCGCTTCCAGCCCGGCACGCACACACGCTGCAATCGCCTGATTGGAATGGATAGCTTCCGAACCACCGCGCAAAATCGTCGCATTACCCGACTTCAGGCACAGCGCCGCCGCATCCACCGTCACATTCGGGCGTGATTCGTAAATGATGCCGACCACACCCAAGGGCACACGCATTTTACCCACCTGAATCCCCGACGGGCGGTAGCTCAGGTCGGTAATCGTGCCAATCGGGTCAGCCAGTGTGGCCACTTGGCGCACGCCTTCTGCCATGCCTGCCAGCGTTTTATCACTCAGGGTCAGGCGATCCAACATCGCCGCATCCAGCCCTTTTTCACGACCGGCGGCCAAGTCCTTAGCATTCTCGGCTTTCAGCCAGTCCGCACGCTCCAGTATCACCTCAGCAATACGCAGCAATGCATTGTTTTTAATGCTAGTATCAGTGTTTGCCAAGACTTGCGCAGCCTGCTTTGCTTGCTGACCAATGCCCTGCATGTAGGTGGCAATAGTATTGATAGTGTCCAAACCAAAATCCTCACGGTATGCAATGGGGAAATGGTAACACGAAAATACTGCTACGATCTTTCTGACAATTATCATGGGCACAGGCTTTGCTGTAGGTTATAACACCCAAATATGGCAAAATGCGCCGCTCAGTTATTCACTGGAAATACTCCCAAAGCCTTATCTTATGACAGACTACTTACTGATTATTGTTGGCACGGTGTGGGTCAATAACTTTGTCCTTTCACACTTTCTCGGTTTATGCCCGTTCATGGGGGTGTCGCGCAAGCTCGAAACCGCGATGGGCATGGGGCTGGCGACGACGTTTGTCCTCACCCTGTCGGCCGTTGCCAGCTACTTGGTTAATACGTGGTTATTGGAACCCTTCCACCTCGAATACTTGCGGACTGTCAGCTTTATTCTGGTGATTGCTGCGATTGTGGGCTTTACCGAAATGGTCATCCGCAAAACCAGCCCGGTGTTATATAACGTGCTCGGCATCTACCTGCCGCTGATTACCACCAATTGCGCGGTACTCGGCGTGGCGCTGCTGAATGTGCAGGAAACCCACGGTTTCATCGAATCCGGCCTGTACGGCATGGGCGCTGCCCTCGGGTTCACCTTGGTACTGGTATTGTTTGCCGGTATCCGTGAACGCATCAATGTGGGTGACGTACCCGGTATTTTCCAAGGTAACGCGATTGGCTTGATCACTGCCGGGCTAATGGCACTGGCCTTCATGGGCTTTTCTGGATTGGTGAAAAACTGATGATTGCAGCACTGCTTATTATTGGTGGCCTCGCCGCCATCTTTGGCGTACTGCTCGGCTACGCCGCTATCCGTTTCAAGGTCGAAGGCGACCCGATTGCCGACAAAGTAGACGCTATCCTGCCGCAAACCCAATGCGGGCAATGCGGCTTCCCCGGTTGCCGCCCTTATGCCGAAGCCATTGCCAAAGGCGAAGCCGACATCAACCATTGCCCACCCGGCGGTGAAAACACCATCAAGGCACTCGCCGAATTACTCGGCGTCGAAGCCAAACCATTGAACGACGAAAACGGCGAACATTCCAGCATTCCATTGGTCGCCATCATCGACGAAAACACCTGCATCGGCTGCACCTTGTGTATTCAAGCCTGCCCGGTGGATGCCATTGTTGGTTCAGCCAAGCACATGCACACCATCATTGCCGCTGAATGCACCGGCTGCAAACTGTGCCTGCCCCCCTGCCCGGTGGATTGCATTGACATGGTTCCCGTCAAGGTCGAACCTGCTTCCTGGAAATGGCCTTACCCTGTGTTTAATTTGAAGGTGGTTTCATGATCCAGACCTTACGCAAACTCTGGCGCAATCCCGGTGGCCTGCACCTCGATTACCACAAGGAAATCTCCAACACCAAGCCCGTGGTGCATGTTCCGCTGGCGGATGAGCTCATCATTCCCCTGCAACAGCACACCGGCTACAAGCCCACGCTGACCGTCGCCGTGGGTGATTACGTCTACAAAGGGCAGGAAATCGCCTCACACACCGGCTTCATGAAAGTGCCGGTACACGCCAGCACATCCGGCACGATTACCGCGATTGAAGAACGCCCGATTGCGCACCCTTCCGGCCTCAGTGACCTGTGCGTGGTGCTCAAACCCGATGGTAAGGACGACTGGGGCAATGCACGCCTGTCACCCTACCCTGACTACACCCAAGTCGATGGCGAAACTTTGCGCCTGCGTATCTGTGCCGCCGGTATCGTCGGCATGGGCGGCGCGGTATTCCCCTCCGCCATCAAGCTCAATGTCCACGACAACATCCCCATCGAAACACTGGTGATCAACGGCGCAGAATGCGAACCCTACATCACCTGTGACGACATGCTGATGCGCGAACAGCCGGAAGAAATCCTGCGCGGCGTGCAAATCATGATGCACATCATCAATACCCAACACGCGCTGATCGGGATCGAAGACAACAAACCCGAAGCCATAGCCGCCATGCAAGCCGCTGTTGCCAGCCTTGGCGAGCGCCGCATTGAGATTGCCGCCATTCCCACCCTTTACCCCAGTGGCAGCGAAAAACAGCTCATCAAAATCCTCACTGGCAAGGAAGTACCCAGTGGCGGCAGACCCGCCCAAGTCGGCATCGTCTGCCACAACCCGGCTACCGCCCGCGCCATTTACCGCGCGGTTGTGTTGGGCGAACCCTTGATTGACCGTTACCTGACCGTCACCGGTAAGGGTGTGGCTGAGCCTTGCAACCTCGAAGTGCCCTTGGGAACGCCGGTTCAACACCTGATTGAACAAGCCGGGGGTTACACCGCTGCGGCCAAACGGCTGGCAATGGGAGGGCCCATGATGGGCATTTCCCTGCAAAGCGACCAGATTCCGGCGGTCAAAGCCACCAACTGCATTCTGGTCAGTGATGTCGCCGAGACAGAACAGCAAACCGCCCTGCCCTGTATCCGCTGCGGACGTTGCGCCGAAAGTTGCCCCGCCAGCCTGCTGCCGCAACAACTTTACTGGTATGCCCGCTCCCGCGATTTTGACAAAGCGGAACAATACCACCTGTTCGACTGCATCGAATGCGGCTGCTGCGCTTACGTTTGCCCCAGCCACATCAAGCTGGTGGACTATTACCGTTTTGCCAAAGCCGAAATCCGCAGCCAACGCGAAGCCAAGGCCAAGGCCGACCTTGCCCGCGAACGCCACGAATTCCATCTGGAACGCATCGAACGCGCCAAGCGTGAAAAAGCCGAAAAACTGGCAAAACACAAAGAACAGGCCAAAACCAATACCGATGACGGCAAAAAAGCCGCCATACAAGCCGCCTTGGAACGTGCCAAGGCCAAAAAAGCCGACGCAGCGGCTGCCCAAACCGCTAACGGGGAAACCTCGGCATGATGTTCAACAAACGCACTTCCCCTTACGTGACTGGCAAACAAGATGTCAGCGTGATCATGCGCCAAGTACTCTACGCACTGGTTCCCGGTACTTTAGTGCTGATCTGGTACTTTGGCTGGGGCATGATCAGCAACCTGCTGCTGGCGATTGTATTTGCCGAACTGCTGGAATGGGGCATGTTGACACTGCGCCAGCGCCCGGTTCGACCCTTCCTGAGTGATTACAGCGCGGTGGTAACGGCATGGTTGCTGGCGGTGGCGATGCCTGCGTTCGCGCCGTGGTGGCTTATTGCGCTGGCGATGGTGTTTGCCGTCGTGATTGCTAAACATTTGTACGGGGGCTTGGGTTATAACCCGTTCAACCCTGCCATGATCGGCTATGCAGCCATGCTGGTGTCCTACCCGGTGCAAATGACCATTTGGCCTGCGCCATTGGATTTTAGTTTCGCGCATATTGGTTTGGGGCAAGCCGTGCAGCAGGTGTTTGCGGGTGGTTCGCAAAGCTGGGATGCCCTGACTGCCGCCACTCCACTGGATGCGGTCAAGGTGAATCTGGGGCTGCATAAAACCCTGAACGAGATTTATGCCAATGGGCAGTTTGGGCTGTTGGCAGGCCAAGCCTGGCAATGGGTCAGTATGGGGTGGTTGCTGGGTGGCTTGTGGCTGCTCTGGCAACGCATTATCAGTTGGCACATTCCGGTAGCGTTGTTGGGTTCGCTCGCGTTGATGGCGGGTATTTTCTGGATGATCAACCCGCAAGTCTACGCTTCGCCATTGTTCCATTTGTTCAGTGGTGCAGCCATGCTGGGGGCATTTTTTATTGCCACCGACCCGGTTTCTGCGAGCACCACACCGTTGGGCAAGCTGTATTATGCGGGTGGGATTGGTGCGTTTACCTACATTATCCGCACTTGGGGTGGCTACCCGGATGCAGTGGCCTTCTCGGTCATCATGCTGAATATGGCCGTTCCTTTAATCGACTACTACACCCAGCCACGCGTATACGGCACCAAGAGGCAGCAAGGATGAGCGACAAACGCTTGAAAGACATTCTCCAGTCGGGGGCTTTCCTTGCTGGATTTGCCCTATTGGGAGCACTGGCGTTGGCTTTTTTCCATGACTTAACTTTACCAAAAGTGGAAGCCAATGAACGTGCCTCCACCTTGAAGCAATTGAATGTGTTAGTGCCTGCCTCGTCTTACAGCAATGACTTGCTGGCAAACACCCTGACCTTACCGGCTGCCGATTTCGGCAGTGCTGAAGATGTAGTGGTTTATCGCGCCAGCAAGCAAGGCGTACCCGTGGCAGCACTATTCATTGTGACAGCACCGGATGGCTACAGCGGTAAGATACGCATGGTGGTCGGCATCAAGGCCGATCAGACACTTGCGGGCGTGCGGGTATTGTCACACAAAGAAACCCCCGGACTGGGCGATAAAGTTGATGCAGAAAAAAATAGCTGGATTCTGGGCTTTGCCAACAAGTCGCTGCAAAATCCAACGCTCGAAGGCTGGGCAGTGCGTAAAGATGGCGGCGAATTCGACCAGTTCACTGGCGCTACCATCACACCCCGCGCCGTCGTCAAAGCAGTCAAACGCACCCTTGAATGGTCACAACAACATTTTGACAGCCTGTTCACCCCCAATGCGACTTCCCAAGGAGCACAGCCATGAATGCGACTTACCGCGAACTGACCCTTGCTGGCCTGTGGAACAATAACCCCGGCTTGGTACAACTGCTGGGCTTATGCCCGTTGATGGCGGTCACTACCAACGTTGTCAATGGCTTGGGGCTAGGGCTGGCTACCTTGCTAGCACTGGTATCTTCCAATTTCGCCATTTCATTGGTGCGGGATTATATCCGGGCAGAAATCCGCATCCCCGCTTTCGTGTTGATCATTGCAGGCAATGTCACCCTGATTGAAATGCTGATCCACGCTTACTTTCCCGAACTGTACGCCATTCTCGGTATTTTCATCCCGCTGATTGTGACCAACTGTATCGTGATTGGGCGCTCCGAAGCCTATGCTTCGAAAAATCCGCCCTTACACGCCGGGTACGACAGCTTGATGATGGGTATCGGTTTCATGCTAGTGCTGATGGTGTTGGGCGGGCTGCGTGAACTGGTGGGCAATGGCACGCTGTTTGCGCAAGCCCACCTGATGTTTGGTGAGGCCGCACGCGGAATGACTATCAGTTTGGGTACTGACTTCAAGGGCATATTGCTGGCTGCTCTGCCCCCCGGTGCCTTCATCGGTTTGGGCTGTCTGGTCGCGCTGAAAAATTACATCGACAAGCGCATGGCACAAACCGCCAAAGCCAGCCAGCCCATTACCCGCCAACCACTCGGTGAGGCCGCATGAACCCTGCCAAGCGGGCGGAAATGTTCCGCCGCTGGCGTGAGGCCAACCCTAGCCCCACCACTGAGCTGGAATACCACAGCGTCTTTGAATTGCTGATTGCGGTGATCCTCTCAGCACAAGCCACCGACAAGGGTGTCAACAAAGCCACCGCACACCTGTTCCCCGTCGCCAATACCCCGGAAGCCATCTATGCTCTGGGTGAAGATGGCTTGAAGGATTACATCAAAACCATCGGCCTATTCAACAGCAAGGCCAAAAACATCATGGCAACCTGCCGCATCCTGATCGACAAACATCATTCAGAAGTACCACAACAGCGCGAGGCGCTCGAAGCCTTACCCGGTGTCGGGCGCAAAACCGCCAATGTTGTCCTCAATACAGCATTCCACCAGCCGACGATGGCAGTGGATACGCATATTTTCCGGGTGGCCAATCGCACTGGCCTTGCCCCCGGCAAAAACGTGTTAGCGGTCGAAAAGGGCTTGCTCAAGCACATCCCCAGGGAATACCTGCTGGATGCCCATCATTGGCTTATCCTGCACGGGCGTTATACTTGTGTGGCACGTACCCCCAAATGCGGGCAGTGCATCATCGCTGACCTGTGTGATTTCAAGGAGAAAACCTGCTGATGTTTGGCAACGACCGTGAGAGTATGCGCCGCTATTACCTGCAATGCTGGCAGAAGCGCCAGCAAAAGCAGCCAATGGATGCGCTGGAACAACAAGTTGCCAGCGTCATTGCCGAACACCCAGAATACCACGCCTTGCTGGAACGCACTGACAGCGCCCTGCAACGCGACTACCTACCCGAAAACGGTGAAACCAACCCGTTCTTGCACATGGGCTTGCATCTCGGTATCCGTGAACAGGTAGCCACTAACCGCCCGACGGGAATTCGCGAACTTTACCAACAATTAGTGATCCAATACGGCAATAACGACGCTGAACACCGCATGATGGACTGTCTGGCAGAAAGCATCTGGCTTACCCAGCGCAACCAGACAGCACCGGATGAGGCAGCGTATCTTGAGTGCTTAAAAAAACGATGAGGAAATACAATGAAATTGGGCTTTTATATGGGGATGCTGTTGTTCCCACTGGCATTGGGTGCTTGTTCGATTATGCCATCCAGCAACACTTACACCACCGCACAGGCAGGCACCTTGCAGGAAGTTAAATTCGGCACGGTTGTCGGTTTACGCAATGTGATGATCCGCGAAGACAATGCTGAAACCGGCAAAGTCGCAGGCGGCGTAATCGGTGGCGTTGCAGGCAACGATTTAGGCGAGGGTAAAGGGCAAATTATCGGTAGCGTTGCCGGAGCTGTCATTGGTGGCACAGTCGGCATTGCACTCGATCGCAGTATTCAATCCAAAGAGGGGGTTGAAATTACGGTAAAGCTGGAAGATAACCGCACAGTCGCTATTGCTCAATTAGCAGATGAACATTTTACAATCGGCGAACAAGTTAAAATATTAACCAGCCAAGACGGTAAAGCGCGTATTACGCACTAATACGAGCCATACTAAATGAGCAGGTTCGCATAATAATTATACGAATCTGCTCTTAAAGCTCATTATCATTATTAATCCATCGCCACAATAACATTACTACTACTAACCGTACGTAAATCAAATGTGCGAGAACGACTCACACTGCCATCACTGAACGTCACATCTGCACGATAAACACCCGGACTCAATTCAATGCTAGCTGAATGACGACTCAAGGATCTTTCCCAAACAGACTTGCCATTATCTAAACGGTACACTGTCCACGTCACTGGGCGCATAGCAGGCCCATTATTGACCGTAGCCATTAACAATACTTTTGATAACGGTGCATCCGCACCTGCTACCGCATTAATTGGAGCACTATTAGATTGTGCTGACATTAGTGATAAAAAAACAAACGATATTACGGCTAACCCTTTACTCAATTTTTTACTTATCATCTTATATACCTCATTGCTGTATTTATGATTCAGTAACACTTCCTTGTTACCACCATATAAGAGTAAGTTACTGTGAATAAAAAACAATTCGATTTTTTTTCTGACTTAAATAAAAAAACTGTTGGAACTTTTTTACAAAAAAATACTATGTCGTAATAATAAGCACACGAAGATGCTTAAAAGCACCTCGCGCCACTTCAAAGTGAAGATAGACTTGAATTCATTTTTTCACTATTCAATCCATAGCGACAATCACGTTACTGCTACTAACAGTGCGTAAATCGAATGTCCGAGAACGACTCACGCTGCCATCATTAAACGTGACATCTGCACGATAAACACCCGGTTCTAACTGGATATTGGCCGAATGACGACTCAAAGACGTCGCTAAAGTCGACTTATCCTTATCCAAACGGTATATTTTCCATGTCAGTGGTAGCATTGCAGGACCACTATTTACAGTAGCCACCAATAATACTTTTGATAATGTCACATCTGCCATCGCATTAGACTGTACACCCACTAGCGATGCCAACATCAACGACATAACCACCAATCCTTTATAAACTGTTTCGCTCATCATTTTATATGCCTCCGTGCCGTATTTATGATTAGGGAACTTTTTTTTCACTACCCTATTGAGCATAATTTACACAAGCGAAAACGCCAGTTGATTTTTTTTCTAATGTAAATAAAAAAAACTGTTGGATGGTTCTTCCCCGATCCCCTTGCGTAACACCGTGCAGAAACATGGGCGCATGTGCTATCCTGATGCCCCGTAATATTGCCCAATACCCGGAGTTTGTTGATGCACCCGATGCTCAGAAAAGCCATTGAAGCCGCCCGCGAAGCAGGTGAATCGATCCGCCACCACGCCAACAAAGTGCAAAAGTTGGATGTTGAAAACAAAGCACACAATGATTTCGTCAGCAACGTCGACCGAGAGGCCGAGCAAATCATCGTGCGCCTGTTACAACGTGCTTACCCCGATCATGCATTCATAGGCGAAGAAAGTGGCAAACATGGCCCCAACAGTGATTATGAATGGGTGATAGACCCTTTAGACGGTACGACCAACTTCCTTTACGGCATACCCCAATATTCCGTGTCAGTTGCCCTGAAACACAATGGCAGGCTGTTAGTCGGCGTGGTATATGACCCACTACGTGATGAAACCTTTGCGGCAGCCCGTGGTGAAGGAGCCACCCTGAACGGACGTCGTATTCGTGTTTCCGAGCGCACTACCATGCAAAGTGCCTTGCTAGGTACTGGCATACCGTTCCGTGCCAATCAAAACCTTGACCTTTACCTGCAAACCCTCAAAGCACTGCTACCAGATACCGCAGGTGTTCGCCGCCCGGGTTCTGCCGCGCTGGATCTGGCTTATGTTGCCAGTGGCCGCTTTGATGGCTTCTGGGAATTTGGCCTGAATGAGTGGGATATGGCTGCTGGTGTTTTGCTGGTGCAAGAAGCCGGTGGCCTGATCGGCGACATGAGAGGTGACAATACCTTCCTGAAAACTGGCGATGTGGTTGCAGCCAATCCCAAAGTCTTCAAGGAAATGATCAAACGTCTGCACCCGGTCATGGCTAAGCGTTAATCTCCCCAAGCATCCCCTGATAGACTAAAATCAGGGGATGAAACTACCAAGCTCCCACACCTTCGTTTACTGCCTGCTCGCCGGGCTTGTCATATTGAGCCTACACGGCTGCGACAAACGTAATGAAACACCGCCCCCACCTCAAGCCGAACCTGTGCTTATCCCGCAAGCTGACCAGCTAAAACCTGCTTCAACATCCATGGATACAACTGCCCCCGCAGCCAACACCACAGCCATAGCGATGCAGCCTTCCCCACCACCTGCTACGACGGAGCCGAACGCCATGCCAATCAGCCCAACTAAACTGGATAAACCCAACGCCCTAAAAATCCCCAATATTGCCCAACAAAGCCTACCGGGCAGCGAATTCTCCCTGCGTTTTCTAGCAACAGGTGAAAGTTTTTACACTGAAATCAAACTCACCCATGGCATTCTCAATTACACCTATTTTGAAGACACCACCGGACGCTGTGAAAAATGGATAAAAAATAGCCCGTGCTGGGAAAAGAATGATTTAAAAACGATCAGCATGGCTTTACCCAACGCCGACCTTGATAACCTTTACAGCATTGTAAAAAAGAGTGGTGTTTTAGCACTCAAGCATGAAACATTTGGAGGTGCAAAAACTGGCCAACGTCATTACACTCAACGCCTAGACATCAGCATTGATGGCCAGCAAAAACAACTGCTCTACCAAAGTTTTCCAGGTGCCAGTAAAAAACCGGAAGCTTTCGCCATGTTAGAAACAGCGCTGCTCGAATATGCTCGCGATTTACCGCATTAACCCAAGCAAAATCTTTTACCTTGTTAAGGAATAACCATGCCTGATTGGATTGCCTATTTACTTGCAGCCTTAGCAGCCTTAGCAGCGGGTGCGATTAATGCACTGGCAGGTGGTGGCACACTGATTACTTTTCCGACCTTAATTGCCCTAGGCATTCCCCCCATCGCTGCCAATATCACCAGCACCGTATCGCTGTGCCCTGGTTACTTCGGCGCAACCCTCGCACAACTGAATGACATTCGCAGCCAATCACAGCGTTTGTGGCTGGTATTACCCGCAGCCATCATCGGCGGTGTGCTAGGTGGCATCTTACTGCTAAATACCGACGAAAAGGTTTTTCAGTCACTCGTGCCTTTTTTGATTCTCTCCGCCTCGCTGTTGCTGGCGGTACAAGCCCCCCTGCGAGGCTGGCTCAACCGGCGCTTACAAGCACACAGCGCTCAAGGCATTCCTACCGTATGGGTCGTCCCCTTAATCCTGCTAGCAGCCGTGTATGGCGGTTATTTCGGCGCGGGCTTAAGTGTTATCGTGCTCGCAGCACTGGCACTGATTTTGGATGATTCCCTGACACGCCTAAATGCCCTGAAACAAGCGGTAGCATTTGGGGTGAATATCGCCACGGCAGGCTTTTTCCTGTTCTCTGGCAAAGTCGTCTGGTCACTCGCCCTTGTCATGGCCATTGGCGCACTCATCGGTGGGGTACTCGGCGGCAAACTCGCAAGCAGTATCAACCCCACCACCTTGCGTTGGCTGGTTGTCAGTATCGGCATATTGGTCGCAGTGGTTTACTGGATCAAATGATCCAACGCCCTGATCAGGCAAGCATCCGGCTTATGGAAAAACACCCCAGAACCTGCCTGATCCGGCGTCATGCCACGTAAGAACAGGTACAACGCCCCCCCAACTTGCACATCCCAATCATACCCCGCCACCCGTTGCCGCAAATAACGGTGCAAGGCCAGACAGTAAATCAGGTATTGCAAGTAATAATGGTGATCCGCCATCGCCTGCTGCATCGTTGCATGGGTGTAATCTGCCGGGGTTGCCCCCAAATCATTGGACTTGTAATCCACCACGAAATACTGCCCATCCGCCGCAAACACCAGATCGATGAAGCCTTTCATATAGCCCGTCAAATCAGCAAACTTCAACTTGTCGATAGCCGCATGAATAATCTCCCACTCGGGCGGCAGATGCTGATGCAATAACGCCTGCAACTTCTTGAGCGTCAAGCACTTCACCGGAAAATAGAACTCCAGCTCATCCAAACGCTGCTCTTTCGTCAAACCAGCCAAACACATACCCTCTTGTCCCTGCGTACTTGCTTTCCACAAAGGTGTCTTGAGGGTATTTTCCAGCAAAACTTCGGCTGCTGGCCGCCAGCGTTCTGGCAAGCCGTGCCGCTTCAACGCAGGCAATAACACCTTCTCACGTTGCCCGTCCAACGGCTGGGTAAAATCCAGCTCCTCCAACATTTTATGCAAACAACTGCCCGCTTTCGTCCCACGAGGGAACATCGCGTTCCGGTCGTTGGGCGTAGTCGCCGCAAACGTGACCGCAGCGAATGCCAGCGTATCGTAATCCGGGCGCTCATCTTCCTTGCCTGACGATAGCCCGCTAAAACTACCAACCTTAGGTATCATCGTATAATGCGACTGATAACGCCGAATAGCGGTTTGCACATCACCTGCTTCAGGCTCGCACAGCACCAGCGAGTCAGCCACCGGCAAGGACTCGTGACTGATCTTCCCAGCAGACGTCGCGACAATCTGCGCCAGTTGCTGATGCATCAAGGCTTGACGCTCGGGTGCTTGCATCACCCCCTTAGAGCAGCATTTACCAAGGATATCGTCCCCCTGTGCTAGCTTACCAAACAATAACCAGCCCAATCCCGAGTAATAATCGAACGATTTAATGTGCCCACTGGCCAGCACAAGCGTGCAATGGTATTTGGCACGCGTCAGTGCAACGTACAACAATCGCAAATTTTCAGCCTCTTCGGCTTCACGATAACGCTGCTGAGCAATCTTACTGGCCAAGGTTTCCGCTTGTAGACGCGAAACTCCCCCTTCAGTATCCGTATCATACCAACTGAACCAAGTGCTGGGTTTGACATCTGCATCACGTTCCAACCACAAATACGGGCAATAGACAATGCCATACTCCAGCCCCTTACTTTTATGGATAGTCGTGATTTGTACCAAATTCTCGTCACTTTCCAGCCGCAACTCATGCAGATCGTTCTTTTCAGAGGCTTCTGCCTTTTGCTGCAACCAGCGGATCAAGGCGTGCATCCCGTGGCCTTGCAAGCGGCTTTCGGCATGAACCAGCTCCGCAAGGTGCAACAAATTGGTGAGACGGCGCTCACCATCCGACAACCTCAGCAAACGCGCATAATGGCCACGTTGTAACATCCACTGACGGAACATCGGCATAAACCCGTGCGAATGCCACGTTTTATGCCAACGCTGAAAAGCCTCCAACTCGGTTTCCAACAACGAGGGGTTTTCATCCAGCTCAAATAACGCCTGAGCAGTAAACCCAAATAATTCCGTGACGAGCGCTGACTTCAAAACAGCTTCGTTACCCGGCTCAGCAATCGCCCGCAACACAGCACGAAATTCGGTAGCTTCACGGGTACTGAAAATGCTATCCCGAGATTTCTGCACACTGGCAATACCGCGTGCCAGCAATGCCTGCTTCACTTGTTCGCCCTGCTTATTTTCACGCACTAGCACAGCAATATCGCTGCTCATGACCCTGCGATTACCGATACGGGCTTTGCCTGCACGCGCAGCATTCAATAAGCGGGCAATATCATTGGCAACTGCGGCGGCGACATCCATTTGTACGTTGGACTTATCACTTTCCTCCAGCGAATCCCAATCCCACAGGCGCACTGCCGAGAGTGCTGGCTCCACCACCAAATCATCCTGGGCTTTACCCGCTTCCACCGCTTCATAGCGAATATCGCTACGGAAAGGCTGGTCTGACTGCGCAAACAAGTGGTTGAGCGCCGCCAACAAGTTCGGGTGGGAACGGAAATTATACGTCAGGGTATGGTGATGGCTGGTCGCTTTGGCGGCTTTCAAATAGGTGTAAATATCTGCACCACGGAAGCCGTAAATTGCCTGTTTGGGATCGCCGACGTAAAACACGGGCTGTTCTGGCTGGTCACGGTAAATGCGCTCGAAAATCTCGTATTGGATCGGATCAGTATCCTGAAATTCGTCAATCAAGGCCGCCTGATATTTCGCTGCTAATCGCGGCGCAAGTTCAGGATGTCGCTCTAACGCCTCCCGCAAATGCAGCAATAAGTCATCGAAGGTAAAGACGCCGAGTTGCTGCTTGCGGATCGGCAATTCCTGACGCAAGTGGTGCAGCAATTTCAGGCGGACATTTTCCAGCGCCAGCGGCAACATCGCCTGTAAAGGCTGCTGCAACACCAGCAATTGTTCCAGTGCGTCAAAAAAGGCATGGGCTGGGGTCTGTTTACCCTTATTGGTTTTTTGTTGCAGGTAAGGCGTGGTCAGCCGTTCCAGAACACTTTCCGCACCTTTGGGCATCACTTTGTTGGCAAACAAGGTATCTAAGGTGGCAAACCACTCAGGTAGTTTGTCGGCTTTATAGCTTTGACCGTTTAACACTTTGGCCTGCAAGGCATTCAGCAACAACTCGCGGATAGCCGCGCCAGCGTCATGCCAGCAAGCGGCACAAACCTCGACTTGCGCCAAAAAGGCATTATTGCAGGCGCTGAAGGTTTCCACGGTGACTTCGGCGATGTCTTCGTGCAAATAAGGCTTACCGATGAAATGGCGTACCGTTGCCAGTAAGCTATCCGGGGTCAGGTTGCCTTTTTGCAATAGCATAAAGTGCAGCGGGTCAGGCTTGAGGAAGTATTGATACCAGAATTTATCGCTCAATTCTGTCAGCAGGTTATCTTCATTCGTCATCAGTTCGCTTTCAAACGGCAGGCGAGCTTCAAACGCATTTTCTGATAGTACCCGCTTGCAGAAACCGTGGATGGTGAACACGGCTGCTTCATCAAAACTGACCAACGCCAGTTGTAGACGCTGAATACAGTCCTGCGGTGAGGCGGTTTCGCTCAGTAATTCGGCGTAAGTTTCTTCGTGCGGGCGGTTTTCCAGATAGGCCAGCGCATCGGCCAAGCGTTTGCGGATACGGTCGCGCAACTCTGCGGTGGCCGCGTCGGTGTAAGTTACCACCAAAACCTTGTCGACAGGCAAGCCATACACCGCCACTAGGCGTAGGTATAACCAAGAAATAGTCCAAGTCTTGCCGGTTCCGGCACTGGCTTCGATCAGGTTAGTTCCCGCTAACGGGACAGCTTTGGCATCAAGGGTTTGCATGGATTTACTAAAAAACTCTCATTGTGTGTCAACCGAAACCGAGCTTAATCGTTAACCATAGAGAACTCAAAGCCCAAGAGTCCCTTAAAATATGACATAAATAAAAATTCACAGCCCTTAATGCCTTGAACCCTCCTGCGCCGGAGGGTTTTTATTTTGTGGGAGCATCAACGCTACTGAATTTCACCCGCACCCGCAATTGCCGCAGCACATCCGGCGGCACACTGTCTGGCAACAAAACCAAGCTATGCAACTTGCCCGCCTTGGTTCGCAAATTCAACACACACAGCCACGGCTGCAAAAAACTGCTGTCATCCAGCCGCGCAAACACACCCGCTGCCCTCAGGCGCACCAGACAATTGTCGACCTGATAAAAGCGCACCTCCTGAATCGCTTGTGGTGCGGTACGGGAAATATGCAAACGCCAGAAATAGCGCAACGAAAACGCCACCAACAACCACAAAGGGATTTTCCACCCCAGCGCCAAAGCAGGCATCAGCAACACCACGACGGCTGCTAACCCATGCGTTCCCACCATAAAAACAGCCAGTTGGCGCGAAGCCACTGGCTGCAAATACAAGGGCGGCTGATTATCCAACGCGGCTTAGCAGACCAGCGCACGCAACAAAGCACGCGCACTCGCCATGCCAAGCAGCAGGTTTTGCTCAATCTCTGCCATCGTGATTTCGTCGGTATCTTTGCCCGCTGCCCAGTTTGCCACCACTGCACAACTGGCGTAGCACAAGCCTAATTCGCGGGCGAGTGAGGCTTCCGGCATCGCGGTCATCCCCACCAGATCGCAACCGTCACGTTCTAATCGCGCAATTTCTGCCGCTGTTTCCAGCCGGGGGCCTTGGGTGGCGGCGTAAGTGCCGCGTGGCACAACATCCAGCTTGGCGCATTCAGCCGCAGCCAGCAAAGCATTGCGCACTTCAGGGCAATACGGCCACGAAAAATCAATGTGGGTAACGTCCGTCAGCCCTTCCTCAAAAAAGGTATGCGCCCGCCCGTAGGTGTAGTCGATAATCTGATCAGGAATTACCAAACGGGTTGGCTTCATTTCTGGGGTAATTCCCCCTACGGCGGCCATTGCCACGACCTTTTCCACGCCCAAACTTTTCAGCGCCCACAAATTAGCGCGGTAATTAACCTTGTGTGGCGGAATATTGTGGGTGTAGCCATGCCGCGCCAAAAACGCGATACGCTTGCCCTCAATCATGCCATGCGTCACCGGGCCGGAAGGCTCCCCATAAGGGGTATGCACCACTTCGCGATGGATGACTTCCAACCCTTCGATAGCGGTCAGGCCGGTTCCGCCGATCACGGCAAATTCAATTGTCATGTGTTAGAGTCCTTTTACTGCGTAGATACCGTTGGCGTTGCGCCAGTATTCCTTATAATCCATCCCGAAGCCAAACACGTAGCGGTCGGCCAATTCGATCGCGGAAAAATCGCGGTGGATACCTTCCACCCGACGCTCATGCTGCTTGTCTGCCAACACGGCGACGTTTACCGAAGCCGCACCTTGATCCCGACACCAGTGGCAAATTTCGCGCAAGGTATAGCCTTCGTCCAAAATATCATCAACCAACAAGATGTGACGGCCTGCCAATGCCGTTTCTGGTTTGTGCAGCCAAGTAATGGTCTTGCTGCCACTGGTCGCCCCCCGGTAGCGGGTGGCGTGCAAATAATCCTGTTCCAGCGGGAACCCTAGGCGCGTCAACAAATGTCCGGTCACGATAACGCCCCCAGTCATTACACACAGCACCAACGGGCTTTTATCCGCCAGTTTTGCAGTAATTTCCGCAGCCATTGTATCCAGCATGGCGCTGACTTCTTCCGCAGAGTGTAACAGGTCAGCCTCTGCCAATACGCGGGCAGCTTCTTCCGAAGTAATCATGTTGTTATCCATTCAGCAAACTAAGCCGTTATTCTAACTTAAATCAAAAAACCGTCATGAAAAAACTGGAAAACCACCTAACAGATATTGCCTTTTAACAATAAGTATATTATGATTTGCTTATATTAAGTAAACCCTATTTGCGCTTCACCAAGCGCTTTAATCTGCTAGAGGAATATTTCATGAAACTTACAAAAATCGCACTGATGGCTACTCTGCTGGCTGCTTCCGGCATCGCTTCTGCTGAATTCTTCGATGGTTTTGACAATGGTAGCGGCACAGGCCAAAGCTACGGTTCAAGCCAAGGTAGCACCAGTGGTACTGGTCAAGGCTACGGCACTGGCGCTAGCGACGTAAATGGCTGGGGTCGTGGTAACGGCAATGCTGACGGCGATGTTGACTTCAGCATCACATTCAAAGGCAAAGGCAAAACCAACATGGATTCTGACGTTGCAGGCAATGGCCGTGGCAACGCAGCCAGCAACCTGCAAGGTAACGGCTATGGCTACGGCAATGGCTACAACAACATGTACGGCTACAGCAACACTTCCCAGAATGGTAACGGCTACGGCAACAACCCTTGGGCTGGCTACGGTATGCCAAACATGATGCAAGCACCAACGATGCAAGCGCCTGCGGCTCAAGGTCAGATGCCAATGATGCAACCACAAATGCCTGCTCAAATGATGATGCCTGGCTACTCCATGCCACAAGCAGCTAGCTTTGAACAAGTAATGAAGCAAATGGAAATGCAACGTGCACAAGCTGATGCTTTCTTCAAGAAAGTAGAAGAGCAGCGTCAAGCAATGGCTGCACAACAGCAAAAAGCCGCTGAAGCTGCCAAAGCTGCTGCACCTGCTGCGACTGCAACTACTCCAGCGCCTGCCGCTGCTGCAACCGCAACTACTCCAGCACCTGCCGCTGCTGTAACAGCAACTACTCCTGCTGCTCCTGCTGCTGCAAAATAATCAGATTTAACATCTGAAGAAAAAGGCCGGTCTTAACCGGCCTTTTTTGTGGCCTCCACACATTCACGTACCAGCGCTGGCCCACGGTAAATGAAACCGCTGTAAACCTGCACCAGACTCGCACCCGCTGCCAGTTTTGCCTGCGCATCCGCACCCGACAAAATCCCCCCTACCCCGATAATCGGAATCTGGCTGGCCATGTCAGCACGGAACTGACGGATCACTTCGGTCGAATGCTGCGTCAACGGCTTACCACTCAAACCGCCTTGCTCTTCACCGTGTGGCAAACCTTGCACCGCCGCTTTATCCAGCGTGGTATTGGTCGCAATCAGGCCATCAATCCCTACTGACGAAAACACCTCCGCCATGTCACGGATTTCCGCCTCATTCAGATCGGGCGCAACCTTGATCGCCACCGGCACGTAACGCCCGTGTTCCTGCGCCAGTTTTGCCTGTTCTTCACGCAGTGTCACCAGTAAACGCTTCAGCTCATCGCCGTATTGCAAGCTGCGTAAACCGGGGGTGTTTGGGGAAGAAATATTGATGGTGACGTAATGCGCGTGTGGGTAAGCCTTACGCAAGCCGATCAGGTAATCATCCGCCGCGTTTTCCACCGCCGTATCAAAGTTCTTGCCGATGTTAATCCCAAGAATGCCTTGATAACGCGCTTTGCTGACCTGTTCCAGCAGGTAATCAATCCCGTGGTTATTGAAACCCATGCGGTTGATAATAGCCTGTGCTTCGGGAAGCCGGAACAAACGCGGCTTGGGGTTGCCCGGTTGCGAGCGTGGTGTGACTGTGCCGATTTCGACAAAACCGAAACCCAAGGCTGCCAGCGCATCCATGTAGTCGCCGTTCTTGTCCAGCCCTGCCGCCAGACCAATCGGATTGGGGAACTCAATGCCCATCACCGTCACAGCTTTGCCCGGCAAAGCCACCGGTTTACCCAACAGGCCGGTTTTACCCGCCAGTTTTAGGGAATCGAGCGCAAGGTGGTGGGAGGTTTCGGTGGGAAGGAGAAATAACAGGTCGCGTAGGAGCTTGTACACAAAAAATCCCCGATTCAGGATGAAACCGGGGATTATAAAGGTTTAGCGAGCGTTTTCCAGCGCAGCAATACGATCTTCCAGCGGTGGGTGGGTCATGAAGATCTTGCGCAGACCTGTTCCCAAACCACCCGCGATACCAAACGCCGCCATTTCACCGGGTAAATCCTGTGTTGCATGGCCTTGCTGCAAACGCTTCAGCGCATTGATCATCTTCTGGCGGCCTGCCAAATCAGCACCGGCAATGTCAGCTTTGAATTCGCGGTAACGTGAGAACCACATGACAATCGCGGTCGCGGCAAAACTCAGGAAAATTTCAGCCACCATCGAACCGATGTAATAACCCCAACCTACCCCGCTGTTTTCATCATTGCTACTACGGAAGAAGTTGTCGACCACCATGCCAATCAGACGCGCAAAGATAATGACGAAGGTATTCAACACACCCTGCAATAAGGTTTGCGTCACCATGTCACCGTTGGCAACGTGCCCGATTTCATGACCCAAAACCGCTTCCACTTCATCCGCCGTCATGTGGTCGAGCAAGCCTTGGCTGACGGCAACCAGTGCATTGTTACGGCTCGCACCTGTGGCAAACGCATTCGGGTCAGGGGAATGGAAAATACCGACCTCAGGCATACCGATACCGGACTTTTCAGCCTGTCGACGCACGGTTTCCACCAACCAACGCTCTTGCGCGGTCTGCGGGTTTTCAATGATTTGCACGCCCATGCTGCGCTTCGCCATCCATTTGGACATCAGCAAGCTCACGAAGGAGCCGCCGAAACCGAAAATGACCGCCATGGTCAGAATGCCGCCCATGCTGCCAGCACTCATATTAATACCAAACAATTTGCCGATGATGCTCATCGACACAAACAACACTGCCATAACCGCAAAGTTGGTCATCGCCAGTAAAATAATTCGCATCATGTCTATTAACCTCTGTGTTAGGTGTTATGCCGTGAATAGTAGGTTAGCTGCACCGGGATTCAAGTTATCCCTACTAATTGCTGCTGATCTCCAGACCAGTGACATTTTGGTAACCTTTTGGTAACAATTTGCCGCGTTTGGCGCGTTCACTGCGGTATTCATCCAGTTCATGACCCTTGATGGTTTTGAATTGCTTGCCTGCATGGATCATCAAGCTACCCGCTTGCGGCAGAATCGCAGCAAACACCAAGGACTCATCGGCAACATCCAAGCCACCTTTTTTCAGGCTGATCAACTTGTTGCCCTTACCCTTGGAAAGCTGCGGGACATCCGCCAAGCCGATCACCAGCACGTAACCAGACGATGACACCAGCACCAGCGCGTCGGTGGCAATATTCGACACCTGCAACGGTGGCAAAATATCCACACCCTCGCCGGTGGTCAAGGTCACCTTGCCCGCTTTGACGCGGCTTTGCATATCGCCGAGGGTGCAGAGGAAACCGTAGCCTTCGCCCGAATACAGCAAATAAGCATCGCTATCCTTCCCCATCAGCGCGTACTGGAATTTCGCGCCAGCAGGTGGTGAGAGTTTGCCGGTCAGCGGTTCGCCTTGCCCGCGTGCCGATGGCAAGCCGTTGGCTGGTAGCGAATAAGTGCGCCCACTACTGTCGAGCAGCACCACTTGCTGACTGGAACGCCCGCGTACCGAAGTGAGGAATTCATCGCCCTGCTTGTAACTGAGTGAAGGCGGGTCAATGTCGTGGCCTTTGGCAGAACGTATCCAGCCCATTTTCGAGACCACCACGGTGACAGGCTCGGAAGGCGTCAGCGCAGTTTCATCCAGCACTTGCGCAGCGGCACGTTCTTTGAGCGGCGAACGGCGCTCGTCGCCGTAGAGCTTGGCGTCTTCCTTGAGTTCCTTGCGGATCAGGCTGGTGAGCTTGGTGTCGGAACCGAGCAGGGAGAGCAGGTGTTCGCGCTCTTTTTCCAGCTCATCCAGTTCGCCCCGGATTTTCATTTCTTCCAGCCGTGCCAATTGGCGCAGCTTGGTGTCGAGAATGTAATCGGCCTGAATCTCAGTGAGGTCGAAACGTTGCATCAGCACCGCTTTCGGCTCGTCCTCGGTGCGGATAATGTGGATCACTTCGTCGATATTGAGGAAAGCGGTGAGCAAACCTGCCAACAGGTGCAGACGTTTTTCCACTTTATCGAGACGCCATTGCAGGCGACGGGTCACAGTCTGGCGGCGGAAACTCAGCCATTCGTTGAGGATGGTGAGCAAGCCCTTGACCCGTGGCCGCCCATCCGTGCCGATCATGTTCATATTGACGCGGTAGCTGCGTTCCAGATCGGTACTGGCGAACAGGTGCGACATCAGCATGTCGATATCGACACGGTTGGAACGCGGCACGATCACCAGACGCACCGGCTGTTCGTGGTCGGATTCGTCGCGCAAGTCTTCCACCAGCGGGAGTTTTTTCGCCTGCATTTGCGCGGCAATCTGTTCGAGAATCTTGCTGCCGGACACCTGATAGGGCAAGGCGGTGATGATAATGTCGCCATCTTCGACCTCATACCGCGCCCGCATCCTGTAGCTGCCATTGCCCTTTTCATAGAGGCTGAGGAAATCTGCCGCCGGGGTGATGATTTCCGCTTCGGTGGGCAAATCGGGCGCGGGGATGTAGTGGCACACATCCGTCAGCGTAGCGTTGGGGTGATCGAGCAGGTGGATGCAGGCATTCACCACTTCGCGCAGGTTGTGCGGTGGAATGTCGGTGGCCATGCCGACCGCAATGCCGCTGCCGCCGTTGAGCAGGATATTGGGCAAACGCGCAGGCAGGATAGTCGGTTCTTCCAACGTGCCGTCGAAATTGGGTTGCCAGCTCGCCGTGCCCTGCCCCAGCTCTTGCAGCAACACTTTGGCGTAAGGCGTGAGGCGCGATTCAGTGTAACGCATCGCCGCGAACGATTTCGGGTCATCCTGCGAACCCCAGTTGCCCTGCCCATCCACCAGCGGGTAACGGTAGGAAAATGGTTGCGCCATCAACACCATCGCTTCGTAACAAGCCGAGTCGCCGTGCGGGTGGAATTTACCGAGCACGTCACCGACGGTACGCGCCGATTTTTTATGCTTTGAAGCGGCGGTCAGGCCGAGTTCCGACATGGCGTAGACGATGCGTCGCTGTACGGGCTTGAGGCCATCGCCAAGGTGCGGGAGGGCGCGATCGAGGATGACGTACATGGAATAATCGAGGTACGCCTTTTCGGTGTATGCCTGGAGAGGGAGGGTTTCGATGCCTTCGTAGTTCATGGGGGTCCTTTATTCTTTTGCGAGTACTACCTGTAGGGGCGTATTGTATACGCCCTTTTACTCTTGTGGTAACTAGATCCCCTAACTAATATTGCCCCATGTCATCCAAAGAAAAAAAGACCAGATCAATACACCTGCCGCGCAAACAGCTTTTCCAACCGATGTTGCCAGCGCTGCATCCGCTCTTCGCGCGGCATTTCCGGGGCACACCCGCAGGCACGCCGCGAACGCACACCCTGCCGGAATAGCAGGGAGAGCTTGTTATCGTGTTTAATCGTTTCTGTTTTAAGGCTCATATTGCGCCACACTCCTGTTTATCGTTTATTTAAATGCCCTGATAAGCATAACGTGCAGATGTGCAGAAAGTGTGTAGAGCCGATGGAAGGTTTTTGCAGTAACGCTTATTTGCGGTTGGCTTGGGACTCAAGCGGGCGGATTTCGGTTGCCACCTTATCCAGCACACCATTGATAAACTTGTGCGCCTGTTCCGCGCCGTACTTTTTCGCCAGATTGACGTACTCGTTCACCACCACCTTGTAAGGTGTTTCGAGGTGATTGAGCAATTCACAGGTCGCTACCCGCAAAACAGCGTGTTCAATCGGGTCAACTTGCGCCAAGGAACGGTCAAGATGCGGGGAAATGCGGGCTTCCAGTTCTGCGCCCCCTTCAATCGCACAACGTAGCAACTTGTGGAAAAAAGCCGTGTCAGACTTGCGGAAATCCGCCGCCAGCTCCAACTCTTCCTGAAAATACAGGTAAATTTCCTGAAAACTGTTGCCCGTAATCAACCACTGGTAAGCGCCTTGCATGGCCAGCCGCCGCGAAACGCGACGACGGGCAATCAGTTGCTGGGACTCCGAAAGGGGTTTGTGTCCTGCCATGTTATGCTGTTTTCCTGATCTTACGTAACAAGGACACCATTTCCAGTGCTGACAAAGCGGCTTCTGCGCCTTTGTTACCTGCTTTAGTGCCTGCCCGTTCGATGGATTGTTCGATGGTATCGGTCGTCAAAACGCCGAAAATGACGGGCAGTTCATGGCTCAAACCCACTTGCGCCAGACCTTTGGAGGCTTCGCCTGCCACGAAGTCGAAATGCGGCGTGCTACCACGAATCACTGCACCCAGTGCAATAATGGCATCGTAATCACCATTGGCCGCCATCGCTTGTGCCACCAGTGGCAATTCATAAGCGCCCGGAACGCGCACCACGTCGATGTCTTCCTCTTTCACGCCACCATGACGCTTGAGGGCATCAATCGCGCCTGACAGCAGGCTTTCGACGATAAAACCATTGAAACGCGCAACGACGATGCCGTATTTGGCTTCCTGTGGGGCAAAATCACCTTCGATGACATTGAAGCTCATTGAACCATCCTAAATTCATTTTAAAGAACAATCACGTAACCCTGGGGTAAGGAGTTACTTAATCCTGAATATAATCAACAATTTCCAGACCAAAACCGGCAATGCCATGCAAACGCCGTGGAGCACTCATCACAAGCATCCGGTGGACACCGAGGTCAGAGAGGATTTGCGCCCCGATCCCGTAGGTTTTTAATTCAGCCGGAGAAGAACGAGTATTGTCCTGTACAACTGGTTGAGATTCAAACCCTTTCAAGCGATTTAATACATCTTGTGGCTGAATAGGCTCGCGCAGGATGACAATAACGCCTTTGCCTTCTTCCTGAATACGCTGCATAACCCCGCGTAACGGCCAACCGCAGCCCGGTTCGGTCAAGGCCAACAGATCACATAATTCATTTTCCAGATGCACCCGCACCATCACGGTATCATCAGCGCCGATTTCGCCCTTGACCAATGCCAGATGAATATCTTGCTTAGCCAATTCCTTATAAGCCACCAGATGGAAAGGGCCGTATTCGGTTTGCACTTCTTTTTCAAACACGCGCTCGATGCTTTTTTCGTGCTGTACCCGATAACGGATCAGGTCTTCGATGCTGCCCATTTTCAGGCCGTGCTTTTCGGCGAAAATTTCCAGATCAGGGCGGCGAGCCATCGTACCGTCTTCGTTGAGGATTTCCACAATCGTCGCCGCAGGCTCGAAACCTGCCAAACGCGCATAATCACAACCGGCTTCGGTATGGCCTGCGCGGGTGAGCACCCCGCCGGGTTGCGCCATCAGCGGGAAAATATGCCCCGGCTGCTCAATATCGGCAGGCAAGGCATTCGGCGCAACAGCAGTGCGGATGGTGTGGGCACGGTCGTAAGCTGAAATGCCGGTGGTGACACCTTCCGCCGCTTCAATCGAAATGGTGAAGTTGGTGCTGTGTGCTTCATCTGTCCCGGAAATCATCAGCGGCAAATTCAACTGCTTGCAGCGTTCACGAGTCAGGGTCAGGCACACCAGACCACGCCCTTCCTTAGCCATGAAGTTGATGTCTTCCGGGCGTGTCAGGGAGGCCACCATCAACAGGTCGCCTTCGTTTTCGCGGTCTTCGTCGTCAACGATAACGACCATTTTGCCTTCTGCGAGGTCTTTAAGAATCTCTTCTGTGGTGTTGAATTGCATGGTTTCTCACTTCATAAAGCCGTGTTCGGCGAGGAATGCTTCAGTAATACCGCCACCCGTGGTCGGATATGCAGCTTTGTCGCCCAGCAGCAGGCGCTCAAGGTAACGGGCAATGACATCGACTTCCAGATTGACCTTCGTGCCGCTGCGGTAGTCGGCAATGATGGTTTCTTCCAGCGTGTGCGGGACGATATTGAGTTCAAAAGTGCTGCCATCGACCTTGTTGACGGTGAGGCTGGTGCCATCGACCGTGATCGAGCCTTTCGCCGAAATGTATTTGGCGAGGCTATCCGGGGCGCGGATGCTGAAACGCACCGAACGCGCATCGTCGTGACGGCTGATGATTTCACCCAAACCATCGACGTGACCACTGACCAGATGCCCACCGAGACGGGTTTGCAGGGTCAGGGCTTTTTCCAGATTCACTTTCGAGCCACGTGACAGATTGCCAAGGCTGGTCAGGGATAAGGTTTCGCGGGAAACGTCAGCGCTGAAACTGCTGCTATCAAAGGCAATCGCCGTCAAACACACGCCATTCACCGCAATGCTGTCGCCGAGGGCAACATCACTCATGTCCAATTTGCCGGTCGCAAGGGTCAAGCGCATGTCGCCGCCTTTGGGCTGCATGTCGCGGATCGTGCCAATGGATTCGATAATGCCGGTAAACATCCGTTTTTAACCTCTGGTTTGCAGGCTGGCAATAATACGCCAATCTTGCCCTACTGCGCGAATATCACGAATTTCCAACGGAATGCGCTCACTCATCTGCGCAATATGCGGCAAATTAAACAAAGCACGGGCGCTGGAACCCATCAAATGCGGCGCAAGGTAAATCACCAACTCGTCAGCAAAACCCTGTTCGACCAGCGCACCGCCGAGGGTTGCCCCCGCTTCCACGTGAACTTCGCTAATGCCATCCTCCACCAAAGCACTCATGACGTCGGACAGTTGCAAGGTGTTGCCGGAAAAATGCCGGACTTTTGCCCCAGCTTGTTCCAGTTGCGCTATTTTTTGCACATCAGCGCTACAGGTGTACAGGAGAATGTCACCCGGTAAGGTGAGCATGACAGCGTTCAAGGGGAATTGTAACGCAGAGTCGAGCACTACCCGTGTAGGCTGGCGCACTTCACCGCTAATCCCCAACTCATCGGCACTCAGGCGCACGTTGAGCGAAGGGTTATCCGCCAGCACTGTGCCGATACCTGTGAGGATTGCGCCTGCTTGCGCCCGTAGAAATTGCACATCCCGCCGCGCAGCTTCACCCGTGATCCACACGCTTTCGCCGGATTCCATCGCGGTACGTCCGTCAAGGCTCATCGCCATTTTCAGGCGGATGTAGGGGCGGTTGCGTTCCATGCGCGAAATGAAACCGGGGTTGAGGGCGCGTGCTTCACTTTCCAGCAATCCCGCAGCGGTGGTAATACCAGCCTGTTGCAGCATCTGTAAACCTTTGCCAGCCACCAGCGGGTTGGGGTCAACCATTGCGGCAACGACCCGTGCCACACCTGCTTGCACCAAAGCATTGGCACACGGCGGCGTGCGCCCGTAATGGGAACAGGGTTCTAGGGTTACATAAGCAGTGGCTCCGCAAGCGGCTTCACCCGCCATGCGTAAGGCGTGGACTTCGGCGTGTGGTTCGCCAGCACGTTCGTGCCAGCCTTCGCCGACGATTTGCCCATCACGCACGATCACACAACCCACGCGTGGGTTAGGTTGGGTCGTGTAAAGCCCGCGTCGCGCCAGTTGCAGCGCCCGTGCCATGTAACGGTGGTCGTCGGGGGTAAAATTCATGCCTGATCATTTTCCAGATGTTCGATCATGCTGCGGAATTCTTCAATATCGTCAAAACGCCGGTAAACGGAAGCGAAACGAATGTAGGCAACTTCATCTAGTCGCCGCAACTCATGCATCACCAGCTCGCCAATCATGGAGGATGGCACTTCGCGTTCGCCGCTAATCAGGATGGTTTTGCGAATATGGCTGAGAGCGGCCTCGATACTTTCAATGGATACCGGGCGTTTTTCCAGCGCACGCATAATGCCGCCACGCAATTTGTCGTCGTTAAACGGTTCGCGGGCGGCATTGGATTTGATCACACGTGGCAGAGTCAACTCTGCCACTTCATAGGTGGTAAAGCGCTCATCGCATACCACGCAACGGCGACGACGGCGCACTTGATCGCCTTCGTTCGCCAAGCGTGAATCGACTACCCGCGTGTCATCGGCACCGCAAAAAGGGCATCGCATGACGCCTTACGCCGGGTGATCGCCAAACGAGGTAGACTTGTAGACCGGGAATCGCGCGCAAATGTCCAGCACTTGCTCTTTCACCCGTTCGATCGTGGCAGTGTCTTCCACATTGTCCAACACGTCTGCCATCCAGTTAGCCAGTTGCGCGGATTCTGCTTCCTTGAAACCACGGGTGGTAATTGCAGGCGTACCCACGCGGATACCGCTGGTAACGAAAGGCGATTGCGGGTCATTCGGCACGGAGTTCTTGTTAACGGTGATGTTCGCAGCACCCAGCGCCGCATCCGCAGCCTTGCCGGTAATGCCTTTGGCAATCAGGTCAACCAGCATCAGGTGATTATCCGTTCCACCGGAAACGATCTTGTAACCGCGTGCAATCAGGGTTTCTGCCATGACTTTGGCATTCTTGGCGACTTGCTGCTGGTAAACGGTAAATTCAGGTTCGAGGGCTTCCTTGAAAGCCACCGCTTTGGCAGCAATGACGTGCATCAAGGGGCCGCCTTGAATACCGGGAAATACCAGTGAGTTGAACTTCTTTTCCAAATCAGGATTGGATTTCGCCAAAATGATACCACCACGCGGACCACGCAAGGTTTTGTGCGTCGTGGACGTGGTCACGTCAGCAATTTGCACCGGGCTGGGGTACACGCCTGCGGCCACCAAACCGGCAACGTGTGCCATGTCTACCATCAGGTACGCACCAACTTTATCGGCGATTTCGCGGAACTTGCTCCAGTCAATGACGCGGGAGTAAGCCGAAAAACCTGCCACGATCATTTTGGGCTTGTGTTCAACCGCCAGGCGCTCAACTTCAGCATAGTCAATGTAGCCATCATCGGTGATGCCGTATTGCACTGCGTTGTAGATTTTGCCGGAGAAGTTGACTTTGGCACCGTGGGTCAAGTGACCACCGTGTGCCAGGCTCATGCCCAGTACAGTATCACCGGGGTTCAACAGCGCCATGTAAACGGCTGCGTTGGCCTGTGAGCCGGAATGCGGTTGCACGTTGGCATAATCCGCGCCAAACAATTGTTTAACGCGGTCAATGGCAAGCTGCTCGGCTTTATCGACGTATTCGCAACCACCATAATAACGCTTGGCCGGGTAGCCTTCCGCGTATTTATTGGTCAACACAGAACCCTGAGCTTCCATCACACGCGGGCTAGCGTAGTTTTCAGAAGCTATCAGTTCAATGTGCTCTTCTTGACGACGCACTTCGGACTGCATCGCATCCCACAATTCATCGTCATAACCTGCGATTTTCATCTGGCTAGAAAACATGCCGCTTTTCTCCTGCGCGTTAGAAGCTAAAAAAGCCTTGTATCATACCACCCTTTTAACCTCAATCTAGCGTGTTTTCATCAGGAAGTCGCAGGAGGTGCCGGTTCTGGTGCAGGCGCGGGTACTGTACCCTCTGCTGGCGGGGTTTCTGGTGCGGCATTTTCCACACCAGCATCCCCGTAATGTTTGGTAAATACCACTGATGGTGCGCCATTCATGTTGAAAAATTGCAACAGACTACCTTCCTGCTGAACACTTCCCGCACGCCCTAAGGTTCGCAAGTAACTGCCTTCCCAACTCCCCACATTGATCGTTGGTAAACCAGCACCCGTCGATAATACCGGGCAACCCTTTTCACCTCGCTCAATCTTGGCCATCTTAAACCCTGTGTGCCCAACTCTTTGAAAGACAGCCGTATAATCATTACAACCTGCAAAACCCTTCAGTGCGTTATCACCCACTTCCATCGTGACATCCAGTTCTGGCGGCACTTTATTGTCATAGACAGAATATAAACGCCATTTTGTCCCCAATAATGATGGGCCACCACTGTTTAACGGGCAAGAGCCAGCGGGTAACTCAGGTACTGACACAGCAAGCACGCGTTCAGCCATCAACATTAATGGCAATAACAGCAAATCCCTGCGTGTCTGCATGAATGATTTGGATATCGGTTTTTGCATACTCATGAAACACTCCCTCGTTTGTGTATGGCGATGTATCAACTGTCTTATTCAAACAACATACACAGAGTATAGGGCAGTATGAAAACTTTGCCGATTGAATCTTTTTTATGCTGGCAGTGGTATTTCTACAACAAGCGGATATTCACTGCTTGCAGAAGCGGGTAAGTCCACCGCTAACACCCCACTCAAACGTTGCCAATCGAAAAATGGACCAGGATCTGTTTTGCGCCCTGGTGCAATATGTTCGTGCCCGGTAATGTGCTGCAAACTCAAACCCGGATAGGCAGCCACCAGCGCAGGCAGCAATTGCGCCAACTGTTGGTACTGAGCTTCGGTGAAAACTTCAAAATCAGTGCCTTCGATTTCGATACCGATGGAAAAGTCATTGCAACGCTCCCGCCCGCGCCACTGCGACACGCCCGCGTGAAATGCCCGTAAATGGAACGGCACGTATTGCACGATTTCACCTTCACGTCGGATCAGCAAGTGACTGGCAACCCGTAAATGGCAAATATCGGCAAAAAACGGGTGCGCCGTCGGGTCGAGTTGATTGGTGAAGAGCTGGTCGATCCAATTCCCGCCAAACTCATAAGGCGGCAAGCTGATATTGTGCAACACGATCAGTTCCGGCACACAGCCATTCGGGCGTTCATCGTGGTTGGGGGATGGGCACTGGCGGGCAATGTCCAGCAGGCCGGTTTCTGCATCAATGATCATGGCTCATCCTCGGCGGGTAATTGCAGTGCGGCCTGAATGGCTACGTGAATCCGCGTGGGCAGTGGTTCGGAATGGAGTTCACAGTGATAATGCCCATCCACATACAGGTACATTGCGGGCAAATGGAAAATCTCCAGCGCGTTCACCAGCCCGCCATTGTGGACGGCATCCACCTCGAAGACGGGTAAGGGTAGAAACTCACGCCGGTATTTTTCCAGTGCAATCTTGAGGTTGCGGCACGCCCCGCAGTTGGGCGCGGTGAAAAATACCAGTGCAGCGCCGGGCGTTTCTGTCAGCACATGGTGAAAATTGAGATCGGTAAGGCTTGCAATCGTTATCATGATGGGGATTATACATGCACTTGTTCACGCCTCTAGCCGGAATTTGCTATAGTTCGGAGACTTATGGATGAAGGACAACCACCATGCTCGACAGCCTGCACATCAAGAATTTCCGCTGCTTTGAAGACCTCACCATCCCCTCGCTGGGGCGGGTGAACCTAATCGTGGGGAAGAACAATAGCGGGAAGAGTACGTTGTTGGAGGCTATTGCACTTTTTTCACAGCATGGTCATTCACAGGCTTTAAAGGATATTGCAAAAATGAGGGGTGAAGTATTTTCAAAAAACACCCTAAGTATTTTAGAAGGAGATTCCTATATTGGGGATTCATCTAAAAAAAACTATATTCAATATAAACATCACTCACAAAATGGTCGTGTGGATGTTAGTGTAGTGATAAACGACAAGAACCTTACAGAAAAGCATGTACACGAACAACTATTCCCCGAAGATAATCATACATTTTCCTTCATCAAAACAACCATATATCCAGAAAAAGAATTAGCTAAGGCATGGGATAAAATAAGAATACAAAAAAAAGACCAGCTACTAAAAAATGCCTTACAGATTATAGATAAAAATATTGACGATGTTTTTTACACAACAAACCAAGTGACTATGGTTTCTGTTGCAGGCGAAGAAGAAGCTCGCTCTATAAAATCTATGGGTGAAGGCATGAGTCGTCTACTGCAAATATTCCTGTACGCTTATCAAGCCAAAGGTGGCTATCTGATGATCGACGAGTTCGAGAATGGCTTGCACTATTCGATTCAGGAAGATGTGTGGGAGAAGCTATTCAAGTTAGCAAAGGAGCTTGATATTCAGGTATTTGCAACGACTCATAGCCAAGATACGATCAGGGCATTCAGCAAAATTGCGCTTCAGTCTGAAGAGGAAGGCCGCCTCATCTCATTGGGGCGTAACGAACGGGCGATTGATAAAGGCAAAATCACTGCACTAACGTACAACGAAGATGACATCAAACTGATTGCTGAGACAGGGATGGAAGTACGCTGATGCAAACAAAAAACATCCTATTGGTCGAAGGAGCCAGCGATCAGAAATTTTTTAATCAATTATTAGCTGATCTTCCCAGTCAAGTTGAAATCGAACCTAAAATACCCCGTGATGTTGATGCCCAGATTTATAGAAATGGGCTTCAGCCTCTATACAAGCAACTCAAACTGCAAGTTGATTTATTAATTCGTGGGCAAGTCTCAACATTAGGTGTCATTGTCGATGCTGACCACTCTACTCAAGAGCTGAATGGCTTTAACAATCGCCGAGATCAACTTACATCACTTTTATCTGACAAGGGTTTTATTATCACTGATATGCCTCTCCAAGAAGGTAACGGTGAAATTTTTTCACACCCATCAGGGGCAAAAATTGGCATTTGGATCATGCCAAATCACTTTTCTGACGGAATGATCGAAGACTTGTTCATCAGTACCACAAAACCAAGTCAGAATGACCTACTGAACCACGCCAAAACTACAATTGGTAATCTTGGCGAACTCAAAACTTTTGCTGACCACCACGATTCAAAAGCTCACCTATCCACCTGGCTCGCATGGCAAAAAGAACCCGGTATATCCCCCTCATATGCTTATCACCAAGGCTTGTTTGAAAAGGATCACCCCAATTTTATTGCCCTAATTACTTGGCTACAAAAAGTATTCAATCCAACCCCATGAACGGACTCAACCCTGAACAACAAGCTGCGGTCACGCACCTCGGCTCTCCCCTCCTCGTCCTCGCGGGCGCTGGCAGTGGCAAAACCCGTGTGATCACCCAGAAAATCGCCTGGATGATCCGCAAAGGCGTGCATTCTGCCGACCAAATCGCCGCGATCACCTTCACCAACAAGGCCGCCCGCGAAATGCGCGAACGTGCCACGCAACTTTTGACCAAGGAAGAAGCCAAAGGGTTGACCGTTTCCACCTTCCATACCCTTGGCCTCAATATCATCAAGCGCGAAGCCAAACGCCTCGGCTACAAAAAGAATTTCAGCATCCTCGACGCGCAAGACAGTGCCGCCATCCTCAAAGAACTCGCCCACAAAGAAGATGTGGAGGAAGCCGATAACCTGCGCTGGATCATTTCCCGCTGGAAAAACGACTTCATCTCAATCGAGCAAGCCGCCCTGCTCGCTAATACCACCGACGAAAAACTCGCCGCGATTTTATACGAAAAATACCAGCGTCAAATCAAAGCCTATAACGCCGTCGACTTTGACGACCTCATCGTGCTACCGGTGCAACTGTTCGAGCAACACCCCGACGCCCTGCAACACTGGCAAAATAAATTACGCTACTTGCTAGTCGACGAATACCAAGACACCAACGCCTGCCAATACCGCCTGATCCGCTTACTCTCTGGCGTTCGCGGCGCACTGACTGCCGTTGGCGACGACGACCAATCCATCTACGCTTGGCGCGGCGCACGCCCGGAAAACATTGCGCAATTACAGCAAGATTACCCCATGCTCAAGGTCGTCAAGCTGGAACAAAACTACCGTTCCACCAGCCGCATCCTGCAAAGTGCCAACAAACTCATCGGCAATAACCCACATTTATTCGAGAAAAATCTGTGGAGCACCCTCGGCGAAGGCGACCCGATCCGCATCATGCCCGCCCGCACCCCCGAACACGAAGTCGAAAAAGTCGTCGGAGAAATCCTCAAATCCCGCTTCCGCGACCGCGCTGAGTTCAAGGATTTCGCCATCCTCTACCGAGGCAATCACCAAAGCCGCTTGTTTGAAAAAGCCCTGCGCGAAAACAATATCGCCTACAAAATCAGCGGTGGCACCTCGTTTTTCTCACGCGCCGAAGTCAAAGACATCCTCGCCTACCTGCGCCTGATCAGCAATCCCGACGACGATGCCGCCTTCCTGCGCATCATCAACACACCCAAACGCGAAATCGGCACGTCCACACTGGAAAAGCTCGGTGAATACGCCCACGAACGCAAAACCAGCCTGCTCACTGCCGCCCAAGAACTCGGCTTTGCCCAGCGCGTGTCTGCCAAAGCCACCCAGCGCATCGAAACGTTCTGCGGCTGGCTGCACGAAGTCACCCGTGCCGCCGAAAATGCCGACCCCACCAAAATCACCCAACAAGTCATCAACGACATTGGCTACGAAGACTGGCTAAAAAACACCTGCAATACCCCCAAACAAGCCGAATCGCGCATGAAAAACGTCTGGGAAATCGTCGAATGGATCCGCAAACTCCACGACGATGGCGCAGGCAAAGAAACCCTCAGCGACATCATCGCCCACATGAGTTTGGTCGACATGCTGGAGCGTAATAATGAAGAAAAAGAACAGGATGCGGTCAGCCTGATGACCTTACACGCTGCCAAAGGGCTGGAATTCCCCAGCGTGTTTCTGGTCGGTGTTGAAGAAGAACTCCTGCCCCACGCCAACAGCGTCGACGAACAAAGCATTCAGGAAGAACGCCGCCTCGCCTACGTCGGCATTACCCGCGCCCAGAAAAACCTCACCATCAGCTACGCCAAAACCCGTTCGCGCTACGGCGAAGCCTCCACTGTCGAACCCAGCCGTTTCCTTGACGAATTACCGCCAGAACATCTGGAATGGGAAGACAAAAAAGTGGTCACACCCGAAGAGCGGCAAGCAACTGCCAGTGCTTATGTAGCTAATTTACAAGCATTATTAGGGGATTAAGCCAAGAATACGTTTCATCGTATCAATCCGGGTAAAGTGCCGTCAGCCCTGAATCCTTGGCGTGTGCCGCACCCGCTGGCTTGAAGTCCTGAAGTGCCTGTAGCAAAGCAGCACCTTGCCAGCCGCCACTACTGCGCCCGTAAAGCACTGCATTCAACGCATCAATTTCAGCTTGTAAACGGGGCGGCGCTTGTTCACGCAGCGAAGCAAGCAAGGCTGGGCGAATATTCAACCCCACACCAATCCACTGCACCAACGCATCATGGCTTGCCTGCGCTTTGTTTTGTTGGCAAGCCTGCTCAAGCTGCTTCCACACCGTTTTAGCATCCGCAGGTTTAAGGAGCAACGGAGCGGCAGGGCTACGGGATGTTTGCCACCAACGCCACACCAACCAAGCAAGCGTTGCCACCACCCAAATCAACAGTACACTTGCTGCAAATCTGCCCCACGAAAACCATGATTCATCCGGCTCAGGTGCAGCACTAAGGGCTTGCTTGTCGTGTGTTGAAGCAGCTTGTGGCTGGCTGCTCGTGGCAGGTGATGCTGGCGTGGCCTCCCCACCTGTTACCACCAGCTTGGCTGGCTCAACCTTGGCCGTTTCTTGCTTGCCGGTGCTAGTATTCCACCAATCGACCGCAATGCCGGGGAAATCGTATTGGCCATTGTAAGGCGCAACCACTACCCACTTTTCCTGACGCACGCCGACGACGCCATTATTTCCCGCGTCATTACGCAATTCTGGCTTATCGGTGTATGCCTTGATGCCTGCCGGAATCGGAATATCAAGTTTGGGTAATTGTTCCGCTGCCAGCCCGTCCGCAACGATGGCCAAAGTCAGGGTAACGGGTTCACCCGCTTTGAGTTTAGCCGGGGGGATTTGCCAGTGAGCATTCAGGGTAAGGCTGTTGGCGGGCAGCCATTGCTTGCCGGTATAACTGGCGGGTTGCCCTTGCACTTGCAGGGTTAACGGTTCGGAAAAACGCCGGATACGCTTGCCACTCAAACCAAACGGGTCAAAGTTGTTCGACCCTGGTTTGGCAAGAATCCCTTCAAAGGTGGTACGCCCCAACGTCAACTTGCCGCTTTGCTGCGGGGTCAAGGCATAGCGGCGCTCGATCACCTGATAATTACGCCCATTACGCATCATCGTGGTGTTACGGGTATTGCCAACCTGTTCGATATCACCCTTGCCGCTTTCAATCGGCGGATGGCTCAAGCTGGCTTGCTGCTCCAACGGCGTGACGTGAAACATGCGCTGGGTCACGATGGTTTGTTGCTGCACAAACGGCTGCTGCGGCTCAGCACTCAGTTCGATGAAAATATCGGGTGTGCCACCAGCAGTGGGCTGTGGCTGGTCTAGCACTTGCACATCCAGCGACTGGCTTTTATCGCTGCCAAACTGGATGACCGGAATGGTCACTGTCCCGGTTTTACGCGGGTAAAGCCGTAATTCCCATGTGGTGCTAATGGTACTAACACCGTTGATCATGCTGAAACTGTTGCTTTGGGAACGCCCCCGCACTTCAAAGTCCTGTTCCAGCGGGGAAAAATCAGGGTCGGCGGACACCATACCATTCGCCTTAAAGGTCAGGACAACAGGGTCACCCAAGGCCACCGGATTACGGTCAATCTGGGCAACGATGGCAGCTGCCTGCGCCCAAAATGGCAGGAACCACAACACTGCCATCAAGAGTAACCTTACCATTCTTCACCTCGCGCCTGACCACCCCGTTGCTGGTATTGGTACTGGAATTTACGCCGCCACAAGCCAGAGGGGTCATCAGGAATACGCCGCAACCATTGTTCAGCAGCCTGTTTCTGCTCACGCTGTTGCAGGTCATCCTTCGCGTCCTGCTCACCCTGCTCGCCTTCGTCTTTGGACTCTTGCTTATCCTTGTCCTGCTCGCCTTGTTTGGCCTGCTGTTCTTGCTGTTTGGCTTTCTCTTCAGCGGCTTTGGCCTTCTCGGCATCTTGCTGTGCCTGAGCATCCTGTTGCTGTTGATCTTTGCCTTGCTGACCTTGCTGATCCTGTTGTTTTTGCTGGTCTGCGCCGGACTGGGGCTGTTGCTGCTGACCTGACTGGTTTTGCTGCTGATCTTTTTGCTGGTCTTGTTCTGGCTTCTGTTGTTGCGAGTCGTTTTTGCCCTGCTGCTTATCCTGATTTTTCATCGCATCTTCAAGAACTTTTAGGTTATAAGCCGCATCTTCATGCTTGGGGTCGGCTGCCAGCACCTGTTGGTAAGCCGCTATCGCTTCCTTGAACTTGCCTTCCTTCGCCAAAGCATTGCCGTAATTGTACTGGCCGTTAACGCTGGCCTGACTCGCATACTGCTCAGCGGCAGTGGTGTAATCCTTGCTTTTATAGGCGGCCGCACCTTTCCACTCAGGATTCTGGAACAGTTCCGTAGCGCGTGCTGCTTCGCCGCTCTCGAAGGCGGCTTCTCCCCGCTGATCGGGGGTTTTCCATAACTCATCCCAACTGAAAGCGTGAGCAGGTTGTTGTTGCGGCAGCAAAACACACACCAGCATGACGCTAAGCCAACCACGTCGAAACGACAGTACTGCCAGCGGTAACAGCAACAATACCAACCAGTAGCCTTCGTTTACCCACGTATCGGTTTGCCGCCCTTGCACAGCACTCAACTGATTGGCAGCGGTTGCTTGCCATTGCGCAGTGAGTGTATTCAGGTCAGCATCGCCCAAGGCAGCACGGGCAAACGCACCATCACCGGCTTTGGCAATGCGTTGCAAATCATCCAAATTAACCTTGGCAACCACCGTTTTACCGGAACTGTCGAGCAAGAAACCGCCCTGTGCACGCGCTACCGGCGCACCCTCAGCCGTACCGAGCGACAACACGGACACACGATAGCCCTGACTGAGCGCTATTTCAGCCGCTGAAACCGCCGCCTCTGGGTCGGAAGCACCATCAGTAATCAGCAAAACATTGCCCTGTTTCATCCCCGATTGCTGGAGCAATTCCACCGAACGTTGGATCGCAGGCGACAACAAACTGCCGGGTGCAGGCATGATTTCTGGCGAAAGGTTTTTCACCTGCTCTTCAATGGTATCCACATCATCGGTCAGCGGCGTCACCGTAAAGGCATCGCCCGCGAACACCACCAACCCGTTCTGGGCATCCTTGCGTGCGTTCAGGATGTCGAGCAATTTGAAACGTGCCAGCGTAATCCGGTTGGGCTTTTCATCTTCCGCGTACATCGAGGCGGAAAAATCCATCGCCACCACCAATGCCTGCTGGTTACGGAACACCGGCACTTCGCGTTTTTCCCACGCAGGCCCCGCCATCGCCAGCACCGCTACCAACAAGGCCGCCGATAATAGCAACAGGGGCAGGAACCCCATGCTCCCCGCCTTGCCACTCAACACAAACGGCATCAGGTGTTTGTCCACCACCTGTTCCCAGCCGCCATTTTGACGGGCGCGCAATAACTTCATCCCCCACACGGCGGGGATCAACACCAACAACCAAAGCCATTCAGGGTGCAGGAAATGCAGGTCGTTCAACATCACACAATCACTCCCGATTCAGCCGCAGCACTGCCGCCGCCATGCTCAGCACAAAGGCTGCCAGCAACGGCCAACGGAACAATTCCTGCTGTGGACGCCATTGTTGCGCTTCTTTTTCAGCAGGTTCCAACCGATCCAATTCGGCATAAATATTGTGAAACTCCTCGGTGTCACGGGCGCGGAAATACGCGCCCCCGGTACGTTCAGCAATGGACTTGAGGGTCTTCTCATCCAGATCCGCCGTCGGGTTCATCAACTGGAAACCGAAAACGCTGCGCATTTGGTCACTTTCAGAACCGATACCGACGGTGTAGATCTTCAAACCCGCCGCTGCCGCCATATCCGCTGCTTCCAGTGGGCTGACACTGCCAGCGGTATTCGCGCCATCGGTCATCAGAATCAGCACGCGGTTTTTCTCCGGGCTAGCCTGTAAACGCTTGAGCGCCAAGCCAATCGCATCACCAATCGCAGTACGTTCACCCGCCAGACCAATCTGGGACTCATTCAGCAATTGCAGCACCGTCTGGCGATCAAAGGTCAGTGGCACTTGCAAGTACGCCTGATCCCCGAATAACACCATACCCACTCGGTCGCCAGTACGCTTGCGGACAAACTCGCCCGCTACCGCTTTGGTTGCCACCAAGCGATCCACCACTTGCCCGTTGAGGATAAAATCCTGCTCCTGCATACTGCCGGAAAGGTCTACCGCCAGCATCAGGTCACGCCCCGACACCGGCATTGCCACCGTATCGCCAATCCATACCGGACGAGCCGCAGCCGCCACCAGCATCACCCACGCCACACTGGCCAGCAGCAAAGCTAACAGGCCATACCACGAACTGCCCAACAACTGCTTGCCTTGCTGAAAATCTTCCAGAAACGGCACTTTCAGCGCAACGCCCTCGGCTTGTTCAGCGGGTTTCAACCACCAACGTATCAGTAACGGCAGCGGCAACAGCGCAAATAGCCACCACCAGAGGAATTCATACATGGCTTTTTCCCCGTTGCAACTTGATCCACTGGCGAATCGCTTGCAGCAGCGCCGTGGTTTCCGCCTGTGTTTCCGGGCGATAAGGTATTTCGGTCAACAAATGCGCCAGCTTGCCAGAAAATAACGGCTTGCCCGCTTTATCATCCAGAAACTTGACCCATGCCTCACCCGTCAAGCCAGACACCGCCTGCCGCCCGTATTGCGTCATGGCAATGCGGCGCAACAGAACGGACAGTTCCTGCAACAATTCCTTGGTATTTTTGCCGTGCTTGCCTTGTAAGCGCTCCAGCTCGGACAGCGCCAATTCCAGACCCTGCTCACTACGCCGTTGCTGCTGCCAGCGCCAGAATAGCCAGATAATCACCGCCAACATCAAGCCAGCCAATAACCACCAACCGGGGGCAGGCGGCCACCAACCCACCGGGGCAGGCAAATGAATATCGCGTAGTGGTAATTCTTCCGGGTTCATCGTAACCCCCGCGACAATTTCAGCAAGCGTTCGTTATCGCTATCTGCCGTCGACAATTGCACCAGCGGAATGCGGTGGCTACGGCTGAAGTCCTGTAAGGTTTTCGCGGTTTGCTCCACGCGCTTGGCATAGCGATCCCGCCATAAACGCAGCCCCAGATTGAGCAACAAATTGCGCTTGCCATCCGTCAAACGCAGGCTGCCGCTAGTAGCGGGCAAGTTTTCCTCAAACGGGTCGTGGATAGCAATCAAGGTAAGCTGCGAATGTTCCGCAATCATCGCCAACTGGCGCAAGGCTGCCGGGTTTGCTTGGCGAAAATCGCTCAACACAAACACCTGACTGCCCGGTTGAGTCACACGACGCAAACGTGTCCAGCTTGCCTGCAAGTCGCTGCGACTACGCTCAACAACCGGCTTCCCGCGTGTCATATCGCTCAACTCACGCAAGAAATGCAGCGCCGCCGAACGGCTACGCGAAGGCTTGAACTCGACGTGTTCGCCGTTTTGCAGCAAGCCACCAATACGGTCGCCATCGTCGAGGGTTTTCCAGAGCAACAAGCTCGCCACATCCGCCGCCACCACCGACTTAAAACGCCCACGGGTCGCAAAAAACATCGACGGGCGTAAATCCACCCACAGCAGCACCGGCTTTTCGCGCTCTTCCTCAAACACCTTGGTGTGGACGCGCCCACTACGCGCCGTCACCCGCCAGTCAATGCTGCGGATGTCATCACCGGGCTGGTACATGCGTGATTCGGCGAAATCCATCCCCCGACCTTTGTGTACGGAACGGTGCAAGCCAGCATGGCGGGAACGGATATGCTTTTTCGCCAAACGCAAAGTACGTACCTGCCCCTGCAAACTTAACAGCGCTTGCAGGGAACGGAAGACGATGCCTTCGCCACTGCGCTCACTTCGGTTACGCTCAGCGACCGTCGCCATCAGGGAACAGCCACCAATGCCAGCAGTTCGTCAATAATATGGTTGGCGGTCATGCCGTCGGCCTCTGCTTCAAAGGTCAGCAGCAAACGGTGACGTAATACATCGTGCGCCACGGCTTGTACGTCTTCGGGGCTGACGAAATCGCGGCCTGCCAGCCATGCGTGAGCGCGGGCGCAACGGTCCATCGACAGCGTGGCACGCGGGCTGCCGCCGTAGGCAATGCTACCTGCGAGAGATTTGCCGTAGCGTTCCGGGTTGCGGGTCGCCAGCACCAGTTGCAGCAGGTAGGTTTCCACCTTGTCGGACATGTAAACATTCAGCACATCCTGACGCGCCATCAGCACATCTTCGCGGCTGACTAGCGGGGCAACCTCTTCTTTTTCGTGGCGCACTTGCTGCATGGCTTCCTTGCGCCCCAAGTGCAGGATGACCTTTTCTTCCGCAGGCGTTGGGTAATCCACAATCACGTGCATCAGGAAACGGTCGAGCTGCGCTTCCGGCAAATGGTAAGTGCCTTCCTGCTCAATCGGGTTCTGGGTTGCCATGACCAGAAAAGGTTCGGGCAGCTTCCAGGTTGTCCCCGCGACCGTGATCTGGCGTTCTGCCATCGCTTCCAGCAGTGCCGATTGCACTTTGGCAGGCGCACGGTTGATTTCATCCGCGAGGATCAGGTTGTGGAACAAGGGGCCTTTCTGGAAATGGAACGAGCCATCATTGGGGTGGAACACTTCCGTGCCGGTAATATCGGCGGGCAGCAAATCCGGGGTGAACTGGACGCGGTGAAAATCCCCCTCTATGCCCTGCCCCAGCATCTGGATAGCGCGGGTTTTGGCCAAGCCCGGCGCACCTTCCACCAGCAAATGCCCATCCGCCAACAACGCCATCATCAGGCGGTTGATCAGGGTTTTTTGCCCAATGATTTTGCTTTGCAAATACTGGGACAACTTGTCAAAGTTTTCTTTTTGGTTCATGTTAGCCGATCATTGTGTGGGTGTAGGGCGGAATATACGCGCCCCGTTCCCGTTGTTTCAAGTTAATCATCGTTAATCCAAGTGCAAAGACCATGACTATACAAACCGAAATTGAACAAAAAATCCAGCAAGCCATGCAACCTGACTACCTCGAAGTCGTCAACGAAAGCCATATGCACAACGTGCCTGCCGGTTCTGAATCGCACTTCAAAGTGACGGTTGTGAGTGAGCAGTTCAAGGGGAAAATGCTGATTGCACGCCACCGCCAGATCAATGGCATTCTGGTGGAAGAACTCAACGGCAAGATTCACGCGCTGGCACTGCATACCCTGACGCCGGAAGAGCATTTTGCCAAGGGGGGTAAAGTGGCGGATTCGCCGTTGTGCGCGGGTGGCGGAAAAGGTTGATTTTTGCTATTCGCCAACGGCAGTCAACGCATAATCCAGCAAATCATCGCTAAAATGGGCTTTAGATAAGCGCAATATTTCAACATGAGGCTTGAGCAAAGGGATAATCCCCTTTCGCTTGGCTTCGATCAGAACGCTTCCTTTGCCAGCATATCAATTTCAGACTGTAGCTCTTCTTTGCTCTCATAGGTTTGAGGCTCAATGCCCCGCTTACGGCATTCATACAGGAATTCGTAACGATCCATGCTGCCAACAAATTCTACCGCCGCTCCTACAGAGAATCGTCCGCGTCGATAAAGGTCTATAGCGGTGTTGAGTTTGAGCAAACGCACCAGCTCTACAGGTGATTGGTAGATAAAGTATTTTTCAGGAATATCGAGTGTCAGTTGCATGGTGCTAATCCTTATCCAGCAATTGATAGGGGAGAGGATGCTTTTCCTGATACTGTATCACAACATCCGTTTGAGGAAATGCCCGGTAAACGACCCTTCCACCTCCGCCACCTGTTCCGGCGTACCGACTGCAATGATATTCCCGCCGCGACTGCCGCCCTCGGGCCCCAAATCCACCACCCAATCCGTCGTCTTGATCACATCCAGATTGTGCTCGATCACCACCACGGTATTGCCGCCATCGCGCAAGCGGTGCAGCACTTTCAACAACTGGTCAACGTCGTGGAAATGCAGCCCGGTGGTCGGCTCGTCCAGAATGTAAATCGTCTTGCCCGTGCCGCGTTTGGACAGCTCTTTCGCCAGCTTGACGCGCTGCGCTTCACCACCGGAGAGCGTGGTAGCGTTCTGCCCCAAGGTAATGTACGACAACCCCACGTCCATCAACGTTTGCAGTTTGGTGTTGATCGACGGCACAGCGGCGAAGAATTCGCAGGCATCTTCCACCGTCATCGCCAGCACTTCGCTGATGTTCTTGCCCTTGTAGCGCACGTCCAGCGTTTCGCGGTTGTAACGCTTGCCTTCGCACACTTCACACGTCACATAAACATCGGGCAGGAAGTGCATCTCCACCTTGATCAAACCGTCGCCGGAACAGGCTTCGCAGCGCCCGCCCTTGACGTTGAATGAGAACCTGCCGGGCTGGTAGCCGCGTGAACGCGCTTCCTGCGTGGCCGCGAACATGTCGCGAATCGCGGTGAACACCCCGGTGTAAGTGGCTGGATTAGAACGCGGAGTGCGCCCAATCGGGCTTTGGTCGATGTCGATGATCTTATCAATCTGATCCGCGCCCAACACTTCACGCACTGGGGCAACGTCCACGCTGCTGTCGTGCAGATGCCGCGCCAGAAACGGGAAAAGCGTGCGGTTGATCAGCGTCGATTTGCCCGAACCCGACACACCCGTGATGCAGGTCAACAAACCCAGCGGAATTTCCAGCGTCACATCATTCAAGTTATTGCCGGTCGCGCCGATCACTTTGAGGGTGCGTTCCGGGTCGAACGGGGTACGCTGGGCAGGGATGGCAATGCTGCGCCGCCCGGACATGAATTGCCCCGTGACCGAAGCCGGGGTGGCAAACACTTCGTCCGGCGTACCTTGCGCGATAATGTAGCCGCCATGCACGCCCGCACCGGGGCCAATATCCAGCACGTAATCGGCGGAACGGATCGCGTCTTCGTCGTGTTCCACCACGATCACGGTATTGCCGAGGTCACGCAGGTGGAACAGCGTTTTCAGCAAGCGTTCGTTGTCGCGCTGGTGCAGGCCGATGGATGGCTCATCCAGCACGTACATCACCCCGACCAGCCCCGCGCCGATTTGCGAGGCAAGGCGGATGCGTTGCGCTTCACCGCCGGACAAGGTTTCCGAACTGCGGCTCAGGGTCAAATAATCCAGCCCCACGTTGACCAGAAACGCCAGCCGCAAGGTGATTTCACGCACGATCTTTTCGGCAATCTTGCCTTGCGTGCCGGGCAATTGCAGGTCGCGGAAAAATGCATGGCTTTCGCCAATCGCCATGTGGGTGGTGGATGGCAGGTTTTTGCCCGCGATAAACACGTTGCGGGCTTGTTCGTTGAGGCGCGTGCCGCCGCAATCGGGGCAGGCACGGCTGGCAAGGTATTTCGACAATTCTTCGCGCACCGCGTTGGAATCGGTTTCGCGGTAACGGCGTTTGAGGTTGTTCAATACGCCTTCAAAGGTGTGCGAACGCTGGTAGACCTGGCCTTTTTGCCCGACGTAGGTGAATTCCACCTCCTCCAAACCGCTACCGCTCAGGATCAGTTTGTGGACAGCGGCGGGCAATTCATCCCACGGCTGTTCCACATCAAAATGGAAATGGTCGGCCAAAGACGTCAGCATCTGGAAGTAGTAGGCGTTGCGCCGATCCCAGCCGCGCACTGCGCCACCCGCAAGGCTCATGGATGGATTTACCACCACCCGTTGCGGGTCGAAAAATTGTTCCACGCCCAAACCGTCGCAGGTCTGGCACGCTCCGGCGGGCGCGTTGAAGGAAAACAGGCGCGGTTCGAGTTCCGCCAGCGCCCAGCCACAATGCGGGCAGGCGTAGTTGGCGGAAAACACCATTTCGGGGATATTCCCTTCGACTTCGCTCAGGGAACGGTCGTCCATCGGCGCGACCCGCGCAATGCCGTTGGCGAGTTTCAACGCGGTTTCAAACGATTCCGCGAGGCGTAGCTGCATGTCGTCACGTACCTTGAAACGGTCGACTACAACTTCGATGGTGTGTTTCTTGCGCAATTCCAGCGTGGGCACATTGTCCAGATCGTAGACTTCGCCATTGATCCGCGCCCGTAAGTAGCCTTGCGCCCGCAGCGATTCAAACAGTTGCAGGTGTTCGCCCTTGCGATCACGCACCACGGGGGCAAGCAACATCAGCTTGCTGCCTTCGGGCAAGGACAATACTTGATCGACCATCTGGCTGACGGTTTGCACTTCGAGGTCGATTGCGTGGGTCGGGCAACGCGGCTTGCCTGCACGGGCGTAGAGCAGGCGCAGGTAGTCGTAAATCTCGGTGATTGTGCCGACGGTGGAACGCGGGTTGTGCGAGGTGGTTTTCTGCTCGATGGAAATCGCTGGGGAAAGCCCTTCGATGTGGTCAATGTCCGGCTTTTCCATCATCGACAGGAACTGGCGGGCATAGGCCGACAGCGACTCGACGTAGCGCCGCTGCCCTTCCGCAAAGATCGTGTCGAACGCCAGCGACGACTTGCCCGAACCCGACAGCCCGGTGATCACGATCAGCTTGTCACGCGGCAGGTCGAGGTCGATGTTTTTCAGGTTGTGGGTACGTGCGCCGCGAATGCGGATGAATTTTTCCATGGGGTTTGCAAGCTCGTGCCGAACAAAAAACGAAGTTTAGCAGGTTTAGTGAGGAAACGAGATTTCCCCACTAAACGGGCTGAATCTTACCGAATATCAGGCTTTCAACGATGCCATATCGATCACGAAGCGGTATTTCACATCACTTTTCAACATGCGTTCGTAAGCTTCATTAATCTCTTGAATCTTAATAACTTCGATGTCGGAAGTAATGCCGTGTTCACCACAGAAATCCAACATTTCCTGCGTTTCAGCAATACCACCAATCAAAGAACCTGCCACAGATTTGCGCCCCAACACCAAAGGTGCTGAATTCAGGAAGGGATCCAAAGGCCCCAAATAGCCAACGAGTACCAATGTACCGCTGATGTTCAAGGTCGGCATGTAAGGGTTAATATCATGCACATAGGGCACGGTGTCGATGATCAGGTCGAAGCGGCTGTTGACCGCAGCCATCTGAGCGTCATCCGTTGAGATGACGATATTGTCCGCACCTAGACGACGAGCGTCTTGCTCCTTGTCAGCCGAACGGGTGAACAGCGTCACTTCAGCACCCAGTGCTTTGGCCAGTTTCAGCGCCATATGCCCGAGACCACCCAAACCCACAACAGCGACTTTGCTACCCTTCCCTACTTTCCAATGGCGTAAGGGCGAGTAAGTGGTAATACCTGCACACAGTAAAGGCGCTGCACCTGCCAGATCCAAACCATCAGGCACTTTCAGCACAAACTTGTCAGAAACGATGATTTTCTCGGAATACCCACCGTAAGTAGGCGCGTGGTCGTGCCGGTCAGTACCGTTATACGTAAACGTAGGGAATTCCACGCAATATTGTTCTAGCCCATGATGACAAGGCTCGCAATGCTGGCAGGAATCCACCATACAGCCGACGCCAACCTGATCACCTGCCTTGAAGCGAGTGACAGATGAGCCGACACTGATAACCCGTCCAATGATTTCGTGACCGGGTACAACAGGATAAACACTGTTAGCCCAGTCATTACGGGCTTGATGCAAATCCGAATGACATACCCCACAAAAAAGGATGTCGATTACCACATCGTCGGCACGCGGCTCACGCCGTTCAAAACGATAAGGTTCCAGATTATCCTGCGCGGATTGTGCTGCATAACCAAGAATAGGTGTGCTCATTGTCATTCACTCCAAATTTCGCTGTGTCGATGGAAAAAGCCTACTGTTGATGGCAACAGCAGCTAGCCAATTCTGCCTATTTTCTTGCCTGATTGTCCAAGCCAATTGATAATAGCTGTCATGCCAAGTTGTATCACCATACCATTTTCATGACAGAAAAAAAGGATCACCAAGATGGCGTTTCAAGACGTAGCATTACGCAAGGCATTTCCAAACGACTTACAGGGAGACTTAACCCGTGGCGCAAGTGGTACGAGCGTAGTAGCGGTGCAGTATGCGTTAGGGCGACTGGGTTACTTACATGATCTGTGTGATGGCAAGTTTGGGGGCAATACTGAGAACGCGGTCAAAGCCTTTCAAGTATCCGTAGGCATACCGGCGAGTGGTCAGGTGACCGCTATCCTGCTAACGCTGCTGGATATAGCGGTTTCCCGACTGAACCCCCGCACGCCTGCTACACAGGTCACTGATCCATTGGCGTATTTATCTGACTTTCGCGGTTTACGGATACCCGAAATCCGTATCACTGGTACACGCGAAATCTATAGTTGGGCAAGCCAAGAAATTCAGCTAGCTTACGGTCATTGGGTTGGTTCGTATTGGGAGGTGATCAAACAGAACCGTGTCGAAGCCGACTGTAAGGGCATGGCCTTATTTCTGATGGATCAATTTCGTAAGCAGATAAAGCAAGACCGCTTCATTAATCTGCCACACCCTGTGTTACGTGGTGCAACCGAAACGCCTTGGATTGTGGCGACTCGTGACAAATCACGCGGGTTTTTTAGCCGATCTGACAATGGCATTCCAGCAGATCGGGCGGGCTATGAGGTGGTGAAAGCACTGGAAAAACTTGATCCACAACAATCGATGTTATTCGGTGTAGCAGTACATTACCCCGAAATCAGTGCCCATCAAGTAGCACGCACCTGTACCCGCATCTGGGACTGGAACCCCACCTTCACCAATGGCGGCGATACCAGCAAACCCGAAATACCCATCAACCTCTTACAACCTGGCCACCTCATTTTCATTGACCACACTGGTAATGGTAGCTTTGACCATACGGTCAGTGTCATTAAGGTTGAACGCGACAATACTAATCGTACCCGTAAGCTAATATTGGCTGTGGGTTCGTTTGATGATGTACGTGACAATTCCTCAGACACAGAACCTACCAGCCTTGGGCTGATTAATACCTATGCGGAAGAAGTCACCGTGACGTTCGATACCAATGGGCGCATTAGCAACTCGGTAGTCAGTTGGTCATCCGAACCCGACTACATCGTCAAAACCCGTTACAGCGCCCGCACCACCGTAATGGAGCAAAAATCAGGTGGTAAGTTGTTTATCGGACGCTGGGCTTAAGGTAAGGTATCCCACAATTTGATCAATCAATCATTCATTTCACGATAAGCAATAACTCTTTCGATACTACCAATACGGAGAAAACAATGAGCAGCATCCATTTCATCGGAGGCGAAAAAGGCGGCGTCGGTAAATCCCTTACCACCCGTTTACTGGCGCAATATTTCATTGATAGAGGTGTCGCCTTTGCTGGTTTTGACACCGACCAGTCACATGGCACATTTTCGCGCTTTTACACTGAATTCACCGCACCACTGAATGTAGAAAAATACGATAGTTTGGACGCTATCCTTGAAACAGCAGAAACGTACCCAGACACCCACATTCTGGTAGACCTTGCCGCCCAAACGGGCAAACACCTGAATCAATGGATCGAAGAAAGCGATGTATTTGGCATTTTTGCTGAACTGAATCGCCCGGCTTACCTTTGGCATGTTATGGATGATGGCGCAGACTCCATGTTCCTGCTGAACAAGCTACTGGAACAGCAACCGAAAGGTGTGCAAGTCGTTATCGTGCAGAACCATGGGCGCGGTGAAGACTTCAGTAACTTTGAACAATCAGCGACTTATCGCAAAGCGCAAGAACAAGGTGCTCACTTTGTCACCCTGAAAAAGCTGCAACCCAACCTGATGCAGAAAGTTGATTTCAGCAACTTAAGTTTCTGGGCAGCAGCCAACAACCGCGATCTGATGAGCATTGCTGAACGCAAGCGCGTTGGCGTTTGGTTGGATAGTAACTACACCCAATTCGATCAATTTCTATCTATGGAGTCACATCGGCTGGGAGAGACATTATAGCCCTCCACTGAAGGAGCTGCTGCTACAGGTGCTATCCCGTTTACCCAAGCGCCTACAAACTATGTTTAAGCGGCATTTCCGCAACGATCATTAATCTTTTTTGCCGGTTTGCGGGTGCTAAAGCCCGCAAACCGCTCGATCTACACCACCAGAAATAGTGGCTGCCCACACCCCTCGCTCAGCCCGATAATGCAACAACGCATCAACAATCTGTTGCTTACGTCCCTGCCTGTGTGCGGCAGATTGTATCTGCTGCCACGCCTTGGCCTCATCCCCAAAATTCAGCTCAATATTGCGCAGGAATTGCGCAATCTGGTGCAGCGCAGGCGTTCCAGCCCAGCCTTGTTGCGCCTTGACCCACGTTTCAAGCTCGCGGCGACGGCTATTCACCGCCTGATGCTTCGCCCGATACAAAGCCAGCATGTCGGCTTCAACCTTATCCACCACCTGCTGCAAACGTTCGCCATCCGCTAATTGCGTCAGGTCGTAGTGCTTAAACCATTCCACCACCGAAAACAGCATTAAATCGCCAAAAAACTGACGTTCAAACTCGTCTGAAATATCCATCGCGGCATCATGCTGCTGTTCCACACCGGGGCGGAATCCTTCGTCCTCAGCGGTCGTGCGCTTGTGCAACATCGGCAAGTTGGCCGACACAAAACGTGCGCCGATTTCAGCCTGAATCAAGCGCCCCGCTGTTGGCCCCGACATGCGCAACCGCAAATGCCCAAACGGAATAATGTACTTCAGCCCCTCAAAATTGACGATGTAATTACCGGGGTAAATCGTGCGTGCCGGAGCCAGTGCCGTCACAGCGCTATCAGGCTGAAACGCCGTTTTGCGGGTCAGGTGTTCCCCAAAAAAGAACGCCTGCAAACGCCCGGCAAAGGTCGCCAAACAAGCCGTATGGTCATGCGCCCCCGTTAACGGACAACGGTAGTCAAAATGCTCTACCTGCTGCTTAAAGCCAAACATGTTCGCCATGTCGTGATAAGCCGCATCCCCCGGCAAGGGCGTGTCACGGTGAAACTGACAATCAGACTGTGGCTCAAGCCCAGCGATTTCATGCAGAAAAGCCGTCACGTCATCCAGAAAATTAGCCGCCATCACCGCAGGCGATACCGGCGGGTCGCCCACCAGTTTCCCGGTCAGCATCGCAATGTCATTGGTTTGGAAAATCTGGTTGATGTGGTGAAAATAATCCAGTTCCGGCAAAAACAACTGGTCGCTATCCACCAGATAATACAGGGTGCGCTCTTTATCCTCAGTGAGTTGCAGCATTTTCAGGTAGCTGAGGTTGCGGTTGGCGGCCTGCCCCTTACGGTAAAAGCGTTCAGCCGGTTGCGTGGTCAGCACCCTGCCTAACTGCTGGCGCTGCGCTGCCGGGATGCTTTGCAATACCTGATATTGTTCGGGCAAATCGAAATGAATAACGTCCAAGCCTTTCGCGCAATACTCCGCTACTAACGCCTTGTGCGCGTCAATATGCGGCGGTTCACGACTGTCTTCCGCAACCACGATCGTTATACCGCCGCGATAAGCATAACGCTCACCCAGCTGGTAAATGCTTTCCAAGCAATTGCGCAAATGCGGCGGGCGATCAGCCACCGGAATGCTGATAATGAAGCGGTAAAAGTCAGTAACACCCGACATAAGCAACCCTTAGCGGCGTGAGGAATAATTCGGGTAAGCATCCTGATCAATCATCAGTTCGATCAGGTTAATCCCGTGATGAAAATCGGCTTGTGCAAACACCTGTTCGCAATCGGCATCTGTTTCTATTTTAAAATGGTTAATCCCGAACGATTGCGCCAACAAAGCATAATCCGGGTTTTTAAAATCGCAATCCAGAAAACGCTGTTCATACTGCTGATGCTGGTTTTTACGGATCAATCCCAAAGTCTGGTTATTGAACAACACAATGTTTAAGGGAATGTGGTAATTCACCGCTGTCATGATCTCCATGCAGCACATTTGAAAACCACCATCGCCAATCACCGCAAAAGTTGGCTTGTCTACCGTAAAGCGTGAACCAATCGCTGCTGGGATAGCATGACCCAGCGATGAAACCCCGGTATTCGGTACAAAATGATCTTGAGGGGTGACGCGATAAAAATTCTGCGCAAAAATAATATTATCGTCCACCAAAACGATGCCATCGTTAAACTGCTGTTCCAGTAAGGCGAAAAAGGTTTTTACCAAATCAAACTGTTCACCGAAAATCACCGTGCCGTCTGCTTCCATTTGCTGGTCGATGCCACGTTTGAAGGCAGCCAAATCCGGGCAAATTTTCGGCTCAATAACCTGCTGAGCGCACCAACCATTAATCGACTGTAAAAAATCCCCAAGGTCGGATTGAATCGCCAAATCAGCCTTGAAGACCTTTTCCAGTTGCGTCACATTGCGGTCGACTTGAATAATCTTTTTGCCGTTTAATAACGCGGCATTCCACACATAACTGGTGCGTTCATTAAAACCCGCACCCAGCAAAATAATCAGGTCAGCTTCATGCATAAAATAGTGCATGGCATGACCACTAGAAGTCACCCCTAAACTGCCGAGTGAGAGTGCCGAACGCTCATCAATCGCGCCCTTGCCTTTCAAACTGGAAGCGACTGGAATATTCAAACGCTGACTGAATTCGCACAAGGCATCATGGGCGGTAGCGGACTGGATGCAGCCATAACCTGCCAACACCACGGGGCGCTTGGCGCTACGGATCATGTCACCGCACTGTTCCAGCGTTTGCGGGGCAATTTTCAGCTTTGGCAAAGGGTGTAAATCGGGCAGCTTGTCGAGAATCGACGCATCCACCAGTTCTTTTTGCACATTCACCGGAATGCTTAAGACCACGGGGCCGGGGACATCCGACACCAGTTGCCGTGCCGCTTGATTGAGCACATTGACGAGATAATCGGTACGTTCGATCAGCTTGTGGTAGCGGGTCACGCCGGAAAACAGCGCGGTTTGGTCGATGCTGCCGCCTTCGCCCGAACTTTCCTGCAAGCCGCCGCGCCCAAAAATGTAGGTGGGCGCTTCGCCAGTAATCACCAGCACCGGCAATTTGTCAGCATAGGCGTTAGCAATGCCGGTAATCAGGTTACTGGCACCGGGGCCAGCGGTGGTGATGCAAGCACCGATGCGGCCGCTCACACGGGCATAACCACCCGCCATGAACGCCGCACCTTGTTCGTGCTTGACCAACACTGTCTGGATACCAGACCCATACAGGTCATCGTAAACCGGCAAAATATGTGCACCGGGCATCCCAAAAAGGGTATCGACACCCAAACGGTGCAAAAATTTGACGAGGAGTTCGCTGACCTGAATTTTCATGGGGTAGGATTATACCCCGTATTCCGCCACCAAACGGAATTCCCCGCCTGCCGGAACGTTTACCACGTCGTCCGCCGCATTGGTGGTTTCGACGCAAACGAAACGGGTGTAATCGTCATCCTGCAAATCTGCCATGCCTGCCGCGATTTTTGCCCACGGGTTCCACACCACGGCGGTTTTGTTGCCGCTGGAAGTGATACGGATGGTACGGTTCTGTGCACCATCGACAATCGCCAATTCTGCCGGAACGCCAAGGTAAATGCGGTCAACTTCGCTGTTGATGCTGATTGCGCCAGTTTGCTGCTTGGTTGCACCGTTACCGTCAGCGGCTTTGTCGAGGTATTGCGTCCCTTCCAGCCCGGTGACAGTCGTTTTGGCAATATCGCCCACGGCAAAATAGGTGTGCAGTGCTTGGGTAATAGTGAACGCCTGATCGCCGGTATTCTGCGTGACCAATGCCAACTGCAAGGTTTTACCGACAGTAATTTCCATGGCCAACTTGAACGCATGAGGCCAGATTGCCAGCGTTTCCGGGGAAGACGCCACGCCCAGCGTCACGGTGGTGGAACCGTCGGCATTTTCGCTGCTGCCCCACACTTCCCACATCCGGTTACGCATGAAACCGTGTGCTGGGCGGCCTTTGCCTTCTGGGTCAGCGCCAAACCACGGCCAGCAAATCGGTACGCCGCCCTTGATCGCCTTGCCTGCTGCGTAATAAGCATTGTCGCTGACAAACAATACATCCGCCGCACCTTTGAGCTGGAAAGACAGCACTTGCCCAGCGTATACCGAAATCACGGCATTGGCATGGTCATTGCTAACGTTGATAAAGGGCAAACCGCCGTTGCCTTCTACATGGGTAATGGTCATGGTGCATTCCTGTTTATGGTTTAAATCGGCGCCAATCATACCGTATCACCCAGCGAAGGTGCAGCCGTGCGAAGCTTTGCTTTAGCCAAACGATTGGCATTGGTGACAACCGTGACGGAAGACAACGCCATCGCCGCCCCGGCAATCATCGGGTTCAGCAACAACCCCATGAAGGGATACAGCACCCCTGCTGCTATCGGAATACCCAACGAGTTGTAGACGAATGCACCCAACAGGTTCTGCCAAATCGTGCGGTTGGTGGCCTTGGAGATGGCAATCGCATCCGCAATCCCGCGCAGGGATGATCCCATCAGGGTAATGTCGGCGGCGGCAATCGCCACATCCGTGCCTGCCCCGATGGCGATGCCGATGTCTGCCCGCGCCAGTGCCGGGGCATCATTCACCCCATCACCCACCATCGCAACGCGGTGGCCTTGCTGTTGCAAGTCCGCAATGACCTGTGACTTGTCGGCGGGCAGCACGTCGGCGTGCAGCGTGAGAATACCAACCTGTTGCGCAATGTGTTCCGCCACTTCCCGACGGTCGCCGGTCAGCATAATGACATTCAGCCCTTGAGCTTGCAGGCGTTGAATGCTGGATTTTGCATCATCCTTGATGGCATCCGCAATGCCGAGCAGCATCAGGATTTGCTGTGAATCGGCCAGAAACACCGGGGTTTGGCCTTGCGCATCCAGCGCGTGCAAGCGGGCTTGCCAAGGTTCCAGCGCCAAATGTTGCTGCTGCATCAGGCGGGTATTACCGATGAAATACGTTTGCCCGTCGACCGTCGCTTGCACACCGTGCCCGGCGATGGCGTTGAAGTCCTTAACTGGCAAATCCTGCAAACCTTTGCCCTTGGCGGCGGCACGAATGGTTTCGCCCAAGGGATGTTCCGAACCACGTTCCAGACTGGCGGCCATTTGCAGTAAACGTTCAGCATCCTGCCCGTCCGCCACGTAGGTCGTGTTGAGGCTAGGCTTGCCTTGGGTAATGGTGCCGGTTTTATCCAGCACGATGGTGTCCAGTTTGGCGGCCTGTTGCAACGCATCACCGTTACGGATCAGGATACCGGACTGCGCCGCCCGCCCGACCCCGGCAATGATCGAAATCGGCGTAGCCAAACCCAGCGCACACGGGCAAGCAATCACCAGCACCGTCATGGACGTGACTAGCGCGTAACTCAAGGAAGGTTCCGGCCCCAGCCAGTACCACAGCATGAAGGTAAGGATGGCGATGGAAACCACCACCGGCACAAACACCGAAGCCACTTTATCCACCAGCCGCGCAATCGCCGGTTTGGAACTTTGCGCTTGGCGGATCATGTCGATGATTTGCGCCAACACCGTATCCGCGCCGATATGACTGACCTGCATCAGAAAGCTGCCGGAACCGTTCATCGTGCCACCCGTAACGCTGTCGCCCGCCACTTTGGCAACCGGCACGGATTCGCCAGTGAGCATGGATTCATCCACATACGACTGGCCTTCCAGCAGCTTGCCGTCCAACGGAATGGTTTCGCCCGCCCGCACCCGCAGGGTTTCTTCCAGCCCCACCTCTTCCAACGGCAAATCCAGATCTTCGCCGTTGCGGATAACGTGGGCAATCGGCGGTTGCAGTTTCATCAAGCTTTTAATCGCGGCAGACGTGCGCCCCCGCGCCCGCATTTCCAGCGCATTACCAACACTGACCAAGGCGATGATCACCAGCGCGGCCTCGAAGTAAGCGTGCCGCGCCAGCGAGGGGACAACCGTCGGGAACAGCACCACCAACATCGAGTAAAACCAAGCCGTGCCCGTGCCGAGCGCGATCAGCGTATCCATATTGCTGCTGCGGTGCTTGAGTTGCTGCCATGCGCCTTTGTAGAAATGCCCGCCGGAATAGACCATCACCACCAGCGTCACCAGCCCGGCAATCAGCCAAAACCAGCGACCTGCACCCTCAATACCGGGCAGGAAACCCGGAATCATGCCCGCCAGCATCAGGAAAGCCCCCGGAACCCCGGCAACCCACACCCGTTTCCACAAGTGTTGGTATTGCTGCTGTTCGTGCGCTTCCTTTTCAGCTTCGGCGGCACGGCCTTGCATGACGGCGGCGGTGAAACCGGCATCTTTGACGGCTTTTACTACAGCGGCAGGGTCAACATCGCCCGTGACCATCGCAGTGCGTTCCGCCAGGTTGACGTTGGCTTGAGTGACACCGGCAACCGCTTGCAGGGCTTTTTCGACCGCGCCGACGCACCCGGCACACATCATGCCAGTGACGGAAAGGCGGATGGTGGGTGCTGACATGGCCTTAATCGCTTTGCAGGCTAGTGGGATAACCGGCTGCACTCAGGGTGTCGATAACCTGTTGAGCCTCAACGCTACCTTCGACTTCGGCACTGGCGGAGGCCAGATCAACCGTGGCTTTGGTAACACCCTCCAATGCTTCCAGCTTGGACTGCACGTTGCTGACGCAACCGCCGCACATCATTTTTTCAACTTTGAATTTCATAGTTATCTCCGTTTCAGGTTTGAATCCAGTTATTGTACAGCGCGGTTCCGGCGACACCTAACGCCACTACCGCGATGATGGCTTGCACCCAATTGATCATTTGAATGGGTTCTTTCACCCTGATTTCACACACACCACCGGGGCAATGCCTGGCTTTTGCGCGGTTGAACAGATTGTAGATACTACAGCCAATGCAAATACCAAAGGCGGCCTCACTGAAAAGCAAGGTTAAACAGGCGAGGCAAACGTAGATTTTGAGCGGAGTCATCACTTCCAGCAGGACAACCCAGCGAAACATGACGATGGCGAGAATCAAACCAATGCTCCACGCAAACCGCTTTTGCGCCGCGCCGACGTATTCTGGCTTTTGATGTGATACAAAAAAACGCCCCACAATCAGGCTAGGTGCATATTTGGGGTTAATCAAAACGCGGATAAAGAAATCCACCAAAAAAAAGATAATAAAAATACTGGTGTAGCGGAAATCCATCGTTCGATACGCATACAAAAATGACATAAACGCACACACAAACAGCAGACCGGCTGCGGCACGTGCTTCACGCTCATTCAACACTCGCACGTCGTAACCAGCGACGACCTCTCCAAAGTGGAAATATTTATTTATTTGCTCTTTCATGTTTTTTTATCCAGTAGCATAGGCCAAGCTATGATCATGCGTTTACGCAAAAACATCGACCCTAGCAGAAGCATCTTGCACGTGCAAAAGGTACGATGCGCACAACGGATTTGGAGAACCCAGCAGACCCTGATATTCTCGCCATAATTGATAAAACCATCGTCAACGCAAGGAACTGGAAGAACCTTACCAACCATGAAGATTACCCAACGCTTACGCTGGCTACTGGCAGGCGGCATGTTGCTGCTGACACTGTTATTCCTGTTATTCCTGTTTTTTGCCACCAAGAACTTTCTCGATCTCTGGGATCGCCTGCAACAGTTACCGATATGGCTGTTTTACACTTATAGCGCCCTGATTGTGGCGGTGGTGTTATTCAGCGGCTGGGTTATTGTTAAGCTTGTCTTTGGTGGTCCAAGCGCAAAAACCATTCCCCGTCAGCCGCCCAAACCTGTCACTGAAGCCAACCTGACTCAAGAAATCGAGCAGATCAAAACGGCAGGCATGGATACCGCCAACCTGCAAGTCGAACTTGACCGCCTACATGCACGCAAAGCCGCTGGACAAGTACATATCGCGTTTTTCGGTGATGTTAGCACGGGAAAATCCTCCATTATCAAGGCATTGCTACCAGAGGCAGGGGTTGAAATCAACCTACGGGGTGGCTCTACCCGCGACATCCGCGAATACACTTGGCAGACCATTGCAGGCGATGACCTGATGTTGACCGACCTACCAGGACGCAACGAAGCCGAAGGCACACTGGATGCCGCTGCACGCGATGAAGCTATCCGCGCCCAAATCGTAGTCTATGTCACGGATTCCGATCTGACCCGCAGCCAATATCAGGACGTACTAGAACTCGCCGCGTTTGGTAAGCCCATGTTGATCGCCATCAACAAACGTGACCAATACACAAAAGAAGAACAAACACAGCTCGCCCAACGCATCCGCTCACGTTTCGGTGAAGTTGCATCACCCAATATTGTATTCATTCAGTCTGGTGGTGTAGAAGAAATTCTCCGCATTTACCCCGACGGGCGCGAAGAAATGGTGCAACGCCCCCGCAAAATGGACATTTCTGCACTATCCACCCATTTGCAAACCGAAATTGACCAACGTCTGGAATGGCTTTCGCAGCAACGCGATACCAGCGTACTGAATTTGGTACAAGAAAAGCTTGATACCACTCGAGACGATTACCGCCGCTCACAAGCTGAAAAAATCGTGCGTAGCTCTACGCATAAAGCCATACTGGGTGCACTGGCTTCTGTCAGCCCAGGTACTGATTTGGTGATTCAGGGTGTCATCGGCACACGCATGATTCAAGAATTATGCAAACTGTACGATAGCCCAATCAGTACGCTCGACATTGATCAGTTTTTAAATTTCAGTCAGGGACAACTGAAAAAAAGCATTCCGCTACTCATGGCCGTTGCTGGCAATGGTTTAAAAGCCTTTCCCGGCATTGGTACAGTTGCGGGAGGCTTAGTACATGCCGTCGCTTACGGGCTAATTTTTGATGCGCTCGGTCATGCCGTCGCCCATACACTCGAACAACGTGGCACGCTCAAAGTAGCACCTGCCGCAGCAACATTTCAGGAGATGCTCAGTGGAAATCTGGAAGAACGTACAAAAACATTTGCCAGATTGGTTATTGAACAGTATCGGGGCAAGTAAGGAAGAAGCGACTGTACCAGCGGAGACAACCTCTGCTTCTACAACGGGCGATACACATTTACAGCTCGCCACCGAAAGTTTACGCCAGTTACTTGATGACAAACGCATTCCCGACGATATTCGTGAGAGCCTGCGTGACGATTACACTCAGGTACGAGGAATGCTTGATAAGCTAGAACACGGGCATTTACACCTTGCTGTATTTGGGCGTGTGAGTGTTGGCAAATCATCCTTACTCAATGCCTTGCTGGGTAAATCGGTTTTCAGTGTCAGCGTTCTGCATGGTGAAACCCGCAGTGTCAATATGCAGCAATGGCAGGAATACAGTGACGGTGGTATTTTCCTCATCGATACTCCCGGCATCAATGAGATAGACGGCGAATCCCGCGAAAAAATGGCACATGAAGTCGCCAATCGTGCTGACTTAGTATTGTTCGTGGTGGATGGCGACCTGACAGATGTTGAGTTTCAAGCACTTAAAACCGTCACCAGCACACATCGCCCTACCCTGTTAATCGTCAATAAAGTTGATCGTTATACAGAGAAAGAACAACAACAGTTACGTAGTATTATGCGTACCCGTACCCAAGGCCTGATTGCCCCGGAAAATCTGGTGTTCACGACAGCTCAAGCTCACCGTCAAACGGTCATTTATGTGGATGAAAATGGCGAAGAGCAGGAAACGGTACGCGAACGACCAATCAATATTAGCGCCCTTAAAACCCGTTTGTGGGATATTGTCGAAGCAGAAGGCAAAACCCTTTCCGCTCTCAATGCCTCCCTGTTTGCTGGACATCTCAGCAAGGAAGTGGGACAACGTATTCTTGCGATTAAACGCGAACTCGGCGAAAAAACCATCCGCATGTATTGCCTTGGTAAAGGTGTTGCTGTCGCTCTTAACCCCATTCCCGTTGCCGACCTGCTCGCTGCCGCAGCAATTGATGCCAGCATGATCATTCACCTGTCAAAACTGTACGGGTTGCCCATTTCTCGCAATGAAGCCAGTGAGTTGATCCGTACCATACTGGGGCAAATGCTATTGCTGGCAGGTACAGTGTGGGCGGTGCATCTGGTTTCTGCTGCTCTAAAACTCGGTACGGGTGGTATTTCCACTATCCTAACAGGGGCTGCTCAAGGGGCTGTCGCGTGGTATAGCACCCTGGTCGTTGGCCGAGTGGCTGAAGAATGGCTGGCAAATGGTAAATCATGGGGTGATTCTGGACCCAAGCTCACCGTAGCGCGGATTCTAGAGTCGCTGGATCGAGATTCGGTACTCACCGAAGCACGCGAAGAAATTCTCACCTATTTGCACAAAACGGCTAAGAATAATCCCAGCACCTGATAAAACAACAGTAACCCATGCAACAAAAACTTATGAAAGGGCTAGTCTTCCTAGCCAGTGCTGCCATCTTGGCGCTTTATCAATACTATCAAGCGCCAAATAATTCGCAAAGCGCTCGATCGTCAACAGCCGTTGCAGCAGAAACCCGTACCAGCACAGGCGGCAGCAATGACTATCGCCAAGCCATTGATCAAATTAGCCGTTCACAAAACGACCCGAATGCTAAGTTTTGGACAACGGTACAAGGCAAGGTTGTCAAAGTGCTGCAAGATGACCGCGACGGCAGCCAACATCAACGTTTCCTGCTGGCACTGACCCCCGACATCACCTTGCTGGTGGCGCACAATATTGACCTTGCCCAGCGCATTCCGGTTCAGGAAGGGGGAGCGGCTATCGTCAGCGGCGAATACGTGTGGAATAACCGAGGTGGCGTGCTGCACTGGACACACCATGATCCTAAAGGCCGCCGAGGTGGCTGGATCGAATACGCAGGCAAGCGTTACGACTAAAGCGAATGAACCCATGCAAAAAGGGCGACTGAAACCAGCCGCCCTAAAACTATTTACCCGTGAGAGTACTAATACTTACTGAAACAAAGTGAAGGGTGACAGTAAACCACCTACACCACCGTAATCCTGTACTGCTTCTTTGGTTACGGATGTATGCACTTGAATTTTATCACCTGCAATCACAACCGGGTCAGCCACTTTACCCATTTCAACTTCAGACAACAGCACCGTATAAGGCTTGCCGTTGCGGAAGACAGTGACATTATCCTTAACGGCCAAACGGCTTAAACCTTGAGCCAAAGCAATTGCTTGCGTCAGCGTAGTATCACCTGCTAATGGGTAAACACCCGGCGTATTGACTGCACCGGAAACGGTAATTTTGCTTGCCGTGGCTTCTTTCACTAATACATTCACTTGTGGATTATGCATGTAATCCTTTTCCAGACGGGCAGCAATCTGCTGTTCCAACTGGCTGGCTGACATCCCTTGCGCATGTACCGTTCCAATCAACGCTAAGGTAATATTGCCGTTATCATCAACACGTACTTCTTTAGAAAGATCTGGCACTTTAAAGACATCAATTTCCAGCAAATCCTGCGGTGCAATCCGGTCACTGCCTGATGTACCTGTTGGTAAACTGGCTGATGCCACACTCGCTGTAGAACCGGGCAACGCCGCATGTTGAGGAATATTATTGGAACAAGCTGATAGAATCATTGCAGCCAGAAACGGAAATGCTAATTTCCAAGTCATTTTCATGGGGGATCTCCCTGATAATATTTTTAACAATTTAGTGGGATAAGGGGTTAGCCTTCTTCGTATGAAATACTAAATGCCCTGCCAATTGTTCACGACTCCCGATCGTCTAAACGTAAACAATATGCAGACAACAGGACTATAGACCAAGTTGACACCCTCTATCGCTATTTATATAGCACAAGCATTAATTATATCCCTGTGGGTTATGCTTCTGCCAGTGCCACGTGTCCTGACACATTTCCACTAGATTTTTCTCGGCTTTCCAGTGAATCAATTGCTCTGCCAAAGCAGGATCAGCGTAACAACAAGCAATATCACCAGCACGCCGCGCGACAATACGGTAAGGCACCTCACGCCCACTCGCTTCTGCAAAGGCTTTCACCATATCCAGCACCGAATAGCCTTGCCCAGTACCAAGGTTAATCAGTAGCAGGTTAGGCACATCCCCACGCAGAAAAGCTTCCAGCGCTTTCACATGACCTTTTGCCAGATCCACCACGTGAATATAATCACGCACGCCCGTACCATCCTGTGTCGGGTAATCACCGCCAAACACGGACAGGTATTCATACTGCCCCACGGCAACACGAGCAATGTAGGGCATCAAGTTATTGGGGACACCTTGCGGGTCTTCGCCAATCTTGCCGCTTTCATGTGCCCCAACCGGATTAAAATAACGCAACAAAGCAATCTTCCAAGCAGGGTCTGCCTTATAAAGGTCGCCGAGCATTTCCTCAATCATCAGCTTAGAACGCCCATACGGGTTGGTTGCAGACAGCGGGAAATGTTCCTGAATCGGGGTGGTATGCGGGTCGCCATACACCGTGGCAGAGGAGCTGAATACAATATTCCTGACCCCATGCCGCTGCATCGCCTGCAATAGCGACACTGTGCCTGCAACATTGTTGTCGTAATATTCCAGTGGTTTTTCGACAGACTCACCCACCGCTTTCAAACCGGCGAAATGGATGACGCTATAAATAGCCTGTTCCTTAAAAATCCTATCGAGCAGCACCGGGTCACGAATATCGCCTTCGTAAAATGGAATGCTGGCTTGCCCGCTAATCTCGGCGACTCGGCGCAATGATTCCGGCGAACTGTTACACAGATTATCCAGCACCACCACCTGAAAGCCTGCTGCCAGCAGTTCCACGCAGGTATGCGAACCGATATAACCCGCCCCGCCAGTGACTAGAATTTTTTTAGTTGTTTGCATGCTTACCCTCATGAATGGATAGGCGTGAGCACTATTACTACGCCTATCTTAGGATAACAAAAATCAATCAGGATTTATCTGCTTTGACTTCGGCTTTATTAGATACTTTATCGGTTACTACTGCGGCATCAGCTTTTTTATCAGCCGTCTCTTCTTTTACAGCAGCTTTCTCATCCTTCACCTCAACTGTAGCGCTTGCTGCTGCATCAGTAGTCGCCTTATCGGCAGGCTTATCAGCAACATCCACTACCTTTTCGACATCTTTTTCCGCTACTGGTTCAGCAGACTGAGTTGTACCGTCTGTCAGGGCAATATTTTCCTTAATCTTATCAAACATTTTATCGCCAATACCCGGTACTTCTTTTAGCTCTTCCAATGCCTTGAACTCACCGTGTTGAGTACGATAAGCAATAATAGCTTCGGCTTTCTTCGCGCCGATACCTTCTAAAGAATCCAACGCGGCAACATCCGCAGTGTTGATATTGATGGCTTCTGCCATCACTAAAGGTGATACAAATAAGGAAGCCAATAGGGATGTAATGGCAATTATTTTTTTCATTGCAGACTCTCTTAAAATTTCATTTATTGTTAGGGTTTGTGCGTGCACCCGTGAATTATCGCGGTAAACTGCACATTCCACAGCTTTTCCAGACAATCGGCATGAGACCCATTAACATGAGCAAACCTTACATCAAACGCATTTTTTCTTATTCAATGGTAGGTAGCCTTGGGTTAACCATTCTTACCAGCCTGCAAGGTTGTGGCGGTGATCAGCCCCCTACGCCCCCACCGCCCAACAACCTTTCAGACGCCGCAAAAAGCGAAGGTATGCTGATGATTATCCAGCAAACTGGCGCTAACCCCGACACCTACGAGCTGAAAGAAAAATACCCCGCAAGCGAAACCCGCGCCATTCTCAAAGACCTGAACGGCAACGAGCGCATCCTGACGGCCGCAGAACTAAAAACAATGGCGGAGGCAGAAGCCAAAAGAGTTGAAGACGGCGCCTCCAAACTGGCACAGCCCATAGCCGAAAATCAGGGATTGAGTCTGGGTGAAACCATTCTCGCATCCGCTGCTGGCGCTTTACTAGGCGGCATGATTGCCAACAAGCTGATGGGCAACTCCAATTACCAACAACACCAGCAACAACAAGCCAGCCGGGCGCAAACCTCCATCAGTCGCCCCAAAAGTGGTGGCATGGATACCCGCGCGGTCAACCCGAATCAAGGCCAACAACCCAAATCGGGCTTTTTCGGCAACAACAGCGGCACATCCAACCCCAGCAACCGTTCCGGCACCAACGCATTCGGTGGTTAAATCATGATTCAACTGGAAAAAGTACAACCCATCAGCCCTGCATTGATGGAAGAAGTGGGCATGACCTGGCATACCGATCTCGACGGCCAGCCCTATATCGCCGATGAAATCGTGCAAGTCACCGAAGCCGAAACAGAAGCCTATTACACCGCCGCCAATGCACTCTACGACATGTACGTGGAAGCAGCCCAGCACGTCATCGACAACGACCTGTTTCTGGCGCTCGATATTCCCTACAACCTCATCGACCCGATCAGGCGTAGTTGGGAAAACGACCACCGTCACCTTTACGGACGCTTCGATTTTGCGGGTGGTGTCGACGGCCTGCCGATCAAGCTGATTGAATTCAATGCCGACACCCCGACCAGCCTGTTTGAAACGGCCATCGTGCAATGGGCACTGCTCAAAGCCAACGGCATGAACGAAGCCGCACAATTCAACACGGTGTACGACAGCCTCGTGAAAAACTTCCAGCGTTTGGTCACAGGCGAGGCAGACCCGCAAACGTTCGGTGATGCCTACAACTACCAGAACATCCTGTTTTCCAGCATCCGCGACCTGCCGGAAGACGAACGCACCGTGCGCTTCCTGCAACAAATGGCGAATGATGCGGGTTTCCAGACCGATTTTTGTTACATGGATGAAGTGGGCTTCCTGGAACAAGAAGGCATTTTCAACCCTGCCGGAACGCGCTTCGACTACTGGTTCAAGCTCTACCCGTGGGAAGACATTGCCCTGCAAACCGACGGCATCAACGGCATTCTCGATGACATCACCCGCAATACCGATACAGTAATCCTCAACCCGGCCTACACCCTGCTGTTCCAGAGCAAGGGCATGATGAAAGTGCTGTACGACTTGTTCCCGGATTCGCCCTACCTGCTGGAAACCCGCACCGAAGTCTTGCAAGGCAAAAAACAGGTCGCGAAAAAAATGTTCGGGCGTGAAGGTGCCAACACCGTCATTTACGACGCGGCTGGCAATATCATCAAGTCAATCCCCGGCGAATACGACCGCTACCGCACCATTTATCAAGCATTCGCCGACTACCCGCAAGATGCGCAAGGGCGCAGCTATCAAGCAGGCGTGTTCTTTGCGTGGGAAGCCTGTGGACTAGGCTTCCGACGCGGCGGCGAGATCCTCGATAATCTCAGTAAGTTTGTGGCGCATCGGGTGGTGTAGGCGCTGGGGGAGGCGTGGTTTTCTCTTCCGTCTGCCACAACCCACCGTGGTTGATGGCAGCCCAACCCCAACGTAACCAACCCAACAACGCCACCGCCAGCCACAATGCCCAAGCCAGCATCAGCAAACGGTAATACAAAATCGGCACGCTGATGACGCCCGGCTGCGGCAATACACCCGCGACCCGATCTTGATACCACTGCAACTGTTGCGCCCACGAGCCGTTGCCCACAATCTGCATATTCGGCGAACCCAACAAGCCTTTGGCCACCGCCCCCACTAACGTTACCAGCGCAATCAACGTCAAAAATGCCAGCCCTACCTGCATCGCATTAAATTGCCAAGTCGGACGTTTCCATCCCTCCAGCGAAAGTTTGCCGCGCATCGCCAAAGCAATCAGCCAGAACGCCATCAGCACCATCAAAAACGACGTGCTTTGGCTCAAACCAATGCCCAGCAAAAACCACTGCCAGCTTTTCAGCGGGGTAAGGCGCGACCGCCCCAAGCCAATCGACAACACCAGTAAGACCACCAACATGCCCCAGAACAGCACCGCAGGCCCCAGCAAGGGTCCGTGTGTCCACAAAATCCAGCGGTCTTCCGGCAGTTGTAACGTCGCTTCGCTGTTCACGCTCGGCAAGCCCAAATCCACGGCAGGGAAGGTGTAATGCAAGGGCATTGCGCCACTTTCCTGCCATTCCAGCACGGCTTCCTGTTTGCGCGGCAAGAGCGGCAACACGACTTTGCCTTGCTGCTGCTGAATCGCCTGTTTGGTGCCGTCAATCGTCAGGCTTTGCACCACCGTGCCTTCCGGCAGGCTGATGCTGTGTTGCGAACCCCGGCTACTTTGTAGATTCAGGCGCAAGGTCACGTCACGGGCGCGTTTGCCAACTTCCACCTGTGTCTGGCTGGCGAGCAGGGTGACGGTTTGCCCTTCTACCCCACTGGGGCGATTGATCGCTAAAGTGAGCTTTTCACCTGCCCACGGTTTCCATAGCAACGAGCCTTGCGCGTCGGCTTCTTCGTAGGCATTGACGGGCAAGCCACTCGCTTCAACATGCCAGACCGGGCTGGCGGCGACCCGCCATTCTTCCAGCCACGCATTGTTCTGGCTGGCGGTAAGCTGGAGTTGTTCGGCCTGTGGCAGGCGCGAAGTCCATTCCAGCGTGTCCTGTTGTGGCTTGAGGTTGATTTGTACCGCATTGTCCTTGATGGTGAATTGCTCACTCAACGGCTGTTCGCCCGGCAGCAAGGGAATCGACAAACTGATCGGTGCGGCACTGTCGGACACGCGGCTGACCGTGGTGGTCACATACCAGTCCAGCCCCAAATCAAGCCGCCGCCCGATTTTAACGAAGGCGGGTAAATTCGGCATATCCTGCAAATTGGCTTCGCTGGTGGTCGCGGCGGTGCGGTTGAGCTGTAACTGGTCTTCGGGCACGCCGTTATCGCGGATGCCGTTCACTTGCCAGCCTTCGCCCTGCCAGGTCACCCGGTGCGGCTTGAGCGGCAAAGGCAAGGCCACGCTGCTACGGGTCGGCAAGCTGCCTTGCAACACCACATCGTGCTGACCTTGCGCCAATACCACCCACAATTGCTGGGCAGCATCGCGGCGCAGCGCTTGGGTCGGGGTATTATCGACCAGCACCGTGGTCGGCAACCAAGTGCTTTGGCTTACCGGCAAAGGTACTGCGACTTGCGTTGCAGCATGTACCCGCAAGCGTACTGCCAAACCATCGTTACCCAGCGTCAGGTTCATTTGTTCGATTTGCGCACAGTCCGGCACGCAATCTGGCGCACGCAGCAAGCGTTCCTGCAAGGTTTGTAATAGCTCAGGTTCAGGGGTTACAGGCATAGGCGTTTCTGCCCAAGCGGGTTGTGGCACTGCCAAGACCCACGGTACGGCTACCAGCAACAGCCCTGTTGACCACCAGCGACCGGGTTGCCGCACGGTTTGCCACAAGCCTTGCAGATTGCCGGACAGCAAGGCCAAACGCGCCGCCAGTACCAATAAAATCAGCACACCCAGCACTTTCAGCAAGGAATGCACCAGCGGCGACAATAACCATAAGCCCATGCGCTCATCGGGCTGAATCACGCCTGACCATTCCAGTTGCACCTGTTGCCATTGCCAGGTGGGCAGGCCGGGGCCGGTCTGGATCATGCTGTTGGGGTCAATATCGCGCAGGTTGGCTTGCTGCTTGGCATTGCGGGGCGCATTGTAAGAGCCAGAACTGAGAGTAGACAAACCACTTTCCAGTTTATCGGCAGCATACTCCCCTCTGGATTTCATCATGGGTGCTGGTGCTGCTGCTGGCATAGGCATATCCGCTGCTGGGGCTGCCTCTTCTACAGCGGGAGCAACGACAGCCACATTAGCCTGCTGATAACTCATCACCTGTCCACCACCGCCCTGCAACTGTGGGTAAAGTGCGGTGCGCACCGTGTCGATGGTATACGGCAACACGATCAGTACCAATATCAGCAAACTCAGCCAGCGGTAACGCCCCAGCCAAGACTGAATGGCTCCGGCAGGTACCGAACGCAATAACGCCGTCACCGCCAGCAAATTCAACCAGATGAAACGCGGTGCAGCAGGCTGATGCCATGTCAACAACAAGGCAAGCCCCGCAACACTGCCCCATTGCCAGCCATACAAATAACCCGTGGCGACTGTCACCAAGAGCACCAGAAACAAGTCCAGCAAACTCCATTGTTGCAACCATGTCATCGGCAGATTATCCGTACCACTCGCGGCAAACAGCAACCAGCCGGGCGGCAAATGCAGGGTGGTGTTCACTTGTTGCAATTCCTGTTGCCAACCGCTGACGGGTGGGCTGGAACGGTCGGCGACATAGCGGCTATCGGCTTCCAACGACAAGGCACGCTGGCGCACTTCCACACCATCCGCCTGCCCTTGCGCTTGTTGGGTAATCAATTGCGGTGTGCCGTCAATGCTGACCCTGCCCAAACGGATGTCGGGCAAGACTTCCAGCCGTGACTGTTGCGCCAGCGTGCCGTTCAATTGGTCTTGCAGGGTGTAACCCTTGCCGTCGAAATCCAGCCACAACTGGCGCTTCAAGCTGACTTGTGCGGGGCTGGATGCCATGCCGCGATGTTGTTCTGCGAGGCTCATATTGCTGCCAGTGGTCATCAAGTAAGCGGGGAATCGTGCCCATTCTTCCGGCAAGCGAGTCTGGCTGGGGTCGACGCTGTTGACGCCTTCGACTTGCACTTGACGCATACTCGCATCGGCTTCAAATACCCAGACCTCTTCGCTCGGCCACGGTGCTGCACTGGCGGGCAAGGCTAAACTGGTGAGGTTGGCGGGGGAACGCCCGGTGAGTTTGAGCGTCCATTCGCCGGGGCGCAGTTGCACTTGCAGCTTGCCATCCTGCCCCATGCGCGTGGGTAAGGGGCTATCCAGATGCAGCGGGATGAAACCGTCCAGCAATACCGGGGCGAATTCGGCCTGACGCTGCTTGCCCGCGACGCGGAGCTGGAGCGTGGTGGTGACTTCGAGCGGGTGTGAATCCAGCACTTTGCGGAAGACTTGTACTTCGAGGCCGTCTTCGCTGGCTTCCTGCGGGCTGCGGCTTAACCACAAACTGCCTGCGGTATTGAATTCGGGGGTGGTAATGGCCGTGCCGTTGACGCTTAATTGCACCAAGCCGGTGGCGGGCGCGACGAACAGGGCTTCGGGCAGTTTGTCCCACACGAATTGCCCGCTAATGTCATGGCTGCCTGCGGCGAGGGTCACGACCGGGTAGCTATCGCTGGCGGTGACGATCAGCGGGGTAGTGTCGGCGTTGCTGACTTGTTGCGGCCAGTGTTGCGCATCACCGGGCAGGCGGATTTGGGTTTCGCCGTACACTTCCCAATGTTGGGTGAACGTGCCGCCGGTGCTGGTGAGTTGTAAATCCAGTTTGCCCGGCCAGGCGCATTGGCGTTCTGCGGCGTTGTAGAGGTAGGGGCAGGCGAGGTCTTTGTGACCATCCAACACCCAGCCGACCCACGGTTTGAGGGGTTCGGGTACTTGGTCGGGGGAAAGCGGGTTGGCGTGTGCGCTGGTGAGCAATAACAGCCAAAGCAGCAGGAGGCGCGGGAGGTATAACATGGCAGTGCCCTTGGATTTATTTATTATTGGGGATTATACCTCTATCACTTTAGTTTCACTACCTCCACCCGCACACCATCGCTAATCATTAGCCACGCGCTGAGTTTGGGCAAGACGGCAATATCAGGTAGTTGTAAATAGCCCTGCACTTGCGTAATCCCCGCTTGGCGCTTGGCTTCCCAGCCAGTTACGCCGTCGGATTGTTTGCTGTATTTCAGTTCGATTAAATGCTGGTGATCCACCACAATCGGGCTGCGCTCCAACAGTAAAATATCGGGGTATTTGCGGTTCATTTCCCGCTCGCTTTGGATGAAATACACCGAAGTTTGATACAGCAAAGTGAGCAACAAAACTTTGACGTGCTTTTCATCCATCCCCATCGCATCGCGGTTGGAGAGCAATTGTAGCGCCCGCTCCATTTCGGTGATCAAGGGCTGCATGTCGTCCTGCAAGGCCAGTGCTTGAACAGCCAACGCAATAGCCTGGTTGGAAATCGTCATTTGGTTACGGCGTTCCAGTTCCACTTTGAAATACTGGAAGTACAATTCCTGTATCACGTAATTGGGAATGCTGAACGCTTCGCCCGCCAAGGTTTTGCGTTGCAACGACACAAAACCCATATACCCCAACAAACTGATGAAATCGTCGCGGTCAAAGCCTTTTTCAAAGTCGAATTTGCGGCGCTGTTGCGCTGTCACCTCACCACTTGTTATCAGCTCATCCAACACGGCGAAGTTTGTGTCACGGTTGCCTATGCTGAACATGCCAAGAATTTTGCCGTAATCAGAGGCGATATTTTCATCCAGCATGGGGTCTGGATAAGCACAATGTTTCAGGCGGAAGTTTTTGATGAAATACAGCACCATATTGGCGTTGTACACCGTGTCAGCGTCGGGAGCAAAGCGGTAGCCGTTGTACCAGCGGGTGATGTCCGACAACAGGGCATCAGGCTCAAGGTTGCACGCCTCCACTAAGGGCTGGAGCAAGGCAGCCACTTCTGTTTTGGTGAACCCGATGGCTTCGTTGAAATCTTCGTGTAGCGAAAGGTTCTCGCCAATATTGAAACCACTGGTCATGCTGTCGAGCATGATGGGCGTAACACCTGTGATGTATAAACGGTCTAACGTACCCCGTTGGGTGGCAGTTTTGAGGGTTTCGTAGAAGCTGCGCACGAAGCCACCTTTGCCGACGACACGCTGGAACAGACTCATGTCAGCCGCCAGCAGGGTATTGGCGAAATGGTCGTATTCGTCGATCAGCAGCAGGATTTTCTGCCCGCTCATGACTTCAAAAAAATATTCCATTTTGGCAGCGGGCGAGGTTTTTAGCTCAATTGTCGCCCCCAGCGCTTCTGCATAACCGTAGCGGCGCAGGAAACCTTGCAAGCTGGTGGTGATTTTTTCATTAAACCGCTGGTGAATACGCGCTTCACCCTCCCCTGTGTCGATGCCGCTGAATTCCATGAACAGCACTTGGTAGCTGTTTTTGAGGGGGGTGGGGTGTTTGCCGAGGTACAGATTGCCGAACAGTGTCTCGAAGTCAGCCGCGTGCTGGGTGTCGTAGTAATATTCCATCGCGGACAGCAGCAGGCTTTTGCCGAAGCGGCGTGGGCGTAACAGAATAATGTGGCGGCCGCTGTCTTCCAACTTGGCGATGTAGTCGGTTTTGTCTACGTAGGCGTAGCCATCAGTGATGACTTGTTTGAAATTGCTCAGGCCGTAGGGGATTTTCATCGGGTACTCGTGAGGTTGCACGTTTATGGAGGAAGTTTAGCACAAGGCCGCTCCCGGCACTGCTGGGCTGGCTGTAGCTCAAGACCTAGGGCAAACCGCAAGCCTAAGCGGCCGTCGCGGTTAGCGGGATCGTCCCTGCTACGGATGGCAGAACGCACGTTCCTGCCGTTGTTGTTCCACGAACCGCCGCGAACGACGCGTCCGACGCCTGCTTTATCGCCTCCGGCGATACCCTCCGGGTCTATAACCGGCGAAGCCGGTAATTTTTCTTGCCACACATCCTGACACCATTCCCACACGTTACCGTGCATTTCGTATAAGCCCCAAGCGTTGCAAGGGTAAGTTTTAACGTCAGCCGTTGATTTTTTAGCGCCCTCACCCCATTCGTTTTCCTTGTAGTCCCATGTTCCCCGGTAATTCACGTTGTCCAGCGTCAATTCTTCACCGAAGTTGAAGGGGGTTTGTGTTCCCGCTCGGCAAGCGTATTCCCATTCGGCTTCCCACGGCAGGCGCACGCTTAAATCGGGGTGGATTTGGTTGAGTTTGTCGAGAAAGGTTTGAGCATCGTCCCAGCTTACGGTTTCGACTGGACGGTTATCGCCTTTAAAGTGGCGGGGGTTTGCACCCATGATGGTTTGCCACAAGACTTGGGTGACGGTGGTTTCGGCGAGCCAGAAGCCGTGAGTGAGGGTAACTCGGTGCAAAGTTTCATCTCCCCAACGACCTTTTTCATCTGTGGGTGAACCCATGTCGAATTCGCCGGGTGGAATCCAGCGGAAGGCGTGGCGCACGTCTTTGTAGGTGAAGGCTTGCCAGAGGCCGTAGCGGTCTTCGCCCCAGTCGGATGCCCAAGCGTAGGGGAAGGTGGGGGGGAGAGGTGGTTGCGGTAGGTCATGAGAAGACCCTCACCCCAACCCCTCTCCCAGAGGTAGAGGGGCTAAGAGAAGATGTGGATTCTTACTCCCCCTCTACCTCCGGGAGAGGGGGCTGGGGGGTGAGGGTCTTCACTCCCACTCAATCGTAGCCGGTGGCTTCCCGGAAATATCATAAACCACCCGAGAAACCCCGCGTATTTCATTGATAATTCGACGAGAAAGCAGATCCAACAACTCATACGGCAAATGCGCCCAACGCGCCGTCATGAAGTCAATCGTCTCCACCGCCCGCAACGCAATCACGTAATCATAACGGCGACCATCGCCCGTCACACCCACCGATTTCACCGGCAAAAACACCGCAAATGCCTGCGAAGTCTTGTCATACAAGTCATGCTTGCGCAGTTCTTCAATGAAGATGTGGTCAGCCAGACGCAGCAAATCCGCGTATTCCTTCTTCACTTCGCCCAGAATCCGCACACCCAAACCGGGGCCGGGGAACGGGTGGCGATACACCATTTCTGGCGGCAAACCGAGTTCCACACCCATCACGCGCACTTCGTCCTTGAACAATTCGCGTAACGGCTCGACCAGCCCCAGCTTCATGTTTTCCGGCAAGCCACCCACGTTATGGTGCGACTTGATCAAATGCGCCTTGCCGGTTTTCGCGCCCGCTGACTCGATCACATCCGGGTAAATCGTGCCTTGCGCCAACCATTTCGCATTGGTCAGTTTGGAAGACTCCTCATCGAAAATATCAATGAACAACCCGCCAATGATTTTGCGCTTCTTCTCCGGGTCAGTGACGCCCGCAAGGGCTGACAGGAAACGCTCCTCCGCATCCACACGGATGACTTTTACCCCCATGTGTTCGGCGAACATGGCCATCACCTGATCGCCTTCGCGGTAACGCAACAGGCCAGTATCCACGAACACGCAGGTCAATTGCGTACCAATCGCCTTGTGCAATAACGCCGCAACCACCGACGAATCCACCCCGCCAGACAAGCCTAGCACCACTTCATCCGAACCGACTTTTTCGCGCACCAGACGGATATTTTCGTCGATGATATTCGCCGTCGTCCACAAACCTGCGCAGCCGCAAATGCCCTGCACAAAACGTTGCAAAATGCGCTTGCCTTGCTTGGTATGGGTCACTTCCGGGTGGAATTGCAGCGCGTAGAAATGCCGTGACTCATCCGCCATCCCCGCAATCGGCGCGGAATCAGTGCTCGCCATCAGCGTAAAACCGTCCGGCAACGTGATAACTTTATCGCCGTGCGACATCCACACATCCAGCAAGCCAAAGCCATCCGGGGAAACGTGGTCTTCGATTTCGCGCAATAATTCGGTGTGACCACGCGCCCGTACTTGCGCGTAGCCAAATTCGCAATGGTCAGAGGTTTCCACCGTGCCACCGAGTTGCACCGCCATGGTTTGCATCCCGTAGCAAATGCCCAGCACCGGCACGCCCAGCGTGAACACATTAGCCGGGGCTTTCGGCGACTCATTGCCCGTCACAGACTCAGGGCCACCGGAAAGGATAATGCCCTTAGCACCGAAGTCGGCGACGGCTTGCGCCTCCACATCCCACGGGTAAATTTCGCAGTAGACGCCCACTTCGCGCACCCGCCGCGCAATCAACTGGGTATATTGCGAACCGAAATCAAGGATCAATACACGATCCGCATGAATATTCTGTGTCATAAAAACTCTCTTGCTCCCCTCGCCCCTTGAGGGAGAGGGGTTGGGGGTGAGGGGTACTTACACCCGGTAGTTTGGCGATTCTTTGGTAATGGCCACGTCATGGACATGGGATTCACGCATACCTGCGCTGGAAATACGCACGAATTGCGGCTTGGTGCGCATTTCTTCCATATCCTTGCAGCCCACGTAACCCATGCTGGAACGTACCCCACCCATCATCTGGTGGATAATCGGTGCCAGTGGACCTTTGTAAGGCACACGGCCTTCGATACCTTCCGGCACCAATTTGTCAGCAGCGTTTTCAGAGCCGTCCTGGAAGTAACGGTCGCTGGAACCTTTCGCCATCGCGCCCAAAGACCCCATGCCACGGTAAGATTTGTAAGAACGCCCCTGGAACAATTCCACTTCGCCCGGCGCTTCTTCCGTGCCCGCGAACATGCCGCCCAACATCACAGTATGCGCACCCGCTGCCAAAGCTTTGGCAATGTCGCCGGAATAACGGATACCGCCGTCAGCGATCAAAGGTACGCCTGTACCTTCCAGCGCTTTCGAGACGTTCATGACCGCAGAGATTTGCGGCACGCCTACGCCCGCGACGATACGGGTGGTGCAAATAGAACCGGGGCCGATGCCGACTTTCACCGCATCCGCACCCGCTGCAACCAGCGCCAGCGCTGCTTCGCCCGTGGCAATATTGCCGCCAATGACTTGCACTTGTGGGAAGTTTTGCTTTACCCATGACACGCGATCCAAGACGCCTTGGGAATGCCCGTGCGCGGTATCGACGATAATCACGTCCACGCCTGCTTCGACCAGCGCACGTACCCGGTCTTCTGTGCCATAGCCTACACCGACGGCTGCACCGACCAGCAATTGACCTTGGTCATCCTTACAGGCATTCGGGAAATCGGTGGATTTCTGGATGTCTTTTACCGTGATCAAGCCACGTAACTGGAATTTGTCATTGATCACCAGCACTTTTTCAATACGGTGCGTGTGCAGCAATTTGCGGATTTGCCCTTTGCTTGCGCCCTCTTCCACCGTCACCAAACGCTCTTTCGGCGTCATGATCGTGCTGACAGGCTCATCCAGCTTGGTTTCAAAGCGCAGGTCACGTCCGGTAACGATACCAACCAAATCTTCACCAATCACCACTGGAACGCCAGAAATGTTGTTGGCACGGGTCAAGGCCAACACGTCACGGATGGTAGCATCAGGTCCAACGGTTATCGGGTTTTTGATAATGCCACTTTCGTATTTTTTTACGGTACGCACCTGGTCAGCTTGCGCCTGAATGCTCATGTTTTTATGGAGGATGCCCATCCCCCCTTCCTGGGCGAGTGCAATCGCCAAACGGGCTTCTGTTACCGTATCCATCGCTGCTGACAGCAATGGAATATTCAAGGTAATCTCGCGAGTCAGGGGAGTCCGCAAATTGGCATCAGCGGGCAAAACGGTGGAATGGGCTGGAATCAAGAGAACGTCATCGAAGGTAAGAGCTTCCTGAAGGATACGCATGGGGCTTATGTCCATCTGTGAGAAAGAAGCACCTCATTATAGAGTTTGACCTTGAGTCGGTAAACTGCTATCAATACCCCTCAGAGTAATTCAAGCAATTTGATTTATCTCATTGACGTAATCTAGGAGAGGAGGAACCTATTTTGATGAACTTAAAAACACTGTTTGCTGTTACAGCACTGTCCCTAATGACTGCTACTGCTATCGCTGCTGATGACAAAAAAGCCGATAAAGCACCAAAAGAAGATAAAGTTGAACTGAAAGCCAAAGTCGATGCTGATGTAAAAGCAGCCATTGAGGCCGCTCAAGCTGCGAATGATGCTGCCAAAAAAGCGGGCTTTGAGTGGTTCTGGAAAGACCAGCCAGCTTCCACACATCTGGAAGATGCCATCAAGGCAGCGAATGATGGCAAAAATGAAGATGCCATGAAAATCGCTAAAGCCGTTGAAACCGCAGGCAAGCAAGGTCTGGAGCAAGCTGAAAAAGCCAAAACAGCTGGCCCTGTCGCCGCACCGGAAGCACCAGCCGCAAAAAGCTAAGCACTTTTCACAAGACCCTTTCAAAAAAGCCGGGCAATGTCTCGGCTTTTTTTATACAGTGATGTCATGCAAACAGAACGTATCACCCTCAGCATTTCCCAACTCAACGCCGAAGTTGGCCAGTTGCTCTCGCAAGGCTTCCCTGCCTTGTGGGTGGAAGGCGAAATCTCCAACTTTATCCGTGCCTCGTCTGGTCATTTATACTTCAGCCTAAAAGATGCCAGCGCCCAAGTGCGTTGCGCCATGTTCAAGGGACGCGCCTCAACCTTAAAGCTTGCCCCCAAAAATGGCCTGAAAGTATTGGTACGCGGCAAGGTCGGCCTTTACGAACCCCGTGGCGAATACCAGTTCATCATCGAGCACATGGAAGATACCGGGGTGGGCGTATTACAACGCCAGTTCGAGGAACTTAAACGCCAATTACACGCGCAAGGTCTATTTTCCAGCGAACACAAACAGCCGCTGCCTGCCTTCCCGCGCTGTATTGGGGTTATTACCTCACCTACTGGTGCGGCGATCCGCGACATTCTCAATGTACTGAAACGCCGTTGCCCACAAATTCCGGTGATGATTTACCCGGTGCTAGTACAAGGCGAAGGCTCCAAGGAACAGATTGTTAACGCCATCCGCCAGGCTGACCGCGAGCAACGTTGTGATGTACTGATTTTGACGCGCGGCGGCGGTTCGATCGAAGACCTGTGGTCGTTTAATGAGGAAGTGGTTGCACACGCCATCCACGCTTGTTCTTTGCCGATCATCAGCGGGGTCGGGCATGAAATCGACTTCACCATTGCCGATTTCGTCGCCGATCTTCGCGCCCCTACCCCGTCAGCGGCAGCGGAATTGGTCAGCCCCGATATGGCGGCGCTGCAAACCCATACCCAACGGCTATTTTCCCAGTTACAGCGTAACCAGCAACGCCGTTTACAACTCGCGGGCGAACACCTGCGCCGCTTACGGCAGCGCCTTGAAAACCAGCGCCCTACCAATCGCTTACAACAAAAAGCGCAACGGCTGGATGAACTGGAGATGCGTTTGCAAGCGGCTATCCAACGTTACTTTGGGCGGCGACATGACAAGCTGCAAATTCAGGCGGGAAAGCTTCATGCACTCAGCCCACTTGCGGTGCTGGAGCGTGGTTACGGCATTACCCGCATGGCAGAGTCTGGGCAAGTGGTACGCAATACCAACACCCTGCGGCTGGGCGAAACGGTTATCACCCAAATCAAGGATGGCCGTTTCGAGAGCATTGTCACCAGCGTCAGATAAGCTGATCCCAATTCGCAGCACGGGTTTGCCAGAATTTCCAGGCAGGTGATGCTTGGCAATGCAGCAAACGCCCGTCGCAAGCACTGATGCTGATGTCGAACTTACTCGATTTCATGCCCGCCAGTGCTGGGGCAAACCAGTACGCTTCCAGCTCGGCGTGGGCTTGCTCCCAATGGTGCAGATCATCAGTAACGCTGGGAATGTGTAAGTCTTCGAGGATGATCGCATAGTTGCCTGCGTCAACCTGACAGTCAGCGAACGTGGTGACGGGGTGATACGGGGTGTTAGTGGCTGAAGCCATGACTTCGGCGGTTGTGCTTGAGCCGAGAAATCCCCCCCAGCTTCCCTTTTGCAAAGAGGGAAGTGAAGAACTGGATGCCCCCCACAGCCATAGGGCGTTGACGGCGGGGATTTCACTGGTGTGCAGCAGCATCTGGATTTCATTCAGCAAGCGATGCCAGTAGCGTTTGTCGCCTTGGGGTAATAGCGCAAAGATACTTTGTCCGAGGGCTTGCGAGAGCGGCACAGTGCGCAAGGGTGTTGTGCCCTGCACCCTGTCACCTAGCAAATACCAGCGTTGCGGGTGTTTTGCCACCAGTTGCAGACCATCTTCTGCGAGATGGCTGTTCAGCAAGGTCAGTAAGGTTGCCATTTCCTGCTCAGTGAGGTGCGGCAAGCTAGGCTGCATGACTACGCTGTCCTGCCCACTTTTTAACAATACCGGGTCAGCACACAGCAAGGCTTGCGGTGGTGGCACGCCAAAGTCCAGCAGGTAGCGGTAATAGGCAAAGGGAAGTTCGGTATCAGCGGGATGCCCGGCTTGGTGGAACAAGGTATTTTCTAGCCCTTGCACAGGCAAGGTCTCGACAGTGGCACCAGCACACAAACGCAACAGGTTTTCAGCGACAGGCTGAAAGGCAAAATCTTTACGCCAAAGTGCGAGCGGCTGAAATAAACCGGGTAGGAAGAAATGAATGTGGGACTTGTTTGGCAAAATCAATAACATTGATTTGAAAAGAATAGTTGGTCGGGACGATAGGATTCGAACCTACGACCCCCACACCCCCAGTGTGGTGCGCTACCAGGCTGCGCTACGCCCCGACCGAAGGGAAGAGAGCATACATTAATCGTCTGGTAAGCTCAAGCTTAAATCAACATTTAAGGATATACAAAATACGTTCCAGCTCTTCTACCAAAGGTGCAACGTCGTGTCCGTTGACCACAATAGGCTCCAATGGCAATACTGCTGCTGGTGGTGTATGCACCTCGTCCAGCAATTTCTGACGCGCACCACTGATGGTATAACCCTGCTCATACAGCAAGGCGCGAATCTGACGAATCAGCAACACATCTTCACGCTGATAATAACGGCGGTTACCCCGCCGTTTCATCGGCTTGAGGGAAGGAAACTCCTGTTCCCAATAGCGCAATACGTGCGTTTTCACCCCGCACAAGTCGCTAACCTCACCAATGGTGAAGTAACGCTTGCTCGGAATGGGTGGCAGTTGGCTATTGGGCGTTGTTGCTTCCATATTCCTCTACCCGTTGTTTGAGCTTCTGCCCCGGACGGAAAGTAACCACACGCCGTGCTGTTACCGGAATTTCCTCACCCGTTTTCGGGTTACGTCCCGGACGCTGCGTTTTGTCACGCAGCATAAAATTACCAAACCCGGATAATTTTACATTTTTACCTGTTTCCAAGGCATCACGGACTTCTTCGAAAAACATCTCGACCAAATCTTTGGCTTCACGTTTATTCAAGCCTAATTCTTCAAACAGATGTTCAACCATGTCTGCTTTGGTTAATGTTGTTGTCATGCATTTTCTCCCTGTTTATCGCAATACAGCACCGACTTCTTCCTGAAGCGAGGTAACCACTGCGTTGACGATCCGATTGATTTCTGCGTCTTCAAGCGTGCGTGAAAAATCTTGCAAAATCAAGCTCAAAGCCACGCTTTTCTGACCTTCTTGTATGCCTTTACCCGTATAGACATCGAATAAATAATAAGACATTAGCTGTGGAATTGCTGCTTTTTTCACAGCATTTTCCAAAGCAACCGCCAACGTATCTTCCCTGACCAGCAAAGCCAGATCACGACGAATTGCCGGGAATTTGGAAACCGCCTGATACTTTGGCAGCGTCCGCTGCATCAACAGCGCCATATCCAGTTCAAACAGGTAAGTCGGTTGTTCCAGACCAAGCTGTTCCTCAATCTGAGGGTGTAACATACCCATCCAGCCAACCACCGCATTATCCGTCATGATTTCCGCTGACTGACCGGGGTGCAATGCCGCATGGGCAACCGGGGCAAAATGGAAGCGCGTGCCGCTCACTTGTGCCAGCAAGGTTTCCACATCCCCTTTCAAGTCGTAAAAATCGACGGATCGGTTCACCTGTCCCCACTGTTCCGGGTAAAGATTTCCGGTCAATACCCCAGAAAGCATGGTTTTTTGCTGCGGCTTGCCATCTTCGCCTTGGAAAAACGCTGGGCCGATCTCAAACAAACGCACCCGGTTTTGCTGGCGGTTCAGGTTATAAGCCACCGAACGCAATAAACCTGACCACAAGGTACTACGCATGACGCCCAAATCGGCTGAAATTGGGTTAGCCAACGCAATACTCTCGGTCGTTGGCGCCAGCGTCGCTTCCATTTTGGGGTCAACGAAACTGAAGGTCACTGCTTCCTGATAACCACGCGCCACCAATAACTGCCGCAAATGTTCACGCTTGACAGCCGTTTCGCTCGGTTGGGTAATACGCGGCGCACGCGGACGCAATTCCGCCGGGATCGCATCGTAGCCACGTACCCGCGCCAGCTCTTCGATCAAATCTTCTTCGATATTCAGATCGAAACGTGCCAAAGGTGCTTGTACCTGCCAACCGGCTTCGCTCTGGCTGAATTCGCAGTTCAGACGCGTCAGCACGCCTTCGACTGTCGCTGCATCCATCGTCACACCGAGTACGCGGCGGATGCGCTCAGGGCGCAGCAAAATGGCTTTGCGGTGCAGCAAGCTGGGGTCGGCAAGGGTATCCACCACGGTTCCCACTTCCCCACCACAGATATCCACGATCAGTTGGGTAGCACGTTCCATCGCCTTGACCGGCATATCCGGGTCAACCCCACGCTCGAAACGGGCGGCAGAATCGGTTTGCAGGCCATAGCTTCGCGCCTTGCCCATGATTTTGTGCGGGCGGAAATGAGCACTTTCCAGAAACACATTGCGGGTAGCATCCGTCACCGAAGTCGGCTCGCCACCCATAATGCCTGCCATTGCTACGGCTTTTTCAGCATCGGCAATCACCAGCGTGTCGTCACGCAAGGTGACCGTTTGTCCATCGAGCATTTTCAGGGTTTCGCCAGCCTTGGCGTAGCGCACCACAATGCCGGATTGCAGCGTATCGAGGTCGAAAGCGTGCATCGGCTGACCGAGTTCCAGCAACACGTAGTTGGTCACATCCACCGTCGCGGAAATGCTGCGGATACCCGCGCGGCGCAGCTTTTCCTGCATCCAGATCGGCGTGGTAGCTTGCGGGTTGATATTGCGGATAATGCGCCCGACGTAACGTGGGCAAGCATCTGTCGCCTGCAAATCAACCGGGAAGGTATCGGTATGTTGGGTCGCCTGTGCGGGGATTTCCGGCACGTTCAACGGCACATCCATCACCAACGCGGTTTCACGCGCCACGCCAATCATGCTCATGCAATCGCCACGATTGGCGGTGATGGCCAACTCGATGACTTCATCGTTGAGCTTGAGGTAATCGCGGATATCTGCACCGACAGGCGCATCTTCCGGCAATTCCAGCAAGCCATCGGACTTGTCAGACATACCCAGTTCGGTGGAAGAACACAACATGCCGAAGGATTCTATCCCACGCAGCTTGCCCTTTTTGATCTTCAGATCCGCACCGTCGGGTAATGGCAGCACTGCGCCGATTAATGCCAACGGCACTTTCAGGCCAGCCCGTACATTGCTAGCACCACAAACGATTTGCAGGATTTCGCCCTGCCCGCCATCCACTTTGCACACGCTCAGTTTGTCGGCGTCGGGGTGTTTTTCACGCTCCAGCACATGGCCAACCACGATGCTGGTAAAAGCGGTCGCTACCGGGTCGCGGGATTCCACTTCACAGCCAGACATGGTGAGTTTGTCGGCAATGGCATCCAGCGTCTGCGGCGTATTAATCCACTCACGCAGCCATTTTTCACTGACTTTCATAAGGTTACTCCGTTTAGCCGAATTGCTTTAAGAAACGCACGTCGTTATCAAACATCACGCGTAAATCATTGATCTCATAGCGCAGCATCGCCAGACGTTCGACACCGAAACCGAAGGCGAAGCCTGTGTATTTTTCGCTGTCGATGCCGACGTTTTTCAGCACATTGGGGTGAACCATGCCGCAGCCCATGACTTCCAACCAACCTGTGCCTTTGCACACCCGGCAACCTGCGCCACCGCAATGCACGCACTGGATGTCAGTTTCCGCCGAAGGTTCGGTGAACGGGAAGAAAGTCGCCCGGAAACGGGTCGGCAATTCATCCACTTCAAAGAATGCTTTGAAGAAGGCTTCGAGAATGCCCTTCAAGTCAGCAAAGGTCACATCTTCATCGACCATCAAGCCTTCCACCTGATGGAACATGGGGCTGTGGGTCATATCCGAGTCACAACGGTAAACTCGACCCGGCGAGATAATACGCAGCGGTGGCGGGTTGTTTTCCATGTAACGGACTTGCACGGATGAGGTATGCGTGCGTAACAGCAAACCACTATCCATGTAAAAAGTGTCGTGCATCGCACGCGCCGGATGCGACTCCGGGATATTCAAGGCGGTAAAATTGTGAAAATCGTCTTCAATTTCCGGGCCTTCTGCCTGACTGAAACCCAATTGTGCGAAAATCTCGCTAATGCGTTGAATAGTCAGGGTAACGGGATGAAGGCTGCCGGTATCCATGCGTCGCCCCGGCAAAGTCACGTCGACTTTTTCGGCTTGCAAACGGGCATTCAAGGCTTCAGCTTGCAGACTTTGCTTGCGGTCATCCAGTGCCAGCGTCAGGGCTTGTTTGGCCGTGTTGATCTCGGCACCCGCTGCTTTGCGCTCTTCATGCGGTAACTTACCCAGTTGCTTGAGTTGCTCGGTCAACAAACCTGTCTTGCCTAGATACTGCACACGCACCTGATCCAACGCGGCGAGGCTGACGGCTTGCGAAATCTGCTCATGGGCTTGGCCCATCAGTTCCAGCAAACTTTGCACGACGATTTCCTTTATTTGTGGGGTTATCGGTAAAAAGCAAAAGGCGGGGAAAGGTAAAAAACCTTCCCCGCCTTGCTCACCCGCTTACGGGTATTTTCAGCGCATCTTAATGCAGCTTAAGCAGTCAGGGCAGCTTTTGCCTTTTCTGCAACTGCACCAAACGCAGCGATGTCATGGACGGCCAAATCAGCCAAAACCTTACGGTCAAGACTAATGTTAGCTTTCTTCAGACCATTCATCATGCGGCTGTAAGACAGACCGAACAGACGAGCACCGGCATTGATACGCACGATCCACAGAGCGCGGAATTGGCGTTTCTTTTGACGGCGGTCACGGAATGCGTATTGGCCAGCCTTGATGACTGCCTGATGTGCAACCCGATAGACCCGGCTGCGGGCACCGTAGTAGCCTTTTGCCAGCTTGAGGATTTTCTTGTGACGGGCATGTGCCGTTACACCACGTTTAACTCTTGCCATGTTTCAAATCCTCCTGATTATGCGTAGGGCAACATTTTTTGCACATTAGCGTGATCCGCAGCCACAACAAAGTTGTCGCCTGAACGCAAATGACGCTTACGCTTGGTGGATTTCTTGGTCAAGATATGACGCAGGTGTGACTGCTTGCGTTTAAACAAGCCACTGCCGCTCTTCTTGAAACGTTTGGCCGCAGCACGGCTACTTTTCATCTTAGGCATCTTGGTCTCCTTTTCATAAGGTAGATAAAACATCCTGCAAGAGTGCCTTGCCTTAACAGGATGGTGTTCCGGTGTTGTATTAAAACTAAACCACCGGTTTCTTTTTCGCGCCGAGCATCATGACCATTTGACGGCCTTCGAGACGTGGGAACTGTTCGACAACCGCCAGTTCTTCCAGCTCTTTCTCAACGCGCTTGAGGACATCCATCCCCAGCTCTTTGTGGGCCATTTCACGACCTTTGAAGCGCAGGGTGACTTTAACTTTATCGCCCTCTTCCAGAAACTCTTTGAGCTTACGCAGTTTGATCTGGTAATCGCCTTCATCCGTCGCCGGACGCATCTTGATTTCCTTGACCTGCACTTGTTTCTGGTTCTTACGGGCTATTGCGGCTTTTTTGCTTTCATCGAAACGGAATTTGCCGTAATCCATAATGCGGCAAACCGGCGGCTTCGCATTGGGTACGATTTCCACCAGATCGAGTTCAGCTTCAAAAGCCATTTCCATTGCATCACGCAAGGAAACGACACCGTGATTTTCACCTTCCGCATCAATCAGACGAATCTTAGGTACATTGATGTCGTCATTAATACGATGTTCTTTTTCGAGAGCGATAAGTTTAATCCTCAGATAGTAATAAGCGCCGCGATGCAATTTCGGCCGTCAGACGTTGTTGAACTTCCACCAATGGGAAGGTTCCCAAGTCTTTACCGGAACGTGTGCGCATAGCTACAGATTGTGTTTCCACTTCGCGATCCCCGACTACCAACAGGTACGGGACACGCTGCATAGTATGTTCACGGATTTTAAAGCCAATTTTTTCATTTCTCAAGTCTGCTACGGCGCGGATACCCGCTTGCTGTAGCTGCTTGACTGTATCTTGCACGAAATCAGCCTGTTTGTCAGTGATATTCATCACGACAGCTTGCACTGGTGATAACCACAGCGGGAATTTGCCTTCGTAATGCTCAATGAGGATGCCAGTAAAGCGTTCCAGTGAACCAAACAAAGCGCGATGCAACATAACAGGACGTTTACGGGTATTGTCTTCAGCCACGTAGGTCAGGTCAAAACGCTCAGGCAAACTCATGTCAACCTGCAAAGTACCACACTGCCAGTCACGCCCGATGGCATCACGCAATACGAATTCCAGCTTGGGGCCGTAAAACGCGCCTTCGCCCGGAAACAGTGTGTATGGCAAGGCCATGCTTTCCAGCGCATCACCGAGGGCGTGTTCGAGAATATCCCAACTTTCATCCGAACCGATGCGGTTCTCTGGACGAGTAGACAGTTTGATGTGGATATTTTCAAAGCCAAATTCTTTGTAAATGTCGAGCACCAGCGCCACTACGTCTTTGCACTCTTGCGCCATCTGGCCTTCGGTGCAGAAAATATGGGCATCATCCTGGGTGAAATGGCGCACACGCATCAGGCCGTGCAACGCACCGGAGGGTTCGTAACGGTGTACCTTGCCAAATTCAGCCATACGCAGCGGCAGATCGCGGTAGCTTTTCAGCCCTTGTGAAAACATCAACATGCCACCGGGGCAGTTCATCGGTTTCAGGGCGAAAACGCGCTCGTCTTCGGTGGTCGTGGTGAACATATTGTCACGGTAATTGAACCAGTGACCGGAGGTTTCCCACAGGCTGCGATCCATCACGTCCGGGGTATTTACTTCAACGTAACCAGCACGTTGCTGACGTTGGCGCATGTAACCAATCAGTTCCTGGAATACTGTCCAGCCTTTTGGATGCCAGAATACTGCACCGGGCGCTTGTTCGTCGAAATGGAACATATCCAATTGACGACCCAGTTTGCGGTGGTCGCGCTTTTCAGCCTCTTCCAACATGGTCAGATAAGCTTGTAGCTCTTTCTTGTTAGGCCATGCGGTGCCGTAAATGCGTTGCAGCATTTCATTTTTGGAGTTGCCGCGCCAGTAAGCGCCCGCAACTTTCATCACTTTGACAGAAGGAATTTTGCCGGTGCTAGGGACGTGTGGCCCACGGCACAAGTCGATGAAATCGCCTTGGCGGTAGAGTGACAGCGTTTGGTCGGCGGGAATGCTTTCGATGATTTCCGCTTTGTATTTTTCACCCATGTTCAGGAAGAAGCTGATGGCTTCGTCGCGTGACAGGGTGCTGCGCTCGACCGGGATGTCTTGTTTGATCAGATTTTGCATCCGCGCATCAATCGCCACTAAATCTTCAGGCGCGAAGGGGCGTGAGGAGGCAAAATCGTAGTAGAAACCGTTTTCGATCGTCGGACCGATGGTGACTTGCACATCCGGGAACAGTTGTTTCACGGCTTGTGCCATCAGATGCGCAGCGGAATGTCGGATAACATCCAAGCCTTCGGCATCTTTCGCGGTAATAATACTGAGGGAAGCATCTTGAGCGATTATGTGGCTGGCATCAACCAATTCGCCGTCAACTTTGCCTGCAAGCGTAGCTTTAGCAAGACCTGCGCCGATGTCGGCAGCAACTGCTAGTACAGATAAAGGGGATTCGTAGGAACGTTGACTTCCGTCAGGGAGGGTAATGACTGGCATATTGTGCTCCAGTGGTGACCTATACGAGGGATCACATGGTTATATAAAAGTGGTAGGCGTAATTGGACTCGAACCAACGACCCCCACCATGTCAAGGTGGTGCTCTAACCAACTGAGCTATACGCCTGTCGCTGAAGGAGGCAGATTATAGAGAATCCGAACGAGATAGCAAGCACTTTTTACTACTATTGTCATGTTTTGTGCACAGGCGTGTACCTCATGATCAATTTGCTTAAAAAATTTACATGACATCATTCATCAATAAGACTTTTCGTGATAGGCTAGACTCATGACTATTGAAATCAACTTACATTAAACAAACAAAATGTGAGCGTCGTCACAGTCACAAGCTGAATAACAATGTAACATCCATTCGTCTGCTAATAGTAGACAAGCATTCAACGTTGAGCACCAAACATTAAGGTAGTGGCTCAACACGGGCTGACACTACAAATGATACATCACTGACCATACCGGGCATGACAAGGTAGGGCGGTAGCGTACCTGGCACCGAAAATTCCATTAGAACTAATAACTTATGAAAATCGCAATCGCAGGAACGGGCTATGTTGGCCTTTCAAACGCTATGTTGTTAGCGCAACACCATGAAGTGGTGGCGTTAGACATCGTGCCGGAGAAAATCGCACAACTGAATGCCGGGCAGTCACCCATCGCGGACACCGAGATCGAGGCTTTCCTGCAACGTCAGGATTTGCAGTTCCGCACTACGCTGGATAAGGAAGATGCCTACCGGGGTGCAACATTTGTGATTATTGCCACGCCGACCGATTACGACACGCAAACCAATACCTTCAACACCCGTTCGGTGGAAGCGGTGGTACGTGATGTGATGGCAGTTAACCCAGATGCAGTGATGGTGATCAAGTCGACTGTGCCAGTGGGGTATACAGCACGGTTGCGGCAAGAGACTGGCAGTGACAATATTTTGTTCTCACCAGAGTTTTTGCGCGAAGGCAAGGCGTTGTATGACAACCTGCACCCCTCACGGATTGTGGTGGGGGAACGTTCCCAGCGAGCGGCAACTATTGCCGAGCTGTTGCAGCAAGGGGCGATCAAGCAGGACATCCCTACCCTGTTTACCGATTCGACTGAGGCGGAGGCGATCAAGCTGTTTGCCAATACTTATCTGGCGATGCGGGTGGCGTATTTTAATGAGCTGGATACGTATGCGGCGACGCATCGGCTGGATACGCGGCAGATTATTGATGGAGTGTGCCTCGACCCACGCATTGGCAACCATTACAACAATCCGTCGTTTGGCTATGGCGGTTATTGCCTGCCAAAGGATACCAAGCAACTGCTGGCGAACTACAGCGAAGTGCCGCAGAACTTGATCAATGCGATTGTGGCAGCGAACCGCACCCGTAAGGATTTCATTGCGGATGACATTATTCGGCGTAATCCACGGGTGGTGGGTATCTACCGGCTGATCATGAAGGCGGGGTCGGATAACTTCAGGGCATCGTCGATTCAGGGCATTATGAAGCGCATCAAGGCCAAGGGAATTGATGTGGTGATATATGAGCCGGTGTTGGAGGAAGAGACGTTTTTCCGTTCGGCGGTGATCCGCAATGTGGAAGCGTTTAAGCAGATGAGTGATGTGATTGTGGCGAACCGGATGGTGGATGAGCTGGGCGATGTGGTAGGCAAGGTTTATACACGAGACTTGTTTGGGAATGATTGAACTCCCATTTTAGTTTTCCAATGATTTCATTAGGGCAAAGAATTATGAAACAAATTGAACAATCTACCTTAGCTATTATCGGGCTGGGGTATGTAGGACTGCCTCTAGCAGTTGAGTTTGGCAAACAGCTTCCTACAATCGGTTTTGATATTAATAAGACACGCATAGAAGAACTCAAAGATGGTAATGACCATACTTTGGAAACCACCCAAGAAGAGTTACGTGACGCAAAACATCTGCAATACACAGACCATTTAGAAGACTTACGCGATGCCAATGTTTTCATCGTCACAGTCCCCACCCCGATTGATGATCACAAACGCCCCGATCTTACCCCCCTGATTAAAGCCAGTGAAAGTATTGGCAAGATAATCAAACGTGGTGATGTCGTAATATACGAATCCACCGTATACCCCGGTGCAACAGAAGAAGATTGCATCCCAGTGATTGAGCGGGTTTCAGGGCTAACATTCAATGTGGATTTCTTTGCTGGCTATTCGCCAGAGCGGATTAACCCCGGTGATAAAGAGCATCGCTTGCCTACCATTAAGAAAGTGACTTCTGGCTCTACCCCTGAAATTGCTGATTTTGTGGATGCACTCTATCAACGCATTATCACCGCAGGCACACATAAAGCCACCAGCATCAAAGTTGCAGAAGCTGCCAAAGTCATTGAAAACACTCAGCGCGATTTAAATATTGCCTTGATCAATGAGTTAGCGGTGATTTTTAACCGCATGGGTATTGATACGGAATCCGTGTTGTTAGCGGCGGGTACAAAATGGAACTTCTTGCCCTTCCGCCCCGGTTTGGTGGGTGGGCATTGCATTGGGGTTGACCCGTATTACTTGACCCATAAAGCGCAATCCTTGGGTTATCACCCAGAAGTGATTCTGGCAGGGCGGCGTATCAACGACGGCATGGGTGCTTATGTGGTATCGCAACTGATCAAGGCGATGTTGAAAAAACGTATTCAGGTGGAAGGCGCGAAAGTACTGGTGATGGGCTTGACCTTTAAAGAAAATTGCCCGGATTTACGTAATACCCGTGTGGTCGATATGCTGAAAGAGCTGTGTGAATACGGCATTGCAGCCGATGTGTATGACCCGTGGGTGTCGGTGGAAGAGGCACAACATGAATACCAGATCACGCCAGTACTTGAGCCGCAACAAGGAGCTTATAATGCGATTATCTTAGCTGTTGGGCATCAGCAGTTTAAGGCAATGGGCATTGAAGGCATTCGTGGTTTAGGGAAAAACGTGCATGTGCTGTATGACTTGAAATATGTGTTCCCTGCCGATGCTTCGGATTTGAGATTGTAAAGAAACCCCTCACCCTAACCCTCTCCATCAAGGGGCGAGGGAACAAGAGATATTCTGATGACTGCTTACGAAACTTTACTTGCCACTCTACCCTCACAGCCTAAGACTTGGTTGGTTACGGGTGTTGCGGGGTTTATTGGCTCTAACTTGCTGGAAACTTTGCTGAAGCTTAATCAGCGGGTGGTGGGCTTAGATAACTTTGCGACTGGGCATCAGCATAATCTGGATGAAGTGCAAAGCCTTGTCAATAGAGAGCAATGGGCAAACTTCCGGTTTATACGCGGGGATATTCGGCAACTGAGTGATTGCCAAGCGGCGTGTGAGGGTGTCGACTATGTATTGCACCAAGCGGCGTTAGGTAGTGTGCCACGTTCATTGGAAGACCCGATCACCACGAATGGCACTAATATTGATGGCTTTTTGAATATGTTGGTGGCGGCGCGGGATGCACAGGTGAAACGCTTTGTGTATGCGGCTTCTAGCTCTACGTATGGGGATCACCCTGCTCTGCCTAAAATTGAGGAAAACATTGGTAAACCATTGTCGCCGTATGCCGTCACTAAATATGTGAATGAGCTGTATGCGGATGTGTTTGCGCGGACGTATGGGTTTAATACGATTGGGTTGCGGTATTTCAATATCTTTGGTAAACGCCAGGATCCGGATGGGGCGTATGCGGCGGTGATTCCCAAGTGGATTGCTAGCATGATCAAGAATGAGCCGGTCTATATTAACGGTGATGGTGAGACCAGCCGTGATTTTTGTTATATCGACAATGCGGTACAAGCTAATTTGCTGGCGGCGACTGCGGAAAATACTGATGCAACAAATCAGGTGTATAACGTGGCAGTGGGTGATCGCACCACGCTGAATGAATTGTTCTGGCATTTGCATGAGAATTTATTGCCACGCTTTGCACATTTGCAAGGATTTGAGCCTAATTATCGGGATTTTCGGGCAGGTGATGTACGGCACTCTTTAGCTGACATGAGTAAAGCACAGCAATTACTGGGCTATCAAGCAACCCACCGCATAGGCGAAGGTTTAGTCACAACAATGCCTTGGTATATCCAGCAAGCGGTTTAATCCCAAAACAATAAGGATAATAAAATGTTCCCTACTATCACTGACCGTAAACTGCGCATTGCCATTGTTGGCTGTGGACGCATAGCTAAAAATCATTTTGGTTCTATCGAAAAACATGCTGATAACCTTGAATTAGTCGCAGTATGTGACACCAATCCAGCGAATTCAACACCATATGCCAGTCAATACGACGTACCCGCCTACAATGACATGGCGGACATGTTGGTCAAACACAAACCTGATTTGGTAGCACTCTGCACCCCAAGTGGCATTCATGCCGATCAAGCAGCACTAGCGGCTAAACACGGTGTCCACGTCATCACTGAAAAGCCGATGGCAACCCGTTGGTCTGACGGTGTTCGCATGGTGAAAGCCTGTGATGAAGCCGGGGTACGCTTGTTTGTTGTCAAGCAAAACCGCCGCAATACCACTTTGCAATTGCTAAAACGGGCAGTTGAAGAGAAGCGTTTCGGTAAAATCCACATGGTTCACCTCAACGTATTCTGGACACGTCCACAAGCCTATTATGATCAAGCCAAATGGCGCGGCACTTGGGAATTTGATGGTGGCGCATTCATGAACCAAGCCAGCCATTACGTCGATTTGCTGGATTGGCTGATTGGGCCGGTCGATAAAGTGCAGGCGATGATGAGCACCACCCGTGACATTGAAGTGGAAGATACGGGTGTATTGAATGTGCGCTGGCGCAACGGTGCATTAGGCTCGATGAGTGTCACCATGCTTACCTACCCACAAAATCTGGAAGGCTCAATCACCATATTGGGTGAAAAAGGCACGGTGCGCATCGGCGGGGTTGCCGTTAATGACATTCAACTGTGGCAGTTTGACGAACCCCGTGATTATGATGCACAAACCCAGAGCGCGAACTATGAAACCACCTCGGTGTATGGCTTTGGGCATCCGCTATACTACAAGAATGTGGTGGATGTGATGCGCGGCGTGGCTGAACCAGAAACTGACGGGCGGGAAGGCTTGAAGTCGCTGGAAATGCTGATCGCGGCTTATCTGTCTGCCCGTGATGGCAAGACGGTTTCTCTACCCTTGGAATACTGATCGGCACGTGCGTATCGGCATTGTTGGTGGCGGCATTAATGGCTTGTGTTGTGCATGGGTATTAGCACAAGCAGGAAATGAAGTTGACTTGTATGAGCGCAACACCCTCGCCAGCCAAACCAGTCGTGCCTCATCCAAACTATTACACGGTGGTTTGCGTTACCTTGAGCAATACGAGTTCCGCTTAGTACGTGAAGCTCTCAAGGAGCGCGATGCATGGCTGCAACGTGTTCCTGAATTGACCAGCCCATTGCGCTTAGTGCTACCGATTTATCAAGGTTCACAACGTCAGCGGTGGTTAGTCAGTGCAGGTTTGTTTATGTATGACCATCTCGCTGGTAAAAGCATTCTTCCACCTGCTCAGTGGTTAACGGCAGAAACCTTGTTGCAGCGCGACCCGCAATTAAAGGCAGAGGGTTTGTTGGGTGGTTATGAGTTTTCTGACGGGCAAATGGACGATCACCGCCTTGCACTATGGGTAGCTGATCAAGCGCGGCTGGCAGGGGCAAACTTGCACGAACAGTCAGAAGTGAGTGCTATTGATACGCAAGGTCATGTTCATATTGCGGGTAGCAGTTATCTTCATGACAGGGTAATCAATGTTGGCGGCCCTTGGGCAGTGACGTTACTGGAGCAAAGTGGTATCCCCTCCCCTTATCGGCTTGATACCGTGCGCGGTAGCCATTTAGTATTAGAGCGGGAATGCCCACAGGCTTATTTGCTGGAAGTTCCTGATGAACGTCGTATCTTTTTCGTCTTGCCTTGGCAGGGCAAAACGTTGGTCGGTACAACGGAAGTGCGTCAACAAGCACACGAGCCGATAGAATGCTCAGTTGCTGAACGGGATTATTTGCTGGCGGCTTATAACCATTACACCACTGCTCCACTCAGTGCCGCGAACATAAACAGTACGTTTGCGGGGATGCGCCCCTTGTTGTATTCAGCCGCAGACCCGCGCAAAGCCACCCGCGAATATGCACTGGATCGCCAAGGGCAATTAATCAATGTATTCGGGGGCAAGTGGACAACTTCCCTAGCCCTCGCTCGTAAAGTGCAGCAACAACTGCTGTGACAATAACATTAAAGGATAGTATGACTGACATCTTCATCCACCCCACTGCCATTGTTGATGATGGCGCACAGATTGGCGCAGGTAGCCGTGTGTGGCACTGGGCGCACGTTTGCAGTGGCGCACGCATTGGCAATGGGGTTTCGCTGGGGCAAAACGTCTTTGTCGGCAACAAGGTCGTGATCGGCAATCAATGCAAAGTACAGAACAACGTCTCGGTGTATGACAACGTAACGCTGGAAGATGGCGTGTTTTGCGGCCCTAGCATGGTGTTTACTAATGTCTATAACCCAAGGGCATTAGTGGAACGTAAGGATGAATACCGCAATACCGTAGTGAAGCGCGGTGCTACCTTGGGCGCGAATTGCACCATCGTTTGTGGTGTCAGCGTCGGTGAATATGCCTTTATTGGGGCGGGTACTGTGGTCAACAAAGATGTGCCTGCTTACGCGCTCATGGTCGGTGTACCTGCCAAACAGATTGGGTGGATGAGTGAATACGGTGAAAAGCTGGATTTGCCACTGACAGGTGACGGGATGGCAACTTGCCCGCATACTGGCAAAGCCTATATGCTGAAAGCTGGTCAGGTCACAACGGAAGGATAATGCCATGCAAGTTGAAGCTATTTACCATCAGGGCAGGTTAGAGTTCATTTTACCTGTCAAATTAAGATCAGGGCGTATCCCGCTTGTGGTACAAGTTCCTGATGAAGCAGTCATCAAGGATACACCTTACCAGCCGCAACCTACCTACCAGCTACCACCTGAAGTGTTAGCACTCGCGCTGGTGATGGAGGAAAAACTGGATCAGATACGTAATGCTCCTCTTCCTAATGATGCGGATTTGCCGTCGCTCACCGCAAAGCAATTAGAACGCATTGAGGCTTTTTCACTACGTGATGAGATCAGGAGCTGGAACTAAGCTATGGATTTGTTAATTGATGTTAATATTGCATTGGACATTTGTGCCAAGCGGCAACCTTTTTACACTAGCGCCCGCGATGCGTTGGCACTGTGCCAACAACAAGGTGGTAAACTATGGCTGTATACCGGTTCTGTCCAAACCTTGGAATACAATTTATACAGTACGCTACGCCGTGACCAGGAAGCTAATGAAACTCAACTTAGCAAACGGCAACTCCACGCCAAGTGTTTAGCTTTGTTGGCAACCTTTGCGGCGGACAAACAATGGTTGGCTGCATTAGCAGGCGAAGGTAATGTATTTGCGGCAGATGATCCTGAAGATGAGCAACTCATCCGTGCGCTAGACCGATTCGCACCGGGAACAATCAAGCTATTGACCCGTGATGAGCCATTGCTGGAAGCTCACCCAAACAAAACGCTTAGCCCTGAAGCCTTTATTGAGCAAAGCTTGCAAAACCCTAGCACGCCCAAGTTTGAATTCATCGACCTGAAAACCCAGCAGAACGCGATCCGACCGCAGTTGGAGCAGAATATCCATCGAGTGTTGCATCATGGCACTTACATTATGGGTAAGGAAGTGGATCTGTTGGAGGCGAAGCTCGCCGCTTATACAGGTGCGAAGCATTGCATTACGGTGGCGAGTGGCACGGAAGCGTTGTTGATTAGCTTGATGGCGTTGGGGATTGGTGCGGGGGATGAGGTGATTACCACACCGTTTACCTTTGTGGCGACGGCTGAGGTGATTGTGTTGTTGGGTGCAAAGCCAGTGTTTGTGGATATTGAGCCGGATACTTGTAATATTGATGCGCGTTTGATTGAAGCTAAAATTACCGAACGGACTAAGGCGATTATGCCAGTTAGCTTGTATGGGCAACCGGCGGATATGGATGAGATTAATGCGATTGCGGCGAAGTATAACTTGCCGGTGATTGAGGATGCGGCGCAGAGTTTCGGGGCGACGTATAAGGGTAAGAAGAGTTGTCATCTTTCTACGATTGGTTGTACTAGCTTTTTCCCTAGCAAGCCGTTGGGATGTTATGGGGATGGTGGGGCGATTTTTACCGATGATGACGCTATTTACCACGCTTGTCGGGAGATTCGGATTCATGGGCAGAGTCGGCGTTATTACCATACCCGTGTGGGTGTCGGTGGGCGAATGGATACGCTGCAATGTGCAATTGTGCTGGCGAAACTGGAGCGGTTTGATTGGGAAGTGGAGCAGCGGATTGCGCTGGGGCAGCGGTATAATCAGTTGATGGATGAGGCTGGGATTCAGCGGGTGCAGCAGCGAGATGATCGGACAAGTGTGTTTGCGCAGTATACGGTGCTGGTGGAGCAGCGTAGTGAGGTGGAAGCGCGGTTTAAGGAGGCTGGGATTCCGACAGCGGTGCATTATCCCGTGCCGTTGAATGAGCAGCCTGCTTATCAGCATTTGTGTTGTGCGGATTGTACGCCGATTGCGAAGGATAGAGCGCGGCGGGTGATGAGTTTGCCGATGGGGGCTGATTTGACGCAAGCCCAGCAGTTTAGTGTTTACCAGACGCTACAAAAACTGTGAAGCGTTTTCTCCCAAAAAGTGAGTTTGGGCGTAATGTAGTTACGCTTATGACAGGCACTGTTATTGCACAAGCTATACCCATAGCTATATCTCCTATTTTGACAAGACTGTATAGCCCCGAAGAATTTGGATTATTTGCTTTGTACATGGGTTTAGCCGCTATTCTTTCTGTTATTGTGACAGGACGTTATGAGCAAGCCATTATGTTGCCAGCAGATGATGATGATGCCGCTAACTTAGTAGTATTATCCCTCACTATCACTGTTATCATCAGCTTATTAACTTTACTACTAATTTTTTTCACTAGTGACAAGATTGCTTCTGCACTCGAAAAACCAGAAATTGAGGCATGGCTTCTTTTACTTCCAGTAACAATTTTTTTGACAGGAATATACCAAACGCTAAACTACTGGAATAATAGAAAGAAGCAATATAAAACGCTGGCAAAGAATCGAATTTATCAAAGCACAACTATGTCGATTGCTCACATTGGTGGTGGCTTTATTTCTGGCAGTGGAATATTTCTGATTTTTGGCGATCTCATTGGGAAGTTCACATCAGCATCTTTTCTTGCATTAAACACTTTCAAAAAAGATTCATCAAGCTTCATAGACATCAGAAAAGATAAACAAATTTCTTTGGCAAAACGTTATAAAAAATTTCCAATATTTGATACGGGAGCAGCATTAGCCAATGTGTCTTCATACCAAATACAGAATATACTATTTCCCATCTTTTATGGTTTATCAAGTGCAGGTTTCTATTTTTTGGTATTGAGAGTACTACAAGCACCGCTATCACTGATTAGTACGTCATTAACTGATGTGTATAAGCAAAAGCTAACTGATCCGAAGACTACTGAAAATGATTTAAAAAGATACTACAAAAAAATGTTTGTCTTTTTGTTCTCTATAGGTTTACCTCCATTAGTACTGTTCATGTTCATTGGCGAAGAGCTATTTTCCTTCATATTCGGAAGTGAATGGCAAGTCGCTGGTGAATACGCCATCATATTAGCTCCTATGTTTTACATCAGATTTATTGCCAGCCCACTAAGCTACTTCTTATACTTAAAAGAAAAACAAGAAATTAATGTATTAGGGAATTTCACATTTCTAATATGCTCTCTTGCTTCAGTTATATTTTTTAAATCTGCGGAAGACGTTGTTATTTTTATTTCAGTAACATTTTCCCTGACATATATCGCATATATCATTTACTCTTTTAAGTTATCAAAGAGCAACCTATAGAAATGAGAAAGCAAATAAAAAAAATCCTATTGCCCATCTTCAACAAAAGCACTGTGCTTATGAAGTTTTATGAAAAAAGCTCTTTCATCAGAACTCCTTTGGGCATATCTATAATCAACTTTATTTTTCAAAGAATACTTAGAGTTAATGGTGACATACCAATCCCTGTCAACTTCACATCCCGCGTAGTTTCTTTTAAAAACATATCCTTACATACAGATAAAAGCACTAAACTATCTTTTGCTGTAAGTGGCGGTATATACATACAGGCGGTTAATGGAATCAAAATTGGCGAAAATTTTTTATTTGCTCCGGGAATTAAAATCATAAGCTCAAATCATGACTTCTTATCCAGAGGAAAATCGGCTGAGTCTAAGCCTATTATTATAGGCTCAGATGTATGGTTAGGAGCTAATGTTGTAATTTTGCCGGGCGTTGAACTGGCTGATGGCGCAATAGTAGGTGCTGGTTCTATTGTTACGAAAAGTTTTACACAAAAGAATTCTGTTATTGCGGGTAATCCAGCAAAGCTTATAAGGGTTTATTAGATGAAAATCACCACCATCATTGGCGCACGTCCCCAATTCGTCAAAGCCGCCGTTGTCTCACGGGCTTTCCGTGAGCATCGCCCTGACGTGCAGGAAACCATCATCCATACAGGGCAACATTACGATGCCAATATGTCGGATGTATTCTTTGACGAACTCGATATCCCCCGCCCTGACCATCACCTCGGTATTGGTGGCGGCACACACGGACAAAACACCGGGCGCATGTTAGAAGCCATCGAAACCGTCTTGCTGGGCGACAAACCCGATTGGGTACTGGTGTATGGTGACACTGACTCCACATTAGCCGGAGCATTAGCCGCCGCTAAACTGCATATCCCAGTTGCCCATGTCGAAGCGGGGCTACGCTCTTTCAACCGCACTATGCCGGAAGAACTCAACCGCATCCTCACTGACCATGTAAGCAGCTTGCTGTTCACCCCCACCGACACTGCCACTCGTAACCTTGCCAATGAAGGCATCACGGGCGAGAAAGTGCAGCAAGTCGGCGATGTGATGTATGACGCAGCCCTGTACTACCGCAACAAGGCACAACGCCCAGCAGGAATCCAGCACGACAGCGGCTTCATCCTCTCCACCATCCACCGTGCTGAAAACACCGATAACCCGGAGCGTTTATCTAATATTATCGGTGCATTAAATGAAGTCGCGGCAGAAACTCCTGTCATTCTCCCCCTACATCCGCGTACTCGTAAACTGCTTGCCCAAGGTAATTACGATACCCGCAATATTGCCCTGCTTGAACCGATTAGCTACCTGCAAATGGTCTGGTTGTTGGAGCATTGCAAACTGGTGGTGACGGATAGTGGTGGCTTGCAGAAAGAAGCGTATTTCTTTGGTAAACCATGTGTGACGACACGAGATGAAACGGAATGGGTGGAGCTGGTGGATAGTGGGTGGAATACTCTCGTCGGAGCTAATATTAAACGAATTAGCCAAGCATTTGCCGTTAAAGCACAGTCAGAAAGGACTGAACTCTACGGGTCAGGCAATACTGGAAAACTTATAATTGGTTTTCTGCAATGAGTAGTCCAAGAATTACAATCATCAGTTTTGCGTGGCCGCCACGAAATTCAATTGCGGCACACCGCCCTTATAGTTGGGCAAAGTACTGGAGCGAGGCAGGCGCACAAGTACGTGTAATAACCGCACGAAAATATGCTTACGATGCACCACTTGACCTTACCCTTCCCTACCTACCCAAAGTGGAAGTTTTGGAAATTGATTACCGTAATGGAATGAACACTCTCGCCCAGGCTACTTTTTCAAGTCCATTAAAAGCACCGGTACGATGGATTTATAACAAACTTCGTAATGCCAAGTTAATTGGACTAAAAAATCCTCGCGAAGGATGGCTTCAAGCGGTAAAACCACTAATTCCAAAATTAGCACAAGAGTGTGGGTATATTGTTAGCACCTATGATCCTTGGATGGTACATCAGATTGCAGCCGAAATGAAACAGATAAATCCAGATTTAGTTTGGATTGCTGATTATCGTGATCTGTGGAGCCTCAATCATATGACCTTTCAGTCTGAAGCAAAGAAAAAAGCATCTATTAAACATGAGTTATCTACTGTTGGTGCATATGCTGATCTAGTATGCAGTGTCTCTGAAGAACTTGCAGAGCAGCAAGGTCGTTTCGTAAACAAACCTTGGCTAACTATAGCTAACGGTTTTGATATAGATGTTGAAGCCATCTGTGAAAATATCAATAAGCCACTGCAAGCCGTAGTCCTACCTATGAATATAGTGTACACAGGTAAAATTTATCCGGGCTATCGTGATCCGTCGCCGTTACTTGAAGTTATTGTAAGTCTCGAAAATCAAAGCATCATAGCTCGTGGTTCTATTCACCTAAATATATATGGAGGACAAGTTGAAGGTATCGAACCAATCATGGCTTCGGGACGCTTTAATCATATTATTAAATTGCATGGACATGTATCGCGTGAAGATGCTATTACAGCACAATATCAAGCTGACTTACTTCTTCTATTGGAAAGCCCATTACCAGAAGCATACGGCGTTCTAACTGGCAAAATATTTGAATATATGGCAACTGGCATACCTATTCTAAGCCTTGGAAGCCGCCGAGAGTCGGCGATTGGTCGAGTGCTGGATCAAACAAAAGTAGGCATGTGTACTGAAAATGATCCGACAAAGATAAGTTCTGCACTTGTAGAGCGAATTGCAGGTACACCGAAATGGTTTTCACCTGAACTCACAGAAATCCTGCAATTTTCACGCGAACATCAGGCAATGAAGTTGTATGAGGCCATGATGTCTGTTACTACGCCAGGAATCACAGAGAAGGTATGAAAAACTTTCTTATTATTGGGCTAATTCTGTCTTACATCTTTGCTACAGCTTTTCTTGAAACTGAATCTGGCAATCGTATAAAACCTGCTGACTTGATGTTGGCAGGTATAATTTTAATATCACTGCAAATCATTATAGCCAATAAACAGTTAGTTATCTCAAGGATTCATATAGCAATATTACCACTACTTACCATTTTTCTTATCGGCTCGATTCAGGCGATCTATCCTGATCGTGCTATTCTTGAGTTGACTGTAGTGTTTTTTGGCTTTATCGGATCAATTGCAATCGTCAACCTTTTAACAAGTCTCTCTGATATATGGCTTAAGCGTTTTATGCAAGGTTATGTGATCATAATTGGCTTTCTAGCGCTGATATGCCTTATTGATTTTCTCATTCTACCTGGTCTTATTAGTAGCAGAAACCTAGGTGGTCTACAAGGTCCTTTTCGCAACACTGGTCAAGCCGGTCATTTTTTCGGAGTTCATTTTGCAATTATTTTAGCGTTACTTATGGGGCAGGTTATTCCACGCAACCTCATTTATATAATAGCATTAATAATAATCGGATTTGCTTTGGTCTTCACTTTTAAAAGAGCAAGCATTTTGGCTGCTATAACAGGCTTGGCTCTTTTGCTATTATTCATGTTCTTTTCTAATTCAGCACGTGACAAAAAGTTATCTGTAATACTCACAATAAGTTTCTTTTTGATAGCAACGCCGGGTTATTTTCTATTTCAATGGGCGATGGAAGAAGTTCCCGGCATGAAATGGCGCTCCGAGTACAAGTTTAACAATGATGCTGTAGAAGATTTTACAGAAGGTTTTCTAGCTGAAAATATTCGTTCTTCTTTTGATGCACTTTCAGACAAACCACTGCTTGGAGTAGGATTAGACAATGTTAGAGACATATATCAGAATCATGAAATACATTCTACTTATTTAGGGATTTTAGCTTATAGTGGCATTGTCGGCACGGTAGCTTATTTGTTTTTTATGGGTGTATTTTTTCTAAGAATATATACTGAATCTCGTTTTAAACAACTGAATCCATGGTCAAGCTTTCTATACACAATTACTCCATTAATCATGGGGCTTGTTGTTGGTTGGGCTTATACATATCATCTTCGAAAACGTGAATTCTGGATACTAGTAATATTTGTAGTACTAGCAATTCGGATGAGTAAAAGACTGCGTTTAAATCATTAAATTAAAAAACCTTAACCTCAAATAAACCCTGCTAATCATGAATATTAAGAAAGCTATTTTAGAAAAATCACCCGTTTTTATACAAAACATTGCAATAACAATTTATAACAACTATCTTTATAGAAAAAGGCATAATGGGAAATACAAGACGCTATTCAACCACTATTCAAACATCGAAAATAAAACAAAAGAACAAATAAATAAAGAAATTATTAAGATAAAAACAGATTTTTTAGACTACGCAACATCAAAATCTGCTTGGTATGGCAATTTCAAGAATCAACCGTTAGAAAATTTTCCATTTCTTGAAAAATCTGACATAGTTAATAATTTAGATAAAATAGCAACCATATCAGAGAAACAAGGAAGTATTAGCCTCACAGGAGGAACAACTGGTACTTCCATGAAAGTAATATACACCAATGATGATATAATAGAGAGACAAGCCATCTTAGATAGTTTCAGAGCAAGATTTGGCTACAAACTTGGGAAAAAAACTGCATGGTTTAGCGGAAAAAATATTGTGCGAGACAAAGACATTAAAAATGGTAATTGTTATCGTGATGATTGGATAAACAACATAAGATTCTTTTCCACGTTTTACATTTCATCTAAGAATTTTTCTATTTATTGGAATAGCTTCACTAAATTTTCTCCTGAGTATATTGTAGGATTTCCTTCCAGCTTATATGAACTGTGTAACTTCGCAAAACAGAATGGGCTATCATATAGAGGACATGTTAAAGTTTTTTTTCCTACAGCAGAAAACATGTTAGATGAACAAAAATCGACAATAAAGTCAGTTCTGGGTTGCGAAATAGTAGATCAATATGCCTCATCAGAAGGTGCTCCATTTATTCTACAATGCCAAAAAGGAAATCTTCATATACACCCTTATACTGGTATTTTCGAAGTCCTTGACGAAAACAATAATCCTTCATTAGAGGGTAATCTAGTCGTGACATCTTTTCACACACATGGAACGCCTCTCATTCGCTACCAAGTAGGAGATACTATCAAACTAGCACCTGAAAATTACCAATGTCCTTGTGATTCTCATTTTCCAGTTGTACAAAGTATTATTGGTAGAAATAATGATTTCATTTGGAGTCAAGAGAGAGGGCGTGTTAATCTAGGGAATATTAGCAACTGTACAAAAGATGTTAACGGGATTGAGTACTTTCAAATAAAGCAATATAAACCTGAAGAAATTTTTGTAGAGATTGTAAAAAACAATAATTTCACAGAGCTTGACCAAGAAACCTTCGTAAAAAACATAATTGATCGCATCGGCAATAAAATAAAAATTAATTTAGCTACTGTTGATGAAATCCCAAAAGAAAAAAGTGGAAAATATCGCATCGTCAAAAACTTTATTGACTTTCAAAAAACCTAGAAAAATTAATGAAAAACTTTATTATTATCGGTGCGCTGCCCGAATCCCTCATCAACTTCCGTGGCTCACTCATCCAATCCCTACGCAAAGCCAATTACCAAGTGACTGGTATGGCTTCAGAAACACAATCCAAAGTAACTGAACAACTAGCCACATGGGGCGCAAATTTCCGCGCTTACCCCGTACAACGCAATAGCCTAAACCCACTGGCAGATTTCAAAACATGGCAATCCCTACGCCAAACATTCCAAGAACTGCAACCCGATGTCATTCTCGCCTACACCATTAAACCGGTGATTTGGGGTGGGCTGGCAAGCCGTATTCTCTCTAATACACGCTTTTACGCCCTGATCACCGGGCTTGGCTTTGCCTTCCAAGGGGAAACATTCAAGCGCAAACTGCTAGTGAAGCTAGTCACATTCCTCTACCGCACCGCCTTAAAACGTGCCGAACGGGTGATTTTTCAAAACCCCGATAACCTCAACGAATTTGTTCAACGTGGCATTGTACCAGCCGCCAAATGCGCGTTAGTCAACGGTTCGGGCGTAGACATTAGCCGCTACACTCACACCCCCTTGCCTAATAACCCGCCTGTTTTTCTCACCATCGGGCGTTTATTAGGCGAAAAAGGCTTCCGCGAATACGCCCAAGCCGCCCAAATCGTCAAAGCCCGCTACCCAGAAACCACCTTCCAACTACTAGGGCCAGAAGACCCCTCACCCGATGGCATCCCCCTCAGCGAAGTACAACACTGGCATCAACAAGGCTGGTTGGAATACCTCGACTCAACCAGTGATGTACGCCCTTACCTGCAAAACTGCCACATCTACGTCTTACCCTCCTATCACGAAGGAATGCCCCGCACCGTACTAGAAGCCATGGCAACAGGTCGTCCGATCCTCACTACCGATGTTCCCGGCTGCCGCGAAACTGTCATCTCTGGTGAAAACGGCTACCTAGTTCCCAAAGCTGACGCCGAAACGCTGGCGGAACGCATGATTTGGTTTATCGAAAACCGCGATCAATGGGAATGCATGGGTAAACGTAGCCGAGAGCTAGCTGAAGAAAAGTACGACGTACACAAAGTCAACGCCGAAATATTAAAAATAATGGGGTTAAATGAAACGTGATCCCCATCACAACTTTTTATCAAAAAAAATAATATAATGGGACTTATAGAAAAAACAGGGGAACTTCTCATGAAACGTACAACCGACTTTATCACTGCCTTATGTTTATTAATCATACTCAGTCCAATTCTGTTGGTAACAGCACTACTGGTCAGCCGTAAGCTCGGCTCCCCCATTCTGTTCTCCCAAATTCGCCCTGGCCTGAACGGAAAACCCTTTCGCATGTTCAAATTCCGTACCATGACCGATGCCCGTAACGCTAACGGCGAACTGCTACCCGACTCCATACGCTTAACCAAATTCGGCAAATTCCTCCGTGCCAGTAGCTTAGACGAACTTCCCGGACTCTGGAACGTACTCAAGGGCGATATGAGCTTAGTCGGTCCCCGTCCTTTACTGATGGAATATTTACCACGCTACACCACAGAACAGGCGCGTCGTCACCAAGCACGCCCTGGCATTACGGGGTGGGCACAGGTCAATGGACGCAACGCGATTTCATGGGATCAAAAATTCAAACTTGATACTTGGTATGTAGATAATCAATCCTTCTGGCTCGATATGAAAATTTTGGCACTAACAGCCAAAAAAGTTCTCGTGCGCGAAGGCATCAGCGCAGCAGGTGAAGCCACCATGCCTAAATTCACTGGATCATCAACCTCTGCTACGCTTAACTGAATAGGCACATAACAGTCTATAATAAATAGAATCATCTAAACTTTTGATCAATCGGAAATTAATTTCCCTGTTTTCTATATAAATTTTCTACTTTAGTAAAAAACTCATCAATCAATAACCATATGGATTTTCACTCGTGATCACTGCCGAAAAAAGGGAAAGAAAGAAGAAATCCATCCAAAAAGTCAAGGTCATAAAAATCTAATGAATATCATTATAGTTGGAGCCAGTGGCTTTGCTTTGGAAGCAGCATGGCTTGCGGAAGATTGCGGTCACCAAGTGATTGGATTTTTAGATGACTCACTTGAGAAACAAGGGACTACTGTGTTGGGAAAACCTGTATTGGGAATAGTCGATAACTGGGCAAAATTTTCAGAGAATCATCTGATAGTTGCAATAGGTTCGCCACGCACACGCAATAAAGTCATAAAAAACATGGAGCGTACAGGCACACCTAAATTTGCAACATTAGTGCATCCTAGCGTTATAAAATCTAGTCATATAAATATTGGCGAAGGAACATTGATATGTGCAGGCTGCATTATGACTGTAAACATAAATATAGGCAAACACTGCATAATCAACATTAACTCTACAGTGGGCCACGAAGTTAATATTGGTGATTTCTCAACAATAGCACCGATTGTTGCTATTTCAGGTAATGTCACGCTTGAAGATTTTACAGAGGTAGGAACAGGATCATCAATAAGACAAGGTGTATCTATAGGCCGTGGCTCTATGCTTGGAATGGGTTCTGTTTTAACAAAAAATATCCCATCATTTAAAATATATGCAGGAATACCTGCAAAACCACTGAAAGACATGGAGGAGATTTAGGCATGAACTACAAAGTTAGTATAATTGGATCAGGTACAATGGGACTTAGCATAGCTCAACTGCTTGCAAGCACTGAAACAGTGAACCATATACAGATAATCACCCGAAAAGATAAAATTGAAGCATCACAATCAACAATTGAATCCTTTCTAAATAAACAAATCAAGAAGAAAAAACTCCCCCCCATATTAATAGATAGCTTCCATGATAGATTTACTTTCTCATATGACTACACTCTATTAAGGAATAGTAATTTAATTATTGAAGCAATAACAGAAAATATTGAAAAAAAGAAGAGTCTGCTTGCTGAAATATCTGAATATACAAATGATGACTCAATCATCGCATCTAATACATCCTCACTCAGCATAACCGAATTATCAACTGCATACAAAATCCCCAGCAAAGTTATCGGAATACACTTCTTCAATCCTGCAACAATAATGGAACTAAATGAAATTATTGTTGGATTCACTACAGACAAAGAAACACTCAATGAAGCGTTGGAATTTTCAAGAAAACTAGGCAAAGAATCAGTCCTTGTTAATGAAAGTCCTGGGTTCATCGTAAACAGAATGCTGATTCCGATGATAAATGAGGCCATCACTATTCTTGCTGAAGGTGTAGCTAGTGCCGAAGACATAGATAAGGCAATGAAACTAGGAGCACATCACCCTATGGGTCCCCTAGCTCTTGCAGATTTTATCGGCAATGATGTGAATCTTTCAATTATGGAAACATTATTTAAGGAAACCGGAGACCCTAAATATCGACCACATGCTCTTTTAAGAAAAATGGTAAGAGCTAATTTTCTTGGTCGAAAGACAAAACAGGGCTTTTTCAAGTACTAATCATTGATATTTCTACAATACAAACTGACTTACCATCATGCTAAACACACCTTTTCCCTCATGGCCATCCTTCACTGAAGAAGAAGCCACTGCTGTCTCCCAAACTCTCCTGTCCAACAAAGTCAACTATTGGACAGGTCAAGAATGCCGCGAGTTTGAAAAAGAATTCGCCACATGGTGTGGCACAGAATACGCCGTAGCACTGGCAAACGGCACGGTAGCACTAGATGTCGCCCTAAAAGCCCTAAACATTAATGCAGGTGATGAAGTCATTGTCACCTCCCGTACTTTCCTCGCCTCCGTTTCTTGCATCATCACCGCTGGGGCAACCCCCGTGTTTGCCGACGTAGACCGCGACAGCCAGAACATCACTGCCGCTACCATCACCCCCATGATCACCCCCCGCACCCGCGCCATCATCTGCGTGCATCTAGCGGGCTGGCCTTGCGACATGGACGAGATCATGCAACTGGCAGAGCAACACAATCTCTATGTCATCGAGGACTGTGCCCAAGTCCACGGCGCAACCTACAAAGGGCGGATGCTCGGCAGTATTGGTCACGTTGCTGCATGGTCATTCTGCCAAGACAAAATCATGACCACTGGCGGTGAAGGCGGCATGGTCACCACCAACGACCGTGAACTCTGGGCAAACATGTGGAGCTATAAAGACCACGGCAAAAGCTGGGAAGCCGTCTACGAACGTGAACACCCACCTGGCTTCCGTTGGCTACACGACAGCTTCGGCACCAACTGGCGTATGCTGGAAATGCAAGCCGTCATCGGGCGTATCCAACTCAAACGCATGAGCGAGTGGACAACCCAACGCCGCCACAATGCCACTGCCATCTGGCAAACCGCCCAACAACTTCCCGGTTTACGTGTCCCCACCCAACCCTCACACATTGGTCACGCCGCTTACAAATGCTACGTCTTCGTCGAACCCACCCTTCTTAAACCCGACTGGAATCGTGACCGCATCATGGCGGAACTCAATCAGCGTGGTATCCCCTGCTTCTCTGGCTCCTGCTCCGAAGTCTATCTGGAAAAAGCTTTCGATAACACGAGCTGGCAACCTGCCGAACGCCTGCCCATCGCCAAGGAACTGGGTGAAACCAGCTTGATGTTCCTTGTGCACCCCACCTTGAACAATACCCACATCCACCAAACCTGTGACGCACTGAAAGAAATCATGCAACTAGCAATTGCTTAAAACATCAACATACATGTGACACCTATCACTGACCAATCAATAAACAGGATTTATAATCACTCCCGTCACTAAACAATACTGACATGATAGAGGGGTCTTATGCCTTGTTCCCACAACGAACAAAGCAACAAAAAGACTTGCGAGAGCACACTACGCGAGGACATTTCTCCTCGCTGTTGTGTACTGATAAATACCCCCTCGGAGTGGTACATGAAAACAAACAACTCACCTTACACCTATTTTTTTAGGTTAGAACGCTGGCAAAAACGTCTAGTCATGCTGGCCACTGATATGTGCCTGCTACCTTTTGCCGTTTGGGCAGCATTCGCATTACGTTTAGGCACATGGACACCTGAGCTACATGATGGCATCTGGTTGTTACTGCTCGCCCCCCTCTTAAGCATCCCCATCTTTATCAAACTGGGACTTTACCGTGCCATTGTCCGCTACATCGGCGGGCAAGCCATACAGGCGGTATTTACCGGGGCAATGCTCTCGACTTTACTCCTATCCGCTGTTGTACTGCTGCTCGATGGGCAAGGCATTCCTAAATCATTTTTCCCCATCTACGGTTTTACCGCCTTTATTTTAGTGGGTGGCAGTCGCTATCTAGCCAGCCGCTACTACCGCTTGTTGATGGATGCACACCACCATAAAATCTGTGTAGCCATTTATGGCGCTGGCGAATCTGGCAGACAACTCGCTGGCATCCTTAACCGTGGGCAAGAATATATCCCCGTGTTGTATTTGGATGATGAGATCACCCTTCAGGGCACTATTCTCAATGGCATGAAAGTCCACTCACCGCTAACCCTGCCCTTGTTAATCGAAAAATATGACCTGCAACAGGTACTGCTGGCAATGCCCTCAGCCAGTCTTGAACATCGTCGTGCTATTGTTGACCATTTGGAAAAATTGCCGGTGCATGTTCGTAGCATCCCCAGCCTAAATGATCTGGTATCAGGCAATAGCAGCATCGGCAATCTTCGTGAAATTGGCATTGAAGAATTACTAGGTCGCCTCCCCATTGCGCCAGAAACCAACCTGCTACATGCGAATATCCAACATAAAAGCGTGATGGTAACCGGGGCGGGCGGCTCTATCGGCTCGGAACTATGCCGTCAAATCATCCGCTTAGCACCGACCAAACTGGTGTTGTTTGAATCATCTGAATTCGCACTCTACCAAATTGAGCGTGAATTACAGGAATACATGGCGCATGAAAACCTAGACTTCCCCCTCATTCCAGTACTCGGCTCGGTGCAAGACCGCCAACGTGTAGAAGAAATCCTGCGTAGCTGCCGCATTCAAACCCTTTACCACGCGGCGGCTTACAAACACGTGCCGATGGTAGAATGCAACCCAATTGAAGGCATCCGTAACAACACCTTTGGTACTTTCCACACCGCTCAAGCAGCACTCAATGCTGGAGTAGAACGTTTCGTGCTGATTTCCACCGACAAAGCCGTGCGCCCCACCAATGTCATGGGCGCCAGCAAACGTATGTGTGAATTGGTATTGCAAGGTTTCAGCCAACTGTCAGGCAAGACAACCTTCTGCATGGTGCGCTTTGGCAATGTACTCGGCTCTTCCGGCTCAGTTGTTCCCCTGTTCCGCCGCCAAATTCAAGAAGGCGGGCCGATTACCGTCACGCATCCAGATATTATCCGTTATTTCATGACGATCCCTGAGGCCGCTCAACTCGTCATACAAGCCGGTGCCATGGCAGAAGGTGGTGAAGTATTCCTGCTAGACATGGGTGAACCGGTCAAGATTCTTGATCTTGCCAAACGCATGATCCGCCTGTCTGGCTTACAAGTACGCGATGCCGCCAACCCTCAAGGCGATATTGCTATCGAATTCACTGGCCTACGCCCCGGTGAAAAATTGTATGAAGAACTATTAATCGATAGTGATGCAGAACGTACCGCTCACCCCCGCATCTTGAAGGCTCAGGAAAACTTCCTGCTGTGGAATGAGTTAGAAACGGTCTTAAATGAACTACGGCAAGCCTGTGAACAGCGCAATCTGCCCATGATCTACCGCTTGCTCAGTGAAAACGTGCAAGGCTATGTCAACAAAATGCCACTGCATATACCGCCCTCTGCCACGGTGATCCCCTTGCCTGTCAAAAAAGTTGGCACATAAATAAATCAAGGGTGTGACCGATCTCACACGCATTAGCCCAAAAATACTTTATACTGGGCGCATGATAGATTTACACAGCCATATATTACCAGCGCTTTGCGACGGTTCCCAAGATCTGGAAACGTCGCTGGCAATGGCACGTCTGGCCGTCGCGGACGGCACGACCCATTTGGCCTGTACACCACATATATACCCGGGTGTCTACGCCAACTCTACCAGCACGATTGCACCGGCCATGAGTGCATTACAAGCAGCGTTGGATACCCATCAGATCCCGTTAACACTGGTGATGGGTGCGGATGTCCACATGGTGCCGGAAGTCATGGAAGGCTTGAAGCAAGGCAGAATCCCAACGCTACATGGCTCACGTTATTTCTTATTAGAACCTTCTCACCATGTGCCGGTACCGCATTTTCTGGAACAAATCGAAAATTTTTTGAATGCGGGCTATGTACCCGTCATCACGCACCCTGAACGGCTGCGCTGGTTAGATGAGCATTATGAAGACTTCATTCAAGCGGCTCGTATGGGTGCTTGGATTCAAATTACCGCCGGGGCAATCACCGGCAACTTTGGGCCATCTGCCAAAAAAAGAGCTGAACGTCTGCTCTTAGACGGTGTCGTACACCTGATTGCATCGGATGCGCACAGTATCGAGCATCGCCCGCCGACGATGTCGCATGGCGTAACAGCAGCGATTCAGCTTTTGGGTGATGAAACAGAAGTGATGCGCATGGTACAAGACCGCCCACAAGCCATATTGGACAATGCCGCACCTGATGCTTTGCCAATACCCAGTGGATTAAACAAAGAACCAGCGGCTCCAGTCACACGGACATCGGTTAAGAAAAGTTGGCTTAATCGCCTGTTTCACTGAAGAACAGGGAAAATTAAAACGCTGAGCCTTGATACAACACAGATAAAGGGTTAAAGAGAGCTAATGAACGCACATAAATACATAATGAAAACGTTCCTATCCGTCGTTACATTGTCAGGTGTAGCAGGAATATCCGCTTGTAGTACAACCGGCACTGCCCCAAATAGTACCGGCGCAACAACGCTGAGTGATAGCAGTATATTCGCCAACGTGAATGAACTTGATTACAGTGCATCACTAGAACAAGCCACCATTGCCGCTGGCGATATGTTGGATATTAAAGTCTTTCAGGCCGATGAACTCTCCGGCAAGGTACGCGTGGACACCAATGGACAAATCTCACTACCGCTCATTGGCGCTTTAACCGTTGCTGGATCAAGCCCGATTGAAGTTGAAAATCAACTTAAAGTGTTATTAGGCCAAAAATACCTGCAAAACCCACAAATAACCGTGTTCATGGAAAACTTCACCAATCAACGCATTACGATTGAAGGTGAAGTCAAAAAACCGGGCGTATACCCCATTACAGGCTCTGTCACCTTATTGCAATCGGTCGCATTAGGTGAGGGCTTATCTTCATTAGCGGATGACAAAAAAATTGTCTTATTTCGTCGCATTGGCGAAAAAACCAAAGCATATCACTTAGATTTAAATGCAATTCGTGCGGGTACAATGCGTGACCCTTATTTGCGTGGTGATGACAGGGTCATCGTGCATCGCTCCGATAGTCGTTATTGGTTACGTGAAACGGCAACCTTATTAAGTCCATTATCTACCCTCAACACTATCCTTAGATAACAAGATAAAATAGCCGGATTTTACCATGACACATAGAAATATTTATTCTGAGCCAGAAGAGCTACAACACAATAGAGGGCTTGTTCCTGTACAACAGCGAGCGCTAGTCACAACACAGTTTGATAACCATCCTCGGCAGGATGATGGTAACGATGACGAAATTGACCTACGTGAACTATGGTCAGTCATCAAGCGCCGTAAGGGCACTATTCTATTGATTTTCATGGTAGTGTCATTGTTATCCTTACTGGTAACGCTGAGTATGACCCCTATTTACCGCGCTGCTGTGACCTTAGAAATCAACACGGAGGAGCAGCGCGTACTGGACTATGACGTCGAGGCTGGCTCTCAACGTCCGGTTGATAATAAAGACTTTTACCAAACACAATATGAGATTCTAAAGAGCCGTAACTTAGCGGATAGGGTTATCAATAAAGCTGGCTTAGAATCAAGGCTAAAGGGTGAAGAACTTAAAGCACCTTTTTATACTGATACATTACACTCTATTAAAAACTGGTTTAAGCCAGCGAGCAATGATGCAGCACCTGATGAAACAAATGCAGAAGATAGTGAGGTTACTATGGCCTCAAAACGTGGCACGGTTCCTTTGTCGCAGTTATTCTTGAATAATGTAACCGTTTCACCTGTCAAAAACTCCAAAATTGTCACGGTTCAATATGATGATGCTGACCCTGAGATGGCAGCATTGATTGCTAACTCGTTGGCAGAAAATTTTATTCAAATGAATTTGGAACGCCGTTCAAACTCAACAGAATACGCCAGAAAGTTCTTGGAAGAACAGCTAGCGCAGACCAAAAGCAAACTAGAAGAATCAGAAGGTAACTTAGTCCAATATGCTAAGGATAAATCGATTTACAATACCAGCAGTGACAAAGCCAGCTTAGTGGCACAAAAACTTCAAGGGTTAAGTGAAGCACTAACAGAAGCAGAAAAGAATCGTATTGCCGCAGAAAGTGATTTCAAACAAGCGCAATCCAGCAAAAGCCTCGGGCGTGTTCAAGGCAGTGCTGTCATACAGCAACTTAAAACCACCAAGGCCAAACTGCAAGGTGACTATCAAGAAAAACTGCAAATTTACAAGCCTGACTATCCATTGATGCAGCAATTACGCGAACAAATCGGCGAGTTGGATCAGGAAATACGCCGCGAATCTTCTTTAGAAAACACTACTGCTTCAAGCGCATTACAGTCAGATTACCTTGCAGCTAAACAGAAAGAAACACAACTGTCTGCGGAGGTCGAAAAATACAAGGCTGAATTACTCAATAGCCAAGATAAAAGCATTGGTTACAATACTTTACAACGTGAAGTGGAAACCAACCGCCAATTATACGAAGGCTTATTACAACGTGTAAAACAGGTTAATGTTGCGGGATTAGCCAATACCAACAATATTTCGATTGTTGATAGCGCACTGGTACCTTATGCGGTCCAAAAGCCAAACGTCCGCCTTAATTTGGCGCTTGGAGCAGTGTTAGGATTATTTCTTGGTATGGTCATCGCCTTTATGTTGGAGTTCATTGATGATCGCATCAAGAGTTCTGAAGACTTGGAAAAAGCCCTGTCTATGCCTGTATTGGGCGTAGCTCCCACTCCAGGCAAAGAAATTAAACAACACAATTATGCCTTGTTGACCGTTGAAAAACCCACGTCAGCCGTCGCAGAAGCTTTCCGTTCACTGCGCACGAATTTAATGTTTGCCACACGTGATGGTGCACCTAAAGTTTTAAATGTGACCAGTACCGATGCCAGCGAAGGCAAAACCAGTACAACGATAAACTTAGCGACAGCATTTGCACAAGCGGGTAAGCGTGTTTTGCTTATCGATGCAGATTTACGTAAGCCGACCTTGCACAAACATTTCAAACTGGATAATTCTAAAGGACTATCCCATTATTTAATTGGGCAAGAAAATCTGGAGGGTATTACACAAGCGTCTTTTATTCCTGAAGTCTATGTCGTTACCTCCGGGCCTATTACCCCGAACCCTGTTGAGCTGCTTTCCAGTGAGCGCTTAGCTGAACTTGTAGCGTTTGCTAATAGCCCAGAATGCACCTTTGATATTATTATGCTCGATTCACCACCGGTTTTAGGTCTGGCGGATGCCTTGGTTATTGGTAATCGCACCCATACGACTCTATTGGTCGCTGCGTGGAATCAGTCTCGGAAACGACCTATCCAAGCTGCATTCCAACGCTTGCGGCAGGCACGTAACAATGTCATTGGTGTTGTCATGACCAAAGCCAAAGGTAATACAGGCGGTGCATACTATAACTATGACTACTACTACAGCTATGGCGATAAGAAAGCCTTAGACACCAAGGCATAAGGGTAGCGCTATGCAGATGATCATCAGACGCCTAGGGTTAGTGCTACTGGCAGTACCAACCTTATACCTCATTACCAGCTATGGTATTGGACATGTGGGCGCTGGTGATTTCATTGATACTCGACGGCTCATTATTGATATTCACCCTGATAGCTGGGCAGCATTAGACAGTGATGACTGGTTTCAGTTAGCTGAACAAGCGCAAGAATTAGGTGATTCAACGCTAGATCAGACTTATACCTTACAAGCGTTAGCGGCCAACATCACCAGTGGCAGAGCCATGGCGCGACTGGCCGATATACGCCTCCAACAAGGTCAACAAGCCCAAGCTAAACAGTTGGCACAGCTGGCAGCACAACTGGTTACTGCTGAAATTGAGACACATCTGCCATTAGCCTTTTTTTGGGCAAAGGTTGGTAACAACGCAGAAATGGTGAAAGCTTGGGATATGCTTTTTATCCGCGAACCATCATTACGCAACACCTTGTTTCCACATATGCGGGCAATGGCTATCAATCCATCCACTGCTTCGCTTGTGGATGCCTTTGCAAGCAAACCGCCTGTATGGTGGGGAGCCTTTTTTAACTACCTAGCAAGAGATGCACAAACTGCACCTAGCTTACTCGAGCACTTGTATAGCTTACGCATAACCTCTCCAACCCCTATTAATCAGGGAGAAATGACAGCCTACATTAACCGACTGGTGAAAGATAAACGTTGGGTAGAGGCTCATAAGGTTTGGCTAAGTAGTTTACCCAAAGAAACCAGCGCTTATCAGGAACTGGTTTATGATGGTGGGTTTGAAGGAGCAATACATAACACTGGATTCGACTGGTTTTTTGAACGCCATGCGCAAATCAAACTGAAACAGGATATGACGTTCGGCATGGAAGGCCAACGGGCGTTAAAAATCAGTTTCAACAACTCCAAACATGTGAAGTTTCAACACTTATGGCAACGTTTGCTGTTAAAACCGGCTCACTATGAATTAAGTTTACGCGTTCGTGCAGACCAATTCCGTACCGATGGTGGCTTGCAATGGCGGATGCGCTGTGCAGAAGACAATCAGATTATAGCGGAATCCCCTGTATTGAAGGAAAGTACGCCTTGGATTGCACAAAGCGTTGCCTTCGACATCCCCCCCAGCAACTGTGAAACACAATTATTGCGTTTGGAAGCTGCTAGCACCTATGCGCATGATCAAGTGTTTGCGGGTGCTATTTGGCTTGATGCCATTCAAATCCACCCACTAGCTAGTGATAAGCCATAAAGTTATGCGTAGCGATTCTTCAAACAATTCTGCCTCACTTCATCAACAAGTGCTCTTCACGCTAAGTGTTGCCATCCTGTGCTTTGCGCCATTAATGCGGGGCGGTAGGATGGCATCCGCGTTAATGATCTTAGAAATATTAGGTGTGATCTTACTGATAGTGTCCCTGTGGTATCCGCACCCGAAAAAGTCTATACCGGCCTTGGCATGGGCGTTAATCATCAGTGGCTTATTACTGCCGCTGCTTTACTTAATGCCATTACCGACTGGTTTGTCGTTACAATTGCCGGGGCGATCCTTGTATCTAGAAAGTGTAGCCGTACTCACTGATGCAGGCATGGCTGTCAATTACCTACCACTATCGCTGATACCTTCACGAACCTTAACCGCATTACTTGCCCTGCTGCCGGTCATCGGGATTTTCATGGCCACGTTGTTACTCCCGAAACATTATGTGATACGACTGGTATATGTCTTTCTGGGGGTAGCGACTTTTCAAGCGTCATTAGGCTTGATCCAGTACGGTAGTGGTGCTGAATGGGCTTTTTGGTGGGAGCTCACAGCCAGTAAAAATGTTGCAACAGGTACCTACCCTAATCGTGACCATTTCTCTGGGTTATTGGAGATGGCTATTCCGATTGCTTTGGGTTTAACGGCTTATAGTTTTCGTCACAAAAAACACGAAGATCATGATAATCAGCAACATTTTAACCAAACCTTGATTTTTTTCACGGTGAGTTTAGTGTTGATTCTGGGGGGGATTTTTGCCCGCTCAAGAACAGGCGTTGCACTGGTGATGTTGGCACTATTACTTTGTTCCTTCTTATTTGCTCGGCACATTGGTGGTAAACGTGCGTTAGGATTCGGTGCCAGCATCACGGTGATTGCAATAGGCATTGCTTCCAATATTGGGCTAATACCTGTGCTAAATCGGTTTGCTGTGGATCCTGTTGAAGATTTAAGATGGGAAATTTTCGATCAAACTTGGCAAGCTACCAAGCATTTTTTTCCTTTCGGCAGCGGGCCTGGTACATTCCAGTCAGTTTTTATGGCATTCCAACCACCGGAAATGCCAGTATTTATTAATCATGCTCATAACGATTACTTAGAGTTTCTGCTAGAAACAGGGCTATTGGGTGGGATTATCATGGTGCTGTTTTTAGCCTTGTATGCCGTTGGTTGGTTCAAACTCTATCAACAACGCAAAAGCAGGGATGCTTGGGGATATTTTTACTTCATGCAAATCTCCGCCGGTATTAGTATTTTATTATTGGCTTTGCATGGCTTGACAGATTTTAACTTTCATACGCCTGCTAACAGCATCTTCTTCGCATTTCTAGGTGGTATATTTTTATATCAATCCAACAAAAAGCCCTCAAAATGAGGGCTTTTTGCTTCAGTTCACGAAGAACTGAGGATTAACCACCACTAACCGGAGTTGGTGTTGGTGTTGGTGATGGTGTTGGTGATGGTGATGGTGTACCACCTGTAGTTGTACCACCTGCAGTTGTACCACCTGTAGTTGTACCACCTGTAGTTGTACCACCTGTAGTTGTACCACCTGTAGTTGTACCACCTGTAGTTGTACCACCTGTAGTTGTACCACCTGTAGGAGTTGGTGTTGTTGTGCTAGAACTATCACTCTTAGAAGCAACAACTGCCGCTGCTAAACCAGCACCAGCAATTGCTAACACGCTAAAGCTACCACCAGCAAGAATAGAACCACCTGCTGCTGCAACCGCTGGAATCACGGAAATAGCAGTACCAGCCGCAACACCAGTAACAGTCGCTGCTTGTGCGGCTGCCATTGTAGCAGTTACGCCAGCAATATTCGCTGCTGCTGCTGCTTGCAACGTTGATGAAGCAACCAGTGAAGCCAACTGGCTACCAGTCAAACCAGGAATAGTTGCCGCAGCACTATATGCCGCTTGAGAAATAGCAGAAGCCGCAGCCTCCCCCGCGAGATTTGCCGAAGCAGCATTTTGTGCAGCCACTTTAGCAGCATTCAGTACGACATTATTCGCACTGCTCAGTTCAGTACCCGATAACTCAGCAAAAGCTGAGGTAGATACCCCACCGGCCAGTGCTACTGCAACCATTGCAGACATGGAAAGTTTCTTGATCACGTTCATATTGAAGCCTCTTTAGATCATTTTAATCGGAAAAAATAAACCGTTTACTATGTAGATAATCACTATCATAATAAATTAATATTATAGTGTGATTCTCCCATAAAAAAAAGCTTTTGTTTCTATATAATTTCTATAAGCACCTATGCCTTACACCACATTTTATTCTGTGAATAATATACTTGGAACCATTACTACACATGACAACCAAGCCTAATCTCATGATTGCAGATCGCTACGAACTCGGTGATTTGTTGTCGACCACCACGCTGGGGAAATTGTTCCGTGCCCATGACTTCATCAGTGAGGTTGAGGATGAAGCCCCACGACAGGTACTAATATTCGCAGTAGAACCGAAGATCTTTGCTTATCCCGGATTTTCTGATGTCATTACAAGCGTCATGGCGAGATTTGCTCAGGAAAACGCCCCTCTCAATATTGCTGATGCCCACGAATATCAAGGGGTATACTGGATTGTGTTGGATGAACCTTGCGGGGAACTGCTAATAAATAACATAAATCAGAGACATGCAAGCAATAGCCAACCGAGCACCGACACTGTACAACCATCATTAATCAATATTTTACAAGCGGTTAAGGATATCTGCCCTAAAGGCGGTTTTGGCTTCATTGAACCAGGTGCCATTTTATGTCAAGAAGACCACTATAAAATCTTAAATGCTCCTGTGGTCATGTCCCTCATTATTCTTTTTAAAAACAATGATCTGATCAAACATGAACTTCAGTTAAATTCTGCGTATTGCAGCCCTCAGGTATCCATGGGAAATATCCCAACCCCTCAAGATGATACCTTCGCAATCGCCTGTATTGCTTATCATATTCTTTATGGCCGACCTCCTTTTACGACGCTAAGTACATTAGAAGCCTACCACCAGAAAAAAAAGCCATCCGTACCTGCCAACTTAAATTCAGAATCACAAATAAGTTTGCAGCGCGGCTTATCATTGGAATGGCAGAAACGTCAGATGTCTCCCTATGAACTCGTTCATGCATTCACTAGCATTCCGACAGACAGCCAAAATCCCATTACTAATAACGATAAAACTACCCCTATTAGTTTTAGAAACATTGCTTCATCACTAACACTGCTAGTTTTACTCATTGGTATCTATAAATTTCATAACCAAGCAGAAAACAGCACGAAGACTGACACCACACAAACCCACCATTTAGAAGCAAAAAATACCATCAAACCTAGTGTAGTGGCACCTTCACTCAACGTTATGCAGACACCACCAACGCAATCAATAAAAAAACAAATCACTGCCAAAAAATCAGCAGAAGAACCTATTCGTCAGAAAATAAATCAGCAAATCAGTAAACCACCATTTGCTACACAACCAGCAAATTTACCAGTAGCTGTTAGATCAACAGAAGAAAATCAATTGGTTGAAACAACATCATCATCTTACCCACGCAATATCAACCAACGATCAGCTGACTTAGTTATCCAGACCGATACATCCCTGAATATTCAGAAAGAAAGGAGGCATAACAATAAGTCTAATAATCCACCCCAAAAACCAACAATGCCAATACAGGTGATATCACCAACTATTATTCAACCGAGCCTTCGGCAGCCTGCTACTGCTACTGTTATTCCGCTTAATGAAAATACTTTCGTTGTAGGCTCTGCACCCTCTCAAACAAAATCACCCACAAAAAGAGTGATCCAGACACAAGTTTTTCCACAAGGCGAGAATACCTTTATTGTCATGCCTGATTAATATAACAATATATTGATGTATGCCATAGAAAATAGTTACTTAAGCCATTAAAATCCTAATTCTTTATTGATGGGCTAAAAATGGAGTCGTTATGTTTACTATAAAGGATCAAGAATGGCAAGATTGGTTAGATACCAATCTGTCACGGAAAGTCAGTCCAAACGATTTATACAAAAAGATGCGTGAGAATGGCTTTGATGCCGAAACACTGCAACAGATGATGGGGAGTGCCTACCCAAAAGGTATTGAAACACAACCCATCCAAGCCAATACAAACATTGATTATCAAACACTTTCCCAAGTAATGGAGGCACGTGGTGCAGCATTAGGGGCACAACGTCTCAACACCGATATCATACAACTGTACACGCTCGATAATTTTTTTACCGTTGCAGAATGCGAACGGGTTATTGCACTAACAGCTGAAAATCTTGCCCCATCACAAGTATCACACGATGATGGCGACAAAACCTTTCGTACCAGTATGACTTGCCACCTACGCAAGAGTGATGACCCTTTCGTTGATTATATTGATGAAAAAATAGCACGTACTTTAGGTATATGCCTGCCTTACTCAGAAGACATTCAGGCTCAACGCTATGCGTTAGGAAAAGAACTAAAAGCACACCATGACTATTTTGTAAAAGATGCCCCAGAACACTATGCCTTCACCTCACAAAAAGGGCAAAGAACATGGACGTTCATGATTTACTTAAATGATGTAGCGAAGGGAGGGGGAACTCATTTTCCCTATCTTGATTACACCCTTTATCCAAAGCAAGGACAAGCTGTCATTTGGAACAATATTTATCCAGATGGCCTACCTAATCGTCATACACTGCATCAAGGTATGCCCGTTGAAGAAGGTGAAAAAATAATCATCACCAAATGGTTCCGTGACCAAGGGGAAGGTGATTTATTTTATGAGCAAATGACTAACTAACAACCTAAAGCCCGCGTCTAATGCTTAGATGTGGGCTTTAGGTCTAAGAAAATATTACTGTTTTGCGCCAGCAGAGCAGAAGAAGCCACCACCCGCAATGGCTTTACCCTCTACATCTAGCGCTGAAGGATGGTATCCAGAAGCTTTAGCAAAACCAATCGCCTGACATGCTGCATTGCCTACCGTTTGAAGATTAGCGGGCACGGGGCCAAACGCACTCGGTTTATCCCACAACACACCAGCAGACTTACCTTGAAGCAAACCACGCGCATTCTCAGACTTCATTAACTTCGGGGGAGTTTTATCTGGCGCATTACCAACTGCAACCGAAGCACAACCAGACATTGACAAGAAAGCCACGCAACCAACGACGGACATCATAACTTTAATAGACATAAAAACTCCATTACTGGCGAAAAGCCATCAAATAAAAAAACCATTTGCCCATAAAAACTACATATGATTGTATTACAAAAAACAAAAAAATGCCTATTTTTTTAATCAATCAACATGAATTTTAAAAACAAAAATTACCGTAATATTCATTGATCAATTTATGCAACAATCATAAACAAAGTCGAACAATAACGTAAAAATATCCAAATATTGACAACACTTATATCGATTACATGACGATGTGAGCAAAAATCGGGACAAACTGAATAAGCTCCTCACATTGCCCTTGAAATCCCGCCATACCTCCCCCATCTTGCCGACATTGAATGAACATAGATGTGAGGAATAACAACCCATGACGGCAACGACCAACAAAGAAAACATGCAATTTCAGACCGAAGTGAACCAGCTTCTGCACCTGATGATTCACTCGCTGTACTCCAATAAGGAAATTTTCCTACGCGAACTCATCTCCAACGGTTCGGATGCCTGCGACAAGCTGCGTTTTGAAGCGATTGGCAATGACAGCCTCTACGAAACCGACAGCGAACTGCGTGTAGAAGTCGAGTTCGACAGCAAAGAAGGCACTATCACCGTGCGAGACAACGGCATCGGCATGAGCCGCGATGAAGTTGTCACCAATATCGGTACAATTGCCAAATCCGGCACCAAGGAATTCCTCAGCAAACTGACCGGCGATGAGAAAAAAGACTCACACATGATCGGGCAGTTCGGGGTCGGTTTTTATGCCTCCTTCATCGTTGCGGATAAAGTCACCCTGACAACTCGCCGTGCCGGTGCTGCGGCTTCCGAAGGTGTACGCTGGGAATCCGACGCGCAATCCGGTTACTCACTGGAACAAGTCGAAAAAGCGAGCCGTGGCACTGAAATCGTCCTGCACCTCAAGGAAGACGAAAAGCTGCTGGCAGACGACTGGCGTTTGCGCAATATCATCCGCCAATATTCCGACCACATCCCGCTGCCGGTGAACATGTACAAAACCGAAGCCGGTGAAACCAAGGATGAGTGGGAAACCGTCAACAAAGCCAACGCACTGTGGACTCGCCCCAAGTCCGAAGTCACGACAGAGGAATACCAGGAATTCTACAAGCACGTTTCCCACGACTGGGAAGACGCGCTGGCGTGGAGCCACAACCGCGTCGAAGGCAAATACGAATACACCTCGCTGCTCTACCTGCCTGCCAAAGCACCGTTCGACCTGTTTGACCGCGATAACACCCACGGCCTGAAACTGTACGTGCAGCGCGTCTTCATCATGGAAGACAAGGAATTCAAGCTGATGCCACGCTACCTGCGTTTCGTGCGCGGTGTGCTGGATTCCAACGACCTGCCGCTGAACGTGTCGCGTGAAATCCTGCAAGGCAACAAAGTCATCGAGAACATGAAAAATGCCTCGGTGAAAAAAGTCATCGGCTTGCTGGAAAACATGATTGCCAACGAACCCGACAAGTACCAGAAATTCTGGAAAGAGTTCGGCAAAGTGCTGAAAGAAGGCCCCGGCGAAGACTTCAGCAACCGCGAGCAAATCGCCAAGCTGCTGCGTTTCTCCTCCACGCTGGATGACAGTGCTGAGCAAAGCGTTTCCCTGCCCGACTACATCGCCCGCATGAAGGAAGGTCAGGACAAAATCTACTACATCACCGCCGACAGCCACACTGCCGCGAAGAACAGCCCGCATCTGGAAGTCTTCCGCAAAAAAGGCATCGAAGTGCTGCTGCTGTCTGACCGCGTAGACGAGTGGCTGGTACAGCATTTGATGGAGTTTGAAGGCAAATCGCTGCAATCTGTCGCCAAAGGCCAGCTTGACCTGTCCGCCCTCGAAACCGAGGAAGACAAAAAGGCACAGGAAAAAGTCGAAGCCGAAGCCAAAAATATGGTCGAACACATTAAAACAGCACTGGGCGAAAAGGTCGGTGAAGTACGTGTTTCCCACCGTTTGACCACTTCCCCATCCTGCATCGTGTTGAATGACCAAGATATGGCACTCTACATGCAGCAACTGATGAAGCAGGCTGGCCATGAAATGCCCGATACCAAACCTGCGTTGGAAATCAACCCGACGCATCCCCTGCTCCAACGCATGGAAGCTGAAACCGACGACGAACGTTTCAGCGAATGGTCAAGCATCCTGCTGGATCAGGCGATTCTGGCCGAAGGCGGGCAATTGGATGATCCGGCGGGCTTCGTCAATCGCTTGAACAAGCTGATGCTGGCGATGAGTTAAGCCTTCCTCTAAGAAAAAAGCCCCAGCCTTGGGGCTTTTTTTTGAGCAAATGATGATAAATAAGAAAAACTAATGAATGTCAGCTTAAGCTATTCCCATCCCCTTGCAAGTTTGCTCTAATAGCAAAGACTTCAACAACATATAAAAAACTAATGGAAATTTACAAACCTCGGCTATTGATAACCTTTGGTATATTCCTAAGCTTAACTGGCTGCAACACCCCCAGCACCAGCGAAAGCACTTGCCCACCTGTTCCGCCAGTCACCAACGATACCGCGACCAGTCAACTGCCAGCGCAACTCCAGCAACAGCAACTGGCGCTGGAAACCTTGCAAGCCAAACTCAATGACGCAGAACAGCGCTTGCAGCAAAGCCAGCAACAGCTTGCCGAAAAAACCCAGCAACTGGATGCTCTCAACCAAGACACAAACGCCAAACAAGTTGCCACCCAAAGCAGCTCAGTCGCCGCTTTAGAACAACAACTGGCGACCCAACAACAAGAAATCGAACGCTTGAACGCCGAACTGCATCAAGCTGACGACACCAAAACCGCACTTGATCCCAATAGTATGCCAGCCTACTAACGCGAGAATAAACCATGACCAACCGCTCTTGCCTTTCTAAGGGATTAAGCCTGCTCTTGCTGTTGTTAGCGACTTTATTGCCTACCTTCGGCTATACCGCTACCACACCTAATCTAACTGTGCAGGTTATCGACGGTTCCCAAGCCGATGTCCCCATGGTGAATAGTGATGTTCATGTACGTGAAATTCTGGCAGATGGCAGCAGTGTGTGGCGCACCGTCGCCAAAACCAATGCCAGCGGGCAAGTAGCCTTTGCCCTAGATGGCTTGGGCAGCGGCAAACGTTATGTGCTGCAAGCCAAAAACACCCAAACGGGCAAGACCAAACAAAGTGCGGCCATTGAAAAAACGGGCACATTCACGTTTCGCGTCGGCAACCCGCTGTTAAACGTTACAGTGACAGATGCGCTCACCAAACAAGCTTTGGTCAATGTCAGCGTGACAGCCTACCGCCAAGAAGCAGGCAAAGCCATTTGGGTCGACAACGTACAAACCAGCAGCACCGGCTTGGCAGTATTCGATATTGATAACTTGAGCCAAACCAACCCGATTAGCTTATCTGCCAAAGTCTTCAACGATTTCACCGCGAATCAGACCTACGACAAGCCGGGTAATGCCACGTTTGCTGTTGGTGATACCAGCGTTAAAGTGCTGAATGGCGTTAAGCCAACCTTGCCTCCCTTAGCAAACTACCCCGTGCAACTGCGCGAAATCCTAACCGATGGCAGTACGACTTGGTTTGCCAACGCTACAACCGATAGCAGGGGTCAATTGCGTTTGAACCTACCGCCAAAACGCCAATTCCGCCTCGATGCCAAAAGTACTTTCAATAATAAATACAAAAACAGTCAACCACTTAAAGCAGCCACACAAAACACGTTCACCGTAGGCACACCCTTGTTGCAAGTCAGCTTGAAAGACGCCGCCACCAAAGCCGTACTTACCAATGCAAAAGTCACTGCTTACCGCATCAAGCAAGACGGTACTTCAGCATGGCACAGCGAACTGACCACTGATGCCAAGGGGCAAGCCACGTTTGACATACCAGAATTATCCAGTGGCGAAAAGACGCAACTGTTTACAAGTTTTTACAGCGGCTTTCGTGCCGCCAGCCCTGTTTTCAGCACACCCGGCGCGGTAAATTTCTTACTTGGCAACGTCCGCATCAAGGTAATGGATGGCACAAAAACGCCTGCCGCACCGTTTGCCAACCAAAACGTGACCCTTGCGGAGAAAACAGCCGATGGCAAAGAAGTCTGGCGTAATACAGCCACCACCGATGCCAGCGGTCTGTTACGTCTCAGCTTATTTGAGTTAAATGATAAACATGACTACATACTGAAAGCCAAAAGCCTGTTCAACCAAAGTTGGAAAACCAGCCAGCTCATCCAACAGGCGGGCGACTACACCTTCGTCGTCGGCAGCACACCGTTACCCGTCACACTCAAAGATGTCAGCACCGGCAAAACACTGGCGAATATCCCCATCACAGCTTACCGCGTAGTGGCAGACGGCAAACTGGAATGGATTACCCGCCAAACCACGAATGCCAACGGACTCACCAGCTTCGACCTACCGGAATTGGCGAATGGCGGCACTATCCGCCTGCAAGCCACCGCCTTCAACAACTTTGGCGCATGGAGCAAAGACATTACCAACAGTGCCGCGTTTGAATTCGGCGTAGGCAGTTTGCAAATCAGCATCAAGGATGGCACACAAGCTAATGGCACAATACTGCCCAACCTAGACGTGCATATCCGCGAAAACCTGGCAGATGGCACGACCACCTGGTTCAACAAAGCCACTACCGATGCGCAAGGTAATCTTAAAATCGACCTGCCGGGCTTGGATAAAGGGCGCACATTCTTCCTGCAAGCCATGCACCCAGTCACGCAACGCTACAAAAGCAGCCAAACCATCAACAAAGCCGGGTCATACACCTTCATGGTAGGCACACGCCTCATGGACGCAACACTCTACAATGCTATTACCTCAGCCCCCTTAGCGGACAAAGATATAACCCTATACGAAGTGAAAGCCGGTGATACCAGTAGTTGGCCGTACATCTGGCGCAGTTCCGCCAAAACGGATGCCAAAGGTAATGCGGTCATCGACTCCGAGCTGTTGTCACAAGCGGGTTTGAACTTTGTACTGACAGCCACGCCTTATAACACCGGCAGAACCATGACAGCACCGTTCCCGGCACAAACCTACAGCGTTGATTTCCCTGTTGGCTCCATACCCGTTACCCTGCTTGACCGTGATAACGGCAATGCAGCAATGCCGAACCAGCGTATTGATGCCTATGAAATTTCTCCCGACGGCAAGCTGACTTGGCGCAAAAACGGCATAACCGATAGCAACGGGCAAGCCATTTTTGATCTGGAAACTTTACACAACGGCACACGCCACGTATTCAAGGCGTTCAACCCGTTTGCCAATAACCAATACTTGTACAGCCGTATTATCACCAGCGCAGGCGCAGTCACCTTTGCCATCGGTCGCACCGACAAAGGCGAGCTGGATCTCAAGCCACCTATGATTGAAATTCTGTCTCCCAGCAAAACCAATATTGGTACTGTCGGCTTTGAACTCAGTGGCAACGCTAGCGATGACAAAAAGCTGGATAAGGTTGAGATTAATCTCGTGAGTGGCAGCCTCACCTCCACTCAAACCGCGACCGTGGATAACCTCACTGGCAACTGGAAATTACCGATTAGCAGCAGCGTATTAAAAACGGGGCAAACCCTAACCGTTACCGCCACGGCAATTGATGCGACGGGCAATACCACCCATATCACCCGCAGCTACCAAGTACTCACCGACAAGGAAGCCCCCAGCATCACCATCAGTTCGCACCTCGCCGATGAAACAGTATTAAAAACCGGCTTCCTACTGCAAGGCAGCGTCACCGACGATACCGATGTCAGCAACTTGCAACTGTCGGTCACACAAGATAACGGCAAAGTGCTGGTAGCCCCGAAAAACCTGACACTAACACCGGCAGGCAACTGGGCTTATGCCTTACCCAACGGTATTCTCAGCCAAGACAGCAAAATTACTGTCACCCTGCTTGCTACCGACACCAGCGGCAAACAAAGCACCAACACACTGCCACTCAATGTAGCAGGCGCACACGAAGAAAACCGCCAGTTACTCAGCCGCACCACGTTTGGTATTACGGATTCACTGTTACAGGAAGTCACCCAAGAAGGTACTAGCGCTTTTCTGGAGCAACAACTGAATCCCACCGCGCTTGACGACAGCACCTTAATCACCAATGCTAACCCTGTCACGCTGGCGGAATTCCAAACCGCCACCTTGCAGCGCATGATCGGCAGCCGTCGCCAGTTACAGGAAGTGATGACGTGGTTTTGGGATAACCACTTCAACACCGACTTCCGTAAAACCGGCAACAAGCTGCTGTATGAACTCGCGGAAAATGATGCTTTCCGCGCCAATGCCTTGGGTAACTTCCGCAACTTGCTGGAAGTGAGCGCCAAAAGCCCCGCCATGCTGTATTACCTCGACAGTGTGAAAAACGTCAAAGCCAATGCCAACGAAAACTACGCCCGTGAATTGCTGGAATTGCATACCGTTGGTGTGGATGGTGGTTACACCCAGAAAGAAGTCGAAACGCTGGCGGAAGTGTTCACCGGCTGGCAAGTACAAAATGACCGCTTCTTCTTCAATGCAGCACAACACAACAGTGTTGCCAAAGTGTTCTGGGGCAATACGATTCCCGCAGGTGGTGTGGATGAAGGTGAACGGGTGATAGATATTCTGGCGCATCACCCAGCTACAGCCAACTACCTATGCTCCAAACTGATTACGCAGTTTGTGAGCGATCAGCCGGTCAACAGCCTGCAAGCACGTTGTGCAGACATGTTTTTGGCACAAGCCAGCGCCCCCGATCAAATCGCGCAAGTGTTGCGGGTGATCCTGACGTCGCCAGAGTTTTACGCAGCGGACAACATCAACAGCAAGGTCAAAACACCGCTGGAGTTTGTCACTGCCAGCGTGCGAGCTACCCACGCGCAAGGCACTTACACCGATCTACCCGCCGCGCTGAAGCGCATGGGCATGGATTTGTATCAATACCCTGCCCCCACCGGCTACTCCGATACCGGTGATGACTGGGTAAGTTCCGCCGCATTACAAGAGCGAGTCCGCTTCGTCAACCTGTTGACGAGTACCCGCAGCGGTGCCACTTACGTGGATACCACCAACCTGTTCAACACACGCGGGGCAGTGACAGCGGAAAGCATTGCCAGCGACTTGCTCAACTGGACGATTGGCGGTTATTACGCCGAGTTAGAATGGCAAACCGCACTGGAAGTGCTCAATGCGGAAGGTGCTTTCAACCCGAATGCCAGCAATGCCGAGGCGCGTACCCGCGAAACCATCGGTACGGTGCTGAGTTACCCGGAATTCAACTACCAATAAGACGGGAAAACATTATGCAACGTCGTGATTTTTTGAAGTATATGTTGTCATCCACTGTCGCCGGTAGCGCGTGGTTCGCCAATGGAATGCCGGGTATTGCCAGCGCTCAGGCAGCAACAGCGCCGAAAAGCCTGATCGTGATTTTCCAGCGCGGCGGCTGCGATGGCTTGAACGTCGCAGTGCCTTACGGGGAGGCAGCGTATTACCGCTTACGCCCCACCATTGCCATTCCACGCGCGGGGCAAGCAGGTGGAGCCTTGGACTTGAACGGCTTCATCGGACTACACCCCGCCATGTCAGCGTTACACAAGCTGTATCAGCAAGGTAATGTCGCCGTCTTTCCGGCAACCCATTACCCCAACGCCAGCCTGTCGCACTTTGATAGTGAGCAATTCATTGAAAGCGGCATGATCAGCAAAAGCAGCAATGGCTGGCTGAATCGCCATCTGGACACTTCCAGCAATAGCAGCGGAATGCGCGGGGTGAGCTTCGGCACCGAGATTGCACAATCCTTGCGGGGCAGTGTGCCAGTATCTTCCTTTAACGATCTCGCCGCCTTCGATTTGGATATGGCAGTCAGCGCTGAACCACGCATGACCGCTCGTTTGCAAAAGATTTACGCGCAAAATCCACATCTGGGCGGCAATAACGGGGTACGCATTCAGAATGCTGGGCGTACCTTGTTCTCTGATCTTGGGCTAGTGCAACAACTGGATGTGACAGGCTATCAGCCTGCGAATGGGGCAGTGTATCCTGCCAATAGCTATGGCATGCAATTGCGGCAAGCGGCACAATTGATCAAAGCAGGCGTGGGACTTGAACTCGCCACGGTGAATCTCGGTGGCTGGGACACGCACACAGGGCAAGGCAACCAAGTAGGCTATCAAGCCAATATGCTGAAAATCTTCGCGGATGGCATTGCTGCTTTGTACGCCGATTTAGGCACTGCCATGCAGGATGTGATGATCCTGACCATGACTGAATTCGGGCGTACCGCTGAAGAAAACGGCAGCCAAGGCACTGATCACGGCAATGCTGCTTGCTGGTTCGCTATCGGTGGTGGGGTGCGCAGTGGCGTGTATGGGCAGTGGCCAGGGCTGGAAACGGCACAACTCTACAAAGGGCGCTATCTGGCACATTCAGTCGATTTTCGTGATATTTTCGGGGAAATCGCTAGCAAGCACTTGCGTGACACGAATCTCGCAAGCTTATTGCCAGGGCATAACTATACACCCATCAATTTCATCTAGCGGGAACTGAATCAGGCACTTGCCAGTCCAATTCAGGTATCCAATCATGCTCTTAAAGGAGTTTAGTATGTCCCCTATTCGCTTTGGCGGTATTGCCTTGCTTACCAGCAGCTTGTTCCTCAGCGCCTGTGTTCCGACAGGTGCTTACGTCAACCCGTGGAGTCCGTGGGGCGTGGCAACACCAACGTATCCCGCCGCAACACCCATGCCGATTACCTACGTGGACATCTACAAATACCAAGGCTCACGCCAATGTGAAAACGGTGGTGTACCGCTAGAAGAAATGCAGCGTCAATTGCAAGCCGGTGGTGCAGTCGTCACCAGCAGCAGTTGCGGGATGGACGGGCGCATGTACCCGGCCTTCTGTGGTGGTGCGGACGGCAAGATCAATATTTTCACCGTGACCAGCAATTCAATGAACGCTGCCTTATCACAAGGCTTCACGCCACTGAATAACCTGCCCGATGCGCAAAGGATCAATTGTTACAGCAGCAACAACGTCAGTAATACAGGCAACACCACCACCTACCCATACCCTTATGCAGGCACGAGCGGTGATGCGTCTTACTACACCTACCGCTTGAAACCTTAGTTCGCCAATTCACGCACCTGATCGGCGGTGAGCAGGAAGACGCCATCACCGCCGCGCTCGAATTCCAGCCAATGGAACAGCACATCCGGGTAAGCGGCTTGCAGTGCGTATTGGCTATTGCCCACTTCCACCACCAAAATGCCGTGATCCGTCAAATGCTTGGCGGCATCACGCAGGATGCGGCGAGTATGATCCAGCCCATCATCCCCTGATGCTAGCGCCAAAGCGGCGGGTTCATGCAAGAATTCTGGGGTCAAAGCCGCCATGTCCTGCGCATCCACATACGGCGGGTTGCTGACGATAATGTCGTACTGGCGACCTTGCAGATGGTCGAACAAATCAGACTCAAGCGCTTCTACCTGACCAGCAAGGTTGTGGCGCTCGATATTGATCCGCGCCACTTCCAACGCTTCCGCCGAAATATCACCCAAATCAACCCGTGCATGGGGGAAAGCGTAGGCACAAGCAATGCCGATACAGCCACTACCGGTACACAAATCCAGAATATGATGCACTTGATGCGGCTCAATCCACGGCGCGAATTGCTTTTCGATGTATTCCGCAATCGGCGAACGCGGGATCAGCACGTTTTCATCCACATAGAAAGGTAAGCCAAGGAACCAGCCTTCATGGGTGATGTACGCCGCTGGCTTGCGGGTTTCCACCCGCTGCTGAATAATCTCAGCCACCGCATCGCGTTCGCTACGGGTCAAACGGCTATCAAAATACAGATCGGGGGTATCCACCGGCAAATACAGGGTATGCAACACTAGATAAGCCGCCTCATCAAACGGGGAAGACATCCCGTGTGAAAAGCTCAATTCGGCATCAGCAAAGCGGCTTGCGCCCCAGCGGATATAATCTTTAATGGTCAACAGTTCAGAATGATCGAAATCCATAGTCATCGCAGGTCAGTAAATCAGGGGTAAGCCGCGTATCATCCCGCATTTCGTGACAGGCCGCTATGGGTTATTGCCGAAGTACACAACTCAACCTATGATTACAGCCTTTTTTTACCAACACAATAAACCGGGATATCATGAAAAGCGCCGCGAAAAAAATAGAACATCTCTTTGAACATTTCCTGTTTACCAGTCGCTGGTTGCTCGCGCCTGTGTATTTAGCTTTGGTCGTAGCCTTGGGTGTATTGCTGGTGAAGTCGGGGAAAGTGTTATGGGTATTAACCACTACCATAATGACCGCCAGTGATGACGACATTATCATCGGCGTACTGTCTCTCGTCGACATTTCACTGATCATGAACTTATTGATCATTATCATTTTCAGCGGCTACGAAAACTTCGTCTCCAAAATGGATGACCTGCACGAACATGCAGACCGCCCCGACTGGATGGGGCATATCGGCTTCAGTGACCTGAAATTGAAGCTTATCGGCTCTATCGTTGCTATTTCCGGTGTTGACCTGCTCAAAAACTTTATGGCATTAGGCTCAATCCACGCCCCCTCGAATGAGGACATGGCTTGGATGGTCGGCATCCACATAACCTTCGTCATTTCCGGCGTACTGTATGCGCTGACGGATCGCCTAAACCGCAAATAATGGCCTAAACGCCTACCCGAAACGGTTGGTCAGCTCACCTACTCCGGCGATGCTGACCACCACGGTATCACCATCAGCCATGCCACACACGCCAACGGATGTACCACAAGCAATCACATCGCCCGCTTCCAGCGTCATGTCATGTGAAATGCGGCTAACGATCTCATAGGGGGAAAAGAACATATCGGCAACCGGATAGTTCTGTTTTTCCACACCATTCAATTCCACCCGCACGCGTAGCGTTGCCGGATCAAGCCCGGTAGCGATACTAGGGCCAAACACTCCAAACTGATCAAAACTCTTGGCACGCGTCCAATGTACAAAGGCTGGGTCAAGTTTCAGCAACTCACGCGCGGTCACATCGTTCACGCAGGTATAACCGAAAATATATTCGGGAGCCTGTTCCAGCGCAATGCCTTTGCAACGCTTGCCGATCACAATCCCCAGTTCACCCTCGAAAACCACCATGCCACTGTAACCTGCCGGGCGTGGAATCAGCTCGCCATCAGCGGCAAAACTGTTGGCGGCCTTGAGAAAATACAGCGGGTGATCGGGTTTATGCAGATTTTCCACCACCGCCCTTTCCTGAAAATTGTTCCACAAGCCAATCAGCTTGGAAGGCTCACACGGGCGCAACAGCTTGACCGCCGCCAGCGCAAATTCGCGCCCACTCAGGGTACTGCCAGCAAACATATCCCCGGTATATTCGGTAATGATGCCGTGTGCCAATGTACCAAAACGGGTTTCACCCTCGGCTGTAAAACGTACCCACTGTGCCATGTCGCGCTCCTGTCAAAACAATTTCCAGAGCTTACGGTTGCAACGCACAAAAATCCAGTCACGCAGGCCGTTTTACCAACGCCCGGACGTGTTGCTCACACGCTGCCGCCAAGGTTTTACGGTCGACCCCAGTCGTTTGCAGCAATGGCAAGAAGTGGATTTCGGCCTGAATTTCTGCTTCATCCAGCAAACTTTTCAGGTTATCCCACAGCGATTGCTGCTCAACATACGGAACCAGCGGGTGCGTCAAACCATCAGCGCCGGGATACCGCAACGCCACCGGCTGCACCGGCACATTCGCCTCAAAGGCTGGCGCGAGTAAGCGTGCATGGAACGTGCGTACATCATTACCTGTCGTCGTCGTGCCTTCCGGGAACAATAACACGACCCGCCCCGCCTGCAAGGCTTGCAAAATGGTGGCTGATGCCGCCGCCGCCGCGCCCGCTTTACCGCGCGTAATAAATAAAGTACCCGACTTTTCCGCCAACCAACCAATGATTGGCCAATGGCGCACTTCCTGCTTGGACAGGAAACGCACGTTAGCCGCGCCACCCAACAGCGCAATATCCAGCCATGAAATGTGATTGGACACCATGAGTGCCATCTGCCCAACAGGTTCGCCGATGACCCTCACCCGCACGCCCAAGATTTGCCCGGTTTTCCGCAACCACCCACTCACCATGCGCTGATAGAATGGCGCATCCGCCGACATCCGCCAAACGCCTGCCACCAACAGGGTGAGCACCAGCCCCTTCAAAACATGCAATACCAACCGGGTCAGGCGCACTGACCGCCGCAATAGCTTCATCCTAATTTTCCTTTTTTTAAGCTTGTCACAAAGCTGTCATATTAAACGCTTAGAGTACGCAGCAGTTCAGTCTTTCTACGGATTGACCCAATATTGACTTAAACTTTGGAGACTTTCAAATGAAGAAACTTGCTCTTACGATTGCTGCTGCTCTGGCACTGTCTGCTACCGCTGCACAAGCCCGTGACAACATCGAAATCGTGGGTTCTTCCACTGTTTACCCTTTTTCAACAAGTGTTGCTGAAACATTTGCCAAGAAAACCGGCAGTGCTGCGCCTAAAGTTGAATCAACTGGCACTGGCGGCGGCTTCAAACTGTTCTGTTCTGGCGCGGGCATCGATACCCCCGACATCACCAACGCTTCACGCCGCATGAAACAAAGCGAACTGGATGATTGCATCAAAAATGGCGTTGATAAAGTCACTGAAGTACAAGTCGGCTTCGATGGCATCGCCATTGCAAACGCGAAAAGCGCAGCAGATTACGACCTGAGCATGAAAGACATGTTCATGGCTTTGGCGAAAAATGTTCCAAACGACAAAGGCGAAATGGTTGCCAACCCTTACAAAACCTGGAAAGAAGTCAACGCTGCCCTGCCAGATACGAAAATCGAAGTACTGGGTCCGCCCCCCACCTCCGGCACACGCGACGCTTTCTCCGAAATGGTCATGGAAGGCGGCTGTAAAGGCATTGCACCTCTGGACGCCATCAAGGATGAGTCCAAAAAGCTGAAAGAAGCTGGCAAGGAAGATGAAGCCAAAGCCAAGGAAAAAGACCATAAAGCAGCTTGTACCACGATTCGTGAAGATGGCGCTTACATCGAAGCAGGCGAAAACGACAACCTGATCGTGCAAAAACTGTCTGCTAACCCGAATGCACTGGGCATCTTCGGCTACAGCTTCCTCGAACAGAACGAAGACAAAGTGAAAGGTTCAAAAGTCGACAGCGTAGCGCCTACCTTCGACAGCATTTCTGATGGCAGCTACCCGGTTTCCCGCCCCTTGTTCATGTACGTGAAAAACTCACATGCTGAACAAGTAAAAAATATCAAAGAATTCCTCGCTGAATTCACCAGCGATGCAGCTTGGGGCGATGATGGCTATCTGGCAGACAAAGGTCTAATCCCCATGCCGGAAGACATGCGTAAAACCGTCGCCAGTGCAGCGGCTGAACTCAAACCACTGGCGGCTGACGAACTGAAATAATAAGTATCCTCCTCGCCGACAATAACATTGCCAATGATGGCGTTAAGGGAGCACAGCAGTGCTCCCTTTTTTATGGCGCAAACACAATCCACCCCGCCCATTACGGCTTCTCGACACGTCCGCTTCCATCTGTTCTGCTTGGAAGCCTGACACCAACAGGATTTTCCATGCATCCCTTGAACTTCGACAACCGTTTCGTGCGTGAACTGCCCGGTGATACCGACGGCTTCAAACTCCCGCGCCAAGTCCACAATGCGCTTTGGTCAGAGGTGCAACCTACGCCAGTCGCCGACCCGCACCTGCTGATACATTCACCGGAAGTCGCCACCCTGCTAGGCTGGACAGAGGCCGACATTAAGCACCCTGATTTTGCGCAAATTTTCGGTGGCAACCAACTGCTGGAGGGGATGCAACCCTACGCAGCCTGCTACGGCGGACACCAGTTCGGCGGCTGGGCAGGCCAATTGGGTGATGGGCGTGCCATGAGCCTCGGCGAAACTGTCAATGCCAACGGCGAACGCTGGGAACTGCAACTCAAAGGCGCAGGCCCCACGCCCTATTCGCGCCGCGCTGATGGGCGTGCCGTGCTGCGTTCCTCGGTACGTGAGTTCCTGTGCAGCGAAGCCATGCACCACCTCGGCATTCCCACCACCCGCGCCTTGAGTCTGGTGGCAACCGGCGATGGCGTGCTGCGTGACATGTTCTACGACGGCAATGCAGCCATCGAACCGGGCGCTATCGTCTGCCGTGTTGCCCCGTCGTTCATCCGTTTCGGCAACTTTGAACTACCTGCTTCACGCGGTGACATCGGCTTGCTGGAACAACTGGTGGATTTCACCATCGACCGTGACTACCCCGAACTGCAAGGCGATACCCAAGCCAAACGCGGGCAATGGTTCCTCGAAATCTGCCGTCGAACAGCGGTGATGATTGCGCACTGGATGCGGGTCGGCTTCGTGCATGGTGTGATGAACACTGACAATATGTCGATCCTCGGCCTGACTATCGACTATGGCCCTTACGGCTGGCTGGAAGATTACGACCCGATGTGGACACCCAACACCACCGATGCCCAAGGCAAACGCTACTGCTACGGGCAACAACCCTACATTGGTCATTGGAACCTTGCCCGCCTGCGCGATGCCCTGAAGCCAGTGATCAGCGATGCCAGCGTGTTGGAAGCGGGTTCACAGCTTTACGCCGACACTTACAGCGCAACCTTCGGGGAAATGCTCGCCGCCAAATTCGGCATCCGCGAGTTGTCGGATGAGGATGCGCCGTGGATCAACGGTGCGTTTGAATTGCTACACAAGGCAGAAGTGGACATGACGCTATTCTTCCGCCACCTCGCCGATATTGACCTGCAAAACCCCACGCTGGAACCACTGCACCCCGCGTTTTACCGTGATGACTGGCGACAAGAACACCAACAGGCATGGGAAAGCTGGTTGGTGCAATATTGCCAGCGTTTACAACAGGATGAGCTGCCAGCAGCCGAGCGCCGCGCCCGCATGAATGCGGTTAATCCACGTTTTGTGCTGCGTAATTACCTCGCCCAGCAAGCGATAGACCAAGCCGCCAATGGCGATAACGGCATGTTGCAGGAATTGTTGGAAGTGTTACGCCGCCCTTATGATGAGCAGCCTGCAAAAGCAATTTTTGCCGAAAAACGCCCGGAATGGGCACGGCATAAAGCAGGATGTTCGATGCTATCGTGCAGTTCGTAGAGTCCAAGCCATTTCAATTATTTAGCCGCAGCAGGTGGTTTACGTAATGGTAATGCACAGAAAGTAGTGCACTGTTTGTTATTCCCCACATTCACATCCACTCCCTCCGGCTGCTTGGGTGGAGCAGCTGGTTTGGATTGAACCCAAAGACCCGCTGCGGATGATGAGTCCGGCGCTTCTTTATGGCTTGGCGTAGGCGTAGGTGTAGTCACATTAGCGGGGCTTTCTGTGGTTTGCTGAAATGGATTCAGCCCAGAAACAGAATCAGATAGGCTATCAGAAATATTGGAACAACCCGATAAAAATACACCCATTGATAATACCACCGTACTCAATAGTGCCTTGTAGGTATGTTGTTTCATGCTAGTTCTCCTGACTTTACTGTTTAAATAGGGCTATTTATACACAAATTTTTACGAGTGTAGCAGTAAAGATACAAAAAAACCGTTAGTTTTCTAGAAACGTTGCAAAATACATACACCATGAAAGGCTGCAACGACAATAGGCTTAAGATTCAAGTTGCTCCGGCCGTACTGGTGGACTCAACTCCTCTTCTGCCAAGTCAATATCCACTGGTGCACCGCTGGCATTAAACAACGGTAATTCGTAGTCATTCCAACCACGTACACCGGTTTTCATCGAATAAACTTGCTGATATCCCATCAGGCTCAGCGTCAAGGCAGCCAAAGCGGTGCGGTTCCCAGAACGACACACCAATACCACTGGCTTGGCACGCGCTTGTACCAAGGCCGGAATAGTGTCGGAATACCCCCAATCACACGATGCCTCCAAGATTCCTCGCGGTACATGCAAGGAATCCTGAATATGCCCGGCGTTATACTCATCCGCTTCACGGATATCGACGACCAGCATTTCCGGGTGGGTGGCACGCATTTCATCCACATCCCAAGGCATCAATTCACGGATATGGGGCAAGGCATCAGCGACCAGCGCTGCAAATGTTTTCTGAGACATGCTAATCATCTATCAAATGGCAAGACTAAATCAGTGATCGGCGTTGGCCGCTTCTACACGGATACCGTGTTCCACTGCCATAACCGCTGCTGTAATTCGCGAACTGACGTTCAGTTTGCGTAAAATGGCTTTCACATGCAGCTTGACCGTGCCGTCGGAAATGCCGAGGTTACGCGCAATCACCTTATTACTTTGGCCTTCCGCCAACAGGGTGAGGATCTCGTATTCACGCGGGGTCAACTCTGAAAACGGGTTGGGAATCTTGTTTTCGTTGGAACGTGCATCACCACCCTGCACTACCCTCGCCAAGACCGGCGCAAGTTCTGGCGCAACCACCGTCTTGCCCGCAACGATTTCGCGCAAGGCCACCACTAAATCATCCGGCTCAATGTCCTTGAGCAAATAACCCCGCGCACCACTGCGTAAGGCTTCCACCAAATCGTTTTCATTGCTGCTGGTCGTCAGCATCACAACGCGCAGATCGGGGCTGTTTTTACGCAACTGGCGCAAGACACTGAGGCCGTCCATTTGCGGCATCCGCATATCCAGCAATACGATGTCGGGGGCAAGGTTAGCGGCAGCGATCAGCCCCTCATCGCCACTGCCGACAGCAGCCACCACGCGGATACCCCGCCGGGTGAGCAAATCTTCCAGACCTGCACGGAACAGGGTGTGGTCGTCAATCAGCAATACTTTTTCGTTCATGTGGGGTCGCTTATTATAGGGTGATCATCAGGCAACTGGCTGAGCTCCAAAGAGGTCAGACAGCTTCTTGGTCGGTGGTGCGTCGAAATTCAATTGTATCAGTGTACCCTCACCCGGTTCACTTTCAAACTGTATCTCGCCGCCAATCTTCTCGGAACGTTCCTGCATAATGCGTAAACCAATGTGTTCACCCGTCGTCGGGTTTGGCTCAGGCAGCGGATCAGGCAGACCAACGCCATCATCTTCCACCAGAATGCTGCAACGTCCCTCTTCATTACTGAACAATAACAAACGCACGGTGGAAGCCTGGCTGTGCTTGCGGATATTGGTGAGCGCCTCCTGCACAATGCGGATCACTTCCACTTCCGCCTCGCGGGACAAGTCTTTCAACGCCCAGTTATGGTAGAAAAACACTTCCATCCCCGTCTCTTGGCGGAAACGTTCGGTCAGGCGCTCGACCGCCCGCAGGATGCCTTTGCCATCAATCGGTGCACGGAAATCGGTAATCAGGCTGCGTAGCTCGGCGTAGGCTTCGTCGATGGTATTTTCCAGCACCTCCAACTCGTGCCACATATCAGCTTCATGCCCCCGGTTAAAGGAGTCATCCAGCAAACGCACCTTGAAGCGCAAGCTGGCAAGTGTTTGCGCGAGGGAGTCGTGCAGTTCGTGCGCCATGCGGGTACGTTCTTCCATAATCGACAGGGTACGCATGTCCTCGTCACTATTAGACTTCTCGATAGCCATGCCCAAGTGTTGCCCGATACTCAGCAACAGTTCATCATCTTCCAGCTTGTCGTAACGCCCTTTACGAATGAACAGGTTGTAAACGCCCAGCACCTTGTCACGGTATTGCAACGGAATCGCCAGCATCTCCAGATCTTGCGACCCGGCACACAAGGGCTGGCCGATGATCAGGTTACACTCTGCCACATCGCTACGTACCTTGATGTCGCGGTCAAGCGCCGCGTGTCCACACAAGCAGCTTGGGGAGGGCAAGGTTTCCTCCAGTTTCACCGCTTCGGCATTCAGGCCGATACTGGAAACCAGCCGCAGCTTGCCTTCACGATCCAGCAAACGCACCGTCGCGGCTTCCGCCTTGATCACATCCTTGAGCGTGTCTAAAAAACGCTTGAATAAATTTTCCAAACTATCGGAACGGTTGACGCAACTGGCCACTTCGTACAATACGCTCAGATGGCGTTTTTTCTGGGCAAGGTGTTTTTCCTGACGGCTCATGCGCTTTTGCTGCATCCGCGACAGGGCGTGGTAATCCTCGGTAATGGCGTTGATTTGCTCGCGTATCTTGCGGGAGGGGCAGCTTTTGCCTGAAATGTGCATCCGTGCACTGAGATCGCCTTTGCGTAAGCGAATCGCCCAGCGTGACAACTCTGTACCAAATCGCGAAAATTCCCGCCAGAGCCAGTACAACAGCAGCAACACACCCACACCTGATATGCCCCATAACCCGGTCATCACGGGCGCAACCCAACTATCCTGACTGCTACTGCTGGTTGTCCAGAAATACACCGCTCCAATCACCGTGAACACAAAAAACAGAATCAGCAAACTGATTTGTGCTTGCCACGGCAGATCAATCACCGGGCGGCCTTCTTGACTCGCCCAGTAAGTGTTGCGAGAAGCCGACGCAAGCTCGTCATCAACCTCCGCTTGCTGCTTCAGCGTGGTGGGAATCGGTAACTTGACGACGGTTTCTTGCATGGGCTTATACCTGCGGTGGGCGATAGTTAGGGTCGTTAGGGTTGATGAATACGAACTCTAATTTGCCATCGATTTCAACATAATCCAGCGTCATGCCATCAACCAAAGGCTGGGATTCTGCTGCAACCACCAGACTGACACCTTCGGATGCGATGGTTTGGTCGCCAGCCTGCGCTTGGTCATCGAAACCCATCAGGTAATGGAAACCGCCATCCGGCTTTTTCTGGACAGCAATGCGTAACGGCAGGCCAATGGCATTACCTTGTACCGAAGCAGTAAGAACTTGAGTAGCAGCAGCAGGGGTGACTGTGATCATGCAGTTGTTTTCCTAGTGGTTTGTCGAATAAATGCTACAAAACGCTGCGCCCAGTGAAATTGGGAAGTGTCGCGCATGTGCGTGTAAGAAGCCAATAAATGGCGGTAAATCCAGCCATCGTGTTGACCGTCGATGCCGGTTCCGCGTTGCATACGGTAGGCGAATTTACCCGTCGCGGTCAAATTTTCAAGCCGCGAATAATGAAACTCGTGGGCATTGATGGTGTGGGTCATATTACCACCTGGCCAGGGCATATCAGCGGTTTCCTGCAATTTCACATAACCCCTGCCCTGCGGTTTGGGGTGCATCACTGCATCGCCGGGAATAATGCCCACCATTGCCGCCTGCTGCCCGTTCCAGACAAGGCTGCGGGAAAGGTACATCAGCCCGCCACATTCTGCATACGTTGGCAGGCCGTTGTCGATGGCGGTGCGGATGGATTCGCGCATGGCAACATTCGCCGCCAGTTGCTGCATGTGGGTTTCGGGGAAACCGCCGCCGATGAACAGGCCGTCGATGTCGGGCAATGCCGTATCGGTCAGGGTATTGACGGGGACGAGTTCCGCGCCAGCTTGTTGCAAAGCTTCGAGGTCGCCGGGGTAGTAGAAGCCGAAGGCGGGGTCTTGGCAGATACCGATACGAAGGAGGGAATGTGAAGAGGGCGTATGCAATACGCCCCTACCCTCTGATCGTAGGGGCGTATTGCATACGCCCTCTTCCGCCGTTGCCGCAATCCCACGCAATAAACCCAAATCCACCTGCTCTGCCACCAGATCGCGAATCCGCGCGATTTGCGCCTCCGCCTCACCGCTCTCGTTGCTGGGCATCAACCCCAGATGGCGCTCTTCGATTTCCATCTCCGGGTTGTTTTGCACCGCGCCTAACACGTTGATGTCGGTATGGTATTCCACCGATTCGCGCAACTTGGCTGCGTGGCGTGCGCCACCGACGCGATTGAAGATGATTCCAGCAATATTGATGTCGTGGTCAAATGCTTGATAGCCGAGCAGCAGCGGGGCAATACCGCGCGTCATGCCGCGTGTATCCACCACCAGCACCACCGGGGAACGGGTCAGTTTGGCGATGGCGGCATTGCTGTCGGAACCATCCAACGCCATGCCATCGTACAAACCCTTGTTGGCTTCGATCAGAGCAATGTCGGTATTCAGGGAATAACGCTGCACAGTCTGGATGATTTCATCCGGCGTCATCGTGTTGAAATCGAGATTGTGGCAAGCGCGACCGCTAGCAGCACCGAGCCACAACGGGTCGATGTAATCAGGGCCTTTCTTGAACGGCTGCACGATCGAGCCTTGCGCACGCAAAGCGGCACACAGGCCAATCGAAACCGTGGTCTTGCCGGAGGATTTGTGGGTTGCGGAGATGAAAAGTCTTGTCATACCAGTATTCTAACGCAAATCCAGTATATTATTAAATGTTAATATTTACTGCATCGTCAAAATCTAACACAACACACTTTCATCCACGATTCTGAAACTTCCGCCCCGCAAACGCCGCCAACATCCCCCGCAAAATATTCATCTCGCTCACCGTCACACCCGCTCTTCCGAACAGCCGCCGCATCCGCCGCATCAACAAGCGCGGGTTTTCCGGGTCAAGAAAGCGCGTCTCAATCATCGACTGTTCCAGATGCGTATAGAACCCTTCTAACGCCCCCGCACTCGCCAACACCTCATCCGGGTCAGTTGCTACTGGTGGCACAGGCGTTGCCATTCTGACGGCCGTGGCACATTCGTAAGTTAGCACCTGAATCGCCATCGCAATATTCAGCGACAGGAAATCAAACGCCATCGGGATATGCACCAACGTATTGCAATGATCCAGCTCTTCGTTGGTCAAGCCAGTGCGCTCACGCCCAAACACCAACGCAATTTTCTGCTGCTGCGGCAACTGCTCGGCGACGAAAGTGCCGCATTCCCGCGCATCCATCTGCGGCCATTGCAGGGTACGTTCGGAACGCGCACTTGCCCCAATCACGATCTGGCAATCCGCCACGGCATCCTGCAAGGTCGGGACGATTTTTGCTTGCTCAATAATATCGTTTGCGCCAGAAGCCAGTGCAAAGGTTTCCTGTGAAAAAGGTTTGCGTGGCGAGACCAGACGCAGATCCTTAATTCCCATGACTTTCATGGCACGTGCTGCCGAGCCGATATTGCCGGGGTGAGAAGTTTCCACCATGACGATGCGTAGGTTTTCCAAAGCAGGAGTGTACATAAGTTTGCTCACAGTTCACCAAGATAAGCGGCTTGGACAGCGGGGTCATCGGCGAGGGCGCGGGATTCCCCGCTCAAGGTAATTTCGCCGTGTTCCATTACGTAACCGCGCTGGCTGATACCGAGAGCCAAGCGCACGTTCTGTTCCACCAACAAAATGGTAATGCCTTGTTTGGCAATGGTCTGGATAATGCCGTAAATGGTCTGCACCATGATCGGCGCAAGCCCCATGCTGGGTTCGTCGAGCATCAGCAATTTCGGTTTGGAAAGCATGGCGCGTGCCAGTGCCAGCATTTGCTGTTCACCGCCGGACAGTAACCCCGCCTGTTGCTGATGACGTTCTTGCAAGCGCGGTAACAAGGCGTAGATTTCGTCGATTTCGCGGTGTACGGCGGCGCGGTCAGTGCGGTTGTACGCCCCCATCAGCAGGTTTTCCAACACCGTCATCCGGGTAAAAATACCGCGTCCTTCAGGTACCAACGCCAGATTCAGCGTGGCAATCTGGTAAGCAGGCATACCGTTCAGCTTGTGCCCATCAAACGTCATCTCACCCGCTGAAGCAGGCAACAAGCCACTCAACGTCTTGAGTGTGGTAGTTTTACCCGCACCATTCGCACCGATCAGGCACACGGTTTCACCTTGCTGCACCTCGAAGCTAATGCCTTTGACGGCGCGAATACTGTCGTAATTGACGCTCAGGTTTTGCACGGAAAGCAGGCTCATGCAGCGACCTCCCCACCCAAATAGGCGGCAATCACTTTGGGGTCGTGGCGTACAATGTCAGGCGTGCCTTCGGCAATTTTTTCGCCGTAATCCAGCACCACCAAGCGGTCACAAATACCCATCACCAGTTTCACATCATGTTCGATCAACATCAGGGTCAAACCTTCCTCACGCAAGCTCACCATCAGGTCACGCAGGGCGTTTTTCTCGTTGGGGTTCATGCCTGCGGCAGGTTCATCGAGCGCCAGCAATTTGGGTTCGCTGGCCAAAGCACGGGCAATTTCCAGACGACGCTGGTCGCCATACGACAGGTTTTTTGCCAGCGTGTGGGTATGCTGCCCAATACCCACGCGGTCGAGCAATTGCTGGGCAAAGGCCGCGCAATCACGCTCTTCCCGACGGTTGTGTTGAGTATGCAATAAAGCCGCGAGCACCCCAGAGGTGGTGCGCGTGTGCCGCCCCACCATCACGTTTTCCTGCGCGGTCATATTGTGGAACAGGCGGATATTCTGGAACGTGCGGGCAAAACCGGCCTTGAGAATCTCATGCGGTTTGCGCCGATACAGCGACACGCCCGCCAGGTCAATCGCACCGGTATCCGGCTGGTAAAGCCCGGTCAATGCATTGAAAAGCGTAGTTTTGCCCGCGCCATTGGGACCAATTACGCCGAAGATTTCACCCTTACGCACCGTGAAACTGACGTCGGTGAGCGCTTTGATACCGCCAAAATGCTTGGATACGGTAGTCACTTGCAGTAAGTCACTCATGCAGCATCCTCCGCCAGCTCTTGCCGCCGCTGTTTGGAAGGCAGCAAACCGGAAGGACGCAACAACATCATTAACACCAGCGCCATCCCGAACAACAACATGCGTAAATCTGCCGGATCAACAAACACTTTGCCAAATACGGCTTGCTGTAAGTCACCGGTGTAGCGCAAGGCTTCGGGGATAACCGTCACCAGAATTGCGCCCACAATGACGCCCACAATATTGCCCATGCCACCCAGCACGATCATGCTGAGGATCATGATGGATTCCATCAAATTGAAGCTTTCCGGGCTAACAAAGCCTTGAAAACTGGCGAACAGCCCGCCGCTCAAACCACCAAACGTTGCACCCATCGCAAATGCCAACAGCTTGATATTACGGGTATTGATGCCCGCTGCCGCCGCAGCCATTTCATCCTCACGGATCGCTACCCATGCCCGCCCGATACGCGAATTTTCCAGCCGCATACACACAAACACCACCAACGCCACGCACAACAGGAACAGGTAGTAATACAGGTGCGGCGATGACAGCGTTAAACCCAGCACCTCTTGAGTTTTGCCCAGTGAAAACCCGCCAATGCTAATCGGCTCAATCGACGTAATGCCTTGTGGCCCGTTGGTGATGTTAACCGGTGCGTTGAGGTTATTGATGAAAATACGGATGATTTCGCCAAACCCTAGCGTGACAATAGCCAGATAATCGCCGCGTAGCCGCAGCGTCGGTGTTCCCAACAATACGCCAAACAGCGCTGCAACCGCTGCCCCGACAGGCAAAATCACCCAGAACGGTAAATTCAAACCGAAATGCGGTGAAGCCAGTAATGCCCAGCAATACGCGCCCACCGCATAAAACGCGACGTAACCTAAATCCAGCAAGCCTGCGTAGCCGACCACGATGTTCAGCCCCAAGGCCAGCATGATGTACAGCAAGGCAAAGTCGATGATCCGCAACCACGATTTACCTAGGCTAGCTTCCACCAAAAACGGCAGCAGGATTAAGCCCACTAACAACAATCCGGCGGTTAGCCACGCCTTACCTCTCAAGATTTCAAGCACGTTCAACGCTTCTACTCCCCAACAGGCCAGACGGTTTCAGCGTCAACACCAGAATCAACACCAGAAATGCAAAAATATCCTGATAATTACTGCCCAGGAAGCCGCCAGTCAAATCGCCGATGTAACCTGCGCCCAAAGCTTCGATTACACCCAGCAATAAACCGCCGAGCATAGCGCCCGCGAGGTTGCCGATACCACCCAATACAGCAGCAGAAAAGGCTTTCAAACCCAATAAAAAGCCCATGTAATAATGGGCTTGTCCGTAATTTGCGCTGACCATCACACCTGCAATCGCTGCAAGTGCCGCCCCGATAACAAACGTGGCAGAAATCACTCGATTGACATTGACTCCCATCAATTGAGCAACTGCCGGTGCTTGTGCCGTGGCACGCATCGCACGCCCCAAGCGGGTACGATTTACCAACGTCACCAGACCTGCCATGATCGTCACCGTCAATACCAGAATGGCAATCTGCACATCGGTAATGGAGGCTCCGAACACATCATGCCGCCCCTGTGGCAACAAGGTCGTCGGAAAAGCAATGTATTGCTTGCCCCAGATCAGCATCGCCACATTCTGTAACACAATCGACATACCAATGGCAGTAATCAAGGGTGCAAGCCGGGGCGCATGACGCAGCGGGCGGTAAGCCACCCGCTCAATCGAGTACCCCAGCAACATGCACGCTGGAATCGCCACCAGCAAACCTGCCAACACAATTAAAATACCGGGTAAATCTGGCGCTACCCCAAACAATGCCCCGATAACAGCCAGAGCAATCATCGAGCCCATCATAGTGGTTTCACCGTGGGCAAAATTAATCAGTTCCAGAATGCCGTAAACCAGTGTGTAACCTAACGCTACTAGCGCATACACACTGCCCAGCACCAACCCGTTGACAAGCTGCTGTGCGAAAATATCCATACGAAATGCTGTACCTTATACGTGAAAGTTATTGGGGCAGAATGGTTTCCAGTGTTGTCCACTGACCAGCCTGCACCTTGTACAGCGTAATCGGCCCGGAAGTCAGGTCGCCCTTAGCATCAAAGCTAATTTTGCCTGTTACACCTTCAAAACTGGTTTTGCCCAGCTCAGGCAGGTATTTGGCAGGATCGGTGGAATTGGCGCGTTTCATCGCATCCACCATCACGTAAGCAGCATCATAGGCATACGGCGAATACAACTGGATTTGCCCGTATTTGGCTTCAAACTTTTGCTTGAAATCTGCACCCTTCGGCATTTTATCAATCGGTAAACCGGGGATGGAAGCAATCGCGCCTTCCGCATCTGCCGCTGCCAATTCGATGAATTTCGGGGTTTGCATCCCGTCACCGCCGAGCAATTGTGCCGTCATGCCGAGTTGGTGCATTTGTTTTGCAATCGGTGCGGCTTGTGGATCCATACCACCGAAGAACACCACATCCGGCGCTTTACCCTTGATGGAGGTGAGGATTGCGGTGAAATCAGATGCCTTGTCATTGGTGTGTTCTACCGCAACCACTTCTGCACCAGCCGCCTTGGCAGCTTTCTCAACTTCAGCGGCCAGACCTTGCCCGTAAGCAGTTTGGTCGTCGATGATCGCCACTTTCTTGCCCAGCTTCGCCGCGTAAGCACCCAGTACTTTGCCTTGCTGTGCATCGTTGGTCATGACACGGAAAGCGGTTTTAAAACCCTGGTCAGTGTATTTGATGGCAGTCGCAGAAGGGGAAATTTGCGGGATATTGTTGTCAGAATAAACCTTAGAAGCAGGAATAGTCGCACCAGAGTTCAAATGCCCGATGACACCGACGATGCCTTCATCAATCATGCGCTGAGCCACGATGGTGGCCGTTTTCGGGTCAGCCTGATCGTCTTCGCTCATCACTTCAAAGGTAACGGGTTTGCCGTCGATCACAGGTTTACTGGCGTTGATTTCATCAATCGCTAAGCGCACACCATTGTCGTTATCCTTACCGATATGAGCCTGTGGGCCTGTCAGCGGAGAAGACTGGCCAATTTTGACCGTAACAGCACCATTCTCACCGGCAGCCGCTTCGGTTTTTTTCTCACCACAAGCGGAAACGCCAAGGCCAACAGCCATGGCAACACTCAATGCAAGTAACGTTGATTTCATCTATCTTTCTCCTTGATTTATCTGAGTTCTTTGAGCTTAGTCAAAGTTTCCTGATATTACTATGCTAGATTAATAGCGTCATTAATGACGCTTCATGATGCGATCTTTTTCACGACCCCAATCGCGGGCTTTCTCAGTATCGCGTTTGTCGTGTTGTTGTTTACCCTTACCCAAGCCGATTTCGAGTTTGACGCGGTTATTTTTCCAATACATCGCCAATGGCACAACAGCATAGCCTTTGCGGTCAACCGCGACGTTGATTTTGAAAATTTCATTGCCGTGCAGCAATAACTTACGGGTACGAGTGGATTCGGGGATGATGTGGGTCGAAGCGGATAGCAGAGCGCTGATATGTGCGCCAAACAGGAACACTTCACCCTTTTCCAGAATCACGTAGCTTTCTTTGAGTTGCACCCGCCCTTCGCGCAGGCTTTTGATTTCCCAACCCTGCAAGACCATGCCAGCCTCGTAGGTTTGTTCAATGTAAAATTCGTGGCGTGCCTGTTTATTCAGGGCAATGGTTTTCTGACCGGGAGTACTTTTCTTTTTGGGTGTCTTTGCCATGATCTTGTTAAAGGTGACGAAAACGGTAAATGATACGCGGGTTTTACGCCAATTTGCACACCTTTGTCAGCAAGCCGTATTATCGGATGCTTTGTGACGACAGAATAAGGATTTCCTATGCGCCCAGCATCGCTCAGTTCCATCCTCGATAAAGAGTTTCTCGGTACTTTAGAAGGTCATCATACCCCAGTCATGCTATGGGGGCCGCCGGGCGTAGGCAAGTCGCAAATCGTCGCACAGGTCGGCGTGCGCCACGGTACGCCAGTGATTGACGTGCGTCTGTCACAGATGGAACCCAGCGATTTGCGCGGCATCCCTTTCCGCGACAAGGAACTGGTGGAATGGGCGATCCCCTCCATGCTGCCGGATGAGGAACGTCACGGGCCGATGGGCATCCTGTTTCTGGATGAAATCACCTCCGCCGTGCCCAGCGTATCGGCAGCGGCGTATCAGTTGATCCTTGACCGGCGCTTGGGCGATTACCGCGTACCGGATGGCTGGGCGATTTTCGCAGCAGGCAACCGTCAAGGCGACCGGGGCGTGACCTACACCATGCCCGCACCATTGGCGAACCGCTTTTCGCACTTTGAAGTCGACCTGAATCTGGATGACTGGGTAGCGTGGGCGTACAAAAATAATATCGACGAACGCATTATCGGTTTCCTGCGCTTCCGCCCGGAACAACTGTTTAACTTTGACCCCGCGCATAATCCGGTCGCTTTCCCGACGCCGCGTTCGTGGGAATTTGCCCACCGTGCCTTGCAGAAATTTGGCGACTCCCCTGCCCTGTTGCTGGGTACATTGCAAGCCTGTGTGGGGCCAGCAGCAGGCATCGAGCTGAAAGCCTTTGTCGACAGCCTTGACCAAATGCCGGATCTGGATGCGATTTTGCGCGGTGAAGACATCAAAGCGCCCAAGGAAGTCGATTTGCAATACGCGGTGGCGTCGTCACTGGTCGGGCGGGCGATTCGAGCCAAAGGTACACCGCAAGCGGCAGAGGTTTACGGGCATATCCTCAACTACGCGAAAGCTTTCCCGTTGAAGGAAATGGGCGTGATGCTGGTGTCTGATATGCTGCGGGCGATTGGTGATGAGATGTTTAGCGTTCCGGCTTTCGGACAATGGGCGCAATCCATTGGCGACATTATGCTGTACGATTAAGCAGAAAAAAGCCCCGCTTTGCGGGACTTTTTTAAAGGGCTAGGAGGCCAGCTTCGCCTTGAACTTCTCGCGGAATTTGCGCAGTTTCGGGCTAATCACCGCCTGACAATAGCCCGCGCCACCATTCAGGTTGTAATAGTCCTGATGGTAGTCTTCTGCTTTGTAGAAGGTTTCCAGCGGGGCAACTTGCGTCACGATGGCGTCACGAAAACCATCCTTCAGGGATGCCAGCAAGTCTTCTGCTATTTGCCGCTGCTCATTATTATGAGTAAAAATAATGCTGCGGTACTGGGTTCCCCTGTCTGCACCTTGCTGGTTTAGCGTGGTTGGGTCATGGGTCAGCATGTGGATTTCCAGCAGTTCCCGGTAGCTGATGATAGCTGGGTCAAACAGTATCTGGATGACTTCTGCGTGACCGGTGGAACCACTGCATACCTGCCGGTAATTGGCGTTGTCGACAGCCCCGCCGCTATAACCACTTTCCACGGAATGCACGCCATCCAGTTCACGGAAAATAGCTTCAGTACACCAAAAACAGCCGCCGCCGAACGTGGCTTTTTCCAGACTCGCCGCCTGTTTTTTTAGAGCAACCGCATTCATGCAGTAACGCAGGCCGCTAGGCGCTGGGCCATCTGGGAAGACATGACCCAAATGCGCTCCGCAGGTATTGCAAGTGGTTTCCACCCGTGTCATGCCGTGTGAACGGTCGGCATGGTAAGCAATCGCGTTAGCCTTGACCGGCTGGGTAAAGGAAGGCCAGCCTGTGCCCGACTCAAATTTTTCGTTGGCGTCAAACAGTAAAGTGCCGCAGCAAACACAGCCATACAGCCCCGGCTCAAACAGGCTGCACATGCCTGAACTGAACGGGCGCTCGGTACCTTTGCGCCGGGTAACGTGGTATTGCTCATCGCTCAGTTGCGCCTTCCATTCTTCTTCGGATTTCCTGACAACGCGGTCGGGCGTCGGATTACCCGCGTCGGCAAAGCGGAGAACGTCGTTCCAGTTAAGCATCTCTACAACTCCCTTGGTGATTTAGTCCAACACTAGCACTAACCATTCTGAATACAAAAAAAAGCCCCGCAATGCGGGGCTTTTTAGAGAAGTGGGACTATTACCCAGCAACTACCGGAATCGGCACAACTTTCGCCGCCGCATGTTGGTAGCTTTCCATCTTGTCGAAGTTCAGGTAGCGGTAGATGTCAGCCGACATGCTATCCAGCTTGTTGGCGTATTCCATGTACTCGGCAACTGTTGGCAGTTTACCCATGACCGCAGCCACGGATGCCAGTTCAGCAGAAGCCAGGAACACGTCAGCGCCTGTACCCAAACGGTTCGGGAAGTTACGCGTAGAGGTAGACACTGCTGTGGATTTCTCAGCGATACGCGCCTGATTACCCATACACAGTGAACAGCCCGGCATTTCCATCCGCGCACCGGCACGGCCGTAGATGTTGTAGTAACCTTCGTCACTCAACTGGGCTGCATCCATCTTGGTCGGTGGTGCAATCCACATACGGGTGGGGATTTGCGTGTTGGCAGCATCCAGCAATTTACCCGCAGCACGGAAGTGACCGATGTTGGTCATGCAAGAACCGATGAAGACTTCATCAATCTTGCGACCAGCCACTTCAGACAACAGACGTGCATCATCTGGGTCATTCGGTGCGCACAGGATAGGCTCTTTGATCTCATCCATATTGATTTCGATCACAGCCGCGTATTCTGCATCCGCATCCGCACGCAGCAGGCTTGGGTTAGCCAGCCATTCTTCCATCTTGCCAATGCGGCGTTCGATGGTACGTACATCGCCGTAACCTTCGGACAGCATCCACTTCAGCATGACGATATTGGAACGCAGGTATTCCGCCACAGAGGCTTCAGACAGCGCAACCGTACAGCCCGCCGCAGAACGTTCCGCAGACGCATCCGACAGCTCAAAGGCTTGTTCGACGGTCAGGTGATCCAGACCTTCGATTTCAACAACGGTGCCATTGAACACGTTCTTCTTGCCTTTCTTTTCCACGGTCAGCAGACCCATCTGGATCGCTTTGTGTGGAATGGCATGAACGAGGTCACGCAGAGTAATACCCGGCTGCATTTTACCCGTGAAACGTACCAGCACGGATTCCGGCATATCCAGCGGCATAACGCCCGTCGCCGCCGCAAATGCCACCAGACCAGAACCTGCCGGGAAGGAAATCCCCATCGGGAAACGGGTATGCGAGTCACCACCGGTACCAACGGTATCTGGCAACAACATGCGGTTCAACCACGAGTGGATAATGCCATCACCAGGGCGCAAAGAAACACCGCCACGGGTCATGATGAAATCAGGCAGCGTGTGATGCGTCGTTACGTCAACCGGCTTAGGGTAAGCCGCTGTATGACAGAAAGACTGCATAACCAGATCCGCCGAGAAACCCAGACAAGCCAGATCTTTCAGCTCATCACGAGTCATCGGGCCAGTAGTATCCTGAGAACCCACGGTAGTCATTTTCGGTTCGCAGTACATGCCGGGGCGTACACCCGTCATGCCGCAAGCCTTACCGACCATTTTCTGTGCCAGCGTGAAACCTTTGCCAGTGTCAGCAGGCTGCTCAGGGGTACGGAACAGGTCAACCGGCGGAAGACCTAGTGATTCACGCGCTTTGGCAGTCAAGCCACGCCCGATAATCAGGTTGATACGACCACCCGCACGGGCTTCGTCCAACAACACTTGGGTTTTCAGGCCGAAGGTGGAAATGACTTCATCTGTACCGTGACGCTTGGCAACGCCTTCATACGGATACACATCAACCACATCGCCCATGTTCATTTGGGCAACATCCATTTCGATCGGCAGCGACCCGGAATCTTCCATGGTATTGAAGAAGATTGGTGCAATTTTGCTACCAAAACAGTAACCGCCCACACGCTTGTTCGGAATCCCCGGCATATCATCGCCAAAGAACCACAGCACGGAGTTGGTTGCTGATTTACGTGAAGAACCTGTACCTACCACGTCACCGACGTAAGCCACTGGGAAGCCTTGCGCCTTCATTGCTTCGATCTGCTTCAACGGGCCAACGGAACCGGGCACTTCTGGCTCGATACCGTCGCGCGCCATTTTCAGCATCGCGTTAGCATGGAGTGGGATGTCAGGGCGTGACCATGCATCCGGTGCAGGCGACAAATCGTCAGTGTTGGTTTCGCCGGTTACTTTGAAAACGGTAACGGTGATTTTCTTAGCCACTTCAGGCTTGGAAGTGAACCATTCACCCGCCGCCCACGATGCCATAACCTGCTTGGCAGCAGCATTGCCCGCTTTGGCTTTTTCTTCCACATCATGGAACGCATCAAACACTAGCAAGGTGTGTGACAACGCTGTTGCTGCTACCGCTGCGGTGACTTCACTATCGAGTGCTGCAATCAATGGCTGCACATTGTAGCCACCCAGCATCATACCCAACACTTCAACCGCACGAACCTGACTGATCAGTGCGCATTTCACTTCACCGCTGGCAACCGCAGCGAGGAAACCCGCTTTCACATAAGCTGCCTCATCCACACCCGCAGGTACGCGGTTTTCCAGTAGGTCAACCAGAAACGCTTCTTCACCCTTTGGTGGGTTCTTCAGCAAATCCACCAGTGCGGCAGTTTGTGCAGCATCCAGAGGCTTGGGTGGAATGCCTTGAGCGGCGCGTTCCGCAACGTGTTGGCGATATTCTTGCAACATTCAATAGTCTCCTCAGAACAAACAAATCTTATCTTTCATCTACTGGAACATAGTCACGAGCCGTTGCACCGACGTACAACTGACGTGGACGCCCGATACGTGACTCTTCATCACCCATCATTTCATCCCATTGCGTAATCCAGCCAATGGTACGAGCCAGCGCGAACATGACCGTAAACATACTGACTGGAATCCCCATGCTCAGGAAAATAACACCGGAATAGAAATCGACATTCGGGTACAGGTTACGTGCCTTGAAATACTCGTCGTTCAATGCCACCTGTTCCAGCTCACGCGCAATCGCGAACAGCTTCTGGTTCGGGTCATTGGCTGGCAAACGATCCAGAATTTCATTGGCCAACTCACGGATGATTTTGGCGCGTGGGTCGTAGTTCTTGTAAACCCGATGCCCAAAGCCCATCAAACGGAAGCGGTCATTCTTGTCTTTGGCACGATCTACCCAATGTGACAGTGGCAAACCGGATTTCTCGATTTCACGTAACATGGTAATGACTGCCTCGTTCGCACCACCGTGCGCAGGCCCCCACAGAGATGCAATCCCTGCCGCAACGGCCGCAAACGGGTTCGCTTCCGAACTGCCTGCCAAACGTACTGTGGATGTTGAAGCATTCTGCTCATGATCAGCGTGCAAAATCATAATGACTTCCAACGCCTTGGCATGTAACGGGTCAACCTTGTACGGTTCGGTCGGCACAGAGAACATCAAATGCAGGAAATCTTCCGCATAGGATAAATCATTACGTGGGTAAACGAATGGCAAACCAACCGAATAACGGTAGCTCCATGCTGCAATCGTCGGCATTTTCGCAATCAAACGGTGCGCAGAACGCTTGCGCTGTTCTTGGTCATGAATATTCATGTCATCGTGGTAAAACGCTGACAAAGCACCGACCACCCCAACCATCGTTGCCATCGGATGCGCATCCCGCCGGAAACCCCGGAAGAAATACTGCACCTGATCATGCAACATGGTGTGGCGGGTAATCATGTACTCAAACTCTGCCAGTTCAGTCTTGGTTGGCAATGCCTTATTCAACAACAGGTAGCACACTTCCAGAAAGGTGCTGTGTTCTGCCAGTTGCGCAATCGGATAACCACGATAGAGCAACGTGCCCTCATCACCATCCAGATAAGTGATCTCACTGGAACAACTAGCGGTTGACATAAAACCGGGGTCATAAGTGAAATAACCCAACTCTTTATAGAGCTTGCGGATGTCAATGGTTTTGACACCCACACTGGGTTCCAGGACATCCAGTTCAATCTGTTTACCCGTGGCGTTATCCGTAAGGGTTACGGTCTGTTTGGTCATGGGGCACTCCAAAGCAAAAAATCAATAAGAAAACCAATAGTCTATGGCAAGCAGAGACCTAATCCAATCTTACTTGGCCAGGCTGGCGAAAGCAGCGGCAACACCCTTCCCTAGTTCAGCCGGAGACTGAACAGTATACACACCCGCGTTTTGCAGTGCAGCATACTTTTCCTGCGCAGTACCTTTTCCGCCTGCAATAATCGCACCAGCGTGACCCATGCGCTTACCCTTGGGTGCAGTAACGCCTGCAATATAGGAAACCACTGGCTTAGTCACATGCGCCTTAATGAACTCAGCTGCTTCTTCCTCTGCTGAACCACCGATTTCGCCACACATCAGGATCACTTCCGTTTGCGGGTCGGCTTGGAATAGAGTCAGTGCATCGATAAAACTGGTGCCTGGAATAGGGTCACCACCGATACCGATACAAGTGCTTTGACCCCATTCATTGGTTTGCTTGACTGCTTCATAAGTCAATGTACCAGAACGTGATACGATACCTACGGTACCTGGTTTATGAATGTGACCCGGCATGATGCCGATTTTACATTCACCCGGTGTGATGATACCAGGGCAGTTTGGCCCGATCAGACGCACGCCAAGGCTGTCGACCACGACTTTAGCATCCAGCATATCCAGCGCCGGAATGCCTTCAGTAATGCACACGATCAGCTTGATACCGGCATAGGCCGCTTCAATGATGGAATCTTTGCAAAATGCGGCGGGTACATAAATAACGCTAGCTTCTGCACCAGTGGCTTCGACCGCTTCACGCACGGTATTGAATACCGGCAAACCCAAATGCGTTGTGCCACCTTTGCCCGGCGTGATCCCGCCAACCATTTTAGTGCCGTAAGCAATCGCTTGTTCGGAATGGAAAGTACCTTGCTTGCCAGTGAAACCTTGGCAAATAACTTTAGTGTCTTTATTGATTAATACGCTCATGCGGCTTCTCCTACGGCAGCGACAATTTTCAGGGCAGCATCACCAAGATCGCTCGCAGCAATCACAGCCAAGCCACTACTAGTCAGCAATTCAGCACCTTTTTCTGCATTATTGCCTTCCAAACGCACTACAACAGGGACAGAAACATTCACTTCTTGAACCGCTTTGATAATCCCTTCAGCAATCAGGTCGCAACGCACGATACCGCCGAAGATATTGATCAGAATGCCTTTAACAGCAGAGTCTGACAGAATGATTTTGAAAGCTGCCGCGACGCGTTCAGCCGTTGCGCCACCGCCCACGTCGAGGAAGTTGGCAGGTTGACCACCGGACAGCTTGATGATGTCCATAGTCGCCATTGCCAAGCCTGCGCCGTTAACCATGCAGCCGATATTGCCTTCGAGTGCAACGTAGTTCAGTTCCCATTCGTCTGCTTCGATTTCACGCGCATCTTCTTGGGATTTGTCACGCATTGCGACCAAGGCTGGCTGACGGTAAAGAGCATTGCTGTCCACATTTACTTTGCCATCGAGACACAGCAAGTTGCCTTCAGCCGTTACGACCAATGGATTGATTTCTACCAAAGACAGGTCTTTTTCCTTGAACATTTTGCCCAAGCCGACCAGCAATTTGGTGAATTGTCCAATTTGTGCGCCTTCCAGACCCAAACCAAACGCCAGATCGCGCCCTTGGTAAGGCATCACACCGACCAATGGATCAACCATTGCTTTAAGGATTTTTTCTGGGGTTTCATGGGCAACCGTTTCGATTTCCATGCCACCTTCAGTAGAAGCCATGATGACGATACGACGTGTAGCACGATCGAGAACAGCACCGAGGTACAGTTCACGGGCGATATTGCACGTTTCTTCCACCAGAATGGTATTTACCGGCTGACCGTTTTTGTCAGTTTGGTAAGTCACCAAATTTGTGCCTAACAGGCTAGCAGCAAACGTACCGGCTTCTGCTGGTGTCTTAACCAGTTTCACGCCACCTGCTTTACCGCGACCACCAGCATGGACTTGCGCCTTAACGACAACAGTCGCTGTCGACAACGAGGCTGCCGCTGCTTCTGCTTCAGCCGCAGTAGACGCAACTTTGCCATTAGGCACAGGCATCCCGTATTGGCTAAATACAGATTTGGCCTGATATTCGTGTAGATTCATCCTCAGTTCCTTTGGTAATTCACCGCTAAAACGCGGGTTATATTCGTACAAACGCCACGTATCTGCATACAGCAGACCGTGGCGTTAAGCGTATTCTATTAGAAAGATGGCTTACTTACGCTTTTTGCCAACGGCATGAAGTGCCCGCCCATCTACTGCCAACATGGCTTCGTGAATCGCTTCTGAAACAGTGGGGTGAGCAAAGGTCATGCGTGCAAGATCTTCCGCCGAACATTCGGTTTCGATCGCAATCACGGCTTGTCCCACCAGTTCAGAGGCCAATGGCCCAACAAAATGCACGCCTAGAATCCGGTCAGTGTTGGCATCTGCCAGTACTTTCACCAGACCATCAGCTTGATCCATCGCTTTAGCGCGACCATTAGCAGCAAACGGGAAGCTGCCAACGTTGTATTCAACACCTGCCGCTTTGAGTTCGGCTTCGGTTTTGCCTACCCACGCAATTTCCGGGTGAGTATAAATAACCCACGGAATAGCGTCATAGTTGATATGTGGCTTTTGGCCTACGATCTGTTCGGCAACCAGCACACCCTCTTCCGAGGCTTTGTGTGCAAGCATCGGGCCAACCACGCAGTCACCGATGGCGTACACGCCCGGTACGGCTGTTTGCAGGTGGCCGTCAATCACTACGCGCCCACGCTCATCGAGTTGCACGCCACAATCATCAGCCAGAACACCCGCCGTGTTGGACTTGCGCCCGACGGCAACGATCAAACGGTCAACCAGCAAGGTTTGCTCGCCTTTAGGGTCGTTGTAGGTCACGGTGATGCCGTTATCGCCTGCTTCAACCTTAGCAACTTTCGAGCTGAGGCGGATGTCCAGTCCCTGCTTCTTGAATTGCATTTGCGCTGATTTGGCCACATCACGGTCAGCCGCGCCGAGGAAATCGTCCATCGCTTCGATGACAACCACTTCAGAGCCGAGGCGACGCCAGACGCTGCCCATTTCCAGACCGATAACACCTGCGCCGATCACGCCGAGTTTTTCAGGAACGGTTTCCCAATCCAACGCACCCGCAGAATCGACAATGCGCGTATCCAGCCATTTGGCAATCGGCAGTTCAATCGGGGTAGAACCAACCGCAATGATCACGTTGTCAGCAGCGTGAGTCGCAACCGTGCCATCATGCGCAGTGACTTCTACTTGCTTGCCTGCCAGCAACTTGCCACGGCCTTGCAACCAAGTGATGCCGTTGGCCTTGAACAATTGCTCAATGCCCCCCGTCAATTGGTTGACGATTTTATCCTTGCGGGCAACCATTTTGGCAACGTCAATCTGCAAACCGTCAACCGTAATGCCATGATCAGCATTGTGTTTGGCGATTTCCTCAAAACGCTCGGAGCTTTCCAGCAAGGCTTTGGAAGGAATACAACCGACATTCAGGCAAGTGCCGCCCAAGGCTGGCTTTTGCTGTTTGTTGATCCACTCTTCCACACACGCGGTTTTCAGGCCGAGCTGGGCGCAGCGAATGGCTGCCACGTAGCCACCGGGGCCTGCCCCGATGACGATGACATCATATTTATCAGTCATGACGTGTTACCTCAAACATCCAATACCAAGCGAACCGGGTTTTCGACCAATTCCTTGATAGTTTTCAGGAAGGTAACAGCACCTTGACCGTCAACGATGCGGTGGTCATACGACAGAGCCACATACATCATCGGGCGAATAACAATCTGATCATTGACAACGACAGGGCGCTTCTGGATCGAGTGCATCCCCAGGATCGCGCTTTGAGGAGGGTTGAGAATTGGGGTTGATAGCAACGACCCAAAAACGCCCCCGTTGGTTATAGTGAACGTACCACCAGTCAGGTCGCCCATATCCAGCTTGCCTTCACGGGCTTTGGCTGCGTACCCGGCAATGCCGGATTCGATGTCTGCCAGACCCATGTTTTCGGTGTTGCGCAGGATAGGCACGACCAAACCGCGATCAGATGACACGGCAATCCCAATATCGCAGAAGCCGTGGTAAACAATGTCATTGCCATCAATGGAGGCATTGACTTCAGGGAAGCGTTGCAGCGCTACAGCGGCCGCTTTGACGAACAGGGACATAAAGCCCAATTTCGCTTTGTGTTTTTTCTCGAAGGCGTCTTTGTATTCGGCACGCATATCCATCAACGGCTTCATGTCGATTTCGTTGAAGGTAGTCAACATCGCGGTGGATTGCTTGGCGTACATCAGACGTTCGGCGATGCGGGCACGCAGGCGGGTCATAGGGACGCGCTGTTCCATACGAGCACCAGAAGCGGCAACAGCAACCGTTGGCGCAGGTGCACTAGCAACAGTGGCTGGCGCAGCAGCAGGTTTGCTGGCAACCGCAGCTTGTACGTCTTCCTTGAGGATGCGGCCTTGCTTGCCGGAACCTTCAACATCGGCAGCAGAAAGATTATTTTCAGCCATCAGCTTGCGGGCAGCGGGAGCTGTTTGAGGTTCAGCATTAGCGGCTGGAGCGGCAGCAGCAGGTGCTGCTTCGGCGGCTTTAGGAGCGGCGGCTACTGCACCTACTGTCATACGACCCAGCAATTGGCTGCTGATGACAGTTGCTCCGGCTTGTTGGACAATTTCAGTGAGGACGCCATCAGCAGGAGCAGGCACTTCCAATACTACTTTATCGGTTTCAATTTCAACCAGAACTTCGTCCTGCTTGACGCTATCACCGACCTGCTTGCTCCATGTCACCACGGTAGCATCAGCGACGGATTCCGGTAGTACCGGGGTCAGAATCTCACTGCTCATCTGCACACATCCTCTCTTGGTATTGTCTCAATCAGCACCTGATTAGATGCTTCCTTTGATGATCTTATGAATTGTCGACATTATAGGGTTTTTTATGGCTAAGGTCAACCTGATATGGTTCACATTGTCGACATTACGCGCTTATCTGCACGCTTAATGTGCGGATAAAAGTATACAGGGAATCTTTTGTCGACACCAAAAACAAAAGACCCCTCAGGGTCTTTTGTTTGGTATCAAAGAAGGAGGAAAGCTTACTCGCCTTCGCCCACTGCTTTCATGCTCAAACGCATCCGACCCTGACGGTCGATTTCGATGACTTTAACTTTGACGATATCGCCTTCATTCACGAAATCCGTAACTTTTTCCACACGGTCATTGCTGATCTGGGAAATGTGCAACAGACCGTCTTTACCCGGCAGGATGGTCACGAATGCACCGAAGTCCATCAAACGCACCACTTTACCCGTGTAAACTTTGTCCAGCTCGACTTCAGCAGTGATCGCCTCGATCATGCTACGCGCTTCATAGGCTGCTTTCGCGTCAATGGCTGCGATTTTGATGAAACCTTCGTCATTGATGTCAACACTTGCGCCCGTTGCAGCAGTAATGCCACGGATGGTTTCGCCACCTTTACCGATAACTTCGCGGATTTTGTCCGGGTTGATCTTCATGGTGACGTAACGTGGTGCAAATTCGGACACTTCGTCACGTGGCGCTTCCAGACCTTTAGCCATTTCACCGAGGATATACAAACGGCCTGCTTTGGCTTGTACCAGAGCTTGCTGCATGATGTCCTTGGTAATACCCGTGATCTTGATGTCCATTTGCAGCGCGGTAATACCGTCGGAAGAACCGGCTACTTTAAAGTCCATATCACCGAGGTGATCTTCATCACCAAGGATGTCGGACAGAACAGCAAAGCGCTCGCCTTCCTTGATCAGACCCATCGCGATACCCGCAACCGGTGCTTTCAACGGTACGCCTGCATCCATCATTGCCAATGAACTGCCGCACACACTCGCCATGGAGCTGGAACCATTGGATTCAGTGATTTCAGACACGCAACGGATGGTGTAAGGGAAATCGTCAGTGCTTGGCACCATCGCCTTCACACCACGTTTAGCCAAACGACCATGACCGATTTCACGACGCTTCGGTGAACCAAAACGCCCGGTTTCGCCTACGCTGTACGGCGGGAAGTTGTAGTTGAACAGGAAGTTATCCTTGTATTCACCCGTAATCGCGTCAATGACCTGTGCATCACGTTCTGTACCCAGCGTGGTGACAACCAGTGCCTGTGTTTCACCACGGGTGAACAGTGCGGAACCGTGTGCACGTGGCAATACGCCAACGCGAACAGTAATTTGACGTACTGCGTCAAGGGCACGGCCATCAATACGTGGCTTACCATCAAGGATAGTACCGCGCACGACTTTCTTCTCAGCGTTTTTGAATTCGCCTTTGATCTCGTCAGCGCTGAAACCTTCTGCGCCTTCTTTCGCTGCCAGCTTTTCAACCAGTGCACTCTGCACTTCATGAATACGGGCATAACGCGCTTGCTTGTCAGCAATCTGGAAAGCTTCAACCAGATCAGCAGAACAAGCCGCTTCAACCGCATCTGCCAATGCAACGTTCGTGACAGGAGCAGACCAGTCCCACGCCGGAGTGGCGACTTCTGCCGCCAGTTCTTTAATAGCATTGATAGCAACTTGCATTTGTTCGTGACCGAACATGACCGCGCCCAGCATCACCTCTTCGCTCAGCTCTTTCGCTTCAGATTCAACCATCAGCACCGCAGATTCAGTACCCGCAATCACCAGATCCAAATCAGACGTGAGCAGCTCTTCTTTGGATGGGTTAAGCAAATAGCCACCATCACAGTAGCCAACCCGTGCTGCACCGATAGGGCCTTGGAATGGCATACCAGACAACGCCATCACCGCAGAAGCACCCAGCAATGCTGGAATATCAGCGCTGACCGCCGGGTTCATGGAAACCACCGTCGCAATCAATTGCACTTCGTGCGTGAAGCCTTCTGGGAACAGTGGGCGCAAAGGGCGGTCGATCAGACGGGCAACCAATGTTTCATCTTCAGTGGCACGCGCTTCGCGCTTGAAGAAACCACCAGGAATGCGGCCTGCTGCGTAGAATTTTTCTTGATAATCCACCGTCATGGGGAAGAAATCACGACCCGGAACGGTTTCTTTGCTGCCAACGACGGTAACTAGAACACTGGTGTCGTCCATGGTAATCATGACGGCGGCGGTAGCTTGCTTGGCGATTTCGCCAGTTTCGATAGTGACGGTATTATTACCGTATTGGAAAGTCTTGGTGATTTTTGCCATGACGTTGGGATGTCCTTTTGAGCGATTTTATAGGGAGAGAGGTGTCACGGGCAGGCTGTTGAAAAAGATTCGGTGGGTTGTACAAAGCCTTTTCAACAACCTTCCTGCGTGACAAATGATAGTAAACGATGAGTGAGTAGATAACAAAACACCGCACAAAGGCGGTGTTTTGTCGTGCTGCACCTACTTAGCGGCGCAGACCCAAGCTAGAAATCAGGGCTTGATAACGGCCCAGATCCTTGCGCTTGAGGTAATCCAGCAGCTTACGACGCTGGCTAACCATTGCCAACAATCCGCGACGGGAATGGTGGTCATGCTTGTGGTTTGCAAAATGGTCCGTCAGATGCTGAATTCGCGCTGTTAACAGCGCAACTTGCACTTCCGGGGACCCGGTATCTGTGTCTGATTGGCGGTATTGTGCAACAACACCAGCCTTTACTTCTGCACTCAGAGACATATTCGCCTAGGCTCCAGATTTAAGGTTGCTAAAAAGGGGCGAATTATACACCCGCCCCTTTAGACAGTACAGCCTTAGTTTACGCAAGTCCTCAAGTCTTCGGACTCGGCAAACCCGCACATTCACGAAAAATACGTTTGTGGCACTGGGCGCAAATATCGCGATCTAAACGCCTACTCAGGGATTTGATCGCTGCTTCCTTACTACCAAAGACATTGCCTTCACCAAAATCAGCCAAAAAGTCGATACGATCCATAAAGTCATAAACTTTACCTTTTGCGCCTTGCAGGTACAAACCACCTCCCAAAGACTTGAAACGTTTGGCTTCCTGCACCAACATTTCTGCACCCGCAAGATCGATGAAGTTGATACTTTCACCAATGATTAAGATATGTTTAATATGCTGTTTTTCTACAATTTTACCCAATTCACGCTGTACCTTATCCAGTGAGCCGAAATAGATCGACATATCAATCCGTATCATTTTCAACTGGGGACATTCTTTCAGGTTATATTCAGCAACTTCAGCGAGCTTATGGTGAACTTCTTCAGGGTTAGGCGCCAAACTGACAATACTGGGCATGGATGTGCGCATAAGGAAAATCATCAAGGACAAGATAACACCCATGTAAATGGCGAACTCCAGCTCCATAAACAAGGTCGCGAAAAACGTTGTCGCCAAAATTGAGGTTTCGGAACGACTACTCTCAATAATGTGCTTGATATGGTGCATATCGATCAGGTTGTACGCTACCAACAGGATAATTCCCCCCATCGCAGCCACAGGCAGGTAAGTAGCATAAGGCGCAACCAGCAACACAATGAGTGCCAGCAAAATCGCCGCAAATACGGCTGCTAATGGTGTTTGCCCACCCGCTGAATAATTGATACCTGAACGGGTAAACGACCCAGAACCCGCATAACTGGAGAAAAAGCTACCAACAATATTCGATAAGCCCTGACCAACAAACTCCTGATTACCATCCAGTCGCTGCTGGGATTTAGTAGCAATCGAGCGAGCAATTGACACGGCTTCGATTAAACCCAGCAATGCCACCGCAAATGCTCCAGATGCCAGTTCACGTAATGCTGCAAAGGATAATTCTGGCACAGAAAAAGGCGGCAAATGTCCCGGAATTTCACCAATGTACTTGAGTCCGTGCGCTTCACCACCCACAACAAAACTGGCAGCACTTCCCATTACCATCCCAAATAATAAGTGCGGCATTCTTGGAAAATAACGTTTCATCAATAAAGCGGATAACATCGTAAAGACAGCTACCGAAAGGATGTAAACGTTTATCTCGCCGATTCCATACGCAACATCAATCCAAGTATGCATGAAAGACTCGCCCTTAGGGATAGGAATGCCCAACACGTATTTCATCTGACTCGTCGCAATCAGGATGGCGGCTCCAGCGGTAAAACCAATCACCACGGTATGTGAAACAAAGTTAACCAGCATCCCCATGCGCATCAGGCCGAATACCAACTGATATACCCCCGCAAGGAAGGTCAAAGTCAGCACCATCTGAATAAACTCAGCTGACCCTGGTTCTGCATAACGGCTAATAGTAGAGAAAACCACCAATGAAATAGCGGTGGTCGGGCCAGAGATAAGGTGTAACGAGGATCCAAATAATCCAGCGATGATCGGCGTCACCATCGCAGTATACAAACCGTATTCTGGCGGCAACCCGGCAATAGCAGCAAACGCAACGCCTTGTGGCAATACCACCACAGCTCCAGTTAATCCTGCAAAGAAATCTGCTTTAAGTGTCTGGCGATTAATCATCCCAAACCAAACTAGAAAGGGGAGGAAAAATTGTTTCATCGACGACTACATCCTGAAAACCTTAATGAAGGCTCCGAATATTACAACATTAACAAACACTAATACATGACAGAAAGGCAAAAAGCGTCCATTCATCAATTTTCAGCACGAAAATCCTTAGTAGCCGTTTAGAATACCTGAAAAATCACTAATCAACAGAAGCTATGAAAGTCAAGAATAAACATTATGGCATTCCCATTCAGAAGTATTACTTTGCCACACCACAGCGATCAAGCTGGCTAGATTTACTCCTTCCCACGGCCTACATGGATTGCTATACCCCGGAAAAGCCCTATCTGTTTAGCACAGAATATCGCCACACACTATTGACTGATCTAACCCCTGATGAAACCAGTATTTTCCAAAATTTCCCCAAAGATACCCGAAATCAGATCCGCCGCTGCGAGCAAGAACAATGTTTTACCCTTAACTTGAATACCCCGCTGGAACACTTCATTCCCTTATACAATGCATTTGCACAGACACGCGGCTTATCTCTATTTACAAAAGCAGATGCTATTAACATGGGGCAAGAAAACTACCGTATTTTCAGCATTGATCACGCAGGCAAACCGATTATTTGTCACTTCTATTTATACTCCGCTACCAGCCGCTGCACCAACTTACTCATATCAGCCAGCTCACAAGCCTATCACCATGATACCGACATGCGGCGTGCGATGGGTTTTGCTAATCGCTGCCTGCATTGGCAAGGAATGCGCTATTTCAAACAAGCAGGCTTTCATACTTACGACTGGGGGGGATACGTAGAAAATACTGACGACCCGATCATGCAAGGCATCAATCGCTTCAAGCGCACTTTTAATGGTCAAAAAGTTCCAATTTACAACTATTACTCGCCTGCATACGCTTTTATTGAACTAGCACGTAAAAAGCTGCGAGAATTACAAACTTCACTAACAAGGAGCTAACTAGCATGAACCGTTTTCAACAACTACTGACTATCGTACTGGCAACCGCCAGCTTTACTGCTGCATCCAGCGCAATGGCAGATGAAGAAAAATCACCGGAAGAACAGGCGATTAGCTACCGTCAAGGCGCTTTCACCATGATCAAACACCACTTCGGCCCAATGGCTGCTATGGTCAAAGGTGATGTCGAATTCAATGCCGCAGAATTTACTAAGAATGCCGAAGCCGTCGCAGCATTAAGCAAATTCCCAATCAATGGCTTCGTTGCAGGCAGCTACAGTGGCGAAACTGAAGCCAAAGCTGACATTGAATTGAATGCGGAAGACTTCAAAAAGAAAATGGAAACCTTCCAAGTAGAAGCGGCAACATTGGCTGAAGTTGCCAAAGGTGGCGACATGGCAGCCATCAAGCCACAATTTGGCAAAGTAGGTGAGTCCTGCAAAGCCTGCCACAAGGAATACAAGGAAGACTAAACGCTTCCCGATTCCTGCCTCTTAGTTTGCCACCTGCACCAACACCGGTGCTTTGGCAAACAGAGGTATGCTTTCGATAGCGGCATTGGTAGACACCCTTGCCGCTTTGGCTTCATCGGCCTTCCTGTCTACCAGCCAATCCGCAATACCCGCGCCGATCCACATACTGAACAGCGCTACCCAAGCCGTAATGACCAGTACCGCACCGCCGGTTACACCAGCCCCTACTGCGCAACCACCCGCCAACATACTGCCGAAGCCCATCAGCACCGCACCAATGAAAAACCGGGAAAAACCACTCTCCTGCGTAAACTGCTGCCACTTGAATTCACGAGTCACCAATGCCGCCACCAAAGAACCGAGAAATACGCCCGGAATAAGGCCGACATCAAAACTCAGTGGCAGATCAGGTTGATTGATCAACCCCATCAAGGTATCCGCAGAAGGCCCAGTAAAACTGACGCTTTTGACCGTCACAATATCGAACGAATTAGCCGCATGCCAACTGGTCAGCAACCAGCCCAGCGCAATACTGAAGCCCGTAATAATGGCAGCAAAGCCCCACCATTTATTCACCTCATGACGCTTCGCGAACCACAGGGCAAACAGCAGGAAAGCAACACCCAGCATCAAACCACCGTGTGGCGGTAGCCAGTGTGCAAAACCACGCGCACTGCCATCCACCATCCACCACGAAGAAATATTTTCACGTAACGGCGACAAGCCACCGCGCAACGATGCCTGAGCAACAATAGTAACCACCAGCCCAGCGACCATGGTGCGCATATTACCCGTCGCGGATAACACCAGTAAGCGACTAGCGCAGCCACCGGCCAACACCATGCCACCACCAAACAGCAAGCCACCCACAATTGCCCCTGACATTGACCCGGCATTCGTCAACTGCCGAATTTGCCCGGTATCAATCGCACCCGTCTCGATAAAATATTGCGTGCCAATCATGGCCGCACCAAAAGCCAGCAACCAAATAGCAAATTTCTTGCCGGTCTGCCCGCGCCAGAATTCCACACAGGCGGCACGCAAACAAAAACGGCTTTGCTGAGCGAAAACGCCGAAGGTCAAACCCACGGCTAGCCCGATGATGGCGGAGATTTCTCCGGTACTGAGTTGCCCAAACACTGCTTCAACATTCATTTCACTCTCCCTTCCCCGTGAGAACATCACGCAGAAGTCATGCCATATTTAATGGAGAGCATTTTATTCAGTATATAATTAAACGCTAATGATCTGTATCAAGATAAACGCAATCAACCCGCCAGAAATTTAATCCCAAAATACACACCCGCGTAAATCACCGCGAACACCACCAACCCCAACCATGCAGGCTTGAAAGCCAATGCAGGCGGCGGTGATTGCGTAACAGGCCAATCAGCCTGCCCGACCACCATCGCCTTAATCAAATTGGTGCGCTTCACCACGCGATAATACAACACCGCCGCAACATGAACAGCCACCAGCAACAGAATGATATTAAAGGTTAAATGATGGATAGTGGTCAGCGTTTCAGCCGTACTGCCTGACACCAAACCGATCAACGGCCCTTCGGTCATGATGTCGTCCGTCGCGAACAAGCCTGTTACGCCCTGAAACACCACTATCAACAACAAGGCCACCACCATCCATGCACCTAAAGGGTTATGTCCTGCATGAAATGCCGTACCCTGCCCCATTAGTTCACGTAAATGCTGGAAAGCATGGCGTGGCGACGTCATAAAACGGGAAAATCGCGCAGTATCGCTACCAATAACCCCCCACACCACACGGAACAACACCAAAGACAGCAGGAAAACCCCACTACGCTCGTGCCACACCATCCAGTTGCCACCCGTTTCTGCGCAAAACCACGAGAAACCAATGCCAGCGACCAATGACCAGTGGAACAAACGTGTCGGCAAATCCCACAGGCGTACAGGCGTCGTTTGCATCACTTAAATCCCAACACATCCTGCATATCAAACAGACCGGATGGCTTGTCACCCAACCAACCCGCAGCACGTACCGCACCTTTCGCAAAGGTCATACGGCTGGAAGCCTTATGAGTAATTTCCACCCGTTCGCCAATATCAGCAAACAGCACCGTATGATCGCCGACCACATCACCGGCACGCACCGTGGCAAAACCAATCGTCTTGCGGTCACGTTCGCCAGTCACGCCTTCACGCCCGTAGACAGCGCATTCTTTCAAGTCACGCCCCAAAGCCTCGGCCACCACTTCACCCATGCGTAACGCCGTGCCGGAAGGCGCATCAATCTTATGACGATGGTGTGCTTCAGTGATTTCAATATCCACCGTATCGCCCAGTACCCGCGCTGCCATATCCAGCAGCTTCAGGCACAGGTTAACGCCAACGCTCATATTGGGCGCAAAGACCACCGCAATTTGCTCGGCAGCCTTGGCAATCGCGGCCTTGCCGTTGTCGTCAAAGCCGGTCGTACCAATCACGATTTTCTTGCCCTTGGCCACGCACCAGTTGAGGTGCAGCAAACAAGGTTCGGGGCGGGTAAAGTCGATCAAGACATCGAAATCGTTGGCAGCCTCATCCAGTGTTGGAGAAATGATGACGCCACTTTTGCCAATACCAGCAACTTCGCCTGCATCAGCGCCTATCAAAGAGCTGGCGGGGTGTTCCGTCGCCACTGACAGTTCCAGCCCTTCTGTTTGGGCACAAGCTTCAATCAGCGCCTTGCCCATCCGCCCACCGGCGCCTACGACTGCAATCCTAGTCATCACTTATCACCCTCAAACAGATCTTTAAAGAAGCTTTTGGCTTTGTCTGTCCAACCGTGCTCTTGCGGGCTGTGTTTCTTGCCGCCTTCATGCATGGAAGCATCCAACTCCTCGAGTAACTCACGCTGACGCTTAGTCAAGTTAACAGGCGTTTCCACCACTACTCGACAAATCAGGTCACCGACTGAGGAACTGCGTACCGATTTCACACCCTTGCCACGCAAACGGAATTGCTTACCCGTCTGGGTTTCGGCCGGAACCTTCAGGTTCATCTTATTGCCATCAAGGGTCGGCACTTCAAAATCACCGCCCAAGGCTGCCGTGCTGAAACGGATAGGCACTTCACAATGCAGGTTGTCACCTTCACGCTGGAATAGCGCATGGGGCTTAACGAAAACCTGTACATATAAATCACCGGCTGGCCCACCATTGACACCTGCTTCACCCTCGCCCGCTAAACGTACCCGGTCGCCATTGTCGACACCCGCTGGAATACGTACTGACAGGGTTTTCTGCTTTTCCTTGCGGCCTTGCCCGTGGCAATCATTGCAAGGGTCACTAATGATTTTGCCCTTGCCGTGGCAATGCGGACAGGTTTGCTGGATGGCGAAAAAGCCTTGCTGGATACGCACCTGACCATTGCCGTGACAGGTTGGGCAGGTTTGCGGATGCGTGCCCGGTTTGGCACCACTACCACTACAAGTATCGCAGGTCTGCATAGAAGGCACGCGAATGTCGGTGGTCGAGCCAAAAACAGCCTCTTCCAGCGTCAACTCCAGATTGTATTGCAGGTCGCTGCCCCGATAGGCACGGTTTGCACCGCCACCACCGCCCCGACCACCGCGTCCACCACCAAAGATGTCGCCGAAAATATCTTCAAAAACGTCACCGAAGCCACCCTGTCCACCGCCGCCGCCGCCAAACCCACCGCCTGACTGATCGACCCCAGCATGACCAAACTGATCATAAGCCGCCCGCTTTTGCGGGTCGTTGAGGATTTCATAAGCCTCTTTCGCTTCTTTGAACTTGGCTTCGGATTCCGCGTTATCAGGGTTGCGGTCAGGATGGTGCTTCATCGCCAAACGGCGAAATGCCTTTTTCAAGTCATCTTCGCTGACATTCTTTTGTACACCAAGGACTTCGTAATAATCCCGCTTGGACATAAATTCAATTCCCACTTAAACGCAAGCAGGCACAGCAGAAAGATCCTGCTGCGCCTGTATTTTTAGAGAATGGCGAGCTTACTTTTTGCCATCTACTTCTTCAAACTCGGCATCAACGATGTCGTCATCGCCCGGCTTGCCGCCACCCGCTTGTTGAGCATCTGCACCCGGTGCTGCGCCGCCTTCTGCGCCGCCAGCCATTGCTTGCATCAGTTTGCCAGAGGCTTCCATCAACGCTTCGGACTTGCGCTCGATCACGTCTTTGTTGTCGCCTTTGATCGCGTCACGCAGTTCGCTGACCAAGGATTCAATGTTAGCACGGGTCGCGCTATCCACTTTCTCGCCGTATTCTTTCAACGACTTTTCAGTGCCGTGAATCATGCTGTCAGCTTGATTACGTGCATCGACCAGTTCGCGTTGCTTGCGGTCGTCTTCCGCATGAGCTTCAGCATCTTTGACCATTTGCTCAACTTCTTTGTCAGACAGACCAGAAGAAGCCTTGATGACGATGGTTTGCTGCTTCCCAGTAGACTTGTCTTTCGCGCCCACATTCAGGATGCCGTTGGCGTCGATGTCGAAGGTGACTTCAACCTGTGGCATACCACGTGGTGCTGGCGGGATGTCTTGCAGGTCAAAACGCCCCAGTGACTTGTTGTCACGCGCCATTTCGCGTTCGCCTTGCAGTACATGCACGGTAACAGCGGTCTGGTTGTCTTCTGCTGTGGAGAACACTTGTGATGCCTTGGTTGGAATCGTGGTGTTCTTCTGGATCAGCTTGGTCATAACGCCGCCGAGGGTTTCAATACCCAACGACAGTGGGGTAACGTCCAGCAGCAGGATGTCTTTTACGCCGCCGCCCAATACGCCGCCTTGAATCGCAGCACCCACAGCAACCGCTTCGTCAGGGTTCACGTCTTTGCGTGGCTCTTTACCGAAGAAGTTTTTAACCGCTTCCTGTACTTTCGGCATACGGGTTTGACCACCAACCATGATCACGTCATTGATCTGGGCTGCGGACAAGCCAGCATCTTTCAGAGCAATTTTACACGGCGCCATAGTGCGCTCGATCAGGTCATCCACCAGTGATTCCAGCTTGGCGCGGCTCACTTTGATGTTCAAGTGTTTCGGGCCAGAAGCATCAGCGGTAATGTACGGCAAGTTGATGTCAGACTGTTGGCTGGTCGACAGTTCGATCTTGGCTTTTTCAGCGGCATCTTTCAGACGCTGCATCGCCAGTGCATCACCTTTGAGGTCGATACCGCTGGTTTTGCGGAATTCGTCTGCCAGATAGTCGATCAGACGCATATCGAAGTCTTCACCACCGAGGAAAGTGTCACCGTTGGTGGACAGTACTTCAAACTGCATTTCACCATCAACGTCAGCGATTTCGATAATGGAGACGTCAAATGTACCACCGCCCAAGTCGTATACAGCGATTTTGCTATCGCCTTTGGATTTGTCCATCCCGTAAGCCAGTGCCGCAGCGGTTGGCTCGTTGATGATGCGCTTGACTTCCAGACCGGCGATTTTACCTGCGTCTTTGGTCGCTTGACGCTGGGAATCGTTGAAGTAAGCCGGAACGGTGATGACCGCTTCAGTGACAGGTTCACCGAGATAGTCTTCAGCGGTTTTCTTCATTTTCATCAGTACACGGGCGGAAATTTCTGGCGGAGCCATTTTTCTACCGCGCACGTCTACCCACGCATCGCCATTGTCCGCTTCGACGATTTTGTAAGGCACCAACTTGATGTCTTTCTGTACCGCATCTTCTTTGAAACGCCGTCCGATCAGACGTTTGATCGCGTACAGGGTATTTTCCGGGTTGGTAACAGCCTGACGTTTAGCAGTTTGGCCAACCAGTACTTCATCATCCATAAAGGCGATGATGGAAGGGGTAGTGCGGTCACCTTCTGAGTTTTCGATGACCCGTGGCTTGTCGCCATCCATAACAGCCACACAAGAGTTGGTTGTACCAAGGTCAATACCAATAATCTTTCCCATAATCTATCTCCAGAATTCTTTTGTTTCGGTATGCGGTAATGTTTCACAATTGGCTTGTTTATGTGGGGTTAGATGCCCGTTTTCAAGAGCCAGTGCGATAGAATTTTTACTTTTTGCTGACCATGACCATCGCGGGACGCACCACACGACCGTTGAGCAGATAGCCTTTTTGCATAACCATTGACACGGTATTGTTAGCAAAATCAGGGTGTGGCTGCATCGACATGGCTTGGTGATGTTCAGGATTAAAGGCATCGCCCGGCTTGCCAATCGATGCGATATTGAACTTTTCCATCACCGTCTCAAATTGTTTGAGGGTAAGTTGCATTCCTTCACGGATTTGTGCGATGTCGCCTTCAGCTTGAACACCCATTTCCAGACTGTCGATGACAGGAATAATGGATTCGAGAAATTTCTGGGCAGCAAATTTATGAGCGTCCTCAACCTGTTTCTCAGCACGGCGACGCTGATTAGCTAGCTCTGCTTGGGAACGCAGTAATTGTTCATAATTATTAGCAGCTTCAGCCTTGGCTTTATCCAGCTCAGCTTGTAATTCTTCGGTGTTTAATGGCTCAACATCCATCACATCAACCACAGCGTCTTCTATATCGTTTGTCGCTGCGTCTTGCAGGTTGTCTTTTGGATCATTCATTGTTACTACTCCACGGCGATAAAAATCATTTCGCCGTGGAAAGTAAGGTTTAGTTTGAGGATTTCAAGGGCAGCACAAGAGAAATGCTGCGAATACCGCGCTAAATATCAATACAACAAGGCAAATAGTTTGTTGCGGTATTTTTTCACCAGAGGATTGCCAGAACCGATCAGCTCAAACGTACTGAACAAGCCCTTCTTGCCTGCGCCATCTTGAAAATTGCTGTCTTTTTTGTGAACCGCGAAATACAGCTCCAGACCGGCTTCAATTTCATCCATTCCCACGCGGATATTGGCTAACTCCAGCATGGTGGCAAGGTCGTCAGGGTTTTCTGCCAGACGCTGTTCCAGTGCCGAGGTATCCACACCCACCACTTGCGCCTGCAACTTGGCACGTTTCACCTCAGCCAATAACTGACTGATAACCTGATTGTCGATGGCATCTGGGGGAATACCTTGCAGCATGACTTCGGCCTCTTCCGCCCGCTCTTGCTGAATCAACATTCCCGCCAGCTCAATCACAGCTTCGTAGAAGTCAGGCTCGTGTTGCACGACCTGTTCCATCAGCTGGGTCGCCCCTGGCAAATCACCGTTGTTGTACATTTCCAGCGCTTGCTGACGGTACGGCTCGGTCTTGCGTGACCGGTGGCGGTCGATCAGCTTACGAATTTCGGACTCCGGCTGAACCCCCGTGAATTCATCGACAATCTTGCCATCCTTGATGACTTTGACGGTCGGCAAATTACGCACGCCAAATTGTGCCGCGAGTTGCTGTTGCTGGTCACTGTTGACTTTGACCAGAATGAAAGCACCCTGATACTCATTCGCCAGCTTTGCCAGAATCGGCATCAGCGTTTTACACGGCTGACACCAGTCAGCCCAGAAATCCACCAGAATCGGCACTTGATAAGAACTTTCCATGATTTGCTGGAAGTTCTGCGGGGTAGCATCAAAAATATAAGGGGAATCAGCCATTGTCATTTACTCCTTGGTGCCCTCTGGGGCGGGGGCTGCTGCTGGCTCGGTTGCGGGCGTCTTGCCGTCATCCATTTGCTGCTGCATTTGTTGCAACTGTTTCATAAGCTCGACCGTTTCCTTAGGAACATCATCACTTTCTTCCAGTAATTGAATGATTTCCGGGGTAATGCCCTCAACCTCAATTTTCTTCATTAAGTCTTCAGGAATACCCATATCTTCAGATCCGTCTGTCATTGCGTCATCTATACCCGGTGGTACTAGCATTTTCAACAGTTCATCGAAAGACATTTGCTTGCCATTGAGGGTAACATTGTCACCCGCCAAGTCGATGTTACTTTTGATTTTCTCACCCTCCAATTTGATCAAACCTTGTTCGGCCAAAGGTGTCAGCATCATCTCAGTGCCAGCAGGCAATAAGCCTTTATCAGCATCCAACATGATTTTACCTTTTAACATTTTTGCCCAGTCATTCGCGTTATAACTCGCCAAAGCCATCATATCAGGCGCTTCTTTGCCAACGTATGTTAGGTCGATGTCGGCGTTGAGCTTACCCTTGGGGCTTTCTGCCAACAGCGTGGTATGTACACGGCTTTTATCCGTTTTTAGCACTTTTCCAAACAGGGTATCGACTATTTTACCGCCGGTTTCCGTCAGCTTAGTCATCAATTCCTGTTGTTTTTGCTGGCCTTCTGGGGTTTCGGTGGCATCGGCACTCCAGACCATCTGGTTTTGGGCGCTTTGTAACTCGGCCTGAAGCTTGCCGATTTCCTCAAGACCTGCCACATCCATATCGTGGATGTCCATCGTGTAATCCACTTTACTCACGGCATCGTTCACACCCTGAATATTGGCAGCCTGTATCGCTACTTTGCCGGACACGGCATTATCAGCAATACTACTATCACTTTGTAAAGCCAAGTCGAAACTCATGGGAACCGTTGTACCTTCAGCAAGAATCGACACACCCGGCGCTTTCATATCAAACTTGCCTAGGGCTTGCCCACCAATCATACCGGTAATATCACCATCCAGTTGCAGGGAAGGCATGGTAAATTGCGTTGTCGCTTCTTTGACCTCAATTTTGCCCGCCCGCAAGCTGATATCACCAGTCATATCAGCAGCAGAAGTACCGGAAAGCGTGACACTCTCCACCACAGCCGTCGTGCCGTCCTCGTCCAACTTCAATGGATTGGTGCTGAAATCATAGCTGACCCCACCACCAAACCCGATAACCGTATGCCCTTCTAGCGGTGCCTTGCCTTCAAACGCGGTGGTCAGCCACTGACGTTTTGCCTCATCCAGTGCTGCCATATCCAACTGAGTATCGATACGAGCGCTACCCAATTGCACAGCACTACTACCACCCAATAATAACGGTCCATTACTGATGTCATTGATGAACTGAATCTCGCCAAATTCACCGCCAGCGATCAACTTGGTCACTGCCTTCGCACCAAATGCCGTTTTTTCGTAGCTGACCAGCTCTTGCTTGATACCGCTTTGTGCTGATGCCTCATTTTGCTGTTCAATAAACTGCTTCAAAGAGGCTTCGGTTTGCTGCCCGACATACCAACTGGAGCCGCCCCATGCCACCAGTAAAACCACTGGGACAGATAACAACGTCGCTAATTTTTTCATTATAAAGTCCTGTATTTTAAGTATTCTGACACTCGCACGAGTGTAACAGAGAAAAAAGTTTCAGCGCCCCAGCATTTGCCTGAACGGCATTCCCAACAAACGCAGGGTTGCGAAATAACTGCCCAGTGCCAATACCATCAAACCCGTCAGCCAGCTCACCTTCAGTGATACTGCCGAGGTTTGCCACCACAGATCGTTCGGTGATACCAACCCAACCAACCCGCCCATGACCACACAAGCCAGGCCGATTTTGCTTAAAAATACGCCCCAACCCTTCTCCGGGTCAAAAATCTGTTGCTTATGCAGGTTATAGAACAGCAACCCGGCATTCACATACCCCGCCAATGCCGTCGCCAAGGCCAAACCCGCGTGCGCCCCCGGCGTACCCGAAAAATACCACGGCAGCACAATCACCACATTCAAGGCCATATTTGCCAAGATCGAGATGATACCGATTTTGACCGGCGTTTTAGTATCCTGACGCGAATAAAAACCAGGAGCCAGCACTTTCACTAAAATGAAACCACTCAATCCCACTGCGTAAGTCATCAGACTCAGGGATGACATTTGTACATCTTTCCACTCGAATGCACCGTGCATCATCACCGTCGCCAGAATCGGTTTTGCCAGCAAGACTAACCCCAGCGTGGCTGGCAATGAAATCAGCAAACCCATCCGCAACGCCCAATCCATTGTATGCCGGAATTGCGCAGCATCGGCCTTGGCATGGTCACTCGACAATTTAGGCAAGATCACCGTCCCCAATGCCACCCCGACAATCGCCAAGGGCAGCTCCACAAAACGGTCAGAATAATACAACCACGAAATACTGCCCACCGCCAAAAACGAGGCCAGCAAGGTATTAATCAGCAAATTCAACTGCGCAATCGACGAGCCAAACAAGGTCGGCAGCATCAGCTTCATAATACGGCTGACACCCTCATGTTTGCGGCGGATACGGAAACGCGGTAACAAACCCAGACGAGTCAGTGTCGGCAACTGAAACACCAATTGCGCAATCCCCGCAAAAAACACCCCCCACGCCAACGCCAGAACTGGCTCTTTAAAATAAGGAGCACCCCACACTACCGCCGCAATCATCACCACATTCAACAAAGCAGGCGTCAACGCGGGAATCGCAAACTTGTGGAAGGTATTGAGGATACCGCTGACAAACGCCGTCAACGAAATAAACAAGATGTAGGGGAAGGTAATCCGCAACATCTCCACCGCCAGATCCGGCCGAGCATTCGGCTTATCGCCAAACCCCGGCGCAAACACCCACATCACCACGGGTGCAGCCACCACCCCGATGACCGTAATCACCAGCAAGATCAGCGCCAGATACCCCGCCACATGGTCAACCAAGTCTTTAAGCGTCGCCTGATCTTGCTTGGTCTTGTATTCCGATAACACCGGCACAAAAGCCAGCGAAAAAGCCCCTTCAGCAAACAAACGGCGCAACAGGTTGGGTATCCTGAACGCGACGTAAAACGCATCAGTTGCGCCATCCACCGGAAAATAGCGGGCAACAATCATGTCGCGCAGCAAGCCCAGCACGCGGGAAATCATGGTCATGGCGCTGATAACAGCACTGGAACGCAATAAACGGCTCATAGTTCAGGATGGTTTCCATAAATGAAGCCGCGATTTTGCCCGAATCACGTGCAAAGGTCATGCAGGAAATGTGGATTCAGCATCACATTTGCCCTAATGCCGAATGCTCGAACAACACCTTACCCACATAACGCGCCCCATCCTTGGTCAAATGCCTGCCGTCATACGAAATCAGATTCAAGTCATCGGTAAACAAAGGGCAAAGGGCATCATTACCGCACAACAACGCATGAGGGTCGACAAACGCCGCCTTGTTGCCCAGATTTTTCGCCAGTGTCGCATTGATGGTTTTGGCTTCGGCAATATCCACCTCATTCTGCAATGCCTTCAACTCGGCATCCGACATCCGCAGGTATTCACGCACCGAAATTTTGCCGAAAAACTTATTGCCTACCACCACAACTTTCTGTTGCGGTTTCAACCCCAAATTCGCCAGCGTGTCGGGCAATTCCTCGGCAATCTCAGGTTTCCAACGGGCAGAAAAAATCACCAGATCGGCTTCCTGTATCTGCGCCTTGGCACGTTCCAGGCTATCCGCCCGCTCCGGTTTGGCGCAAAAGGCACGATCTTTAGCGTCAATAAAGTGCTCTGATCCTTCACCTAACACCGTCTGGCAGCTATAGGGGATAAAACGTACCCGGATTTGGTAGTCTTTCAGATAACCGTTTTCCAAAACACTATTGAGGAAATCGCAACCATAGCTATCACCGACGATCAGGGCTTTTTTCTTCTGGGTGTTACTGTCAAAAGGCTTGCCCTGCAAGGCACGGCATTGTGAAAATGCATATTCACCACTGGCTTTGGGGTCAGCCGCCCCCAATAAATTGCTCCGTGCTGCAGAACTCGCTGCCATGCCATTTGATGCCAATAGAACAGCCAAACAGGCCAACCAGAACGTTGAAATTTTAGACATATCATTTCCCTCACGCTGTCAAATGCGTTAAATCATGGTGAACTACTATAGAACAGCCCTGAATTTTTAGCTGCATTAGCCAACATCTGACCCCATACGTAACATTAGCCTATGCAAATCTTGCTCTACAACGAACTCAATCCCGCTGCCATCACCGGCTTCGCCAAGTGGCGCTCGTTCATGGAAGCCGATGACCTCAAATCGGCAGATGTCAAAAAGATTGGCGACAACCTCTACCGCGCCCGCCTCAACCGCAGCGACCGCCTACTGCTGGCGTTTTACCACTATCAGGGGGAACGTTACGCGCTGGTGCTGGAATACCTGAAAAGCCACGATTACCAAGGCTCGCGCTTCCTGAATCACGGCGTGGTGGTAGACGAAGACAAAATCCCGCCGCTGGAATACCTCCCCGAAGACTCACCCTCACTGGCTTACATCAACCCGCAGCACGGGCGTTTCAACCTGTTGGATAAAATCATCTCGTTCGATGAGACCCAGCAAGCCGTATTTAATCTACGACCACCGATGGTGATTATTGGTTCAGCAGGCAGCGGTAAAACCGCTCTAACACTGGAAAAGCTCAAAGCCTGCCCCGGCGACGTGCTCTACGTCACCTTATCGTCTTATCTGGTGAAAAATTCCCGCGACCTGTATTACGCCCACGGCTACGACAACCCGCAGCAACACGTTGATTTCCTATCATTTCAGGAATTTCTGGAAAGCATCCAGATTCCCGTAGGCAAGCCCATCAACTTCCGTGAATTTGCCGACTGGTTCAGCCGCTTGCCGCGCCCCGCCATCAAGGATGCGCACAAACTGTTTGAGGAATTCAAAGGTGTCCTCACCGGCCCTTCCGTAGAAACGGCATACCTCAGCCGCGAGGAATACCTCAACCTCGGCATCAAGCAATCCATTTTTCTGGAAGACGAACGCGCCGCCGTCTACGACATTTTCAGCCGTTACCTGACGTTTTTGCAGGAAACCAACCGTTACGACAGCAACCTCCTCAGCCACCGTTACCTAAAAAGGGTCGAACCCCGCTACGACTTCGTGGTGGTGGATGAAGTGCAAGACCTGACCAATATCCAGCTTTTCCTGATCCTCAAAGCGCTGCGAGACCCGACGGGTTTCCTGCTGTGTGGCGATTCCAACCAGATTGTTCACCCCAACTTCTTTTCGTGGAGCAAGCTCAAAAGCTTGTTCTACACCCACGGGGAATTACAGGGTGACACTGACCTGATCCGTATCCTCAGCACCAATTACCGCAATTCGCCGCAAGTCACCGCGCTGGCAAACCGCATTCTGTTGCTGAAAAATGCCCGCTTTGGCGCCATCGACCGCGAAAGCAACTATCTGGTACACAGCAACGGGCATGTGCAAGGCGACGTGGTATTCCTGCAAGACCGCGACACTATTCGCCGCGAACTCGACGCCAAAACCCGCACCTCCACCCGCTTCGCCGTAGTGGTGATGCACGCCGAACAAAAGGCCGAAGCCCAGCAACATTTCAACACCCCACTGGTATTTTCGATTCAGGAAGCCAAGGGGCTGGAATACGACAATATCATCCTCTACAACTTCCTCAGCAGCGAAGCCAAACGCTTCCACGAGATCAGCAAAGGTGTCAGCCACGCCGATTTACAGCAAGGCCTGAGTTACGCCCGCGCCAAAGACAAAACCGACAAGTCGTTGGAAACCTACAAGTTTTACATAAACGCCTTGTACGTTGCCCTCACCCGCGCCGTCCGCAACCTGTACTGGATCGAAGCCGACGCCAAGCAACGCCTGCTCGATTTACTGGGGCTGGACAATGCGCTCGATACCCTGAACCTCGACAATCAGGGTTCCAGCCACGCCGACTGGCAACGTGAAGCCCACAAGCTCGAACTACAGGGCAAACAGGAACAGGCCGAACGCATCCGCCGCGAAATCCTCCAACAACAAGTACCGGATTGGGAGGTTTACAGCGGCGCAACCCTCGATGCGTTGCACCATCAAGCCATCCAATCTAACGACAAAAAAGCCCGCCTTGCCCTGTTTGAAATCGCGCTAGTCTACGAAGACCGTCAGTTCCTGCACGACTTGCTGTTAGCCGAATTCAAACCCGCCCGCCACCCGGACAATGGCATCAAACAACTTCAGCAGAAATACTACCTGCCCTATCAGGCCAAAAACCCGGTCGCCCTGCGCAACCAGCTCAACAAATTCGGGGTGGATTTTCGCAACCCTTTCAACCAGACCCCACTCATGGTCGCCGCTTGGCTTGGCAACTCTGCGCTAGTGCAGGAACTCACCGAACGTGACGCCAATACTGCCCTAGTCGACAATAATGGCTTCACCGCCTTCCAGATTGCCTTACAACAAGCCAGCAAGGATGAAAAATACGCCCGGCAACACTTGGGCAGCATTTACCAACAACTGGAACCAGACAGCCTCAGCATCCAGATTGACGGGCGCTTGCTGAAGCTCGACAAAAGCAGCATGGAATTTTTCCTGCTCAACCTACTGATTGCGTTGTTTTACCGGGTAATACCCACCACTTTGGTCAAAAAAGGCGCGTTCACTACCCAAGCTATCATCGACGCAGTAGAACACTTCCCCAACAATGTACTGGCTCCGCAGCGTAAACAACGTGCTTACCTGTCGAGTATTTTGTCCAAAAACGAAATGTCCCGACTTGACCGCTATAACCGCAAACTGTTTTACCGCCTGCGCCAAGGGCATTACACCTTCAACCCAACCCTGATGCTACTGGTCGAAAACAACTGGGTGAATATTTACGACCTTCTCAAAATAGACAAACTGGCTTATCGCCCTGAAAACATGACAACATGGTGGGATAATCGCCATCAGGAGTACTGGGATAATGAACTTGCCCAAGGACGTGCCTACCTGCACCAGGAACTTCAGCGCGTGCGTACTCTGCTGCTGAATGACGCGCTGGCCATGTTAAAAATCCTGTGCGAACAAGAGTTACACAAGATTCGGGATAACTAAACCATGTTGAATTACAAACACTTGTACTATTTTCGCGAAGTTGCCACGCTGGGGAGCATTGCCCGTGCCTGTGATAGCCTCAACCTGACCCCGCAAACCATCAGCGGACAATTGCAACTGCTGGAAGAATCACTGGGTGTAAAATTGTTGCGTAAACAAGGCAGGAATCTGGAGCTGACCGAAGCTGGACAAGTTGCCCGTCGTTATGCGGATGAGATTTTCCAATTGGGTAGCAGCATGGAACAAGCCTTACGCAGTCACCCTTCGCAGCGGGCGCGACTGTTTAGGGTCGGGGTCGTGGATGTTGTGCCCAAAACCATTGCTTACAAACTTCTTGAACCTGCGATGAAACTGACACCACAAATCCATATTGTGTGTACCGAAGGGCCTTTATCAGACCTGCTAGGGGAACTTGCGATGCATCGCATTGAATTAGTGATTGCTGACCGCCCAATGCCCAATAATATGCCCATCAAGGGCTTTTCCCATCGGCTGGGTTCTAGTTGCATCAGCTTTTTTGCGCATACCTCGGTCAAGGAGCAGCTACAAGGTGAATTTCCACTCTGCCTGAATGACGCGCCGCTGCTAATCCCCAGCGAAGGGACTTCAGTACGTAATGAATTGGAACAGTGGTTTCATCAGCAAAAGCTGACACCGAAAATCATTGGTGAGTTTGATGATAGTGCCCTAATGCGCGCATTCGGTCTGGCAGGCTCGGGGATATTTGTTGCGCCTTCCGTGCAGGAAACGACCTTCACCCAAGAACCCAATATGCATTGCATCGGGCAAGCGAGCGATGTAGTGGAACAGTTTTTTGCCATTTCAGTGGAACGGCGTATAAGCCACCCTGCGGTGTTGGCAATCACCAAACACGCGCAGGATTGGCTACAGACAAAGCTCTAATTACAAGCCGAAATCGTCCGTCGGGATGTTCAAGTCACGGCACATTTCGCGCACCATTTGCTTTTCTTTGTCATCAAAGTCACCGTCAGCACTGCCGATGGCCATGCAAACCCGAACCATTAAACGGGCAGCATCTGGCTTGCTACGCAGTTTACCGATCATTTTCAGGGCTTCTGCTTTACCGATTTCGTTATCAAACTCAAAGTTTTCGGTGACTTTGTTAAAAACAGCAATCACATCTTTGGTGTCAAAGACTTTCAATTCTTCTGATTGCTGGATGAACTTCATCATCTTCTGCTTTTCAGACGAATCAATATTGCCATCGGCAGCCGCCACCAAACCACAACCGGCCACACAGGCTTCCATGAACTCACGGTTCTTGAATTTACCGATTTCTGTTGTCAATTTAGCGCGGGCTTCCCCAGCTTTCTCTTTCAATGTATCAAAAAATGACATGTATAATCTCCTTATTCCACTTAGGCTTCAGCCAACTGTTTCTTTTTGTAACGCAGTGATGACACAATCGACAACACAATAAACGTTACACCAATTAATCCGGTAATCACTTCAGGTATGTGGTAATGAATACTGAATAGCATAATGACAGCCAACGCACCGATACCATAATGTGCGCCATGCTCCAGATAAATGTATTCATCCAGCGTGCCTTTATGCACTAAATGTACGGTCAGGGAACGCACAAACATCGCACCAATCGCCAGACCCAACATGATAATCACCACGTCTTTGGTAATGGCAAAGGCGCCAATCACCCCATCAAACGAGAAGGATGCATCCAACACTTCCAGATACAGGAAACCGGCCAGACCATTACGAGTCACCACTTTTACGGCGGCGTCGCCTTCTTCCTTATCTTCAAAAAAGACATCCAGACTGCTGACCGCAATATACAGGACAACCCCACCCAAACCCGCGATCAATATAGTCAAGCGCGTAGCATCATCTATCGGCAACAAGGCTTGCAAAGCAAACAAGGTAGCCAGCGCAATCAAAATACTGATCACATCCAACTTACCCAACTCACTCATTTTATGCTCAATCACTTCAAGCCAATGCACTTCCTTTTCATTATCAAACATGAAGCTCAGGAAGACCAATAATAGGAACATGCCGCCGAACGCCGCAATCCCCGCGTGGCTTTCCATCAAATGCCGTGAGTATTCTTGAGGATTATTCAAGGCCATCTGCATGACATCGAATGTACCCAACCCGGTCGCAATGGCAACGATCACAATCGGGAACACTAAACGCATCCCAAAAACGGCAATCAGAATACCGACCGTCAGAAACATCTTCTGCCAGTACTCATCCATTTCTTTGAGGACAGAGGCATTCACGACAGCATTGTCAAACGACAAGCTGACTTCCATGATACCCAATACCAACACCAAAAAAATGGCAGTGGCGATGCCCATCGAGGTGGTTGCCCCCCACCAAATAGCCACCCCCACACAGAGGAAAGTCACTAAAAACGAATATTTAAAATCTTGGAACATAGAACTTCTAACTTTACCTGATGAACAAACAAAACAGGCATCCTGAATAAGATGCCTGTGGTAAACCAAGCGCATTGTTTACAATGCTTTAACCAAGATTGACGCCCATGGATGCAGCCATTGGCCCTAAACCACCGGCAAAGCCTTGACCAACCGCCTTGAATTTCCACTCGGCGTTATGGCGATAAATCTCACCAAACAACATCGCTGTTTCGACGCTGGCATCTTCAGACAGGTCGTACCGGGCAATTTCTTTGCCATCAGCGCTATTCACCAAACGGATGTAAGCGTTGCTGACTTGACCAAAGTTTTGCTTACGCGCTTCTGCGTCATGAATCGTGACCGAGAACACCAGTTTCTTGGCGGTTTCAGCCAAACCCGCCAGATTCACGCTGACTTGCTCATCATCGCCATCGCCAGCACCGGTCTTGTTGTCACCTAGATGTTCGACATTACCGCAAGAAGATTTCTTGTTGTTGTAAAAGATGAAAGAATCATCTGACAACACTTTGCCATCTTCGCCCAGCATGAAAACGGATGCATCCAAGTCAAAATCAGTACCATCGGTAGCACGGGTATCCCAACCCAAGCCAACAGTAATAGCAGCCAAACCAGGTGCTTCTTTCGATAAAGAGACGTTGCCGCCTTTTTGTAAACTAACAGCCATTATAAAACTCCATTCTTTTCGTCATTGAGTCATCACATTAACCAATTTGAATACCAAACTGGTCACACATTGCTTTTAAACCACCCGCATAACCTTGCCCCACGGCACGGAATTTCCATTCCTCGTTATTGCGGTATAATTCACCGAACACCATCGCGGTTTCGGTAGAATAATCTTCTGCCAAATCGTAACGCACGACTTCAGTGCCCGTCGCATCATTCACCACACGAATGAACGCATTGGCGACTTGCCCAAAGTTTTGGCGACGCGCTTCTGCATCATGAATCGTCACCGTGAAGGCAACTTTCGTAACCTCGGCAGGCACTTTGCTCAAGTCCACTTTCATCGACTCATCGTCGCCATCGCCTTGCCCGGTGCGGTTATCGCCCGTGTGTTCCACGGAACCATCGGTCGATTTCAATTGGTTGTAGAAAATAAAATCTGCATCACCACGCACTTTACCGCTGGCAGTCAGCAGAAAGGCACTGGCATCAAGGTCAAAACCTGCCCCATCTGTGCTGCGTTCATCCCAGCCTAAACCAATCAGGATTTTAGTTAAACTGGGGTCAGTTTTGCTTAATGAAAGGTTACCACCTTTTTGTAAACTTAAAGCCACGTCTCTTCTCCTTTGATTTCATCACTTATTTTGAACCTGCTCGCCAGTTTAATCCCCAGCGATAGGCTTGATCCATTTCCTGATGCCCCTTGAAGTAACGTACTTCGCGGTTCACCTGTAACGTACCATTGATGTTTTCCAGCAAGACCACGGCGCACATGCCGAGCGAATTGCCGCCTTCGGTCATGCGAATTTCCAACGGGGGTTCGTTCGGCACGTAAATGGTCACGACACCATCGGTTTTCGCCCAGTTTGGTGCACCTTCGTAGATAAAGGCATACACCAGCACACGCTTGAAGGTTTGCCATTGCTGCCCATTGATATGCAGCCATTCGCCCTCACTGATCGCGCCGGTGCGGTCATCGCCTTTCAGCTCGATAAACGGGTCGCTGCGGAATGAGCCAAAACGGTTGCCCAAGGCTTGAATCGCGCTGATTGTACCGTCGCGCTGTTCGTATAAACAGCCAACATCCAGATCCATGCCTTTGTTGCCACCACCGAACAAGCCACCCAACAAACCACCACTTTTGGCGGCGGGGGCTGTCTCACGATTCCAGTTCAGGTTGATGCGAATTTCGCCGAAGCCTTCGGATTTCTTTTCCAGACTAACGCGCGGCTTTCCCTTATCCAGCGTGACTTTGCTCAGGGAAATGGGCTTCTTCGCGGGGCTGGGTGCGGGTGGTGGCGGCGCGGCGGCTGGAGCTGGCGCATCACTAATATCCACCCCAAAATGCTCGGCCAATGGTTTCAAGCCACCAGCGAAGCCTTGCCCTACGGCACGGAATTTCCACTGCCCTTGGCGTAAATACAATTCACCCAAAATCAGCGCCGACTCCACCATGCCAGTAGCTGGCAAAGTGGCAACAAGTACCGCCTGTCCCGCTGCATTTTTCACCGTGACTTGCAAGCTGGTGAACGCGCCAAAAGTCTTGCGGTTTTCGTGAATTGTCGCGGTAAATGCAATTTTTTCGGTGCTGGCCAGCAGTTTCGGGATGTCGACGCTGAACTCAGCACGCCCGGCACTATTCGCCAGAAACGCCACGCTGCCATTACCGGGGCGCGGCTGACCATAAAATACCATGTCATCATCGCCACGCACTTTGCCACTGCCAGTCAAGGCAAAGGCGGAAATATCCACCTCCGCCCCGCTGATTTGTGCAGGCGACAACGTGACCTCAACCTGAAGTTTTTCAGACGGTACTGGGCAATTTGCCCCAGCAACCAATTGTGTCACTGACATTGCAGTACTCCTAGATAGCAGCCAAAATCGCTGGCATCATATCGTTCGCAACAGCACCAGCCGTGGGTGTACCGACTGCTTTCATCTGCCAACCTGCGCCGTCACGGCTGATAATCGCCATGACTACACCCGTGTGGACACCTTTTTCGGACAGGTTGAATTTCGCCATTTCGCTATTATTGGTGTCGTCGACCAAGCGGCAAAACGCGCCTTCAACTTCATTAAAGGTTTGCCCACGGAAAGAACACACCGTAAAGGCCAAATGTGCAACATTGCCCGGCAAGCTGCTCAGGTCAACGAAAATGACTTCATCATCGCCAGAACCTTCGCCCGTCAGGTTGTCGCCGGAATGCTTGATCGAACCATCGCGGCTTTGCAATTGGCGGAACCACACCACATCCAGCAGGTTTTTTTGTGCATCCAGCAGCAAGCAAGAAGCATCAAGGTCAATGTCTTCAGCACCACCACCGCCGCCAAACATGCTACCGAAGAAACCACTTTTCTTAGGTGCTTGTACCGGATCCCAGCCCAAACCCATGCGAACTTTACTCAAGCCAGCGCCATTGCTTTTTTCTAAAGAAATGCGTTGTCCTTTGCTTAAACTAACAGCCATGAATATGTATCCTATTTGTATTATTGACTACCAACATCTTAGAGAGTCGCCTAAATGCAAGCAACACTCACCTAGAATTGTCAGGTTATTTCAGACCAATGAGGGCAACACTACTGGCGTACTGACTTCACCAACCCGCAAGCCATAGCGAATAGGGGGTATTACTACCGTCTCACCCACCAGACTTTGCAGGAAAACCTCCGCCAGATTCACCCCCGCCAAACACGCCATCCCGAAGCCACCAGCGGGACGCGGATTGATTTCCAGCAAACTCGGCTCACCATCTGCCCGCGCTTTGAACTGGATATTGAACAAACCATTCAAGCCATAATGTGCGGTTAAACGCTCCACCATGCCCTGAATAGCGGCATTATTATCGATTTCCTGCCCGTAGCCTGCCAACGGATGTTTTTTACGCTGGATGCCGCATAACAGCTCACCGTTACGCCCAGCACAATCCACGCTCCATTCTGCGCCAGACAAATGCTCCATCACCAGTAGCTCAGGAAACGTTGACGTGTGTTCCATACCTGCCCGCAATTCGGTCAGTGGAATTTCGTATTCCACGCCTTTTAGCAAGTGCGTAATACTGTCGCGTTGCGTATCCAGAATGCGGAACCCTAAGCCAAATACCGAGACCGCTGGTTTAACACACAGTGCCGCATAATGTTGCGACAGTTCTGCCACCGCCCGATCAAAGCCTGCTGTATCAGTGACCGCAATACAAGCCATTGCCTGAGCCACCTCAGGCGGCAACGTGCGGTAAAAATCACCTTTGTGGTTTAACAGCGCCAGCGTTTCCGGCGTCGCAACCGCAATGAGCTGCGTCCCCACCCGCGCAAAATCAGCTTGATGCTGCACAATCAACACAGACTCTTTGGCAGGCCAGAAGTAATCAATCCGGTGTTGCTGGCAAAAGCCCAAACACCAATCCAGATACGCTGCCCCTACCAAACCAGCGGGCTCAACCATTGCTTCATCCGCTGCCAGAAATGCCGAAGCAGCCGGGTTAGTATGGGTATAAATAACAGTCACTCCACCTGCGATACGCGCTTGGCGCAGGTTGTGAAACACGGAACTGATGCTGGAAAATGTCTTGTTAAACCAAATACGCATGGTATGCCCTGTCTAAAAATTTTAATAATGATGACAAGCGCTAGTATGCCCGATCTACGGTAAAAATTTCAGGCATTTTTAACACCATTCTTGCTATCATGCTGACCATAACAATACAGCTCGGTAACAATAATTATGATGAATTTACCCGTAGGCGCAAACCTGCCGCTGACTGGCACACGCTGGGCAACGACGATCACTTTCCCGCAGGACATTCGCCACGATTTAGGGTTAGCTATTTTGCCCGTCAATGAAGCGAAACAATTAGTTAGCCAACCTTATTTGGCTCATGCCAAGGCTCCAACATGGGCAAGCGCAACCCTAAATGAAGCAGGCACCCGCTACGCGTTGACGCTGGATGTAGCCCAGCTCTCCGATGCCACGATTACCCACCTCTACTTAGTGCTATACCGTTACGGCGCACGCGGCCCCATCGATGTTGGCAAGCACGTTGCCCTACAGATGGATGAGGTATTCAACCATCACATTGCTTTGCAGGAAATCCCGGCCTCAGCGCTAATGGTTGCTGAATTCTACTTGCGAGGAGGGCAATGGAAAGTCCGCGCTCTAGCAGAAACCTCCGCGTATGGATTGGCAGCGCTTGGGCGTAGAATGGGTATGGACATAGATGATCGCTCACCATTCGCAACCCCCGGCAATACCGAACAACGCCCCGGTAACTGGACAGGCACCGCTTTTCTGGTTGCCCCCAATGTTTTCATGAGCAATGCACACGTGGTAGATGGTGCTAACCACATTCGTTTGAATTCCCTGCAAGGCAAGCTGGATGCTGAACCCATTATCAGCGACAGCACCAACGACCTCGCCTTGTTACGGGTCACAACGCCCGCTCAACTGCAACCCCTCCCGTTTCGGAGCAGTAATATTGGTTTGGCGCAAGCGATTACCACGTTAGGTTATCCGCTGGCAGGTTTGATGGGGAATGGCATTCAAGTCACTCAAGGGGTGATTTCCGGCTTGTTTGGGGCGCATAACGACATTCGTTTATTGCAATTTACCGCGCCCATCCAACCCGGTTCGAGCGGTAGCCCGTTACTGGATGAAACCGGCGCAGTATTGGGGGTCGTATCTTCCACCTTCACCCATGCGCAGAACATGAATTTTGCCATCCGTCATGTATTAGCCATTGCCTTGATGGAAGCCGCTAATATTCAATACCTTCAACAAACCAACACCCAAACACTATCAGCCGCACAAATGGTGCAACAAACGCAAAATGCCATCTGGCGAGTAGAATGCGCGGGTTAAATAAAGAGGTAATATATGCACATAAAAAAAGGGCAACGCCTGAAACTAGATGAGATCATCCCTAATAACAGCCCTTTTTTACTACAAAGTACCTGTAGTAGTGCAAATCTAACCTTAGACTTTGCCTGTTTTGGTTTAGATAGCGCTGGATTACTCTCTGATGATCGCTACATGACCTTTTTCAATCAACCCAGTACCCCGTGCGGCAGCGTAACACTGCAAAATAGCACCGCCAATACAGCAACCTTCGAGTTTAACCTCAAGACACTGCCTGACACGCTTGAACGATTGGTACTGACGGTAACGATTGATGCTCAAGCGACACTGAGCGCTCTTCACAGTGGCGCACTCAGTGTGCAGGTGCAGGGCAAAACCGTGGCACAATTCAGCTTTACCGGCAGCGACTTTCAGCAAGAACGTGCGGTGATGCTGGTGGAACTGTACCGCAAAGCAGGCATTTGGCGACTCAGTGCCACCGCACAAGGCTTTAATGGTGGGTTGGATGCCTTGGTCAAACATTTTGGTGCCAGTGTCGCCGAACCCTCTGCCCCGGTCACACCCCCACCGCCGGTTGCCAACCCCTCGCGCATTTCCTTGGAAAAGCGGCTGGAAAAAGAAGCACCGCAATTACTCAGCCTCGCCAAGAAATCAGCCATTTCCTTGGCAAAGGTTGGGCTGGAAAGCCATCGTGCCAAAGTGTGCTTGTGTCTGGATATTTCTGGTTCCATGAGCCGCTTGTACCGGGATGGCTTGATTCAAGCATTTTCAGAACGGATTTTGGCTCTGGGTTGCCGCTTCGACGACGATGGCGAAATCGACGTATTCCTGTTTGGCAAGGATGTCCATCAACCCGCCCCGATGGGCATTGGCAATTACGCAAGCTACATTGCTCAGACCATCCAACAACACCCGTTGGAAGGCGATACCCGTTACGGGCGTGCCATGCAAGCTATCCGCCAACACTACTTCCCCGATACTGCCGGTGGCGAACGCACGACGCCATTACAGGCAGCGATGCCGGTCTACGTTATGTTTGTCACCGACGGCGGGACTTCCGACAAGGGCTTGACCGAAAAACAGCTACGCTGGTCAAGCTATGAGCCTATTTTCTGGCAATTCATGGGCATAGGCAAAGGACGAAAATCCCTCTCTAAGCTGCTGCTGGCTTTCGCTGATTCGGATTTTCCATTTCTGGAAAAGCTGGACGAGCTATCGGGGCGACTGCTGGACAATGCCAACTATTTCTCCGTCGCATCACCCAATGAACACAGTGATGAAACCCTGTACGACCTCATGATGAGCGAATACCCCGGCTGGATAACACTCGCTAAACAACAAGGAATACTCCCTGCATGACCTTAACCGTTAACCTTGAACAGGGTACGCTCAACCTCACCATCGAGTCTGGCACACACTCGCCCGACGAACTCTTCGGCTTTGCGCAACGTCGCAACCCTAAACGCGCCTTCCTGTTTGTATCCAAAGTATTGGGCAGGCACATTCCCGTCTCGCCTGCCGTCATGCGCAAGGCCACCGATACGCTTGCCGCTCAAATCCCCGCCGATTTACCGGAGCCAATGGTCGTGATTGGCATGGCAGAAACCGCCATTGCGCTGGGCGCAGGTGTCCAGCAAGCGCTCAGCCGCAGCCGTGACGACACGCTGTATCTGTGCACGACTCGCCACCCGCTGGATGTGCCAGTCTTGGTCGAATTCCGCGAAGAACACAGCCACGCCACCCAACAAGTGTTGCATTGGCCGCAACACCCGGCTGATATTGAACTGCTACGCACCGCCCGGACATTGGTATTGGTCGATGACGAAGCCTCCACCGGCAAAACCTTTTCCAACCTGCTGGAAGCCTTGCAACAAGCGGGGCTGGATCAGTTTGAACACATTATTGCCGCCACCCTCACCGACTGGTCGGGTGGTGCTGCCGCCGAACGTCTAGGCGAACGCGCCCGCGCCGTTTCGCTGCTCGCCGGGCATTGGGACTGGCAAGCCAACGACGCGCCCCCGCCGGACATGCCACAAGTCGATGTACTGGGAACGGGGGAATGGCACGCCAAGCCTGCCGATGACTGGGGGCGCTTAGGTGTGAGCCAACACCCCGTAACCCCACTGGCTCAACATCTCACTGTCACACCGGGTGAACGCATCCTCGTCCTCGGCACGGGTGAATTCGTCTGGCCGCCCTATTTACTAGCGGAATACCTCGAACAGCACGGTGCGAACGTGCATTTCAGCGCCACCACGCGTTCGCCGATTGCCTTGGGGCACAGCATCCAACAGCGCTATTGCTTCCACGACAATTACGGGCAAGGTATCCCCAACTTTCTCTACAACGTCATTCCCGGCGATTACGACCGCATCCTGCTGTGCAGCGAACCGCCCGCACATTTGTTGGATAAAGCGTTGATCAGTGCTTTGAACCCCATCTGTCTGGAGTTCTACCCATGAAACCCTTATTGCTCACTGATCTTGACGATACCCTCTTCCAAACGGCGCGAAAAATGCCCACGGATGTCAACAAAATACCCGCTGCGGATGGCGCAAACGGTGAAACGATTAGCTTTATGCAGCCATGGCAACACGATTTCATCCATTGGGCGCTGGCGTGTATGACCGTGATTCCTGTAACAGCACGGGGAATTGCCTCGTTCAAGCGGGTGCATCTGCCCTTTCAACAGGGTGCGGTGTGTGTACATGGCGCTGCCATCTTAACCCCTGATGGTCACTTGGATGAGGAGTGGCATGCACACATGCAACCGCAACTGGCTCCGTACCAAAGTCGCCTGCCAGATATGCTAACAACCGCACTACAAATAGGTGAAAACATGGGGTTATCTTTACGCGGCTGGCTGGAGTCGGTAGAAGAAACCTCAGCGTATCTGGTCATCAAAAGCAATACTGCCAATGTGGAAGACCTCCAGAAACTGCGAAATATTTTATCTGAGACCCTTAACTTGCAAGGCTTCTACATCCACATGAATGGCAACAACTTGGCGCTGCTGCCTGATTTCGTCAATAAACAAGCAGCAGCCGCAGAAATGCTACGGCGGCACCTCGCTGAACATGGGCGTGTGCCTGTCTTTGGCATGGGTGATAGTGTGTCCGATTTGGGATTCATGCGCTTATGTGACTTTGCGGCATTCCCACCGAAGACACAAATTTGTAGATCCATGCCATGAACACTCCCCACAGCTTTCATGGCTCGTACTCCGCTCGTGATGTCACCTTTCTGCTACGGCAAATCGTGATGGAAACCACGCCAGTGGAGGAAAAAGAACGTTTGATTCAAAGTGGACAACGCCATTATTCGGAAATGTTGACGCTAGAATCACCGCCGTCAGACGCGCACCAAACCTTATTTCAACAAGCGCTAGCGGAGGGATTGGAGCGCCTTGCTCGTGAAGTACAAAGCTTGGCACTGGCTCTGCGGCAACGCCGCCCCAACCGCCCCATTGTGTTGGCCAGTTTCGTGAGGGCTGGCGTACCACTAAGCGTATTGCTGGTACGTGCATTGCGCGAATTGGGTGTAGAAAGCGAGCATTACGGCATCAGCATTGTGCGGGACAAAGGTATCGATCAAGCCGCCGTGGCTTGGATCGAACAACGTCATGCCTTCGCTGACATCGTTTGGGTCGATGGCTGGGTCGGCAAAGGCGCTATTCATGGTGAATTGCAACGCTCACTTGGCAATCGTTACCCTGATAGTGAAATTCCCTTGGTGGTTTTAGCAGACCCGACTGGCAGAGCGTGGTTGGCAGCCTCAGGAGAGGACTGGTTAATTCCCTTTGGGATTTTAGGTTCTACTGTATCTGGCTTGGTATCTCGTTCTATCTTACGTGAGGATGGCGGCTGGCATGCTTGTGTGAATTATACGCACTTGGCAGAACACGATGTGAGCCAATGGTTTGTCGAGACAGTGGATGCTTGTCGTCGCCATCAACAAGGCGTTATCGCAGCAGATTGGGCAGATGCGATGCGTCACCCACTGCTTATCCAGTCACAAGCCACGATTGCGCAATTGCGCAATACCTATGCTATTACCAACCTTAACCGCCTCAAACCGGGCATTGCGGAAGCCACCCGCGCGGTCATGCGCCGCGTACCGGAACACATTCTGGTGCAGCGGCTGGATGACCCAAATATCCGCCTGTTACGCCACCTCGCCGAATCGCGAGAAATTCCCCTGCAAGCGGTCGGCGAGACGCTTGCACCCTACCGTGCCATTACCATCATCAAGAAGACCTCATGACCACACGTATTTCCCCGTATCAGTTAGGCGCAACCTTGTACATGCCCGCCACCCGCCCGGACTTGCTCGACGTTATTTTGCATCAGAAAATTCCTGATTTACGCTCGATGGTGGTCTGCCTAGAAGATGCGGTACGTGAGGATGAAGTGGCAGCAGGACTGGCAAACCTGCAACAGTGTTTGCACACCCTGCGTCAACAAGATCGCGGTGCAAGCCCATTGGTTTTCATCCGCCCACGCCACCCCATGATGGCGTTGGAATTGTTAGCCATGACCGGAATTGAAGCCATTGACGGCTTCGTCTTACCCAAGTTTGATAACCACTCGTTTGCCGCTTGGTATGCAGTAGTGCAAGCCTCCCCGCCACACATGCTGTTTATGCCAACGCTGGAAACTGCCCAAATGTTGGATGCACTGGCAGTACGCGAATTGTGCGCACGCTTGCAGGATGAGGGTATTAAATCGCGGATATTGGCCTTACGCATTGGGGGTAATGACTTGCTGTCTTGTTTGCGCTTGCGTACTCACCATGCCCACACCTTATACGATGGCCCGTTGGGGTATGTGGTCGCGATGTTGGTGACGCACTTTGTTCCGGCAGGTTTTCACCTCACCGCGCCCGTGTTTGAATATTTTCAGGATCACACCGTCTTACAGGCAGAATTTCAGCGGGATTTGCTACACGGGCTAGTCGGTAAAACCGTGATCCACCCCAGCCAGATTACGGTCATCCATCAAGCGCTGAAAGTAAACAGCCATGATTACGAAGCAGCCCTGCGGATTCTGGATGACACCATGCCAGCAGTTTTCCAGTTTGAAGGCGCAATGTGCGAACCCGCAACCCATCACCATTGGGCGGTGCAAGTCATCGAACGTGCCAAGCATTTTGGCTGCCACTTACACGCAGTGGCAGTCGATGAAGAGGCGGATAAAGCACATAAGGACAACTTACACCTGACAGCCAGCAAATGAGTGGCTGATACTAGCTAGTCAGTCATCATCCCTCACGCATCAGAGTACCCAAATCGATCAAGGCAGCGTTGGCACGCGAAATTTGTGACGCTAATACCAAGGAATGGTTGGCGACAAAACTGTAACCGCTGCCATTGAGAATGATCGGGCTCCAGACATCTTTCTGCGTGTCTTCCAGTTTATTGATAATTTGCCTCAAACTGAGCAAGGCATTTTTCTGGCGCAAGATATCCTCGAAGTCGACTTCGATAGCTTTGAGCATATGCAGGAGCGCCCAAGTCTGACCCCGTGCCTGATAGAATACATCATCCACTTTCAGGCGCGGAGTTTTGATAATAACAACGGATGGATCATCTTCTGCCGTTATCACTTCCGATCCCAACTCAACGCCTGTAGCCTGAATAGAGCCATCTTGAATACTCGTTTTAGCACCTTCCTGACTGATTTGGCGGACGCCGACACTGGCACTCAGCGCAATGGATAGTGACCCCATTTGCCGTTGTACTTTGTTGAGCCAGTTATTGAGGCTGTCAGCGCGGGCGTAGAACTGAGCCTGACCATTTTGCAAGCGCTGTAAGTAATTTTCGAGAGACTCCACACCCTCTCGGTACTGTGTTTCAGCAGGCGGGAACAACCACAACTGACTATCCGTGTTAAACCGAATTTGCGCCGTGATCAGATCGGGGTCGGCAGAAGATTGGGACTGCGAGCGACTGAGGTCATCACGCATCGCTAGCGTCGTATCCCTCACCTGAGTCAACACCCCCATCTCCCAGTTGGGAATATCGGGCACGACCAGCATATCCTCAATAACCATACCCGGCAAAAACATATCATTGCTGGTATAGCCACCGGGCTTGTCCAGCAGTGTTTGGGAAATACGCGCCAGCGTCGCCGTTGTCACAACACCGGGACGTAGCGTTTCCCCCGCTTGTGCTTGAACCATTTCCCGCGCTGTTGCTTCCACATTAAAGGTATCCGGTTCGCGGCTCCAGAGAAACAGCAACGTCAGTTGCCCTAGCAGGAAGAGTACGGCGAAGAATTGTAGCGTCCAGCGTAAGCCTTTCTCTTTCCAAACTCTCGGATTAAAATAGTCGACTGCCCGTTTCAAAACGGACTGTGCCCAGCCTTTGGTATTACGTTGCATGGCTTTTTCAAACTCCACAATGATGAAAACTAGGGAGCCGACCAGCAAAATCCAGCTCCAAGCATAAAAATCAATCGCACTAGTGCCGAACAAGGTATTAAACGGCGTCCAGTAGGTAAACAGGACTTGTAGTAGCAAAACGCCACCAATCGCCATCCATACCCAGCGATTGTCGAAGAGGTTGGCAAGCCGCCAACTGGGTGCGACTGAGTGGCGCACACTTAACAGGTAGAAAATCTGCGCGATCACCAAGGTATTAATGGCTGCGGTATGAGCGGCTTCCAGTGTTTCACCCCGATGTAGCTCCCACATGAAAATTGACAACACGCTGACCAGTAATACTGCGGAAACCAATAACAGTCGCCACAGCAAAAAACCACTGAATAAGGATTGCACGGGTTTGAACGCAAAGCCGCGCAGGGTTGTATCCGGTTCGGCTTTCTCAAATGCCAAAGTCAGACCGAGGATGCCCGCTGTCACCAGATTGACCCACAGCACTTGTGCCGGTGTAAACGGCAAGGCCAGTCCAAATAGCACTGCAACCATGACCGCGACAGCCTGCGAGCCATTACTGGGGAGCATAAACTGCACGATCTTGTAGAAATTCTGGTAGAGCAAGCGACCTTCACGGATAGCATCCACCAGACTAGGGAAATGATCTTGTATCAGCACAATTTCTGCTGACTGGCGAGCGGCTTCTGTCCCACGAATACCCATTGCCACGCCGACATCGGCCTGTTTTAGCGCGGGCGCGTCATTGAGACCGCCGCCAACCATCGCTACCCGTTCGCCCTGTGTTTGCAAAATTTTCACCAGTCGCAGTTTTTGCTCTGGGCTGGTACGGGCGAATACCTCGACTTCCCTGAGTTGTTCAACCAGTGTTGCTTCATCCATCTCGTCCAGTTCGGCACCGGTCAGCACAGTTTCACCGTCGCCAATGCCCACCCGTTTTGCCAGAGCGCAGGCTGTCTGGGCATGATCGCCAGTGATCATTTTTACGCGGATACCGGCTTGTTGACACAGTTTCACCGCTTCAGCGGCTTCTTCTCGCGGCGGGTCGCTGATACCGACAATACCCAGTAAGGTCAGGCCGTAACTGACATCTTCATGTGCCAAGCTGGTCATGAGTTGATTAACGGGTTTACTGGCAATAACTAGGGTCTGCATTCCCCGCTCTGCCAACTTGCGTACCTTTTCTTCCCAGACGGCTATTTCGATAGGCTCCAGCCCCTGATCAGTCAGAACGTGGGAACAGCGCGGCAGTAACGATTCCGGTGCACCTTTGACACTCAAATATTGACGATGATCCGCTGCATTGCTGAGGGTCGCCATGTAACGGTAGGTACGGTTGAACGGGATGCTCGCCTGACGCACGAATTTTTCCCGAATTTGCGCTGGGTCGACACCGCATTTATGCGCCATCACCAACAGCGCAGCCTCCAAAGTATCACCCCGTGCTAGCCACTCGCCGTCTTGCTCTAACAAGCGGGCATCACTGGCAAGCACGGCGGCTTGTGCCAAGGCTTGAACATCCAGACGATCATCATGCGCGGGTTTGAACAGTTCGATTAAAATCTAATTAAATCTACTCTATACTAATCAATATGAATAGATTAGTCCCGATCAGTGAAGCCTCAAAACTCCTTGGTGTGTCAGTTCCCACCCTGCGCCGCTGGGAAGCGGAAGGTCGGTTAATCCCAGAACACACCTCCGGTAACCACCGCCGTTACGATATGTTGAAACTCAAGCCGGAGCTATTCCGTGCCACAGAAGATAGCCGTAAGACGCTTGCCTACGCCCGCGTATCCAGCCACGACCAAAAAGACGATTTGGAACGCCAAAAGCAAGTG
>NZ_JHYQ01000002.1 GCF_000621325.1 Thiothrix lacustris DSM 21227 | reverse complement strand
TACAAGAGATTTTTTGAGGGTTGGCGCGTTTCAATCCACTTCCAGTTAATAATGTAAGAATAATAGAAGGAAGACATTTAAAGTACCATAAAAATCAACAAGTTAAAAATCCGCGAACCCCCCCGCTTTTTCGGCATAGCTAAGGGTTCGCGTAGCTTATTCTTACTGCCCCAGTATAGCAAAATTCCGGCGAAAAGTCCGTAACAAACTGATCCATAAACACAAAATTACTTAAAGAATCAACGGCGCTTCAAAGTCAGTCGCCCGGAACTTACCGTACTCTTTCACATTCCGGCTCAGCGGCTCGGTCAAGCGGTAGATGCGCAGATTGTCTTCCGTCAGGCTGATTTCCTTCAACAAAGCATCCTGCAAGATTTCCAGCGTAGCCGCATCCACCTGACACTCAAACACCGACTTTTGCACCCGCTGCCCATAGTTTTGGCATACCTTCGCCACCCGCCTTAAACGCCTGCGCCCAGCCGCCTCCAGCGTCGAAACATCATAACTCACCAATACCAACATACACTTCTCCAATCCACGCAATAGCCCCTCGCCCCTTGAGGGAGAGGGGTTGGGGTGAGGGGTTCTTTTCTTCACTCATTTGTTAAAGAACGGGATATATGCCTCTACATCCCCGCGTAAATAACGCGCCAACATCCGCGCTTGCAGCAACGGCAACAAACCAATTTCCACCTGCGTTTCCAGCACCGGATGCTGCAAGGTTTCCTTTTTACGCTCCTGATACGCCACGATCACGGTTTTGCGCCCGGTATCGTTCAACATCACCGCACCACCGGGGCGAAAATCGAAATCCTTCTGGCGCAACTGCCCGCGATTGATCAGCGTCAACGCCAGCCGATCACCCAACACCGCGCGAAATTCTTCCAGCAAATCCAACGCCAACGCAGGCCGACCGGGGCGCACCACATGGAAAAACCCCAGTTGCGGATCAAGCCCCACCGTTTCCAGCGCACTGCGGCAATCATTCAACAACAGCGCGTACAAGAACGAAATCAACGCATTCACCGCATCCTTCGGCGGGCGACGACTACGCCCCTTGTACTCAAATTCCTCACGCATCTGCGGCTTGATCATGGTATTGAACTGCTCGAAATACACCCGCGCCGCATCCCCTTCCAGTCCCAACACCGACGCCGCCGATTCCGCATGAGCCAGATTACGCAAGTTGATCCCCAGCGACTTAGCCGCCCGCACCAATTGCGCCTTGGCCTCCTCATCCTTACTGTCCCGCGCACTACGCAACAACACATTGCGGCTATTGCGCAACTTGCCCGCGATGAACGCCTTGCTGATTTCCAGCGCAATGTCCACCTTATCAGCAGCACGGAATTGCGCCTGCCGCAGCAAGATATTGCCATTCACAGGGCCTTCCACCCGCGCCTGAAACCGCCCGTGTTCATTCAGCCACACGATGCTGCGCCCGTCTTCCATGTTCCGCGCCATCAATGCCGGACTCATGCTAACCCGCCCCAGGCACACAATCGCGCCCAAATGATGCAGCGGAACCTGACCTTTTTTGGTCTGATCCACCATCACCACCAGCGTTTCGCCTTCCAGCCGCAAGTATGCGCCCTCAGTGGACACGTACAACGTATTGAGTAATTGTTTCACACATCCCCACCGTCATCGGTTTCAAACAAAGTAGCGTGCAAGCGGCGGATACGCGCCCGATTGCCTGCAATATCCGGCTGGCAACTGTCCTGCAACGAACATTCCTTGCACAAAGCACGCTCATCCACGGGCGGCGGCATTTTCCCCGACTCCAGCAACGCCCGCACCTTGGCAATCAGGTCGATGGTGACTTCACGCAATTCTGGCGTGATCGGCACAGCGCGGCGGCGACGGCTTTTATGGTGGAAAATCGCCCCTTCCGGCACAGCCATGCCCGTCATTTCCTCCAGACACAAGGCTTGCCCCACCAATTGCACATCATCATGGGCTTTTTTCTGGCGCTTGCCCTGCTTGTACTCGACCGGGTAGGGCGTGCCATCTTCGAGAAACTCCACCGCATCCGCCCGCCCCGTCAGCCCGTAGCGCTCGCTGTACAAGGGCAACGAACGCTCCACCCGCACACCATATTCCGTGCCACTTTCACCGCTATCCACCCGTTCGTGCGCCAAATGTCCGCGCACCGTATGCACGTTGTCGTCAAAGGTCTGCTCCTGATGAATCAGGGCACACTGGCGCGGGCAATAACTGTAGTGTTGCAGCGCCGAAAGCATGATGGGGGTGAGTTCAGCCATTAAACATTACCCCACCAATGTCAGCAGTTCCACACCGTTGGGCAAGTTGCCTGCGTCCACCGTGACGGTGTAATCACTGAAGTGACGTGGCACCGCGTGCTTATCTTTCAACTCAGCCTTGATACGCTCAAACAGGCTAAAGGCTTGGGCGTTACCCAACTTACTGTCATGCTTGAACACATACAAACCACGGGTAGACATTTCACCACGGGCAGCAGAACGGTCATGTTCAAACATATTGCCCAATGCCTGCCACAGCAGTTCCAGATCGCCGTCAGAGAAGCCTGTTTGATCGGCCAAATGCGCGGAAATGAAGCCGTGGGCAACGTACAAACCATAAGGCACGGTGAACTTGCGCCCCATTGTGCGGTTGTCACCATCCTGCTTTTCCGCTTCTTTTTCGGTTGCTACCGCCATCCGGGTAATCGAATGTTCGCTGGCAATCACCGGATCAACCGAACGGGCGAATGTCATTTGCACCGGGCCACGCACCTGACCACAGTTCACCCCAGTGGACATAACCGCACCGAACGTCCTCACATCGTAGAAGTTGTGACACATCCACTGACGCGCTTCTTCCACCTTGTCGCCGCCTTTACGTTTCTTGTCATCGCTAGCCAATATTTCTGCACCGCCGGGAATGGCTTGATAAGCGCGTTCGTGCTGCTTATTCAGAATCGCTTTTTCCTTGACGTAGATTTCATACGGCGGCTGTTCTTCCTTCAGCAGTCCGATGAAATTGCGGACTTTGCGTTTCAGGCTGACATCGGTCACCAAACCTTGCCCGGTTTCGGCATCAACACGCGGCAGATTGCCTGCATCCGGGTCGCCATTGGGGTTGCCGTCTTTCACATCAAACAGCAGTACGAAGTCATAACGGTTTTGCAGGCTCATGCGGAATCTCCTTGGTTGGAATCTTTGGTTTCACGTTTTTTGAAAAAATCTTGGCGCTGGTGGTAGTAACCAATCGCAAAGCGGCCTTGATCCGCCAAGGGTAAATGAGCTGGAAAATCGACAATTCCGCCCAAAATCTCACCCAGCAGTTTTTCAAAGTTGCTCACCCGACCTTTGTTATCCAGCTTGCTCAGGTGATGGTTTTTCAGTTTCAACAGCGTGGAAAACACAGTGACCGGTGTGGCAGAAGCTGCCCCGTAATAACGGTCACGAATAGTGGCATTGATACCGGGTTGCGCTTCTTCCTGGATTTTTTCCAGCACGGCAAACAGGCGTCCTAAACGGTAGCCCGTATTGGCATTTTCAAGATCAAGTGACACGGCAAGATTCTCCGTTGGATTGAGTCGGTTCAAATAGGCTTTGAGCAAAGCCGCCCGTGGGTAAGTAACTTCCTGCTCCGCACGGATACGCCGCACGGCTGAAGCCAATAGTGTTTGTGGGTAAGGCAAGCCTTCCAGAATGCAGCGAATCACGTCACCCGCTAGATTCGGCGGAACATTCTCGGTTTTGCCCAGCAACGCGGTTGAACGTAGCAACAACCACAGCGGCAGAAATTCCGCCTCATGCTCACGGCGATCAATCGCCAAATAGTCGAAATGATCAACAATCCGCTGGCTGACTTCGCGTACCGTTCCCACATGCCAGAAACGGATGCTGATACGCGCTGCATTAGGTGCAAGCCCCAGAATGAAAAAGCGGGTTTCTTCACCCAAAGCCGGGTTACGCCCGTATTCCTGCACTGATTTATACAGGGCTTTTACGGCATTGGTATTGCGGTCGGGATCATCTTTTTTACTGTCTGCCGCACCCCATAGAGCCGTGAAATCATCTTCCAGCGGGTGTTCTTTCTCTGCCCAAAATACAGTGGAAGAATCCCCAACCTGCATCCGCTGCGTGGAGTCTTTACTCAGTAAGTGATTCAAAGCCGTGGTATAGGCAAAAGCCGCTTCTTTGCTGACGGGTGCATTGAAACTCTGACTTTTGCCATAAGAGGTGAAGGCATCGAGGTTAAAGGAAATGATGTTTGCCCCAGAGCTTTGCGCTCCCCAGACGCCCTTGATAGATGGATGAAGACGTTCAATTTCAGCCTGTTCACCCGTCAATAAACAAGTGGCTTTGGCATTATCGTCACTGGCGGCATTCATCAAGGCAACTTGCACTTTGCGGCTTTGACAGACCAAGTGTGATTGCCCCTGTAAACGGAATGTCAGGTTGGGGTTGCTGGCGGTAATCTCTTCCCATTGCGGTTGCTGCTGTAATGTTTCGGTATCAAGATTTTCCAGAAAGGCCAGTACTGCCGCGATGCCTGTGTCCTGTTCAGTAATAGCCAATTGGCGGACGCGCTCGGCAAAAGCGGCTTGTTGTTCTTTCACCCGCTCTGGCTTGCCTTTAGTATCAATACCCAGCACGTATTCGGCGTTGTCCCACAACAGATTGGCGGCAACACCGGAGGTTTTCTTCACCCCTTGTGGCACACGTTCGGACTTTGCCCGCTTCTTTTTGCCATCACCTGTACGGGTATCTTCAATCTGTGCCAACCTGCCATCGGCAGTGATTTCTAGAATGAAGGGGATTTCCTTGTACTCAAATCCGGCGGGGGCTAAAGCAGAATCTGCACTGGCTGATTTGCGTTGGTAGTAGTCGTAGAGGGCTTGCAGGATCATCCGCGTATCTCCTCGCTATCCCATGCCGGAACGTGAATAACGCCGTCTTGCATGTTGGCCTGAAAGAAGCGCGGCATCGGGTTGGTGGTATCGGCAAAATCCATGTCATACAACATCCAACCCAGTTCCCGCGTTTCGGGCAACGGTTGTGCTGGCGCGGTATCCGCTTCAACCAAACGGAAATCACAGGAGAATTCGCGAGTGCCCAGATAAGGCTGGTTGAAACATTGCCCTTTGCTGGCGCGGCGTTTGAACATCTCAGCAAACTTGACCGGATTGTTTTCCGGGTTGTTGTTCAGCATTTCAAACTCAGCGTGCAGCCGATAACGCACATCCCGCAAGAACAAACCAGCACGTTGCTGGCGGTCTTCTTCCACGTACATGCCAAGATTGCCTTTGCCCTGCTTCATCGCAGATTTGACTGCCCCCGCAGGTACAACCCCGGACACTTCATTGCGGCGCAAATTGATCCAGCGAATCGGTTTCAACACCTCAATCCGGCGGATATGCCAGCGAATCGCAGGCTTCCAGAAAATCGCCTCAAACACGGCGCGGGCAGCAGAAGGCGTGATGACATCGTAAGACACCCGCTCCACCTTCATTTCCGGTCGGGTGAAGCAGGCAAAATCACCTGAGACTTCCAGACAAAACGTTTGCATAGTGGCTTTACCTCATAGGTATAAGGATTCGGCAGACAGCGATACGCCATCGACCAATAATCCAAGTTTCTGGTCATACAGGCCGGGCGTAATCTGCTCGTAAACCCCCGGCAGATTGGCAAGCTCGCGAATGTCGCCCGCCTGCACCAAACGCTTTTTCACTTGTTCACGCACGGTCACGGTGTAGCGTTGCAGCTTGCGCATCAGGTTACGTTTCGGCCCAATGAATTTCAGTTGTTCAATCAGCTTTGCGCCAGCACCGTATGTCACCAACACCGCAGATCCGTCATCATCAATCAGCCTGAAACGCTGGGCAGCGGTGCGAAACTGGATTTTCAACTCACGCGCATTCTGGGACAGCAAATCGACAATGCCATGTTTGTCCCGTGACTCCGCCCGTGCATAGAAATGCTCAAAGTAGGTCTGAAAGTGCGAATGGTGTAACGGCGATGCGGTGAAAGTCGGCAGCAAGGAACGGCTCACGGTGACAGACCGCCCCAGATGCCCTGGCAACTTGGCATTGAGTGGCGGCACAAACACCACCACGCGCCCTTGTTCTGCCAGCTTGCCTTCACGGTTACAACGTCCGGCAGCTTGTGCAATCGAATCCAGCCCCGCCAATGCCCGATAAACCACCGGGAAATCCACATCAACCCCGGCTTCGATCAACTGTGTACTGACTACCCGCACGGGTTCGCCGTCTTGCAAGCGTTGGCGAATGTCTTTCAGCTTCTCGGAACGGTGTTCCCCGCACAGATTGGTGGTCAGGTAATAGGTATCGGCAGGCAATAAACGACAGAGTTCCGCCGCCTGCTGTTTGGTGTTGACAATGACCAGCACGGAATCGCGTTCGGCGATTTCCTCTGCCAAATCTTCCCACGAACGTTCGCTAACCAAGTCAGCGGGTAACTCGACTGCTACCCGCTCCAGTGCCACGAACAAGGCAGCGGGATCAGGCATGATTTCGCTGATTTGCTCAGCATCAAACCCTTGCACCACCGCTTTGCCAAACGGGTCGTGATAGGTGTGCAGCGCGGGCTGGGTAGCCGTGGAGAGCACAAACGTTACACCGTAATGTTCCACCAAAGCCTTCATCACGCCCAGAATCGGGTTCAGGAATTCGGGTGGCAACAATTGTGCTTCATCCAGTACGATCACGCTGTTCGCCAAGTTATGCAGCTTGCGGCAACGGCTGGTGCGGCTGGCAAACAGCGATTCAAACAGTTGCACATTGGTGGTGACAATAATCGGCGCGTCCCAGTTTTCTGCTGCCAAACGGCTTTGAGCATTCTCTCTATCGGGGTCGAGATTGCTGTGATGTTCCACCACACAGTTGCCGAAAATGTTGCGGTAAATATTGGCGGTTTGCTCAATGATGCTGGTGTAGGGAATGGCGTAAATGACGCGCTGCTTACCATGCTGGATGGCATGTTCCAACGCAAACGCCATACCGGATAAGGTTTTGCCGCCACCCGTGGGCACGGTCAGGGAGAAAATGCCCGGTGGTTTTGGCGCTGCGCCCCGGCAATCACGCAGGATTTGTGTCCGCAAACGGTTGACCGGGGTATCGGCTGCTTTGGCTGCAAAGCTTGCCATGTGCTGGTTGAAACGGGTCAGCAGACTGGCTATTTCGGGGTATTGCCCACGCTGGTCGAACTTGTCTTCCTGCATAAACCGTTCGGTATCCAGAAAGTCCGCGTCCACGAGGCAGGAAAACAGCATCCGTATCCACAAAGCAGCGTTATCAATGCCACCCACAGGCGGAGAGGTGGGTATTTTGGTTTGCAGAATATCGGCTGGAACGGGGACTTGCAGGGCTTTGTCGAGATGGATACTGTCTTGTAGGATTTCTTCCAGCGAACGTCCATCAGCGTCATCTTTCACCCAGTCGGGTAAGCCGGAGTGATGGCCTGCAATCAAGTAGGCCAGAATTCTGCCCAGTGCGGGATGTTTCTGTATGGCGTATAACGCACCCGCAGCGGAGTGATTGACTTTGCCGGGGGCATGGTCAGTTTCGATATGTGCATTGGCGGCTACGTAGCCGGTTTTGTCGCTGATGTAGCGTTGAAATTCAGGATTGTATTTGCCGAGATCGTGCCAGATTCCGGCGACATGCGCCCAGTCGGTACTGTTGAATGTATTGGCATATTGTGTTGCCAGTGCTGCAACATCGCGTAAATGATCATCCAGCCAATGCTCAATGGCTTGACCTTGTTCATCAAAACGCACATGTGCTATCGGGCGTGAATCACCCATATTGCTAGCCCTTCCCCAAAATAATTACCTACTATTGGCTTACTATTTATCACAATAGCAAATCCAATTAATCGCCCCAAGAACTAGATTATTATTCAGATCAACAAACCTTACAACAAAAATTAACCAACACTTAACCCATCACCAAAAATCCATGCCCCCTTCCCCATCAGCGTATACACTCACCCGAAAAATACAGGAATCCATCATGCCAACCACACCCGCCATCCAACCGCGCAAGCCGCTTCGCGCTCTCCTCATGTCGGCCATCTTGCCGGGGTTTGGGCAACTTTATAACGGCGAACCACACAAGGCGCTATGGTTACTGCTGATCTTTGCCTTCTTAACCATTCCCGCTATCGCGATAGTGGCGCTGTACCTGCCGGTTAGCTGGACGTTACCTGCCTTACTCAGCGGCTTATTGGTGCTGATTGCGCTATGGTTTTACGGTGTCAGCGATGCCTTCCGTAGCGCGCGCCGCCAACAGGCTTACGTCCCCAAAAGCTGGCAGAACGCCGGAACTTACCTGCTGATGCTGTTGATGTGCAGCATCACCTTCCCCTTGCTCACTGCACAAATTCGCCAACAATTGGTCGAAGCCATGCTTGTGCCTTCGTCCAGCATGGAGCCAAATGTCATGAAATATGACCTGATATTTGCGGATAAACGTTACAACCGGGTGGGGGCAAAACAGGCGCTGGCGCGAGGTGATATTGCGATATTCGTCTACCCCAACGAGCGCAGCACTTACTACATCAAGCGCGTGATCGGTTTGCCGGGGGATCAAATCAGCATCAAGGGGGCAGAAGTTTCGATCAATGGCAAACCGTTGCTCTTACGCACCACCCCGCTTGCCAACGGCTTGCTGGTAACAGAAACCGACAGCAAAACCCGTTGGCAGGTTTTCTGGAACAACAGCAAGCTGCAATTGCCGCAAACTAAATTGCGCGTCCCGCCGGGGCAGGTGTTTATGATGGGAGATAATCGAACGGATAGTAATGATTCGCGCTTTTTCGGCACGGTTCCCTTGCAGGATGTGGTCGGAAAAGCGCGACAAGTCTGGTTTTCCGCCCAAGGCAACCGCGTGCGCTGGGAACGGATAGGCAAGCTGTTACATTAAAACGGCATGACAGATTTGAACATTTTCATGAAAGGGCTAACCGTCGCCGCTGCCTCACCCATCGGAGCCGCCGCTTGCGCCAGTGTGCCGACGTTCTGGTTCATCTGCGCCATATTGCCACTCATGGAAGCTACATTGTTATTCATGTAATACATAGACTGGTTCATGGCTTGGGTATTTTGTGACATCGCCTGAGTATCAACCGCCATCGCGCCCATGTGACCGTTCATGGTATTGATATTACCCGACATGGCAATCATGGAACTCTGCATACTGCTCATGATGACCATCATGTAACCGCCCGCAGCGCCCGCCACCAATAGCACCGGCAACAACCAACGCCGTTTTTTGGTTTTTACCGCCGCCAGGCTTTGCTGTACTTGCTGTAGTGCTTGGATTTTGTCTTCGAGTTGTTGTTCGCGTGCGTTGAATTCCTGATGCAAGCGCTTGAAAGCCTGCTCCAGCCGTTCGCTGACACCATCCACCGGAAGCACTTCAGGCGTAGCTCGCCAAGGCATCAATCGCCCTAGCAAACTCAAACTGGAAGGTGTTTTTACCCGCGCAGCAGCACGGATACGTTTAGGATTGAGCTTGAGCACCATGTCATGGCGTTTCACGATCCGCAGCGATTTGCCCGTACCGTCGACCGAGGCAGACCTCACCTCAGGGATAGCATTGCCGAACAGGTCGAGACCGACATTAACTTGGTGCGCTTGCTGGTTCTTGGTATAGGTATGTTTCATGCCAGCGAGTATATAAGTGCTTCCTGATACACACAAGTGACAGGGCGGGCAAATTTAGCCCACCCTGTACCAGTAACCGGCGCAGCTTTTAATCCAGCAAGTAAGACACCACGCCATCCGCCAGTTTGGGTTCAAACCACGTTGATTTAGGCGGCATCACATCATTGTTATCCGCCACCGACATCAGGTCTTGCATACTGGTGGCATACAGCGAGAAAGCCACCGCCATTTCACCGCTATTGACGCGCTTTTCCAGCCCCGTCAAACCACGGATACCGCCCACGAAGTCAATACGATCATCGCGGCGCGGGTCACTGATACCCAACACAGGTTCGATCAGGTAACGCGCCAGACGGCTGACATCCAGACGCGCTACCGGATCATCATTTGGCATGAGTTCAGGGTTCAGGGTCAGCTTGAACCATTGCCCGTCCATATACATCCCAAACGTACCCGGCTCAGCAGGCTTGACGGGCGTGGCGGAAGGTTCCAGCGTGAAATGCTCTTCGACGGCCGCAAGGAACTGCGAAGGTTCCATACCGTGCAAATCCTTGATCACACGGTTGTAGTCAAAGATTTTCATCTGATGCGCCGGGAAAATGACCGACAGGAAGAAATCCCACGGCGCAACACCCGCACTCCCCTGTTGCTCATGGCGCATTTTCGCAATACGTGAAGCCGCAGCAGAGCGGTGATGCCCATCCGCGATATACAGCGCGTGCATCGCATTAAACGCGGCGGTCAATTGCGCAATGCTCTCGGCATTATCAATCACCCACAGGGTATGCTGAATGCCATCATCCGCCGTCACATCCAACGCCGGTTCACCTTGTGCCGCAGCCGCTAAAATCGCATCCACTGCCGGTGCATCCGGGTAAGCCAACAACACAGGCCCCGTTTGCGCATTCACCGCATCAATCTGACGCACCCGATCATCTTCCTTCACCGGGCGGGTAAACTCATGCTTGCGAATACGGTTGGTATCATAATCAGCCACCGACGCGCCTGCCACCAAACCCGTTTGTGAATGCCCATCCATAATCAAGCGGTAAGCGTAGTAACACGGCTGCTCATCGCGCACCAGCAACCCCGCTTCGCGGATACGCGCCAGATTTTCCGCTGCCTTGGCGTATACTTCCGCGCTATAAGGGTCAGTCTTTTCCGGCAGATCAATTTCCGGCTTGGAAATATGCAAAAAACTCCACGGCTTGCCATCAGCCCGCTCCCGCGCTTCGGCAGAATTCAGGACATCATACGGCGGCGCAATCACATCGCTAGCTCGATCCGGTGCAGGGCGCAGCCCTTTGAATGGCGAAATCAGATTCATGCTGGAAACCTTCCCACAAAACTAAAAAACGGCTGTAGTATAAACACTGAATGGCGACTGATGGAACATCTCGACATTACCATCGCTCTAAATACGCTGGATATTCTAAAGTATCTAATGCATCATCACGCCTAACTATTGTCTGAGCTGACCAGCCGACAATGAAACAGAAAACAGGTTTTTCATGAAATCGCATAACAATCTCAAATCCGTGCTGTCCACCAGTGTTCTTGCTTGCTCACTGTGGCTGCTAACTTCTTCTGCGGGCTTACACGCTGAAGATGCTACACGCATCAACTTACAAGACACTGAAATTCGTCAGTTAATTGACATTGTGGCCAAGTCGACCGGGAAAAACTTTATCGTAGACCAACAGGTTCGCGGCAAAGTCACCTTCATTTCTGGGCGCGGCCTAGATAAGGATGGCTTATATGAAGCTTTCCTCTCCGTCTTGCAAGTACATGGTTACGAAGCCGTGCAATCTGGCAATCTCATTAAGATTGTCCCCGCTGGCAAAGCGCGGGGTAACGTTGCACCCTTGGTGGCTGATGCACGCGAAAGCGACTCGGATGAAACCATTACCCAAGTCGTCAATCTGGCTTACATCCCAGTTAATACCGCAATCCAGACCCTCATGCCATTAAGTGGTCAGGGCGAGACTAGCATCCTGCCTAATCAAGCCAGCAACTCCTTAGTCATCAAAGGCAAAGCACAAAACGTGGAACGTCTATTGGACGTCATCACTAATATCGACAAGCCCAACAACGAAGATTTCGAGCTGGTTCCACTGGATTATGCCGTTGCCTCCCAAGTCGCAGCCACCTTGCAAAGCCTGATGTCAGGCGGTGCTGCCGCAGCAGGCGGTGTAGCCATACCCAGCAGCGGTAAAGTCTCAGCGGATGAACGCACCAATAGCGTACTGATTTCTGGTGATAAATCCACTCGCGAACGCATGAAAAGCGCCATTGTCAAGCTGGATGTAAAACGCGCTATCGAAGGTGATACCCGAGTCATCCAGCTACGTTACGCCAAAGCAGAAGATGTCGTGAATGTCCTCAATGGTGTTGCCCCCAATCTGCAACGCTACGGCTCAGATGGTGACAAAAATACCGGCTCAGCAACAGGTGCTGGTGGCACACCCGATAGTGGCGCACAAAGCAGCAGTACAAGCTCAGATGTTAAGGTACTGGCAGACAAAAGCAGCAACTCCATCATTATCAGTGGCCCACCAACCCTTCAGAAAAACATGATTGATGTCATCAACCAACTGGATCGCCGTCGCGCCCAAGTCATGGTAGAGGCCGTCATTGCTGAAGTGTCCACCGACCTATCTAATCAAATTGGTGCAACCCTACTGGCTAATGGTGCAAACGATGGCAGCGGCCCTGTCGGATACAGTAACTTTGGCGGGCTGAGCACACTAGCAGGCTTGTATGGCAGCGTTGCTGCTGGCTCCATCCCCAGCATTCCCAATGGCCTGTTGCTGGGTGGCGGTACCAATAGTTTCGGTGCCATTGTCGAAGCGCTTAAAGGCGATGCCGCCACCAATATCCTATCTACGCCAACCTTGGTAACAATGGATAACGAAGAAGCCGAAATCACGGTCGGTCAAGAAGTACCCTTTATAACAGGCACATCCACCAGCGCCGCGAATGACACCACCAACCCATTCACAACCATTGAGCGCAAAGATGTTGGTCTAACATTCAAAATCACCCCACAAATTAATCGAGGTCAAACAGTCAATCTAAAAATTGACCAGGAAACCTCCAGTGTTGCCTCTAGCAGTGCGGGTGCTTCCGACCTGATTACCAACAAACGCCGCATCACCACCAACGTCATGGTAGAAGATGGGCAAATTCTGGTACTTGGTGGACTGATCGAAGACAACTACCGTGATTCTGAAAACAAAGTACCTTTTTTGGGTGACATTCCTGTCATTGGTGGCGCCTTCCGCAACAATACCACCAACAAAACCAAGAACAACCTCATGGTATTCATCCACCCTGTCATCATGCCAGATGGACAATCAGCAGATGCCTACACCCGCATGAAATACGAAACCATGCAACAGCAACAACAACGCAGCAAGGTCTTACAACGCAACCGTTTAGATGGTGGTGCATCCACCTTGCCACCTGACATGAATCAAGTCATTCGTGGCACAGCTGACAACCTGCATAACACCCCATTGCCCCCAGTAAAAACGCAGCCCGTACAGAAAACAGCAACCAGTAAGTGCCATAAATCAGACCCTTTCTGTAATGGGGCGCTATGAGTAACAAGGATATTGCTCTCCTAGAAGAGCCCATAGCAGCACCGCTAAATTTGCCGTACAGCTTTGCCAAGCGTCACGGGATCTTGTTGCAAAACAGTAGTGCTCAGCCACAGCAAGTCTTGTGTCGCACCGGGGTCACCCCTTTGGCACTCGCTGAAGTACAGCGTGTGAGTAGTGCTGAGTTACACTTTCAGTCAGTGGATAATGAAACCTTTGATCGCCTACTGGCTGCGCATTATGACCGCAGTCAGGTAGGTGCATCCATGATGCAGGACATCGGTGACGATGCCGATCTACAAGACATTGCTGGCTCACTTCCCGAGCCAGAAGACCTACTGGAATCGGAAGATGACGCCCCCATTATCCGCCTGATCAATGCACTTTTGACCCAAGCAGTAAAAGAAGGCGCATCCGACATTCACATCGAAACCTTTGAAACGCGCATGTCGGTGCGGATGAGGGTCGATGGCATCCTACGCGAAATCATTGAGCCACCACGCAAACTTGCGCCGGTGATCATTTCACGTATCAAGGTCATGGCTAGGCTGGATATTGCCGAAAAACGCCTGCCGCAAGATGGACGTATTTCCCTACGGGTAGCCGGGCGCGGCGTTGATGTCCGGGTATCCACGCTGCCATCAGGTCACACCGAACGGGTGGTATTGCGTTTGCTAGACAAACAAGCTGGGCGCTTGAACCTGTCACATTTGGGCATGGATCCGAGAATTTACGATCGCCTACAACTGTTAATCGAAAAGCCGCACGGTATTATCCTAGTCACCGGCCCGACAGGTTCGGGAAAAACCACCACACTGTACGCTGGCCTCACCCATTTGAATGACCAGCGCCGCAATATCCTCACTGTGGAAGACCCGATCGAATACTACATCGACGGCATTGGGCAAACCCAAGTCAACGCCAAAGTTGACATGACCTTTGCACGTGGTTTACGTGCCATTTTGCGCCAAGACCCAGACGTGGTGATGGTCGGCGAAATCCGTGACCTTGAAACCGCTGAAATCGCAGTACAAGCCAGTTTAACCGGACACTTAGTCTTTTCTACCCTGCATACCAACACGGCTGTCGGTGCGGTCACCCGCTTGCAAGACATGGGTGTAGAGCCTTACCTACTGGCCTCCAGCTTACTGGGCGTTATTGCACAACGGCTAGTGCGCATACTCTGCCCGGAATGCAAGCAGCCTGCCACCGCGGATGACGGTGAGATGAGCATTCTACGAGCAGACAAACATTCACCCCCGCCCATTCTCTACAAACCCGTGGGCTGCCCCAGCTGTAACCATCGAGGCTTTGTCGGGCGACTCGGCATTTACGAACTAGTGGCACTGGATGACGGTTTACGTCAAATGATTCACGACCATAAAAGCGAAATGCAACTGGAAACCTACGCCCGCCAACACAGCCCCAGCATCCGCGAAGACGGTATCCGCCTAGTGCTAGAAGGCCGCACTTCACTCGATGAAGTACTGCGCGTCACCCGTGAGGATGCCTGACCGTGCCAGCGTTTGAATACATTGCCCTCAATGCCGCCGGTAAAGAAGAGCGCGGCATCATGGAAGCCGACACCCCTCGTCAAGTACGGCAACTGTTACGCAACGGCGACCTCATCCCGCTGGAAGTCAACGAAGTCGCCCAGAAGCAACAAAAATCCGAAAATCGAGCGCTGTTCGGCGGCGGACGCTTAAACCCTGCTGACCTTGCCCTGATGACCCGCCAGTTGGCAACCTTGGTACGCGCTGGCTCACCGATTGAAGAAGCCTTGGGCGCGATAGTCCGTCAAACTGAACGTAACTCTTCACGCCGCATTTTCTCCGCGATCCGCTCACGAGTCATGGAAGGTCACACCTTGGCAGGTTCGCTGGGACAATTCCCCAGTGCCTTTCCCGTGCTCTATCGCGCCACAGTGGGTGCTGGCGAACAATCCGGCCACTTGTCTGAAGTGCTAGAAAGGCTCGCGGATTACACCGAAAACCGCCAACATAACCAACAAAAAGTTACCGCCGCGCTCATTTACCCAATGGTTCTATTACTGGTGGCCATTGGCGTCGTCTCTGCCTTGTTGCGGTTCGTCGTCCCCAAAGTGGTGGAAGCCTTTGCTACGCTCGACATCAAACTCCCTTTACTGACGCGAATGCTAATCTCAGCCAGTGAGTTTCTACAAAATCATGGCCTAACATTACTGATAAGTATCATTTTGTTGATTGGCGGAATTGTATGGCTACTGCAACGCCCGCTTTGGAAAAAACGTTACCACCGCCTATTACTGCGCTTGCCACTCATCGGGCGCATCACACGCGGCATTAATACCGAAAACTTTACCCGCACGTTTAGCATTCTCAGTGGCAGTGGTGTCACTGTCTTGGATGCCATGAAAATTTCTTCGGAAGTTGTCATCAATATCCCCATGCGAGAATCTGTGCTCGAAGCTGCCGAAAAAGTTCGCGAAGGTATGCCCATCCACAAAGCACTGGAACGCTCCGGCTATTTCCCCCCGATGATGGTCTACCTCATTGCCAGTGGCGAAGGCAGCGGCAAACTGGATGAAATGCTGGAACGTGCCGCCATCCAGCAAGAACGTGAAGTTCAAGCCAAAATTTCCACTATGCTCAGCCTGCTCGAACCCGGTTTAATTCTGGTAATGGGCGGCATTGTTACCCTGATTGTCCTTTCTATCATGCTCCCGGTTATGGGCGGTATGTCGCAAATCATGCACTAAATCCCATTATTTTTCCTGATTAAGCACTTCGTCAGCTAAATAGCGTCGGTCGTAAGCCCTGACGTTGAGGCTGTCTCACGCCCGTCGCATAGTATCGCCAAGCAATAAAAATTATTGTAACCCAATATTAAAAATAATGACCCGTAAGAGCCCCCCCCCTTACGTAAGGTCTTTGTGGAGCGCACACTATGTCAGATAACAGCCTCGCTTTCCGTTTGACAACAGATACTTTTTCTCTAGATGGAAGCAATCAACGCACTAAAGAGCAAGTCAACACACCCAATTTATTGTATGTTTATACACCAGAAAGTGATGTCACATCGATTAAGGATGTACTTAACCGCAATCAAATTCCACATGTCATCAACCATTACAATATCCGTGATTATCGGGATAAAACGCTATGCTTCTGCAAAATCTCCGATTTAAATGACCAACAACTTAATTTTTTGGTAAATGCGGCCAGCGCTGGTGCACGTGTTGAAGCCCTACTCGATCACATGGGCAAACGCCTTAACTTTGTCGAAACTGAGTTACTACATGCTGATTATTTACTAGAAAAAAACCAACGACAGCCATTAACAGTCAATACATGGCAGAAACGTCTGCTGGATGTCGGTGTGTCGCTGCTACTGCTAACCCTGTCCTTGCCTATCTGGTTGCTCACGGCACTTGCCATCAAACTGGAATCACCGGGACCAGTCTTTTTTCAGCAACGCCGCACGGGTCTGTTCAATCAAGAGTTCAGTATTTTCAAATTCCGCTCCATGTGTGTAGATGCTGAAAAAGATGGAGCGCGTTGGGCATCCAAAAATGACAGCCGCATTACACGGGTAGGTAATTTCATCCGCAAAACCCGCATTGATGAATTGCCACAACTGCTCAATGTACTCAGAGGTGAAATGTCCATCGTTGGCCCACGCCCAGAACGCGAAGTGTTTATCCACGACCTAGAAAAACAGATTCCGTTCTACCGTTTCCGCCACACGGTCAAGCCGGGGGTAACCGGCCTGGCACAAGTACGCTATACCTATGGCGCTTCTGTGGAAGACGCCATGCATAAGCACCGCCACGACATTTACTACATCAAGCACCAGAATTTCTGGATGGATGTACGGATTCTGCTCGATACCGTGCGCATCGTGCTGACGGGTCAAGGGGTCTGATGTATCATCGGGAGCTTTTCCCCAACAAGGATTGCCCCGTATGGATACCCCCATCCGCATGACCGAATACAGCCACGGCTCCGGTTGTGGCTGCAAAATTTCCCCCGCTGTCCTCGATGTCATCCTGCACAGCCAACTGCCACCGGATGTGTGCGATGCCCTGTTAGTCGGCAACAGTTCCCGCGATGATGCCGCCGTTTACGATCTGGGCAATGGCACGGCGGTCATCAGCACCACCGATTTTTTCATGCCGATCGTCGATGACCCGTTCACCTTCGGGCAGATTGCGGCCACCAATGCCATCAGCGATGTGTACGCCATGGGCGGCAAACCCATCATGGCGATTGCGATTTTCGGCTGGCCTCTCGACAAACTGCCGCCAGAAATCGGGCGTGAAGTAGTCGAAGGCGGGCGTAAAGCCTGTCAGGATGCCGGTATTCCACTCGCAGGCGGACACAGCATCGACGCCCCAGAACCCATTTTCGGGCTGGCTGTCACCGGCATTGTCCAAACCCGTCACCTCAAACAAAACAGCACTGCCACCGCTGATTGTAAGCTGTACCTCACCAAACCCCTTGGTATCGGTATTCTCACCACCGCGCAAAAGCGTAAAGTCTTGTTGCCGGAACACACTAACCTTGCCATCGACACCATGTGCCGCATGAATACCATCGGGGCGCAATTCGGTGAAATGGCCAGCGTCACCGCCCTGACCGACGTAACCGGCTTTGGCCTCGGTGGGCATTTACGCGAAATGTGCGAAGGCAGCCACTTGCAAGCCGTGATCCAATTCGCGCAAGTGCCTGTATTGCCACACATCCCGCAATATCTGGAACTGAATTGCTCACCCGGCGGCGCACAACGCAATTTCGACAGTTACGGCGATGCGCTGGGCGACATGACAGAACGCCAGCGGCAAATCATCTGTGACCCGCAAACCAGCGGCGGCTTGCTGGTGGCGGTTGACCCAGCGGGTGAAGCCGATTTCCTGATGATCTGCCGCGATGCCGGGCTGGATTTACAAGCCATTGGCTACCTGCGCGAACCGGTGGCAGATGCCGCCCTGATTACGGTGGAATAAGCCATGTCACTATTGGATGCTGGTAAAGATTTACCCATCGTCGAAGATTTGCTGGCACTGTTCCTTCAAGACGTGCCCATGCTGGATGTGCGTGCACCCATAGAATTCAACGAGGGTGCATTTCCGGGCAGTATCAACCTACCATTAATGGATGATGCTGACCGGGTGGCCATTGGCACACGCTACAAACAGCAAGGGCAAGATGCTGCTATCGAGTTAGGTTTGCAACGCGTGAGTGGCGATATCAAAGCCGCCCGCGTGAATGCTTGGGAAAACTTTGTACGCCAGCATCCCGAAGGCGTGCTGTACTGCTTCCGAGGTGGTTTGCGGTCGCGCACTTCGCAGCAATGGCTGTATGAGCAAACCGGTATTCGTTACCCACGCGTGCACGGTGGCTACAAAGCCATGCGGCGTTTTTTGCTTGAACAACTAGCCATGTTAGCTAGTGCTATCCAACCCATCATCTTGAGTGGACGCACTGGTTCTGGCAAAACCCGCTTCTTGCACGCCTTTCAGCAACAGATTGATTTGGAAGCACTGGCAAACCATCGAGGTTCTGCTTTCGGCAACCAACCAACACCTCAACCACCTCAGATTGGTTTCGAAAATAGCCTAACCATTCAATTGTTACGCCAATTTCATCAGGGACAGCACACGCTACTGTTTGAAGATGAGAGTCGAAGCATCGGTTCTGTGCATATTCCTGAAGTATTGTTCCAAGCACTCAGTCAAGCACCGTTAGTACTGATGCAAGTGGCGGATGAAGAGCGAGTAGAAATCAGCTATCAGGAATACGTCGTGGATAATATCGCGGCATTCACGGCAGTAAATGGTGGTGATACAGAAGCGGGTTTTGCTGCCTTCAGTGCTTATTTACTTGGCAGTTTAGCCAAGGTACAACGCCGTTTAGGCGGGGTACGCTACCAACAGGCACAAGGTATGATGGAGCGAGCGCTGCGGCAACAAATCCTTGATGGTTCTACCACAGCACATTATGACTGGGTACGTTTCATCCTACTGGATTACTACGACCCGATGTATGACTATCAGATCAGTAAAAAGCAGGAGCGGCTAGTGTTCACAGGAACACCAGCCGAAGTGCGTGCTTACTTGGCAAGCCAAAACATTAGGTAATCACATCGGCTGCTTCACGCCCGGTAAAGGACTCAATCTTGGCGATTTTCTGCACAACAGCTAGCAGGTCGCCAAGGGCTTTCTGCACATCTTCATCATGCTTACTTGTATCCGCCTCGTATTTTTCGAGGTATACCCGTAATGTTGCGCCTTGTGTCCCTGTCCCGGATAGGCGGAAAATAATCCGTGAACCGTCGGTAAACAGGATGCGAATACCTTGATTTTGGCTCACAGAAGCATCAACCGGATCGGTATAGGTGAAATTATCCGCAGCACTCACGGTCAAACTACCAAATGACCGACCGACCAACGTAGGCAACTGTGCCTGCAAGGCATCCACCAACGCATTAGCATCCTTCAAATCAATGGATTCGTAATCGTGGCGTGAATAGTAATTGCGCCCGTATTCTGCCCAGTGGCTACGCACGATGTTTTCTACCGAGTCCTGCTTTTCTGCCAGCAGGTTCAACCAGAACAACACAGCCCATAATCCGTCTTTTTCGCGCACATGATCGGAACCCGTGCCAAAACTCTCTTCGCCGCACAGGGTAATCTTGCCCGCATCCAGCAAGTTGCCGAAAAACTTCCAGCCGGTGGGTGTTTCAAAGCAAGGGATACCGAGTTTCGCCGCAACCCGATCAGGTGCCTGACTGGTCGGCATAGAACGTGCTATCCCAGCAATGCCGTTACGGTAGCCGGGAATCAGCCGCGCATTCGCCGCCAAAACCGCCAAACTGTCACTAGGGGTGACAAAGAAACGCTTGCCCAGAATCATATTGCGGTCGCCATCCCCATCGGAGGCTGCACCGAAATCAATGTCGGAATTTCGCGCATACAGCAGCGCCATTAACTCATGGGCGTGCGTTTGATTTGGGTCAGGATGCCCACCGCCAAAGTCTGCCAGCGGTTCACCTTGAATCACTGTGCCGATCGGTGCGCCCAAGCGTTCTTCCAAAATACGATGCCCGTAAGGCCCCGTCACTGCGTGCATCGCATCAAAACGCATCTTGAAATGGTCGGATGTCAGCAAGGCGGAAATCTTATCAAAATCGAACAGCGTTTCCATCAACGCAAGGTAGGCGCTGACCGAATCAATCACCTCCACCTGCATTCCCGACAATGAGTACACACCCAACTTGTCGACCGGAATCGGCTGAATCGGCACAATACGGTATTCATGAAGCTGTTTCGAGGCGGCAAACATGGCTTCAGTCATGCTCTCCGGCGCAGGGCCACCGTTAGCACCGTTAAATTTGATGCCGAAATCGCCTTCCGGCCCCCCCGCATTATGGCTGGCAGAGAGGATAATCCCGCCGAGCGCTTGATACTGACGTATTAGGTTAGAAGCCGCTGGCGTAGACAAGATACCGCCCTGCCCCACGATCACCCGCCCGAAACCTGCCGCAGCTGCCATGCGCAAAATAATCTGGATAGCTTCACGGTTAAAGTAACGCCCGTCGCCCCCCAAAATCAGCGTACTACCCGGCACATTTTCCAGTGTATTGAAAATGGCTTGTACAAAGTTTTGCAGGTAATCAGGCTTTTTGAATTGTTTGACGCTTTTACGCAAACCGGAAGTGCCCGGTTTCTGGTCGTTGAAGGGTGTTGTCTTGATGATCTGGATAGTCATGGTGGTACGCTTACCCGTTGGTTTTTGTTAGGATCAAGGTTATTTCTGCACAGCATGGCAGCCGCACACATTACCAACCCATTATGGATTTATGTTAGTTAAAGAACAACCCACCAGCTTCTCACCACTGCCTAAATCTTTCGCGGCACTCATGGAAATGTACGAAATAAATTATATCCAGTTGCGTCTGTTGTGCGGCGACATCCGTACATTACCGGAAACCTCGGTATCGAGAGTTGCCGATGGAATTCCCGTAGCGGCCAATGTCATCGAACATTCACGCCACACCACTACCTTGATGCTAACGTACCTATTCCATGAATACAGTGGAGCCAAGGATAATCGCCCTGACATGCTGATCCGGGTTTACCACGATTCACGTCAAGCCGAAGTTATTAGCCATCGCTGTCGGCTTACTGATGAAGTTGTACAACATCGGGGTCAAGAACTCGACACCATGCTGCTATGTCGCTGGCGCATGAACCGATTCCTGTACAAGTGGACAAACTATTTACGACGACAGGGACACATTTTTAACCCTATTTCTTAATTAGAACAAAATTAACTATACAATATACCCCAAAAAGCCATACCATACCTTTACAGAAACTCTCGAATTGTTAACATTTCGTATAACTTTTAAGTGCAAATATTCTTGACTAGAACACTAGGTTTACTTAAGATACCAAGTAATTCAGTCGGGAATTAACAAGCAGTCATACTGCCAAGGAGTATACCCATGAAACTGTCAACAAAAGGTCGGTACGCGGTCACTGCCATGATGGATCTGGCAATTCATGATCATCAAGGCCCAGTTACGCTAGCCGATATTTCACAATGCCAAGGCATTTCCCTGTCCTACTTGGAACAGCTTTTTGCAAAATTACGTAAGGAAGGTTTAGTAGAAGGCGTGCGTGGCCCCGGCGGCGGCTATCGTTTAGGCCGTCCTTCCAGCCAGATCAGCATTGCGGAAATCATTAATGCGGTCGATGAGAATATTGATGTTACCCGTTGCCTGGGCAATAAAGATTGTCATGGTGGCGAGAAATGCCTGACACATCAATTATGGGAAGATTTGAGCGGGCGTTTGTACGGATTTTTAGATAATCTCACCTTGGCAAGCTTCATCAATCGCCCTGAGATTCGCGAAGTATCGCGCCGTCAAGATACTATAGCTAGCCGAATTGCTACCATGTTTCCACCACGCCCAACCATTGGTGGCACAACCGTAGTAGCAGGTGCGGCTTGTTAACACAGAGTAGGAGCGAATAAACGTTCGCTCCTACGTCGTCTAACTAACAACCTAAGCTGGGATAATTTCACGTTTCTGAGTTCTGACATCAAACTGATGTAATTCCATAACTGGATGAATTTGGAGCAGAGTCAATTTACCCAACGCCTTATCATCCAGCAATGAAGCACCGGTGTCGATGTAATAGAAATTAGCCGTGTGTAGCGGATTGCTCATCGGCGTATGCCCAAACACCACCAAATCAATGCCTTCTACTGGAACAGTCCGCCCCAACATTTTAAAATGCTTGTAGCGATTGCGTGACCATAGTGCATATTCTTCCATGTCTGGGTCAGAGTCCAATAAACGGATAAACTGATGCCAAGCGATACCTGTAGGAATATCAGCATGGACAATCCCGATATGCCCTACCGCCGTCGATACCTCAAAGGCCAATGGCAGGTTCGCCAAGACATTGCGAATACGCGGGCGAATATGTTCAGGCACTTGCTTCCACCACGCTCCACCATTGTAACGAGTCCAGTTCTCCAGCACCTGTTCGTTGAACTCCGAGTCCAGCAGCATCCGCTCGTGGTTACCCATAATCGAATGGAACCAATCATGGTTCAAAAACTCAATCACACGGTGGGATTCAGCACCACGATCAATCAAATCACCGACTGAGAACACACGGTCACAATCCGGGTTGAAGTTGATTCGCTGCAAAAGCTGCTCAAGTGCTTTGAAAGAACCATGAATGTCGCCTACGACGAAATCCCGTCCACGTGAATTTTTACCAAAAAATTTAAAGGGTGTATAACTCATGGTCATAATTCCAAGGACAACCTAACTAAAATTAGCCAGTCTTAGTTTGGAGATTGTTTCTGTATTTTATTGTGACACCAACTAGACCAGCATTCGCTATGAAAAAAGCTTAACTCAATTGATACTAATAAGAAATAACTTTATCCTATATTTTCTCTGAATATGCAAAATTCTTTGCCGAAAAAGCCAATAACCCCCAACCTATAACAAAGCTGAGACCTCCGATAGGCGTGATCATGGCAATTCCTTTAATACCTGTTAAAACATAGAGATAAAGACTTCCTGAGAACAAAATCATACCCAATAAAAATGCATAGCCAGCAAACGCAATATACTTATTTCTTATGTTTTTATATAAAACACTTATTACAAGTAAAGCCAATGCATGATAAAACTGGTACTCGACACCCGTGTGAAAACGTTGCAACATCTTGGCATCCACCAATTGTTCCAGCCCATGTGCACCGAATGCCCCTAGAATGACTGCGAGCATTCCAGACAAGCTGCCGATTAGCAGAAAATGATTTTTTTCCACAACTAGTTAACCTTATGAATACACATGAAAGACGTCAATTATACCGGGTCATTCTTAGAATTATGGCATGGTTTGGTATTTTATTATTAATGGCCGTATTTTTACGTAGCTGCTTTCCCTAAATACACATCATAACGCACCGCTTTCCCGGCAATCACGAAAGCGGGTTTGCAACCTTCCAGCTCGGGAGCATGGCGCGGGCGCTTAACTACCACCCTGCGTTTGGCGTGCTGACAGGCCAGTTCAAGTAAGGCATCGCTATCCTCATCCGCGCCCACCACTTCGTGAAAAAAACGCATTTCTTTCTGCACCAGCGCAGACTTTTGCCGCTCTGGAAACATAGGATCGAGGTAAACTACATCAGGCACATCGTTTACAGGCATTGCACCCAGCCATACGTGTGCATCTGCCAGATACAAGGTCATACGACTGGCAATATCAACAGCCTCACTGTCATCACTGGCAAGGGCGCGTTTGAGACCATCAGCCAGCAGTGCGTGAACAATCGGGGAACGCTCCAGCAAGGTAACGGTGCAACCCAAAGTGGCAAGCACGAAGGATTCCCGCCCTAACCCGGCGGTAGCATCAATCACATGGGGATGTTTGAATTTGTGTAAACCAATGGCTTTGGCAATATCTTGACCCTTGCCACCGCCAAACTTGCGGCGATGTTGAGCTTTGCCCTCGACAAAATCGACGTAAACGGCACCCACTTTAGGGTCGTGGGTGTCGTGTAGTTCCAGCCGTTGCGGCGTTTGGACTAACTGGTAACGCTCAAGCATCAATAATGCGGCGGTGGGGTTTCATCGGCCTGACTGCCGACCGCAGACGGGGTAATGGACTTGAGCTTTTCGTTAAGACGCTCGATTTCCAGTAACGCCCGCGTGATGTCCTGCTGTTGCAGGTAAATCTGGCGGCTCAAGGCTTCAAGGGTTTGCTCCTGTTCCATGAACAGGAGTTCCAGTTTTTCCAAACGTGCATCCACGAGATTAACGGCCTTTTACCGCAGCAATGCGCAGGCGCAGTGCATTCAGCTTAATGAAGCCTTCCGCATCTTTCTGGTTATATGCACCGCCGTCGTCGTCAAAGGTGGCAATAGCCGCGTCAAATAGGCTGTCGTCCGATTTACGCCCCGCTACCGTGACAGCACCTTTGTACAGTTTCATGCGAACCACGCCGTTGACGTATGCCTGAGATGCATCGATCATTTTCTGCATCATTTCACGCTCAGGACTCCACCAGTAGCCGTTGTAGACCAGTTCGGCATACTTGGGCATCAGACTGTCTTTCAGGTGCGCCACTTCGCGGTCAAGCGTCAGGGATTCAATCGCACGGTGCGCAGGCAACAGGATCGTGCCGCCGGGGGTTTCGTAGCAGCCGCGTGATTTCATACCGACGTAACGGTTTTCGACCAGATCAAGACGACCGATACCGTTTGCGCCGCCCACTTTATTCAGGGTTTCCAGAATCGTGGCGGGTGACATTTCTACGCCGTCCAGCGCTACTGCGTCACCGTTGCGGAAGGTGATTTCGACGTAAGTAGGTTTGTCTGGGGCAGTTTCCGGGGAAACACTCCAACGCCACATGTCTTCTTCGGCTTCAAACCACGGGTCTTCCAGTGGGCCGCCTTCGTAGGAAATGTGCAGCAGGTTGGCATCCATTGAATACGGGGATTTCTTGCCTGCCTTCTTGAAGTCGACCGGAATATTGTGCTTTTCGGCGTACTGCATCAGGGCTTCGCGGGAATTCATGTCCCATTCGCGCCACGGGGCAATCACTTTCACACCCGGTTTCAGTGCATACGCACCCAGCTCGAAACGTACTTGGTCATTGCCTTTGCCGGTCGCACCGTGGGAAATCGCATCAGCGCCGGTTGCATTGGCGATTTCAATCAAACGCTTGGCAATCAACGGGCGTGCAATGGATGTACCCAGCAGGTATTCGCCTTCGTAAATGGTGTTGGCGCGGAACATCGGGAACACGTAATCGCGCACGAATTCTTCACGCAAATCTTCAATGAAGATCTCTTCTGGCTTGATGCCCATGGCCAAAGCTTTGGCGCGAGCGGGTTCGACTTCTTCGCCCTGACCGATGTCAGCAGTGAAGGTGACGATTTCGCACCCGTAAACTTCTTGCAGCCACTTGACGATGATGGAAGTATCCAGCCCGCCTGAGTAGGCCAGCACGACTTTCTTGACTGATTGCGTCATGTCTGTGTTCCCATATGATAATCGAAACGGGGCATTATATGCGCTACACTCATGCCTTGCACTACTAACGAGAGAAAGGAGATACTATGGAACGCCGTTCATTCCTGAAACAAGCAGCTATCAGCGCCGCAACCCTTGGCGCTGCTGCTCCAGCCACCCTGCTTGCCGCCGATGACGCCAAATCGGCTGACTTACCCACAGTTACTTGGCGCTTGACCTCCAGTTTCCCTAAATCGCTCGACACCATTTACGGTGCATCCGACATACTCGCAGCGACGCTTGATAAAATCACGGGTGGTAAATTCACCGTCAAAATATTTGCAGCAGGTGAGATCGTCCCCGGCCTGCAAGTACTCGATGCCATCCAGAACGGCACCGTCGAAGCCGGACACACCGCTTCTTACTATTACTTCGGCAAAAACCCCGCATTAGCGTTTGATTGCGCCGTGCCCTTCGGCCTGACTTCGCGCCAGCAAACAGCATGGATGTTGCACGGTAACGGCATGAAGCTGATGCGCGAACTGTTCGCTGAATACAACGTTGTCAACTTCATGGGCGGCAATACCGGCACACAAATGGGCGGCTGGTTCAACAAGGAAATCAACACCGTCAAGGATCTGGAAGGCTTGAAATTCCGCGTCGGTGGTTTTGCCGGGCGCGTACTCAGCAAGTTGGGTGTCGTACCACAGCAATTGCCCGGTGGCGATATTTACCCCGCACTGGAAAAAGGCACGATTGACGCTGCCGAATGGGTAGGCCCTTACGACGACGAAAAACTGGGTTTTGCCAAAATCGTCAAAAACTACTACACCCCCGGCTGGTGGGAAGCAGGCCCGCAAATGTCCTTCTACGTCAACAAGGAACAGTGGGAAAAACTGCCCGACCCTTACAAAGCCGCGTGGGAAGCCGCTTGCCAACAAGCGCACAACGACATGCAAGCCAAGTACGACGCCAACAACCCACAAGCCCTCGCTAACCTGTTACAAGGCGATGTGAAACTGCGCCAGTTCAGCGACGAAATCATGGAAGCCTGCTTCAAAGCCACCGTGGAAACTTACGAAGAAGAATCCAAAGCCAACCCCAAGTTCAAGAAGATTTACGACGACTGGAAAGTGTTCCGCAATAACCAAGCACAATGGTTCAGCGTAGCGGAACAATCCTACGCCAAGTTCGCCTTCACCAAGAAGCTGTAGAATTTACTTGGCTCAAGCTGGCGGAGACAATACCGCCAGCAATTGCTCACATTGATCTAGCTCATCAAACCCGGAAACATCAATTTTTGAGGAATTGTGGGTGTCCGGGATTGCTGGACTAGATCAGATTAATTTTTTGCTCATCGACTTATTCAACCCATGTTGCTCGCCAAATACTTGCAACACCAAGCACCACTGCCCATCCACCCACTACTTCATGTGTTCGATGTAAGCCTTAGCAAAACGCTTACCCAACTCCATCTGCCCGGCAGCGTTGTAATGGATGCCATCAGCCTGTTTGCCCAAGCCATCGGTAGACACCATCAACGCACGCGGCAATTCACGTTGCGCGGCTTGCTGCTGTTGACGCACGGATTTGATCCCGGCGGCGTAGTCAGGGTGTTCCAGATTCACCTGCCCGTACAGAAACAAGCTGTCGGGCGCTTGCAAGTCTTCACGCAAATGCGTCACCAAGGTGTCAAAACGCTTGCCGTATTGCTGGGCAACACTGATATTGCTTTGCGCATCGCTTTCACCCTGCATCCACAAGATAGCGTCGACCTGCCCTTCCCCTTCGGCCTTTTCCGCAAAACCGACCTGACGCAACAAGCCTTTGTACAACGCCTGCCCTGGTTGCCATTGCTGGATCAGACTGCCAGAAGCCGCCTGCTTGACCAGAATAATAGTATCTTTGGGGAAAGCCCGTGCCACATCGTGGGCAAAGCTGACTTCGGGGCCAAACCACGCAAATTTTGCCAGCGGGTGTTCGCGCCCCTGATAGAAATATTTCACATTGGCGGGGGTGGTTTTGTAAGTCGCGGGTAACTCGCTGACCTTGCCGCGCCCCATCATATTGGATTGTCCGGCAAGAATAATCAGCCGATCTTTTGCCCAAACAGTGGGCGTCTGCGCGAGCAGCAAGATAGCCAGTAACGGCGTCCAGAATAATCGCATGTTTCCAGTACCTTGTTTTGTCATGGCGCGACTTTAGCATATATACTGCCGTTCATCCTCATTAACCCCTGAAGACCCTTATGCGCGTGCTTGGAATTGAAACCTCTTGTGACGAAACTGGCGTCGCCCTTTATGACACTGACAAAGGGCTGCTGGCGCATCGCCTGTTCAGCCAGATTGCGATGCACGCCGAATACGGTGGTGTCGTGCCAGAACTCGCCTCCCGCGACCATATCCGCCGAGTATTGCCCCTGTTACGCGAAGCGTTGGCCGATGCAGGTATGAACATGAGCGATATTGACGGCATTGCCTATACCGCAGGGCCAGGGCTGATCGGCGCATTGCTGACGGGCGCATCGATTGCACGCTCAATGGCCTGGGGCTTGAATATCCCCGCTGTTGGCGTACACCACATGGAAGGCCATTTGCTCGCGCCGATGCTGGAAGAAAACCCGCCCGAACTGCCCTTCGTGGCCTTACTGGTTTCTGGCGGCCACACCATGCTGGTGGATGTGCCGCGCATTGGTGAATACCACATCCTCGGTGAAAGTGTCGATGATGCAGCGGGCGAAGCTTTCGACAAAACCGCCAAGCTGATGGGGCTGGATTACCCCGGTGGTCCCTTGCTGGCAAAACTCGCAGAACAAGGGCGTGACGGCATTTACAAATTCCCGCGCCCGATGGTGGATCGCCCCGGCTGTGACTTCAGCTTCAGCGGCCTGAAAACCTTTTCACTGACCACTTGGCAAAAGTCCGATCAGACGGAACAAGACAAAGCCGATATTGCACGAGCATTTGAAGAAGCGGTGGTGGATACGCTATTCATCAAATGCCGCCGCGCTTTGGAACAGGCCGGGCGCAAACGGCTGGTGGTGGCAGGCGGCGTCGGCGCAAACCAACGCTTACGCGCACGACTGGCGGAGCTAAAAGCGCAAGTGTATTTCCCGCGTCTGGCGTTTTGCACCGACAATGGCGCAATGATTGCCTATGCCGGAGCCTTGCGCTTGCAAGCCGGGGCGAATGAGGCAGCGGTGATCAATGCACGACCACGCTGGCCATTAACCGAGCTGGCAGCGATTTAAGACCAGATTTATTGACCCGACGTAATGAAAGTGTAGGCAATGCAGCGTACAGTGGTCAGTATCACTCACTGACGCTGGAGCGCATAATATATGACAACCAATAATCCCCGCTTTGTCAGCCTGCTAACGCGGGAGACTTTAGCTTTAGTACTGGCGGGCGGACGCGGCTCACGCTTGTATGAACTCACCGATCGCCGCGCCAAACCTGCGGTGTATTTCGGTGGCAAGTTCCGCATTATCGACTTCCCCCTCTCCAACTGTGTCAATTCTGGCATTCGCAAAATCGGGGTATTGACCCAATACAAAGCGCATTCTTTGATCCGCCATCTGGTGCATGGCTGGTCAAACTTCCGCACCGAACTGGGTGAGTTCGTGGAAGTGTTACCCGCCTCCCAACGTACCACTGGCAACTGGTACGCCGGGACAGCCGACGCCATTTACCAGAACCTCGACATCGTGGAAACCTTGCGCCCCAAATACGTGCTGGTGCTGGCAGGCGATCACGTTTACAAAATGGACTACGGTGAAATGCTGGCGTACCACGTCGCAAAAGGTGCGGACATGACCGTGGCTTGCGTGGGTGTTTCCCTCGAAGATGCCAAAGGCTTCGGGGTGATGACCGTGGATGATAAAAATCGCGTGGTGGCTTTCGATGAAAAGCCAGATAACCCACAACCGATGCCGGGTTCAGACGATACCGCGCTGGCGTCGATGGGCAATTACATTTTCAACACCGACTTCCTGTTTGAGCAGCTACATAAGGATGCGGCGAATAAAGATTCCAGCCGGGATTTCGGCAAGGATATTATCCCTTCCATCATTGCCGAACACGCGGTGTATGCTTACCCATTCCTCGACCCAACCACCGGCAAACAACCCTATTGGCGGGATGTGGGTACGATAGATGCGTTCTGGGAAGCCAATATGGAATTGGTGTCGGTCGAGCCTGAACTGAATTTATATGACGAAACCTGGCCTATTCTCACTTACCATCGCCAACTGCCCTCTGCCAAATTCGTGTTTCAGGATGAAGGCCGCGAAGGTAAAGCGCTGGATTCGGTCGTTTCCGCCGGTTGCGTCATTTCCGGGGCTGCCGTGATTAATTCCCTGCTGTTTTCCAATGTCAAAGTACACTCTTACAGCACGGTGAAAGACACCGTAGTATTGCCGGAAGTCCAGATTGGGCGTCATTGCCGCATCAGCCGCGCGGTCATCGACCGGGGTTGCCAGTTGCCTGAAGGTACTATCATTGGTGAAGACCGTGAACTGGATGCCAAGCGTTTCCGCGTAACCCCCAACGGTATTACGCTGGTCACACCAGAAATGCTGGGGCAGAAAGGTTCTGCCAGTGTCGGCTAACGCAGTAAACGTTTAAGATCCTTTGCTGCCATGATGCCACGCTGCTTGATCGCATCAAGGCGTGGTTTGCTGCCCACCGGGGCTGGGGTTACCCTGAACCGGCGGCGCAATATCCCGTTCAACTTGTGCAAGCGGGCAATCTGGTCGGACTGTTCCGAATGGAAGGTAATGCTGAAGGAAATCGACACGTCTTGGCCATTTTGCACCCAGTGTGGTGAATTGATCGGCACAAACAGACCATCACCGGGTTTCAGGGTGAAGGATTGTGCTTTAGCCTGAAACTCTTCCCGAAACGGCTGGTTACGGTGTAACGAAGCATCCACGTATTTTTCTTCAATCGCGGCTTCCGACAAAATGCTGCGGTCGTATTTGTCGAATTGGTGCATGGTTTTCTCGCCACGGATTTGCAGCAGGAAATTGTGTTCCGGGTCAAAGTGGAAAGGCGTCACGCTGCCGGGCGAAGTCATGAAAATGAAGGCCGCACGGTCATGCAAACCACTCAACTTACTCTCGGCATGGGGGTAAATTTCATCCAGACACGCATCCAGCAAGGCTTTGTACACAGGGTCACGCTCGACATGTTTAAGTACCAACCAAGACTGACAATGCTCAATCCGCTCAATGGTTTCCTCGATACTCAAGCCGTTGTGCGGGGTCAAGGCGAGGTCTTGCCCTGGTATCAGGGTTCCGGCATTGTATTCCACGCTGTCAGCAGGCAAGCGCCGACTCAAGGCCAGTAAATGTGGTAGGTCAAACGCCACCAAATCAGCCAGATGGTGCTGGATGGTAAAGCCAACATCAGGAAAACCCGGGGCAAAGCTGTCTGGCGGAATAGTCAGGCACTTCAAGTTTATGCACCCTTGTAATATTGGTAAGCGGTTTTCACTAACTGCATGGTATGCAGTAAGGGCTTACTCAACACACGCTGCGTACTGAGGTGAAAGTTGACCATTTTACGGCGTTCCGCCCATAAGTGGTCAATCATCGGATGATTGGGGATGGCACACGAGTCCATCCACGCCAGCGGGGTGTTATCCAACAGGCAGTAAATATTTTCCAGTTCAAGTAAAACACCGGGCGAATACGCGGCATACGCTTCATGGTAAGCAATCTTAAGCGCATAACTGCCATGTGTGGCACTGGTCAGATTGAGTTTGATAGCGATGGGTTTTCCATCCAGCAGCATTTTCAACATCATCAATTGGCCACGTTCCGCAGCGTTGCGGATCAAATCTTCCGCAAAATGACGTTCATCCTGGTGGCAACTCATCGCAGTCAACGCCTTACCTTTCCAGCCACGCTCTTCTAGCCGCAAGAAATCATTGATCCAATCGCTCAGACCGTGGTTTTGCCCCGGTAGCAGCGTTTGAAACTCCAGCTCACCAAGATCCTCAAGGCGACGACGCAAACGGCTGTATTCCTTGAGCTTCTTCTTACGCTGATGCCCATGCACATACTCTTCCCCAGAAGTATTCGCTTGTAGCAAAGCACGCTCCCACGTATCACGCTCATTCAACAAACAGCCATTCTGTTGGGTAAATAGCCGCAAGTGACGTGCAAATTCGCCTTCTGCCGGTACCTTGTTCAGCGAAAACGCCAGCGCACCGGAATGGTCACGCAACCACGCAAACAATGCCTGAAAGACTTCAGCAGCATGAAGTTTATGCACCAGCGGTGTACCTAAAGGACAATGGGGATGTAGCCAGTTCAACCAATGACAGGCCGGAAACTTTTGATAGGATTGTTCCTGTACCAAGGGAAACAGACCGATTAAGTGCGAATGCGAGGCATCTGCCCATACCAACAGTACTGCAATATGCTTGTCCTGCGCGGCCAATGCCTCCAGCGCTGGTAAGAGTGCCCAACTTTCATAAAAAACATTAGGCTCAAGCACTTCGCGTGTGAGTGCATCCCAAGCTGGAACAATATCACGCAATTCACGTCTAGCGGTTACAAGTTGCGTAATCAATGCAAATACCTTTTTATAGTTATTGATTAAATGAACGACCCTACTGTTATGGATTGTGCACTTAATGGATAGCTATATTTAAGCAAATACCTGACAGGCGTAGCAAAATCAACGATAACAAAAAAGCGGGCATAGCCCGCTTTTTTGTATCTTTACAAGAATGAAGAACGCTTAAGCAGCGAGCCACTCTTTATAGGCTTCCATGTCTTTTTCCTGACCAGCCGCATAGCCTGCTTCATAAGCTTCAGTCAGACGCTGCTCTTCACGCATGGGGTTAAGCAGGTAGCCACCTTGCCAGCCTTGCAGGAACTCAGCGTCAACGCCAGCTTTTTCCATTTCTACGACAGCGTTGTAATACTGCATATTCATTTGTCATGTCCTCTTAAATCAAAAATGAAAATAAACGTGATGCGCTTATGCCGCAGCACGCAGTGTGTCCAGTGCCTTACCGCTATCAAGCGTGGCACGTACCGCATCAGCGGCTTCCTGTATCGAACCGTAACGCCCCAGATGTGCCAGACAGATTGAAGCCGAGTATACCAGACTGTCGTACATCAAACCTTTTTCACCACCCAGTGCCGCAACGCCCATTTCAGCCGCTCTTGCTGCGAGAGCGTCACTGTCAACCGTGGTGGCAATCTCATCACCAATCATCGGGGCTGCGGGTAAGTCTTCAGGCAAAGGTACTGCCCGCACGCTGGCTTGAAGCCCAAACTCTTTGGGGTCAAGGTCACGCTGTTGCTCTTCGCCCTGCCCGTAGTAATAAAACAGCTTGCCAGATTGTTGCAGGGAAGGAATCACGCCACCTTCCACACCACGCACAAACATAGCGCTGTCAAAACCTGCCTGACGTGCCAGCGACGCATAAATCGGCGGGTATGCCTTGTGAACATAACCACCCATACAGTGGGTTTTCAGCTTGCCACGGATAGGCCCCAACATGGTTTCCACCGTGGTCAGCACTTGACGCTTGATCATCCGCTGACGGATGGGGATCAAGTCATGCAAACCGGGCGCAAACTGACGCTGATCAAGGTAAGTCCAGCCGATGCGTTCCAGTTGTGCTACCGCTTCAGCCGGGGTCAAATTGACATTGATACCTGCCGCTTTCAGTACCTTGTGGTGGGTAGCGCCAAACTTCGGCCCTACCTGTTCCAGACCGTGCAGGACAGCGTGTACGCCCATCGCCGCCAAGACCACCGGCACAAAGGTGGAAGCCGGTACACCGCGCGTATAACCATCATACGGGTCAGACACGTCGAGCACTTCATCCACCGCTGCGGTGCTGATGGCGGACATATCAATCAATGCCTGCAACGTGCCTCGGTTTTCCTCATCGGTCTCGCGTTTCATGCGCAACGCAATAAAGTAAACCGCCACCTGCACAGGGTCGGCCTCGCCACTCAAAATGTGACGCATGGCGTAATAGGCATCCTCGTAGTTCAGATCCTTGCTGTATTCAGGGCCTGTCGCTACTTTTTGGATGCATTGGCGCATGTGCAATTTTAAATTGCGTTCGGTATTTGTTTCAGTCATCGTGGCATTTTCCATATCGCGAAAGTTTAAGAAGCACGCCCCCATTTCTGAATATCCCTCTAGGGGTAAAACTCACACCCCGGCGGGCTATTTCGGAAGTAAGGGCAGAATGCGCTAAGATTGGAACCCGATTTTACGTTCAAGGAGATTCCCGTGTCACAAATCGATAATGACTCTATGGATTTTGCCAGCGGCATGGCAGCGTTTGAAGCCAAGCATTTTTCCCGCGCCATGCAACTACTTTCCCCCTTTGCCGATCAAGGCGACCAGATTGCGCAGCACCTGTGCGCCATTATGTGCCAAAACGGCCTTGGGGTGGTGCGTAATGATGCCAAAGCCTTTGAGTTGATGAAAGCCTCTGCCGAACAAGGCTACGGTCTGGCACAACACGGGCTGGGTTTTATGTACATGGAAGGCGAATGCGCCCCCAAAAGCGGTGAAGAAGCAGCCAAATGGTTCCACAAGGCCGGTGAACAAGGGCTACAAGGCTCGCTGACCACGCTGGCGATGATGTACCAGCAAGGCAACGGCGTTCCGCAGGATGAGGAAGAAGCCAAGCGCCTGTATAAACTCGCTGGCTTCGACGATCTGGGGTAAACCATGCGACAAGCAGGCAATAAACTTCACGTGGTGGTCAACGCTGTTCCTGTATTGGAATTCGATCGCAGCCAACCTATTCCCGGCCACCAACGCCTTTATCTGGATAATATGGATGCCAAAATGGATCAGGGCATCCAGATTAACGGAGAATTTCATCCAACGCCTGACCCGATCTTGCGCTCCCAATTTGTCGCTAATTCGATGATCAATGCTTTGTTTGCAGAAAACTATTCGCTGGCAATGGCGCTGTGTACATGGCTGGCAGACCGCATCCCTGATCTACAGATGGTCAAGGCAGCAGGTGATATTGAAGCCGATATGGATGTGGAACTGATTTTCGACCGTGATTACGAGAAGGCCAAAACTGAACAGGGGATTAAGTTCTATAAGCCTGAAAAGTCGGAAAAATAAACGGATAAATATAAATAATGAGTTAAGTACTGATTCAGCACAAACCCGTAAGATGCAGCGCATGGACGAAGGGCGCACAGCAATAACAATAAGCCCGGCTAACGATGGAACAGTTATGAGAAAGCCAGTCGGCTTAAGCGTGATTAGACGCCAAGCCGACCTTGAAGTTTAACCATCTGCGCGGGTGAGCAGACCCGAAACAGATGAGAATCATAACAATAAGCGATGTATCGCAATCAACACCGAGCGACAACCATAACAAGAAATGCTCGGTTTTCCCTCTTTTTCCCGACAAACAGCACATTCCTTGTGCAATCTTCCCTTAAGCAGCCTGCACCGCAATTTGTTTTGAGGTATGCGTCACCCGGTTTTGTGGGTCGACATACACCAACTGCGGCTTATGCGCATTGGCTTCTGCTTCCGCGAAACCCGCATACGTACAAATAATAATAAGATCGCCGGTACTGGCTTTGTGCGCAGCCGCACCATTGATCGAGATAATCCCACTGCCTGCTTCAGCACGGATGGCATACGTTGAAAAACGTTCGCCATTGGTAATATTGTAAATATGCAGTTGCTCATATTCACGAATATTACCTGTACGCAGCAAGTCGTCGTCAATCGCACAGGAACCCTCGTAGTCCAACTCAGCATGAGTGACGGTAACACGGTGCAGCTTGGATTTGAGAAGCGTTAGCTCCATGGGTCGGTTCCTCCGTAACGTTCAATCTAGTATGCAACAAAGCAATACTATTATGATGTTTCTGTTAATTTTTTCAATGTTAAGGGAATATTATCGATCAGTCGCGCCTTACCCAGCCATGCTGAACCAAGCACTACTAAATCTGTATCCTCTACCTGAGCGGGAAGCAAATCAACCGCGCGGCGAATTTCCACATAATCGGGACGAAAACCACGTGATTCCAAAGACTTCGCTGCCTCAATCTGTAAGGACGCGTAATCCTGCCTTCCTTTGTGCAGCGCGTCAACCACTTCACGCAGGATCAAATGAAAGCTGGGCGCAAGTTTACGCTCAACGGTTGTCAGGTAGCCATTACGCGAACTCATTGCCAGCCCATCGGCCTCACGTACCGTGGGCAAACCCTCGATATGAATATCCATATCCAGATCACGCACCATCTGGCGAATCAGCATCAATTGCTGAAAATCTTTCTCACCAAACACCGCTACATCGGGCTGCACCATGTGAAACAATTTGCAGACTACGGTGGAAACGCCCGTGAAATGACCGGGGCGCGAAGCACCTTCTAGCAATTCGCTAACGCCCGGCACTTCCACCTTAGTGGCCAAACCGCCGCTGGGGTACATCAACGCAGGGGTTGGGGTAAATATCAAATCTGCCCCAGCGGCTTGCAGTTTGGCACAATCGTCTGTCAGGGTACGCGGGTAAGCAGCAAGGTCTTCTTGGCGATCAAACTGGGTAGGGTTGACGAAAATGGATACCACCACTTTGCTACCTAATGCCTGCGCCCGCTTGACTAGGGCAATATGGCCTGCGTGCAAATTACCCATCGTCGGGACAAAAGCAATAGTCTCGCCTGCCTGTCGCCAGCTTTTGAGTTCTTCACGCAAGGCATCAATGGCTTGAACAATAATCATGGAGTGCTCTTTTTAGAAAAAACAGTGTTGATCTTCAGGGAAAGTTCCAGCTTTTACCGCTTGCACATAAGACGCTACCGCCTGCGGAATGGTTGCCCCCGCACCGATAAAGTCGTGGGAAAACTTCGGCGCACGCGGAGAAATACCCAGCATATCGTGCAAAACCAGCACCTGCCCATCGCATTCGCGGCCTGCACCAATACCGATGGTGGGAATTTCCAACGCTTGGGTAATCTGTGCTGCTAGCGTGACCGGCACGCATTCCAGCACCAGCATATCTGCCCCGGCATCTTGCAAGGCTTTGGCATCTTCCAGCATTTGTTTGGCAACGGCTTCATCACGCCCTTGCACCCGATAGCCGCCAAGTTTATGCACAGATTGTGGCTGCAAACCGAGATGCGCACACACCGGCACACCGTGATGGGCAAGCTGGGCAACGGTAGCCACTTGTGGCGCACCGCCTTCCAGCTTCACCATGTGTGCACCGCTTTCCTGCATCAAGCGGGCGCTGTTACGCAAAGCCTGTTCCGGCGAGGTGTAACTCATGAAAGGTAAATCCCCGATCACCAGCGCGTGCTCACAAGCCTTCACTACGGCACGGGTATGATAAACCATATCATCCATGGTCACGGGCACAGTTGTGTCATGCCCCTGAATAACCATGCCCAAGGAATCTCCCACCAAAATAACATCCACGCCTTGCCTGTCTAATACTTTGGCAAAACTGGCATCGTAAGCGGTTAACATGACGATCTTTTCCGCCTCGCGCTTCATCTTGCGCAAGGTGGTGACGGTCACACGGGGATTAGGTTTGGTGCTCATGCAGGCTGGCTCCCGAAATCAGTTAAATGTTGCGGTGCAGTTTAACACGCAAGCCATGCCCGTGCGCCACTTGTGGTAACACACAGGCTGGATATTCAGGTAATCCTCTTAGCCACGTTCAATCAATGCTTTAAAAATAGGAACGAACACATCACGTAAAACCTCAACCGTCAGTTCAGTCGATGCCGTTTCAGTGCTTTCAGGTGATGTAACCGCTAACGCTGGCTCTGTGGATACTATCTCTACCCTTTCATCAGCCAACTGCATGGGCTTAGCCTTAGGGGTTGTGTCCGACAAAATAACGCAGCCCTGAAGGGAGAGAGCCAACAGGGAAATATTCAAGATCATTACAAGCGTTTTCATAGGGTTTGCTCCATATTTTGTTGTTTATCAGCAAAACCAATGCTACCGGCTCATCATAACAAAAACTAATCATTTCGTTCATTTATCGTTCAGCTAATATGCTATGCATAATTTGCATACGGCATAAAAATAGTGCATATTATTTGGCCTAATCCATATTAATAATAAGTAAGCCAATGCGTAATAAAATGATTCAAGAAGGGCACATACCGCAGGACGGCAAGCAGTTAAATGCTTTACGCAAAACCGCCCATCACAGCCAGGCTGATATGGCACACCTATTACAGACATTCCTGAAGCCTCACATGAAGGCTGGCTTCTCGGTGTTACAACCGGATATTTCGCGGCTCGAATGCGAAGAAACTGCGCTGGATGTCCCTAAATTGCTGGCCTATGCCAGCCTGTTTAAGGTCGACATCAGCACACTACTGAAACCGCATTTTCAGACATTTTGCCAAAGCGAATTTCGCTTGCAACATTTCGACACCAATGCGGACGCTGACCAGCACCTCTGCCAGCTAGAAAATGAAGGCCGTATTCTGGCGTACAGCCAGTTCCCTTCGTCGTTCTTTGTAAACCCGCATGATGGCAGTGAACGTTTTCAGCAGATTGCCCACCCTGACTACGCGGAAACCCATATTCACACGCTGGATTCACTGCTAAATTTCATTTTTTCTCCTATCAGCCGTCACAGTTGCAGCGCACGGAGCGATATTCTGCGGTATTATCTGGCGCATTTCCGTCAGCGTTCAAAGCACTTGCACTTTTTTTCACGAGCGGCCTTCTCTTGCACCAGCCTGTTTCCTAGCCTGATCCTGTTGCCGAAAAAGTCCACACTGATCATGATGGCTCCGGTGATGCAGCATGACCAAGGTGACGTATTTCTGGAGATTCGCAGCGGAAGCTTGTGTAAAGAAATCCATGAATTTTACTTTCACAAAATCAAAACGCTAGATGTGGACATTAGCCTGCTAAGAATCGGACAGGAAACACTGGAATTGCTCCAGCAAGGTGTTAGCCTAGAAAGTGCGGTACGGTTTTTCTACGATGAAGTCCAGAAACGCAGCCCCGAAGACAGTGCTGCGATTCTGGAAAACTTCAGTGTGGATATTCAAGAAATGTTGCGCGAGTAAACTTAGAAATCTTCCTGCTCGGCTTCCAACACCGACAGGCTGATGTGCTTGCCCAGCTCTTCGTCCAGACCTTGCCAATCTTTGTAATCGGTAAGTTTTTCCTCGATTTTGGGCTTCATCTCGAACGCCTCCATTTCCTCGCGCATGTCTTTGACCGAACTGTAGACCTTGTTCAGGTAATCGCGGTAATAGGTCAGCACATTCTTGCTACCAGTGTGCCCATGCCCCGGTACAACCTTGTCCACGCCGAGCGTCAGCGCGTAATCTGCCGCTTTGATGCCACCGGCGAAACTGCCGTCATCCATGCGCACAATGCGTTTGTTGTTGATAGTATCGCCCGTGAACAGCACTTTTTCTTCAGGCACTTCAAACATCACATCGGTGTCAGTATGCGCCTTGCCTTCGATCAAATGGGCTTTCAGCGTCAGGCCACCCAGATCGAAACTCTGCCCATCAGTCAGTGCTTCCGTCGGAATGATCGCTTGCGTACCCTCGGTGGCTTTTTCGGTCATGGAATCCATCGTACCAATCCACTCTTCGGCGGCACCGTTTTTGGCCTCTTCTATCATCGCCGGGTGCGCGTAGAACTTCACATCAGGGTTTTCTTCCTGAAATGCCTGATTGCCTAACCAATGATCGCCATGAACGTGGGTGGTAAACACTTGGGTAATCGGCTTGTCAGTAATTTTACGAATATGCGCCAACACTGCACGCCCAATGGCTGAACTGGAACCGGGGTCAATAACCGCCACTTCCTTGTCGGTCACAATGAAACCGGGATTGTTCATAAAACCCTGATTTTCCTTGTCGGGGTAACCCATGGGGCCATGGATGACGTAAACATGCTCGGATATTTTCTCTGGTTGGTACTTATCCAGTAAACCTTGATGCACTTTTTTATCTTCCGCCCCCGCAGTCAGGCTCAAACCAACCAGCAAACTGGACGACAGCAGCAACAGCTTCTTGGGTACTTTTTTCATAATGATCTCCTCTCAACGGTGTTTTTGGCAAACATGAGTGTATCCGATTACCGGAATTAGCTGAAATTTCTGTGGATTTGTCTACAATTGGCGACTTTATCGCAAGACACACGGGTTCGCACAGCACTCATGCAAGACGACAACACCAAGCGTAAAGGCATTATCCTCGCAGGTGGCAGTGGCACACGCCTCTACCCACTGACCCGCGCCGTCAGTAAGCAATTGATGCCGGTCTATGACAAGCCGATGATTTATTACCCGCTAACGGTGCTGATGCTCGCCGGTATTCGCGACATCCTGATTATTACCACCCCGGAAGATTCTGCGCAATTCCAGCACCTACTGGGCGATGGCGCACAATGGGGGCTAAACATTGAATATGCGGTGCAGCCCTCTCCGGATGGTTTAGCCCAAGCCTTCATCATTGGTGAGCAATTCCTTGGCAACTCCCCCGCCACGCTGATTTTGGGTGACAACATCTACTACGGCGAAGGGTTATCCAGCCGTTTACAAAGCGTTGCCCAACAAACCTCTGGCGCTACGGTATTTGCTTACTACGTCAAAGACCCGGAACGCTATGGCGTCGCTGAATTCGATGCGTATGGCAAAGCCCTGAGTATCGAGGAAAAACCGGAAAAACCCCGTTCTAACTACGCGGTAACAGGTCTGTATTTCTACGATAATCAAATTGTGGATGTGGCGCGTGAAGTCCGCCCTTCCCCGCGTGGCGAACTGGAAATTACCACCGTCAACCAGATGTATCTGGAACGTGGGCAATTGCAGGTAGAAATGCTCAAACGCGGCACGGCGTGGCTGGATACGGGCACGCACGCTTCCTTGCTGGATGCTTCCAACTACATCCGCGTCATTGAAGAGCGCCAAGGGCTGAAAATCGCCTGCCCAGAAGAAGTCGCCTGGCGCATGGGTTATATCGGTGACGAACAATTGCTGACACTCGCGGAACCCTTGAAAAAAAGCGGTTACGGCCTGTACCTCACGGAATTACTGAAATGAAGATTATCCCCACCCATATCCCAGATGTGCTGATCCTCGAACCACAAGTATTCGGCGATGCACGCGGCTTTTTCATGGAAACTTGGAATGCCAAAACCTTTGCCGACGCAGGGCTAAACCTGAATTTCGTGCAAGACAACCACAGCCGTTCCCGCCAAGGCACCCTGCGCGGGATGCATTACCAAATCAAACACCCGCAAGGCAAACTGGTGCGCGTGACCAGCGGTAAAGTGTTCGATGTGGCAGTAGACTTGCGCCAATCCTCCCCAACCTTCGGGCAATGGGCAGGCGCGGAATTGTCAGATGAAAACCACCGCATGTTATGGGTTCCACCCGGTTTTGCGCACGGCTTCTACGTCATGAGCGAATCGGCAGATTTCCTCTACAAATGCACTGACCTTTACGCCCCCGAATACGACCGTAGCTTGCACTGGAATGACCCCAGCATTGGCATCGAATGGCCGCTGGTCAATGGCGCAGCACCCACCATTTCCGCCAAAGATGAAGCGGGCAAAAACTGGCAAGAGGCGGACAAATTCGCATGAAAATACTCTTAACTGGCGCAAACGGGCAACTGGGTTCAGAACTGCAAGCCACCTGCCCCACCGCTATTACCCTGATCCCGACTGACTACCACACGCTGGATATTACCCAGCCACAACAAATCGCTGCCGCACTGGCGCAACATCAGCCGGATGTCATCATCAATGCCGCCGCCTATACCGCCGTGGACAAGGCCGAAAGTGACGTGGAACGGGCTTACGCCATCAACCACTTGGCTGCCGAAACCTTGGCGCGTGAAAGTGCCCAACGCGGAATTTACCTGCTACAGGTTTCCACCGATTTCGTGTTTGATGGGCTGCAATCCACCCCGTACTTACCGGAAGCCAACGCCAAACCACTCGGCGTCTATGGTGCAAGCAAACTGGCGGGCGAACAGGCCGTACAAGCCCTGTGCCCCAGTGCTGCCATTGTGCGTACTTCCTGGTTGTATTCGGCTTACGGCAATAATTTCGTCAAAACCATGCTGCGCCTGATGGCAGAACGCGATTCCCTCGGCGTGGTCGCCGACCAGATCGGCACACCGACATGGACAGGCACACTGGCGAGTGCCCTTTGGTCATTCGTCGCCCAACAACCGCAAGGCATCTTCCACTGCGCCGATAACGGCGTGGCAAGCTGGTACGATTTCGCCGTGGCCATTCAGGAAGAAGCATTAGCACTTGGGTTACTGAGCAAGGCCATCCCCATCAAGCCGCTGCGTAGCGACGAATACCCGACACCAGCGCGTCGCCCGGCCTTCAGCGTCATGGACAGACGCGCAACTGAACAGCAACTGGGCTACACTTTACCGCATTGGCGGGTTAGCCTGCGCCAGATGCTTACTGAATTGAAACAACAAAGCGTAACAGCATGACAACGACATATACCCCCCACAAGCTGCTCGTCACGGGCGGTGCTGGCTTTATCGGCACAAACTTCGTCCACTACTGGTTGCAACAGTACCCTGATACCCGGCTGGTAGTATTGGATGCGCTCACCTACGCAGGCCGTTACGAAAACCTGCAACCGCTGGAAGGCCAAGCCAATTTCCGTTTTGTGCACGGCGACATCCTCGACCAGCCCTTGGTGGAGCAATTGCTACGGGAAGAAAACATCGACACCATCGTGCATTTCGCGGCCGAATCACACGTTGATCGCTCGATTTACGGCCCAGATGCTTTCCTGAAAACCAATATCGACGGCACACACAGTTTGCTGAAAGCGGCGAAAACCGTCTGGCTGGATGAGAAGCCGGGGTTTGTACACCGTTTCCACCATGTTTCCACCGATGAAGTGTATGGCACGCTGTCAGCGACTGACCCGGCTTTCACCGAAACCACGCCGTATGCACCCAATTCACCGTATGCGGCGAGCAAAGCGGCCTCTGACCATGTGGTACGGGCGTATCAGCACACTTACGGTTTGCAGACCACCACCAGCAATTGTTCCAACAATTACGGCCCGTATCAGTACCCGGAAAAACTGATCCCGTTGGCGATTTCCAAGCTGCTGCAAGGCCAACCCGTGCCGATTTATGGCGATGGGCAGCAAATCCGCGACTGGCTGTACGTGGATGATCATAACCGGGGCATCGACCTGATTATCCGCAGCGGACGCATTGGCGAAACCTACAATATCGGTGGCAATAACGAGCAAGCCAACCTGAGCCTGATCCACGAACTGTGCGCCCTGCTGGATGCGCGGTTCCCGGATTCGCCACAAGTGCCACACAATCAGCACATCATCTACGTGGCTGACCGACCGGGGCATGACCGCCGTTATGCCATCGACAACCGCAAGATTTGCAGCGAGTTGGGCTACGAACCGGCTGAAACTTTCCAGTCAGGCTTGGCGAAAACGCTGGACTGGTATCTGGCGCACCCGGCTTTCTGGCAGGATGGCACGATCAAGCTATTCGGTACTCACGAGGGCAATGCCTGATGCAGTGCCGTATCTGTGGTAGTGAAGGCGAACACCGCAGCTATGTCGCCAAAGAAATGATGCTGGGGCTGCGGGATGAGCACCACTACTTCCAGTGCGCGGATTGTGATTGCCTGCAAATCGAAAAGATTCCTGCCAATATCACTGATTATTACCCGGAAAACTATTATTCCTACAGCGATGCCAGCAAGGCAGGCAACCCCTTAAAGCAAACCATGACGCGGTTGCGCGATACGTATGAAGTGACTGGCACCAACCTGCTGGGGCGTGTCATGCACCTCTTGATGCCTAATGCCAAACTGGCGACTTTACGCCCGGTCAAGCTGGCGCGGGATGCTCGCATTCTCGACGTAGGCTGTGGTGCAGGCCACTTGTTGCACTCCCTGCGTGAACTAGGCTTTCAGAACCTGCTCGGTATCGACCCTTTCAATCAGGCAGACATTGCTTACCCGAATGGCCTGCGCATCGAGAAACGCGATATTTTCAGCGAACAGGGGCAGTGGGATCTGGTGATGTTTCACCATTCCTTTGAGCACTTGCCTAACCAGCGTACCAATCTGGGGCAGGCGTTCAATATCCTGAAACCGGGCGGGGTCGCGCTGGTGCGTATTCCTACCGTGTCATCTTATGTGTGGCAGGAATACGGGGTGAATTGGGTGCAACTGGATGCGCCGCGCCATTTGTACCTGCACTCGGTCAAGAGTATGCAAGCGCTGGCGGAACAGGCCGGTTTCATTACCGAACAAGTGGTGTATGACTCTAACGCCCTGCAATTTTGGGGCAGCAAGCAGTATGAGGAGGATATTCCGCTGCGTGACCCGCGTTCGTGGGTGGAGTCGCCGGAAAATTCTTTGTTTACTGCTAAACAGATACATGAATTCGAGCAGCGGGCGCGGGAATTGAATGCGATCAATCAGGGGGATCAGGCAGCATTTTATTTGAGGAAACCTGCGTGAGTGATACGCCTAAGCTACCCAAGTTACTCGCGATTTCGTCGCCGGGTGGACATTGGATTCAGTTAACCCGGCTGAGTGCGGAATTGGAAGCGCGTTACCAAGTGGTTTACGCCATGCCTGCCGCCCTGTTCACTGAGCGTAGCCGAAGTGAACGCAAGGTGTATTCGGTGATGGATGTGAGTGCCGATGATAAATGGCGCTTAATTCCCTGTGCCTTGCAGGTGCTGTACATCCTTTTGAAGGAACGTCCCAAAGCCGTCCTCTCAACGGGCGCGGCACCGGGCGCGGTGGCAATCTGGCTGGGCAGTTTTCTGGGTATCCGCACCATTTGGGTGGATAGCATCGCTAATGTGAAACAGATTTCCCGCGCGGGCAAACTCGCCAAAAAACGCGCTGACGTTTTCCTGACGCAATGGGAACATTTGAGCAATGATCAAGACATCCTCTTCAAAGGGGCTGTGCTGTGATTTTCGTTGCTGTCGGCACACAGTTTGCGTTTGACCGCCTGATCCGCTACGTGGATGAATGGGCAACACAACACGCAGTCGCGGGCATTGCCCAGATAGCGGGTGGTGAATATTTGCCGCAACACCTGCAATGGGAACGCTTCATGACCACGGCAATCTTTAACCAGCATTTGCAGGCGGCTGAACTGATCATTTCGCACGCGGGTATGGGTAATATCATTACGGCGCTGGAAAGCCGTAAACCCATCATTGTCATGAACCGCCAACACGCGCTGGGCGAACACCGCAACGACCACCAACTCGACGGTTTGGACTGGATGGGCAAACTGCCGGGCGTGTATACCGCCACCACCCAAGCCGAACTGGTGGCGTTGCTGGAACGGCGGCATGAATTGCAGGCTGCACCCTTGGCGGCAGATTCCCGACGGCAAGCGCTAGTGGATTTTATTGATCAAGCCATCCGCACATGAATCTAAAAAACCCGTCCCTGCTACTCACCAGCGTATTGTCGACCATCGCCCGATTTGCGGGTGTCGGTTTGAATTTCGCCGTGGCTATCGTGTTGACCCGCACTTTGTCGATGGCTGAAGCAGGCATGGTGTTTATGCTGATGACGCTGGTCACGGGCGTTTCCCTGTTCAGCCGTTTAGGTGTGGAGCAATGGCTGGTGCGCGATGTGGCGCGGATTCAGGACACTGAAACTGGGCAGCAAGGCGTACATCTGCGCGATGCCTACCGCATGGTGTTGATCAGCAGTGGTATTTTCATGCTGGGTTGGTTGCTACTTGCACCGCTATCACGGCATTGGCTGTTTGATGATGCTATTCAGATGCTGCCGTTGATGCTGGCGGGTAGTGGCATTTTATTCTTCAATTTGGTGATGTTGAATTCGTCATTCCTGAAAGCGATCCGCCATACTTCTGAATCGATTCTGGTGCAGAACTCACTGCCTGCGGTGGCTTATATGCTGCTGATTGTGCTGTTTTGGTGGGGATTCCGGGAAAACCAGCATTATTTACTGCTGTATGTGGCTTCGCTGGTACTGGCGGGGTTGGCTTCGTTTTACTGGGTGCGCCCGTGGTGGCGAAGCTTGCACCCGGCAGCGGCAACACAGTTCAGCATTAAACAGGTGTTGCAACAGTCCTTGCCACTTGCGCCGGTGTCGTTCTTTTCGTTTTTGATGTTGTGGGCGGATACCTTGCTCACGGGCTTGCTGCTATCGAATGAGCATGTGGCCTTGTTTACAGTGGCGGCACGCTTGTCGTTTGTCAGCCTGTTTTTTCTGGGGGCGCTGGATGCCACTATTTACCCGCGTTTGCTACGCATTCACCAGCATCAGCCGGAACAATTGAGGCGGTTTTTTTGGCAAGCAACTGGGCTGGTGACAGGTATTCTGGGTGGTGTCACCCTGTTACTGTTATTGCTGGGTGATACCTTGCTGGCAGTTTTCAAACCGGAATACGTGCAGGCTGGAGCAACGCTGGCGATTCTGTTGGTGGCGCAATGGGTGCGGGCAATGAGCCTGACCTTTTCCTTCCTATTCATTATTCAGAAACAGGTGCGTTATTTGAATATCATGCTGGGGGCTGCGTTAGTGGTGAACATTATGGCCAATCTGGTGTTGATTCCACTCTACGGTACCGAGGGAGCCGCTGGCGCAACACTCATCGCCAATCTGGTATTGACGGGTGGCGTGATGCTGCTTTTCTTCAAAAAGCGCCTGCTGGATACGCATGAAGGGCTAGAATAGGACGTATCATGCTAAGAATTATTGCCTTCCTGTTTATTGTGTCGATGTTTATCCCGCTGGAATTTTACGTCATGCTGGGGTCAGTGCGGATTGAAGCCTATCGGGTGGTGTTGGCGCTGGCTTTGCTGTATGCCCTATTCAATTTCCGGCAAGCCTTACAGCAAGCGGATGTCGTCGATGTGTTATTGATGGCGCTAACGGGCTTGGTGTTTGCGAGTTTCTGGCATAATCACGGTCTTCAGAAGGCTATCGAATCGACCGGCATTTTCGCTATCGAAACCCTTGGGGCGTTTTATCTGGCGCGGTTATTTATTACCACGCCCCAGCGTTTTTACTGGGTAAACCAGACCTTTATTACTGTGCTGGCTTTACTGACTGTGGTGACATTTTATGAAGCCTTTACCCAACACCGTATCCTGCATGAAATCGCGGAAAAGATAACCGGACATCAGGCGCTAGACCCGCGTTTATACACACATTATTACATCCGTAATGGCATCATGCGGGCTACCAGCCTGTTCGCCCACCCTATTTTGTATGGCACATTGATGGCCTTGTTTTTCCCGTTCGCTATCCTGTTGGTCTTGCGTTACCGTACCACCGGGCATGTGCTGAAACTGGGCGGGGTAACAGCTTCGATGATCCTGACCCTATCATCCGCGCCGTTGCTGGCGATTATTTTTCAGGGCTTTACTGCGATTTTGGTGAAGTTCTGGCAAAACGCCCGACAATTCTGGTTGTCGATGTTCTTTGGTGGCCTCGCGACAGCTTTGCTGATTGAAGCGTTTTCCAACCGGGGATTTTTCGGCATCCTGATTTCTTACCTGACCTTTAACCCGAATACTGGCTACTTCCGCATTTTGCAGTGGGAATACACTGCGGATGATATTCGCGATAACCTGATTATGGGAATTGCCCACCACGACTGGACGCGCCCCTACTGGATGGAGTGGATGGGTAACAGTATCGACAGTTTCTGGCTATTACTGATCCTGCAACACGGTGTGTTTGCTTTGATCCTGTTACTGCTGGCTTGCTTGTATACGGTTTTTAATACCTTGAACCTTGCGTATCGGCATGGCGACCAACACCGCTGGATGGTAGCTGCGTGGATCATGTCGTTCATGTCGCTGATTTTGATTGGTTTTACCGTGGATTATTTCGGTAAGTTACAACCACTCTTTTTCTTCATGCTGGGCGCTATCGGCTGGGCAAAATACTATCCTTTATGGAACCGTCAGGCAGAAGAATTGGCAATGGCGGCGCACTCCGTCGATACTGACACACCTGCAAACAGTGACAACGGCAATAAAACATGAGATTACGTTTCGTCAACCAAAGAGTGTTCATGTGGCTGGTCGGATTCCGCGACGGCCTGTTATGGCTGCGCACTTGGTATTTCCGCACGGTGTACGGCATGAATATCGCGCCGGATGTGCGCATTTCCTTCAAGGCACGCCTGGACAAAACCAACCCGCGTTGTGTTGAAATTGGTGAGAAAACTTACATTGCGTTTGATGCCATCATTCTGGCGCATGACTACGCTACCCGGCGGCATGGTGGACAATTCGATCAAAAAACACACATTGGTGCTAACTGCTTTATCGGTTGTGGTGCTATCATTTTGCCCGGCGTCAGTATCGGTGATCAAGTGATTGTGGGTGCAGGTAGTGTCGTCACTAAAGACGTGCCCGCGCAGTCGATTGTGGCGGGAAATCCGGCAAAAGTGGTGCGATCCGGCATCCAGACCATTGCTTACGGGAGACTGGCTTGAATATGACAACGCCGGAAGTCAGCATCATTCTGGTTTCCTACAACACGTCCAGCTATATTCGGCGGGCGCTGGAATCCTTGTTCCGCGAAACCCAATTGACTTCAATCGAGGTCATTGTGGTGGATAATGCGTCCAACGATGACTCGGTTGCCATGATTCGCCAGTTTTTCCCGCAGGTGACACTGATCGAATCCGGGGCAAATCTGGGGTTTGCCGGTGGCGTACAACTAGGTGCGAAACAGGCAGCAGGCAAATACTTACTGCTGCTTAACCCCGATACGGTCATCATTAATGCGGCTGTTGACCGTTTGCTGCATTTCGCTAAACTCCAACCGGCTAACGGTATCTGGAGCGGTGTCACCCTCAACAATGACATGAGCCTGAATACCCAACATGCTTGGAGTAAACCCACGCTTCATGACCTGCTTTACAGTGCCTTGGGTTTGAGCAAATTGTTCAGCAAAACCTGTGTGTTCAATAACGCCAATTACGGCTGCTGGAAGCGGGATACCGTCAAGGAAGTCGATATTGTGTCCGGCTGCTTTTTCCTGACCACCCGCGAACTGTGGGATAAGCTGGGCGGGCTGGACGCCAGCTTTTTCATGTATGCCGAAGAAGCGGATTATTGCCTACGCGCCAAAGCACTGGGGTATCAACCCATTGTCACCCCGGATGCCCGTATCATTCATCACGGTGGTGTCAGTCATAGCCATTTTTCCGGCAAGCAAATCAAATTATTGAAAGGCAAGGTAGAGCTGGTCAACCGCCACGTAACGGCGTGGCAACGCCCTGCTTACAAAGCCTTGCTGTACTTGTATGTGCTGAACAAATTTGCCCTGCACACCTTGTTCAAACCCCGTTCCGCGCAACGCCGTGAATGGCAAATCATTTTCGCGCAACGTGCTGACTGGTTGCAGGGGTATCGTTAATGGCCAGCGTGATTGTGCCCGCACACAATGAGGCGAGCGTCATCCGCCGCTGTCTGGATAGCCTGAACGGACAAGCCGGGTTAGATACCCTGATCGTTGCTTGCAATGGCTGTACCGACAACACGGCTGAGATTGTGCGCAAGGAATACCCCAATGCCATCTGTTTGGATATTGTCACCCCATCCAAAGTCAATGCATTAAATGAAGCAGAAAAGTGGGTAACGACGTGGCCTGTCTTTTATATTGATGCTGATACACGCCTGTCAGCTAATGCTATTCAGACCATCACGCAAGCCTTGGAGAACAATCCGAACCTGTTGCTGGCAGCCCCCGAACCCGTTATTGATACCTCCCAATCATCTTGGTTGGTACGGCAGTATTACCGGACATGGTTGCAACTGCCTTACATCCGCGATGGCGTGGTAGCAACCTGTAGTTACGTGATCACCCAAACAGGGCGGGAACGCTTTACGGAATTTCCAGCCATTATTAACGACGATGGCTTTGTACGATGCCAGTTTGAACGTCAGGAACGCGGCAATATCAGCGGCGCAGAAATATTCATTACCGCACCACAAGACCTGTATTCCCTGATTAAAATCAAGACTCGCGCACGTCTTGGCAATATGCAACTAGCCGCTGCAAAACTCTGCACCAAAGCGGACAAAAAACCTTATTCCAGTATTCTGCTCAACCAACTGATGAGCCGAGAAATTGTACCGACGCTGATCTACTTGTCCATTGCAAGTTTCATCCGCTGGCGAGCTACGCGGCAGTACCGCAACCTGCGAACCTATACGTGGGAAAAAGACCAGTCATCACGCTGACAATTGCTACTTCAGGATTATACCGAATGCACAACACAAACCACCGCTTGTATTTTTTTTACGACAAAACTAACAAAGATACGCTATATTAAGGTTAGTTTCAGGTAGACTGAGTGTCTCAAATCTATCTGAAAATGATAAATAACTGTTGGTATAACAAATGGATAATAGCCCAAGTCCATTTATTACCTTACTTGTCGCCCAGAGAACGGCGTGTTGTTTCCATGCATCACACTCCCTTAGCCCGCTAAGACGACAAGTTTATTTGATTGACAATAAACTCCATGGTGGTTTCTGGTGCAGCCATCGTCAGAGGATAACGGTTGAATGGAAAATTTGAAGGTGGACAACAAAATCAGTGCCGAACTGATCTACCGTAGCGCAGATACGCTCATTATTTTGGGCATCCTGATTCTTGCATCCATGCACTCCAGTGACTACAACATTCAAGGTTACTTGATTGTTGGGTTGGGTGCGTCCCTTTTATTTGGCTTGGTAGGCCGTTTCACAGATATTTACACGTCATGGAGCGGGCGTCCGTTTTTTCGCGATGAAGTCATTCGTATCCTTGTGACTTGGTTAGTGACATTTTTGTTCCTCATTTTTATCATTTTTGCTGTAAAAACCTCTGAAGAGTATTCACGCTTCGTCTTGATTAGCTGGTTGTTCAGCACCCCCCTGTTACTGATATCAAGCCGCTATGCCTTGCGTAGCCTGCAAGCCTCCCTCAAACGCATCGGCATCAATAACCATAACATTGCCATTGCGGGCATCACTGAACAAGGGCTGCGTTTTGCTGAAATGATCAATAGCCAACCTGACTCAGGGTTCCAAATTGCTGGCTTTTACAGCCTTGACGAAGAGATCAATACCATTGAACTACCCCGGCAATACGCCCATATTGGTAATGCCCAAGCCATGATGGAAGCCGCCCGCAGCGGTGAATGGGACCAAATCTACCTTGCGCCTACTTCTGGGCAGTCAGAAGCATCGATGCGCCTGATCAACGAGCTGGCTGACACCATCACGCCTATACGCTTGATTCCTGACAACTTCACCAATTCACTCCTGCATAGTCGCTACATGGAAATTGCGGAAACACCTATTTTACGTATTTACGATGCTCCCCTGTCGACCCAGCGTGCCGTTATCAAACGCATTGAAGATATCTTTCTGGGCATCTTGCTGTTGTTACTGGTAGCACCGTTAATGCTGGGCATTGCCATCGCTATCAAGCTAACCTCACGTGGCCCCATTCTCTTCAAGCAAACTCGCCACGGCCTGCGGGGTGAAAAATTTCAGGTACTGAAATTCCGCACCATGACCGTGTGTGAAAATGGTGGCAACATCAAACAGGCTACCCGTAACGATTGCCGCATTACTCCTGTAGGCGCCTTCCTGCGTAAAAGCTCACTGGATGAACTGCCCCAGTTTTTCAATGTCCTGCAAGGCCACATGTCGATTGTTGGCCCACGCCCACACGCTGTTTCCCACAATGAAGAATACCGTCAACTGATCCCCGGCTATATGCGCCGTCACCTAATGAAACCCGGTATCACCGGTTGGGCACAAGTGAATGGCTGGCGCGGTGAAACCGATACCCTGTTCAAAATGGAAAAGCGGGTGGAACTGGACATGGAATACATCCGTAGCTGGAGTCTGGCTCTGGATCTCAGGATCATTCTGGTCACCGCGTTCAAAACCTTCCACGACAAAAATGCTTACTAAGGCAATGGCAAGCCTGTGAGAATCGAGCAGCTTACTTTTACCCGCTATATTGCCGCGTTAACGGTTGTTTTTTTCCACTACGGGGCAACAGTCTTCCCTGCCAACTTGCCGTGGCTCAACCCGATCATGGCCGCAGGCCCGATTGCCGTCAGTTACTTTTACGTGCTGTCCGGTTTCATCATGGCGATTGCTTATTACCGCGCTGGGGAACAACAACAACGCCCCTTCGATACCCGGCGTTACTGGTGGGCGCGGGTAGCACGCATTTACCCGGTTTACCTGTTAGCACTGTTGCTGATGATCCTCGCCAAATACCACAGCGCGGGTAGCGAACCATTTACCGTTGCCCTCAGCTTGAGCATGTTACAGGCGTGGATACCCGGTTATCCCCTCACCCTAAATGCACCCGGCTGGTCACTGTCGGTCGAAGCCTTTTTTTACCTGTGCTTCCCGCTGCTCATCCTGCTGGTAAAACGTCACCACCTGACACACCTCAGTATTGCCGCCGCTGGTTTATGGGTCGTGACACAAACAGGGCATACGCTGCTGCTCAATTCCGAGTATTACACCCCGCGTGGCCTGCTGCACGATATGATTTATTACAATCCCTTAATGCATCTCAATACTTTCCTCATCGGGTTTATCGCAGGGGCATGGTTGCAGGAAGGCAAACTGCAACGCCTGGCTAGCCCAAATTTGAATACGCTGGCTTTGCTAAGCGTTTCGCTGCTAGCAATGGCATTATTGGTAGTGCGCCAGCCCCTGATGACGCACAGTGGCATCCAGTTTGACTACACCAATGGTCTGATTGCCCCCTTGTTTCTGCTGTTCATCGTCTTATTGGCGCTGAATACTGGGAAAATCAGCGCCTTGTTGCAGCATCCGTGGCTGGTGCTGCTCGGTGAGGCCAGTTTTTCATTGTATATCCTGCAAAAACCCTTGCATGGCATCTATGAAAAGCTGATGCCCGCCAGCATAGACCCGGCAGGTATGCTGCATTTCTACCTATTTGTCATCTTATTGACCCTAAGCGCCGTGTTTTCCTATTGGTTTTTTGAAACACCACTACGACGCTTCATCAACAACTTTGTTAACCGCGCCCCATAAGAGTTGCTACAATCGGGCGCTAAACTTTAATCTGGCCTACAGACTATTCATACCATGCAAAACGACAAACAGAATAATAGCCATCCGGCTCAGCGCAGCCCCGCTTATGTAGCTGACTCACTGAAAGTGGCAGATGCACTCGATTTACGCGGATTCGGACGCACCCTGTTCCGGCGCAGGCGTATGATTTTGTTGGTCACCGGTATCATTCTGCTACTGGCACTGCTCATCACCTTGTTTAGCAAACCCGTCTACCGTGCCACCGCTACTCTGCAAATTGAACGTGAATCGACCAATGTGGTTGGCATAGATTTCCTAGGTGCTGGCGATATCCGCGACACCCGCGACTTTTACCAAACCCAGTTCGAGTTGATACGCAGTCGGGCATTGGCAACACGGGTCATCAATGAGCTAAAACTGGAACAAAAACTTTCCAGCACATCCCTACTAGGTCAGCTCAAAGCATGGTTCAGCAGCGCCGATGAAGATAGTCGGCAAACCGCCCTCGAAGACTTGCTGCTGGAAAACCTCACCGTCGAACCTGTCAAAAATTCTCGTCTGGTTGCGGTCAGTTACACTTCATCCACCCCCGAACAAGCGGCTGAAATTGCCAATGCAGTCGTCGGCACATTCAAAGACATGAATACCGACCGACGTCTGTCAGCCACCACGGATGCACAGGCCTACCTGAATAAAACCGTGCAGGAGACCAAAACCCGTCTGGATGAATCCGAACAACGCCTAAACCAGTATGCCCGCGACCACGAAATTTTCCAGCTTGATGGCCAAGACTCCACCACTTCCTCACTCGCACTCAAACAGCTATCCGAAGAACTCATCAAAGTCCAGAAGCAACGCATTGAGCAGGAAAGTAAGTACGAAATTCTCACCGATACAAAACGCCCGCTAAAAGACCGTACCGGAGTACTGGAAAAGGACGCTCCCTACCTACAAGCTTTGGGGCAAAAGCTTGACAACCTCAAAGCCCAGCAAGAAAAGCAAGCGAGCGCCACCATCACTGCACAAATCAAAAAGCTCGAAAATGATATTGAAATCGAGGTATCCGCCAAACGTGACTCACTGAAAGGTGAATTCGAAACCGCCAAACGCAATGAATCTCTGATCCGTGAAGGCATTGCCAAAGCTAAAACCGAGGCCATGCAAGAGCAGGATACTGCCATTGCCCACAGCACCCTCAAGCGGGAAGTTGCCACCAACCAGGAACTCTACCAAAACCTCCAGCAACGCTTGAAAGAGGTCAATATTGCCGGTGGTGTGGCTGCTAACAACATCGCCATCATCGACCCGGCACAAATCCCGCTCAAAAAATTCAAACCCAAACTTTCCACCAACCTGTTGTTTGGTACTTTGCTGGGCTTACTTTTGGGTGTATCGGCAGCATTCATGCGCGAATTTCTGGACGATACCGTCAAGGATATCAATGAACTGGAGCGCAGCACCCGGTTGCCTGTCCTCGGGGTCATGGCAGACACCGCAGATGCGACTGCCAGCCAATTAGCCACGATCACCATCAGTAAACCGCGCTCTGCCATTGCCGAAGCCTTCCGCTCGCTGCGTACCGCCTTGCGTTTCCTGCATGAGGATGGCAATACCCCGGTTATTTTCGTCACCAGTGCCAGCCCCAATGAAGGTAAAACCACCACAGCCAGCAACCTTGCCTGTGCTTATGCCTCGGCTGGTAATCGAGTATTGCTGATAGATGCGGATTTGCGTAATCCCTCATTGCATAAAACGCTGGGTATCCACGCGCCTAACGGTTTGGCCAATTACCTGTCAGGGGCAATGGGTAGCCGTGAACTGATCCAGAACACTGACATTTCCAACCTGTACCTGCTTCCGGCCGGTAATCTGCCGGATGACCCTGCCGAACTGCTGTCATCACCCCACATGCAAGCCTTGCTGGAAGGTGCCAGACGTGACTTTGACCAGATTATCCTTGATGGCCCACCCGTGCTGGGTCTAGCGGACGCATTGATACTGGCCTCGCTGTCTTCTGCCACCCTGTTAACGGTACGCGCGGAACATACTCGCATGGTCATGCTGGAAAATGCCCTAACCCGCTTACGGCGCTCACAAGCACCACTGGCAGGTATTTTGCTCAACCGAGTAGACCTGAATAACGGGTATGGCGATGATTACGGCGGCTATGTGTATCAAGCTGAAACCCACACAAGCCAGCCCAGCACGGCGAGCAAACTCATCGCCGCACTGAAAAAACTGTAATTACCACTGGGCACAGGTAACATGGCACGATTAGATCGTATTTGAATCATTAGGAGCACCATCAGTGTCAATCGCACTCGCTTTACACGTTTTAGCTATCGTCATCTGGGTTGGCGGCATGTTCTTCGCCTACACCGTTTTACGCCCTGTTGCTGCTAGCGTTCTGGAACCACCACAGCGCCTGACCGTGTGGGCGGGTGTCTTCGGGCGTTTTTTCCCGTGGGTATGGGCTTCCATTATTATTGTTCTGGCATCAGGTTACTGGATGCTGCTGGGACCTTTCGGTGGTTTTGCCAATGCGCCGGTTTTTGTCCACATCATGAACGGGCTGGGACTTATCATGATGCTGATTTTCATGCACGTTTATTTCGCCCCGTACCAAAAGTTGCGCAAAGCAGTGGCTGACCAGCGCTGGCCTGATGGCGGCAAAGCACTGGCACAAATCCGGGTATTGGTGGGTATTAACACGCTCATCGGCCTCATCACCATTGTGATCGCTGCGGGCGGCAAGTACGTCCTGTGAGTGAAGTATTGCGTTTACGGGATGTCGGGGCGGAATCACTTACCGCCCTGCTCTCACGTTACGGCCTGCAACTGGAAAGCGTACCGGAACAAACCCCCATACCCGGCAGCTACTGGCATGAAGACGAAGCAGGCATTATCGGCTTGAGCGTATTTGTGCGGCAGGACACGCCGCTGCATTCCATCTTGCATGAAAGTTGCCACATCATCTGTATGGATCAAGAACGCCGCGCCGTCTTGCACACAGATGCTTGCGGCGAATACAGCGAAGAAGATGCGGTTTGTTACCTGCAAATTTTACTGGCAGATTTCGTCGAAGGATTTGGACACGAACGGGCATGGCAAGATATGAATGCTTGGGGTTACACCTTCCGGCTCGGCTCGGCGCAACGCTGGTTTGAGGAAGATGCGGAAGATGCACGCGCATGGCTGGTACAACACGGTTTGCTCACCCCGAACGGGGAAATCAGCTTCCAGTTACGTCAGGTATAACATTCGACAGCGCCCAGAATACCGCCATCAACAAAGGCTGGTGTAACAAGTAGACAGCAAGGCTGTGTTTGCCTAGCCACAACAAACCCCGCACAACAGGCAAACGCGGTAACGGACGTTGGCACACCAAACAATCCTCTACATAACGCCCGACAGAAACCCCCAGCAACAAAATCCCAAACCACGGTAACAACGGCGCATAATCTTTCGTATCTGCCACCACGTCTCCCAAGCCTACCCATTGCCAACCCGCTGCATTGAAAAAAGGGTCGGTAAACCACCAAGGCAACGCCAAAAACCAGACACCCAGCAGTACATTCCACCCTCCAAGGCGCAAGAATGGCACAGCCAACAAACTGGCAAGCACCATAAAATGCAGGATGCCGAAAAATATCCAGCTCGTGGGAAATAGCCAATAACTGCCCGCACTCACCAACGCAGCACTGGCAAGCAACAGCGCCTCACGCTGCCAAAAACGTGGCCATTTCAGACCCTTGCGGTTGGCCAATGCCAGACTTACCCCGGCAATACCCACAAACAGGGTCATGATGACTTTCTGGAAGGCAGGCCAGAAATCACTGTGCAATAAATCGAGTTGGAGAATATTGAAATGGTTCAGGTCATACGCACTATGGAAGACCATCATCAGTAGAACAGCCAAGCCACGCAGGGCATCAGGCCAATCAAGGCGGGAAACCTTCCCCCCCATGGGAGAGGAAGGCTTTGAAAGCAACAAGCGAAGCTTAGTTCTTAGACTTGTCCACGATCTTTTGGATCCAAGGCATCATGGAACGCAGTTGGCCGCCCGTGACTTCGATCGGGTGTGCCGCATTGTTACGACGGTAAGCCGTCATGGATGGGTAGTTGGAAGCACCTTCCAGAATGAAGTTCTTCGCGTATTCACCGTTCTGAATATCTTTCAGGGCTTGGCGCATCGCCGCACGGGACTGCTCGTTGATAACTTTAGGACCAGTCACGTACTCGCCATACTCCGCATTGTTGGAGATGGAGTAGTTCATGTTGGCAATGCCGCCTTCGTACATCAGGTCAACGATCAGCTTCAGCTCGTGCAAGCACTCGAAGTATGCCATTTCTGGTGCATAACCCGCTTCAGTCAGGGTTTCAAAGCCCATTTTGACCAGCTCAACCGCACCACCACACAGAACAGCCTGTTCGCCGAACAGGTCGGTTTCGGTTTCGTCCTTGAACGTGGTTTCGATGATACCCGTGCGACCACCACCGATAGCAGACGCATAAGACAACGCTACCGCTTTAGCATTGCCGGAGGCATCTTGCTGGATAGCGATCAGGTCAGGGATACCGCCGCCTTTGACAAACTCGGAACGTACTGTGTGACCCGGTGCTTTGGGTGCAACCATGATCACGTCCAAGTCAGCGCGTGGCACAACCTGGTTGTAATGAATCGCAAAACCGTGAGCAAACGCCAGCGTTGCACCTTGCTTCAGGTTTGGCTGGATTTCATCACGGTACAACTGGCTTTGGAACTCATCCGGGGTCAGGATCATGATCACATCAGCCGCTGCTACTGCTTCAGCAACAGGTGCGACTTTCAGGCCAGCATTCTGTGCCTTGGCAACAGAAGGAGAATTGCTACGCAGACCAACCGTAACGTCCACGCCAGAATCTTTCAGGTTGCAAGCATGGGCGTGACCCTGTGAACCGTAACCAATGATGGCTACTTTCTTGCCGCGAATGATGGAAAGATCAGCGTCTTTATCGTAATAAATGTTCAGTGCCATAAAGCCTTTTACCTTAAAGTCCAAAATATCATAGTCAATTAAACGTGCAGGGATGCTTCACCGCGTGCGATGCCCATACTGCCGGAACGTACCACTTCAATAATGCGGTACTCTTTTAATGCATTCACAAACGCATCCAGTTTGCTGCGTTCGCCAGTCAATTCAATGGTGTAGGTCTTGTCGCTCACATCAACGATGTTGCCACGGAAAATGTCAGACAGACGTTTGACCGCTTCACAGGCCGCGCTTTTATCAACACCGACTTTGACTAACATCATTTCGCGCTCAATGTGCGAATACTGGGCGAGGTCCATAACCTTCACCACGTCAATCAACTTATTGAGTTGTTTGACGATCTGCTCCACGATTTCTTCACTGCCGCGCGTCACCAGCGTCAGGCGTGAAAGGGTTGCATCATCCGTGGGTGCAACCGTCAAGGACTCAATATTGTAGCCACGTGCCGAGAATAACCCGGCTACACGCGACAACGCACCCGCTTCATTCTCCATCAGGATGGAAATTACATGCCGCATTTTGTCACCTATACCAGAATCATTTCATTTTGGCCTGCACCGGCAGGGATCATCGGGAATACGTTATTTTCCCGCTCGGTGATGAAGTCCATAAAGACCAAACGGTCTTTCATGGCCAAGGCTTCTTTCAGTGCACCTTCAACATCACCCGGCTTGTCGATACGCATACCAACGTGACCATAAGCTTCCGCCAACTTGACGAAATCAGGCAGGGCTTCCATGTAGGACATGGCGTAACGCTTCTGGTAGAAGAATTCCTGCCACTGACGCACCATCCCGAGGTAGCCATTGTTCAAGGAAATGACCTTGATCGGCATGTGATACTGCAAGCACGTTGCCAGTTCCTGAATACACATCTGGATACTGCCATCGCCCGTGATACACGCCACGGTTTCTTCCGGGAATGCCATTTGCACGCCCATTGCCGCTGGCAAACCAAAGCCCATCGTGCCCAAGCCACCGGAGTTAATCCAACGGTTCGGCTGGCTGAACTTGTAGTATTGCGCCGCCCACATCTGGTGCTGACCAACGTCAGAGGTGATGTAAGCGTCACCGTTAGTGGCTTCCCACAACTTTTCGACTACAAATTGCGCTTTGATCGCTGCATTCATATCCTGATTATATTTCAGGCAATCCATACCTTGCCATTCCGCAATTTGCTTCCACCAATCCGCGAGTGCAGCAGCATCGGGGCGCTCAGTGCGAGCACGAAGTTCTTCCAGCATATCCAGAATGACGCTTTTAACATCACCAACAATAGGCACGTCTACCTTGACGTTCTTGGAAATCGAGGCAGGATCAATGTCCACATGGATGATCTTGGCATAAGGGCAGAACTTTTCGATATTACCAGTCACACGGTCATCGAAACGTGAGCCAATCGCAATGACTAAATCCGAATGGTGCATCGCGTTATTGGCTTCATACGTACCGTGCATCCCCAACATACCAACGAACTGCTTATCCATTGACGGATAACCGCCCAAACCCATCAAGGTATTGGTGATAGGAAAACCCAATTCCTTGGTCAGTTCAGTCAATTGATGTGCCGCCCCTGACAACACCACGCCACCACCGGTATACAGTATTGGGCGCTTCGATTCCAACATCAGGTCAATGGCGCGACGTACTTGACGCTTGTTACCCTTGACCGTCGGGTTGTAGGAACGCATGGTAATTTCAGCGGGGTAATGGAACTCGCAACGCGCTGTAGTGATGTCCTTGGGAATATCCACCAGAACCGGGCCAGGACGACCTGTGCTAGCGATATAGAAGGCTTTCTTGATGGTCATGGCTAATTCATTGACATCAGTCACCAAGAAGTTGTGTTTGACGCACGGGCGAGTAATGCCCACGATGTCTACTTCCTGAAAAGCATCATTCCCAATCAGATGACGTGGTACTTGCCCGGTGAAAACCACCAGTGGCACAGAATCCATGTACGCATCTGCAATACCTGTCACTGCATTGGTCGCACCGGGACCCGATGTTACCAGCGCCACACCAGGCTTATTGGTTGCTTTGGCATAACCTTCGGCTGCGTGTACAGCCCCTTGCTCATGTCTTACCAGAATATGGTTGATGTTATCTTGCTGCTTGTACAGTTCATCGTACAAAAACAAGACAGCTCCACCAGGGTAACCGAAGATGGTATCAACACCTTCTTCCTTAAGACACTCGACGAATATCTCGGCACCAGTCAGTTCCACAGTAAACTCCGTAAATCGCTAATGGCGAAGGAAAAGACTCGCATCATAATACGAATGCATGAGGGATTACACCCCAAAAAGCGTGCGAGTATTGATTTTTTCAGAACGAAAACAGGGGATACAAAAAAGCCACGTTAGGTAACGTGGCTTTTTATATTTGGTGGCTACACCTAGATTCGAACTAGGGACCCCATCATTATGAGTGATGTGCTCTAACCAGCTGAGCTATGTAGCCATAGAGGCGCGAATATTAACGACAGCAGAACGGACTGTCAATACCCTTTAGGAAAAATAACCATCATTTCAGAAAATAGCCATCAGTTTCAGTCCTAATACAAAAACCAAAGCAGCAGCTATCCCCGCCAGGACCCCTTTGATGAAGATACTTTGCGCACCCGCAGCATACTTGACCACACTTTTATCAAGTTTGTCGATTTGGCGATCGCGCTGGGCAATAATCAGATCCCGTTGGTGCAGCGCTTCATCACGGTTTTGCAACTGCTGACCATTCTCCTTCAGGGTATTCTCCAAATGCTGGAGACGTAAGGTCAATTCCTGCAAGCGTTCATCACGACGACGAATATGGGCTTCCTTGGCAATAATCGTCTGATCTCGATCATGCAAGCTAGCATCACGCTTATTGAGCTGATCATCTCGCGCATTAAGATGAGCATCGCGCTGTGCAATCGTCTCATGGCGCTCATGCAGGCTGGCATCGCGTTTCGCCACTTCCGTATCACGTAAGTGAATCTGCTGATCCCGCTCTTGCAACGCCTCTTCTTTACGCTGAAGATGCAAATCACGCTGTTCAAGCTGGGCATCACGCTCTGCTACTGTCGCATCACGCTCAGCAATGGTTTCTTCACGCTCGGAAAGAAATTCATCACGATCCTGTACCGTCTGGTCACGGAGCTGCAACTGCACATCACGCTCGGCAATGCTTTGGTCGCGCAGGTGAACTTCTAGTTGAAGGTTACGCACCTGATCATCGCGAGCAGCAATTTCAGTATCACGCACTTGCAGGCTAGTATCTCGCTCGGTGATAAATTCACCCAGCGTTTGAATCTGCTGGTCACGTTCATTCAGTGAGGTATCGCGTTGCAGAAGACTCTGATCACGCTCAGTGAGTTGGAAATCACGCTCACGCACCGTATCGTCACGCTGCTGGATAGCCGCATTGCGCTCAGTCAGCAACGAGTCACGTGCATGAATAGTTTCATCGCGTTCCTGCATCTGCCCATTCAGCTGGGAAATATGCCCGTCGCGCTGCTTGATGCCATGGTCACGCTCGCCGATGGTGACATCGCGACTTTGCAACTGGGTATCGCGTAATTGCAACTGCTTATCACGCTCACGCAGTTGTAAGTCTTGCCCACTAATACGGGTATCACGGTCGCGCAAGGACATGTCGCGTTCCTTGATACGACGGTCACGCTCAGTGATCTGTACATCGCGTTCTTCCACCGTACGGTCGCGGCTGGAAAGACGGGTATCACGGTCGCGCAAATCTTCGTCAGCCTTATTGATACGTTCATCACGCATCGACAATTGACGGTCACGGTCAGTTAACTGGGTATCTCGTTCCTGCAAGTGGTCTTCGAGTTCACGAATGGTTTGCAGAAAATCCAGCCCCTGCTGGTCACGGCTACGGATAGCTTCTTCGCGCAAACGTAACTCGGCATCACGTTCACCGATAGTGCGGTCACGTTCGCTGAGTTCGCGGTCGCGTTGGCTCAGGGTAAGATCGCGCTTTTCCACTTGCTGTTGCTGAACACCAATACGCTGGTCCCGCTCCTGCAATAAGCTGGCTTTTTCCTTGAGTAATAGCTCACGTGCCTGAATTTGCTGGTCACGCTCGGCAATCGTTCGGTCACGAGATTGCAGATGCTGGTTAGCAAGATCGATGTGTCCATCACGCGCCACAAGCTGGCGGTCACGCTCTAGCACGTGATTATCACGCTCACTCAAGTGCTTATCACGCTCCTTGAGCATTTTTTCCTGCTCTAGCGTCTGGCGAGTGCGTTCCTGTAACAGTGTTTCACGATCCACCAACTGCTGGTCTTTCTTGATGATACTGTCATCACGGCTCTGCAGCAGCTTGTCTTTGCTTTGGATAGCCTGATCAATACGCGACAAAGAACGGTCTTTATCTTCCAGACTACGGTCGCGCATCTGGATTTGCAGCTCTTTTTCCTGCAACAATTTTTCGTAGTGGGCGAGGTTTTGCTCCAGACTACTCAGGCGTGATTCACGATCTTCCAGCATGGTATCACGCTGTTGAACAGCGCGATCACGGGCAATAATACTTTCATCCCGAGTCCGTAAAATCTTTTCCTTATCTTGCAATAACTGATTGTGCTGAATCAGCAATTTTTCTTTTTCACCCAGTAACAGCGCCAAAGTTTCCATGCGCTTGTCACGCTCATCAATACGGGCATCACGTACCCGAATATGACCATCCTTTTCCAGCAACAAACCTGACATTTGCTGCAAACGCCCGTCACTCTCCACCAAACGCAGCGCCAATTCATCCACACTGGTTTTCAACGCCTGCTTATCATTGAGGGTTAAATAAACGTTTGAATCCAGTTTTTTGAAAATGTCGAGATCCTTTTCTTCAAATTTCATCATTGATTCCTGAACACTACTAGCCTGAAACACGCGGAAAAAATCCCTGTTCAGTATGCAAACCCATTGGGAAATGCCTTGGATTCTGGCATAAATTATAATGTTTCGCCACGTTACTTTTCAGTGTAACGGTTCCACAAGTGCTGATGCTCAATACGCCATTTCCTAATAGACAAGCTTTCACCCATCTCAGGAAAATCCAAACGCAATTCCCCATTATCCACAGTGTCCAGCAATTTTATGTCACGGGCCGCGTAACGCTGTATCACATCAGCGTGTGGATGATGATACCGATTCCGATAACCACTAGTCACAACACCTAACGTTGGCGCGACCGCTTGAATAAACGCAGGGCTTGAAGACGTTTTGCTTCCGTGATGCGGCAAAACCAAAACCTCAGCCTGCAAATCAACCGCTTGCTTGAGTAACCAACTTTCCGCAATGCGCTCAATATCAGCCGTCAATAAAACACTATGGTAGTGATTTGTTATTTTTAAAACGCAAGAACGGTTGTTATTCTTTTGATCAAGAAAATCCACGGCCGGGTGTAGCACACTAAATTTCACCCCATCCCACTGCCATGACTGGCCTGCCTCACATAAATCAACTTGATGATCTGGCAATGTATCAGCACTACTAACCAACACCTGACCCACCGGCATCGCTGCCAATAACGCCCCCGCACCACCACTATGGTCATTATCCGCATGGGAAACCACCAAGGTATCAATGTTTCCCACACCCTGCCCCCGCAGCCACGGCAGCACCACTAATGCCCCAGTATCAAAACTATCTGACGCCTTAGCGCCAGTATCAAACACCAAGGTATGGTTCGCGGTTTGCACCACGCTTGCCAACCCCTGCCCCACATCCAGCACACTCACACGAAACGCCCCCGCATCCAGTTTTAGTGGCTGGTACAACACCAGCGGCAACATCAACAACGCCCCCAACCAACGCCCCGGCATTCCGCGTGGCAACCACAGCAACACAAATCCAAGCCCCGCCAACAACAGCCACGGTAACGGAATCAATGGCATGTAAACGGTTGACAGCGACCACGAAGCCAACCAATCCAACACCCACATCAGCCCTTGCAACAGGATCGCCGCGCCCCACCACACCCACGCAGCTCCAGCAGCCCACAACCCCACCAACGCCATACCCAGCAGCACCAACGGCGTTACCACAAACGTTACCACTGGAATCGCAATTAAATTAGCCAGTGGTGAACTCAGCGACACCATACCGAAAAAGCCTGCCGCCAGCGGAATCGTACCCAATGACAACACCAACTGCATCCACAGCACCGCCGATTTACCCACCTTACGCTGGCGCATTCCCAGAAAAGCCAACAAAGCCACCGTCACAAACGACAACCAAAAACCCACCGACAAACCCGCCAACGGATCGAGCAACAACACCAACAGCAAAGCCACACTCATGGTGACACTGAACGGCACTTGCCGCCGCCACACCAAGCCTACCAACACCACTAACAACATGATCAGCGTGCGCTGGGTCGGAATATTAAACCCTGCCAACAAAGAATAGCCGGTTGCCAACACCCCACCCGACACCCCCGCAGCGACCCGCAACGGCAGCCACAAATACAACATTGGAAACAAGCGCCAGATACCCCACACCGGCAAAATCCCCAAACTGGCCACCATCGTAATGTGCAAGCCCGAAATCGCCAGCAAATGAATCGTACCCGTGTTACGCAATACCCCCCACTGCTGCTGCGAAATCCCCTCGGTATACGCAATCGCCAACCCCTGCACCAGCCCAGTCATGGGCGAACCTTGCAAAGCTGTTGCGATCTTTTCCTGCAAATGCTGACGCCAGCTATCCGGTTCCCACCACGGTGCTGCTGCCACGCGCTGATTATTATCAGACTTACGCACATAGCCACTACCGCCAATGCGTTGCGTAAACAACCATTGCTCATAATCAAAGCCATTGGGATTCATGAAACCATTCGGACGCTTGCCGCGTACCAGCAACTGCCAACGTTCACCAGCACGGACATCGGGCGTATTATCCTCATACCAAGCCACCCGCAAACGTCCGGTGTATTCCGGCACAGCGACATCCAATAAAAAATGCAACCCATCGGCACTGCGTTCCGGCACATCCACCACCGTACCCGTCAACAGCTTGTCTTCGCCTTCCCACGCGGTGGGCAGCCACGCATTCCGCACATCACTGGCAACCCACAGCGCATAGCTCGCCCCCAGCAACACGCCAATAAGCACCGGCGTACCCATCCAACGCCGTAGGGGCGTATGCAATACGCCCATTAGCACCAATGTAGCCACCGCACCTCCAAAGCCTCCCCAAAACAGTGAATCCATCACCGGCAGGCGCGGCAATGCCAACAGCACAAGCGTGCCGATAAAAAAACTCACTGAAAAGGTGCGCATGTTTCATAAACCATGGATAATGAATGACCTTACTGTTGTTATTATTGAGGCTTCATGCCACGAAAGTTACTACGTAAACTGTTTCCTAATCCAGAAAAACTCAAAGAGCATAAACATCTTCAGTTTCTGGGGGACTCTTTACATTTGCCCTGCTTATGGAACTTGAACCGGCACAACGTAGCAGCCGCATTTGCTATCGGGTTGTTTGCTATGTGGATTCCAGTGCCGTTCCAATCCGTGATTGCAGCACTGCTAGCCGTTTTTTTTCGAGCCAACTTGCCCTTAGCCGTGGTGCTGGTGTTTGTTACCAACCCGGTGACGATGCCACCGATGCTTTATGGTGCGTATTTGTTAGGGGCGGCTATTGTCGGACATCCAAGCGCTGGCTTCAATTTCACCCCCAGCCTTGACTGGCTAATGAATGGCCTGATCCTGATCTGGAAACCATTCCTGTTAGGCATATCCCTGATGGCCGTATTCTCTTCTGTAGCAGGTTATTACGGTATCCACCTGCTATGGCGCTTGCACTTGCTCAAGCGCATCAAGGCACGCCGCTTACGCAAGTCACGCCGCCCCTAATACCCCATCCGTCAAGCGGTATACTGTATCCATTTTCGCCGCCAATTGCAGGTCATGCGTGACCACCACAAACGCCGTTCCCAAGGAATCATTCAAGCTTTGCATCAAATTAAACACGTTTTCAGCCGTGTTGTGATCGAGGTTGCCGGTCGGTTCATCTGCCAATACCGCTTTCGGGCGTGACACCAATGCACGGGCAATCGCCGCACGCTGACGCTCCCCCCCGGACAATTGCGCGGGCTTATGGTCAAGACGTTCTTTCAGCCCCACTTTTGCCAGAATATCAGTCGCCTGAGCGGTCGCATCCGCCACTTTCACCCCACGGATCAGCAGCGGCATCGCCACATTTTCCAAGGCCGTAAATTCTGGCAACAAGTGATGGAACTGGTAAATGAAGCCCATCGACTCGTTACGCAGCACGCCACGTTCCGTATCCGACAACTGATCCATGCGTTTGCCCAGCACTTCTACATGCCCAGAAGTAGGCAAATCCAGCCCACCCATCAAGTGCAGCAAGGTACTTTTACCACTACCGGAACTGCCTAAAATCGCGACTTTTTCACCCGCTTGTATTTGCAAATCCACACCGCGTAGCACTTCCACATCCAACCGACCTTCGGTGAAACGCTTGCTCAATTGCTGGCAAGAAATAATCACATTACTCATAACGCAGAGCCTCCGCAGGCTGGACTTTGGACGCACGCCAAGCAGGGTAAAGCGTCGCGAGAATAGACATAAACAGCGCACTCAAGGCAATCACGAGGACATCGCCCGGATTCACCCGTGATTCGAGTTCGCTGATAAAATAAACATCGGCATTGATGAAATGGGTATCAAACAAACGTTCCAGAAACGGCACAATCACATCCAGATTGGTTGCCAGCAACACACCCGCCACCACGCCGATCAGCGTACCGAACACCCCAATCAACGTACCCTGCACCATGAAAATCTTCATCACCCGCCCCGATGACAGCCCCAAGGTACGCAATATCGCAATATCGCCTTCCTTGTCCGTCACCACCATCACCAGCGTCGACACCAGATTGAAGGCTGCCACCGCAATGATCAGCATTAGAATAATGAACATCACCGACTTCTGTGCCTGAATCGCGGCAAACTGATTCTTGTTCAGATTCGTCCAATCATTTGCCCACATATCCGGCCACGCTTGCCCCATACGCTGCAAAATGGCTTGAGCAGTTTTGGGCGCAAGGTATAAATCATCCAGCGTCATCCGCAAACCGGTCACATCCCCGCCCATTTCAAACGTCGTGGCAGCATCCTCAAGGTTCACATAGGCTGAGGTGGTATCAAACTGCTGCATATCCACCCGGAAAATCGCCACAATGGTGAAACGTTGCAACGCAGGCATTTGCCCGGTTTCCAGCGCATTTTCACTGGGGCTGACTAGCGTCAGTGCGTCACCCACATCGACTTTCAATTCCTTCGCCATGGTTGCGCCGATGGCAATATTAAAACTGCCCGCTTGCAGCTTTTGCATATCACCCTTGACCACATGATCGAATACCGTGCTGACCTTGCGTTCTTCCTCCGGCAAAATACCTTGCAACACTGCCGCCCGCGCTTCATCGCCCTGATTCAACATCGCAGGCTTTTCAATAAACGGCGACACCGCTTTCACATGCGGAAAATCCAGCAAATCTTTTTGCACTTTCTGCCAGTCAGACACCATCAAATCGTTTTCAGAAACAGTGACGTGCGCCAACATACCCATGATGCGCTCGCGCATGGTTTGCTCGAAACCATTCATCACCGACAGCACGGTAATCAGCACCAGCACACCAATCGCAATCCCGATAATCGACGCCAGGGAAATGAACGAAATGAAATGCTTCTGACGCTGTGAGCGCGTATAGCGCAAGCCGACAAACAGCTCCATCGGCTGGAACATCTTACTCATAGCGCAATGACTCCGCAGGCTGGATTTGTGAGGCACGCCAAGCGGGGTAAACCGTTGCCAATACCGAAGCAATCAGCGAGGCAATACCGATCCAGATCACATTACCCCAACGCAGATCCGAGGGGATTTCACTGATGTAGAACACATCCGACGAGAAAATCTTGAACCCGAAAGTATTTTCCAGAAACGGAATCACCGTGTGGATATTCAACGACAACCATACACCCAGCCCAATCCCCACTAGCGTGCCAAACACCCCGATGATACTGCCTTGAATCATGAAAATCCGCATGATACGTTTTCCCGACATCCCGAACGTTCGTAAGATGGCAATATCCGATTCCTTATCATTCACCGCCATCATCAAGGATGCCACAAGGTTAAACAGCGCCACGCACACCACCAGAAACAGGATCAAGGTCATCACAATACGCTCGGTTTTAACGGCACGGAAAAAGCTGCCGTGTTCCTGACTCCAGTCAACCACCTCAAAGTCTTTGCCCAGCTTGGTCTGTAAATCGTGCCCAATCGCGGGTGCTGCGAACATATCATCCAATTTCAGGCGTATCCCCCCGACGTTTTCACCCAAGCGGAACAGCCGCGAGGCATCACTCAGCTCAATAAAGCCGGTCATGCCATCGTATTCAGGATGCCCAATCTGGTAGATACCCACCACAGTAAAGCGTTTCAGACGCGGCAAAATACCGGCGGGTGTGACTTGCACTTGCGGCACAATCACCGTGACTTTATCGCCGGGAATCACCCCAAGGTTAGCCGCGACTTCCACCCCCAGCACAATGCCGTATTCGCGCGGCTTGAGGTTGCTGAAGTTGCCTTCCAGCATTTTGAAATTCACGTCGCTGACCTGACTCTGGCGAGCCGGGTCTATGCCCTGCAATACCACGCCGCGCATCAGGTTGCCGTTGGTCAGCATCACCTGTTTTTGCACATAGGGGGCAGCACCGATGACGTGTTTTTCAGCCTGCAAACCGTCCAACTTTGCCGTCCAATCAGAGAGTTGCCCATTTGTCCCCGAAACCGTGACATGGGAAACCACTCCCAGTATCTTGTCCCTGAGTTCCTTTTCAAACCCGTTCATGATCGACAAAACCGTGATCAGCACCATAACCCCCAGCAAGATGCCGAGCATCGAGGCGAACGATATGAACGAGATGAAACGGTTACGTCGCCGCGAGTGCGTGTACCGCTGTCCGATGAATAATTCGAGTGGTGTAAACATGGGTGGCGATTGTACAACTGATTGAGTGTCATTTAATAGTAAAGTATCGGGAGATCAGACATGCGTTTGCCCAAATGGTTTAGTAGCGTACTCAGTACTGCGTTACTGGCTATCCCTTTTTTCGCCACTGCCGCCTTTGCCGACTACCCCAGCCGAGGCATGAGCATGAATAACGTCAAAGCACACTACGGCCAGCCATATTCCGTGAGCCAGTCCGCAACCCCCGTCAAAAAGCGCTGGCCTCGGATTACGGTGTGGAATTATGGCGGATTTTCAGTGTATTTTGAACACGGTAAAGTACTGCATACGGTGGTGCATTAACAGCCCCTTGTTAAGTGGGACTTTACGGCTGCGCTGATACCGGCTATGTTTCAGCGCATCCAGACCAGAACTGACGAGAATAATGAGCAACAACACCTACGACGCCTCTTCCATCGAAGTCCTCACCGGACTCGACCCCGTGCGCAAGCGCCCCGGCATGTACACCGACACCACGCGCCCCAACCACTTGGCGCAAGAAGTGATCGACAATAGCGTGGATGAAGCCCTCGCCGGGCACGCCAACCAGATCGACGTAACACTACACACCGATGGCTCGGTTTCCGTCACCGACAACGGGCGCGGGATGCCGGTCGACATCCACCCCGAACAAGGCAAACCGGGAATCGAAGTCATCCTCTGCACCCTGCACGCGGGCGGCAAATTTTCCGACCAGAATTACCAGTTTTCCGGTGGTTTGCACGGTGTGGGCGTTTCCGTAGTCAATGCCCTCTCACGCAAGCTCGAAGTCACCATCAAGCGCAATAGCCAGCTTTACCGCATGGCTTTTGCCGACGGTAACAAAGCCAGCGAACTCGAAGTGATCGGCAAGGCAGGCAAGCGCGAAACCGGCACCACCGTGCATTTCTGGCCGGATGCCAAATACTTCGACACAGTGAAATTCAGCGTCAGAGCGCTCAAACACAATTTACGAGCAAAGGCGGTACTCTGCCCCGGTTTACGCATTCGTTTCACCGACGCCTCCACCAGCGAACCCGAAGTCACCGAATGGTATTACCAAAGCGGCCTGCGCGATTACCTCAATGAAGCCATCAGCGAATACATCACCCTGCCCGAAGACCCGTTCACCGGCTCACTCACCGCGCCGCGTGAAACGCTCGACTGGGCATTGCTGTGGCTACCCGAAGGCGGCACAGCCATACAGGAAAGCTACGTCAACCTGATTCCCACTGTGCAAGGCGGTACGCACGTCAACGGCTTGCGCACGGGTGTGACCGATGCCTTGCGCGAATACTGCGAATTCCGCAACCTATTGCCACGCGGCCTGAAGTTGACCCCGGATGACGTGTGGGAAAACATCGCATTTGTGCTGTCCTTCAAGATGCAAGACCCACAATTTGCCGGGCAAACCAAGGAACGCCTCTCCTCCCGCGAAGCCGCCAGTTTCATCAGTGGCGCAATCAAAGACGCTTTCAGCCTCTACCTCAACAACAACACCGTGATTGGTGAACAACTCGCACAATTGGCAATTAACAACGCCACCAAACGCCAGAAAGCCAGCAAAAAAGTCATCCGCAAACGCATCACCGCAGGCCCCGCCCTGCCCGGCAAACTCGCAGATTGTTCCTCGCAGGACATCACCCGCACCGAACTGTTTCTGGTGGAAGGTGACTCCGCAGGCGGCTCGGCGAAACAAGCACGTGACCGCGAATTTCAAGCCATCATGCCCTTGCGCGGTAAAATCCTGAATACGTGGGAAGTCGATTCGGAACAAGTGCTGGGTTCACAGGAAGTCCACGACATTTCCGTAGCGATTGGCGTAGAGCCGGGGCATTGCGACCTCAACCAGCTACGTTACGGCAAAATCTGCATTCTCGCCGACGCCGACTCGGACGGTGCGCACATTGCCACCCTGCTTTGCGCCTTATTTCTCAAGCACTTCCGCCCGCTAGTTCAAGCGGGTCATGTCTTCGTCGCCATGCCGCCGCTGTACCGCATCGACATCGGCAAGGAAATTTATTACGCGCTGGATGAAGCCGAAAAGCAAGCACGCCTCGACATTATCACCGCCGAGAAAAAACGCGGCACGGTATCCGTCACCCGCTTCAAAGGCTTGGGTGAAATGAACCCGCTGCAATTGCGCGAAACCACCATTTCCCCCGATACCCGTCGCTTGGTTAAACTCAGCATCGACGACGGCGACGAATCTGCCGACATCGTAATGGACATGCTTTTGGCGAAAAAACGTGCTGGCGACCGCAAGCACTGGCTGGAAACCAAAGGTAATTTGGCCAGCATATGATGACACCGGCACAACTGACCGCACACCTGCATTTGCTACACAGCAGTTTCCGCCACTACGTCGGGCGGGATCTGGCCGAGCTGCCATGGGAAGGCCATAGCACTGCCTACACCCTCGACAACGCACCGTTTGTGCTACTATCACACAATACTGCCGCTGACCCCATTTTCACTTACGGTAACAAGAAGGCGCTGGAAGTCTTTGAAATGGATTGGGAAACCCTCACTAATCTGCCATCACGTTATTCCGCCGAAGCACTCGCCCGCGAAGAGCGCGAGCACTTGTTGCAAACCGTCAATCGCCAAGGCTATATCGACAACTATGCTGGGGTACGCATTTCCAGCAGCGGGCGGCGTTTCCTGATCCGACAAGCCATTGTATGGAACTTGCAGGACGCACAAGGCCATTACGCCGGGCAAGCCGCTTACTTCGACCAATGGGAATACCTACCAAATTGACGGAAGCGGTCTATACTTAATCAGAATAGGGCAATCCGCCAAGCGGACAAGGAGAAACAAATATGTCGACTACTATTGAGCAGCAAATTAATACCGATCTTGCGGCTTTCAAAAAAGATCCCAAAGCCTTCATGAATCGGCCACTGCCAAAAACCGATAGCGCAGGCAATCCAGTCGAAGGTAATACGCTGTTTTCACGCGAAATCATTGATAGCCTTGCCTATGTTGATGCACGTGATACACAACGACTGCACGTCCTGCAACCAACTAACGTCTCTACCCGTGCCGCTATTGCATCCAACGACAAGCCTGCAAATCTTGTTGATACCCTGACCTACGCCAAACTCACTGATATGGAAAGTGCTGGTTTGCAAAAAGCGACGCTGGCAGAATCTCCTTGGTCGGACGATTATTGGGCAATTTACAAAGGTATTTTGGGCGCCCGCTACGCTGACTCCAGCTTTCCCAAATCCAGCGACTGGCAAAAGAATTACGATTACGTGCGTAAGACGCCTGCTGCAACCATCCTTGCTAGCGGTAATGCAGCCAAAATTAACCAACTATCACCTGCTGAAAAATACGATGCACTAGTCGGTGATACCAATGAATCTCTCACTAAAAAGATGTGGGCAGAAGGTAAATCTTATTACGATACAAACGGCTCAGTCGAAAGCTGGATGGGCATTTGTCACGGTTGGGCACCTGCCGCCTATATGCTCGCCAGACCGACTAAAAGCGTTACACTACTAACGCCATCAAACGTCGCCATCAAGTTTTACCCTTCTGATATCAAAGCCTTGGGTTCCTTGTTATGGGCAAATGCGGCTAGTGCCACCCGCTTTATCGGCGGACGCTGTAACGACAAAGATCCAGCCACCGATGCAACAACGGGACGCGTCACCTCCGCAAGCTGCTTCGATACCAACCCAGGTGCTTGGCATCTTGCCATCGTCAACCAGATTGGCGGCTCCAAACGCAGCACCGTACTGGATGTCACCTTCGATTACGAAGTCTGGAACCAACCGCTGTACGCTTACGAATACCGCTATTTCAACCCGCAAACCAACGCTTATTCCAGCACACTGGCAGGCGCGACGATCAGCAAAGCCGCGTTTACCGAAGACAAATTCAAGGCTTACCGCAGTTCACAAACCCAATCTTTCGTCGGCATCCGCATGGATGTGTCTTATGTGGTCGAAACCTCCCCTAGCCAACGCGAAACGGACAGCCCTTCGCAAGATGCCATCCAGAAAGTGACTTATTACTACGATCTGGAGCTGGATGCCGCAAACAATATCATCGGTGGCGAATGGTACACCAACAAACACCCTGACTTCCTATGGACACCGGGTAAAGGCGCACGCGCTAAAACCCAATACGATGCACAAGCAACCGGCACATGGCAAGCAGGCACTGCGGTACCAAGTACTTGGCGCACAGCGGCTAAATCAGCCTCTAGCCAACAAGGTGCACCACTGGCAGTGATTGTTGAAGAGATGATCAAATTTGCCAATAGTAATCAGGTAGCAGCACCAACGCCTGCCCCAGCAGCACCGACACCTGCCCCAGCAACACCGACACCTGCTCCAGCACCTGTCCCCGCTTCGACTGATTCCTGGTTAACGCGCTTACTCCGTCGCTGGTTTGGCTGAGGCAGCCGCCCGCCGCTCACGGAAGAATGCCTGCAATAACGCAGCGCATTCTTCCTGTAACACCCCACCCTGCACCGCTAGCACCTTGTGGTAGTGGCGCGGGTCTTGCAGCAGATTAAACGCACTGCCTGCTGCCCCGGTTTTGGGGTCATAAGCACCGAATACCACTCGCTCTACCCGTGCGTGCAGCATGGCGCCGACACACATCAGACAGGGTTCGAGCGTGATGTAGAGGGTTGTACCGGGCAAGCGATAATTACCAACCGTTTGGCCTGCTGCCCGCATAGCAAGCATTTCGGCGTGGGCGGAAGGGTCATGCAGGGTGATCGGCTGGTTCCAGCCTTCAGCGAGGATTTTGCCGTCGCGGATGAGGACAGCACCGACGGGCACTTCGCCTTGCTGCCATGCATTGCGAGCAAGGGTAAGGGCATGGCGCATCCAAGACTCGTCATTTCTATCCATCGACTTCCTGCTCCATAGGCAATATTCCCTCAATAGCCACCAACCGCTCCCCCACAAACACCAACGGCAAGCGCTCCCGCTCCCACGGTGGAACACCCCATTCCTGAAACAGATGCTTAAGCGCATGATGCCCACCCCGCTGCGACAGATACACGCTTTCACCACCTTGCCGAAAGCGCACGGTCACGGTTTCAGGATACCCCGACTCCGCCACCAAAGTACGCCCCAACGAGGCAATAAATAACGGCTCGCGGGTATTCCACACCAACACCTGCTTCGGGTCGTGCGCCGACAATGGCGGCATAGCATACATGTCATCGCGGTAACGGCGGATGTCGCAGCCTTCCCACTGTACGCAAGGCGTCGCATCCGGGCGGCAGTGCAACACGTCATGCAGCACTTGCAGCAGCTTTTTTTCTTCCGGCAAACGGAAACCGCGCTGTGCCAGCCATTCTCGCAGCAAGGCTTTTTGCATCACGGCATCCTCTGCCAGCAACTGGCTAACCGACAAAGTACCGGGCTTACTGCCGTGCATACTCGGCAGTTTTTCGCGCAAAAAGCCTTCCAGTAACTGACGGCTTTCCCCCTGCAAACGCGCTGCCCGCGCTAACGTTTTACCCAGTGCAGGCCAACGCTGTTCGAGCACGGGTACCACCTGATGGCGCAGGAAATTGCGGTCGAAACGGCTGTCCTGATTGCTGGGGTCATCAATGACATTCAGCTTATGCTGTTTGGCATACGCGCTCAGTTCCGCACGACTGCAAGCCAGCAAGGGTCGCCCCAATACACCTTGCGCAAACGGGCGGATTTCTGGCATTGCCGCCAGCCCATCCACCCCACTGCCGCGTACTAGATGCAGCAACAAGGTTTCAGCCTGATCATTCTGGTGATGCGCGGTCAGCACGATTTCACCGGGCTGCAAGTGCTGGCTGAAGGCTGCATAACGCGCAGTCCGCGCCACCGCTTCCAGACTTGCCCCCGCCGGAATCACCAGTTGCAAGGTTTCACTATGCAAGGGAATTCCAAGTGCCGTACACACCGCACGGCAATGTTCCGCCCACGCAGCCGACACTGCCTGCAAACCATGATCAATGTGCAGGGCGCGAAAACACAGGTGGGGATATTGCCCGCGCAGACTGGCGCAAGCATGAAGTAATACGTGCGAATCCATCCCGCCACTGAAACCTATCAGGTATTCCGTGGCAGGGTGTTGCTGGAAAAAGCGTAACAGGTGATCCGTCGGGGCGCATGACATACGCCCTCCTTACTCCTCGAACTGCCCGAATGCCATAATGCGCTGGTAACGTTTGTCGAGCAGCTTGTCGATATTCGTGGCATTCAGGGTGCGCAAATTGGTTTCCAATGCCTCGCCAATGTGTTGGGCAGCGGCTTCCATGTCGCGGTGCGCACCACCCAGCGGTTCAGGAATAATCTGCTCAATCAGGCCAAGCGATTTGAGACGGTCGGCAGTAATGCCCATCGCATCTGCCGCATCTGCCGCTTTTTCAGCACTTTTCCAGAGGATTGAAGCGCAACCTTCTGGGGAAATAACCGAGTAAGTGGCGTATTGCAGCATCATCACCCGGTCGCCGACGCCAATCGCCAACGCACCACCGGAACCACCTTCGCCTACTACCGTGCAAATGATCGGGGTACGCAATTTCGCCATTTCGTAAAGATTACGGGCGATAGCTTCGCTTTGACCACGTTCTTCCGCACCAATGCCGGGGTATGCGCCCGGTGTGTCGATGAACGTGATCACCGGCAGGTGGAATTTTTCGGCCATGTGCATCAAGCGCAAAGCTTTGCGGTAGCCTTCCGGGCGCGGCATTCCGAAATTGCGTTTGATGTTTTCGTTGGTGTCACGGCCTTTTTGATGACCGATCACCATCACCGCTTGACCGCGAAAACGTGCCATACCACCGATAATGGCTTTGTCATCAGCAAAGGCACGGTCGCCATGCAGCTCCTTGAAATCCGTAAACAAATAGCGGATCAAGTCGAGCGTGTACGGACGTTTAGGGTGACGCGCAAGCTGGGAAATCTGACGGGGTGTCAGTTTGGAAAAAATGGAGCGGGTCAGCGAAGCGGCTTTTTCTTCCAGCTTGCCAATTTCTTCGCTCAAGTTAATTTCCGCGTCACCCACGTAACGCAGTTCTTCAATTTTCGCCTGTAACTCGGCGATAGGCTGTTCGAAATCAAGAAATTCCGGGTTCATATTCGTTGCTTGTCCGTAACCCATACAATAGAAGCGGCTGATTTTACAGTGCTTGCCAACAGATTACGACTCTAAAAATACTGTTCCGTGGTGATATGACCCGGCTTGTGACGCAAATGACGTTGCATCCCGCGTTTTGCTAGTAATTCTTTCATGTCATTCAGCATATTGTGGTTGCCGCACAGCATAACGTGCGTGTCTTCCGCACTGATGTGAGTGCCTGCGACCTGTTCGAGTGCGCCGGATTCAAGGTTGGTGGTAATACGCCCTTCCAAGCCTTCCGGGTTGGCCTCTTGGGTCACGCAGGCAATGAAGCTGAACTGCTCCGGGTGCTCGGCCAACAAGCCTTGAATCAAGTCGGGATACGCCAATTCGTTGACCAACGGCACGCCATGCACCAGCACGATTTTCTGGAAACGTTCCCACGGCTGGGCAGTTTTGAGGATCGAGAGGTAGGGGCCAAGGCCGGTTCCCGTGGCAATCATCCACAAATTAGGCACTTTAGGGATTTCATCCAGCACAAAAAAGCCTTTGGCGGGCTGAGAAATCTCCAGACTATCGCCCGCCTGCAAGCCAGCCAGAGCGTTGGAAAGTTTGCCATTGGGAACGATATTGTAGAAAACTTCCAGCACCGCCTCGTCAGGCGCATTGATCAGGGAATAGGATTTTGCCACCAGCTCGGTATTACCATCAGTCGTGATGGGTAAGCGCAGGGTCACAAACTGTCCGGCGATGAACGGCAAAGGCTCGGTTTTAATGCGTAAGGTTAGCAGGCGCTCAGTCCAACGCTGATTGCTTAATACCTCAGCGTTGTGCCAGCTTGTGCGGATAATTCCGGTCATGATTTGCCTCCGTTAATTGGGTAGCCAATGCCTCGGCGACGCGAATGCCATCCACGCCTGCCGAGAGAATACCCCCAGCATACCCCGCGCCTTCGCCAGCCGGAAAAAGCCCTTTAACGTTTAGGCTTTGCAGGTCTTCACCACGAGTCATACGCAACGGTGAGGAGGTGCGGGTTTCCACCCCAGTCAACACAGCATCATACATCGAGAAACCTTTGATTTGACGCTCAAAAGCAGGCAGTGCTTCACGGATGGCTTCAATCGCATATTTCGGTAGGCTGGTCGCCAGATCGGTGAGGTGTACGCCGGGTTGGTAGGAAGGTTCCACCGAACCCAGTTGCGTTGACGCAATGCCTTTGATGAAATCGCCCACTAACTGCCCCGGCGCTTCGTAATTGCCGCCGCCGAGTTCGTAAGCACGCGATTCCCATTGACGCTGGAATTCGATGCCCGCTAGCGGATTACCGGGGTAATCTTTCGGGGTGATACCGACCACAATCCCTGCATTGGCATTACGTTCGGCGCGGGAATATTGGCTCATACCATTGGTGACCACCCGCCCCGGCTCGGAAGCCGCCGCCACAACTTGCCCGCCCGGACACATGCAGAAACTGTACACATCGCGTCCATTTTTGGCGTGGTGTACCAGCTTGTAATCTGCCGCGCCCAGCAATTCGTTGCCCGCATGTTTGCCGAAACGCGCCTGATCAATCAGAGTTTGTGGGTGTTCAATGCGGAAACCGAGCGAAAATGGCTTCTGTTCCATGAACACACCGCGCTCATGCAGCATCTGGAACGTATCCCGCGCACTGTGCCCCAGCGCGAGAATGACGTGATCGGTGCGGATTTGTTCACCCGTTGCTAGCGTCACCCCACGTAGATGTCCGTCTTCGATCAGCACATCGGTTACTTGCTGCTGGAAACGGATTTCGCCACCCAGTGCTTCGATCTGGGCACGCATATTTTCCACCATTTTAACCAAGCGGAAGGTACCGATGTGCGGCTTGCTAACGTAGAGGATTTCTTCTGGCGCACCAGCTTTGACGAATTCAGTCAGCACCTTGCGCCCGTAATGCTTAGGATCTTTGATCTGGCTGTAGAGCTTGCCGTCGGAAAAAGTACCGGCGCCACCTTCACCAAATTGCACGTTGGATTCGGGGTTTAGCTGGTTTTTGCGCCATAGCCCCCAAGTATCCTTGGTGCGTTCGCGGACTTTTTTACCACGTTCCAGAATGATTGGGCGGAAACCCATTTGTGCCAGCACCAAGCCTGCCATTAACCCACACGGGCCAAAACCCACGATCACCGGACGCAAATCGGGTGCTTCTTGCAGGTGTGCGACAAAACGGTAAGTAGTATCGGGGGCAATCTTGATGTGCGGGTCAGCAGAGAATGTCGCCAGAAGTGCCGTTTCATCCTGCACCGTCACGTCAATGGTGTAGACCAACACGATGGCATCGCGCTTGCGGGCATCGTAACCCCGTTTGAATACGTTAAAATCCAGCAACTCAGCAATCGTAATGCCTAAGCGTTCCGCAACGGCAGTAGATAGGGAATCGGCAGGGTATTCTAGGGGTAGGCGCAAGTCGGTAATACGTATCATGGGGCTTGATCAGTAAAATGGCATAAAGTAATACAAAAAAGCCCTCACAGAACTTAACCTGTCAGGGCTTTTTAAAATATGGCGGAGAGTGAGGGATTCGAACCCTCGATGGGCTTTTGACCCATACTCCCTTAGCAGGGGAGCGCCTTCGGCCACTCGGCCAACTCTCCAAGTCTTCAATGAAGGCGGGAAGGATACCTTCAAATGGGCTGTACGTAAAGCCCTAATTTACATTTTCTTCAAGAGCAACCACATCAATTTGTTCATGACGGATACGCTCGAAGATTTCCTCCCGGTGTACAGCAACATCTTTAGGCGCATTAATGCCCAAACGTACCTGATTGCCTTTAACCCCTAATACCGTAACGCTGATATTATCCCCAATCATGAGGGTTTCTCCCACCCTCCGTGTCAGAATCAACATATCGCATAATCTCCATATTGCTGCATTTATGTGTCCCAAAAGCCCGTGATAGCCCTAAAGCATCACTCATAGTCGTTGGTAGCCTCAACAATCCCATATCAGCACTTAACTGAGGCTTAACTATTCAACCATCAGTGGTATTTTTACCAATGTATGATTTAAACAACAAGCATTAAATAACTTGCCTAACACCTTAATGTTTGGGCAAAAAAAACCCACCGAACAAAGCTGTTACAGTGGGTTTTTCCTCAAAAATTTATTATTGTTTTTTGAATTAGATAGTTGCTTGAGCCAAACCAAATGCGTCGTGCAAGACACGTACTGCCAATTCTAGGTATTTCTCATCCACCACCACAGCGACTTTGATTTCAGAAGTAGAAATCATGCGGATATTGATGCCTTCATCAGCCAAGGTCTTGAACATTTTACTAGCAACCCCAGCATGGGAACGCATCCCTGCCCCGACAATCGCCACTTTGGCAATGCTTTCATCGCCGTTACATTGCTTTGCACCCAAGGCTTCGCCAGTCTTACACAGGATACCACGCGCCTTGGCATAATCGTTCTTGTGAACCGTGAACGTAAAATCGGTCGTACCATCAGAACCGGTATTCTGCACAATCATGTCCACTTCGATATTCGCGTCCGAAATCGGTCCCAGAATCTGGTAAGCCACACCGGGGCGATCAGGCACGCCCGTGACAGTCAATTGGGCTTCGTCGCGGTTAAACGCAATACCACGGACGGATACTTCTTCCATTACATCTTCCTCACGAGTGACCAGCGTGCTGTTGCCTTGATCAAATTCATCAAAACTGGATAGCACGCGGATAGGCATATCATATTTGTAGGCAAATTCGACCGAACGAATTTGCAGCACTTTGGAACCTTGGCTAGCCATTTCCAACATTTCTTCCAGCGTCAGGCGCGGGATATGGCGGGCTTTAGGCTCAATACGTGGGTCAGTGGTGTATACCCCGTCTACATCGGTGTAAATCTGGCATTCGTCTGCCTTGAGAGCAACCGCCAGCGCCACACCAGTGGTATCGGAACCGCCGCGCCCTAAGGTTGTAATGCTGCCATCTGCTGTCACACCCTGAAAACCAGCTACGACCACGACTTTTCCTGCCGCCAGATCTTTACGAATGGGTTCAGCATCAATATCACGAATACGTGCCTTGGTGTGCGCCTCATCCGTCAGGATGCGAACCTGTGCACCTGTGTAGGAACGTGCAGGCTGACCTTGCTTTTCTAGCGCCATCGCCAACAGGCCAATCGTGACCTGTTCGCCCGTGGAGAGAATCGCGTCTTTTTCGCGCTCGGAACCTTGTGGATTGACGGCATTGATCAGCGCCACCAGTTTATTGGTTTCACCCGACATCGCGGAAACCACCACGATGACATCATTGCCCTTCTTTCGCCAGCGAATCACCCGCTCTGCCACCGCCGCGATGCGTTCGGGTGAGCCTACGGATGTGCCGCCGTATTTCTGTACGATCAGTGCCATTGTTTACTGTTTACCTTCAAAACACTTCAAAAATTAAACCCGCTCGCTAACCCAGCCAGCCACTGCTGCCAGTGCTGCTGGTAATGCTGCCACGTCAGTGCCGCCACCTTGTGCCATGTCCGGGCGACCGCCGCCCTTGCCACCGATTTGCCCAGCAACAAAGCCGAGCAACTCGCCTGCTTTGACTTTGGCGGTTTCATCTTTGGTGACACCGGCGACCAAACTGACTTTGCCATCGGCAACCGCAGCTAGAATCACGACTGCTTTGCCCAGCTTGTTTTTCAACTGGTCAACCGTGTCACGCAAGGATTTAGGGTCAGCACCTTCGAGGTTTGCTGCCAGCACCCGTATCCCGCCGATGTCCACCGCTTGGTCAGCCAGGCCAGAACCGGCTTGGGAAGCCATTTTGCCTTTGAGTTGCTCCAGCTCTTTTTCCAGTGCGCGGTTCTTTTGCAGCATAGCGTCGAGCTTGTCAGTCACTTCGACAGGGTTGGACTTCAGCAAGCGGGCAACGCTATCCAGACGGTTGGTGACATCGCCAAACCATGCCAGCGCGTTAGCACCTGTTACCGCTTCGATACGCCGAACACCTGCTGCCACACCACCTTCACTGATGATTTTGAACAGACCAATATCGCCAGTACGATTGACGTGGCAACCACCACACAATTCCGTAGAGAAACCGATTTTCAGCACCCGCACTTCATCGCCGTATTTCTCGCCAAACAGCGCCATGGCGCCGGATTTTTTGGCGTCTTCCATGCTCATGACTTGTGCCAAGGTTGCGGCATTGCTGCGGATTTCGCGGTTAACAATGGCTTCAACAGCGGCCAGCTGCTCTGGTGTAACGGCATCCGGCTGGGAAAAGTCGAAACGCAGGCGCTCGGGCGTCACTTGCGAACCTTTTTGCTCAACATGCTCGCCCAGCACTTCGCGTAACGCAGCGTGCATCAAGTGGGTCGCGGAATGGTTGAGGATAATGGCCTGACGACGTTCGGCATCGACTTCCGCCACGACCGCTGTACCGACGGACAGTTCGCCGAATTCTACCTTGCCGGTGTGGATGAAGGTTTTGCCCTGCTTGCGCGTATCTGCAACCCGGAAGACTGCCGTATCGGTATGCAAAACCCCGGTATCGCCCACCTGACCGCCAGACTCGGCATAAAATGGGGTGTGATCCAACACGATCTGACCTTCAGCGCCTTCCTGCAAACACTCAATAGCAGTACCTTGCGAGAACAGTGCGGTAATACTAGCGGTTTCCGTCAAAGTGCCGTAGCCGTGGAAAGCAGTTTCGCCACTGACATCCAGCTTGTCGCCGTAGTCGGCACCGAATTTGCCTGCCGCACGCGCACGTTCACGTTGCGCATTCATCGCTGTCTCGAAGCCTGCTTCGTCGAGCTTGAGGTTACGCTCGCGGGCAATATCGCCCGTCAAATCTACCGGAAAACCATACGTATCATAGAGCTTGAAAACGGTTTCGCCATCAATCGTGTCACCTGACATGCCCGCAATGGCATCTTCCAGAATCTTCATGCCCTGTTCCAGCGTCTCGGCGAAACGGCGCTCTTCTTTTTCCAGCGCTTGTTCAACGTGAGGCTGGGCTTTGGCGAGTTCAGGGTAAGCCGTGCCCATTTCATCCACCAGCGGCTGTACCAGCTTGTGGAAAAATGGCGCTTCCATCCCCAGCTTATAGCCATGACGGATAGCGCGGCGAATAATGCGGCGCAAGACATAGCCACGCCCTTCATTCGATGGCAACACGCCATCGACAATCAGGAAAGAGCAAGAGCGGATGTGGTCAGCAATCACTTTCAACGACGGGTTATTCGCATCAGCATTTTTCGCGAGGGACAACCCTTTGCTCAGCAAGGTTTGGAACAGGTCGATTTCGTAGTTGCTGTGTACGCCCTGCATCACCGCTGCCAACCGCTCCATGCCCATGCCAGTATCGACAGAAGGCTTGGGCAGTGGAATCATCGTGCCATCTTTGGTGCGCTCGTATTGCATGAACACCAGATTCCAGATTTCGATGTAACGGTCGCCATCTTCCTCTGGCGTTCCCGGCGGGCCACCCCAAATATGCTCACCGTGGTCGTAGAAAATCTCGGTGCACGGTCCACACGGCCCAGTATCGCCCATCTGCCAGAAGTTATCGGACGCATAAGCTGCCCCCTTATTATCACCGATACGGGTAATGCGGTCGGCAGGCACGCCAATCTGCTGCGCCCAGATACTGTAGGCTTCATCATCATCGGCATACACCGTGACCCACAGCTTGCCCTTAGGTAACTTCAGGGTTTCAGTCAGGAATTCCCACGCATACTTGATAGCGTCTTCCTTGAAATAGTCACCGAAACTGAAATTGCCCAGCATTTCAAAAAACGTGTGGTGACGCGCGGTATAACCGACGTTTTCCAGATCGTTGTGCTTACCGCCCGCCCGCACACAGCGCTGCGATGTGGTAGCGCGGTGATAGCTGCGTTTATCCATGCCAAGGAACACGTCCTTGAATTGCACCATGCCCGCGTTGGTAAACAGCAAGGTCGGGTCATTGCCCGGCACTAAAGAGCTGGACGGGACGATTTCATGGCCTTTACTGGCAAAAAAATCGAGAAATTGTTGTCTGAGTTCAGCAGTATTCATTGGAAAGCAGCTTTAATCGCATCGGTATAAAAACCGCGCCCGGCGAGAAATCGAGACTGCCGGGCGCGTTCCTTGTAATCCGCAGGGATTTCCCTGCCAAATTTTTTCTCGCGCTGTTCACTGGCCAGCACATGCCAATCCACATCGGCTTCCGCCAATGCTTGTGAAGCAATGGCATTATCGACGCCATGCTCACGTAATTCATAGCTAATTCGCTGCGCCCCACGCCCTCTTGAAATGGATGAACGGATGAATGCAGCCGCATAACGGGCATCATCCAGATACCCCATGTCCTGCAATTTATCCAACACCTGATCCAAGCTAGCCTGATCACACTCGCAGCGCTGACGCACTTTTTGCGCCAGCTCATAGCGGGAATGCTCACGTTGTGCCAACAATCGCACCGCAACCGCTTCACAGCCCCGCCCGTCAGCCATTATACCTCGTCGTCCCCTGCATCCGCTTCTTCAACAGCAGAGGGTGCAAAATCGGGCGAACTAAATGCGGCTTCGCGGATCGCTTTTTCAATTTCAGCCGCAGCGGCCGGGTGTTCTTTCAGGTAATTACGCGCATTGTCCTTACCTTGGCCAATTTTATCACCTTTATAACTGTACCATGCACCTGCTTTGCCGATCAGTCCTTGTTTAGCACCCAAATCAACCAATTCGCCTTCGCGGGAAATGCCTTCACCGTAGAGGATTTCAAACTCAGCTTGCTTAAACGGTGGCGCCACCTTGTTCTTAACCACTTTCACGCGGGTTTCAGAACCGGTGATTTCGTCGCCCTTCTTGATAGCACCAATGCGGCGAATGTCGAGACGAACCGAAGCGTAGAATTTCAGCGCATTACCGCCGGTCGTGGTTTCCGGGTTGCCAAACATAACACCGATTTTCATCCGAATCTGGTTGATGAAAATCACCATGGTGTTGGAACGCTTGATGTTCCCGGTCAATTTTCTCAAGGCTTGTGACATCAGACGTGCTTGTAAGCCAACGTGAGAGTCGCCCATATCGCCTTCGATTTCAGCTTTCGGGGTCAAAGCCGCTACTGAGTCCACGACGACAATGTCAACTGCGCCAGAACGCACCAACATGTCAGTAATTTCCAACGCTTGTTCACCATTATCTGGCTGGGAAACCAGCAGGTCGTCCACGTTTACACCGAGCTTTTGCGCATAAACTGGGTCAAGCGCGTGTTCCGCATCCACAAATGCCGCCGTACCGCCAAGCTTTTGGCACTCGGCAATGACTTGCAGCGTCAATGTGGTTTTCCCAGAAGACTCTGGGCCATAAATTTCGATCACACGCCCTTTAGGTAGACCACCAATACCCAACGCAATATCCAAACCCAATGAGCCAGTAGAAATGGCTTCAATATCACGGGAAGCGCTGGAGTCACCCATACGCATCACTGCACCTTTACCGTATTGGCGCTCAATCTGGCCTAAGGCGGCAGCAAGGGCTTTCTTTTTGTTCTCGTCCATACGGACACTCCTTTATGTATGAGTTCTTAACTTAGGTGAGGAAAGCGTGGATTATTCCATAATGGATAGCAGCAAGCCAATGCCAGAAGATGAAAGCTCAGCACTTATCGGCGAATCGTCGACATGCGGCATCATAGCAGCGACCATCAAGCAGACCATTGTTTTTCAAAAAACTAACACCACCTTTAAATTACTGCAATGCAGCATTTTTCTTATAAAAACTGTCGACAATCACCCCATAAACTGGCTATTGTGACACACCGATGAATATTCCTAAGTGGAACCACTAAACTTATGCAAAACCCAGCCCAACAACTCACACCATCCATAGACCCTATTCTACTGCAAACCAATATGACGCAAGCAATGCTGTTGTGGCAACGCTTTGTCGCTCGTTTGCTGGGCAATGCGATGAACAAACCAGCCAATGAAGGTGGCCAAGGCGACAACAGTTTCGCAGAAGCCATTGCCAAGTGGGGCGTCAACCTGTTGTTGCACCCGACTGCCGTCATGCAGGCTAATATGGATTTGTTCAGCAGCCAAACCAAGCTATGGCAGCACACCACCACACGGGCGCTGGGTCTGGGGCATTTGTCACCGGGCGTTCCCGACATCACCGACAAGCGTTTCAAACACCCGGCATGGCAAGAACACCAGTTCACCGAAGTCCTGCTCCAGTCTTACCTCAATATGTCGACATACTGGCGCACACTGGCACAAACCGCAGGCGGCCTTTCAGAACAGGATGCGAAAAAAGCCGAGTTTTTCATCAACAGCATGATTGATGCACTCGCACCCAACAATTATTCACACACCAACCCACAAGTTTGGCAGACCATTGTCGAAACCAATGGTGCGAATCTCGTCAAGGGGATGGAAAACCTGCTGGATGATTTTCAGGATGGTCAATTGCGCATCCGCATGACCGACATGAAAGCGTTTGAACTGGGTCGGGATATTGCCACCACCCCCGGTAAAGTGGTGTTCAAGAATGAATTACTGGAACTGATCCAGTACACCCCGACCACGGCTAAAGTGCGCCAACGCCCAGTACTGATTTTGCCACCGTGGATCAACAAGTATTACATCCTCGACCTGCGCGAAAAGAATTCATTCGTCAAATGGGCAGTGGATCAAGGCAATACGGTCTTCATGATTTCCTGGGTCAACCCGGACAGCCAACACCGTGACCTGAATTTTGAAGACTACATGCAAGCCGCCATCAGCGCGATGGATGCGGTCGAAGCCGCTACCGGCGAACGTGACCTCAATGTGATCGGTTACTGCCTCGGTGGTACACTGACCGCCGCTACACTGGCTTACCTGAAAGCCAAGGGCGATGATCGCGTCAAAAGCGCCACGTTCTTCACCACCTTGCTAGACTTTGCCGAACCTGGCGAAATCGAAGTTTTCCTCAGCGAAGCACAAGTTGGCTCGCTGGAAAAGCGCATGGAAAAAGACGGCTATCTGGATGGCAAGGACATGGGCGCGGCTTTCAATATGCTGCGTTCCAACGACCTGATCTGGTCATTCTTCGTCAACCTGTATTTGCTCGGCAATGACCCCATGCCCTTCGACTTGCTGTACTGGAACTCCGACAGCACTCGGATGCCTGCTGCCATGCACAGCTTCTACCTGCGCAATATGTACCTCAACAATTGCCTGAGCCAACCTGATTGCATCACGCTGTCAGATACCCCGATTAATCTGGGCAAGATTGATACACCTGCGTATTTCGTTTCCACTCATGACGACCACATCGCCCCATGGCGCGGTACTTATAAGGGTGCGAAACTGTTCTCGGGTCCGGTACGCTTCGTGCTGGGGCAGTCTGGTCACATTGCAGGCATTGTTAACCCGGCAGCCGCTAACAAATACGGTCATTGGGTCAACGAAGAACTATGCGACAATGCGGATGACTGGTTGTTTGCAGCCAACAAGGTTGACTTATCATGGTGGCACGACTGGAATAGCTGGGTAGCGAAATTCTCAGAAACCGAAGTGGATGCACGCATCCCCGGCGCTGGAAAACTGGAAATTCTCGGCGATGCACCGGGCACTTACGTGCGCCAAAAAGTCTAACGCAACGCCTGCAATACGCCACTGAGTGCGTATTGCACCGCTTGAGCGCGTACTGCTTCCCGATCACCCTGAAAGTGTCGGGTGGCGGTACGCACTTCCCCACCCTGCACTAACCAGCCGAAACACACCGTCCCAACCGGCTTGGTCGCTGTACCACCGCCAGGCCCTGCAATCCCGCTGACCGACACTGCCACCTGCGCCCGCGAATGCTGTAATGCACCCGCAGCCATTTCAGCCGTGACTGCTTCGCTGACCGCACCGTGTTGAGCAAGCGTCTCCGCCTTTACACCCAACATATCCTGCTTGGCATCATTGCTGTAGGTCACGAAACCGCGCTCGAACCACGCGGAACTCCCCGCCAGATCGGTACACAGTTTCGCAATCCAGCCGCCGGTACACGATTCCGCCGTTGCCAGCATCCAGCCTTTGGACTTCAGGGCATCCGCCAGCGAATACAGCAATGTTTCCATCAACGCAACACGGTACGCGGTGCTGCATCCAGCGAAATCAGCGCTTGTACGGACGTTTCTACCCGCTCACTCAAACGCTGCAACAGGTCTTTTTCAGTCGTGAAATTCACCATTTCCTCCGCCTTGATCAACTCACGCGCCACGTAAGCATCGCTGCCTATCCCATCAATCAAGCCCAGCTTGAGCGCATCTTCACCCGTCCAGAACAGGCCAGAGAAAATATCCGGGTTATTCTGCAAACGCTCGCCACGGCCTTCTTTCACCACATTGATGAACTGTTGGTGCGTCGTGTTCAGCATATTATGGACATGTTGAACCTGTGTTTCGTTTTCCGGTAAAAACGGGTCAAGCATCCCCTTGTTCGCACCGGCAGTGTAAAGACGACGCTCCACACCCAACTTTTCCATCAACTCCACTGCACCGAAGTTATCCATACGCACCCCGATGGAACCGACGATACTGGCCTTGTCTGCGTAGATATTGTCGGCAGCCACCGCGATATAATAACCACCCGACGCGCACAGGTCAGACACCACCGCATACACCGGAATATCCTTATGTGCGGCCTTTAGACGCCTGATTTCATCATTGATGATACCCGACTGCACTGGGCTGCCACCGGGACTATTGATGCGTAAAATCACGCCCTTGGTCTTTTCATTTTCAAAGGCTTCTTTCAGTGCAGGGTTCACCAGCTCACCGCTTGCCAACGCACCATCCATGATCACGCCGTTGATATCGACGACGGCTGTAATTTCTTTTGCTGCGGTCAAATTACTATCCGACGCCCCCGTGCCGATCAAGGCAAACAGCGCAACCAACAAATAAGCAACGAAAAACAGTTTGAAAAAGATCCCCCAGCGCCGCGCACGGCGTTGTTCCTTGATGCTTTCCAGCGCCACATCTTTGAGCGCCTGAATAGCCTGTGTATTATCTTCGTTCATGTGTAACCTTTTTGTGCGGCTAACCAGCCGGGAATATGCGTAACGTCGTCAACATGACCACGCGGCTGATGTTGCCGCAAGTGTTCAAGGCCATGCACGCCGTAACTGACAGCCAGTGAATCCATCCCGATGTTCAGCGCCATCTGCAAATCGTATTCACTGTCCCCAATCATCAGCGCATCATGCTTGCGGGTATCGCAGTCTGTCAAAATCTCTTCCAGCATTTGTGGATGTGGCTTGGAACGGGTTTCGTCCGCACAGCGCGTAATCGGGAACAGCTCACGCAGCCCGGTTTCATCCAGCACCTTATCCAGCCCACGCCGCGATTTCCCCGTAGCAACGGCCAGCGTGTAACCCTGTTCAGCCAGCGTGTAAAGGGTTGCGCGTGCGCCGCTGAACAATTCGCTGCCGTGCGTGGTGCGCACCAGAAACTCCTGACGGTATTCATCCGCAATCTCGCGAATCCGACTCGGCGAAAGGTTGGGGTAAAGGTGTTGAATGGCTTCATCCAGCCCCAAGCCGATGATGTGGCGGATTTGCGCATCAGTACGCGGTTCCGCACCCACCACCGCAATGGCATTGCGCATACACTGGGTAATGTGCGCGGCGGAGTCCATCAGCGTGCCGTCCCAGTCAAAAATCAGCAGGGAATAAGGTTTCATCTTAACGGTCATATCAACGCTCTACCGCATTGATTTTGATGTTAATCAGCACTTCCTTCAACTCATCCGGCAGGGGTGCTTCCACCACATAACGCCGCCCGGTGGCACGCAAGGTAAAATCTACGCTGGCAGAATGCAAAAACAGTCGTTTCAGCCCCATGTCGCGGAATTTGCGGTTGAGTGCGAAATCACCGTAACGGTCATCACCGAGAATCGGATGCCCCAGATTCTGCAATTGCACACGGATTTGATGCATCCGCCCGGTAAGAATTTGTGCCTCTACCAGCGATGCGCCATGCAGGTTTTTCAGCGAGGAGAAAATGGTTTCGGATACTTTACCCTCGCCCTCTTCTACCACTTGCACCTTCTGGCGCGTGCCTTCTTCCTTGCTCAAATCCATCGTCACGTGTTGGCGACCGTGCTTCCAACGCCCTGCCACCAGCGCCTTGTAGCGCTTATCAATCTTGCCGTCGCGGAACAATGCGTGCAATTCAGTCAATGCCTGCCGTGACTTGGCGAGAATGACCACACCGCTGGTATCACGGTCGATGCGGTGCGCCAGTTCCACATAGGGCAAATTCGGGCGCAATTGACGAAAGGCTTCAATCAGCCCCAGCTTGTAGCCGCTGCCACCGTGTACCGGCAGGCCGGAGGGCTTGTTGACGAAAATCAGTTGCTCATCTTCTTGCAACACCGCCGCTTCCAATACGCTCAGCAAAGAAGCAGAGGCCAGCGCAGGCTTGTCCGGCGGATTGACCTCCGCCTCCATTTTGATGGGGGGGATACGGATAATCTCACCCAAAGCCAGTTTCTTCTCTGGTTTGACTCTTTTTTTGTCAACCCGCACCTCACCTTTGCGTAAAATCCGGTAAAGTGCGCTCTTGGGAAGTTGCTTAAGATGGCGAATCAGGAAATTATCTATCCGCTGACCATCTTCATTTTCCGTAACCGTGTAGTATTCGACTGCCATAATGAAAAAACATACCAACTAAATTTAAATGCAAATTGAATATAATTAACCGAATTGATATATTCGCAGCAGGCAACGTTAGGATGAAAACCTGACACAATGGGTTCGATCAAATCTGAACACGATGATATGACCCATGCCTGATTGATTCAATCACAAATTCTGGCGATTAGAACATTCACCCTCAGAATTTGTGCCGGGGTAAACAGGATAAAAAAATCCATACCCTCATCATCCAATGCCTGTCATGCAGATCAAAAAACAAGCAGACAGGCTTGACATTAACAGCAGGACTTGTTGCTGATGTCTGTTGCAAGAATGCGCCAGCGGTTTACAATATTCATGCGCCCGCCCTTATGAGGCACTCCCATGACCCGTAATGACCGAACGATTCTTTCTAAAGGTAGGCCCGATTAAGGTTAATCCATAGCTTGGTGATAGAGAAAAATTCTAACGCTTTGATATTACTCGAAATAAACTGATCGACCCCACCTGAAACAAACAGGTAACAATTACTGCATAACCAAGGCTTATGTAGTACATGAAACGTATTCTAATTAATGCGACCCAACCGGAAGAAATCCGCGTTGCCATGGTTGACGGGCAACGCCTGTACGACCTCGATATTGAACATTCACTGCGTGCACAAAAAAAAGCTAATATTTACAAAGGTGTTATCACTCGCGTTGAACCTAGTTTAGAGGCCGTTTTCGTCAACTATGGTGCACAACGCCATGGTTTCTTATCCTTTCGTGAAGTCGCACCAGAATTCTATCATCCAAATGCCAAATACACCGGGCGTCCTGCTGTCAAGGACGTGATGCGTGAGGGCATGGAAATCTTAGTGCAAGTCGACAAGGAAGAACGTGGCAATAAAGGCGCAGCCCTGACCACTTACCTCAGTCTTGCCGGGCGCTATCTGGTGCTGATGCCCAATAACCCCAAAGCGGGTGGGGTATCACGTCGTATCGAAGGTGATGATCGTCAACAAATCAAGCAAACACTGAGTGAGCTGGACATTCCCGACAGCATGGGTGTGATCGTGCGTACCGCTGGCATTGAACGTGATGCAGAGGAACTGTCATGGGATCTGGACTACCTGAAAACCTTGTGGAATGCCATCCAGCAAGCGTACAGCCAGCACAAAGGCCCAACCCTGCTGTATCAGGAAAGCAACGTCATTATCCGTGCGCTGCGTGACTATTTCCGCCGTGACATCGGTGAAATCGTCATAGACAACGAAAAAGTCTTCCAGCAAGCGCGAGATTTCATGCAGGCAGTCATGCCGCACAATATCCGCAAGCTCAAGGCTTACACTGACGGCACACCACTGTTCAGCCGCTTTCAGGTTGAAAATCAGATCGAAACGGCCTACCAGCGCACCGTTGCCCTGCCTTCCGGCGGTGCGATTGTCATCGACCATACCGAAGCACTGGTTTCCATCGATATCAACTCAGCGCGTGCCACCAAAGGGCATGACATCGAAGAAACGGCTCTCAACACCAACCTGGAAGCCGCTGACGAAATTGCCCGCCAATTGCGCCTGCGTGACCTTGGTGGTCTGGTTGTCATCGACTTTATCGACATGCTGCCCAGCAAACACCAGCGCGAAGTCGAAAAACGCCTGCGTGATGCCATGAAACTCGACCGCGCACGCGTACAAGTCGGGCGCATCTCCCGCTTCGGCTTGCTGGAAATGTCGCGCCAACGCCTGCGCCCATCACTTGGTGAATCCAGCCAAATCGTTTGCCCACGTTGCACCGGGCATGGCCATATTCGCAGCACCGACTCAATGGCGCTTTCCATCCTGCGTCTGGTCGAAGAAGAAGCCATGAAGGAAATGACCGGCAAAGTCATTGCCCGCCTGCCGGTTGCTGTCGCGACATTCCTGCTGAACGAAAAGCGCCAAGCCATCACCGACATCCAAGCGCGTCGTAATGTTGAGCTGACCATCATCCCCAACCCTTACATGGAAACGCCGCATTACGACATCAGCCGTATCCGCAATGACAACCTCGAAGACGAAGAAGGCCAAAGCAGCTACCTGTACATTCCGGCTCCGCCTGATATTGAAGAGACTATCCAGCAAGACACCAATCATGCCTTGACTCCAGTCGAAGCTGCCGTCACCAACGTTATGCCCAGCACCCCAGCACCGCAGGGTTCACGCAACCACGAAACGACAGCTGTAGCGCCAATACCAGCAGCAGCCATCAAAGGCCTAGGTCTAATGCGTCGCATTTTCGGCAGTCTCTTTGGCAGCAGCCCAACTGTTGACAAAGCAGCAGAAGCGGCTGAAAACACGACAGAAACCGCCAGCACACAAACGCAACGACGCACTGAACCACCACGGGACAAACGCAACGAACGCGGCAACGAACGCAATGATCAGCGAAATAATCGCAATCGTAACAATGGCAGAAGCGACACAACCGCAGAAACAGAGCGCCCAGCCACGGACGAATCACGCAATCGTCATGCACAAGACAACCGTCAAAACCGCCAAAACAACGAGCAGCGTAGCGAACGCAACACTGAACGTAACAACGAGCAGCGTAGCGAACGCAACACTGAACGTAACAACGAGCAGCGCAACGAACGCAACAACGAACGCAACACTGAACGCAACAACGAGCAGCGCAACGAACGCAACACTGAACGCAACAACGAGCAGCGCAACAACAATCGCAACCGCAATGAGCGTGACAACAGCAATAGCGACCAAAATCGTCGCCCACCACGCGAGCAACGTCCGCCCAGAACACAAGAACAAGACGCTCCAGTCGCGCAACATGATGATCAGACACCTCTCGAAATCACCCTGTCTGCACCGCGAGAAACACGTGACAACAACCAAGACAATGGACAACAGTCTCAAAGTCGCCGTGACCGCTCACGCCGTGACCCGCGCAACCGCCAACGTTCCAATGAAGCCAACAACGGCAACACGGCACAACCCAACGACAGCGCCCCACAGGATAACATCCCACAAGAAAAGCAACGCAACCCGCGCCAGCAACGCCCCAGAGGAAATGAGGCCGCATCTGCAAGCGACGTAGACGATGACAACCAGCCATTAGAGGCTCAACAAACTGATGCGCCAGCAGCGGCCAACAGAAACCGTCGCAATCAAATGGCAGCACCTAGTCTGTCTGACGTTGACACAAACGACCTTGATGATGAGGTAATGGATGACGCAGATACAGACGTTGAAACCGACGATGATACGGTTACAGCTAGCAGCGAAACCCAGCCACGCGGCCCACGCGAACGTCGTGGCCGCACACGTCGCCCACGCGGTAGCCAAAATCGTCAACAACGCCCACCACGCCCTGCATCTGCCGAGCTAGAACCTCTGCCTGCTGAAAATCTGGAACCGTTCATTATTGATCTGAGCGCAGCACAACCTGCGCAACAGCCGCGTTACGAACGTCAGCCACCCAAATCGGAGAACAGACCTGTACCTGTTATCATCCAGGTTTCACCCCCTGAAAATCCGGCAGATTTTCAGGAACGCAAATCCAAAGTACAGGCTCAAGCAAAACCCAAGCCTGCCGTGAGCCCCGTACCAGACGTGCAAGTTCAAGCAGAACCCACGCCCAAGGCAGAGACACAAGTTCAAGCAGAACCCACGCCCAAAGCAGAGCCACAAGTTCAAGCAGAACCTACGCCCAAAGCAGAGCCACAAGTTCAAGCAGAACCTACGCCCAAAGTAGAGACCGCATTGGAAGTAAACGTTCAGCCAGAACTAGTAGCCGCCGTGTCTGTACCCGAAGCTAAGCCACTGGCAGAGGTTTTTGCTCAACCAGAACCTACACCTGTGCCTGCACCAAAACCGGAACCCGCCCCACCTGCTATCGCAGTGGCTGAGGTTATTGCTGAAAAACCGCTTGCCCCACCTGAACCTATAACGGTAGTAACTGAACCCAAAACGCCCGAAATAGTCGACACGGTAAAGGAAACGGCGGCACCTGCACCGATGAAGCGGCGTCCATCATGGATGCACACCGAACCGGAGTAAGGGTAACACCTGACTGTCTAAAAATGGGTGCGGCGGATATGCTCTAATAAGCCTGCCGCCGCATCTTCCACCATATCCAACACCCTCTCGAAGCCACTCTCGCCCCCATAATAAGGGTCAGGCACTTCATCCACATTCCAGCGTTCGGCAAACGCCATGAACAAGCGCACACGCTCACGCTGTGATGCTGCCACCATATCCTGTAAATCATCCAGATTCGTGCGATCCATCGCCAACACGTAGTCGAATGCCTCAATATCAGCCAGCGTTACCTTACGCGCCCGCTGCCCCGACAAATCCAACCCACGACTTTTCGCCGCGCCTTGTGAACGCTTATCAGGGGGATTACCCACGTGGTATGCATGAGTCCCCGCCGAATCAATCAGAATACGATCAGACAACCCTTGCGAATGCACCAGATGCTCAAACACACCTTGCGCCGTAGGTGAACGACAGATATTGCCCATACAGACAAACAAAACTTTAACTTTTTCCATAAAATCAACCACTTATACTAAAAAAGCCACCTAAAAAACACTGTAAAACTTACATTCACGCACTAACAAAAACAGTCACTTACAAGATTTTTTACAAATGCTTTTCGCCTGTATCTAGGGTAAATCATAGCATCCTGCACCGATGGCAGAAACCGCCATACCATCACGAATCCAGAATTGAACCATAAAGCCACCTGTTGACACGCATTGACACAACTTACACCAATATATATTATTAGTTCCGATAACTGTTATTCTCGGAACTAATAAACAAGGTGAAACATGAGTACTTTGACAACTACAAGCAACACAAACTTAACCATTGGGGAAGTGGGTGCGCAAGCTAAGCAATTCATCATCGAATCGACCAGCGAGGCAACCCGGAAAGCGTACCGTAGTGACCTGACCATTTTTGTCAGTTGGTGCGATAGTCGGTCTTTGGAAGCTATGCCAGCATCACCCGCTACCATTGCCGATTTTCTGGCATCACAAGCCAATGATGGAATTTCACCATCTACCCTGAATCGTCGTGTTTCTGCTGTCCGTTTCGCCCATGAAACGGCGGGAATGAATTCGCCGACTACTGACAAGCTGGTGAGTGCCACCCTGAAAGGCATTAAGCGCAATGTTGGCGCTAAGGTCGAAAAGAAATCAGCGGCAACCGTGGACAAGATTTACAGCATGATTGCCCAATGCGACACAAAGACGATTCAGGGCAAGCGTGACAAGGCTATTTTGCTTCTAGGGTTTGCTGGCGCGTTTCGGCGCTCGGAACTGGCAGGGCTGGAACTGTCAGATATTGAGTTCGTAACCGATGGCGCACGGATCACTATCCGCAAATCCAAGACCGACCAAGAGGCGCAAGGGCAAACCATCGCTATCTACAATGGGAAGCTGAATGTATGCGGCATCTTGAAAGACTACTTGCAAGCGGCTGGCATTGTTGACGGCGCGTTATTCCGGCCTATCACCAAAAGCGACAAGACGCGCAATCAGGCCATTACCGATAAATCCATTGCTACCATCGTTAAACGCTACGCTGAAGCGGCTGGTTTGAATCCTGATGATTTTAGCGGGCATTCCTTGCGTAGTGGCTTCATAACAAGCGCGTCTGAATCAGGCGCTAACCTGTTCAAGATCATGGATGTATCACGCCACAAGAGCGTACAGACCGTTAGAGGCTATGTGCGCAATGCGGAAATGTTCAAAGACCATGCGGGAAGTTCGTTTCTGTAATCCCTGCCCTGCACGAATCAAGAGCCGGGCATTGTCCCGGCTTTTTTGTGTCCGTCACATTCCCTGAATTCTGAAAACGTTCAAAGTTCATCACATTCATCACATTCATCACACCCTTAATAAAATCAAGTACTTGAAAAAATTCCTTCATCACAAGTCCGTCACAAACGCCCCATAAGTCCATCACAGCGTCGCAAGGAAACCGCATCAAATCCCGCTTTGATAAACATTCAAACTATCGGCTTGTTCACAACTGAGATTTTAAACATGACCACATTTAAGACGGCTTGCCTGAAACGTCACGAACTCACCGCAAAGCTAGAAGCCCTGCACCAGTGCCGTGCTACGCTGGCAGAATACAATGTTACTACGAAAGGCGTTGATAGCCTTATCGAAGCAAAAACGCAGGAAATTGAGAGCTTGACGCTTGATATTGATGACCGTAAGGCATTGATTGATAAGTTCCTCAAGATTCGCACACATCGACAGTTTCAGGGACTTCCAAGCCTAATAAATGGTTTGCGTAGCGAGATTGCCAACGGTCAAGCGTCTGTTGAGCGTAAGCGTCAAGCATTGGTTGATTCTGGCATTCAAGCCGAAGAAGCCAAGCGGATTATTGCTGATTACGACGCTATCGAAGCCGTGCAAAAGCTCGAACCTCTGACAAGCGAACTAGCTTCATGGATAGCGTTTTCTGAAACGGGACTAGCAAGCGACTTGCCACCGAATGCTGATGAACTCTTTGAATCTTACGAAGACTTCGGTAGTGGTTGCCAGCGACCGCAGAACTTATACAGCCTGAATCACGGCGTTTGATAAACAATCATTCCAGAGGATTTATTCAAAATGGAAAGACGAGGCGGAAAACGTGACGGTGCAGGACGCAAGAGAGGCGCATTGAATGCCGCTACAATCAACGTTCGCGAATTGGCTAGGCAACATACGCAAACGGCTATTAATGCGCTTGTGGAGCTTCTCAATAACCCTGAATCACCACAACGGGCGATAGCGGCAAACAGCTTGCTAGATCGTGGCTATGGAAAGCCCAAAGTCATGAATGATGCAGACCTTGAACCAATCATTTTGCGGTTGAAAAGTGGCGAACTCACCCCGACAGATGCGGCGTTAGAGATTGCAGCAATGGGAGCGGCATTGCCTAAGATCGTTGAATTGCTGGCATTGCGAGAGCTTGGCATTGAAACGCAAGAATACAAGCCTATCGACACTGAAAAGCTCGAACTTCTCTATCAAATCGGTTCGGAAGAAATGGCGATTCGAGAGGCTGGATTAGTCGGACGTGGCGTGATACTTGAACAGCAAATTAACGAAGCAAAGGCAGCAAAACACCATGAAAAAAGAGCAAGTTAAGTACGTTGATTACATCGACAGCGGCAATAAGCTTATCGACCTTTCTATGGACATTGCAGAGGAATTACTTGAAGACCCAACGGCGGAAGGTGCAGCGGTTCATGTGGAACTAGCAAAGCTGTTTTTTGAGGTTGGAAAATTCCAGATCACACGCCCACGGCGATAACCACACCACCAAGAGCCGGATTCATTCCGGCTTTTTCACGTCTAGCGCACCGAATCTTAATCCCGAATTTCTTAATAAGATCATGGCTTTATCGCACATACCCCTACACCTAGAATATTAGCGTTTTCTTATGCCGTTCCTGGACTAAATACGGGATTTCCCCGCATTCATTTTGAGGAAATTGGCATCACATTTGAAATGTGACCCTTGACGCAACCACCAACGGGGTAAGCGTGGGCGAATCTTTGGGGCGATTACCCGCGCAACTCTCAAAGAATCGTCTACGTTTGCTAACTGTAAAAATCAGTCAAACTTTATTCAGGCTTTTTTTTATTGCCGTGCCTAGTTCCTCTCTGATGATGCTACGCACTTCATCCGGCGTGGCTGAGGTTGCCTTGTTTCCCATGCAAACCGACAGCAGATAGATAATTTCCGCATTCAAGCTCCTGAAATTTTCATCAGATGATTCTTTGAGTTGTTCGTACAGCTCCATTGGAATTCTCACCTGCATCTTGAAAAAGTCGTCTTGCTTTGCCATCCGGTAACGCCTAATTGAATTTATGCCACATTCTACAACTAATTTAGTTGACAAGCTCAAAAATAACTAATACCGTATTCTCACTAACTAATTTAGTATCTATTTTAACTATATTGGAATTTTAGCAATGACAGAGCCAGACAAGAAAACACAAGCAAGAATGCCCGCACCTGTTCACCAATGGCTGACAGATCGGGCGAAGACCAACGATAGAAGCATGAACGCGGAACTTGTCCGCATCCTGAAAGCAGAAATGGCAAAGGAGGCAACTCAAACACAACACGCATAAACGAAAACGCCCCACTCTTTCGGGTGAGGCATTTAAGGGTTGAATGAGAGGTCGAGTTCTCAAACAGCCAAGTTACTGAAAACCACACAAAAAAGGTATCCAGCATGGAAAATCTTAACACAAACCAGACTGTAGATTACAGTCAAACCCGCGTTATTGAATTGATGCGTTCAATGAGCATCGAAAATCAACGTATTTTGCTGCAAGCCGTTGAAGCGATGGTTGCAACTACACCCAAAACCGACGTTACAGGCGCGTTACAGGACGTTAGAGCAATTCTTGACATACTGCTTAACGCAGACGCTGAAGCCCTCACAGACGGCAATACAACGCGAATTCTAGCGGGAATTGCTTACGACAAAGTTTTGATGATTCAGGGGGATGCAGCATGAACTATGCACATCTCACCCCGAAACAACGTCTCGACGCTCTTTCTGATGTAGCAACCCGCATGAAGTCGCATTCCATCGTACTGGGGCAATTCTTCACCCGACCTGCAACGAAACAAGCCGCGATTTCTGGCATGGATACAGAAATATCCAACATGCAAACCTTGTGGGCGCTAGTCCGTGCGGATTTGATGGAGGTGCAGCCATGAAATTCTTCATCAAAATTGAGCTTATCAACGGTTTACGCCTAATCACTGGATGCACCACCAGCCGCGAATATGCCGCTACTCATTGGGGATTAGGCGCATACAGTGCGATCTACGCAACCAATGCGCATGAAGTCAAAGCGGAAAGTATCCGTGCTGGCTTGACTGATGCAATGGAGGCGCGGATATGAGTAACCTACCCTATTCCGCACTGTCCAACGTGGCGCAATTCCTCAAGAGCCGCGATTACAGCAAGGCTTTCCCCTACGCAACCAATGGCCTGGCAGTGGCATTTGTGGGCTTCTACGCCATGACATTTGCCAGCATTGCCGACGATGGCAACCACATATACACGGTGTACAGGATATTCCCTGTTATCGCGTCTTTGGGAATCACCATTTCCATGTGGTCACTACCTGATAACAGTTTAATCAGACTGTTTTATCTGGTCGGTCTATTTGTTGTTTCTTGGTTAGGGGCTTAATCATGAACTTATCTAACGCTTACTCGCTTTCTCAAGATTTGACCGAAAGCACCCAAAAACTGCAATCACATCAACATGACCTGAAAGGCATAAAAACCAGTCAGTCCATTTTCACGATTGCCACCTACTTTATTTACTTCAGCTTCACATCTGTAATTTTCGCAGGCGTGACCGTCTGGAATTTGCAGGAATACATCTTTTCCAATTACACCAACGTGATCGGCATGGTCTGGGCAATTGTAACGGTGTTTTGTGTACCCCTTGCCCTCTCACTGGCAAAGCATTTCAATTACAAAGCGATTGCTAAAAACAGTGTAGAGCGTAGTCACAGAGGCCAGCTAATCATTCACGCGATTATCGCGCTGGCGCTGATTTCCGGCCTGTACTATGAGTCTATTTCAAGCAGTTCAAACTTGCAGGCGAAATCATTTCACTCTGTCGAAAACAGCAAGGCAGGCGAAAACATCCTAAATACTGCCGTTAGTAGCTCATCAGGTGGCGCTATTGCGGGTTTAATCGCTGATGCTGAATATAAGCTGGCAGGCTGTGAACGTCGCTTAAAGGAGCGGTCTGTGAAGGATTGCAATAACTCACAAGCGAAAGTGGATAGCCTGAAAGCTCAAGCCAGTGCAGAACGCGAAAGTGTGGCCTCTGCCAATGTTGCGGCAATTGGTGCAAAGCAGGATGCATTAGAGCGGGAGCGGGATAATCACGCCCTACCCGCTGCTAAATATGCGGCTGAAATCGTTAATATGAGCAATGACGCAGGAACTATGATTGTCGTCATTATTGCGGCTTTGTTCTTTGAGCTTATCCATATCACCACGATCTTTAATGAAGCACGGGCATTACGTGGCATTGATACTTACAGTTCCTCGCTGAAAGGATTGAATGGTGAGTATTTTAAAGCGACTGGCAAAACATTTGATTCGGGCGACTTCAAAGATAATCGAACTATTGATTTATCCGACAAGCCGCTGAATGTCCCAATGGATGAACAAGGGGCTGATTTTGCGGTAACTACAAAGGGAGTTCCTTACAAAGACAACAAGTCTAATTTTGGTTTTGTCCCCTCCCCGTCTAGCAAGCTTTTCAAGTGGCAAGATGAACCACAATTGCCAGCGAAAGCCGAAAAACCTGCATTCGGATTTGTCCCTAGTCGCAAGTCTGGCGAATCACTGGAAGCGGAAAACCGCAAGAAATACCCGCAACAAATTGTATGGCCTACCAATGACAGACCGACACCTGATGACTATTCACTGATCCCGCGTAAGCACTCACAGAACGCCCTACAGACCTCTGTAGTTACAGACACTGGCAACCTACAGAGGTCTGTATTACAGACCTCTGTAGACGCTTACAGTAAGGCTGAAAGCGCGGGTGCTGGTACTGTCATTAACTGTCCGAATTGCGGGAAGTCTTTCAAGAAAGTGAATCGCTTTCATATCTTCTGTAGCCACTCCAGAAACAAGCGTGAGGGCGGCGGGAACTGTAGCGATGAATGGCACAACAAGTTGAATCCTGAAAGAGCGGAAGTTCTCAAGGCAAGAAATCGGAGGCGTAAAGCGTAGCAGGAATGGTGATGGCAGGGCGCAAGCCTTGCCATTTCTTAGGGGCTTCCAAGTGGAAACCTCAAAAAAACCTAACTAGACACTGATGCACCATAAGCGCACCGAAACAAACAGGATTAGACATCATGACCCAAAACAGCAATAACGCCATTCAAAACGACCCGCTAATCATCGGGTATGCTGGCTTACAAAAGGAACTGCACTTATCGCGCTGGACATTGCGTCGTCATCTGGACAAAGGATTATTGCCACCAGCAATCAGGTTGTCACAGATGCGCCTTGCGTGGAGAAAATCAACGCTTGATGCGTGGCTTAACGCGGGAGGTATAAAGTAATGATGCAGGTAGCAATTCGGGAGCAAATCCCAAAAAGCAGAAACCCCGCAGGCGGTCAACCAAACGGGGGGATATGTTCAACTTCCACGAAGAATTATAGCAAACCTGATGCAAATAATCAGCTTAGTTTCATTGAAGTGAAAAAAGTTGCCTATGGAAAATGGGAGAGCATCCACCGTGCATTAGGTATCCAGCTTAAAACCATGTCTCACGCAAAACATACGGCTTGCCAAGGTTGCGGCGGAAAAGACCGTTTTAGGGTTATGCCGGATTATGCGAATACAGGTAGATGGATTTGCGGCGGCGGTGTTGGCAATACGCAAGTCGAAGACGGCTTTGAATTACTAGGGCATGTTTTCGGCTGGACTCCACAAGAGCAATTAAAAGCCGTGGCTGATTATCTCGGATTATCCAATATGGATGAATCAAAGAAAAAAGCTTTACGGATAGCTGCTGAAAAGCGTGAAAGAGAAGTACAAGCCACTATTGCAAAAAGATACGAACAAACTAGACGTGACAGCGACGTATTAACCATGCTCGAAAATCTGATTGATGAAATCCGCTTTAGACAGCATTTACAGCGTGAAGCAATGAAGTTTAACAAGGCTTTTATTGCCGAACCCACAATTGACGAAGTAAACACGGCGCAAGAGCTTAACGCGGCAATACTCGAAGCCTACGCACATCAAAAAGGGGTGGATTATGTTTAAGTCATTCAATGAGTATGAAGCCGAAACAATCCCTAATACCGATAGTCGCAACGATGATTTTGCAGAGCCTCCAAGCTGGCATTTTGACGAACCGCCAGTTTATGCAGACGACCCTGCTTATGAGTCGCTTTCTGATGCGCAACCAAAGCAGGCTAAAGCGCGTTTTACATTCGGCAGCGGGATGGATTTATTCACACCTAAGCCCATTAAATGGCTTGTGCGTGATGTTATAGAACAAGATTCTTTTGCAGGGCTTTATGGCGCGTCTGGTAGCGGTAAATCATTTGTTGCCATTGATTTATGCCTAGCAATTGCCACAAACGCCAGCTATTACGGACACAAGGTTACAGGCGGCAAAGCAATTTATGTGGCAGGTGAGGGCAAAGCTGGCATTAAGCGGCGCGTCACTGCATGGGCGCAACGGCAAGGCGGACATAGCACTATTGCCGAAAACTTCCTGCTGATGGATGGCGTATGCACGCTACCGCATGATACAGATAGCTTTATTGAGTCTATCAGGGGGTTAGGCGTGGATGATTTGCGCCTAATCGTATTGGATACGCTCCAACGCACAATGGAAGGCGACGAAAACAGCACTAGGGATATGTCGGCATACGTCCGTTCTGCTGACAAAATCCGGGAGGCATTCCCCGGAATTGTGGTGCTTGTGGTTCATCACACGGGGCATGGCGCATCCGATAGAGCGCGTGGCAGTAGCGTATTGAGGGCAAGCCTCGACACTGAAATACAGGTGGCAATGACCGACCGCATCGTTACCGCTAGCTCAACAAAAGCCAAGGAATCAGAGCCGTTTAAAGCAATGAGTTTTGAGCTTAAAACGGAAATCCTAGAAGGGTGGAGCGGTGATGATGGCGAGTTTATCGCATCCGCTACGCTGCACTACATGCCGGATTATGACGGCGCAAAAAATGAAAAGCATACTGCTGTTGCCAGCGGGAAGAACCCAAAGGCGGCAATGGTAGTTCTGCATAGCTTGATTGATGCGCAACGCCGGAACTTAGAGCTTAGTGGTCATAATCCAGATCAGGCGCAAGTTATGCTTACTCACTGGATTGAATCGTGCAAAAACAATCCTGAAATAAATGACCGATACCTAACACCTTCGGCATTTTCTGAACGAATCACAGACAAATTGATAGAGCAAAATCTAATCAAATGCCAGAACGGATATGTTGAGGTGGTTAAGTAATGAACTACACACTACCTACACACTTTACTACACACAATTACACACTTTTACACAACGGACTATCAGCACACCTACACACTTTTACACACACCCCTATAGGGTGTGTAAAAGTGTGTAAGTGTGTAGTCTCGCTTTGTGTGTGTAGCTGGTTCATTGAAAACAGCATGAAGATGCTTTTCAGAAAAGAGATGACCTTGCCTGCATGGAGAGCAAAACAATGAAAAAATTATTGACCTTGGAAGCATGGGCAGAGTCTCGCTATTCCGATCAAGTGCCAAGCATTAACACCTTGCGTTTGTGGGCAAGGGAAGGACGCATTCAGCCACAACCTGTAAAGCATGGCAGAACGTACCGTGTTCGTGAGGATGCAAAATACTACTGCCCATTCACAGGTGAGAGCGCATGAAGCGGAAGCCAGCGGGATTACACAGCGCAAAAGGCGCGAATGGCAAAACTTACTATTCGTGCATCCATCCGATCACTGGGAAGCGTCACGGCTTAGGGAGCGACTTTGTAACCGCTTGCAAGGTGTTACATCGTCTGCAAGCTGCGCACCCTAAAGACCGTGAGAACGCGCTATTTGAGCGTATAGAGGGCAAGGGTAAAACCTTTGGTGCTTTCACTGAAAAGTTCAAAGAGGCTTTACAGGAAAGAAATCTAAAGCCTAATACCTTGCGAAGCCGTCACCATGTTCTCGACAATGTGCTAATGCCGCGTTTTGGTAGCTGGCAATTGAAAGACGTTGATGCTGAAGCAATCACTGACTTGCTAAGCGAGTTCAAGAGCCAAGGCAAAAACCGTATGGCTCAAACTATCCGCTCGGTGCTGATTGATCTTTTCCTTGAAGCCGTTTCAACAGGATGGCTTAAGGCTAACCATAATCCTGCTAGCTTGACCCGTAACCCGACTGCTACCGCAAAACGTTCTAGGCTATCACTGGAACAATTCAAAGTGATTTACTCACTCGCTGATGACGAATGGATGAAACGGGCGCTAGAAGTTGCGATCCTGACAAGCCACGCAGGCGCAACGGAATTGACCGCCATGCAAAAGCCTGTAGATGGGTATTTGCAGATTCAGCGCACAAAGACCGATGTTAGGGTGAAAATCCCCGTAACGCTGAAATTAGATGCTCTAGGCTGGACGCTGGAAGACACTATTGCCAAGTGCCTCACCACTGGCATTGAATCACCGTATTTGCTGCATCACGTTTCCGACGCTGGCAACATGGGCAAGGGTAAGCCTATGCATCATTACCGCATCACACGGGCATTCACTGAAATTGTGAGACGTTCCGGTATTGTCTGGGAAGATGGCAAGCAACCCGCTACGCTGTACGAAGTTCGTTCATTATCCCAGCGGCTGTATAGAAAGCAGGGTGTTGACGTTAAGACGCTGCTAGGCCACAAGGATTCACGATCTACCGAAAGGTATGACGATGTGAGGGGTGATGATTGGCTTATCCTAGACATCTGAGATAATCATTAGCTTACAAATAGCTTACTAATGAACGGTAAGCTATTGATAGAAAAGGGCTAATTCTGCTTGCTGTATCCTGCCCATACAGACAAACAGAACTTTAACTTTTTCCATAAAATGACACTGCCCTTAACATTTAAGGTTTTACAAAACCGAACAACGCTATAATCGGTCAACTAACAATAAAGTACAATAAAACGGCATGGCACAACTATTAACACCCTTGCACGGCTATTTATCCAAAATGCAGGCAGGCGAAAAGCGTTTCGCCAAGCGGCTGGAGCAATGGCTGGAAGACGATTACCTCTGCTGGTACGACCTGCCCGTCGGCAAACGTCAGCGTTACGCCGATTTTATCATCGTACACCCGTTACGTGGCCTGCTGTTGCTGGAGGTAAAAGACTGGAAGTTGGATACTATCCACAGCATTGACAAGCAATTTGCTACTTTGCTCACCTCCAACGGCTTGAAGCAGGTATTCAACCCCTTGGAACAAGCACGGCAATGCGCCTACCAATTAGTCAATCAGCTTGAACAAGACCCTCAATTGCTCAGCCATACTGGCAAATACCGGGGCAAACTGGCTTTTCCCTATGGTTACGGCGTCGTACTCACCAACATTACCCGTGAACAGTTTGAAGCAACCGACCTAAACGAGGTGCTGCCATGGAATCGGGTGCTATGTAAGGATGAGATGCAGGAGTCCACCGCCCCGGAAGATTTCCAGCAATGCCTGTGGAACATGTTTGAGTACCAGTTTCCCAAACCGCTGACACTGCCCATGCTTGACCGGATACGCTGGCACCTGTTCCCGGAAATCCGTATAGGCGCAACACAAGGCTGCTTGTTTGAGGATAGCGCGGAGTCTTCAGAAGCTGATTCCGCCAGCTTGTTACCCGACATCATGAAAGTCATGGATATGCAGCAAGAGCAACTTGCCCGCAGTCTGGGCACAGGGCATCGGGTAATTCACGGGGTAGCGGGTTCCGGCAAAACCTTGATTCTGGGGTTCCGCTGCCTGTACTTGGCCAGCCTGTTACACAAACCGATTTTGGTGTTGTGTTACAACATTGCCCTAGCGGCACGGTTGCGGGTATTGATGCAGGAACAAGGGATTGCTGACCGGGTGAATGTTTACCACTTTCACGACTGGTGTGCGGAATTGCTGCGCCACCACCACGTTGACCCGCCTGCTTATGGCGCTGACTATCTGGGGACACTGGTGCAAACCGTTATACAAGCCGTCGCCAGCGGGCATATTCCGCGTGGGCAATACGGCGCGGTGATGATCGACGAAGGCCACGATTTCCAACCTGACTGGCTGAAACTGGTCAGTGGCATGGTTGACCCAGAAACCGATTCCCTGCTGTTGTTGTACGATGATGCCCAATCCATTTACAGCAAAGACAAGGGGCTGAATTTCAGTTTATCCAGTGTCGGCATCAATGCACGAGGGCGTACCACCGTGCTAAAACTCAACTACCGCAATACCGATGAAGTCTTTAGTTTTGCCCATCACTTTGCCAGATCTTACCTGCAAGCCTTGGATAGTGATGAAGACCACATACCCCTGCTAACCCCACAATCTGCCGGGCGGCACGGACTCGAACCCGAACTGCGTCACTTCGACAGCTTTAGCAAAGAAACCAGAACCATCGCGTACTGGCTGCAACACTGGCACGACAACCGCAATATGGCATGGTCGGAGATGTGTGTTGTTTACCGCCACACACCACAGGGTAGGCAACTGCATGAGGCGTTACAGGCCGCCGCCATTCCCTGCCAATGGCTGGATTCCACCAAAACCAAAAAACAGTTTAACCCTCATGATGACAGCGTGAAACTGATGACCATGCACAGCAGCAAGGGGCTGGAATTTCCACTAGTCGTGGTGGCTGGGCTAGGTTTCATGCCCGAGGAAGGCCAAGATATACAAGCGGAAGCCAAGCTACTGTACGTTGCCATAACCCGCTCGACCGAAAAGCTGTTGCTGACATACCATCAGGAAACAGTTTTCACGCGTCTTATGCAAGGCCATCAAACAGAACTTGTCACCCATTAACGCTGCCGTTTGGCGGGGCGTACATGGATATGCCCCGGCGGATGTTTGATCACAATCGGCTGGGCACAATGCGGGCAGTTGGTATAGGTTTGCAAACGGGTTTCTTGCTTGACCTCTTCAAAAATCAAATGCGCTTCCGCCCGACTGATGCCAATCGTGACCCGCATTTTTTCCAGATAACGTAGGCCGCCGAAATCCAACTTACCGTTTTCCATGGTACGCACTAACTCGGTGCGAAAACGCTCCCCACGCCGCTTCAACTCATTGATCATACCAGAAGCCAGAATCGCGGCTGGCAAGGCTGCCACTGCAATCCCGGTCACGATAATGATGCCACTGAACACCTTGCCGACTAAGGTTATTGGCACAACATCACCATACCCAACAGTTGCCACGGTAACGGCTGACCACCACAAAGCGCGTGGAATACTCCCGAATTTATCAGGCTGGATATGCCCTTCCACCAAATAAATACCCGTGGCAGACAGCAGCACCAACATACACAGAATAAACAGGGCAGACACCAAATTGTCAGCCTCTTGTCGTAACACCGTCAACAACAGCTCCAGCGAATGGGAATAACGGGTCAGTTTCAACAAGCGCAGTAGCCGCAAACTGCGTAATACCCGTAAATCTGCCACACCCCAAAAAAAACTCAGGTAAAACGGCACAATAGCCAGTAAATCAACCAGAGCCATCGGCGTCAGCATGTAACGCCCGCGCCCACCAATCGGGTGTTTAAAGTGGAGCTGCTCAGCTTCGGTACAAACCCACAAGCGCAGCACGTACTCCAGCGTAAAAATAATAACGGAACTTGCTTCAAACCACGTAAAAAAGGGCTTGTAAGCCTGATATAGCGAGTGTTCAGATTCCGCCACCACTGCCAACACATTCACCACCACTAACAACATCAGAAAGCGGTTAATCAGTATTGCCCATACACCGCCCTTTTGTTGCTCCAGCGCCAGATACAACCAACGCTGAGCATTATTAAACGGTGCTCGACTCACAGATGGCTGCGAATCTTCTGATACAACGCGGTGAGTTCCTCACCCAGCTCATGTATTTCCTCCATCACTTCAAGACGAATATCTTCCGCCTTATCAGTAATTTTGTGTTGCAGCTTGTCCACATCCTCTCCCAGATCGTGGATTTCATCCTTGGCTTTCAGATTCCACTCCCAGCCAATATCACGTAAACGCAACTGCATATTTTGCCATTTGGTTTCAGCCTGTTCCAACTCTTCACGCGCTTCCAGACCCAGCAAATGCAAGCGTACTCGCAACTCGCCACGATCACTGCCCAATGTTTCAAGCAGTTGCTGTAATTTTTCTTTCATGATGTAACCTCCATTGATAACCTTAGTTTAACTATAACCTTCTCATTGGAATTAGGCACTGTCATTGATCAAGGAATGGAACTTTTCAGTGCAAGCAAGGCTCTATGAACCTAAATCCACACAGGTATTCGTGCGTGAATACCTATTTCGTTTTACAAGAAAACAAGGGCTTATCATGAAAAAAATAGTATTGTCACTAGCAATCATCGCTGGTTTGGGATTATCTGCGTGCGCACCAATGAACCAGCAAGTCACCTCTCCTACCCCCACCGTAGTTCCCGCCAAAGACTTGAATTGGATTGCCGACAAAGTATATAAAAATGAAACAAGTGGCAATCCGACGTTGCTAGTAGTCTGGAACGACCGCGAAGAATTCGCCTCCCTCGGCATCGGTCATTTCATCTGGTATCCCGCTGGAAATCCGGGGCCTTACACCGAAACCTTCCCCGGCCTGATCGACTACACCAAAGCACAAGGTGTACCCATTCCAGCATGGCTAACCAACCGTCCAGCTCGCACCGCCCCTTGGATTAACAAAGCCGCCTTCGAACGAGCGCGTAATGACCCAGAAATGCAGCAATTGCGCTCATTCCTACAACAAACCATGAATATTCAGGCCAATTACATGTCAGAACGCCTGACTCGCGCCCTCCCAACCATGCTGGCACAAGTCGCGCCGCAGGATCGTGACCGGGTACTCAACAATTATCAGGCCATCGAAAAAACCCAACGCGGCCTCTACCCGCTGCTGGATTACGTCAATTTCAAAGGCGAAGGCACTAGCCCAACCGAACGTTACAACGGCCAAGGCTGGGGTTTGTTGCAAGTATTGCAGGCCATGCGCCCGGTAACGGCAGGGCCCCAGGCACTGGATGAATTTGCCCGCGCAGCCGAAGAAGTGCTCACTCGTCGCATCGCCAACTCCTCACCAGAACGTGGTGAAGCCAAATGGCTACCCGGCTGGCGCAATCGTTTGAACACTTACCGCGCTCAAGCCCTATTAAGTGCTTACTAATGCTCTGCATCAGTAACCGCTTATCTATAAAATATTAGCGGTGGGAAATATCAACCTTGCTACGCCAGCCTCGTCTGGCGTATTTTTTGGGCACAATTAACCAAGGATTTTTTTCAACGGACTGATCCCAAACAAGGATTTATGACATGCAAACCATTGACAATAATGCCCGCTCCTCATCGCAAAGATATGGGCAAACTTCCAGCTCTAGTAATACATCAAGCAGCAACCAAATCGTAACGCCACAAGCCATCGGCGCACTGTTCCAATTACCTGGCTACAACAGTGGTAACAGTGGCAACAAAAATCCGTTACAGAATGTTTTCAATCTGATACAGCAATTGATCACACAACTAGGACAAAACTGCGGTACTACCTCCAATACAACGGAATACCGTAGCATTGATGGCTCTGGTAATAACAAAAAGCATCCTGAATGGGGTTCCGCCAACCGTAACGACTTGCGCAAAACCGTCCCACAGGACAGCAGCCGCGAACCCGGCGGTACAACTGAACAGCGCCTCCCCAATCCACGCGATGTCAGCAATGCTGTTGTGGCGCAGGATGGCAATACTGTCAACCAAAAAGGTTTGAGCGATCTGTTTTGGATGTGGGGACAATTCCTCGACCATGATATTACCCTAACACCCACCAGCACTGCCCTCGCAGATCACGCCAATATTGCTATTCCCGCAGGTGACCCGGTGTTTGACCCCAATAATACCGGCACTGCCAGCCTGAGCTTTGAACGCAGCACCAGCACCACAGATGCCAACGGTCAAAAGCAGCAAACCAACGCCATTACAGCCTTCATTGATGGCTCCAATGTTTATGGTTCTGACGCCACCTATGCTGACAAATTACGCTCCCATGAGGGCGGCAAAATGCTGATGTCCGCAGGTGACATGATGCCAATGGAAAACAATAAGTTTCTGGCTGGGGATATCCGTTCCAATGAAAATATCGGCTTGGCTTCCATGCATACCCTATGGGTACGTGAGCATAACCGTCTGGCTGACGAGTTGGCACAACAACATCCCAAGTGGAGCGATGAGCAAGTCTATCAGGAAGCCCGTAAAACCAACGTCGCCCAAATGCAGGCCATTACCTATAACGAGTTCCTACCAGAACTGCTAGGTGATAAGGGACTCCCCAAGTACACAGGCTACAAGTCGAACGTCAACCCGGAAATTGATAATGCCTTTGCAACCGCCGCATTCCGTCTGGGGCATACCATGCTTTCCTCCAACCTGTTACGGCTGGATGAAAGCGGTCAAGAAATCCCCGAAGGCAACGTAGCGCTGCGGGACGCCTTCTTCCGCCCTGATAAAGTACAGGAAGCAGGCATCGACCCTATTTTACGTGGTGCAGCTTCGCAAACTGCGCAAGCGGTTGACCCAATGATTGTGGATGATGTGCGTAACTTCCTGTTCGGGCAACCGGGTGCTGGTGGGTTTGACCTGGCAGCCCTCAATATCCAGCGCGGGCGTGATCATGGTTTGGCAGGCTACGGCGATGCACGGGAAGCACTTGGCTTAAAATCCGTCAATAGCTTCGACTCCAATGTTTGGCGCGAAGGCTTCGGCGCAAAGTTGGCAAGCGTTTATGACAGCCCTGCGGATGTGGACTTGTGGGTAGCTGGGTTGGCGGAAAAGCCAGTAGGTGACTCTCTATTTGGCGAAACATTCACTGCCATTCTGAGTGATCAATTCACCCGCTTACGTGATGGTGACCGTTTCTTCTACCAGAACCAGTTCTCAGGGCAGCAGCTCAAAGACCTGAATAACCTGAAGCTATCGGACATCCTCGAACGTAATACTGACTTTGATAACGTGCAGAAAAACGCGTTTGTGGCATCTAATATTCACCTGAGCGCACAGCCTCAAGCTACAACGACAACAGCAACAGCCTCGACGACAGCAGTAACACCAACGACAACCAAAAATGTCCAGCAGTCGCCGGTCACTCAATCTGGTAACAGCACTGTAAAGTCATCACTCGGCGTTAACACCACTCGCTCATCAATGACTGATTTAATTCAGCAAATGATGCAATCTGGCAAACCCATAACTACTCAACAAATCCGCGATCTGATGCAATCCATCAGAAACGGGCATATTGGCTAAACACCTGCTGTAATAAGTCGAGCGTGACGTAGGTATTCGTACCTGCGTCACCGCTCAATACGGTGAATGGCGCATCAGCCTCGCCAAACTGATCAACCACCAACACAGCTTTACTGAAATCATGATCACGGGTGTAGTCATTGATAGTCACAATGGTTTTCAGATTAGCTGCTGTGGAAGAACGGATCCCGTTGTCAGAATCTTCAAACGCCAAACATTCCTCAGGTCGCAAACCCATCATTTCCATCGCATACAGATAAATGTCGGGGGCGGGCTTTTTCTTAGGCACAATATCACCGGCAGCAATGCACTCAAACCAGCCAATAGATTCTTCACCCAAGGTAGCTTTCAACAGGTACGTGACATTTTCTGGGGTTGTGGTGGTAGCAATTCCCAAGCGCAATCCAGCAGCACGCGCTTCACGGATCAAACGTTCTGCCCCAACGCGTAGCGGAATCTCCCCTGCTTGCAACATGGCTAAATAGAAATGGGTCTTGCGCTTGTGCATTCGCGCCGCAAACTCGGCTATACCCTCTTCTGGAGTGAAGTCCGGCAGGTATTTTTCCACAAAGTAACGAATCCGCTCTTTGCCACCCGTAACCGTCAACAGGTCAGCATAAAGCTCGACACTCCAATCCCAATCCAGACCGGCTTCACGGAAAGCCTTGTTAAAAGCGGGGCGATGCCCGTCACGTTCAGTATCGGCGAGCGTACCGTCTACATCGAACAATAATGCGGTGAGCTGTGGCATGGTGTTCTCCTGAATTTTTGTTAGCGCATTCTAACTGCCCACCAACTCCAACTGCAATTTATCCACATCCAACTCCTTCATTTCCACCAAACTGGGCAAATCATCCAGCGATTTGAGGTTGAAATAATCCAGAAAATGCCGGGTTGTACCAAGCATTTCCGGCCGACCCGGCACTTCCTTGTGGCCGATCACCCGCACCCAGTCCCGTTCCAGCAAAGTCTTGATCACATTGGCATTGACCGCCACCCCGCGTACTTCTTCGATTTCCCCACGCGTGATCGGTTGCCGCCAAGCAATCAGCGCCAGCGTTTCCAGAAAAGCACGGGAATATTTTGATGGGCGACTATCCTCGTGGCGCTGCACCCACGGTTGGAAAGCCACACGGGTTTGCAAACGAAACCCACTGGCGGTTTCTTTCAGCTCAAAGCTTTGGCCAGCACAAGCGGCTGCAAGCCCCTGCAAGGCGACGCGGATACCAGCACGCGACAGGGCTTCTTCTGGGGAGAAATAGCCTTCGAGTTGTTCGAGGGATAAGGGTTTATCCGCCGTCAACAAGATGGCTTGCAGGGTCATCATCACATCCATTTAACGCTCCAGCGCTTTATCGGCTGCCCGAATATACAACGGTGCATAGGCTTCATCACCTTGTGTCACGTCGATCAAATGCGCTTTGAGCAATTCCAGCACCGCCATCAAAGAAACCACGACCCCGCGTCGCCCTTCTTCCACCCGGAACAGGTTTTCAAATGGTACGAAAGGGTGAGCCTGCAAGATCGCCAACACATGCGTCATGCGTTCGCGAATCGACAAATGTTCACGCCGAATCTGGTGGGAAGTAAACATATCCGCCCGTTTCAACACATCCTGAAACGCCAGCAGCAATTCGCGCAAACCCACTTCTGGTGGTGGGCGCGGCGTTTTAGGGAAATCGGCAAGCGTCTGCGCCACCCAGTGCTCACGTTCCAGACGCGGCAAAGTGTCCAGATCAGCTGCCGCTTGCTTGCACTGTTCGTACTCCTGCAATTGGCGCATCAAGTGGGCACGGGGGTCGTCTTCTTCCACCACATCGGTATAGCGCGGCAACAGCAGACGTGACTTGATTTCCGCCAGCATCGCGGCCATGAGCAAGTATTCAGCCGCTAGATCCAGCTTAAAATCCTTCATCAGCTCAACGTAAGCCACGTATTGCTCGGTAATCTGGGCAATAGGAATGTCGCAAATATTGAAATGCTGACGGCGAATCAGGTACAGCAGCAGGTCTAGTGGCCCCTCAAAGGCTTCCAGAAACACTTCCAATGCATCGGGAGGGATGTACAAATCCTCGGGCATGGTGATAACGTGCTCACCACGCACCACCGCCCACGGCATTTCTTTCTGCACAACACTCATCGCTGATGATGGGTAAAGCGCATTGCTTCCATGACATCGGCTAAGGTTTCACGGGCCACCTGACGTGCCGATTCTGCACCTTCGCGCAGAATGTCACGTACCCGGCCACGGTTTTCTTCAAACTCGGCAGCACGTCGCTGGATTGGGGCAAGTTCAGCTTGCACCGCTGCAATCACCGGCTGCTTACATTCCAGACAACCAATGCCCGCACTGCGGCAACCTTCCTGCACCCACTGCTTGGTGGTCTCGTCGGAATAGATTTCATGGAACTGCCACACCGGGCATTTCGCCGGGTCGCCGGGGTCAGTGCGGCGACCGCGTGCCGGGTCAGTCGGCATGGTGCGGATTTTCTTTTCCACACTCTCTGGCGCTTCCCGCAAGGCAATGGTGTTGTTGTAGGATTTGGACATCTTCTGCCCATCCAACCCCGGCATTTTCGAGGCTTTGGTCAAGGCTGCTTGTGGCTCAGGCAGGATAATTTTGCCGGAACCTTCCAAATAACCAAACAAGCGTTCACGGTCGCCCAGTGACAGATTTTGCTGCGATTCCAGCAGGGCGCGGCCTATTTCCAGCGCTTCGCCACTGCCTTGTTCCTGATACTGACGGCGCAGATCACGGTACATTTTCGCCTGCTTCTTGCCCATTTTAGTGGCGGCTTGTTCAGCCTTTTGCTCGAAATCCGGCTCTTTCCCATACAAATGGTTGAAGCGTCGCGCCACTTCGCGGGTCAGCTCAATATGCGCCACTTGATCTTCACCGACGGGCACGCGGTCAGCCTTGTACACCAGAATGTCAGCCGATTGCAGCAGCGGATAGCCCAGAAAACCGTAAGTCGCCAGATCGCGTTCCTTGAGTTTTTCCTGCTGATCTTTATAGGTCGGCACCCGTTCCAGCCAGCCCAGCGGGGTAATCATCGACAGCAGCAAGTGCAATTCGGCGTGTTCCGGCACATGCGACTGGGTGAAAATCGTGGCAGAACTGGGGCTAATCCCTGCCGCCAGCCAGTCAATCGCCATGTCTTCAACGTGCTGGGAAATGCCGCCGGGTGTTTCGTAATGGGTGGTCAGCGCGTGCCAGTCCGCCACGAAAAAGAAGCACTCGTAATTGAGCTGCATTTCCACCCAGTTTTTCAGGACACCATGATAATGCCCCAAGTGTAACAGTCCAGTCGGGCGCATCCCGGAAACGACGCGCTGGTTGTGCGAAGGCGTAGTACTCACGCAGCAGATACCTTTATTCGTATGATCAAAGCAGAGGGCTAGAGAAAAACAGTTACCAGTAATTGCGCCAAGGCATTCACCGCTGGTGCAACAATCTGATTCAGCACTCCAAAATATAATAAACCGATGACAATAAACATCCCATAAGGCTCAATCCGATCAAGATAACCGGAAAGTGACGGGGGCAGCAAACCGGATAATACCCGACCACCATCCAGTGGTGGAATCGGTAACAGGTTGAAAACCAGTAATACCAGATTAATCGTTACCCCATTTTTGCTCATGTCTGTAAAGCCACGCGCAATATTTTCATCAGGAATCAGGTGTGCAAACAATGCCAGCAAGATTATCCACATAATCGCCATGACGAGGTTTGCACCCGGCCCGGCTGCGGCCACCATCACCATATCGCGGCGGTAATGTTTCAAATTGCGGAAATTCACAGGTACAGGTTTCGCCCAGCCAAACAGGAAAGGCGAGCCAATCAGCAACAGAAAGGCAGGCACACCAATGGTTCCAACCGGGTCAACGTGCTTGATCGGATTCAGAGACAAGCGCCCCAGCATTCTTGCGGTGCTATCGCCCAGTTTATTGGCAACCCAGCCATGCGCCACCTCATGCACGGTAATGGCGAACAATACCGGGATTGCCCACGTCGCCAGCCCATACATAAAAGCGTTAATATCAAAATCCATTCGGTTTAATGCTCCACCAACCAGTCAATATTGCCCTTGCCTTCACGCAGGATAACCGGCCTTGCGTCCATCAAATCAACCACTGTGGTCGGCTCATGCCCGCAAAAACCGCCATCAATGACTAAATCCACCTGATGCTCCAGCGACAAGCGGATCTGGTAAGGGTCTACCATCGGCAAGTCTTCCCCCGGCAAGATCAGGGTGCTGGACATCAACGGCTCGTTCAATTCCTGTAACAAGGTCTGTGTGACGATGTGATCAGGCAAGCGCACCCCAATGGTCTTGCGCTTAGGGTTTTGTAAACGGCGCGGGACTTCACGGGTGGCTTGCAGGATGAAGGTATACGGCCCTGGTGTCAAAGACTTGATCAAGCGGTAATTGATATTATCCACTTGCCCATAGAGAGAAATCTCCGACAAATCGCGGCAAATCAAGGTGAAATTATGCTTGCTGTCGACTCTACGGATGCGCTGGATACGTTCCATCGCCGCCTTGTCACCGACCTGACAGCCAATCGCGTAACTGGAATCTGTTGGAAACACGACCACACCACCGTCGCGAATGATCGCAATCGCCTGACGTATCAAGCGTATCTGCGGGTTTTCTGGGTGAATTTGAAAATACTGACTCATTGTACAATTATCGTTTAGAATGTTTAACTTTAACCGATTATACCAATACGTATGAAGTTCCTGTTTGACTTTTTCCCGGTTGCACTGTTCTTTATGGTGTACAAATTTTTCGGTGAGCTGCCGCCCGCGTGGATTGCAGTCGCCAATCAGTTTCCTTTCATGACACTTAATCAGAGTGAACCGAAGGATGCCATCTTGCTGGCGACATTGGTAATCATTTTGGCGACCATTGCACAGAATGCTCTGTATTTCGCCATGCACCGCCGTTTTGAGAAGATGCATTTGATCACGCTGGCTATCCTGCTGGTATTTGGCACGCTGACCCTGTTCCTGAAAGACCCTATGTTCATCAAGTGGAAAGTCAGCATCATCAACTGGGGGTTTGCCCTCGCCTTCGTGGTCAGCCAATACGTGGGTGTGCGCAAAACCCTGGCCGAACGCATGATGGCCAGTGCCATTCAAGTACCTGCCCCCATTTGGCTGAAAGCTAACTGGCTGTGGGCAGGCTTTTTCACCTTCGTTGGCATCATCAATCTGATCGTTGCTTACAACTTCAGTGAAGAGGCTTGGGTAGATTTCAAACTGTTTGGGGTGCTGGGGCTAACCTTTGCCTTCATCATTGCCCAAGTGTTCTACCTGCAACGGCACGCACTCGAAACCACCGAAGAACCGACTAAATAGTTACAAAACGTTAAGGACACTATCCCCATGTTATATGTCATTATTGGCGAAGATGTTGAAAACAGTCTGGCACAACGGCTTGCAGCACGCCCGGCACATCTGGAACGTCTGCACGCGTTGCTTGACGCAGGCCGTCTGTTTGTTGCTGGCCCCAACCCCGCGATTGATAGTAACGATCCGGGAGACGCGGGCTTTAGCGGCAGCGTCATCATTGCTGAATTCGACTCACTGGAAGCGGCACAAAGCTGGGCAGACGCCGACCCTTACAAGGCAGCCGGGGTTTACCAACACGTGACCGTCAAACCGTTCAAAAAAGTTTTACCCTAATTGATTGAATACTGACAGAGGAAAAATCTGACAATGCGTTTCAAAACTAACAATATCATCGCAACCGGGCTGGTTGGGTTAACACTTATCGCGACTAGTCTTTACGCTGCGGATGAGAACAAAGTCACCGTCGCAACCGTCAATGGCACTGCTATTACGCAAGACACCCTGAACAACGTGATGGGTATGGTCGGTGGTATGCCGGGGGCACAAGTTGACAAAAAGTCCATCCTTGACGACTTGATTATTACTGAACTGGCACGTCAAGAAGCCAACAAAGCAGGCTTAACTGACCGTCCTGAAATCCAAGAAAAAATCAAGGAAGCGACTGACCGCATAGTGCTGAACACTTGGACTCAGGAAAAGGCCACCTCTTTCAAACCGACCGATGACGAGCTAAAAAAAGCCTACGAAGACCGCACTAGTGGTGAAAAGATTGAATACAAAGCTCGCCACATCCTGATGAAAACCAAGGCAGAAGCTGACGGCATCATCAAGGAACTCGACAACAAAGTCGACTTTGCTGACCTAGCAAAGAAATCTTCCGATGGTCCATCCGCGAGCCAAGGTGGTGACTTGGGTTGGTTCAAACCCAGCACAATGGTCAAACCATTTGCTGATGCTGTTGCCAAAATGGAACCAGGTACTTATACCAAAGAACCGGTACAAACGGATTTCGGCTGGCACGTTATCAAGCTGGAAGAACGCCGTGACGTAAAGCCACCAGAACTTGAAACCCTCAAGCCACAACTGGAACGTGAATACCAGCAGAAAAAAATGCTGGCATACATGGATGAGTTAAAAGCCAAGGCAGACATCAAAGTAACCCTGCCTGCTGAAGCAGCTAAACCAGCAGCAGACGCAACCGCTCCAGCACCGGCTGATGCGAAGACTGAAGAAAAGAAATAAGATTATGGCAGGGGCGAACAGCGTGTCGCCCCTGCATCACAATCACCAATGGAGTTGTCATGAAAGCAGAATGGAAAAATTTTCTTATTGATCACGGTGCGGAGTTCACTGGCGATTCACTCATTTCTTTTGGCAACCCTGATCGCGAACGACGCATCCCCCCCCAAGGTGCCATCCTCTGTGACCTGTCACACTTCGGTTTGATCAGTGTCAGCGGCGAAGATGCCACCACCTTTTTACAAGGTCAGTTGACCAACGACATTAATCAAGTCACCGATAGCCTGTCGCAACTGAGCGCCTATTGCACCCCCAAAGGCCGTACACTCGCCACCTTTTTCATCACCAAACGCCAAGGCGTTTACTACCTGAGCGTATCGCGGGATTTGCTCGAACCCATCCTCAAACGCCTGCGTATGTATGTGATGCGTTCTAAAGTAGCGGTGGAAGATGCCAGTGCCAGCCTGGTGCATTTCGGTTTTGCCGCGCCGGATGGTGATGTGCGCATCAAGGAAATCCTCGGCAAAGTGCCCGTTAACGCCTACGATACCCTACAAATCGGCGGCCTGACCCTTATGCGCCAGCCTGCACCGATTCCACGCTTCAAAGTTCTCGGTGAGTTAGATGAAGCCCGCAAACTGTGGGAACGCATCAACGTCAACGCTGCCTGTGTTGGGCGTAGCAGTTGGGAATATTTCAACGTCCTCTCCGGCGTACCCATGGTGACACAAGCTAGCTCGGAGGCATGGGTTCCGCAAATGCTGAACATGCACCTGATTAATGGCGTGAGTTTCAGTAAAGGTTGCTTCCCCGGTCAGGAAATCGTTGCCCGCCTGAAATACCTCGGCAAAAGCAAGCGCCAGATGTACCGCATCGGTATCCCCCATTGCATCAACGTCCCCGCTGTCGGCACTCACTTTGGCAGCGCGACTGACCCGGAAGCAGGCACTATCCTCAATGCAACCCTCAACCCGGATGGTTACGTGGAAGCACTCGCGGTGATGAAAATTGCCGAAGTCACCAACCCCTTGCACTTCGGCGACTACGCAGTGAAGGTGCTGGAATTGCCCTACGCGCTAGAAACTGAGTAAGTTTCACCCTGCAACAATTGGCGGTAAGCCGTTACCACTGCATCCAGACTGTAACGGCTTGCCACTCGCTGCTGCGCCAATTCCCCCAACACCTGACGCTGCGCAACACTCTGTTGCAACAAGGTCGACCACGCTTCAGCCAAAGCAGACGAATCGTTGACGGGTACGATTAACCCGGTATCCGCCACGAACTCAGCAATATCGCCCACATCCGTGGCCACACAGGGAACGCCTTCCGCCATCGCTTCTGCCAGAAACAGCGGAAATGCCTCACGTTGCGACGACAGCGTAGCAATATCCAGTGCCGCAATCAGGCGAGCAGCATCGGTGCGCACCCCCAGCAAATGCACTTTGGTCTTATCGGGAATGTTTTCCAGCAAGGCTTGTAGTGCTGGATTACCTGCATCCATGCCCTCCCCCGCCAGCAGAAAATGCGCTGATGCCCCCCTTTCCTGCAACAGCCGGATAGCCTGCATCAGATTGGGAATGTCTTTTTCAGGCACATAGCGGGTCAAGCTGCCGATCAGCATGGCATCAGCAGGAATCCCCAACTCCTCACGCACCGCAGCCGCTTGCTCTGCTCGATGATTGTTTTTACCCAAAGGAATGCCATTGGCGATCACTTGCGCGTGTTGGGTCACATAACCCAGTTCGGCATGGCGTTGCATACTGCGGCGTGACACGTACACAATCCGCTGCGGGAAGCGCGACAGCCAACGCCCAAGTTTGAGGATAAAAGCATGTTGGGCACGTTCCAGCGTGGCTTTTTCGGGGGTATGGTGCATTCCCCACAGCAGTACCGGGCGGCATCCGGCGAACAGCCACGCCAAGGTTGCAAACACATTGCCATGATGCATCCAGCCGTGAATCACACTCGGTTTAATCGTTCGTACCAGACCAAACAGGCGCGGCAACAACCACGGCAATTGTTTCAGCCGGTTCAAACCCAGCACATGCACCGGAATGCCTGCCTGTTCAAACTGTTGCTGGACACCGTTCACCTCCACCAGCGAGATCACAAACGGGCGGTATTCGCTGCTGAATTCCGAGCTTGCCAGATTCAACAAAGCTTTTTGCGCACCACCAACACTCAGCGAGGTGATGACATAGAGAATGTTGCCCATCCCAGCCTCCCTTTGACTAATTGGCGCACATTGCCAATATCCAGCAGCCAGACCAACGTTGCATAGGTCAAAACACCCAGCAGGATTTGCAAGGCAACCCGGTATGCGCCATGCACCAACGATTCCGGCAATTGCCCCATCAGCCCGTACATGACCAAAGCCGCCAGCAAAATTTTGCCAACATCCAGCACTGGCATAGTCAATGCAAAATGCTGCCTGCCCAGATAATAACCGTACACCAGACAAATCAGGTACGCCGCAATCGACGCCAACGTTGCCCCCAGCAACCCATAGGAGGGAATCAATACCAGATTCAATACTACATTCACCACTGCCGCCACACCCACGACCTTGACTGAGCCAGCGGTATACTTCGCCAACTGGAACGACAAAGACACATAGAACAAATAGGTGCAGTTAGCGAAAATGGCGATACCAATCCACGGCAATAAACTGATAGAGGTAGGCACAAATGCCGCCCCCACCAGTAACGGGATAAACGCATCGGCGATCCCCACCAGCCCAAAAATCGCCGGAATCGACACCCCCATCAACAGCACAAAATACTGCTGGAGACGGGCTTCCGCTTGTTGCTGGCCTTCCTGCTCCAGCGTGCGAATCACCACCGGATAAGCCGCCAGATTCAGCGAACTGGTCATCATCATCAAAATCTGGAACGGCAAGTTGTAAGCGACTGCATATTCACCCGCTTGCCCATACCCCAGCAGCCAGCCAATCATCACCCGGTCAGACATATGGATTACTTCCAACAAGACCAACGACAAACTCAGCGGCAAGCCATACACCAACAGGGATTTCAACACATCCCTATCCAGTCCGCGCCAGGAAAATCGGAAATGCCGCCACAAAGCACCGGAAAGCACCAGCACCAGCAAGACACCCAACACCACACCGCCAATCGCACCGAGCCACGAATAACCCGCCCATACCAGCAATAAACCACTGCCCATGGTCAGCAAGGTGCGAGTCACTTCCGCCCACACATAATGGTTAACCTTCAGGGTAATTGAGTTAATCCGCTGATAAGCCTCGTAGAAAGCCGAGCTGAGGAACACCACAAAAAATCCCGCCGCGACAGCCACCTGCCCAGTCACCAAGGCAAATATCAACGCCAACAAACCCACAAACGCGGCAATCGTCAACACCGATACGCTGATCAACTGCTCCACCGCACCTGCTGTCACATCCTGCTTGTTCCAGAAGCGCATAATGCCGACATACAGCCAACCAAACGCAAACAGGCTAACGCTCGACGCCACCACCAGAATGGTAGTAAAAACACCGTATTCCTCTGCCGACATCCAGCGCGTATACGCTGCCAGCACCACGAAACTCGCCAATGCTGGAGCCAGTTTTGCTAACAAATACAGTAAGCTGTGTTTAACGTACATACATCACCGCGCTCATGCCGCCAGCCATGCATCAGCGACAGCAGCAATGTCATTGCCACGCACCGACTCCTTTCCCTGTTGACGCATACCCATCTGTTTCTCAGGGTCATAAAACAGCTCATCAATCCCGGCAGCAATCGCTGCTACATTGCCCTTTTCCACCAGCAAACCGTTTTCACCGTGACGGATAATCTCGCGCGGCCCCGTCGGGCAATCCGTTGAAACAATAGGACATCCCAGCGATAAAGCCTCAATCAGCACCAATGGATAGCCTTCGTAGTCGCTGCTCATCACCTGAAACTCGGCTTTTGCCATGTACTTGTAGGGGTTAGGGTCAAAGCCAACCAAAAGCACCTTTTCTTCCAATCCCAATGTCTTGATGCGCTCTTCCAATGCCGCCTGTTGGCTGCCACGACCGACAATAACCAGCTTACAATCATGCTGCGCCTTGCTTTGGGCAAATGCCTCGATCAGCAAATCAAAACGTTTCTGCTTTTCTAGACGTCCTACACCTAGAATGAAACGCCCTTCAACACTAACCGTTTCTTGCGCCTTTTCGCCGATCAGGCGAGTATTCACTGGATTGTAAATACAGTTCACGTTTTTCAAATGCGCCTGCTTTTCCAATAAGTCTTGCATCTGACGCGATACCGCAATCACCCTTTTGGCGCGAGGATACAGCCAACGAAAAGCCAACCACTCACTGCGGGTCATGGTACTGGGGTCAAGGTGTACGGATAACACCGAATCAGAGCACGCCAGCGCACACGGCACGTTGGATGCTTCCAAAAACGAAAAGATATGGTCAAATTGTTCACGCTGGAACAGCTTGCGGAACTTCCATGCTCGCAGTAACAGGATATAAACTTGTGTAAGGAAACCGCCCGGACGCTCAGGAATATCCAGATTAATGATCCTAACCGGAATATCATGCCGAGTAATGCCAGGTGGCAAACGTGCAAACTTGACGACTGTCACCTCGTAATCACGTTGACGAAATTCTTCGGCAAGATCCACTGCTACCTTTTCTGCTCCACCAGGGGCAGCCAATTCGGCAATCACGATCGCTATTTTTTTCATACTTTGATGGATACCCTGTTTATGTCTTTGGTGTTTTCTAATTTATTTTTAATATAAAGATTCAGGACAGCTAATGAATAAGAAAACCATATATACATCCGGTCTTGTAATGTCAAAGACATCTGCCCGATAACCATGATCAACAACATCAGCAATAATAGCCAACGTTCATCGCCCGACAAACGCCAGACTGAAACAAATGCAAAAATGATCACTGTCCCGTATAATACAGCACCAATAATCCCCTGCTCGGCAGTAATCGCCACAAAACTGTTATGTGCTGTATAATCAATATTATATGAGTTAATAATACGCCGAAAAGAGCCTAAACCATGGCCATAAATCGGACTTTCTTCCCATTCTTCATACGCATTTGCCCATATGACACTGCGCTCATTTAATGTACCGCTGGAAATTTCTTTGCCTGTAGAAAAAATACGCTCAATGGTTTTAGCAGGAATAACATTAGCAATCCCAATTAAAGCCACTACAACCACCAAGATACTAGCTGCCTTACCCATCAATCCAGAACGTAAAATGGTAGGTAAAAAACCAGCTAAACCCAGCACCATGACAACAGAACCAGTGCGTGAACCCGTAATCAAAATAGTAAATGCAGCTGCTGGAATATAAGCCACACCCAATAAACGCCACCACCACTGTTTGGTCTGCGTCACCAAGTAAATAGCCAAAGGTAGCACCATGGCCAATTTGACAGATACTTCATTAGCATCGAATTGCTTGATCTCCTGACGTACTGTATTTCCGCCTATCTGATAATCCTTTACCATCAGATAGATCAACCAAAATGAACCTAGCACCAAAGCAGCATATAATTTCTGCATGTCCCCTTGAGTATTCACCAACTGAAATAACAGTAAACTGATCATCAAAATATACAAGTTACTTTTCAAGGCTTGCTCGCTACTAACAGCCTGTGATGTTTCATATGGAACAGGCATCTCTGACCATGTATAAGACAATACTACCCACGCCACATACAATAAAACGGCTGAATGGAAAGCAGGCACGGCATGAAGGCCAGCACCCATCATGATCAGCACTGCCATCAATCCAAAACCCATCAAACCAGCGATTTTAACGAGTGACATGCCCGCGATTTCTACTGCGCCATCCGTCGGCAAAGCAAATGCGAGCAGCATTATAAAAAAAATGGCAACGCTATGGATACTGTTCATCGGCTTGCCAGACGTTCACCCAACGCCTGCCTGACTTGCATTAATACAGCTGGGTTGTTATCCCAATCACCAAAATTACGCGCAATTTTCCCTAACTGCTGTTGCACAAATTCACTTTCACCCGCCTTTAACAACAAGTCGATATACATATAATCTTCCACCGACTCACGTATCCATTTCAAACGCAGGGATGCCAATGGCCCATCAAAACCTGTCTGTGCTTGCTTGGCCGGGTATACCAACAAACCATCACCATTGAAGCGGAGGCCGGGTGGATTGTCACTGATAAAACCAGCAGCATCATTCCAAATATCCGTCCCATCTGCCCATGCTACCGTATCCCAATACCCCAAACCCGTCACCCCGTAACGGTGGAACAACCAAGTAGGAATCCGATAATTGATCGCCGGAAAATCCAGTTGCCATACCGGCGGATAATTGCCCTTAAGCACATCCGCACGCGGATTACGTTTGCGGTATTCGTCAAAGTCCAACACCAGCGCGGTGTAAGCCCAGACTTCTTCACCCAATGCCAGACGTTGCCCCACCACGTTTTTACCCAGATGATCCACGTCCAACCACAGGTCGTAGAATTTGGGAATCCATACATCCACTGCCCCCAACAAACTGCCCACAGCTGGGTTTTCGTTTAACGGCGGCTCGCTCACCTGAAAACGGATTTTTTCTCCCTTTGGCAAACGGATTTGATCAAAAAACTCACCCCAGCGCCGCGCATATTGATAGGCCTCGCGAGTATCCGGCTCATCCACAAACGAAGGGTCAGTATAACAACGCTCCGACCCAGCATGTGCCGCACACCACCCCGCATAGTCGCGCATGAATTGCTGTGCTCGTTGTCGGTCTTTCACCAAAGGGTCAGCAAACGGATAACTGTCCGCAAACACATAGGTGTACGTGCTCGCATGTTTATCCTGCATGTAATGGCGCATGTTTTCTGTGACTGTCCCCAGCCCCGCAAAGCTGCGCTGAAAATCAGGCTTTCCATTAGCATCCGCTTCCGGGAAGGCATCCCACAGGCTTTCTGGCGTCAAATAATGATCCAGCATGAAATCGTTATAAGCCCGGATCAGACGATTGTCATCTGCCGATTTCCCGGTACGCTCAAAGCCGTAAATTTCTGCTACTCGATAGCCATTCGTCCCGAATACCGTGCGCAAAGGGGAACGTTCCGGCAGCGTAAAATTCCACACCGTCAATGTAATTGGCAATTCCAGTGGCGCCTGCTCATCAGCATTCACCTGCACTTTTCCAGTATAGACACCAGGTTTTGTACCTGTTGGTATATGCACATCCACCCACACCGGCAAGTTTTCGCCCGCCGTCAGGTTTTGTGGAAAGGCTCGGTAAGCAGCAGAAATTTTCTCAGCAGGGTTCGCAGCGGGCAACAAAATATCCGGCCAATACTGCGGTGGATAAGGCGAATGTGGCGAGGGCGTGTTGACCTTGACGTAACGCTCGCGGAAGACTTGCACCGTATCGATAACATCGCCCGCCTCGTTACGCAAGGGGGAAACGCTCGCCTGCACATTCACCGAACCCTGCGTGCCGCCAGTAATCACAAACTGAAAGCCTTCGTACTCGTTGCGGGCAGCAAATAGTGTAACCTCATCCTTACCCACCACAGGTTCAAAGGGGGCAAACCTGTCCAGTGAACCAATGGCTTTTACTTGTAAACCGGTAACAGCCTTATCTGGGGAACAGCCGCTCAAACCGAGCAGCAAGCAGCAAGAACAAAACCAGCGGGTCAGAGCGCAAGCCATTGTTCTGCCACCTTTTCGATATCCAAGTATTCAACCGAAGGCACGGCATTTTTCTGAAAGTAGGCATGTAAATCAGCATCCAAACACACGCGATCCAGTGCATCCCTCAGTGAAGGCACATCGTTAGTGGGCACTAACAAACCATTTTCACCCTGCACAATAATTTCACGAGGGCCGGTTTCACAATCCGTCGAAATCACTGGACGTCCTAATCCCAGCGCTTCAATCAGAATCACCGGAAACCCTTCGTGTAAGCTGGAAAGCACCAAACAATGGGAGTGGGCGATATAAGGATAAGGGTTACGCATGAAGCCGGGTAGAATGACCTGCTGTTCCAGACCGTGTTGCTTGATATGCTGCTCCAGTGCCGCACGTTCTGGCCCTTCCCCCAAAATCGCGAGCTTAAAGGTTTGGCGTGCTTGTGATTGGGCATAGGCATCAAGCAGACTCTTGAAATTCTTTTCTGGGCTAAGCCGCCCTGCCGCCACAATATACTGCCCCTCAATGGTTACAGATGAGCGCTCCTTAGACAATTCACGGATACGGTACAAATTAACGGGATTATACAAGCAGTCCAAGTTTTTCAAGCCCAGATGCTGTTGGAAAATTCGCATCCCTTCTTTGGAAACCGCCACTACTTTTTTGGCACGTGGAAACAACCAGCGAGCAAATAACCAGTCAAAGCGACTGAAGTTTCTCTCAGGATTACAATGGTTAGCAGCAATGGTCAAACGACTCGCCAGAATGGCAGGAAAACTGGCGTGTTCCATCACACCAATAATCGTATCAAAGCGTTTCATCTTGAAAATACGCCTGAGCTGATAAGCGCGATCCAAAAAATTGAAGAGCCTGGGCAAAAAACCATCTTTAGAAGGACATTGAATATCAATCAATTCCCCTGCATAAGGATAATACAGTCGGCTGCCATCAAACAGAATGAGGGTTACATCATGCTGTTTGGCAAACTGGAATGACAGGTCAGACACAACTTTCTCTGCTCCTCCCATTCCCAAGGAGTAAACCACTAGGGCTATTTTTCTACGTACTGTCATGTCAGTCTCGCCATCCAACGATCGAACATACCCAGACGACGATGTACATGAACGGCATCTGTTACCGAAATGCCTACGCCAATACCCAGCGTATGCATACCATTCATGTCATGCTCCCCATCCGGCAGATAACTACTTACCACATCCTCACGGTATGTTTGTAAATCCAACTGCCTGATCAAATTCACATTCAAACCCCGACCATAGACACCGGCACAATTTTGCGAGGGGCGATACAAATTGCCAGCATCCCTAAAAATACGCCCAGCAGGACGCGCCCGAGCAGCACTCGCTACAACCGGATTTTGAGGGTGTGCTTGCCATTCCGTACTCAAGGGATTATCCGCATGAAATAAATAAAGCGCCTCACTCGGCGAACAATTTTGGTGCTGACGCATACTGGCAAACATCCACCAACGCCCGTCATGCTCCAATAAAGTCGCGTCATAAGCCTCCACTCCTTCCATTAGGTTTTTTTCAAAAACCCAGCGATGCGGAAATTCTTCGCAGCGATAAACTTCAACCGTATGATTCTCAGCAGTTTCGGGAATCAGGTAATATTGACCTTGATGCTGAAAAACGAAGGGATATGACAAATGATACGGCCGTTCTAGGATGGTGATAGGCTCAGAGTGAGAGCCATCGGCATTCAAGCGCACACAAGCCAAATGCCCAATACCCCGCGCATAAAGCATTTCTTCAAAAAATATATACTGCTCACCTGAATGCTCAACCACGAAAGGGTCAGCCCAAAAACGGTCACGAGGTGGAATCCATTTATGGAAATGTTCCGGCATTCCTGCATCGGTTATATTCTCAGTGGTTTTAGTCAGTAAAATCCACTGTTCATTACGAAACAAAGCGTTATATAACCTTCTAAGGAAATTATTAGAATAGCGCCACAGAATGCGTAGCGTTATGAACAAACCTGGTGAAACAGACGCATACCGACGTACCGGATGGGAAGAAGGTTGAATACGCTCCCTGACATTACGTGAAAAATCAGCGGCACCAATCTGCGCAAGTTCATGCAAGCGCTGCGGGATAAAATCTGCCATTTTCCACAAAGTACGCTCTACACCACGGTTAATGGAAACGGTATCGGTACTGGTTGTTGCATAAAAAATACACTCAGGTATCTTTTGACCAACCATGCAACGTTCAACACCAGAAATAATTTCATCACGACGGTCAGCGTATTCATGGATATTGGCGTAGCGATCTGACAAACAAGCGGGATTACCATAGAAATATCGCCAAACACCATGCTTACTAGCAGCCATCAATTCGGGTAACGGCTCTTGGCCACTCAAATCAATAGCCAAATCTAATGGCTCACCGGCTAATAATGTTTGATAACGTTTACTACCGACCTCACACAAATCCACATCACCTAAGAGTGGAAGAAGACTGCTCGGAACTCGCGCGGTCACTGGGCATTTAAACAGCTTACCATCAATATACTGTAAGCTATTGAGTACAAAGGTATTAACCTTCCTTAGACAAGAGCCAGTCACAGATTTACGAAAAATAACCCCAACCAATACCACGCTACGGGACGCTAACAAACGTTCTAGCATCCAGTATTGCCAAGCAGAAATATATTCACCATCGACAACTAGAGCGGCCCTGAAAGTGTTAACCGACATACATACGCTCACTTAATCATTATTTGTTATTTTATGTTATCGCGCCATCGTGCACATAAGCTGCCCCCGAAGAATATGCGGCGTTAAGTGCTGCATTGTCTTGGATTCCCGAGATAATAATTTTGCACTGACTTTCCGTTAATTGTGCAATCCATACGGGCAAGCGTTCTGGTTTAACAGCATTCAAACGCACCAAAACAGGCTTCACCACCTGCATAAATCTCAAGACACTAGGCTCATCTGGCACACCATCAATAGCAAGCCGAACCTTCACTGCCTTGAACAGTTTAATCACATTACCTAAATGCACCATTTGCTCCATACAATCCCGGTATTGGAGAGCGAGCACAATACGACGCGTCGTATTAGGAAATGCATTCAATAGCTCAATGATGCGTTTCAAATTTTCTTCATTATTCAGAATAGCGCCGCCTACTGACACAAAAACCAGATAATCGGGCTTTTCACTCTTCTGAGAGGACAACTTCAACACAACTTGCCCTAAATTCCAGTAATCTAGGCGGAAACGGCTCGTTGGCGTCACCAACTGTTTAAGCAAAGTACTGTAATCCAACAACTGGTCTTTCTGCCTAAACTCAGGGGCTGCCATATATAAATTTGGCATCATCTCATCTAAGCGCTGGAATTTTTGGAAACGCATTTCCATACCGTTAATAGGTGACGGCATAACGGTTTTGGTCATTTTAGGCGGTGTGGATTGTGTAGGTACAGAGGTTGAAGGCGCCACAGGAGGAGACACAGGCAAGGTAGGGGGGGTATCCTGAAGGTGCTGCTCCATCGTCTCCCATGGATTATCTTGTTTACGCAACGACACACCTTTGAGTATATTTCGCTCCAATGGTCTCACGTGTAATTGAACGCAACGTCTACTTTTAAGAACAGCCGGAATAAAACGGATTTCAGCCCGCATCCGCTCTCCATCCAAGGTACGCAACGTCAGCAATAAGCGATTGGATGGTTTACTACTCGCATCAGCAACCTTGCTCATCGCCTCAAAGATTTTACGTTCGGTCTGTTCCGCCAAAGAAGCAACGGGCATAGAGCGTACTTCGGCCATATTCTCAAAGCCAAATAGCGAAACGTAAGCACTATTCGCATACAGATGCATACCTTCCGAAATATAGGCAATGGCCTCCCACGAATAATCCACCAACCAATGACAACGTAATTCAGAAACCCCTAGAAGATGTTTACAATCACGAAAATCCTGTTTGATCGCTGAGTAATGCAGTAAGAAATCAATATATTGGCTGAAATAGTCCGCATCATTCAGTGGTAAAGTACAGGACTCAACCCCCAATAGCCACGTCGTAAGACTTTGCCATTCAGCACGAGATATCCAAACCAATACGGTATCAGGTGAATAGCGCTGTAACATCTCCAGCAATTCGACCGAAGGCTTGGATTTATCATGAGGACAAAATAGCAAATGTGGTTGAAGCTCTTGTAACACAGGAATCAGCTGCTGCACTGATGCCACCTGTTTTAGCTCCAAAAACACATCAGAACGACGTAATGCAGCATCTAATGATGCTGTCATTTCCACATCCTGATCGACAACCACACAATGTATCTTCTGCTTTTTCATACCACAGAAGATACCCACTCAACCAAAACAAACCTATATAAAGACCGATTATCGAGTATGACTAGGGGATAAACTGCCTAGAGTGATTGCCATAACGATGTAAAGTCATCCTCATCTTCTTCGTTAGCATTTTCTGCCAATGTAGTAAACCGGAAGTAAGCAAATGCTCCCAGGCACTCATCCAGTAAAATCAAACGCACTCGCTCTTGACGCTCAGCAAACTCCAAACGAATTTCATCCCCAACCTGAAAAATGTAAGCAGGCAAAATTAAAGCAGGATCAGGACGAATACCTTCAATGCTAGGCAACATTACTCCATCAACTGGCAGCTTCTGGCTCAATGATCGATTGATCACCTGATGTACAGACACCACCATAACCTTGGTAGACAGCAATTCAACGCCACAACACAAGCCTTTCCCGGCCACAAACTCCATCCATTTAATCACCCCAATCATCCACACAGCACTGTCATCACTCATGTCACGCAGTGCCACAATCTCTCCTACCCTTGCACCAGAGACCTCTTTTCCCTCCCAGCACAAACCGTAACCACCAACGCTAGTGTTAATCACTTTCCATGACTGGATACAAGCACCCTCATGCTCTGCAACCTGTTGAATAATGGATTTTTTCGTGTCACCCTCATCATCATAATCGCCTGCCATGAAAACATTGAATAACATGTCTTCTGCTTCTGCATCCTCACTAGCATCGGCTTTCTGCGCATCCCGAATCACCGTCAACACATCAGGAAAACGTGTCACCATCCCAATCTGTTCTTTTTTCGGGAAACGGTTATAACTACGGTTACGTACTGCCGTTAGATGGTAAATCACCCGCTTAGCAAGGTTACGACTCAACCCTTCTTGCAGCATCATCGAAGGAACGCCTTTCGCTTCTAAATCACGTATATGCCCATCGATACGCGCCACCAAAGCATTCAGCATAAACACTCGAACAGTCGGCGAATGGGGCAAATCGCTTAACAATATCATCGCCGCTGGCTCATCACTATTCAGAATGACCGCATGGACATAATCCCCCATTTGCTGCTCATCCGCATCACGCGCCAACATCACCAAACCAGTATTTTGTACGATATACTGCATCAAACGTGACACTTCGCCCTGTCGTAAACAATAAGGCTTCATCAACGCCAGCAGGTTTATTTGTATGTAACGCGCCTCAATCGTCTGTGCACCGGGGGAGGCATCCCGTAACATCACCTTCTCAATACCGTTTTCCACGGCTAACAAATACAAGTGATGGATGTCATGCCACAAAGTTTCACGGGTACGCACATACACCGAATACGTCAGCAACAACACTCTACCCATCCAGTCCATCGCCCGATACACTGCCAATTGAAGCGCTTTCTTATTACCCTCCTTCTTGGTCATCATATCCAGCGTCGCCACTTGATAAGAACCAGCGAATTCCAGCATCAACGATTGGGTCAGCTCAAAAATCTTCTGGCTTTTGGGGGTCAAAGGAAAAGCCCGGGCTTCCAAATGGCGTTGCAAAGCTTCCAGCGCAACAGCCACCGCCGGGCGCAACATTTCGCTGATCTGCAAGCGAGTCATGGCAGGCAAGGCACGCCGATTCAAATCCACCAGCCCGTGGAAAATCCGCCGGGTGGTTTCACCGGGGTCGGTCAGTGGCAAAGCGGCAATCCATTCACGCGCCTTGCCGCTGGAAAGGGGAATAAAACGATGGTTGGTAATTTGCGCTTCGTCTGTCGCCATGGTCACTTCATCCGTTATTATTTTTTATGTAGGGTATGCATACGAGTGTAGCAGCATCCCGCCCAACAGACGAACACCACGCGATAATCGTGCTTAAATCACGCTATAGCCCTCAGCTTTTCAACAAAGACAACGGCAATACCGTCAGCAAACCCCTTAAATTCCAGTAACCTGCAATGCCCACCAGCACGCTGCCAATCACACTACTGACCAATAACGGCCACAAGTTCAGGTTAATATCCAGATCAAACAGGTAGTAAGCCAATAAGTTACCAGCGGTCAGCGCCAGCAGCCCGGCCAATACCCCCGCCAACGCCCCCAGCAACAAAAATTCCCCCCAGATACGCTGCCGCAGCAGCGCACGCCCTGCCCCCAACGATTTGAGGATGGCAATTTCACGCCGCCGCTCAGCCTTTTGCGATTGCAACGCCGCAATCAACACCACCACCCCGGCAATCAGGGTAAACACGAAAATGCCCTGCACCGCGAGGCCAGCCTGCGTCACCAAGGAACGCACCTGCGTCAAAATCACCCCCACATCAATCGCCGTCACGCTAGGGAATTGGTGAATCATTTCCGTAATCAGCGGCTTTTTATCACCCAAATGAATGCTGGTAATCAGGGTTTGCGGCATATCCGTCACACTACCGGGTGCTGCAATCACAAAGAAATTCGGCTGCATACTGTCCCAACGGACTTCACGCACGCTGGTCACGGTATCGCTGAAACGCTGCCCGGCAATATCGAAAGTCAGCTTGTCACCTATGCCAAACCGCAACATTTCACCGATACCCTGCTCAATCGACAAGCCCTTTTCCCCTTTAGCAAACCACTTGCCTTCCAGCAAGGCATTACTTGCCGGAAATTCCGCAAAGGACGACAAATTAAACTCACGTTCCAACAAATTCTGCGCCCGCTGGTTTTCGTAATCATCAGGCTTCACGGGCTTATCATTAACTTCCACCAAGCGCCCCCGAATCATCGGATACAGATTCAGCTTCACCGCGTGTGCATCAAAAAAGCGCGTCAACGGCTCCGCCTCGGCAGGCTGGATATTAATCAGGAAATGGTCAGGCGCATCCGCCGGTAAGGTTTCCGCCCAACGATCCAGCAAATCGGTACGCACCGTGGTCAGCAGCAGCAACGCAAACAACCCGGTCGCAAACACCACCACCAGTAACACCGCCCGACGGGAACGCCCCAGCGCCGGAATCCAGCCCGCGCCGATCCGTTTGCCAAATGCTTGCACCAACCGCAATGCGCCGCTTGCCAATAACCAGAACAACCCCGTCCCCGCCAACAAGCCCAGTAACAGCATTCCCGCCAATGGCAAATCCCGCGATTGCAACCACAGCAACCCGAAAACGGCCAGCAATAAGCAGCCGACTACCCACCACAGCGACTGCTGCGGGCGTTGCAAAGCCCCTTGCAAAATCTGCATCGGCGAGGTATTTACCAAACGCAACAACTGCGGCAAGGCAAATCCCAGCAACAGCACCACCGCCGTCAGCACTCCAGTAACAATCGGCATCAAGCTTGGCGCAGGCAAATCCTTACCCACAAAGCGGCTTAACCATTCCGCCAGCGCAAACTGCAACACCAGCCCCAACAACACACCGATAACAGCCGCCAATAACGCCGTCAGCAACAAGGAAAACGCATGGTCAAACAGCACTTGCCGCCGCGACATCCCCATTGCTTTCAACACTGCCACCGCTGGCAGTTCACGCCGCATCAAACTCGCAGAAGTCAGCACCACCGCCGCCCCTGCCAGCACCACACTCAACAAAGCCGCCAGCCCCAGAAAACGCCCGGAACGCTGCAACGTCTGCTGCACCGACGACAAATCATCCTCCAACGTGCGGATGCGCTCGGTCGGTTTAAGCTGCGGCTCCAACGCTTGCTGGAATGTTTTGATCACCGCCGCCTTGCCTGCAAACAACTGGTTGAAACGGGCGCGGCTAGCGGGCGAGAGCAATTCCGTCGCTTTCAAATCATCCAGATTCATCAGCACCACGGGGGCAAGCTGGAACAGATTGCTGCTACGGTCAGGTTCTTGGGTCAAGACCCGCGTCAGGGTGAAGGTGCTGCGCCCCAAGGTAACACTTGCCCCCGGTTGCACCGCCAGTTCCGCAAACAAGCGGGCTTCTGCCCAGATTTCACCTTTTGCGGGTAGTTGCCCGTTGGAAGCGACTTCTGGCGCATCCGGCGCGGGCGCGGTTTTCAAATCGCCTCGCAGCGGGTAGCCGCTAGACACTGCTTTCAATTGCGCCAACTGCAACTTGTCGCCAGCGGAAGCCATGCTCGGAAAACTGACCGTTTCCGCCGTTTCCAGCCCCACGGTTTTGGCGCGTTGCACATAAGCCGCATCCAGCGGACGCGCCGAAGTCAGCACCAAATCACCCCCCAGTAATTGGCGGGCTTGCGCTTGCATGGCGTTCTCCACCCGGCTGGTGAAAAAGCCCACGGCTGTAACTACGGTGACGGACACAATCAGCGCCAATAGCAGCAAACGCAGCTCCGGCATCCGCCAGCGTTGCTGCCAGTGTTTAAACAGCAAATTCATGCCAGCGCCCCTTCCACCAAGCGGTAATGGGTTTGGCAACGCGCCGCAAGCGTTTCATCGTGCGTAACCAATACCAGCGTGGTGTGGAACTGTTCCTGCAAAGCAAACAGCAATTCGGTGATTTCATGACCAGTGGTACGGTCAAGGTTGCCGGTTGGCTCATCCGCGAACAGGATTTGCGGGCGAGTCACAAAAGCCCGCGCCAAAGCAACCCGCTGTTGTTCACCACCGGAAAGCTGGTTGGGGAAATGCCCCATGCGTTCCGCCAGCCCAACTTGTTGCAGGGCTTGCGTGGCTAAAGCGGTACGATCACCGGTTTGCGTGCCCAATTCCAGCGGCAGCATGACGTTTTCCAAGGCCGTGAGGTTCTCCAGCAAATGAAACGATTGGAACACGAAGCCGACCCGCCCCAAACGCAAGGCGGCACGCTGATCTTCATCCAAACCATCCAGCGGCTGCCCGAAAAGCTTGACCGAGCCACTGCTGGGCAAGTCCAGACCTGCCAGTAAACCCAGCAAGGTACTTTTCCCCGAACCGGACAGGCCGGTAATCGCCACCGACTCGCCGCTGTCAATCGTCAGGCTAATGCCACGGAGAATGTGTAATTCACGCCCCGCTTGGGGGATGGTTTTCACCAGATCGTTGGTTTGAATAGCTATTTTGTTCATTTATGAAGAAATCCATGGGATGTTGCGCATACTTTACCTGATCTTGCGCCGCCCTGAGCTTTTCACCGGCTAGGAATATGGTTATCTATGCGTTTTATCCCTGTTCCCACTCAAAGCCCACAATATTACGGTCAGTTTTGCTGAACTCGACGCCGATCAAATATATCGGCTGGTTTAGCCCCCGGTATTTGTCAGCATACGCACGGTCTTTGATTTGCTGTAATGCCTTACCTTGCGGAATCAGTTCCACCACCTTGAACTCAAAAATGTACACTTGCTGGTTAAACTTCAGGGTCATGTCAATGCGCCCTAAATTGCTGGTATCTTCCAGCGTGACATTCAAGCCCAGTGAGGCGAAATAGGAATAAAACACGCTGGCGTAATAGCCTTCGTAATGCTGGATCTCGTTATTGTTGTACCACTGGTGTGGAATGCTGGCGAAAAAGCTGTGAAACAATTGTTTGAGGCCAGCAAAATCATTGTTGAGCAACAAGCGGTACAACTGATTGCTATGCACGACCTGTTTGGATTTGTCCAGCACCAGTGCGGAGAGCAACGTTTCGTTCAGGCTTTGGTAGACCTCACGATTGGGATAGCCCAACGTATAAAAATACTGCCCGCCCAGATTTTCTTCCTGCTTAATGGTCAGATAGCCGGTCTGAAACAATAACGCTTCGGTGGTGATATTACCCACTTCAAAACTGGATAGCATATCGCTGCTACTGAGCATACTATCGAGTGTCAGGGTCGGTATCTGGCGCTTAAGAAGTTGCTCCACCAGAAAAGTCGGTGTGCCCGTTTCAAACCAGTAATTCCTGAACAGATGGTTTTTAAACAGTTGCAGAATATCAAACGGGTTATAGACGCCCGTCCCCAACCAGTTGTAACCGTTGTACCACGCTCGGATTTCAGCACGATCCAGCCCCGGTAGTTCAGGCGCGAATACGGTGTCGATATCCTCATCGGTGTAACCACACAGGCTGGAATAGCGCGGGATCAGGGTAATATCTTCCAGATTATTCAAACCGGAAAACAGGCTGACTTTGGAAAACTTGCTCACGCCAGTCAGGAAGCTGAAGCGGATATGCCCGTCAAAATCCTTGATCGTACCGTAGAAGCCGCGCAGGAAATCGCGGTTGGCTTTGGCAATGTCGGGGTATTCCAGCGCATCCAGAATGGGTTTGTCGTATTCGTCGATTAGCACCACGACGGGTAAGCCTGTTTGTACCTTGACTTTCTCAATCAGGTCAGCAAAGCGGCTGCCTGCATCTTCAAAGCGGCGTTCAAGCTGAAAGTTCTCCTCAAACTGAGTCAATTGTTGGTGCAGTGATTCTGCCAATGCTTGCGGTTGGCGGTAATTTTTACGCCCAAAACTGAAGCGCAGCACTGGGGATTGCACCGACCAATCCCACTGATCATGGATAGCCAGCCCCTGAAACAACGGCTCGTTGCCTTCAAACAGTTCCTTAAGGGTATCCAGCAACAGACTTTTGCCGAAACGGCGCGGGCGCGACAGAAAGTAATGTTTGCCGCTCTCGACAATTTGCTGGATCAGGCCAGTTTTATCCACGTAATAGTGGTTATCCTCACGGATTTCACGGAAGGTCTGGATACCGATGGGAAGGCGTTTGCGTTCAGTCATGACGGTTGTCTCTCTTGCCGGTGACGGCGGCAGCGGTAATCAGAGCAGTATACAGGGAGAATTTGCAATTCACGCCCCGTCTGGGGGATAGTTTTCACCCGATCGTTGGTCTGAATAGCGGTCTTGTTCATTTATGAAGGAATCCATTGGATGTTGCGCGTACTTTATTTGATCTTGTGCCTCATGGGCTTGTTACCGTCTGCGACTGTGGTGATGGCGGCGGAAACACCCGTTGCAACCACGCCCGAAACCCCGACTTTGCTGGTATGGGGCGACAGCCTGAGCGCTGCATATGGCATTGCTGTGGATAAGGGCTGGGTCAACCTGTTGCAAGAAAAGCTGGGGGATGACTACAAAGTCGTCAACGGCAGCATCAGCGGCGAAACCTCCGCCGGGGGCTTGACCCGTTTGCCCGAAGCCCTGAAAACCCACCAACCTGCTTACGTCCTGCTGGAACTCGGGGCAAATGACGGGCTACGCGGCATCGACCTGCCTACCATGCGCAGCAATCTGGAACAAATGGTGAAACTGGCACAAGCAGCCAAGGCCAAAGTCGTGCTGATTGGCATCAAACTGCCGCCGAATTACGGCACAACCTTTACCGACAAATTCGACGCAGTGTATACCGATCTGGCGAAAGAGTACGAATTACCGCTCGTACCCTTCTTACTGGCAGGTGTGGCGGAAGACTGGGATTTGATGCAAGCAGACGGCCTGCACCCGACAGCGGAAGCAGAACCCAAGGTGCTCGACAATGTGTGGGCAGTGCTGGAAGGCGTATTGCCCACAAAATAACCGCTAACGGTAACGGCAAAGCTTTACGGTGTCGCCACCATATCGCGGTAAGCGTGCCAACTCGCGTAAGAAATCAACGGCATGGCAATGATCAAGCCAAGGCTAAAAGGCAACAAACCCGCGCCAATAATCAGCGCAATGGTTGCCCCCCACGCCAGCATCACTTTCCAGTTGGTCAGGATAGCGCGGATACTGGTATTCAAGGCCGTCACCAGACTCACCTTGCGTTCCAGCAACATCGGCACAGTAGCCACACCCGTCACGAATGACACGAGTGCAAACATCAACCCGACCGACATAAACGACAGCGTAAACAGCCAACCCATTTTTGACCCCAGCAGTGCCGCCATAAAACCAATATAACTATGCTGCTCTGCTGCTGCCGTATCTTGCAGGAACACATCCAGCACGATGGACGACATCCGTAACCACAACAACACCAGCACCCCCAGCAACGCAGAGTACAGCAGTAAATTGACCGGGTTACGCTTTAACGCCAGCGTAGACTTCAAAAAATTGACCGGATCGCCGTGTTCACGACGCAGGCTTAAATCGTATAAACCCAGCGCAAGGAACGGCCCCCACAACATGAAACCCGCTGCTGTCGCCATAAAAAAACCGGGATTATTGGCAGACAACAGGCTCATGCCCACCCCCACCAGCGCAAAGATGATGCCATACAACAGACTAGACCACGGGTTGGCCTTAATATCCTGCGCCCCCTGCCGTAACCACTTGGGAATATCGGCAAGTTTGACCTGACGCACGGGGTATTCATTGAACGGCTGCTCGGTGCTGATTGATTGCATAATTATTCTTTCCTCCTGAATGAAGTTCCATCATACGAATTCGCCACCCCTGATTCAACCACGGCTGAACGTGTCCGCTCCACCTGTTTCAGTTTCAAGTGCAAAGCGGCCTTCGCCATCATGTGCGCACTCACTGGCGCGGTCATGAACAAAAACAGTGTCACCAACACTTCGTGCAAGCTCACCCCATCGGTGTTGAACGAAAAATACAGCGCGGAAGCCACCAACACCGCCCCCACACCCAAGGTACTCGCCTTGGTTGGCCCGTGCAGGCGCATGAAAAAGTCCGGCATTTTTGCCAAACCCCACGACCCTACCAACGTAAAAAACGCCCCGACCAAAACCAACACCGCCAATGCTGCATCCAACATCACGCTACTCCATAATATCGCCGCGCAACAAATACTTGCTCAGCGCGATCGTACCCACAAAACCCATCACCGCAATCAGCAGCGCCGCTTCAAAATACAAAGGGCTACCCTGCATCAACCCAAACAAAATCAGCAAGGCAATCGTGTTCAAGTAAAGCGTATCCAACGCCAATATCCGATCAGGCACACTCGGCCCCACCAACAAGCGGTACAAACTCAACAACAAGGCCAGCGACACCATGCCGAATGCCAGCGGCAATACCATGCTTAACATACCTGTAACACCTCCATCAAAGGCCGTTCGTAACGCTGCTTCATCTCGCGCAAACTGGCATCCACATCATCCACATGCAGCGCGTGAATCAACAACTGGCGACGGTCAGTCGACAATTCGCAGGAAACCGTCCCCGGTGTCAATGAAATCGTATTCGCCAGAATACTCGCCCCCAACGGCGAACGTATATCCAGCTCCATCACCATAAAAGCCGGTTGCAGCGTGCGGGCAGAACCCAGAATCAACGCCGCCACATGCAGGTTTGCCACCACAATATCCCACAACACCACCAGCAGGAACTTGAGCAATACCCACGGATGCCGCACCACCACCCGTTCCGGCCAAAACCCCAACGTCAACAACGGGATCAGCAACGCCAATACCGCGCCCAACACCACATGCCCCATGGCCACGGTATTGTTCAACAATAACCAGACCAACAACAGGAACACGCTCAATAACGGGTGTGGTAATACTTTATTCCACATCTTCATTTACCTCCCACTACTGGGGCAAACACCGCCGCTTGGTAGCCGGAAACATCCAGCACTTGCGCCGCCACCCGTTCCATGACCGCACTGACCGGGTTTGCCAACACCACCAGCAAGGGCACGGCTGCCAGCAACCACAACACCGCCACCATGCCCAGCCCAAAGGCCGGAATCGTCTCCGTTATCACCGGGTCAGCCTCATCTGGCTTAGCCTTGACCTTGTAAAACAACACCGAACCACTCCGCGCCAAAGCAACCAGCAACAGCATACTGCCCAGCAACACCGTTGCCAGCACGACCCAATGCCACGGATGCGCCAAAGCAGCCTGCAAAATCCACACCTTACCAAAGAAGCCGGATAACGGCGGCAAACCCACCGCTGCCATTGCCGCCAACAAAAACACCCCACCCAAGAGCTGGTAATGCGGCATCTGCATTCCGGGGTCAAAGCGGTCGGCATAATCGCCACGCCCGCGCACGATCAAATCAGCCAACAGGAACATGCCCCCCGCCAGCAAGGTAGAATGCACCAAGTAATACAACCCCGCAGCCAGTGCCGCCTGCGACTGCAAACCCACCGCAATCAGCAAGGTCGCCACCGACGCCAACACCAGATAGGCCACCTGAGTCCGCAATTGGAAAGCCGCCATCACGCCCAATGATGCCAGCAACAGCGTCACCAGACCCAGCCCCAGCAACCACGGCGCATAGAAATACGCCAGATTACCCGCCTCCGCTCCAAACACCGTGCCATGCACACGGATAATCGCGTACACCCCAACCTTGGTCATCACCGCAAACAACGCCGCCACCGGTGCTGAAGTATTTGCATACGCCGCTGGCAACCACAAATACAGCGGGAACAGCGCCGCCTTCAGCCCGAACACCACCAACAACAGCAAGCCCGCCGCCATCACCAAGCCTTCACGTTCTGCTGGTAATGCCGCCACTTTGACCGCCATATCCGCGATATTCAGCGTCCCCAGCGCCCCGTACAATGCCCCCAACGCAAACAGGAACACCGTCGAACCCACCAGATTCACCACCACGTAATGCAGCCCCGCCACCGTGCGTTTTGCCCCACCGCCATGCAACAACAGGCTATAGGACGCCAGCAACAACACCTCAAAAAATACGAACAGGTTAAACGCATCCCCGGTCAGAAATGCCCCGTTCAAGCCGAACAATTGCATCTGGAACAACACATGAAAATGACGACCTTGCGCGTCAGTTTCCGTAACAATCGCATACCACAGCGCCCCGACTGCCAACACTGCCGTCACCAGCAACATCAACGCAGCGAGCTGGTCGAATACCAGCACTATCCCGAAAGGTGCAGACCAATTCCCCAGTGCATACACCTGCCGTTGCCCCGACAATGATGCATCAAACAGCAACACCGCCAGCATCAGCAAGGCAAACCCCGCGCCAAAACTCACCATGCGCTGCATTTTCACCCCCAGCGGGCGCAGCAACAACAATACGATCCCCGCCAGCAATGGCAACAAGATCGGCAAAATGGGTAAATGCATCATGAATCCACCTCGCCATCCACATGGTCACTGCCGGTTTCCCCGCGTGCTTTCAGCGCCAGTACAATCGCAAACGCCGTCATCCCAAACGCAATCACAATCGCGGTCAGCACCAAGGCTTGCGGCAACGGGTCAGCGTAAACCGTTGCATCCGGGCGGATCACCGCAGGCACACCAATCGCCAAACGCCCCATCGCAAACAAAAACAGGTTAGTCGCATACGACAACAAGGTCAGCCCCATCACCACCGGAAACGTACTGGCACGTAACACCAGATACACCCCGCAAGCCACCAAAACCCCGATACTCAAGGCAATCAACAATTCCATCATGCACCTTCCTTCGGGATTGACGCACCCACACGGCTCAACTTGCCCAGTTCCACCAGAATCATCACGGTTGCCCCAACGACCACCAGAAACACCCCGGTATCAAAGAACATCGCACTCGCCAGCTCAAAATCACCCACCAGCGGCCAATGCACATGCGTAAAGGCCGATGTTAAAAACGGATAACCCAGCGCCATTGCCACCAAGCCGGTTCCTGCTGCCACCAGCAAACCGCCTGCCAACCACTGATGCATATCGAAACGCAAGCGTTGCGCCGTCCAAGCAATGCCGTTCGCCAGATTTTGCAACACAATCGCCAACGCCGCGATCAACCCGGCAATAAAGCCCCCGCCCGGCAAGTTATGCCCGCGCAAGAACACATACACCGCCACCATCAACATCAACGGGAATAAAATACGACTAAACATCTGCAAAATGAACGGATTAGCCTCAGCAGACCATGCCCGCCCACCGCTATCTTCTGTGGGCACATACAGTTTGATCTGTTGCAATAAGGCAAAAATCCCCAGCCCTGCCAAAGCCAACACCGCGATTTCACCCAAGGTATCAAAGCCCCGGAAGTCCACCAGAATCACGTTCACCACATTCTTGCCGCCACCGCCCGGCACGCTATTGGCGAGGAAATAATCTGCTAGCGGTGTTGCGGTGTCGCGCGTCATTACCGCCAACGCCAGCAGCGCAGCGCCCAGCCCCAACGCCCCCGCCAGCAAGCCATCGCGCCACTTGCGCCATACCGAGCTAATCCTGGGGGTGTATTGCGGCAAAAAATACAGCGCCAGCATCAGCAATACCACCGTAACGATTTCCACCGATAATTGCGTCAAGGCCAAATCCGGCGCGGAAAATTTCACAAAAGCCAACGACACCACTAAACCCACCGCCCCCAGTACCACCAGCGCAACCAAACGTTCGCGATGCAATACCACGCTCAACAGGCTTGCCAGTATCAGGGTCGACCCCACGGCGAGGCTTACCCCATCCAGCGGCAACAATTCGCGCCCACCCAACAAAGGTGCGGTGCTAGACAAGAAACCCGCCAAGCCCGCCAGCAAGGTAAATCCCAATACCCAGAACAGCACATCCTGCAAACTTCCCCGGTCAAACCACTGGGTCACAAAACGGGCGAAGGCTTGCAGATTTTCCAGCATCCAATCATACACATGCCGCAACTGCTGACCTTTCACCCGCTCTTCATACAAAGTAAACAACGGCTGACGTACCACATACACCGCCACGCCACCCAATAAAGCGATGACACTCATCAATAACGGCACATTCAGCCCATGCCAAACAGCCAAACTGTATTCAGGAGGCGGTGCTTGCAACGTTCCTTGCACCGCAACGGCCAACAACGGCGCGACCGTGAACATTGGCAACATCCCCACCGCCAAGCACAACACCACCAATACATCGACCGGAATACGCATAAAACGCGGCGGCTCGTGTGGTGTTTTCGGCAAATTGATCGGCTCACCGTTGAAAAACACGTCATGGATGAAACGCAGCGAATACGCTACCGAAAACACCCCAGCCAATGTCGCCAATGCCGGAATCACCCACGCCCACATAGACGTATTCGATGCCACTACGGCTTGATCAAAAAACATTTCCTTACTCAGGAAACCGTTCAACAGAGGCACACCCGCCATCGCCGCCGATGCAATCATCGCCAGCACCGCCGTATGCGGCATGTATTTGAGCAAGCCATTGATACGCCGCATATCCCGCGAGCCGGTTTCATGGTCAATAATCCCCGCCACCATGAACAGTGACGCCTTGAACGTCGCGTGGTTAATGATATGGAAGAGCGCCGCCACCGCTGCCAACTCCGTCCCCAAGCCAAACAGCAAGGTAATCAAACCCAGATGGCTGATGGTGGAATACGCCAGCAAACCCTTCAAATCGTGCTGGAACAACGCTGTATACGCCCCGATCAGCAAGGTCAACATCCCCACCGAACCGATCAGCCAAGACCATTCCGGCGTACCCGACAACACCGGGAAAAACCGCGCCAACAGAAAAATCCCCGCCTTCACCATCGTGGCAGAGTGTAAATAAGCAGAAACAGGAGTGGGTGCTGCCATCGCATTTGGCAGCCAGAAATGGAAGGGAAATTGTGCCGATTTAGTAAAGACCCCCAGCGCAATCAGCACCAGCGCCGGCAAATACCAAGAATGTGCGCGGATTTGATCCCCCGCCAGCAGCACATCAGACAGGTTATAACTACCCGCCATTTGCCCCAGCAACAAAATACCCGCCAGTAAGGCCAGACCGCCGCCACCCGTTACCGCCAGCGCCATCCGCGCCCCTTGCCGCGCATCCGAGCGATGCGTCCAATAGCTGATCAACAGGAAAGAACTCAGGGAAGTCATTTCCCAGAACACCATCAATTGCAGCAGGTTTTCAGAGAGCACCACGCCCAGCATCGACCCCATGAACAGCAACAGATAGGCGAAAAAGCGCCCCATCGAATCTTTCGAGGAAAGGTAATAACGAGCGTAGAGAATAACCAACAGACCAATGACCAGAATCATCAGCGCGAATAAAGCACCCAAACCATCCAGCCGGAAAGCCAGGTCCAACCCCATCGCTGGTAGCCACGCCCATGATTGAATAAGGGTCTCACCCGCAAAAACCGCCAGCAGAGAAGGCAACAGCGCCAACAACGCCAGTAGCGTCACCAACCCGGCGAGCCATGCGGAAGCCACCCGGTGAAAATGTGCTGCCCATACTGTCAATCCCGCACCCATCAAAGGCAACAGCACTGCCAACGGCAGGTTTATGCTTGAAAAATCCATGCAACACCATCGCAACAAGACCGGCTAGTTTCCGGCAAATGTCGCCATTCTAACTCAACTCGACGATGGAATACGGATTTACGTCATACAAAATCGGGTTAATTGCCTAACCCGCAGCGCCCAGCCTCACCTTCTGGTAATCATCACCCTGCATCTCATTCAGCCGACTCAGCGCCCGCTGGAACTCAAAGCGCAACTTGTGCCCCTGATACAGGTTTTCCAGTGAAATCGTGGTAGAGAAAATAAACTGCACATTGCGGTCGTACAGCTCATCAATCAGATTGAGAAAACGCCGTGCTGCCGATTCATTATCCTCAGTCAGCACATGCAAACCCGACAACACAATGTAATCAAAGCGTTCCGCCAGCTCGATGTAATCGCGGGTAGAACGGGCGGTTTCACACAAAGTCTGGAAATCAAACCACACAATGTTTTCAGACACGCGATGAGTAGGCAGGGTACGCCCCTGCACCTCAATGTCTTGCCCGATTTCGATAGCGCCTGTCGCCAATTCAGCGAAACACTTTTCCAATTCGTGTTCCACCAGCACGGCGTCATCGTCTTCGAGAAAACTGTCGTGACTAGCCTGCTTCAACATGCGGTAGTCGATATTGTTGTCCAGCTCCACCACATGGGTGTGCTTTTTCAACAAGGCAATGGCAGGCAGGAAGCGTTCGCGCTGCAAGCCATTCAAATACAAATCATCAGGTGGACGATTGGAAGTCGTCACAATGGTAATACCGTGCTTGCACATTGCATCCAGCAAGCCGTGCAGCAGCATCGCATCGACAATATCCATGACGTGGAATTCGTCGATACACAGTAAACGCACATCCTTTGCCAATTCCACAGCCACCGCTTCCAACGGATTACGGTGGCGTGACAATTTTTTCAGCTCTTCGTGAATAAAGAACATGAAGTGGTGGTAATGCATCCGACGTTTTTCCACCAGCGGAATGCGGGCGTAAAACATATCCATCAACCAAGTCTTACCGCGCCCGACGCCACCCCACAGGTAAGCGCCGCGCACTGGATCAATCGAAACGTCATGCCGCTGCTTGGAAAAAACCGCTAAAAAACCGCGTGAGCGCGCAACAGGCGCTTTTTCACATGGTTTAAGCAGTCCGTTCCAGACTTCCTGCAATACCTGAATACCTTCCAGTTGGGCTGGATCTTTTTGGATCGCACCCTCCTTAATGGCATCGTGATAATGCTTCAGTAATGGCATAACGTTTCCTTCTTTCATGGATAAACAATTCCTAATGCATTATCCACTAATTCTTGCTGCTGTGCAGCATGAACTTTAGCGCTCCCTACCGCTGGTGAAGCAGACGCTGGGCGACTGGATACATCCAAACGTGCCAAACCACCCAATACGAGACGCAAGGATGGCTGAATGCTTAACCATGCGCCCTGATTCAATGGCTCTTCCTGACACCAGACATTTACCGCGATATTCGGGTAACGGTCGAGAATCGCGTTCATGTCCGCTTCGGGGAAGGGGTACAACTGTTCGATACGCACAATCGCCACATCCTCAAGGCCAGCATTGCGACGCTTTTCCAGCAAATCGTAATAAACCTTACCACTGCACATCACCAGACGTGTTACCGCCAAGGGGTCAAGCGCGTCAATTTCGTCGATAACATTCTGGAAACCGCGTTCGGTAAGGTCTTCCATGCTGTTCACCGCCAAGGGGTGGCGCAACAGGCTTTTCGGTGTCATCACGATCAATGGGGTGCGGTAATCACGCACCATCTGACGACGCAGCATGTGGAACGCCTGCGCTGGCGTACTAGGCACACACACCTGCATGTTATCTTGAGCACACAGCTGTAAGTAACGTTCCAAACGCGCGGAGGAGTGCTCTGGCCCCTGACCTTCATAACCGTGTGGCAGCAACATGACCAAGCCGCACAACAAGCCCCATTTCTGTTCGCCGGAGCTGATGAACTGGTCGATTACCACTTGCGCACAGTTGGCGAAGTCACCGAATTGCGCTTCCCAAATGGTCATCATATTGGCTTCGGTGGTGGCATAACCGTATTCAAATGCCAGTACAGCCTCTTCTGACAGCAGCGAGTCAATCACCACAAACGGCAGTTGCGCTGGGGAAAGGTGCTGCAAAGGCACGTAAGTTTCGCCAGTTTCCTGCTCATGGAATACCGCGTGGCGATGGAAGAACGTACCACGCCCACAGTCTTCCCCCGACAAACGGATGGGGTAGCCTTCCTTGATCAGGGTTGCATACGCCAGGTTTTCGCAGAAACCCCAGTCCATCGCTTGTTCGCCTGCCGCCATTTTTTTACGGTCAGCGACGATACGTGCCACGCGGGAGTTGAGTTTGAAACCTTCTGGCACGACGGTCAGCTTTTCGCCAAGTTCGCGCACGGTGGCTGCATCAACTGTTGTATCCGCAGACATATCCCACGTGCCACCGACAAAGCGTTTCCACTTGACCGGATGTGGGTTTTCAACCTGGCCTTTTTCCAGCAAATTCGGCACGGTGGGTGCGCCTTGAGTGAGCTGCTGGCGGCAACGTTGCACACGTTCCTGTGATTCTTCAGCAGTGAGAGCACCCTCAGCAATCAATTGCTGAGCGTAGTTTTCACGGGTGGTTGGCATTGAACGGATTTTGCGGTACATCACTGGCTGGGTAGCCGATGGCTCATCCGCTTCGTTGTGACCGTGGCGGCGGTAGCACACCATATCAATGACCACATCCTTGTCGAACTTAGCGCGGTAATCGAAGGCTAGTTTTGTCACCATCACTACGGCTTCGGGGTCATCACCATTGACGTGGAAAACCGGGGAGTCAACCATCTTGGCGATGTCGGTACAGTAGAAGGTGGAACGTGCATCGGAGGCTGCACTGGTCGTAAAACCTACCTGATTATTGATGACGATGTGAATCGTGCCATAGGTGCGGTAGCCACGAGTTTCTACCATTTGCAACATTTCCATGTTGACACCTTGCCCGGCAAAAGCCGCGTCACCATGCAACACGACTGGGATGATTTTATCACCACCCGCATCTTCCCAACGGTCTTGGCGGGCGCGTACTGCACCTTGCACGACTGGGCCGACGATTTCCAGATGCGAAGGGTTGAAAGCCATCGCCACGTGCACAGCACCACCCGGCGTCATCATGTCGGAAGCGTAACCCATGTGATACTTCACATCACCGGTGCGCCCGGTGTAGGAGTATTTACCTTCAAACTCACCAAACAACATGCCCGGCGCTTTGCCCAACACATTAACCAGTACATTCAAACGTCCACGGTGCGCCATACCGATGACCATTTCCTGTGCTCCCAGCGAGCCACCGTGTTGGATCAGGGTATGCAGCATGGGGATCAGGCTTTCGCCGCCTTCCAGCGAGAAACGTTTTTGACCAACATAGTTGGTATGTAAATAACGTTCCAAACCTTCCGCAACGGTGAGGCGATCAAGAATACTGAGCTTTTCGTCTTGGGTGTATGCAGCGCTGGAACGCATGGTTTCCACGCGCTGTTGAATCCAGCGTTTTTGCTCGGTGTCGGTAATGTGCATGTATTGCACGCCAACATGCCCACAATATGTCTGCTCAAGTTGCGCCAAAATGTTGCGCAATGTCATCTGATCTGAACCAAACAGGGAGCCGGTATTGAAAGCAGTATCTAGGTCAGTTTCGCTCAATGAGTGATACGCCAACGTCAGCTCTTTAACGAATGCGGGGGGCGTCTCATCCAGCGGATTGGTTTTAGCGTGGAAGTGACCAAGGAAGCGGTAAGCATTGATCAGCTGCAATACCTTAACTTGCTTGCGCTCATGCTCCACATCAACACTACTAGCCGGAGTGGCATAGGCTTGCGGCTTTGCTGCATAAGCACGGAAATAGTCTTTCACCAATGAGTGACGAGTATCACGATCGTGTCCATTAACCTGCGGCAATGCATCAAAATAGTGCTGCCAACTGGTGGGAATGGATGCTGGCTCTTGCAAATAGCGCTCGTACATCTCCTCGAGGTACAACACGCTGTTACCGTCCAATTGTGTATCCACATTTGAGGCCATAGCCTGCCCTTCTCCTTTGTTCATGCGATAAACCTACATTGATGGTAAATATCAAACATTCATGACTTGACGCACCGCAACAAAGTAGTGCATTGTCGACACATTGGTGTCGCAAGTGGTCTTGTTACCCACTATTTCAGGTCAAAAACAGTCATTTCTTGGTTATAGTGTCGACATTATAGCTTTAAAGTGTCAACAATGTCAGGATGTTTTTCTTGAAAAAGCGCTATTTCAAGGTATTATTGTCAACATAACGCATAAGATGTCGACAACCTGAGGTAGCACCATGGCCTTTCTGACAGCCTGCAAATTGCAGGATCCGGTAACGATTGCAGACAAGTTATTCATAGATCTGCGACGTGCCATTCTGGAGGGTGAAATCCCCGCCGGAAAGAAAATTAGTGAGCCAGAGCTGGCAGCAGCGTATGGCGTGAGTCGAGGCTCCCTGCGGGAGGCCATCGGCAAACTGGAAAATTGTAATTTAGTGACGCGCAAGCCCAATATTGGTGCACGCATCATTGGTTTTTCCACAGAACAACTAGTGGAAATTTACCAAATACGTGAAGCAGCGGAAGGTATGGCTGCACGACTAGCAGCGGAGAACATGACGGAAGAAGAAGTGGTGCGCCTGCGTAAAATTCTGGAGCAACACAAAGCGGAAATTGCCCAACATCAAAGCTACTCACAGCACGATGTTGATCTGGATTTTCACTTCTCCATCATTCAAGGCAGCAAGAACAAACGTCTGATTCGCATGTTATGTCAGGACTTGTATGATTTGGTACGATTTTACCGCTTCCGTATCCAGTCCGGTCTTAGCCGCAGCGAACAGGCATTTCAGGAACACAACCTCATCGTGTCCGCTATTGAACGGCGCGACGGGGAAATGGCGGAGACTTTGATGCGTCATCACATCCGTGCTTCGCGGGACTACTCCTGCAAGCTGCTGGAAGCGATGCCACATTCGGAAGGCTGACCGCCCACGACATTTCTATCAACGGGGATTATGCATGAAGACCGCGAACAAACGACCACTCTCACCCCATTTGCAGGTGTACAAACCGCAACTGACTTCGGTGCTATCAATCCTGCATCGGGTAACCGGTGCGGCACTGGCTGTTGGCACGTTGCTGGTAGTGTACTGGCTAGCTGCTATTGCTGGGGGCGAAGAATCTTTTAACACTGCCAATGCGCTCTTCGGCTCGTGGTTTGGACGGTTGATGTTGTTTGGCTGGTCATGGGCACTGTTTTATCACCTTGCCAACGGTATCCGCCATCTGGTCTGGGATGCTGGATTTGGCTTTGAACTACCCACGGTTTACCTTGGCGGTAAGATTACCGTTGCGGCATCCTTTGTACTCACTATCCTGCTTTGGCTTGTTGCCTGAACCCTGTTGAGGAATTGCTACACATGAGTTTATTAACACCTTTCAAACGCGCCAGCGGTCTGGGCACAACCAGTGACGGGGTAAAACATTGGTGGATGCAACGGGTAACTGCCGTCGCGTTGGTTCCCCTGACCCTTTGGGTTGTGTTTGCCGTTGCCGCACATTCTGGCGATGATTACGCCACTGTCGCCGCATGGTTCGCCCAGCCGTTCACCACGACCATGTTGACCTTGTTCGTGTTTACCACATTCCTGCACGCTATTCAGGGATTGACGGTCATCATTGAAGATTACATCCATCATGAAGGCTACAAAGTTATTGCCCTGATGGGGATGAAATTAGTGCTGGTATTGCTGGGAACCAGCAGTGTTTTAAGTATTTTACGTGTCGCTTTCGCAGGCTGATGACAGAAGAGGTTGATTACACAATGACTGAGTACAAAATTGAACATCACACCTACGATGTCGTGGTCGTGGGTGCAGGTGGTGCGGGCTTGCGTGCCACCTTCGGAATGGCGGTGAAAGGCTTATCAACAGCCTGTATCACCAAGGTATTCCCAACACGTAGCCATACCGTTGCAGCACAAGGCGGCATGTCCGCCGCGCTCGGCAATATGGGGCCGGATAAATGGCAATGGCATATGTACGATACCGTAAAAGGGTCGGACTGGCTGGGCGACCAAGATGCCATCGAATACATGTGCCGCGAAGCGATTCCGGCGGTCATCGAACTGGAACATCAGGGCGTGCCGTTTTCGCGTACTGAGGAAGGCCGTATTTACCAACGTCCGTTCGGCGGCATGACCACTGAATTCGGCAAGGGTATTGCTCACCGCACTTGCGCGGCGGCTGACCGTACCGGGCACGCGATTTTGCACACCCTGTACCAGCAATCGCTGCGTCACGATGCGGTATTCTTCATCGAGCATTTCGCGACCGACCTGATCATGGATGAGGAAGGCGTCTGCCGTGGTGTACTGGCGTGGGATCTGGCGAATGGCATCCTGCGTATCTTCCGTGCGCAAAAAGTCGTACTGGCAACTGGCGGTTACGGTCGTGCCTACTTCTCTGCCACCTCAGCACATACCTGTACCGGCGACGGTAACGGCATGGTAGCCCGCGCTGGCCTGCCGTTGCAGGACATGGAATTCACCCAGTTCCACCCAACCGGTATCTACGGCTCCGGTTGTTTGATCACCGAAGGCGTGCGTGGCGAAGGTGGCTACCTGACCAATTCACAAGGCGAGCGTTTCATGGAACGTTACGCACCAAATGCCAAAGACCTTGCCTCACGTGACGTAGTAAGCCGCGCCATGACCATCGAAATCAACGAAGGCCGAGGCGTAGGTAAAGATAACGACCACATCCACTTGCATCTGGAGCATCTGGGGCCGGAAGTTATCCACGAGCGCCTGCCGGGTATCGCCGAAAGTGCACGTATCTTTGCTGGCGTCGATGTCACCAAAGAACCGATCCCAGTATTGCCGACGGTGCATTACAATATGGGCGGCATCCCCACCAATTATCACGGCGAAGTCGTGACCCTGAAGGATGGTGAACCGGATACCGTGGTTCCCGGCCTGATGGCAATTGGTGAATGTGCTTGCGTATCGGTTCATGGCGCGAACCGTCTGGGTTCCAACTCCTTGCTGGACATCGTGGTCTTCGGGCGTGCAGCAGCCAACCGTTGCGCTGAAACCCTGACCGCTGGTGCAACTCAGCAAGAATTGCCTGAATCTGGCGTACAAAAAGCCCTCGACCGCTTCAAGCGCATCCACACTGCTGACGGCAGCAAATCCACCGCCGACATCCGCGATGCCATGCAGCGCACCATGCAGAAACACGCAGCGGTCTTCCGTACCGGCGAGTCCATGCAAGAAGGTGTAGCAAAAATGAATGAGATCTACGCTAGCTTCAACGATGTTGCGGTGAAAGATCGCAGCTTGGTGTGGAATTCTGACCTGATGGAAACCTTCGAGCTTGCCAACCTGCTGGATTGCGCTCAGAGTTCCATCAATTGCGCCCTCAACCGTGAAGAAAGCCGTGGTGCTCATGCCCGCGAAGATTTCCCGGATCGTGATGATGCAGGCTGGATGAAGCACTCCATCTCTTGGGTGGATGAGGCTGGCAAAGTATCCATCGACTATCGCCCCGTCCACACGTACACGTTGACGGATGAAATCGAATACATCGCACCGAAGAAACGGGTTTACTAAGGGGAGCATCGTCATGGCTGAATTTACATTACCTGCCAACTCGGTCGTCAAGACTGGCAAAACGTGGCCTGCGCCTACTGGTGCAAGCCGCGTAAAAAACTTCCGCATCTACCGTTATGACCCGGATAGCGGCGAAAACCCGCGCTGGGACACTTACCAGATCGACCTCGACCAATGTGGGCCGATGGTGCTGGATGTGCTGTTGAAGATCAAAAACGAGATTGACCCGTCATTGACCTTCCGCCGCTCTTGCCGCGAAGGGATTTGCGGTTCATGCTCAATGAACATTGGCGGCACTAACACACTGGCGTGCATCAAAGCGATTGATGCTTTCGACGGCGATGTCACCATTAGCCCACTGCCGCACATGGAAGTGGTGAAAGATCTGGTGCCTGACCTGACGCATTTCTATGCGCAATACGCATCGATCAAACCTTGGATTCAGACACAAACACCAGCGCCACCTGATCGTGAACGTCTACAATCACCAGAAGACCGCAAGAAACTGGATGGACATTACGAGTGCATCCTGTGTGCTTGCTGCTCTACTTCTTGCCCAAGCTACTGGTGGAACAGTGACCGTTATCTGGGGCCTGCCGTGCTGTTACAGGCTAACCGCTGGGTTGTTGATAGCCGTGATGAAGCGACTGGTGAACGCCTCGACAATCTGGAAGACCCGTTCCGTTTGTATCGTTGCCACACCATCATGAACTGCACCAATACCTGTCCGAAGGGTTTAAACCCAGCCAAGGCCATTGCAGAACTCAAGAAAAAGATGATCGAACGTAGATGATATGAGTGAACTTTCCCGACTGAAAATGCGCTCTAGGCGCGGTCTGAAGGAATTGGATGTGGTGTTCCAGCATTATCTGGAACACCACTACCCAAACGCTAGCCCCTCAGACATCCAGCAACTTGACGAGTTACTGGATATGCAAGACCCTATACTGCTCGGTATGTTACTTGACATGGATCCTATTCCTGAAAGGTATACTCAATTGATCGCAATACTGAGACAATCACATCATGATTGACCCCCATCAGGCGGAACGAATGGTACGCCTGAGATGGGCATGTAGACGTACTTTACAAGTATTAGACCGACCCCTCGGTACTTTTTTAGAAGAGTGCTTCCAAACGCTAGATATGGGTGAACAATTCGCGTTTGAACGTTTATTAAAAGCTAAGGATCAGGAAGTTCTTGACTGGTTAATTGGCAATCGTCAGCCCAGAGACACTGGCATTTACGCTATCATTGAGAAAATACGCCAACACAACGATCTGACTGTCGGAGAGTAACTCATGCCTGATCTACACGACTTATCCCCTCTCGCTGCTTATGCACGCTTAGAAACAACCCCGTATAGCGTACTGATTGATATCCGCTCCGCTATGGAATACCTGTTTGTTGGACATCCTGTCGGTTCTGTCCATATTCCGTGGATTGATGAGCCAGATTGGGAAGAAAATCCTAATTTCGCCAAGGATGTGCAACATTTACTCCAAAGCCGCTTCAAAGAAATCACCCCTCAACAAGATGCTTCAGTTATCCTAATTTGCCGCAGTGGCAAACGCTCACAAGAAGCCGCAACAGCCTTACTGGCGGCAGGTTTCCAACATGTCATGCATGTCGATGAAGGTTTTGAAGGCGAACGGGATGACAATCATCACCGAGGCACGTTAGGCGGATGGCGTTTTCATGGCTTACCGTGGGAACAATGTTAATAAACCTTAGATAAAGGTTTATTTCATCGATAATCGACTTAATATCACCCATTCTATTTTCAGTCAGTTTATTATCAAGTTGTAATTCACAGTGTTGCATACTATAAAAAGTGTGTCCTGTGACGTAATCTGATAATGACTCAAGAAAAGGAGCTTCGACCGCATGAAAGCAAAATCATTAATCGTGCTATTATTAGCCGGTATTTGGGGGGTAGGTAGTTGGTGGTGGTATACCTGTAAAGTCAAGGGCTTTTGCGGCACGGACAACACAACAAGCGCACAAATCGCAGAGGGTACTCCTGTGACAGGTGCTGACATAAACACTAGCGCTAATCCGATTGATACGGATGGTGATGGTATACCTGATACCAAAGAAGCCATGCTGGGTCTTGATCCTACTAAAGAAGACAGCGATGGTGACGGCATCTCCGATTTCATTGAGCTAGCACGTGACCCTCAGGATACGGATGGTGATGGCAAAATTGACGCTATTGATGACGATGATGATAATGATGGCATCCTAACCTCGGCTGAAAATCCTGATCCGAATGGTGATGGCAATGTCGATGACGCATTAGACAGTAACAACAACCAACTGGCTGACTACTTAGACCCCAGCACTACACCATCTACTACTGATACGGCAGACGCCGATAAAGCCAAAGCCGAAGCTGAAAAAGCAGACGCCGATAAGGCAAAAGTTGAAGCTGAAGCTGAAAAAGCAGATGCCGATAAAGCTAAAGCCGAAGCTGAAAAAGCAGACGCCGATAAAGCTAAAGCTGAAGCTGAAAAAGCAGATGCCGATAAAGCTAAAGCCGAAGCTGAAAAAGCAGACGCCGATAAAGTCACGCTTGAAACAGACAATGCCACTCAAGGCAGTGATATTGGCCCTGCGACACTAACCTTCCCAACAGGCTCAGCTAATCCTAAACTCGCGGCAACAACCCAAGCCTATTTTGATAAACTCGCTGCCTTCTTGAAAGATAACAGCTCTGCTAAAGTCACAATTGTAGGACATACTGACAGTCAAGGGGATGCAGCTAAAAATAAAGTACTTGGCTTGCAACGCGCTGAAATGCTCCAGAAAATATTGATTGATATTGGTGCGCCTAAAAATCGTGTAACAGCGTCTTCTCAGGGGGCAGACAAACCCATTGCAGACAACAAGACCGAGGAAGGACGCAAAAAGAACCGTCGCGTTGAAATCACCCCTATAAAATAAACCACATTGGAGTTGTCACCATGTTTACAGACATTACAAGCCGTCACCCTGACATGACCAGCGCCAGTCTGGACGTCATTATCATGCTAGCAGGCGCTTTCCTGCTGGGCTTTCTACTCTGCTATTTTCGCAGCCGTTCAAGTCAAGGGGAGTAAGTCATGAAGCAAACAAATGCTGACTACACCTTTGGCATTGCCAGCATGGAAATAGTCCTACTGTTACTGGGTGCCTTTTTACTGGGTATGTTGTTGTGCTCACTGCTGCGCAAAATGGGCATTTGCTGCACAACACGTAACAGCAATACTCAGCAAGCGCCGATACCCTTGAGCACAGCAACAGCAACCTTAACCAATACACAAGAAGGTGGGCGCATCCCCCGCGAGTTTCCTAGCAGTCAACTCAAAAGCGGAGGTTATACCGCAGACATTAATAGTCTGCTGCGTGCTCGTGACCCTGCTCCCTCCTCAATACCTAATGCCACCGACTCATCAGCAGCGCTAGCAACGGGTATGTTTACGAACCATGATGATGTCATCCACAAAGACGACCTAAAGAAATTAGAAGGTATCGGCCCTAAACTGGAACAAGCACTCAATGCAGCAGGTATCAAAAACTTTGCACAACTGTCGAGTATGTCACCAGAGGAAATCAGGCCAATACTCGACAATGCAGGCAATCAATTCAAGATGCACGATCCCAAAAGCTGGCCGTACCAAGCAGAGTTAGCCAATAAGGGAGAATGGGAACGCCTCAAAGAATACCAAAACTTACTGATCAACGGGCACATTTAACCCCCATTTCAAAAACCGGCAGATATAGCCGGTTTTTGCTAGCAGGACGCTAGCAAAACCATAAGCGAAGAAGGAATAACGATCATGGATACCGCGACTGCCCCCTACACCATTAGCATGGCAACAGGAGAAATCATCATCCTGTTACTGCTAACATTTTTCATGGGCATACTGCTATGCTGGTTACTACGCCAAATGGGGTGGTGCTGTCGAACTCGCAAAGTAACAACAGCCAATAAATTTCGCCATCTCAATCTGGATTTACCACAACCTATCATACCCGAAGTGTATGTGCCTAAAGTCAAAGTCCAACATAGACTGGACGCACCGAACAACCCAAATAATCACCTAAACATTGATACACCAGAGGTAACAATGCCGGACGCATCTACGCTGCCTCCTCTCGACCTATTACTGGCTAACATCGATCCACACAAACCCATTATCGACCCACCCGAGGGCGATACCCAACAGATGCTAGAAGCACCACTCCTATCAATGGAAAATCCACCCGTAGAATCGCCGTATATTTCGCCATCAAACAGCATTGAATTACCAACCATTGACCCATTGCTGGCAGCAATCGATCCACACAAACCCATCGTCGACCCTCACGATAGCGAACTGGATACAGAACTGGAAACTGAAATGGAAATACCCACCATGCCAATTGATATTGACCCACACAAACCCATTATCGACCCGCCAGATATGGAACTCCAACCAAGCGCCAGCGCAAGCAGCAACCTGTTCAACGACTGGCTGCACAAAGCCAAAGACAGCGTGGAACACCTGACCGAAAAAGCCACGCCAACCACTCACGAATGGCTAAACAAAGCCAAAGACAGCGTGGGTCATCTCACCGAAAAAGTCACCCCGACGGCCAATGAGTGGATGCATAAAGCCAAAGACAGCGTAGAACACTTGACTGAAAAAGCCACACCAGCCACCCACGAATGGCTAAACAAAGCTAAAGAAATTGGCAACGGCATCACTGCTAAAGGTAACAGCCTAAGCTCTTCTGACACCCTAAGTAAGGGCGGTGCCACCTTAGCAGCACTTGCCACTAGCGCCAAGGAACTTACTGAAAAACTCGCCAGCAACCTATCGAGCAAACAAGACGACCTACAAAAGCTGGTTGGCATTGGCCCAACATTTGCCGCGATACTGCACCGGGCAGGTATTAATACCTACACACAACTGGCTGAAACTTCTCCGCAGAAACTTCAGGCATTACTGATTGTAGAAGATGAACAATTCAGCAAGCACGACACTTCAAGCTGGCCGAGACAAGCTGCGATGGCAGCCTATGAAGAGTGGGAACAACTCAAGGCTTACCAAGACAGTCTTTAACGCCTAGGCTTTAAAAGCACTGCGGAGGTACTGCACCATCGACCAGATGGTCAGTACCGTCGCAATCGCCAACGCCACCATACCCCATTCCCGCAACGGAAAAATACCCAACAAGGTCTGGTTATAGAGCAAGAAAATCAGAGCGATAATTTGCGCAGTCGTTTTCAGCTTACCAATAAACGCCACCGCCACTTTGGAACGATTGCCGGATTCCGCCATCCATTCCCGCAATGCCGAAATCACGATTTCACGCCCAATAATGATGGCTGTCGCCAAGGTAATCCAGATATTGGCTTCACGCTCCACCAACAAAATCAGCGCAACCGCCACGATCAGCTTATCCGCCACCGGGTCAAGGAATGCGCCGAAACGCGATTCCTGTTGCCATAATCGCGCCAGATAACCATCCGCCCAATCGGTTATCCCCGCAATCCCAAACAAGGTTGCAGCCGCCAGTGGAGCCCAAGGGCGATCCAGATAAAACAGAAACACCAACAGCGGAATAAACGCAATCCGCAGCCATGTCAGCAACACTGGCAGGTTGAAAATCATATCAACTCTCATCTCCATTAAAGAAATCATAAATCTTGCGAGCCAAAGCCTGGCTCACACTAGGCACTTTCGCCAACTCTTCCACACTCGCGCGTTCAATCGCTTTCAAGCCGCCAAACTGTTGCAGTAATACTTGCCGCCGCTTCGCACCCAAACCCTCAATCTGTTCCAGTGGCGATTGGGTACGCGCTTTCTGGCGGCGGGCGCGATGCCCGGTAATCGCGAAACGGTGCGCCTCATCACGGATTTGCTGGATCAAATGCAAAGCGGCGGAATGTTCCGGCAAAGCCAAACGCCCAGTGCCCTGTTCGATGATCAATGTTTCCAGCCCCGGCTTGCGCCCCTCACCTTTCGCCACACCGATAACGTTGACACCAAGCACTTGTAATTCATGCAACACATCCAACGCTTGCGTCACCTGACCTTTGCCACCGTCGATAAACAGAATATCAGGGCGCTTCCCCTCTTGCTCAATAGCACGACGAAATCGCCGCGTCAGGGCTTGATGCATCGCGGCGTAATCATCACCGGGCTGGATACCGTCGATATTATACCGCCGATATTCGGCTTTTACCGGGCCATTCAGATCAAATACTACACAAGAAGCAACCGTTGCCTCACCCATCGTGTGACTGATGTCGAAACACTCCATACGGGCGGGCAAACCATCCAACGACAATGCTTCCTGCAAGGCAAACATGCGTTGCTGAACGCCAGCGCGAGACAGTACCTGCATTTGCAAAGCTTGCTCGGCATTACGCTGGGCGAGTTCCACCCATTTACTGCGTTCACCACGCTGCGGCTGACGGATCACCACCTTACGCCCCTGTTTCAGGGTAAGCATGTCTGCCAACACTTCTGGCTCATCGGGTGTTTCCGATACCAGAATCTCCCCCGGCACATCATGGTTCAAATAATATTGCGCCAAAAATGAGCCAAGAATGTCCGGGGTGCTCACTTCTTCGTCTGGCAGCTTAGGGAAGAAGTTCCGGTTGCCGAGATTATTGCCATTGCGCACCGTAAACACCTGCACGCAGGCCAATCCAGAACCGACGCAAATCGCCACCACATCGACATTGCCGTTACTGCCACTGACGTATTGCTGCTGGGAAATATGCCGCAAACTCTCAATCAGATCGCGGTATTCCGCCGCCTTCTCGAAATTCAGGGTGTCGGCAGCACTGCCCATTTTTTGCACCAGTTCATCAATCGCCTCTTGGGTACGACCTTGCAAAAATTGCACGGCATGGCGGATGCTTTGATCATAATCCTGTTTCTCAATCAAACCCACGCAAGGGCCGCTGCAACGCTTGATCTGGTATTCCAGACAAGGGCGCGAACGGTTGGCGAAATAACTGTCTTCGCATTGCCGCGCCTTGAACAGCTTTTTCATCAAATGCATGGTCTGGCGCACCGCCCCGACGCTGGGGTAAGGGCCGAAATACTGACCCGGCTGCTTGCGTGACCCTCGGTAAAATTCGATACGCGGAAATTCCCCCGCCGTGACATGGATGTAGGGGTAGCCTTTGCCGTCTTTCAGCAAAATGTTGTAGCGTGGTGAATGCTGCTTGATCAAGTTGCTTTCCAGCAACAAGGCTTCGGCCTCAGTGTTGGTGATAGCGATTTCGACATTGCAGATTTGCTTGACCATCGCAAAGATGCGCGAATGGGTCGGTGTCCCCCGAAAATAGCTCGATAGCCGATTTTTCAGGTCTTTAGCCTTGCCGACATAGAGAATTTTGCCGTCTTTACTCAGCATACGGTACACGCCCGGCTTGTGCGGGACGGTCTTCAGGAAATCTTTGGGGTCGAATGGGGGCAAGTCAGTTTGCATAGTGGGTATTTTGCCACAGCGCGGTTGAAGTTGCGCGGCGAGATTGTACGCCAATTTGCACCATAGCCCGCTGCCCTCTACCATCAGGTTTTTCCCATGAAAAGCTGTTCATCATGCCAGACCTCGACATCAAAGCCATTGAAGACAAACTGGTGGCTGCCCGCACCAAGCTGATCCTCGACAAACCCTTTCTGGGTGCATTGGTGTTGCGCCTGCCCTTGCAGATCGCCAACCCGGCATGGTGCCCGACCACGGGCACGGATGCCCGCAAGTTTTATTACAACCCCGAATACATTCAAGAATTGCGCACCGAAGAAGCCCAGTTCGTGCTCGCCCACGAAGCCCTTCATTGCGCCCTGTCGCATTTTGCCCGCCGTGCCCACCGCGTCAAACACCGCTGGGACTTGGCTTGCGATTACGCCATCAACCCCATCCTGATTGCTGACGGCCTGAAACCACCGCCGGGCATGATCATGATGAAAGAATACGTCGGCATGACCGCCGAGGAGATTTACCCGCTCCTCGACGACAACGACATGACCGAAACGATGGATCAGCACCTGTATGACAAGGAAGACAATCCCTCCGAAGGCGGGCGCGATACCAGTGACAACCCGCTGAATAACCGCGACAAACAGGAAACTTCCACACCCAACAACAAGGATGACCAACCACAGGAATCCGAACCAGAACCCGGTGACGAGGCTGAACCAACCGAGCCGGAGCCTTCCGAACCAGAACCCGGCGACGCAGGCGCGGGACAATCTGCCGCTCCCACCGAAACCGATAATGACAGCGGCGGGCGACAACAAGAACGCGATGAACAATCCGAAGGCGGCGAAGCCCCCCCGCCGCCACTGAACCAGCAAGAAGCCGAAGACCTCAGTGTGCAATGGCAACAACGCCTTGCCGGGGCAGCACAACAAGCCCAGCAAGCCGGAAAACTCAGCGGCGTCATGAAACGCCTGGTGGAAGAACTGCTGCAACCGCGCTTACCGTGGCGCACCTTGCTGGCGCACTACATGACCGCCGTGGCTCGCGATGATTACAGCTATGCCCGCCCCAGCTCACGGCGTGGCGACCCGGCGATTTTCCCCAGCCTGAAAAGCTACCAGATTAACGCAGTCGTCGCGCTGGACGTGAGCGGCTCAGTCAACGACAAGGAATTGCAAGACTGCCTGTCAGAAATCAACGCCATCAAAGGGCAAGTCCGCGCGGCTGTCACCCTACTCGCCTGCGATTCCGAAGTGGTGGAAGGTTTCCCGCGCCGTTTTGAGCCGTGGGAAGAAGCCACCCTGCCACAAGCCATGCCCGGCGGTGGTTCCACCGATTTCCGCCCGGTATTCGAGTGGGTAAATGCCCAAGACCAGCAGCCGGATATTTTGGTGTATTTCACCGATGCGCAAGGCTATTTCCCCAAAGCACCGCCGAACTTCCCGGTCATCTGGTTGGTAAAAGGCAAGTCCCCCGTACCGTGGGGCACAAGAGTACAACTAAACTAGTAGGGGCGTATTGCATACGCTCTCTTCCAGAGCCAACAACGCTGCCCCAAACGCGGCCTCATCATGCCGTGAAGCCAGCAACGGCGCACCAATCAGCCTTGCCCGCATCTGCATCCACGCCGGATTGCGGCTACCGCCACCGACAGTACGCAGCGTTTGCGGGTAAGGTGCTCCAAGCTCATGCAGGCGCTGCCAGCCTTCCCGCTCAATCCGGCTCATGCCTTCCAGCATGGCTTGCAGAAATGGCACATCGTCTGCCGGGCGTGGCGTTAGCCGAGGCTGCAATTGCGGATCAGCATGGGGAAAGCGTTCCCCCGGCTTCATCAACGGGTAATAATCCAGCCCAGTGGGGGTTTCCGGTGTGAGCAGCGGCGTCAAACGCTCCAACGCCGCCCGCGAAAAATGCTGTAACAGCACTGCCCCACCGCTATTGGATGCGCCCCCCGCCAACCACTTATCCCCCAAACGATGGCTGTAAATACCGAATTCAGGGGCAAATATGGGCTTGTCACTGATAATTTTGAGCGCAATGGTACTGCCCAGCGACGTCACCGCATCGCCCAACGCGCTTGCACCCGTGGCGATGAAAGCCGCAATACTGTCAGTGGTTCCAGCGCGACAGATCCCCGCCCCAATCTTCTCGCCCGGCACATACACTTTCGGCAACAAGCGCTCAGGAACCAGCCCCTTCACCCATTCCGGCCATGCACGCCGCACCGGGTCATACCCCAGCTTCAAGCAATTATTTTCATCGCTGAAACCAAATTGCCCTGCCAGCTTGCCCGCAATCCAGTCGGCCTGATGCAAAGCGTGAGCGTGGGGTTGGTCGGGGTAATGCTCCAAGAGCCACAGCAATTTGGCGAGGCTGCTGGTCGCACCGTGCGCACCGCTTTCTCTGGGGGCAATGGCTGCAATGCGCCGCGCCTGTTCCAGCGCACGCGCATCGTTGTACATCAGGGCGGGTGTCGTCGGGTTGCCAGCCGCATCCGTCAGCAAAATCGTGCCGGATGTGCCATCCACGGCGATACCTTGCAGATTTGAGCGGATAGCGGCAGGCAGTTCTCCCAACATCTGTTGTACCGCAGCCCACCACAGATCAATCTTCCCCCCCTCTACCTCTGGGAGAGGGGCTGGGGGTGAGGGTTCTTCAGGGTAAATAACCCGCGCTTCGGCTTGCACCGCCTGATTGCCATCAATAACAATCAAGCGGCAACCAGATGTGCCTAAATCAAGACCGGCGTAATAACTCTCGGGCAGTGCTGCGGGCAATTTCAAGCTCCTCATTGGTGGGAATCACCAAAAGCTTGAGGGTAGCAGCTTCCTGCTGGAATGCCAGAATGCCTGCGGTGTGAGCCGTATTTCTGTCAAGGTCAGGGTGTACACCAAATACCTGCAAATTCGCGCACACTTGCGCCCGGATTCGCGCCGAATGTTCGCCAATGCCGCCGGTGAATACTACGGCATCTATGCGCCCCAACACGGCGATATACGCGCCGACGTATTTTTTCACGCGGTAGGCAAACATGGCTTCCGCCAGTTGCGCATCGGTATCCCCGCTATCGGCCAGTGCCTGCACTTCGCGCATGTCGCCGACGCCACACAGCCCTTTCAGGCCACTTTTTTTATTGAACAGGCTTTCCACATCATCGGCTGATAACCCGGTTTCGCGATGCAGGTAGAAATGCAGCGCGGGGTCAATGTCACCACAGCGGGTTCCCATCACCAGCCCTTCCAGCGGTGTCATGCCCATCGACGTGTCTATACTCTTGCCCCCAGCAATCGCCGCCGCGCTGCAACCATTCCCCAGATGCAGGGTAATCAGGTTGAGATCGGCCAAATCACGTTGCAAATACGCTGCCGCCTGTTGCGCCACGTACTGGTGTGACGTGCCGTGAAAACCGTAACGCCGTACCTTGTGTTGCTGGTACAGCTCGACCGGCAGCGCATAGCGGAACGCCACTGGCGGCATGGTCTGGTGAAACGCCGTGTCAAACACCGCCACCTGTGGAATGCCCGGAAACAGGCGTTGCGCCACTTCGATACCTTCCAGATTGGCCGGGTTGTGCAATGGAGCCAACGGAATCATCGCCCGGATGGTATCCACCACCGCCGCATCAATCAGCGCCGGTTGCTTGAAATGTTCGCCGCCGTGTACGACGCGATGCCCAATCGCATCAATTCCGGCAATGCCTGCTGCTTGCAAACGCTGAATAATTTGTTCCAGCGCCTCATGGTGAGAGGCCATTTCACCACCGGCTTCACCAATCCGGTCGATCAAGCCACCCGCCAACACTTGCTGCTCGTCCATGCCGAACACTTGGTATTTGATGGATGAGCTGCCTGCATTCAGTACCAGTATTTTCACGATGCGGTCTCCTGTTGCGCCTGAATCGCGGTAATCACCACGGTATTTACAATATCCGTCACCGTGCAGCCTCGGCTGAGGTCGTTGACCGGCTTGTTCAAACCTTGCAAAACCGGGCCGATGGCGACGGCGTTGGCGGAACGTTGCACCGCTTTATAAGTGTTATTGCCGGTATTCAGGTCAGGAAAAATGAATACGGTGGCTTTGCCTGCGACTTCGCTACCGGGCATTTTGGAGTTGCCAATACTGGCGTCCACCGCTGCGTCGTACTGGATTGGGCCATCGAGTTTCAGCTCAGGGCAACGGGCATGGGCAAGTTTGACGGCAGTACGCACTTTTTCCACGTCATCGCCTTTGCCCGATTCACCTGAGGAATACGAAAGCATGGCGGTACGTGGTTCAATGCCAAACATCCGCGCCGTGTCGGACGAAGTGACGGCAATATCCGCCAACTCCGCCGCATTCGGGTTGGGGTTGACCGCGCAATCGCCGTACACCAGCACCCGGTCTTCCAGACACATGAAGAACACGCTGGACACCAGTGAGCAATCCGGCTTGGTCTTGATGATTTCAAACGCCGGGCGGATGGTGTGCTGGGTGGTATGTGCCGCGCCGGATACCATGCCATCGGCATAACCCAGATGTACCATCATCGTGCCGAAATAACTGACATCCACCATCGTATCCCAAGCGAAAGCCGGGGAAACGTTCTTGTGCTTGCGCAATTCGTAATAAGCATCGGCGAATTCCTGCCGCCACGGCGATTTGCGCGGGTCAATAATGTCCACATGGCGCAATTTCAGCCCCAGATGCGAGGCTTTAGCGCGCACGTCTTCCTCAACACCCAACAGACTGACTTGCACCACATCCCGCAAGGAAAGAATTTCAGCCGCGCGTAACACGCGCTCGTCACTGCTTTCCGGCAACACAATGTGTTTGCGCTGCGACTTGGCACGCTGGATCAGCTCGTATTCAAACATCAGCGGGGTCATGCGCTGCCCGACGTTCTGGATGATCAACTGGCGCAACTGGTGCATATCCACGCAGGATTCCATCAAGCCCAGCGCCACCGCGATCTTGCGTTCGTCGGAAGGCAGAATACTGCCTTCCACTTCGTTGACTTTCAGCGCAGTCTCGAAGGTATCCAGCGGTGAAGACAGGATAGGCAGGCGCAAAGGGTTCATGCCTTCCAGCAGCTTGCTGACCTGTGGCGCGGGTTGTTGCCCACCTGTGAGTACCAACCCGGAAATCAACGGGTAATTGCTGGACGCATCCGCCGCCAAAGTACCCAAAATAATGTCGGAACGGTCGCCGGGGGTAATGATCAGGGTACAGTTGTCCAGATGGTCGAGGAAATCCTGCACCTGCATCGCCGCCACTTTGTAGCGGGAAACTTCGTGGTTCATCGACTGCGGCGTGCCGTACAAACAGGTGAAATGCAGAGCGCGGGCAATTTCACCCACGGTCGGGCGTCCCAGCGAACTCTTTTCTGGCAGTACGTAAAACGGGAAGCGCGAACCTTGCAGCAAGGTCGACAGCTCATCGACCTGATCGGGCGGCACGCGGTTGGCAAAAGCTGCTAGCAACTCGCAATGCTGCCCCGCGTCCAAATGTTCTTCCAGCATCCGCACCGCATCGGCAATTTCACCCGCAGTACGCCCGTGACCTTTGACGACAGGCATAAACAGGCAACCAAAATGGTTGGCAAGTCTGGCATTGAATCCCAGCTCCAGCGCGGTATTTGCCCCGGTGAAATCGGTTCCAGCGCACACCACGATGTCCATCTTTTCCTGCACGGCGCGGTATTTGGCGAGAATCAGCTTGAGCAAGTCATCGTGATGACCTTCCGCGATCATTTTACGGGCAACGTCCAGCGTCACGCCGTAGAGTTCGCTGCCTTCCATGTCCAAACCATAACGCTTGGAAATCAGGTGAATCAGCGGGTCGCGCCCGTTGTTTTCAGTAATGACCGGGCGGAAGAAACCAACATTGGGCGTCATGGCGCGGAGCATTTCCATCATGCCCAGCACAATGATTGACTTGCCGCTGCGGGGTTCTGCCCCGGCTATGTAGATACTGTGAAACACGCTTTACCCCCTAAATGCCGAATGATTTTGTGCACTGCACCAATCATCATAAAGCAATTCAGAGGCTGCTACCAGTGGGAGACGGTTAAGCGGTATGCATACGACTTACCCCATCAGCCGCTCCACTAACCAAAATGCCCCCATCAAACCAATCAGCACAGACCCTACCTGCATGTAAGATCTTGACTGCTTTTGCTTGAACAATAACAGCAATACAGGAAAAATCAGCAAAATTGCCAGCAATTGCCCAGCCTCAACCCCCAGATTGAAGAACAACAATGCACTGGCAACCTGATCACCCAGCCCGATTTCCTTGAGGATGTAGGAAAAGCCGAAACCGTGGATCAAGCCAAATAGAAAAGTCACCACGACACGACGCTTCCAAGGGGAAACTGGCTGTGGCTGGTGTTGCCGCTGCAATTCGTAAAGGTTTTCAAGCGCCACGTAAACAATGCTGAAGGCAATCGCCACTTCCACCCATGCAGCAGGCAGGTTGACAATATCCAGCACGGACAAGCCCAAGGTGATGGAGTGAGCCACGGTGAAAGATGTCACCAGCGCCAACAAAGGTTTAATGCGGATAGGCAACATCAGCAGAGCCAGCAGGAAAAGCAGGTGGTCAAATCCAAATAAAATATGCTCCACCCCCACCGGGAAATAATGGGTGGAGCTGAATAAGGCGCGGATTCCGCTAGCGGCTGGCGCATCCGGCGCTAATGTAGACATAGACGCCTGTTGTGATGCCTGTTGTGACGCACGCTTCTGCCATGCTGCCATGACCCTTCCGAGTGGCACCTGATGTTGGCGCTTTTCTGCCGAAAAGACAAAATCCTGGAAACGGTCGACGTTGGCAATGGCCAAGCGGGTGAAATTTTGATGGTTGGGAAGCTGGTCGATAAAAAGCTTGTACTCAATCGTCAGTGTCTCAATGGCAGCGCCGCAGTCATACTCCATCTTAAATTGCTGTGAGGCAATATCATTCAGCACAAGGGTTCCGGCCGTTTTAACCGTGCAGACGGCTTCACCATTTTTCATCACTAAGCCTTCGCGGATAGCTTGCTCCACCCCGGCCTCATCGGTATTCAGCGTCTTCAAATTGGCGATGGGAGCGGTATAAACAACCGTAAGCTGGCTGTTGCTGGTAATGAGGATACCCGTATCCGTGACACCATCGGCAACATGAGCAAAGGCCGGTGTACTCAATAACCATAGCCAACTAAACAATAATAGGTATTTAATCATGACAAACAACCAGATAAAGAAAAGAAGTGATAAGTGAGCATGTGATACTAATGCTGAAATGTTTATCAAATATGGACAAAACCAAGCTTTCAAGACATGAAAATCTCCATGACTTCTCCATATTTGCCCCTCACTTGCTCCTTATTTCACGATCAGAATGCACCCTGTCAATAAGACAATAATCTAATCCAGGAGCTACTTATGTTTAACACACCAAACAAACTGAAGTTTGCAACAGCCTTATTTCTAGCCTTTGCTACTTACGCGATGTCTTCCAATGCAGAAACAGGTCGTGGCGGCCAAGGTGGTCAAGGCGGCCCTCAAGGTGGCCCACCTCAAGAAGCCATTCAAGCTTGCGCTTCACTGACTGAAGGCACTGCTTGTAGCTTTACAGGTCGCCAAGGTGAAACGATGACCGGTTCATGCATCACCCCACCACGCGGTGAAGCATCGTTGATCTGTGCTCCTGAAGGCGGCAATGCGCGTCCTCCAAGACCTGAGAAAAGTGCAGAATAACGGTCTGGCAACCAGCTAAACAGAAAACCGGCAAGCTTAATCGCTTGCCGGTTTTTTTTGTGGACTATTTAATAATGGGTGAACTACGCTGGTCGACAAAAGCACCCTTAACACACGTTGGCATATTGGGCGCGTCCAATGAGGCATGGTAATGATAAATGCCATCAGGGAATTCCGCCGTTACACTTGTATGTCCGTTACACCCGTCCAGATCAGTAGGTGTAGTCGCCACGCCATTGAGCATATCTGCGTAGGAATAAATCGGATAACCATCTTTCGCATAACCCGTTAAAGCCGTGCTGCTCTGGGTAATCTTGTTACCACAGTTTGCCAGATTGTCAGTACCGTGTGCCTGATGCACTTTATCAGCTGCCTCGGGAATTAAGTGCCAGTGATAATAACCCGCCGGATCGTGATGCCCCCCGCAATAATCCAGTGATGGAATATTGCCACCAACAGCCGCCGCCATACCCGTAGGCCCTGTGACAACAGAAGGCGGCGTACCCGCAAAGGGAATACCATCCAATGACAGCCCGACAGGTTGCACACTACCGATCGCAGTGGGAGAAGTAGTATTTTGAGGTGTAACCGGTATCAGGTAAGTCACTGTCAACGCATCATTCGCCGATGCCTCCAGACAAGCTGCCGTACAATTCTCGCCGGTAGTGGTTCCCAATCTTGGATCCTGAATACAAACCGTTCCGGCCACTTCATCGATCAGGTCATACCCATCGTTCGCCATATTATCCCATAAGGTCTGGGTCAGACTCTGGAAGCCGGGGCCGCTGGCTCCATCATAAATACCCACGCCACCATCCAGCATCGTGTAACCACTCGGGCAAAACGGACCTGCATCATCATCAACCAGATCGCCATTGCTGTTGTGTATCACATTGTCGTTAAAAACAAGCTTGTGACAGGTAGTGGAAGCGCCATTGCTTAATGTACAAGTCGTCGTACCAGATGAAACAATCGACCGAAACAGGCTTACGTCAAGAATGGTGCTAGTGCTTGAAGTAGTAGTAGTGGTGGTGGTATCTGTACTATCAACAGTACTACTCGTGGTACTGCTACCACCATTGCATCCAGAGACAACTGACATTGAACTCAATGCCATAATAACTAAAGATTTTTTAAGCACTATAGGTTGATATTGAGTGAATGATAATTTGAACATAAATTAGCCCCATCATTGACAATGAATCGTTTTGTAAAGTGAGCGGAATGACTAAATAGGCGCTCTATTCCTATTCAGTCATTCCAACGTCTTTATTGTGGCGGCAGCCCTGTGGGTGGAACGCCTCCAGCTGGAGGTGCTCCCGCTGCGGCGGCGCTTGCAGACGTACCCTGCTCACCGTGGAAACAGCCAATGAACGCATTATCACCCGCTGGAGCAGCATGGTAATGGAAGCCACGAATGGCATCGGTATGACCACGGCACTGATCCAGATCAGTATCATCATTACCCGTAGGATTTTTATTGGCGTAAATGCCGTAACCATCCATTGCATATCCCAACAGAGTGGCATGACCATCTTCTTGAATAGCTGACTCAGTACAACCGGTAGCAGCGTGGTAATGGTAGCCAACATTTGGATTAACATGCCCACCACAATCGTCGAATGCAGCAATGGTATAAGCGCTCAGAATAGCGTCAACTGGAGCGGCCAAGGCGAACGTAACGCCAGTCAATGAGATACCAACATTACCGTTGAGTGTCGCAGGTGTCGCTAATGGAACAGGTGTTTTGGGGATCAAGACCGTTTCCGAAATACCGCCGTTAACGTAATCCAGTGAACATTCCACACAATAATTTTGATATTCCGCAGCAACATTGGGTTGCGCAGCTGCCTCACAGGCTACCTGTGTATCGGTAATTTTCACTTTACCCGTTGCTGGGTCATACAATTGCCAGCTAGCATCGCTATAAAGCGTCGGCAGATTGACAATGAAATTACCGTCAACATCGTAAGTTTCACCACTCCCATCAAGCCAAATACCCCCCTCTGTCGCGGTTGAAGTAATCGTGGGTGGGCAGAAAGGGCCAACAGCATGATTGGCGGGAACACCTTTAACGCTAATCCGGTAGCATGTCGTTTTCGTTCCACCACTCAGCACACAATCTTCCGTGGTTGCATCCTCAACCAACGCCCCGCTAACAAAAAGATTGGGGTTAGGCCCCTCAGTAGCATCAGCGGTACTAACGACTGTACTCGCTGTCGTGGTATCAGTACTGGTAGTGTCTGCACTGGTTTCTGTGGTTATTGTTGAAGAAGAACTACCGCCGCATCCACTTAACCCAGCGACCAGAATCATCCCCAGAAAAGTGGAGCCATATTTTATCTTCATGTTTGCCTCTATTACATATTGTTAATGATGACTAAACATATCTGCAAAATGTGAAGGAAATATGGATGACGAATAAAGAGTAGGAACTTGAAAAAAGCTTTAACAGAAATTAGTTAGACCCCCAGTTAACCAAGTTTGGTTGAACTGGAGGCTTTTACAAAAGCCTCAGTTTTGAGGTGGGGAGCGGCGGATTACGCCATTCCGTCGGAATTAACGACGTGGTGGAAGCAGGGTTTTAGCAGCTGTTGTGGTCGTACTGCTTGTGCTGCTGCTTTTGGATGTATCGGTCTTTACTGGCATTTGCGCACCTTGAGCTGGCGCTTCGGTGTATTCAGCCACGGACAGTTGCTTGTCTGCATCCTTGTCTTTGCTGGCAAAGCCCCACACCAAGCCACCGGTGTCTGTACCACCCAATGCAGACATTTCTGCCAATGACAAGGAGGCATCGCTGCCAGCAATCAGGCTGAAAGCTGTCGCGGCTTGTGCTGCCGTTTTGTCAGCGAAAGCGGCGGCAAATTCTGCTGTCTTGCCAGCGAGCATCTCCATCACGGCTTCTTGGTAAATAAGGATGTTTCAGGCTGCTCAGGCGTTAAGACAAATTTATATTTTTCGGGTGCTGAGTCTGCGCCAAGTTTTCGCGTGGCTGTCATCTCAAGTGACTGTTCATCCGCCGTTTTCCCAAATAACCCAACATGAAGGGTTAGCTCATCGCTAGTGGCGGAGTCGGTACTAGCCAAAGCAAAGCGCCCCATCACCACCAGTTGTTCGTTAGGGGCTTGCGGTTCCTCGTGTGAAGCGACAGGTGATAGCATCAAACCTTGCAATGGCCGTGAGCCTTCCTTGTCAGTTAGCCTCACCTTTTCGTTGATAGCCGTCACAAGAGCTGCGCGGTGTTTGATGAATTCACCGGCAGACATTTTACCGTCACCATCATCATCAATAGCGTCAAAGGCTGACACGGGCAGTGACAGCATCATAAAGACACCATCCTCCTTGAAATTTAAGGTGCCGTGCTGAGCGACCATCATGTGTGCTGATGTGTGCGGCACAATGGCCGCACTCAACACTAAGCTAGAGAGCAGAAGCTTGGCCTGAAACATCAGGCGTTTGTACTGGCTTTGCTTAGACATCTTAATACCTGTTTATGAATGAGTGTTATTGAGCAGGAGCATCTGCTGGAGGCGCGCCCGTTGGAGCACCGCCCGCCGGAGGAGCACCCGCGCTTGCCACTGCACCTTTCACACAACGCTGGAAGTAAGGGTAGCTGTCCGTTGCATAGTAATGGTAGATGCCGTTAGGAAATTCAGGGGTTACACCAAAACGCCCGTTACACTCATCCAGATCCCCGGAACCTGCGACATATTGCCAGTCCTGTTTAAACGTACCCATTTCATAAATGTCTACGGAAGGTCTGGTGGCGCTCACGGAAGTAACGTGTTGATAGCTCCCCGACACCTTCTTTATGGCTGAACTTGCATTAGTCGGGTCGCTGTAACCATAGCGTGCATAGATAGGGAAGCCATCCACAGCCCAGCCGACTTGAGTCATTTTGGAGCTATTGCCACCTTTCAAGGTAATAAAACCTTCTGGCATCCCATGGTAGTGATAAGTGCCATCGGGTTGAACGTGTGCATTATTTTCATCAGCGCCAAAATCAAAACTTGAGTGTCCTAATGCTTCCAGATTCCATGCGCCGCCGTTATCGCCACCACTACAAGAAGTACCGTAATCCGTACAGGAACCACCTGTACCAGCGTCTATTTTAATACCATTGAGTACATGTCCCTGAGGGCCTGCTGGGCCGCCACGGGTTGTCGCGACATCTGTCTTGGTGGGTGTTAGCGTATAGCTGGCTGTGACGGTCTGTTCTGAAATCGTATTCGGATTACCAGGGTTAGGGAAAGTCCCAACCGCGTGATCAGGAATACCATTCGCCGCCAGCTCACGTGTTGTTCCCGTACAGGTCCAGGCTGAGGTACTGGTAGCATTCACCGAGCTGGAGGCGTTGAATCCACTATAACTATAATCACACGCAATCCCAGCGGTTGAAGCTTGACCGGCTGCCGTGCTAGTTGTAGTGGCTGTGATGACTACCTGATCCGTGGTGGTTTCTGTGCCATCACTGACGGCGACCTGAAACGTGTAGCTTCCTGCAACATCAGCCGTGAATGTCGGGTTTACTGTAGTCATCGAATTGAGTACCGCAGCACTATTGGCAGGCACTGTCACCGCCGACCAGTAATAGGTAAGGCTGTTCCCATCTGCATCAGAGCTACCACTGGCATTCAGGCTGACGGTAATACCAGGCGTCACATTTTGATCTACCCCGGCACTGGCTACGGGTGCTGTATTAGCACCTGTGGTGCTGGTTGTTGTCGTTACTGTCGATGAGGAGCCGCCGCACCCCTGTAGCCCAGCTATCAGCGCTAGGCTCAGAAGTGTCTTGCGATATTGTATGTTCATATTTCCCACTATTAGCGTTTGTTGGTGATAGCTAAAGATTACGGTGCAAATGTGGGGGAAATATGGATGATGAACTGACTTCACTGTTCCCAGCTTGTTTCTACACATTTACTCCACTTTCTGGGTTTACCCTGACAGGTAATCCAGTCAAAACTCACCCATTAGGGGGTATCCATGAGCATACACAGTATTAACGGCTGCATCGGCTGTGAAGAATGCATCAAATCCTGTCCCACAGATGTCATACGTCTGGACCCGAAGACAAAAAAGGCGGTCATCAAATACGTGGCAGATTGCCAGATTTGTCATTTGTGCCGCCTGTATTGCCCGGTGGATGCCATCATTATCGCACCGGAAAAAACCATACCGGTTATTGTATCGTGGGGCTAACCATGCAGATTCATCCTAAAAAAATCGTTATCATTAACGCACTACTCATTTTCATCGCCTTGCCAGCACTCCTGTTTGCGCTGGGAAACGCCCCCGCTCGTAGCCTGTTAAAAGATTCGCTCTCGCTCCTGACCGTCTTGGCCTTCTCTTTCATGCTGCAACAGCTTTTTCTCACGCGTAACTTTAAAGGCATCCAAGCATATTACAAGTTAAGCCAACTATCTAATATTCATAAATATATTGGCTATTTTGTTGTAACGGTTTTTCTGTTTCACCCTGTTTTACTGGTTATGCCAAGGTTCTTTGAAGCAGGCGTCAAACCGCTGGATGCCTTGATCACCCTTTTGACAACCTTTCAAAGTTTGGGTGTTGTGCTCGGCTTGATTGCTTGGGGTCTGATGCTCCTGTTGGGCATGACTGCCATCTTTCGCTACAAACTGGTGCAAAAGCTGGGTATTAAATACAAAGCATGGCGGCTGTTTCATGGCGCTTTGTCTGTCCTATTCATTTCGATAGCCAGTTGGCACGCCATTGAGCTTGGACGCCATGTCGATACCCTGATGGCAAGCTTCATCATGGTCTTCGCGGTCAGCGGGGCAGTGCTTTTAGTCAAACAATATGTATTAACCACGGAAAAACGCACAGGTGTAACGTCATGAGCAACCCAGAAGATAATCACGGTTTGTCACGCCGTCAGTTTTTAGGCTTAACCGGCGGTGTCGCAGGCATGGCAGCACTGGTATCCATGGGCATCCCACCCGGCTGGGCGGATAACACAACAGCAGTCGACCTCCAGAAACGAGCCGATAAAGCCTATGAAACGGATGTACTGGTGATCGGTGGCGGCATGGCGGGTCTGTTTGCGGCGGTCAAGGCACATGATGCCGGAGCCAAGGTCATGATGATTTCCAAAGGACGCCTCGGCGCATCCGGCCAAACACCTTTTGCAAAAGGCATGTTTGCTTATGATGAAAAGACCGCAAAGATGTCGCTGGATGAGTTTACCGCCGCCGTTTCCCGCTCAGCATTGGGAACCAATAACCCGGTCTACACCCGGCAAATGGCAGAACATTCACAGGCCAGAGTGAATGAGCTGAAGGAATGGGGATTTTTTGACTCAGTGCTTTATAACAAGCCGTTTAGCAAACCCATCACCGAACGCAATATTCCCTTAATCGAGCGCGTCATGATCACGCACCTGATCAAAGAAAACGGCAAAATAGCAGGAGCCGCCGGTTTTAGTCTGGATGCTGAACAAGTCATTACGTTCCACGCCAAAAGCGTCATTTTGTGCACCGGTGCGGGAGGCTTTAAACCCAACGGTTTCCCCATTTGCGACCTGACGCATGATGGCACTGTTATGGCCTACCACATTGGCGCAAAAGTCACCGGCAAGGAGTGGAATGATGGGCATCCGGGGCAAGCCGACAATGCGGCTGCCTGTTTCGATGGCTGGCATGGCATGTTTGAACGCAAACCCGATGTGACCGGGGTAGAAATACGCCATGATCTGGGGGTAGATTTAAACTATATCGCCTACATCAACGGCAATCCTCTGGAGGGTGGCCCTCCCCCAGAACTGATGCGCAAGAATAAAGTAAAAGGTGGCCCCTACAAACCGGAAGGATTTGATCATTCATCGCCGCCTCCCGGTGGTGAAGCTGGCTTGGCAGGCGGGCCACCGCCACGCGGAGAAGAGCCGCCAAGACACGGGCCACCACCCGGTGGTGAAGGTGGTCTGCCACCCGGCATGAGCCAAACACCTGTAGGCGGTTCTTCTGCTGGCATGGCGATCCATAAATCCGAAGGTCTGGTGCCGATTAATGACCAATGCGAATCCACGATTCCGGGGCTATACGCGGCTGGGGATGCATTGGGTTCCTATATGGCGGGTGCAATCTACACGCAGATAGGCTCATCATTGACTGGTTCAGCGGTGCAAGGCGCGATTGCTGCACAAGCCGCCGCCCGATACTGCCAGAACACGCCAATGCCCACGCTATCAGCAGCAACGCTAAGCACCATAAAAGCGGAAATACTAGCGCCGTTAAAAAGAAAAGCAGGCTATGGCCCGGCTTGGGTAACCCAAACCCTGCAAGGCGTGATGATTCCCAACTTTGTGTTGTACATCAAAAAAGAGAGCATGTTGAAAGCAGCCTTGGCTTATATTGAAGAGCTGAGGGATCACCACATGCCCATGCTGAGAGCGGCGGATATGCATGAACTGCGCTTGGCGCATGAAACCGCCAACATGATTATCAGCGCCGAGATGAAGTTGAAAGCCTCACTGATGCGCACAGAAAGCCGCTGTAGCCACTACCGGCTGGATTATCCCGAACTGGACAATCAAAACTGGCAAGCATGGATCAATATCCATAAGGATGCTGAAGGCAATATGCAACTGGAAAAGCAGCCGTTTGGCAGTTGGCCGACACAGGCATAACCGGTATTTAAAGATGCGCTGAATCTGATGCTGTCCGGTAAGGATGGCATCGAGATTATCCGTGAACTGTACAGTATTTGCGTGGCTCCCCCCCTTTCCGTTAACATTCTGCCCATACCCGCTGAACCTCAAGGAAGCACATGGACCCACAACCGAAAGACCCCCATACCGTCATCGTCAATTTACGCGATACCGAAGGCACGTATACCTGTGACATCAAGGCAGGCAAGCACCAAATGGTTGCCGATGAGCCGGTTCCACTGGGTGGTGACGACTTGGGGGCAGCGCCCTACCAATACCTGAAGGCCGCCTTAGGCGCTTGCACGGCCATGACTCTCCGCATGTATGCCGAGCGCAAGAAATGGCCGGTTGAAAACGTGATCGTCACCCTACGCCACAGCCGCGATGCCAAAAAGCAAAGCATGTTTGAACGCGACATCAAAATCGTTGGCGAACTCACCGACGATCAGCGCGAACGCCTGCTGGATATTGCTGACCGTTGCCCGGTACACAAAACCCTGAGCAATGGTGTTACCATCCTAAGCAAACTCATTGATTAACCTGTTGAAGAGCCCTCATGTTGCACATCTACAATAGCCTGACTCGCCAGAAAGAAGTCTTTGAACCCATTCAACCGCGCCAAGTACGCATGTACGTGTGCGGCATGACGGTTTACGACTACTGTCACCTCGGCCATGCACGGGTCATGGTGGTGTTTGATACCGTTTACCGTTACCTCAAAACCAGCGGTTACGCGGTCGAATACGTGCGCAACATCACCGATATTGACGACAAGATCATCAAACGTGCCGCCGAAAATGGCGAGCCGATTGACGCCCTAACCCAACGTTTCATCGACGCGATGCACGAAGATGAAGACAGCCTGAGCGTGCTGCGCCCCGATGCGGAACCGCGTGCCACTGACAATATCCAAGAGATGCTCGCCATGATCCAGACCTTGCTGGACAAGGGCATCGCCTATCAGGGCAAAAACGGCGATGTGTATTACGACGTCTCCCAATTTGAGGGTTACGGCAAACTCTCCGGGCGCAAGCTGGACGACTTACGTGCGGGTGAACGGGTTGCCGTTGACGAAGTGAAAGACGACCCGCTGGATTTCGTGCTGTGGAAAGCCAGCAAACCCGGCGACCCGGCATGGGATGCGCCGTGGGGAGCAGGTCGCCCCGGTTGGCACATCGAATGTTCCGCCATGTCGCAAAAACTGCTGGGGGATCACTTCGACATTCACGGCGGCGGCAGCGATTTGCAATTCCCGCACCACGAGAACGAAATCGCCCAAAGCGAAGGCTGCACCGGACACAAGCACGTCAATTACTGGATGCATAACGGCTTCATCCGCGTCAACGACGAGAAGATGTCCAAATCGCTGAACAATTTCTTCACCATCCGTGAAGTATTGAAAGATTACAAAGCAGCGGAAGTGCGCTTTTTCATCCTCAACAGCCATTACCGTAGCCAGTTGAATTACGGCACGGATCAATTGGATGCAGCACGCGCCTCGCTGTCACGCTTATATACGGCTATCCGTGGTCTGCCTGAATCAGGCCCGGCAGCCTACACCGATTACGAAAATCGCTTTATCGCGGCGATGGATGACGACTTCAACACCCCCGAAGCCATGGCGGTGCTGTTTGAACTGGCGGGCGACATTAACCGCATCCGCAAAACCCAAAGCGATGCCTCAGCCGCCGCACTCGGCGCGTTGCTGCAACGCCTTGGCAATGTCCTTGGGCTGTTGCAAGATGACCCGGAAAGCTGGTTCAAAGGCTCTGCCAATGCAGACGGGTTAAGCGATGACGCCATCGAAACCCTGATCCAGCAACGGCTGGATGCCCGCACCGCCAAACAATGGGCAGAATCCGACCGCATCCGCGACGAACTCAAGGCGCAAGGCGTACTTCTGGAAGATGGCGCGGGCGGCACAACCTGGAAACGCGCGTAAATACAGCGGGATAGTTTGCTTTTTATCATTTTATCCGAGTAAATTACTCAACATAATTCAGTATCAAAAACGGATACGGACACAGTATGAACAAAATAACCATTATCGGCGCAGGCTTTGCTGCCCTAAGCGCCGTGCGCCAAGTGCGCAAACAAGATAAAAATGCGGAAATCACCCTGATTGCCCCGCTTGCCGAGCTGCACTACCTGCCGGGCATTATCTGGATTCCCAACGGCTTACGCACCCGCGAAGACCTGACTGTACCACTGGCTAACTTCTTTGGTCGCATGAACGTCAAGTTCCACCAAGGCAATGTCACTGGCCTACGCGATGGCGGACGAATCGTCGAAACCGACAACGGTGAAGTGGCCAATGACGGCTTAATCATCGCTTCCGGCGGCCGTTTCATCAAAAAACTGCCCGGCATCGAACACGCTATCACGCCGTGCGAAGGCATCAGTGCAGCGGAAAAAATCCGTGACCGCCTGAAAGAAATGCAGGGTGGCACTATAGCCATCGGTTTCGCAGGCAACCCCAACGAACCCAGCGCGATGCGTGGGGGGCCAATGTTCGAGTTCCTGTTCGGCACCGATACCCTGCTGCGTCAGCAAGGTCGTCGTGACAAATTCAAGCTGGTATTCTTCAGCCCTGCTGCACAACCCGGCAACCGTCTGGGCCCCAAAGCCATGTCTGGCCTGTTGTCTGAAATGGGCAAGCGCGGCATTGAAACCCACCTCGGTCACAAAATGAAAAGCTTCACCGCTGAAAAAGTGACGACCGAAGGCGGCGAATTCAACGCAGACCTGATCCTGTTCATGCCCGGCATGACCGGCAACCTGTGGTTCGACAACACCACCCTGCCCCGTTCTGCTGGCGGTTTGCTCAAGGCTGACCAACACTGCAAGGTCGACGGTTGGGACAAGGTTTACGTCGCAGGCGATTCCGGCAGTTTCCCCGGCCCCGACTGGATGCCAAAGCAAGCGCACATGGCTGATTTACAAGCCGAAGCCGCTGCCAAAAACTTGCTGGGTGAACTGAATGGCGGCGCGACCGATGCGACCTTCAAGGTTGAACTGGTGTGCATCGTCGACTCCGTAAACAAAGGGATGTTGGTATCGCGCACTGAAAAACGTTCAGTGGTATTACCCGCTTCCCGCGTATTCCATTGGGCGAAACGCGGGTTTGAATGGTGGTATTTGCGGCAGTACCGTTAATGCTCAAAGGCAAAAAGTGTACCAGAAAGAAAACCCTGCTCAGTTGGAGCAGCGGTAAAGATAGTGCATGGGCGCTGCATTTGCTTCAGCAAGACCCTGCCATTGAACTGGTTGGTTTATTTACCCTTATTGAGCAAAAACACAACCGGGCATCCATGCACGATACCAGCATTGACATGCTACATCGTCAGGCGGATGCAGCAGGTTTACCGCTTGAACTGGTCGTGCTACCAGACGAATGCAGCAATGAACAATACGATGCCATTATGCAAGCATACATCGCCACAGCCGCCCGTAATCAGATTGAGTGCATGGCTTTTGGCGACCTGTTTGTGAATGAAATCCGTCAATACCGAGAACGGCAACTGCAAGGTAGCGGGATTAGCCCGCTATTCCCCTTGTGGGGCATGTGTACTCAATATCTGGTTGAAGCCATGCTATCGGCTGGGCTACACGCGCATATTAGTAGCGTTGACCTAAACAAACTCCCCGCACAGCTTGCTGGCCAACGTTGGTCTAAAGACGTGATTGCAGGCTTCCCTCATGATTGCCACCCATGCGGCGAAAACGGTGAAATCCACACAGTGGTAGTGGCAGGCCCCATGTTCAAGAAGACCATTCCGGTCAATATCGGTGCGGTGATTGAGCGAGATGGGTTTGCTTATGCCGATATTATTCCTATAGGAGTGTAGCGATTGCTTTTGCAGCCCGACCACCACCTTCACCCTTTCCCTTTTTTTGCGGTAGATGCCGCCTTTTCTGAGGAACAGTGTGCGGTACTGGATAGCCTTTTTTCGCAAGATAATGCATGGCAACATCGGGATGGGGCATTTTACCGCTGTTCGCTGTCTGATGTTACCACGATGATTCCGGCAACGTTTCAGACCGAAATACTCGCCAGAATGCGTGACATTACCGGGTTGCCACTCGTCGATCGTGTGCTGGTCACAGCGCAACGAATGCTGCCCGGACAAGTGATTGGTATACACAGCGACCGCCCACTCTTGGGTTATGAACTTGCGCGGCTGGTGGTGCAACTCAATAAGGACTGGCAAGCAGAACATGGCGGTGTGCTGGAATTATTTGCCTCACCAGAGGGCGAAGTGATGTTCAGTGTTAACCCTGAATACAACAAAGCGTTTGGCTTTCTGCTGCACGCAGAGTCGTATCATGGTGTCACTGAAGTGACTGCGCCACGCCAAACCGTGGTCTTCAATTTCTGGCATGAGGCGAATACGCCCGAACTTGACGCGCATATTCAAGCCTTGTTTGCCAAGCTGCATTTCTCGGAATTACCGGCAGCACTTGATCCGATTGCCTCCGATGCAGAGGCAACGTTGCCCGAAGAGGTGACATTTCGGGCAGGTACGGCGGCGATTGCACTGCACCGTTGGGGCTATGACGCGGCAACGGTGGTAACTGGCTACCAGCACAGCACGGGGATTGTTCGCTGCGATTCTAGCGATGCAGAAACCTACGCAGCCGTGCTACTGGCGGATTGGGTGGCGTACTTGTATCGGGATTCGTTTGATTTGGTGCGTTGGGAAATCTTGCGGGGCGAACTTGAGGGAATGGAAAGGTTTCCGCGTTTGATGCCTACATGGCAGCTTTGTGTGCCGGTATGGCGTTAGTCGCATAATCCCGCCAAATTCCGCCACGGCACAACTTGCGCCACTGCCCGGTGTTGCGCCTGCTCCCCGCCGTAAACCAACTGAAATTGCGATACCACGGCTGTAAACGCACCACCAAATAAACTTGCTTCCAACACTGAGATCCACGCCTCCACCGTTTTCTGCGAAATGCCGCAATCATTCGCAATCTGGGTCAGGTTCTAGTTGGTGCAGTTGTTTGACAATTTGTAGCTGTGTCTGCAACTCAGTAATCGCCCGATCAGTGACCAACGCCCCGGCAAACCTGCCAACACACGCTTGGCTTCATCTTCGGTCAGCACCACGGGTAAGCGTTTGGGTTTTCGCGCACGGGTCACACCATCCAGCCAAGGCAGTTGCATCTCAAGCACTTCTTTGTATAAAAACAGAACTGCGGACAAGGCTTGGTTTTGGGTACTGGCGGACACGTCACGCTCGGTTGCGAGGTATGATAGGAACGCCTCAATCTCACGCGCCCCCATTTCGCGGGGATGGCGTTTGTTGTGGAACAGGATGAAACGCTTGATCCAACCGACATACGTATCTTCGGTACGCAAGCTGTAATGCTTAACGCGGATACGGTCACGCACTTGGTCAAGCAGCTTTGGTGGTTGTTTTTCTGGCGGGTTAATCATGTCGTTTTCCACTTTTCGTTTAGGTCGTATTTCATAGAAGGATACGCTACAATCCATTGAAATCGTTGGTATCCAGTCGGAGATATACGACAGGATGTCGTTTTTAACGGCGACATTAGGTCGTCTAATAGTAGTTAGGCATCAGGAGAGAGTAAGTGCAAGTTGAAATTATTCACCTCGCCGAAAATGATGTTTCGCTATTGCAATCGCTGAACGCGATGTTTGGTGAGGCGTTCAACGATCCTGAAAGTTACGCAGCGAAAAAACCATCATCCAGCTATCTACAAAAATTACTCGCCAACCCGACATTCTTCGCTCTGGTAGCGGTTGATAACGGCTTGGTCGTGGGTGGTCTCGCGGCATATGAATTTCAAAAATTTGAACAGCAAAGAAGTGAACTTTATATTTACGACCTTGCAGTTTTAACAACTCATCGCAGGCAGGGCGTAGCAACCGCGTTGATTGAAAAGCTAAAAGCGATAGGAAAAAAGCGAGGCGCTTACGTTGTGTTCGTCCAATCAGACAAAGGCGTTGAAGACCAGCCAGCTATAGCGCTGTACTCAAAACTAGGCACACGCGAAGACGTGTTTCATTTTGACTTTGCTATTGAGGGTCAAAATGGCCATGCCTAACAAGGCGTTCCAGCATCACTGCGGCGCTGCGCGCCTCCGTTGGACAGGCTTTAATTTGCGCTTTTGTGGTTTTGCTTCGCAAAAGGTTTCCACAAAAGCGCAAATTAAAGCCTGCCGCTGAACTTAACGTTAGAAAACAACTACAAATTTGTTAACCCTTCCCCACTTTATCCACTAAACCCAATTCTCCAGCCTTAACCCGACGATCCGCTTAAACTCATCAGTGTTATTGGTCACGACCGTCAAGCCATTGGCTAACGCTGTCGCGGCAATTTGCAGATCATAAGCCCCAATGGGTGTACCTTTGCGCTTGAGGTCGGCACGAATCCACGCAGCTTGTTTGGCATCTTCAGGGGTAAAGTCGAGTACAGTCATCGGGCGCAGGAATTTTTCCAACGCCGCCAAGTTGCGTTTGTGAGCCTGACTATTTTCAACGCTATAATACAGTTCAAATACCGTCACGGCTGAAATAAATACTTGCGCTGGTTTCAATGCCGTGAAGCGCACCAACACTGCTGGCGGTTTTTCTTTGATCAGGTAAATACAGATGTTGGTATCCAGCAGGTACTTCATCACCACTCCCGCTCTTGCACGGCGGGCTGGTCGCGCCCTTCCGCCATGAAATCGTCTGAAAACTGGTCGATGGCGAGCAACCAATCGTCCCAGGATTGCTCCAGTGGTTCAAGGATAATGCGGTTGCCATCGCGGGAAATTTTGACCTCAGTACCCGACAAGCGAAAGGCTTTGGGTAAACGAATGGCTTGCGAACGCCCATTCTGAAAGATTTTTGCTGTTTGCATCACACGACCCTCATTAAAAAGTATATACCAAAAATATAGACTTCTTGTCGCCTGAATTCAAGCCTTACCCACAAAAGAAAACCCCGACAAGCGGGGTTTCCTTCGGAGACAGAATAAGCCGCAGCTTACATCATGCCGCCCATACCACCCATGCCGCCCATGTCTGGCATACCAGCGCCGCCATCTTTCTTCGGCAGTTCAGCGACCATTGCTTCGGTCGTGATGATCAGGCCAGAAACAGATGCCGCGTTCTGCAATGCAGTACGGGTAACTTTAGTTGGGTCAAGGATACCCATCGCGATCATGTCGCCGTACTCGGAAGTACGTGCGTTGTAACCAAAGTTACCTTCGCCCGCTTTCACCGCGTTCAGGATAACGGATGGCTCATCGCCAGCGTTAGCGCAGATTTGGCGCAGCGGCTCTTCCATCGCACGCATCGCGATTTGGATACCCACGTCTTGCTCGTGGTTGTCGCCTTTCAGGTTTGCAATCGCTTGCAGCGCACGTACCAGTGCAACACCACCGCCAGGAACCACGCCTTCTTCAACCGCAGCACGGGTAGCGTGCAGGGCATCTTCAACGCGGGCTTTCTTTTCTTTCATCTCGATTTCGGTAGCAGCACCGACCTTGATGACCGCAACGCCGCCTGCCAATTTGGCAACGCGCTCTTGCAGTTTTTCACGGTCGTAATCGGATGAAGTGGTTTCGATTTGTGAACGCACTTGGTCAACACGCGCTTTGATGTCATCAGGAGAACCCGCGCCATCAATGATGGTGGTGTTGTCTTTGGTGATGTTGATGCGCTTGGCTTGACCCAGATCGTCCAGCGTGACTTTATCCAAAGCCAAACCGACTTCTTCAGAAATAACCGTGCCGCCCGTCAGGATAGCGATGTCTTGCAACATGGCTTTACGACGGTCGCCAAAGCCCGGTGCTTTAACGGCTGCCACTTTAACGATACCACGGATGTTGTTCACCACCAGCGTCGCCAGTGCTTCGCCTTCGATGTCTTCAGCGATGATCATCAGTGGCTTGCCTGCTTTCGCAGCGCCTTCGAGGGCTGGCAGCAGTTCACGGATATTGGAAATTTTCTTGTCGTACAGCAGTACGTAAGGGCCTTCCAATTCAGCCGACATGCTTTGTTGATTGTTCACAAAGTATGGGGACAGGTAGCCACGGTCAAACTGCATACCTTCTACAACGTCAAGTTCGTTGTCGAGGCCGGAACCTTCTTCAACGGTGATAACGCCTTCTTTACCAACTTTGTCCATTGCAGTCGCAATGATGTTACCGATGGCGTCGTCAGAGTTAGCAGAAATGCTACCAACCTGTGCAATGGCATTGGTGTCTGCGCATGGCGTAGACATTTTTTTCAGTTCAGCAACCGCAGCGATGACAGCTTTGTCGATACCGCGCTTCAGATCCATAGGGTTCATGCCAGCAGTAACAGACTTCATGCCTTCACGCACGATGGCTTGCGCCAGTACGGTTGCAGTCGTAGTACCATCACCTGCCGCGTCAGAAGTCTTGGAAGATACTTCCTTAACCAACTGTGCGCCCATGTTCTCGAACTTGTCTTCCAGTTCGATTTCTTTGGCAACGGAAACGCCATCTTTGGTCACAGTCGGTGCGCCGAACGATTTTTCCAAAACGACGTTACGGCCTTTAGGACCCAGTGTAACTTTTACGGCGTTAGCCAGAACATTGATACCGCGAACCATGCGAACGCGAGCGTCATCACCAAAACGTACTTCTTTAGCACTCATCTTATAATCCTCTTAATTAGCCTTCGATAATCGCCAGCAGGTCTTCTTCACGCATGATCAGCACTTCCTGACCATCCATTTTTACTGTGGTACCGGCATATTTACCGAACAAAACTTTGTCACCGACTTTAACTTGCAGCGCGATACGCTCACCGTTGTCACCTGCTTTGCCTGGGCCTACCGCAAGCACTTCGCCGCGATCAGGTTTTTCAGTAGCATTGTCAGGGATGATGATGCCGCTGGCAGTTTTGCGCTCTTCTTCCATACGGCGTACTACAACGCGGTCATGCAATGGACGGATATTCATGGTCAGTATTCTCCTCAAACCAATAAGATTAGGGCATTAGGGTTGTTGTTAGCACTCAAGGCTAGTGAGTGCTAATAATAGGGACGGCTTAAGTAAAGTCAAGGGCGATCGAGTGAATTTTTTGTATCATCGTCCCGATGCACGACTTCGCCTTCGATGTCATGGCTATTGTAAGAGCGGGAAGATTGCGAATATTGGAAGCCAGTAGCCGACACCACGCCACGTTTGAGCAAGGCTTTGATCAACAAGTAACGAGTAGGTGGCAGTAGCAAGATTAGCCCGAGTATATCGCTGAAAAAACCGGGAATGATGAACAGCAAGCCGCTAAGCAGCAGCATAATACCTTCAAGCCCCGCTTGGGCAGGGGGTTGACCCGTTTGCATATCACGCTGGAATTTTGCCAAGGTTACCAGCCCTTGATGGCGTAGCAAAAACATGCCAAACACACCAGACAGGATCAACAGCAGGATGGCCGCAAACGCACCAATGGCGCTGCCCACCTTGATAAGCAACCAAAGCTCAATGAACGGAACCAGCAACAACAGCACAGTAAATACAGGAAAGCGACGCATTACCCAACAGTCCATTCAAACCAATAATAAAAACCATATTGGTCTGAACTTTATGTTTTCAAGGTAATTTGTAAAATTTAGGCCGCTTTTGCCTGCACATCCCTTTCGTTCTGCATCCGCTCACGTAACTGCACCAGCGGAATCGGGCGGCCACAATAATAGCCTTGGGCAAAATCCACGCCAATCTCACGCAGACGTACCAACGTCTCACTGTCTTCGACCAACTCAGCAATCGTCAACAAGTTCATCACTTGACCCACATCGTGCACTGCTTTAACCATCGCCGCATCCACCGGGCTGGACACTAGGTTATGCACGAAATTACCGTCGATTTTCAGGTAACTCAACGGCAACTCACGTAAGTAACTGAGGGATGAAAAACCGCTACCGAAATCATCCAGCACCAAATGGCAACCGAGGCTATGCAATGCATTCATTACCCGCTTCGCGTGGACAAAATTACTGATAGCCACCGATTCAGAAATTTCAAAACAAATCATACTAGGGTTAATGCCGAAGTGATTAATCTGCTCTTCAACGTACCCAAACAACCGCGCATCCTGCACAGACTGCCCCGACAGGTTAATCATCAAACGAATTTCCTGGCAGGGTTGGCTTTGCTGATCTCCACGGCAATTTACCAACATCTCCAGTGACTTGCGAATAATCCATCGATCAATACTCGTCATCAGATCAAGCCGATCAGCAACCGGTAAAAAACTACCGGGATTCAGCAATGCTTGCCGGAATGGCAAGCGTAATAATATTTCATACTGTCGAAGCTGTTGGGAACGTTCTGCATGTAAAGGCACAATTGGCTGGGCAAATAAGATAAAACGGTCTTCGCGAATGGCATCCTTCAGCAGCTTAGCCCAGTCATGAACCCGCTGGTTCGACATTTCCTCACGCTTCTCTTCAGCATGGATAAATACTTGATTACGCCCCAATGCTTTAGCGGTATAACAAGCTTTATCAGCGTCTGAAAACAGTTGCTTGATTTGAATATTCGCAGCAGGCATAAACTCTAATAAGCCGACACTCACACCAATGGTAAATACCTTTCCCTCCCAACTAAAACGGAAGTTACGCAGCTCAACCAATATCGTTTCCATGATGTTGCGCCCCTTCTCGAGACCACAACCCTCTAAAAATACCGCAAACTCATCACCGCCAATCCGTGCCACTTTATCGGAACGCCTCACCGCCCGTCGAAAGATTTGTGAAACCTGTTTTAACAACTCATCTCCTGCCAAATGTCCACAGGTATCATTGATAATTTTGAAATTGTCCAAATCCATACTAGCTAATAGATGACTGCGCGTAAGAGCGGAAGTGTCATGAGCCAGCTGTTCCACATATTGTTCAAAACTGGTTCTATTCATTAAATCTGTTAATGCATCACGCGAGGCCTGACGGTATAAACGGTTAATGATCTTTCGATCTGCCGTAACATCACGAAAAATAAAAACAATTGCCTTACAATGCTCAAGAATACAGGTTGTATTTAACTCAACAAAACGCTCTTCACCAACACGAGGATACAGCTTAACTTGACCAAATTGTAAGGGATGGTTCGGATGCGATAAATTAGTTTCAAATGCCTTCACACCTAAAGAATTTCCCTGCAAATCCTCCAATTTGAGTACCTTGCTAACATGTTCACCCAAAACCTTATCTCTCTGCCATAGTGTCAGTTTCTCTGCGCTAGCATTCATATAGGTGATATTACCCAGTTGATTGGTAACAATCACCCCCCCAGCTAAAGCATCAAGCACCCAATCTGTATTCACTGAGTCCTGTAAGAACGATGGCTTCAGTATTGTGGCATCCATTTCTGTGGAAACAATCACCGCATTTTCAGTCGTAATTAGCCTTCTATGATGTATCAAAAGGTAGATTGCAACGCATTGCCCAACACTAATTCCCAACAACAAATAAGGCACAAAAGCTGTCAGCCAAGACAGATCATCTGCCATAGATAGCTTGTTTAGCTGACCGCTGGACAATATCCAGACAAATAGAACAGCAAACGCAACCAATGACAGGATTGGAACGACAAATCGCATCGAATCCCCCTAACAGGTATCTTATGTAATATTTATGATTAAATAACCACCTCAATAGTAACTAATTTACTTGACAACTGCCACCCCGCTCATCTGATAAAAAACCAGCATTCAGCTAGACTCAATAGTAAAAACAAAAAGCGTCTTTTAATATTATTGACAAAGAATATTAAAATTATCTCATTTCATTAACCACCCCTTGACAATAAGATTAAAGAGCATGAATATACGGAAATATTTTTTAAACATAATGCAAAAGGAAAGGTGTTATTCATGCCCAATGTTGATATTTCCAATCTTAGCGTCGCGGAACTTGAAAAACTCAAAGGCAGTATTGATAGTGCTATAGCAAATCGTCGTGACGGTGAGTTACTGAATTTACGTCAAGCCATTGATGACATGATTGAAGAAGCTGGATTTACTCTCGATGAGGTATTACAAGTCCGCACTACTAAAAAACGTGCTGTTAAAGCAAAGTACAGCAACCCTAATAACCCAGAAGAGACATGGAGTGGTCGTGGCAGAAAGCCAGTTTGGGTACAAGAATGGGTTGCGGCTCAGCATGACCTGAATGAATGCTTAATTCCAGATTGATATTCCAGTATTGAAACACAGAATGCCTGAAAATGCTTCAGGCTTCTGTTGTAATAGCACCACGACATGTTGCATAAATCACTACTTTAATCTTCTCGTCAGAAAAAATTCCTTCATACTATCAAATGATGTGAAGATATTTTGCCGATTACCTTCATTTACTCTACTATTGTTCGCATCTAGTTAAACCATGTTGAAAGATGATTAGTTATCTAAACTTGATTAAGGCGCACAGCAAACTTGTTGGCGTGAGGAATGCGCTGTGTTTCTTGCTGCTCCTAGTTGTTTCGATGCAAGCACACGCACTCAAGCAAGAAGACCTGCTACCTCCTGATGAAGCCTTCAAGTTCAAGGCTGAAATGATAGCTCCTGATAAAATCAAAGCGACATGGGATATTGCTGATGGTTACTACCTATACCGTGAACGCTTTAATTTTGAACCTGACAATCCAGAAAATCTCACACTAGCGACTCCCATTTTCCCCAAGGGTGATACCAAAAATGATCCCAATTTTGGAGAAACCGAGGTCTATCATCACGAAGTTGTTATAGAAATTCCGATTGCCCCCAATCAGAACACCGCTCAGGCTACCGAGCTAGCACTTAAAGTTAAATATCAAGGATGTGCCGATGCTGGGCTATGCTATCCCCCTCAAAGAAAAACAGCCACGTTACAACTTGCGGCAGCCAATACTGATCAAGTAGAACCTGTTACTAAAAATACTAACAATAATAAATCCACACTAACTGACCTTATCAAGCAAGCCCAGAAGCCACCTGCGGGCAATGCTATACCCGTAGAGCAAGCCTTCGTGTTTGACATGACAGCGCTAGATAAAGGAACGTTAAATGCTCACTGGATAATCCAACCTGAACATCATTTATACCGTCCAAAAATCAAGTTCAGCATCAAGGAACCACAAGGTGTCAAGCTAGGCACGCCAATTTTCCCAACAGGTGAAATGGTTGATGATGAATACTTCGGCAAAATTGAAGTATATGGCAAAGATATTGATGTCAAAATTCCAATCTTACAAGCAGAAAGTTTGCAGAAGCTGGTTGTGGAAACTGAGTACCAAGGGTGCTCAGACAGCACAGGTATTTGCTACCCTCCTGTCAAGCAAAGCCATGAATTAACGCTAGCCGGGTTACCCGATGCACAGCCATTGGAGCAGGAACAAGCAGAAACCATACCCACCTCGCCTGAAGATGCCATTTCCATGCGAATGCGGGATGACAGTTACTTCAGCAACCTATTGTTCTTTTTCCTAGCGGGTTTGGGGTTGGCTTTTACGCCATGCGTATTCCCAATGATTCCGATATTGTCTGGCATTATTGCAGGCTCATCGAACAATGACCTTTCTCCACGCAAGGCATTTCTACTATCCCTATCCTATGTGATGCCAATGGCACTAACGTATGCCATTGTTGGGGTCGTGGCGGGGCTAAGTGGGGCAAATCTTCAAGTCATGTTCCAGAATCCATGGATTATCGGCTCATTCGCAGGCTTATTTGTCTTACTGGCTTTTTCAATGTTCGGCTTTTATGACCTGCAAATGCCAGCAAGCATTCAAAGTCGCCTAACCGAGATCAGCAACCGTCAACAAGGCGGGAGCTTTATCGGCGCAGGCATCATGGGCATCCTGTCTGCCCTGATTGTTGGCCCCTGTGTAACAGCGCCACTCATCGGTGCACTGGTTTATATTGCCCAAACGCGTGACGCCCTCCTTGGTGGCTTATCACTGTTCTCGCTAGGTCTGGGCATGGGCTTGCCACTATTGATGATTGGTACATCCGCCAGCAGCTTGCTACCGCGTGCCGGGGCATGGATGGATACGACCAAAGCCATTTTTGGCATTATGATGCTGGGATTGGCGATATGGATGCTAAGCCGTGTAGTACCCCCAGAGGTCACCATGGCCTTAACAGGCACGCTGCTCGTCAGCTCTGGCATTTACATGGGAGCATTGGAAAGAATCAACGATGAAGCCGGTGGCTGGGGACGCTTCTGGAAAAGCCTTGGCCTCATCATGCTTTTCTACGGCGGCATGATTCTCTTCGGTGTAGCAGCAGGCAGTAGTAGCCTATTACAACCACTGAAAGGCGTATTTGGCGGTGGTTATGCTATGGCCACATCCGCTGCCGCAGAAAACAAACTCCATTTTCAGCGAATCAAAGGCATGGAAGGCTTACAACAAGCATTAGAGCAAGCAAAAAACCAAAACAAAGCCGTTATGCTCGACTTTTATGCTGATTGGTGCGTGAGCTGTAAAGAACTTGAGCATAAAACCTTTAAAGATCAGAATGTTGTGACAAGCCTCAAAGACACCTTATTAATACAAGCCGATGTCACAGCTGATGATGCACAAGACAAAGCATTAAATAAACATTTTGGATTATTTGGCCCACCGCAGGTTTTATTTTTCGCACCAAATGGCAAAGAAATCAAAGCAGTACGACTTGCAGGTTATGAAGCGCCAGAACCCTTTCTTCAAAGAATTCAGCGTTTTCAGCAAAATCTCCAACAGAAGGCACCTTAATCAGCACCAGTTAAGCTATAGTTTTTATACTACGTTCGCATATCAACACTTCAGTTGTGGAGTTTCTTACCATGCGTAATAGCAAAGAATATTATACTGAACAAGAAGATGAAATCTTTCAGTTAGAAAAGGCAACGACTGTTTCGTTAGATTGTAAAAAAATCAAACCACATGTTGTGCGACGCAATGTTGAAGATTATCTAGAACGTAAAGCACTAGAACGACGAATTAAAGACGTTTTTGACTATAATGACGCTTGAGACTGAAAAAGTATTAAAAAGCGACGGAGACGCAAAATCTTGCGCCTCCACCCTATTGTCAATACAGTAAATTATAATGGCATGGTGGTATTGGTTGACTCTTCAGGCAACTGCAAGGCGCTACGTAAATCAGCCAGATACGTTTTTTCTGCTTCATTCGCTTCATCAATAATCGCTGCCGATACTAAATAAATTTCGGTCGCCACTGCCAAATCGTTATTCGCCAGTGCTGCAATACCTTTAGCATCTAATGGCTCTGCCAATTCCGTCAGGATCATGTCATTCATGTCCTCCTGCAAGTCCATTTCTACCAATTGTTGGCGAATAGTTGCCAGTTCAGTGGAATCTACATGCCCATCTGCTTTGGCAGCTGCAATCATGGCTTTCATTAGTACTTCCGCGCTAGCTTTAGGAGCAGGTGCTTCTAATAAAGCGGGTTCGGCAACTTGTGCCCCCCCTGAAGTACTCGGATTATTTTCCCACTGGCGGTACATCTGATAGGCCAAACCACCCAGCGCGGCGAGACTACCCACTTTGACAGCCGCACCCGTTACCCGACGGCCAGCCCCCGTTCCTAACAACAAAGCCAATACGCCTGCGGCCGCTGCACCAGTTTTCATCCCTGATAGCATTGTGTCACGTTGCTCACCTTCTGCGGGAACACCCAATTTTTCCTCTGCTAATGTCTGGCCTTTCTGGGCGAAATCTTTACCAGATTGCAGCATTTGATCTAAAAAACTATTGATATCCATAATAATCTCCTTGTTTTGATAATGACTAGATGGGGGGTGCATTCTGCATAACCTCGCGGATAAATTCCCGCGTAATTTTTCGCCCCTTTGTTAAACTGGCGGCATCTAGCCTATCCAGCACTGCCATGAGCGTAGCCATATTTAGCGGATAATGCCGCTCAATATATTTCATGACGTGCTCTGATAATTCAAAGCCACGTTGATGCGCCCGCCAAGCCATTGCCTGAAGGCACTGACCGTCATGCACGGGATGTAACCGGTAATCAGGCCCCCACAATAAACGTGAAGCGAAATCAGGTAGCACACAGCTCATCTCACGAGGATTAGTTCGTGCTGCCATGATCAACGGTTGATTATTGGTTCGGCAAGTATTGATCAGGTTCATCAACGCGATTTCCCAATCCTGTTGCCCGATGATCGCATCCAACTCATCAACTGCCACCAGATGCTTGCCTGCCACGCCCGCCAACACCCGCGTGCCATATTTAGCACAACTGGCCAACGGCAAATAAGCCGCCATCATGCCGCGCTGGTAATAACGTTCACAATACGCTTGCAGTAAATGGGATTTCCCTGCTTGAGTTTCACCCCACAGGAAAATTTGCGGAAAATCTTCTTCAAAACCGCGTTTCAGTGCACCTAATAACTCAGCATTTTCTGGTGTCACAAAAAATGAACTGAAGCGATGGCCTTCACGTATACCGACGTTCAATGTCAGTTGTTGCATCATTCCTGCCCTTTTAGCACGTTATCATTGGCCTCTGGATAATTAGTTAATTCCTCACCCTCAAGCCCGTCTATAGTATAAATATGGCTTCGCTTGTAGGTATCGTGGATATGCCGCATGATTACCGCCAATACTGCCGCCACTGGCAACGCCAGCAATATGCCAAAGAAACCGAACAACTGCCCACCTGCCAATACAGAAAAGATGACCGTCACTGGGTGCAAACCAATCCGCTCACCCACCAATAATGGCGTCAGCACAGTCCCCTCAATCACTTGAGCCACCCCGAATACTGCTAGTATCCAAAATAAATCAAACACATCCTGTGTCTGAAACAGGATAGCAATCCCTGCAATCGACACACCAACGATCAATCCAAGATAGGGCACGAAGCTTACCAATCCAGCAATCAGACCAATCAGTAAAGCAAACTCCAAGCCAACCAATGACAAACCAAGGGAGTAAATCACAGCCAATGCCAGCATCACTAACAATTGACCGCGCAAGAATGCCCCTAATACCTCATCTGATTCAGTTGCCAGTTTAGCCACTAATGGTTCAATCGAACGTGGTAACAAATCATCAATATAGGCGACCATTCGATCCCAATCGCGTAACAAGTAAAACGTAATGATCGGAATCAATGCCAAATTTGCCACCCAGCCCAATACTACAAAACCTGACTTAGAAATGGTCTGAATCGCATTACGAATAAACCCACCGGTTTCCTGCCAATGCGACGTAATAACGGACTTAATTTTATCCACCTCAAGAACACTAGTATCCACTTGAAAATGTTCATGTAAATATGGCCCTAGCACATTCACCACCCAGTCAATGTAAGCTGGTACCTTGCCAATAAACAGTTTCACCTGTGTTTCCAGAACGGGTAACAAGAATAGGAAAAATAGCAGAATAAATAAGAAAATAACCAGAAAGACGGTAGTAACCGACAAGGTACGAGAAAGTCTCCACGTTTCTAGCCGGTCAACCAACGGATCGCCCAGATACGCTAGAAAAGCCGCTGTCAGAAAGGGGGTCAGAATAGGAGCCAGTAAATACAACAAACTCACTACAATACCTGACACCACCAACCAGAACCAACGCCCACTATCCAGTATCATGATTCACCTTTCCGCCACGCATAACGGCTCCACAACAATACATAGGCAGCGCCACTCAGCACAGTCGTCACCGCCACGCCCCACTGCAAGCCCAGATTAAACCAGCTCGGCAACGGGAAAAGCGCGATGTGTAACAAAGTAGTCGCCAACAAAAAAATCTGCAATCCGGTGTTAATTTTACTAATGATTAGAGGGCGCATATCCAGGCTGCCGGTGACCAGTCGGTAAACAATTGCGCCTAACACAATCAGCACATCACGCCCAATCACCAACACGATCAACCACCACGGCAAATGCCCTTTCAGGCCAAAGACGATGAACACTGCCATCACAAACAACTTATCTGCCACCGGATCAAGCATTCCCCCCAGACGGGTAAACCAACTGTAGCGCCGCGCCAGAAAACCGTCGAGCGCGTCAGATAAACCAGCCAACACCAGCAAAGCCAGCGCCAACGCATACGACTCCCTCCACAACAGCCAACAAATCGGCAGGATAGAAAGGATGCGTATCACTGTGATGATATTTGGAATTTGTTCCCGCACGTTAAATCCATTTTTATACAAAGAAGGCTCCCTATGGAGCCTTCAATCATATAACGGATTATAGGTTATGTGCCGGTTTTCCGACTATTGTGTTTTTATTGCTGCTGAAAAGGAATCAACGTAATTTCAACACGGCGGTTTTGAGCACGACCAGATTCGCTGCTATTATCAGCAATCGGACGGCTTTCACCATAGCCTACAGCCTGCATACGCTGCGCGGCTACACCAGTGCTTGCCAGATAAGTGCGCACACCGTTAGCACGTTGCTGGGAAAGTTGTAGGTTAGATGCATCACTACCCACGTTGTCAGTATGGCCCGCGATCTGAATACGGGTTTCTGGATACTGATTCAGGGTATTAGCCAAGCCACCTAACACACCATAGAACTGTGGCTTAACCGATGCCTGACCAAAGTCAAACGTGATTGCATCAGGCATCGTCAACACGATAGTGTCATTCTGACGAGTCACTTCTACGCCCGTACCTTGCAAGTTTTGGCGCAAAGCTGCTTCTTGCTCATCCATATAATTGCCAATGGCTGCACCAGCCAAACCACCAACGACCGCACCTGCGATAGTGTGGCCACGGTCTTTATCACCCGTGTTTTTACCAACAACAGCACCACCGATAGCCCCAATCAGAGCACCTTGTTGTGCACGGGTCATTTCCCCAGTAGGGCTACAACCAGCCATCAGCGTTGCTGAAACAGCACCAATCAACAAAGTACGCATGGAAATTTTCATAATGAACACCTCAATAATTTATAATATGTCGTCACGGCATTAGAACTAAGTTAGCCCACAGAGTTCCCGCTAACGATCGGACGAATTTTGACGTAAACCTGAGTAGGATGCTAGCCATTAAAAAGGAATCGGGCTGCGAATTGTCAAAATAGTGCCAGACTGCGGGTGCGGAAAATGGATACAGGCTGCGTGCAACAACAAACGCGGGGCTTGCGCGAGAATTTCCGCGCTAGCATATAGCTCATCACCGAGGATCGGATGCCCCAACGCCTGTAAATGCACCCGTAACTGATGGGTACGCCCGGTAATGGGTTCGAGTTCCACGCGGGTAGTATTTGCCACTGCATCCTGTTCCAGCACTTGATAGCGGGTGCTGGAAGGCTTGCCCAGCTCAAAACTGACGATCTGGCGTGGGCGGTTAGGCCAATCGGTGAGCAGTGGCAGATTAATTTCACCGCACGCTTCCGCCAGTTGCCCTGCCACCACGGCTACGTAGCGTTTATGTACCTGCCGAGTCTGAAACAGGATACTTAACGCCCGCTCCATCGCCTTGCCCCGCGCTATCACCATAATGCCAGACGTACCCATGTCGAGACGATGGACGGTTAAGGCATCGGGGAATTCGGCTTGTACTCGGCTAATCATGCAATCCTGTTTATCTGCACCACGACCGGGGACGGAAAGCAGGCCAGCGGGCTTATCGACTACGATTAGAGAGTCATCTTGATAGAGGATTTGCAGGCCAGTATGGGCAGGTGGATGGTAATCAATCAATGAACAGTTACTCCAGACGCAAAAAAGGCCAGTCATTTCTGACTAGCCTTTAAATTTGGTGCCGGGAAGAGGACTCGAACCTCCACGGGGTTACCCCCACTAATACCTGAAACTAGCGCGTCTACCAATTCCGCCATCTCGGCAATTCATAAAGCAGTAATGCCTTGTGAGAGGCGAAATATATAGAGCTTGTGGCATCTTGTCAAACACCAAACAGCGTTTTTATTACATTTTTTTGGTACACTGCACCCATACGAAAACACAAATCACACAAGGACACAATTTGAAGTTTAACGACCCCCATAGTCAGCGCGAAGCCGAAAAGTATGAAAACCCCATCCCCAGCCGCGAGGTTATCTTGCAGTTGTTGGAGGAGAACGGCCATCCGCTAGACTTTGTTGCCATCACTGAAGCCCTGCACCTGCACGACGAACGTGACATTGACGCCCTGAAAAAACGCCTGCGGGCAATGGAGCGTGATGGGCAACTGCTATACAACCGCCGCCGCCAATACGTCCCTATCGAACGCACCGACCTGATTGCCGGGCGCGTCATCGGCCACCCGGACGGATTCGGCTTCCTCAAACCGGATGACGGCACACCCGACCTCTTCCTGCACGCCAAACAAATGCATGGCTTGATGCATGGCGATCGCGCCCTATGCAGCGTGCGCGGCCTCGACCCCAAAGGCCGACGTGAAGGCGCTGTCGTAGAAGTACTAGAACGCGGCACCACCCAAGTCGTCGGGCGCTATTTCATCGAAGGCAATATCGGCTTCGTCACCCCCGACAACTCCCGTATCAGCCAAGACATCCTCATCCCCGCTGATGCCGCAGGTAACGCCCAACCCGGCCAAATCGTAGTCGCCGCGATTGTTGAACAGCCCTCCAAGCGTGCCCAACCCACCGGCAAAATTGTCGAAGTGCTCGGCGACCACATGGCTCCCGGCATGGAAATCGACGTAGCCATCCGCAGCCACCAGCTTCCCCACGAATGGTCAGCCGAAATCCACGAAGAAGCCGACCGTTTCGGCTACGAAGTCCCTGAAGCTGACAAAGCCGATAAAAATCGCGAAGACCTACGCGACACCCCATTCGTCACCATCGATGGCGAAGATGCCAAAGACTTCGACGATGCCGTGTACTGCGAACGTGACGGCAACGGCTGGCGCTTATTGGTTGCGATTGCCGACGTATCGCATTACGTCAAAGCCAACTCAGCCATCGGACGTGAAGCCACCGAACGCGGCACATCCGTGTATTTCCCTGGCAAAGTCATCCCGATGCTGCCGGAAATCCTTTCCAACGGCCTGTGCTCGCTTAACCCACACGTCGATCGCCTGTGCATGATTTGCGACATTCAGATTGGCGCACGCGGCAAACTCATCAGCTACCAATTCGTCGAAGGCATCATGCACTCCGCTGCTCGCCTGACCTACACCGATATGGCGAAAATCGTGGTTGACCGTGACATGGAAGCCCGTCGCCAACACCCGCAAGAACTTTGCGAACACCTCGACGATCTGTATTCCCTTTACCACGTATTACGCAAAGCGCGTGACCGCCGTGGCGCAATCGACTTTGAAACGTCCGAAACCCGCATCGTTTTCGATGCCGAACGCAAAATCGAAGCAATTGTTCCCACCGTGCGCAACGATGCCCACAAACTGATCGAAGAATGCATGATCCTCGCCAACGTGTGCGCGGCAACCTACCTCAGCAAGTATAAAATTCCTGCACTGCACCGCGCCCACAAGCGCCCCAGCCCGGAAAAACTCGCCGATGTACGCCAATTCCTCGCCGGTTTAGCCCTGACGCTCGACGGTGGCGACGAACCCACCCCGGCGGATTACACCAAGTTGCTCAACAGCCTCGGTGATCGCCCGGACAAGCACCTGATCCAGACCGTACTGCTGCGCTCCATGTCGCAAGCGGTTTACAGCCCTGATTCCGACGGGCATTTCGGGCTGGCACAAACCCATTACGCCCACTTTACTTCACCGATACGCCGTTACCCTGACCTATTGGTGCACCGCGCTATCCGTCATCTGGTGCGTGGTGGCAAAGTCAGCGAGTACCAATATTCGCACAAAGACATGGTAGCACTGGGTGAACACTGCTCCATGACCGAACGCCGTGCGGACGACGCCACCCGCGATGTCACCGCCTGGCTCAAATGCGAATACATGCAGGCACACGTGGGCGAAACTTTCAGCGGCGTGATCGCAGGCGTGACTGGCTTTGGCCTGTTCGTCGAACTCAAAGACATCTACGTGGAAGGTCTGATCCACATCACCGCCCTGACCAGCGATTACTACCACTTTGATGCCGCACGCCACCAATTGACCGGGGAAAATTCCGGGCGCATCTACCGACTCGGCGACACCCTCAATGTCACCGTCGCACGGGTGGATCTGGATGAACGCAAAATCGACTTCGTACTCGCCAAAACGGATAGCGACGACGCTGACAGTAGCAAGAAACCGCGCGGTAAAAAACCTGCCAGCAAAAGCCGCAAACCCGCCAGTAAGCCAAGAGCCAAGAAGCCCAAAGCTGAACCCGATTCCACAGGCAGCCAGACTGCCGCCAAAAAACCCCGCAAGAAGAAACCGCAAGCCTAATGTCAAAATCCATCATTTGCGGCGTACATGCCGTTGAAAGCGCCCTGCGCAACGATACCGAAAATCTCGGGCAAATCTGGCTGGACAAACGCAGCCGCAACGACCGCCTGAAGAAGCTCGAAAAAATGGCGGAAGAAAGCGGGATGCGCGTTTTCCTCACCGACGACGACAAGCTCGACAAACTCGCCGGTAACAACCGCCACCAAGGCATTGTTGCCGAGTATTACAAGCTCAAAGCGTGGACAGAAAACGACCTCTACGACATGCTCGATGGCATGACCGAGCAGCCCTTCCTGTTGGTGCTGGATGGCGTGACTGACCCACACAACTTAGGGGCGTGTTTGCGTACTGCCGAAGGTGCTGGCGTCCACGCCGTGATTGCGCCCAAGGATAACGCTGCCAGCATTACCCCAACCGTGCGCAAAGTTGCTTCTGGTGCAGCGGAAATCATCCCGTTTGTGCCAGTCACCAACCTTGCCCGCACGCTGGAAACGCTCAAAAGTCGCGGTATCTGGCTGACCGGCACCAGCGACAAAGCCAAACAAACCTTGTATCAAGCCGACCTGAAAGGGCCAATGGCTTTGGTGATGGGTGCAGAAGGTGCAGGCATACGCCGCCTGACCGAAGAGGCTTGCGACTACCTGATTTCCATTCCGATGGCGGGTCAGGTATCGAGCCTCAATGTCTCGGTCGCAACAGGCGTATGCTTGTTTGAAGCAGGTCGTCAGCGCCAGCGTTAAGGCGCAGCGTAATAATCGTACTTGTTCAGCATGTCGCTGGTAAAACGCCATGCTTCGTTGTAAGACAAGCCGCTGTTGTTGGGGATAATGACTTTCACGTACAACTCCGTGCTGTGCTGGGCTTTAAGCGCCCCTAACTCACTTTCCAATGCTGCCCGTGTGACGCTACGTGAAGAAGCATCACCCGGTTTGCGGATGCTGTAACCGGATTTGCTATACACCACTTCGACCACTTGTTTACCCTTGGTCGAACGCGCCGGTTTGAGCAGTTTCTGGTATTTCTGGTCGAGTTCGGTGTATTCGCCTTGCATACTCAGCAGTTTTTTCTCGCTTTCATCCACTTTGGTGCGCAAGCCTGCCATGTCAGTTTCCTTGCTCTCCAAGGTGATTTGCAATTCCTGAATGGCCTTGTCACGCAAACCCAGGGTGTCCGCCTGTGTGCTGGAAAGTGCCTGTAAACGGGCAAGTTCCGCATCCTTGCTGGTACTGGTGGCGCGGGCTTCTTCAGTCGTGGCACGGCTGCGCAGTAATTCCATTTCCAGCGAAGCGGTGCGCTGTTGCAGGTAGTCGAGTTGTTCTTCCAGCGTGGCATTGGCTTTGAGCTGAAATTCGGCTTGTTGGTTGGCTTTCTGGGCTTCTTGCGCGGCACGCTGTGCTTCCTGAGCGGCACGTTGCGCATCGACCGCCGACTGCTGGGCTTCCTGCTGTGCCACTTGTTCCGCCAACACGCTGTGGCGCAAATTATCCAGCAAGCGCGTATTGGTCAGCACGACCGCTACCGTCACGATCAGGAAAATCATGGTGATGACCATCATGATGTCGGTAAACGAAGGCCAGAAACTCTCCTCGTATTCATCCCGCGAACTGATCAGAGAGGCGAAAGAAAAATGCCCGTCACTCATGCCCTACCCCTTCGGTTGTTCGTCAAGACGGAAACCTTCGCGGATCGAGTCACGAATCACCTTGATATTATCGCCACTTTGACTCACCGCAACTTGTAGATCATCCGCCGCCAATTGCAAACGTTCGCCCGCGTGCAAAAAACGATCCTGAATCAGGTGAATGGCTTCTGCCGAACGGCGCAATTCCGCCGCCAATACAGCCACGTCATGCATCAGGCTGTTTTCAGCGTGCTGGAAGCGCGGCATGATGTAAAGCGTGGTGACATTTTCAATATTGACCAGCAACTGAGTGCGGGCATCCTGCAAACGCAGGTGGAAGTACGCAAAAAACACGTAGCAGACAATAGCAGTAATCGTCGTACTGAGCGCATTGGACATACCCCCGATAATCGTCCCCATCTGTTGCATGTTCTCGGGCGAATCCAGTAACCCGGCAGCCCCCATCAGCGCAATCGACAATGAGACTACCGTTCCAAAGACACCCGACAAAATCAGAATGTTATGCACAAAGCGGACAAGGGTAAACTGAGTCGACATGCCCGCTGCCAAGGTCGACGCCAAAGCTGCCTGATTCACGTCCGCGTGCTGACGGGCAATGGTTTGCACGGCGTGGTAGCGGTCTACAATCATGGCGGCATTGGCTAACCCATAGACGGGATTGGGAGCACTCTCTGCTACCCGCTTTATAAAACGCTGCAACATGTCTTGCTCGCGCGTAAAGCTGAGGAACATCAAGATCATGCGGACTAACCCAATCAGAAAAATCAGCAGAATGATCCCATTGAGCACTAACCCCAACTGCCCTGCTTGGGTTGCATAGAAAAATTGCGCGACATGCTCTTTATTCATGAGCACCACAAAGCCGAGCAAAAACAGCACCACCAACATTTGCAGCAGCGTCAGATAGTAGCGAGTTTTAATTGGTTTCAGCATCAGTTTTAGTATCCTTCCCGGACGAATGGCGAGGCATAACGTCCGAATTATCCATCAATTTAGCCAAAGAAGCATATCAGCAGGATTGGATATCATGCCATCCGCAGGCCAATGATGGTGTTCATTGTTAGGATTTAAATAGCCCCATTCGGCAATCAGCGTTTTCATGCCTGCATCACGCCCAGCAACGATGTCACGTTCAGCATCACCGACATACAAACACTGTTCTGGCGCAATGCCACATTGTGCAGCAGCCAACAATAAGGGCTCAGGGTGCGGCTTGGCAACGGCAAGGGTATCACCCCCAATAATACTACGGGGACGCGAATGTAAATTCAGGGCTTGCAGCAAAGGGAATGTTAGGTATTCTGGCTTATTCGTCACAATTCCCCAAGGAATATTGGCAGCCTCCAAAGTAGCCAACACATCCGGTATAGCATCAAACAGGCGAGAATAGCGGCTGATATTAGCTTGGTAATAGGCCAAGAAGACCTCACGCCGCGCTGCCATTTCCGCTTCGGTTTGATGGGAGCCAAAAGCCAACTCCAACATGCCGATACTCCCGTGTGAAACGGTATGGCGAGCTTGTTCCAACGTATAAGGCGCACGCCCTTCATGTAACAACACCGCATTCAAAGCAGCCAATAGATCGGGGGCTGTATCCAGCAACGTTCCATCCAGATCAAAAAGAAAACACTTTATCGGTAAAAAAGAACTTGTCGACATCAGAAGCATCCATACAATCAGCGATTATGTAAATCCAAACCTAGTAATGGTCTATTTTCGAGGAATTATATTCATGTTATCCAGTAAACGAATGCTGATTATCGCACTTTTCATACAAGGGGTGCTATTGACCGCACCTGCAAATGCCCTAAGTGATATGCAAGACACACCCGTTACCTTCGATAATTTAGTCGGTAAAGGTAAGTGGACGGTGATGGAGGTCTGGGCATCTGATTGCCGTATGTGTCGCGCTAGCATCCACCACACGGTCGATTTTGAGATGAGTAATCCTGATGTGGATGTGATTGGCATCTCGCTAGATGGTAAAGAAGGCAAGGCTAATGCTAAGAAATTCATTGATGAACAAGGGTTAACATTCAACAATCTAATCAGCGATCCATCAGAAATTGACAAATACCTCTACAGTACCGCGAAAGAAAGTTTCATCGGTACACCCACGTTCATGGTTTATAACCCAGAAGGTAAATTACTAGCAGTGCAGCCGGGTGCCATTACGGCAGAAGAACTGAGTGATTTTATCAAAAAACAAGACACGCAGAACAAACCGGCAAGCTAAGCCAATACAAGCTACTAAGAAAGCAAGGGGTGATTATTCACCCTTTTGCTCACGGCTTAGTGCTCACGCTCAGGTAAAGCAATATTCAATTCCAGCACATCATAGTCGGAACCTTTTTCAAACTGAACATTGACCTGATCTTCCGTAATCGCGACGTACTTACGGATAACCTCCATAATATCGCGGCGTAACTGTGGCAAATATTCTGGCCCATTACGATCAATACGTTCATGCGCAATAACAATCTGCAAGCGTTCCTTGGCAACCTTGGCGCTGGTGGGGTTGCTCTGCTTAAAATAATTAAACCATCCCATAAATCACCCAAACAGCTTTTTGAAGAAACCCTTCTTTTCCACTTCTAAGAAGCGATGAGGGACTGTCTCACCAAGAAAACGGCGCACAAAGTCATCGTATGCCTGCCCAGCATCACTCACCTTGTCAAGAATCACAGGTGCACCACTGTTGGATGCTTGTAACACGCTTTGGGATTCAGGGATCACCCCGATCAATGGCACAGCAAGAATTTCCAGAATGTCTTCCATGCCCAGCATTTCGCCAGCGGCCACTCGAGCAGGTGAATAGCGCGTAATCAGCAAGTGTTCACGCACACTTTCACCCTGCTTGGCACGGTAAGTTTTACTTTGCAGCAAGCCAAGAATGCGATCAGAGTCACGTACTGAGGATACTTCTGGGTTGGTCACAACAATGGCATCATCCGCGTAATACATCGCCATATGCGCACCACGCTCGATACCTGCTGGGGAGTCACAAACGACAAAGTCAAAGCCGAGCTCATGTAATTCATCCATTACCCTACCCACACCTTCCGGCGTTAGTGCATCTTTATCACGGGTTTGGGAAGCGGGTAAAACATGTAAATTTTCCACATGCTTATCACGAATCAAGGCTTGGCTCAACGAGGCTTCATTATTGATGACATTAACGAAATCATAAACCACACGGCGTTCGCACCCCATAATCAGGTCCAAATTGCGCAAGCCAACATCAAAATCAATAACGGCTGTCTTATAACCGCGCATGGCAAGCCCGGTAGCAAAGGCTGCACTAGTGGTTGTTTTGCCAACACCGCCCTTCCCGGAGGTAACGACAACTATTCTGCTCAAAAAAATACTCCTTAATTATTGACGCGGCATATTTAACCGATACCAAAGACCTTATTTAGCATAGAAATACAGAAACGTTCAGAACATTGGAGCAATTCTCAATTTTTCTCCTTCCAGCCAAACCATAGCAGGCGAGCCTTTCAAGTCAGTATCAATATCATCCAACAAACGATAATGACCAGCAATCGCCACCAACTCAGCTTCTAATTTCTGGCAGAAAATACGGGCACTGGTATCCCCGCCAATGCCTGCAAGCACCCTACCACGCAACGAACCATAGACATGCACAGAACCACCCGCCAGAATTTCAGATCCGGCACTAGTATGTTGCAGAATAACTAAACTACCCTCAGGAAAATAAACCTGTTGGCCAGAACGCAAGGGACGGTCGACCACTTTAACACTATTAAGCAAGGGTTCGGCCTGCTTGGATTCACCCTCCACTAGCGGTTCGATGATACGTGTTGGCGCACCGGTTGCACGCCCAGCACGCAATACAGCCCAACCAGCTTGTATCGCTTGTTCGACACAAGTATCCGTAATATTCCGTATACCAATGGGAATAAAACCCAGCGCCAGAATAACTTCACGCAACACTGTCATATCTAACGCAGCACAAGTATCACCCAACTGACTACAATCCACGACTAAGGGACTATTCGCAAATAATTGCGGCATACTATCCCGCTTGTGTTGCACACCTTCTCGGATGACTTCCATATCAGCAGACGCTAGCCGCAGTACGCTGAGCAAGGTCATTTCACCCTTTATTTCAATCAGTTCTCCTGACAAAATTTGCACTCCCGACTAAAACTGTAACGAATTTTACTGTAACGTTGCCCGACAAAAGGTAGAACATAGTGCGTATATCTTGCTTTAGATTACTTCATACATTCCCGTATTTGACATATAATCTGAATCTATACAAAACAAAATAAATGCTTTTCCTGATTTTTATACTAGGGGCTTCACTATTATGCATATCCGCACGGCTTCAAAACCGTTACGCCTTGGTATGGCTGTTGCGCAACTCATACTGGCAATGCCAGCATTCGCCACTCCCATTCCTCAAGCAGAACCTAGCACAATACCTTCCTCAGCCGCGACTATTTTAACAAAAAATAATGAATTCGATGCAACCGTTCAATTTGCGAATGCCAAGAAGCTACTCGTCAATAATGGCACAGCAGATGATCTTCAAGCAGGTTTAAGCTGGCTACAACGTGCTGCAGCACAAGGTTACGCTCCCGCTTTATTTGAACTTGCTAATCTTTATGAAAATGGGACTTATGTAAAGCAAGATAACGCTAAAGCAGTCAGTTTTTATGAACAAGCGGCAAAACAAGACCATTTAGACTCTCAATACAACCTCGGCTTACTTTACTTACGCATAATCAAAGACACCGACAAGGGTCGTTACTGGCTCGAGCAAGCGGCCAAGCAGCAAGATGCCGAAGCGCAGTATAACCTCGCACTACTGCATAGTTTCGCCAAAGATAAACAAGCAGATCCAGTAAAAGCCATTTATTGGTATACCCAATCCGCCCAAAATGGGCACAGGAATGCTCAATTTGACCTAGGTGTCACTTACTTACAAGGCATTCAAATACCTCAAAATCTGCAACAAGCCGCTTACTGGTTTCAAAAAGCAGCAGAACAGGGCGATCCAGCAGCAGCATTCAATCTAGGATTAATGTACGAACAAGGCCGAGGCTCACCCAAAAACCTCGTCGAAGCCATCCGCTGGTATCGAGTAGCCGCTGAACAAGGCGAAGCCGGTGCACAATATAATCTCGGCGTTAAATACCTACTGGGTGCAGGTCTTGAACGGAATGATGAGACAGGCATTAGCTGGATCCGCAAAGCTGCTGAAGGTGGCAATCCCGCCGCACAATACACGGTAGGTTTTATGTATGAGCAGGGTGCTGACCTACCCAAAGATGATGCAATGGCACTGTACTGGTACCGCCAAGCAGCAGAACAAGATTACACTGACGCACAACTTGGCCTAGCCATTATGTATACCAACGGACAAGGCGTAAAAGCTGATAATAACGAAGCTAATCAATGGTTCAAACGTGCCGCCGAAGCCGGAAATGCCATCGCCCAATTCAACCTTGGCACCTACATGGCGCATGGTGTTGGCATGGCGAAAGACCTGCCATCAGCCGCTTACTGGCTTTCACTGGCCGCTAACCAAGGACATGAAGGGGCGATTGCCAACCGTGATTACGTTTTGGAACGACTGAACGATAGTGAACGTGCTGAGTTGGAACGCCGTCTGAAAACCGCCCCTAACGGCACACAGGCTCAGGACAAACAAGTCGCCATCCAGTAGAATGCGGGCTTTCCAGAACACAAGCTCGGATTCATGCCTGCATTGCTCAAGCCTCATCTTCCTCCCGCCCCCAATGGACACATCCGCTGGGGGCAGTTGTACGGTTGCTCCCACGAATGGCTGATTGCCCAGTCTGCCCAAGGGTTTGATGGCCTGTTACTACTGATCGTCCCGGATGTACATGCCGCTTATCAAGCCGAATCCGCGCTGCAATTCTTCGCTCCAGACATACCCAGTCACATTTTCCCTGACTGGGAAACTCTACCCTACGACGTATTTTCACCGCACGAAGACATTATTTCCGAGCGCCTGAAAACGCTGGCGACGCTGCAAAATCTCAAACGCGGCATCCTCATCGTGCCTGCCAGCACCTTGCTGCACCGGCTGGCGCCACCCGGTTACGTGCATGGCCACACCTTTGTAGTGCGCAAAGGTTCACCGCTCGACATCGACAAATTGCGCAAGCAACTCGAAGAAGCAGGCTACCGCAACGTCAGCCAGGTGATGGAACACGGCGAATACGCCACCCGTGGCTCGTTGGTGGATTTGTTCCCAATGGGTAGCAACACACCTTACCGCCTTGACTTGTTTGACGACGAAATCGACTCGATCCGCACCTTCAACCCGGAAACCCAGCTCACCGAAGAGAAGGTAGACAGCATTGAACTGCTACCTGCCCGCGAATTCCCGCTGGATGAAGCCGGAATCCGCACCTTCCGCCAGAGCTACCGAGCGCAGATTGAGGGCGATTTGACCCGCAGCCGCATTTATGAAGGCGTGAGTCAGGGCAAGCCTTCCGCCGGGATCGAGTATTACCTGCCGCTGTTCTTTGAGCATACCGCCACGCTGTTCGATTACCTGCCGAAGAAAACCCTGTTGGTGCTAACCGAAGGGGTTGATACTGCCATCAGCCGCTTCTGGAAATCGCTCGAAGACCGCTATGAACAACGGCGGCATGATATTGAACGCCCCTTGCTGGCGCCGGAAAAGCTGTTTTTGACGGCGGCGATGCTGGGGAATTATTTGATGGATTACCCTCGAGTTGAAGCGCAGCGCTTCAAGCACGAAGCCGAAGGACTGAACTACCCCATTGCCGCCCTGCCCTCGCTGCTGATCCACGCCCGTCAGGAACAACCGCTGTTCCTGCTGCTCAATTTCATCAAAGACCTGAAAGGCCGGGTGCTATTCACCGCCGAATCCGCTGGGCGGCGCGAAGCCTTCCTCACGCTGCTGAAAGACAACGGTATCGTGGTCAAAACGCTGGAAACCTGGCAGGATTTCCTCGGTAGCAAAGCCGAAATGGCAGTTACAGTCGCGCCGCTGGAAAACGGTTTCTGGCTACCCGATGCGAAGATTGCTGTCATCCCCGAAAACCTGCTGCACGGGGTGCAAATCCAGCAGCAACGCCGTCGCCGCAAAGCCACCCGCGATGCCGATGCGATTATTCGTAACCTGACCGACCTCAACGAAGGCGCACCTGTCGTTCATGAGGAACACGGGGTTGGGCGTTATCTGGGGCTGGAAACAGTCACGGCAGGCGGAGTGACGGCGGAATATTTGCTGATCGAATACGCCAACCACGACAAATTGTACGTGCCCGTTGCCGCGCTGCATCTGGTCAGCCGTTACACCGGGGCTGACCCGGAACACGCGCCGCTGCACCGCCTCGGCAATGAGCAGTGGGACAAAGCACGCCAAAAAGCAGCGGAAAAGGCGCGGGATGTGGCGGCGGAATTGCTCGACATCCACGCCCGCCGTGCCGCGCAGCAGGGGCATAGCTTCCCGTTTGACGACAACGATTACCGCCTGTTTGCGGGCGCGTTCCCGTTTGAAGAAACGCCGGATCAGGCGCTAGCGATTGAAAACGTGATCAAGGACATGCGAGCGCCGCAGCCGATGGATCGCGTGGTGTGCGGCGACGTGGGTTTCGGCAAGACCGAAGTAGCGATGCGGGCAGCCTTCGTGGCGGCGAATGCGGGCAAGCAGGTGGCGATGATTGCGCCGACGACCTTGCTGACCCAGCAGCATTTGAACAATTTCCGCGACCGTTTTGCGGATTGGCCGTTCAATATCGAATCGTTGTCGCGCTTCAAGACGGGCAAGGAAACCAATACGGCACTGGCGGCGCTCGCGTCCGGCAAGATCGACATTGTGATCGGCACGCACAAGCTGTTGCAGGACGACGTGCATTTCAAGCAACTGGGGCTGGTGATCATCGACGAAGAACACCGCTTCGGGGTGCGCGACAAAGAGCAGATGAAAAAGCTGCGTGCCAATGTCGATATGCTGACCATGACTGCCACGCCGATTCCGCGCACGCTGAATATGTCGCTGTCGGGCTTGCGCGATTTGTCGATCATTGCCACCCCGCCGACGCAACGCCACGCCATCAAAACCTTTGTGTGCGAGTGGAACAAGACCATCATTCAGGAGGCGTGTGCGCGGGAATTGTCACGCGGCGGGCAGGTGTACGTGCTGCACAATGAGGTCAAAACCATTGCCAACGTGGAGGCGGAACTGAGCGCGATGTTACCCGGTGTGACGGTGCGCCATGCTCACGGGCAGATGCGGGCGAATGAGTTGGAAAGCATCATGAGCGATTTTTACCACCAGCGCTTCCAGATTCTGATTGCCACCACCATCATTGAAAGCGGCATCGACGTGCCGACTGCCAACACGATTCTGATCAACCGTGCCGACAAGCTGGGGCTGGCGCAATTGCACCAGTTGCGCGGGCGGGTCGGGCGTTCGCACCACCGCGCTTATGCCTACCTGATTGCGCCGCCGAAATCCGCGCTCACGCCGGATGCGGTCAAGCGGCTGGAGGCGATTGAATCGCTGGAAGAACTGGGGGTTGGTTTCACGCTGGCGACGCACGATCTGGAGATTCGCGGCGCGGGCGAATTGCTCGGCGAAGGGCAAAGCGGGCAGATTCAGGAAATCGGTTTCAACCTCTACAACGACTTGCTGGAACGGGCGGTGAAGGCGTTGAAATCGGGCAAAGTGCCGGAATTGAGCGCCACCAGCCGCCGCACCACGGTGGAATTGGGTGCGCCTGCGCTGATCCCGGACGCTTATTTGCCGGATGTCCATGCGCGGCTGATCCTCTACAAACGCATTGCCAGCGCGGAATCGCAGGCGGCACTGGACGAATTGCGGGTGGAAATGATCGACCGCTTCGGGCTGCTGCCAGAGCCGACCAAGACGCTGTTCAGCGTCACGCGGGTCAAGCTGCTGGCGCAGGAACTGGGCATCCGCAAGCTGGATATGCACGTCAAGGGCGGGCGGATTATCTTCGACGACAAGCCGAATATTGACCCGATGAAGGTGATTACGCTGATTCAGAAACGCCCTTGGGTGTTTAAGCTGGATGGGCAGGATAAGTTAAGGTTTGAGATCGAACTCCCGACCGTGGAGGAACGGGAGGAGTGGGTGGTTAAGTTGATGGGAGAGATTGGGGCTTAACTAGGCGAAATTGCCGCCAATAACAGTAATGCTGTTCAATTTACAATTTTTCATTAGGATGCCAAATGAAACAAATTGGTTTTGACAAAAAGTTTTCTTTACTTGCTCAAGAAGCACATCTTGCCAAAAACACACTTTTATCTGGTTTTGATTTGCTATTAAAAGCAAACTTTTTTCAGGACAAAGACGGTTATTTTTACTCAGCTTTTTTCCATATATCCATTGGCATGGAACGAATTCTGAAACTAGCAGTTGTTACCCACTATATGCTAACGAATAACTATCAGACACCAACCATCAAACAGTTAAAGAAAGACTTCGGACACGACATCAGAACACTTTACACTGAGTCATTGAAACTATTACCTATCTATCTTCATCCAAATGCTGCAACACCGTCTAGGACACAAAACGATGAAGCATTGATTGATTTCTTCACAGAATACGGTGTTGGTAGTCGGTACTTCAACTTGAATGAAGTGTGTGAAGCAAAACAGGAAAGAAGCCCACTAGACAAGTGGTTAGAGGTAGAAAATGACATCTACGAAGAGTACACATCACACCAAATACGGGAACGATCCGCCCTGAACTTAATTTATCGGATAGATAGAAAAGGAATTCGTAACGACTTCACTCCTCATCTCGATGAACATGATCATCCAATGACGGTGTTTGATTGTTTATATCGTCAGTATGTCGTCCAGAAAAGTACTCCTTTAATCATCTGGCGACTGATTGAAATATTGCAACCAATCCACTTCTTACTTGAATCAATGGCACATAAAACCCATGACGAGGAAACACAGCACAAGGAGATGGTAATTCCACACTACGAAGATTTCTTCTATTTTTTGCGTGCTGATAAACAAAGCATCAAAAGAAGGAAAAAATGGTTAGATATATTCAACTCATAAAAATCCCAAATGAATGGGGTCAGACTACATTCATTCGTTAGATGCAAGTGGTGAATGTGTGTCCAGACAAGAGTAATGAACGGGCTTTGGCGGATACGTCAGAACGTCCACTGCGATACACCCTACCCACGGGAATGGGGGAGGCGGTAGCGGCGGGATCGTGCAAAACAACCCCCTCTTCTTTCGCCAATTGCTCCAGCAACAACTGTACCAAACGAAATTTATCCGCGTGGGGCAGTAAGGCTACAGATGGTAATAATTCAGCTATCGACATGATGGCATCTCCTGTAAATCAATACTGGGTGCGTCTGTTTTTTGTTAACCATGCTCCAGTTCCCGCTTGAGGCTATCCATATCCACGGCGAACACTTCCACCTGTTCTGCCGCCAATGCCGCCAGAAAATCCACCCGGTCAAGCCCTGCGATCAAGGCGGCTTTTTCCTGCGACACCTTACCTGCCGCATACCAATGAATAGCCGCAGCAAGGCGCATTTGTTTGAGAAATTCCGGTGGCGAACGCTTCAGCGCGGAAAAAACTTCTGCTGGCAAATCAACTGCAAGAGTGGTCATGGCTTGTTGTCCGTCAATCGTTAGATATTTCACAGATTACCCCACCGCCCACACAAAAACAAAATGATGGTATGCACCCGATGACCGCAAACGAAAAATAGATTGCCAGATATACGTGACTTACGTACACTTTTCGCATGAAAGCTGTCTTCGTCGAGTCAACCATTTTTGAAAAGCATCGTTCGGCGTACTTGCCAGACGATGAGTTTCAGCAATTCCAGAACGATTTGCTGGAAAATCCGCTGGTGGGTGATGTCATTCAAGGCACTGGTGGCTTGAGAAAAGTACGGGTCGGTATCCAAGGTCGGGGAAAACGCGGCGGGGCGCGGGTCATTTATTACTACTACGACCGTTTCCAGCGTTTCTATCTGCTGACCATCTATGCCAAAAATGAAATGTCTGACCTGACGGCTGACCAGAAACATCAACTCAAAACATTCGTGGAGGTATGGCGTAATGAGCAAGCGTAACTTGTTTGAAGAATTAAGCACCGCTTTGGTCGAAGCCAAGCAACATTCAGAAGGTAAACTCACCTTGCGCACTCATGTTATGCAACGTGTAGCTGTGCCTGAAATTAAACCACAGGAAATTTTGACGATTCGGGAAATGTTCAATATGTCACGAGGCGTATTCGCTCGTCACTTACACACCTCTGCCCGAACGCTTGAGAGCTGGGAGCAAGGACGCACTGCCCCGAATGGTCAGGCAGTGACACTATTGCGTTTGGTGCAACGGCATCCCGAAACTTTGTCCTATATTGCCGAGCTTTGAGGGAATCAATGGGGGAATGGGTTCATACTTTGCGCCGTTTCAATAATGCCTCAGCACTACTTTCAAACAATAGCGAATCGGCTTCAGTGGATACATCTGAACGTCCGCTGTGATAAACCCTACCAACGGGAACAGGGAAAGCGGCTATGCCCGTATCCTTGGCAAACACCGGAGGCAGTAAATTCGCCACAAACTGCAACTTGCTCCCATAATCGTCGAACGACCTTACCGCAAATCAGTCTGAATTACAGCGATTCTCCGCACTTGTAAACACCCCTACTTGTGGCTACAATTTTAAAATGTAGCCACAAATGAGATAACCGTTATGCACGTTGCTGTCCGCGAACTCAAAAACCGCTTTTCTGAATACCTGAAATACGCCCAAGCAGGTGAAGAAATCATCGTCACCACCCACGGCAATCCGGTAGCACGTTTGACGCGCCTAGCACCCAATTTGCAACTTCGCGCTTCACAACCGCTGGATAAATTAGCGTGGGTACGGCGCGGGCAAGCTGGCAAAAAACTGGGGTTGCCTGCCGCACAGCGTATCCGCTTAACCGCAGGCGTGTCGTTGAGTGATTTGTTGTTGGAAGACCGTGCATGAACATTCCCCTACTCTATCTCGACACTTCCGCATGGCTGAAACTGTATGTGGAAGAAGACGGTTCAGAAGCCGTCCATGCAGCAGTTGAACAAGCGGAACAGACTTGCACCCACCTGATTACCTACGCCGAATTACGCGCAGCCTTGGCAAAAGCACAGCGTATGCAACGTCTGGATGCCGCCCAAAAAGCCCAACTGTTGCCCATTATCGACAACGATTGGCAAACGCTGAATGTGATTTTGCCGACTGAAATGCTGGTCAAACGGGCGGGCAATCTGGCGGATCAGTTTGGCTTGCGTGGTTACGACAGCATCCATTTGGCGGCAGCGGAGGCGATTAGCCTGCAAATTATGCCGCAACCGTTGGTGTTTGCCTGCTTTGACAAGCATTTGAATGAAGCCGCCAAAATCTTGGGGATGACTACTTTAACAACAACATGATGTTCCAGTATCCAGACAACTCAAATGATCTAGCTCATCAAGGGTGGATTATCTTTGACGAAACGCCCGCAGCTTCTCCCGAATCTTAATCTCCAACCCGCGCTCGACCGGCTCGTAATAGCGTCGCCCCTTCAGCGCATCCGGGAAATAATTTTCCCCCACGGCAACCGCATCTTTCTCATCATGTGCGTAGCGATAACCCTTGCCGTAATCCAGCGCCTTCATCAGCTTGGTTGGGGCATTACGCAAGTGCATCGGCACATCCAGCGAACCCGACTGCTGCGCATCCGCCCGCGCCAGCTTGTACGCCGTATACACCGCATTGCTCTTGGGCGCACACGCCAGATACACCACCGCCTGCGCAATCATCAGCTCGCCTTCCGGGCTACCCAACCGTTCAAACGCATCCCACGCATTCAGCGCCAGTTGCAAGCCACGTGGATCAGCATTGCCAATATCCTCACTCGCCATACGCACCACGCGCCGCGCAATGTACAGCGGGTCACAACCACCATCCAGCATCCGACACAGCCAATACAAAGCCGCATCCGGGTCAGTGCCGCGCACCGACTTGTGCAAGGCTGAAATCTGCTCGTAAAACAGGTCGCCACCCTTATCGAAACGCCGCAACGATTCCGCCACCACTTCCTTCACCGTGGCATCGGTAATCTGCAAACCTGCCGAAGTGTCTTCCGCCAAATCCGCCGCAATTTCCAGCCAGTTCAGCGCCCGCCGTGCATCACCATCGGCCGCCGCCGCCAGCGCTTCCAACACACCCTCACTGGCTTGTACGTGCAAATCCCCCAGCCCCTTCACCGTGTCCTGCAAAGCACGTTGCAACACTGCCGTAATGTCATCCACCGCCAGCGCCCGCAGCACGTAGGTACGCACCCGCGACAACAGCGCGTTATTCAGTTCAAAGGAAGGATTTTCGGTGGTCGCACCAATAAACAGCAGCGTGCCGTCTTCGATATGCGGCAAGAAAGCATCCTGCTGCGCCTTGTTGAAGCGGTGGACTTCATCCACGAACAGCACGGTTTTACTGCCAAACTGATCGCGATTTTGACGCGCCACCTCCACCGCCGCACGGATTTCCTTTACCCCCGCCAATACTGCCGACAAGGTAAGGAATTCAGCTTCCCAGTAATGGGTAATCAAACGCGCCAAAGTGGTTTTGCCGGTTCCGGGTGGCCCCCAGAAGAGCATCGAGTGTGGGCGGGATTCTTCGATGGCTCGCCGCAGCGGTTTGCCGACAGCGAGCAGGTGAAGCTGCCCGGCGTACTCATCGAGCAACGCCGGGCGCATACGTTCTGCGAGTGGGATCAAGAAGCCTTGCCGATCACGTCTGCCCCTTTCGGTGGCGTGAAATTGAAGCGGCTAGCGTCGATATTAATGTCCGTGCGCAACCCTTGGAACTTGATGTAAGTCTGCTGACCGAACTTGTCACCGAGGATCATTTCCTCAACACCTGTGGCGCTGATGCCCAGATCCATACTGGTGAAATCAGAGTCTTTTTTCTTAGGTGTCAGGCGGAACCACTCCAGCGCACTGCCGTCAGCTTCCATTTCCTGCACGTTGAATTGCTTATCGACGGGCTGTTTCTGAGTCAACATCCCAACAGGCGCGGCGGAAAGCGCTTGAGTCATCGGTTTGACCGTGACCTGATCCAGCTCCACATCGTAAACCCAAACATTTTTACCATCGGCCACGATCTCGTGTTTATCGGGTGCGGCATATTCCCAGCGGAACTTGCCGGGGCGCGACAGGAACACATTACCGCTGGACGATTGGCGCAAGGCACCTTTGTCATCCACCACTTGCTGGGTAAAGGCTGACTGCATAGTCGTTACTTTGGTGAAAAACTCATCCAGCTTTTCACGTCCCCCTGCCCATGCGCTCGTGCTCATCAAGCCCATTGCCACGACGGCTGCCAGTGTTTTGGTAAAACTTATTTTCATCGTTAACCTCATGTATTTCAATCCTTTGCAGGTGAAGAAACCAGCACGTCGCGGGAGCCATTGCTCAACACCGGGCTGACCACACCTGCGCCTTCCATGTCCTCTATCATCCGCGCCGCACGGTTGTAGCCCACTTTGAGGCGGCGTTGCAGATAAGAGATCGACGCACGTCGGGATTCGATAACCACTGCCACTGCTTCGTCATACAGCGGGTCTGATTCGCCTTCCCGTTCCGCCAGCGGCTCCAAGCCGGGTATGGCATCGGACGCAGACGTTGTATCAGCTAAGACATCAAGGATGTAGTCCGGTTCCCCTTGCAGCTTGAGGTAATTGGCAACATCTTCCACTTCGCGGTCGGTCACCAGTGCACCGTGTACCCGTTGCGGCAACGACGTACCCGGCGGCATGTACAACATATCACCGTAACCCAGCAATTGATCCGCCCCGCCCTGATCCAGAATGGTGCGCGAGTCTATCTTGGTGGAAACCTGGAAGGCAATTCGCGTCGGGATATTGGCCTTGATCAAACCCGTGATGACATCCACCGAAGGCCGCTGTGTCGCCAAAATCAAGTGAATGCCAGAAGCCCGCGCCTTTTGTGCAAGACGCGCAATCAGCTCTTCCACCTTTTTGCCGACCACCATCATCATGTCGGCGAATTCATCCACGATCACCACGATGTAAGGTAATGGCTTCAATGGCTGCGGATGGCCATCCACACTGGTCAGCGGGTCAAACAAGGGGTCGAGGATTACTTCACCTCGTTCTTGCGCTTCACGGATTTTTTCATTGAAACCGGCGATGTTGCGCACCTTGAGCTTGGACATCAACAGATAGCGCCGCTCCATTTCAGCCACGCACCAGCGCAACGCATTGGCTGCGTGCTTCATGTCAGTCACAACCGGCGCTAGCAGATGCGGAATATCTTCGTAGCTGCTTAATTCCAGCATTTTCGGGTCGATCATGATCATGCGCACGTCTTCCGGCGTGGCTTTGTACAGCAAGCTCATCAGCACTGCGTTGATGAACACCGATTTTCCCGAACCTGTCGTACCGGCGACCAGCAAATGCGGCATACGCCCAAGATCTGCCACAATCGGCTGTCCAGCGATGTCCTTACCCAGTGCCAGTGTCAACGGTGAATGGTTTTTCTTGTAAACCTGTGATGCCAGCATTTCGCTCATAAACACCACATCACGGTTATCATTCGGCACTTCAACGCCAATCGTTGGCCGCCCCGGAATCACTTCCACCACACGCACACTGGAAACGCACATGTTCCGCGCCAGATCAGAGGCCAGACCAGAAATCTTGGAAGCCTTCGTACCGTCCGGCAATTCCAGCTCAAAACGGGTAATGACTGGGCCAGGGTCACGTGCCACGACTTTGACATCACGCACGCCGTAATGCCCTAACGCTTCGACTAATTTATCCGCCAACTCATCCAAGCGTTCCTTCGACTGCGTAACGCGCTCTCGTGGTGGTAAATTGAGTAAGCTCATCGGTGGCAAACTAGATATGCCTTTGGTTTTGCCTTTCCGCATCGGTGGAACCTGAAGATCAGCCGGAAGGGGTTCAACCTTACGTTGGACATTATCGACTTCAGCGGCCTTGGGATGCGTATCACTCTGCTCAGCTACAGCAGGCTCAGGCTCAGGAGCAACCTGCTTGCCTCGCAGTAATGCTTCAAAGTCTGGTGTTCCTAAGGGTGACTCAGGGGGTCTGGATGCACGTAACTCAGTGACATCAACGCCCTCGAACTCTGGTTCGCCACGTTTACCACCGAACACATCGCCCACACCACCAACGGTACGATTCATCCAATTACTGGCTTTATCCAACGCCCCAGCACTGCCTTGCAAATAGCCTTTGCTACGCCCCATCGCGTCAGAGAAACGCCCAAATATACCACCGCTAACACTGCCTGTAGGCACTTCAGGCATTTCAATGCCTTGCAGCTTATTGAATGCTTGCAGCATCCAATCACCGACTTTCTCCGTTACTTGCGCCCAAGAAATATCCGCTACCACCGTAATACTGCCCAAAAACAATGACAGCAAAAACAAAATTGACCCAAAAAAGCCCAAGAATGTGCCCGTAAACAATCGTGCGACGACTTGTCCGAGCATTCCGCCGCCAATACCCTCTGGGAATGGCACAAATAACAAGTGAGCCAAACCTGCCCCCGATAACAGGGTAAATAAAGCACCGACACTGGTGATGATGTCATTGATACCACCGACCGGATTGTTCGGGTTTTTCATATGGGGGCCGATACGGAATGCCGTTAATCCCATAACGACCAATACCACCGGCAAGGCATACGCCAGATAACCCAGCAATCCCAGTAAGAAATCTGCTAACCAAGCACCCTTACACCCTGCCAGATTTTTACAAGCACCCAAGTGTGTACCATTATCACGAAATGGCCCTGGATCGGTTGAATGATAGGAAAGCAGCGCCAGTAGGATGACCGCAGCAATACCCATAAAAATGATGACACTTGCCTGTTGCAAGCCTAAACGTTTTTTCTGATTGAGAATAACCTTAGCCAAACCAATATCCCTGTCTGTTTGATCCCATTATTATAGGGATTGTTTTTCCGATTACTACTTTACCCGGCACGACATGTCACATAGCATTACCCGATTCGGAATAAACGGGAAAGTATCCGCCCCGTAAAATGGAGAATTATACATGAACACGACCAAACATTGCCGTTTACTCATTCTCGGTTCAGGCCCTGCGGGCTATACCGCTGCTGTTTACGCTGCTCGTGCAAACCTAAACCCTGTTCTTGTCACAGGTATGCAACAAGGTGGACAGTTGATGACGACCACCGAAGTAGACAACTGGCCAGGTGATGATACCGGCGTCATGGGACCACAACTCATGGAACGGATGCAAAAACATGCCGAACGTTTCGACACCGAAATCATTTTTGATCACATAAATAGTGTAGACCTGAAAAACCGCCCATTTACGCTAAATGGTGACAGTGGTCAATATACCTGCGATGCGCTCATTATAGCCACAGGTGCATCAGCTATGTACTTGGGTTTAGAGTCTGAAGAAAAGTTCAAAGGCAAAGGTGTATCAGCCTGCGCCACTTGTGATGGATTCTTCTATAGAAATCAAAAAGTTGCCGTCATTGGTGGTGGTAATACGGCAGTAGAAGAAGCGCTTTACCTCGCCAATATCGCCTCCGAAGTGATTCTGGTGCATCGCCGTGATGAATTGCGTTCCGAAAAAATCCTGCAAAAGCATTTGTTTGAAAAAGCCGAGGAAGGCAAGGTCAAACTGATGTGGAACAATACGCTGGAAGAAGTCTTGGGTGACAAAACCGGTGTCACCGGGATGCGCATCAAGAACACCCAAACGGGCGAAACACAAGATATGAATGTCCACGGTATTTTCGTTGCCATTGGTCATAAGCCGAACACAGGTATCTTTGATGGACAACTGGACATGAAAGGTGGCTATATAAAAGTCAACAGCGGCACAGAAGGCAATGCCACTCAAACCAGTATTGAAGGGGTATTTGCAGCAGGTGACGTAATGGATCATGTTTACCGTCAAGCGATTACCTCTGCCGGAACAGGTTGCATGGCGGCTCTGGACGCTGAAAAATACCTAGATCAACTGGCCAAAACTCAATAAAGGAACGGTGTGTTACCACGATCCCTTAGTTTGACACTACTCAACCCCACGTGGTCGGAAGAACCCTTCCCTCCCGTGGAAATTGCGTGGGAAGAACCCAATGGCTTGCTAGCGGTAGGCGGCGATTTAAGCATCGCCCGCCTGAAGAATGCCTACCGTTCTGGCATTTTCCCATGGTTTGGCCCCCGCGAACCCATTTACTGGTGGTCGCCTGACCCACGTACCGTCCTATTTCCCGAGCGCATCCGCATCACCCGCAGTTTACGAAAATCGTTACGTAATAAAGGCTACCGCATCACCTTTGACACCCGCTTCGCTGAAGTGGTGGATGCCTGTGCTGCGCCACGCGCTTACACAGCGGAAACGTGGATTACCCATGAAATGCACACAGCCTATTGTATGTTGCACGCACATGACATTGCACACTCTGTAGAAGTGTGGAACCCAGCAGGCGAACTGGTCGGCGGTTTATACGGTGTGGCAACCGGCGGCGTTTTCAGTGGCGAATCCATGTTCAGCCGTGAACCGGATACCTCTAAAATCGCGATGGTAGCGCTAGCATGGCACCTACAGCATTGGGGATTTGCTGTCATTGACTGTCAAATCGAAAACCCGCATTTGATCAGCATGGGTTCGGAAAATATTTCCCGCCATGCCTACTACACCCTGTTACAAGACAATCTGCATGTTCCACCACCAGCACGTTGGGAAACAGATCCTCATGCCGACCTCTCACGCTGGGAACCACAACCGACTTAAACACAACCATAAAAGGCTTCACCATGTTTGACGATGAACAACCCAGACCACCCTTCAGTACCGAAGAACTCCGCATCCTTGGTTGCCTAATGGAAAAGCAACTCACCACTCCCGCCAGCTACCCCCTCACCTTTAACGCCTTAGCCAATGCCTGTAACCAGAAAAGTAGCCGTGAACCTGTCATGAGCTTGACCGAAGGCGTCGTTGGGCATACCGCCAAAGTGCTCGTCGAAGGTGGCTGGACTGCCATCCAGTACAGCGAACGCGCCCAGCGGGTCGCGCACCAAGTGGAACGTCGCCTGAAGCTCAATCGCAAACAGCAAGCCATTCTTTGCGTACTATTACTACGCCGCCCACAAACCTTGAACGAAATCAAAACACGTACCGAGCGCATGGCAGACTTTGCGAGTATTGACGAAATTCGTGAGATTCTGGATACATGGCTAGCAGCTGACAAACCACTCGTGATGCGTTTACCGGCGAGTGCTGGCCGACGTGAAGATCGTTATTTCCACACACTCAGCACCGAAAAGCTGGAAGCATTACAGGAAGAATCCCCCGGCAGTAATGCAAGCAGTAACACCTCCGCGCCCCGGCACGATGCTTATGCCGCATTGGAAGCACGCGTAGCCGAGTTGGAGCAGCGACTCGCCTCACTGGAAAGTCAGTTGAACTGAAAGTATCTAGTAGGACTTGACGCTTACACAGGTTGTATCCTGACGATTTCCACCTGTTCACCATCGGTGACCAATAGCCATGCGGCAAGGTTTTGCAGCGCGGCAATCTCCGGCAGTTGCAGATTTTTCCACCGCTAGCCCGTTTTGCGGTACAGGGTAGTAAACCCCATATACGCCAACAGGCTGATAAAATCGTCACGGTCAAAACCTTTGCCCATGATGCGCAGAAACAGCTTCGTCTCTTCCAACGGCGGGCTCATGGGCTGCGGCTTTGCACCGTGCTCATAGAACGCACGCGTCGCTTACGACAGAACCTTTGGCTCCAGCACATCCGGCGTATGCTGCTACGAGACAAAGACAACAGCACCTTTGTCAAACCTATTCAATTTTTATTGGGGAATAATGTGAGCATGATCACAGCAGTAAACTCAAGTATTGAGTTAAAATTTGCGCAATTTACGGGCATATTAGAAGAAAATAAATCCACCTTTTTAGCTATGCGTAAGACTATACGACATTAATAGACATTTTCTTATTTTAAGATTAATAAAAATTTTTCTGGTCTATTACAGGCTTTTCAGTAAGACGGCTAGATACCACAATACTCGATTTGCTCCCTATCAACCCAATATAACCCAATTGATTCGATTAAACTCATGATTATTGAAAAATTAAAAGAAATAATTGACCCAACTCCTGAATTTGCATCAACAACTACGGATATTTTCTTTTGGGTAATTTTGTCTGTTTTCATTGTTGCACTGATATTGAGATTGCGCGGAAGAAAACCAGTTTTTACTGATTACGTCCCAACCTTATTATCGTCACTAGGTATCTTAGGAACCTTTGCTGGCATTGTCATTGGCCTATTGGCATTTGATCCAACACCCGAAAAAATGAATAACTCCATTACGAATCTGCTATGGGGTCTACAAACAGCTTTCTTTACCAGTATTATTGGTGTTTTTTTGTCGATTACCTTTAAAGCATTTGAGAGTTTCTTACTCAACCAAGAGCAAGCATCAGAAAACAGTGATGGCTTAGCTCAAAGCGACAACTCGATCGAAGGCATTTTAACGGTGCAAAATCAACATTTGGCGCAGATCGTCAAATCCATCGGTGATGAAAATACTGACTCAAGCCTAGTCAACATCTTAAAATTACACCGAAGTGATGCTGCTGATCAACGTAAACAAATCATCAATGCCTTACAAATACTAAACGACACAGTGAATCAACAGAACCAAGTTCATCTTAAAATTCACATTAAAATGAAAGAATTAATACAAGAACTGATGCAACAACAAAGTGCCTTTGCAGCACAGTTATGGCTTGAAATGGCTAAAGTATCGGAAGCTCTGTCTAAGTCGGCAACAGAACAGGTAATAACAGCACTTAAGCAAGTCATTGTTGATTTCAATCACAACCTAACAGAGCAGTTTGGTGAAAACTTCAAACAGCTCAATGCTGCTGTTGGTGCTTTAGTACAGTGGCAAGAGAATTATCGTCATCAATTAGAACACATGACTGAACAATACGCACAAGGTGTTCAGGCAATCACCCAAACAGAAACGTCTGTGGCAAACATCAGTCATCAAACGGCACAGATACCTGTTGTCATGGAAAAACTCAAATCAGTCTTGGACATTAACCAGCATCAAATCGACGGTTTAAACAATCATTTGCAAGTCTTTACTGATATGCGTGACAAAGCAGTGCAAGCGGTGCCACAAATACAACAACGTATTGATGAAACCATCACAGCCGTCCAACAGGCTTCATCGCAATTGGTCGAAGGCATTAATGAAAGCGCCGCTAACCTCTCGAATGCCATTATCAAAACAGCAACGGAATTTGATGACAGCTCATCCCGTGTTAATGGTGCGTTGCAAACAACATCAGATCACCTCACTAGAGAGTCAGAAGCCATCAAAACAACCTTGATTGATTCGGTTACGCAAATTCGTGAGGATTTCTATGGCTTTATTCATCAATTGCAAGGCAGTCAGCAAGCGCAATTACAAACGTTTGAAACAGCCATTGCCCAGATGATGAGTGGCTATAAAGAATCAGAAGCTCAGATCAAAAACTTTGCTCAAACAACCATCAATAGCACTGAGGAGTCTGTCTTAAAACAAACAAGGGCAATAGATCAAGCACTAGAACAGGAGCTTAACCGAACGATGACGGAGCTGGGTTCAGCGCTCACGACGATCACACGTAAGTTTACTGAAGACTACCAAATATTGGTTAACGAGATGAACAAAGTTGTTAGTGCACGATAAGGATAATGGGTGATGCAGCGGAAGAAAAAATCACATACAGATGAGTCACAATGGCTATCCGTCTCTGACCTCATGTCGGGTTTGATGATGGTGTTTCTGTTTATCTCGATTGCAATGATGCAAATTGTCAATAAGGATAAAGACGCAGCCGTTGATGAAAAGAAGCGCATTGAGCAAATTGTCAAAGCCTACCAAGAAAATAAAACGGCCATTTACGATGCATTACAGCAAGAGTTCGCCCAAGACTTGAAAAAATGGGATGCTGAAATTGATCGAAATAGTCTTACCTTTACGTTTAAATCACCCGATATATTATTTGCGATAGGCAAAGACCAGCTAACACCAAAATTTAAAGAAGTTTTAGATGATTTCTTCCCACGCTATCTCACGGTGCTTACGGGTGCGGGTGGAACAATAGAACAGGATGGGGTGAAAAGCTTTAAAAGCTCAATCACTGAAATTCGTATTGAGGGTCATACCGACTCGACATGGGCTACAACGGGATCGACGCTGACCGACAAAGACATCTACTACAACAATATGGACTTATCTCAAGGAAGAACGCGATCTGTACTGACTTATATCTACGATATGTCGGGCATTGCCAAACAACGCCCGTGGATGAGGGCACATATTGCAGCTGTTGGCTTGTCATCATCGCACCCCGTATTCAAAGAATCGGCGTGCAATAGTCCAGAGGGAAATAAACCACAAACACAAGCCTTCTGCACCGAGGATCTTGAAAAATCGCGACGTGTGTCATTTCGCATTTTGACCAACGCGGAACAGCAAGTTCAGAAAATATTGGCGACCTTCTGATGAAAATTGACACGGCATTTATCGTAGATCTCCAAGCATGTGTGACCCGAATGGGTGCAGCACTTCAGAAGTTAGATTTAACTTCGCAGTCGGGTATCAAGGTCAAGCTGAGTGATATTAAGAGCAAGGGAGGATTGCTGAGTTATGATGATCATCAGGTCGTCGTGTTTATTCCCGATCATAGCTATAAGGGTGTACCAGCCGTTGAAAAGAATCACGCGCAGGGCAACAAATACCATTTTGCAGAGTGTATAACTTTGGATGATATGCGGGCTTCAGGTAAATATGAGCATCGCTATAGCGCTAACAATAACCCAGACGGTCATTTTAGAATCTTCGACAACCAAGGTAATAACGCCAAAAATATTGCTTTAATGCCTTGTCAGAACTGCCTCAAGCATATTAACTATCAAGGCTTTGCTGATGCGTCATCTACTGAAAGGCATCGAATATTGAGTCAGTTCTCAGTCATTGATCTACTTTCAACCTATAGCACTTGGTTTAAAAACATGCCGGGTATTCGACCAAAAACAGCAGGTTATACTGCCGACTGGCAAGATATTTCTCTAGCTTTTCGTCGAAAAAAGAAATTCACCTGCGAATGCTGTGACGTGAACCTCAATGACCAGCGTCATTTATTACACACGCATCATATCAATAGCGATAAACAGAATAATTATGAGCATAACCTCAAAGCACTTTGTATTGATTGTCACCGAAAAGAACATCGACACGATCATATGTTGATTACACCTGAGCAAATGCACACAATTAATCAACTCAGGATGCAACAAGGCTTACTTAAAATTGATTCTTGGCAAAGCGCCTATCGACTGGCGGATGAAGCGTTACATGGGGTACTCAAACGCTATGAGCGCAGGCAACCGCAATCACTACCCCACGTTTACCATCCAGTTACATCAGGTGTTATTTTGGATGTAGCATGGCCTAGTCAGAAAGTCGGCATTTATGTGGATATTTCGGAGCGACAGCGTAAAACGTTACAACAAGCTGGTTGGTCTTTGATGACGATTGGACAGGTGCTTGAAATTTAAATAGCGGCGACAAGGCGCGTTCCCTTAATGATTGGGTAGCCCTGACATAAGCGCAAGCGGGGCAGGCATCAAGCCCACCCCGCAACGGTATCTTAGGAGAGGTTTCTTACGACCGACGCAAATCCAACGTATACGGATAATCCGCATTCGTCTCTTCCAACGGTGGGCTCATGGGCTGCGGCTTTGCACCGTGCTCATAGAACGCCCGCGTCGCTTCCGACAGAACCTTTGGCTCCAGCACATCCGGCGTATGCTGCTCACGGAAGCGCGAGAAACGCCGTCCTTCAGCTTCATACGCATTCACCGGGAATGATTCGGAGTTACGCCCGCCCGGATGCGACACATGGTAAGTGCAACCACCCACCGAACGCCCATTCCAGGTATCAATGATGTCGAACACCAGCGGCGCATGAATCCCAATAGTCGGATGCAGTGCGGAAGGCGGCTGCCACGCACGGAAACGCACCCCAGCCACATACTCGCCATGCACGCCGGTCGACTTCATCGGCACACGTCGCCCATTGCAGGACACCACGTAGCGCGAATCGGTCAAACCATTGATCTTCACCTGCACCCGTTCCAGCGACGAATCCACAAACCGCGCGGTTCCCGCACTGCTCATTTCCTCGCCCAGCACATTCCACGGTTCCAGCGCGGCACGCAATTCCAGCCCAATGCCGCAATGTTGCACACGCCCATACACCGGGAAACGGAACTCGTGGAACGGCGCGAGCCATTCCAACTGGAACGGATACCCGGCGGCCTTCAGGTCTTCGCACACATCCTTCATGTCTTCCCACACGTAATGCGGCAACATGAAACGGTCGTGCAACTCAGTGCCCCAACGCACCAAACGATGCGCATACGGCTTGTTCCAGAAACGCACCATCAAGGTACGGATCAGCAACATCTGCACCAGCGACATCCGCGCATGAGGCGGCATTTCAAAGCCACGGAATTCCAACAAACCTTGTCGACCGGTGTAAGAATCCGGCGAATACAGCTTATCAATACAGAATTCAGCGCGGTGCGTATTGCCGGTAATGTCGATCAGCAAATTGCGCAACAAGCGGTCAACCAACCACGGCTGGTCATTATGCCCTTGCGGCATTTGCTGGAAAGCGATTTCCAGCTCATACAAGCTTTCATCCCGCGCCTCATCCACCCGTGGCGCTTGGCTAGTCGCGCCAATGAACATGCCGGAGAACAGGTAGGACAAGCCCGGATGGTGCTGCCAGAACGTCAAGATACTGCGCAATACATCCGGCTGACGCAGGAACGGGCTGTCGCTCGGCGTAGCCGCACCCAGCGTGACGTGATTGCCGCCGCCCGTGCCCGTATGCCGTCCATCCAGCATGAACTTTTCCGCCCCCAAGCGTGACAAGCGGGCTTCTTCATACAGCAATTCGGTGTTCGCCACCAACTCATTCCAGCTACCTGCCGGATGAATATTCACCTCGATAACACCCGGATCAGGCGTAACCTTGAACGATTTCAAACGCGGATCAGACGGCGGCTCGTAGCCTTCCAGCAGGATTGGCATTTTCAGTTCCGCAGCGGTCTTTTCCAGCACCGACAGCAAATCCAGATAATGCTCAAGGTAGTGCAACGGCGGCAGGAACACATACAAGCGCCCTTCCCGTGCTTCGATACACAAGGTAGTACGCGGTACTTCGCGCCATTCCTTGACCATTTGCTTGCTGGCATCGGCGTGCTGCAACGTCGGCTCAGGCGGCGCAATCAGGGAGCTATAACGCCACTCGACTTCCCCGTGGTAATCCTGTAGCGGCGGGCGATCTTCAAACGGGCAAGGTTGCGATTCGACTTCGCGCTCGTCTTCGGCTGTCCACGGCAAGCTGTCCAGCGGCAGGCGGAAGCCCATCGGTGAATTGCCGGGAATCAGGTACATTTCCTCGCGGCGGAATTCCCACTTAGCGCTCGCCCAGTTCTTGTCAGCATAATCCCAACGCAGTGGCAGCGCGAAACCCGATGGTGTATCCAAACCTTGCTGCAAGGCCATGACCAAATCATTACGGTGCTTGCTATCCCGCAGGTTCAGGGTCAACCAATCCACATTGGCAGGCTGGCTGGCTTCTTTCCACAGGTAATACAAACGGTCTTCGTAACCCGGTACCAGATACTTATTGTCCAGCCCCAGATTGCTGCAAACAACATCCGCAAAGCGCTTGGCAGCTTTGTCGTCAAAACCATAATCCTTCTGATCATCAGCAATCAGGCTTTGGTCGTTCCACACCGGCAAACCATCGGGGCGCCAGTAGCAACCCAGCGCCCAACGCGGGAACGGTTCGCCCGGATACCACTTGCCCTGCCCGAATTGCAGCGCACTGCCTGGCGCAAATGCCTTTTGCATCCGCCGCAACAATACGCCAGCACGTTCGCGCTTGTGTTCGCCCAGCGCTGCTGTGTTCCATTCAGCGCCATCCATATCGTCGATGGACACGAACGTCGGCTCGCCGCCCATGGTCAGGCGCACATCATTCTGCACCAAATCCGCTTCGACCTGATTACCCAGCGCCAACACATCCGCCCATTGCTCATCGGAATACGGCTTGGTGACACGCGGATCTTCGAGGATACGGCGCACGGTATTGCTGTAATCGAATTCAACTTCACATTTGTCAGTAGCACCGTCAATCGGTGCAGCACTGCCCGGCGACGGCGTACACGCCAACGGGATATGCCCTTCGCCTGCAAACAAACCGGAAGTCGGATCAAGCCCTACCCAGCCAGCGCCCGGCAGATAAACTTCTGTCCACGCGTGCAAGTCGGTGAAATCGGCTTCAGGGCCACTCGGACCATCCAGCGCTTTCTGGTCAGCCGTCAATTGCACCAAATAACCGGACACAAACCGCGCTGCCAGACCTAAATGCCGCAGGATTTGCACCAGCAACCACGCCGTATCACGGCAAGAACCGCGCTTGATTTCCAGCGTTTCCTCACAACTCTGGACACCCGGCTCCATGCGGATATTGTAGCCAATGTGCTGCTGCAAACGGCTGTTGAGCGCGACGAGGAACAGCACGGTGTTCGGCTGCTTCAGGTCAACGCCTTTCAGCCATTCCTTCAGCAACGCACCGTCTTCGGTCACTTCCAGATACGGAACCAGCTCTTTTTGCAAGGCCTTGTCGTACTTGAACGGGTACTTCATGGCGTAATCTTCCACGAAGAAGTCGAAGGGGTCGATCGTGACCATATCGGCCACCACATCAACTTCCACGCTGAACTCCATGGTTTTTTCCGGGAACACCAAGCGTGCCAGCCAGTTGCCGAACGGGTCTTGCTGCCAGTTAATGTAATGATTTTCCGGCGTGATCTTCAGAGAATACGCCAGAATCGGGGTGCGCGAATGGGCTGCCGGGCGCAAACGCACCACATGTGGCGACAGCTTTACTGGACGATCAAATTTATAGCCAGTGTAATGGTTTAAAGCGACGTGAATACTCATGTAAAGCCCTTATCCTTGTGCTTGTGATTGCTGTTGCTCATCCCGATCAGGATAGAACCATGTGGTGGCAATGTCGGCATGTAACATACCCAGCTCACCTTGTAAGTGATCCATCAAGGTATGCACCTGTCCTTCTGGCAGCAGACTGGGAATATCCTGCTCTTGCAAGTACTCAATCAGGCGTTGCTGCATAACCAGCGGCATTTCAGGCTCAGGCAATTGGTTGAGATAATGCCCGGTCGCCTTGATGGCGTAATACAGCGAACGCGGAAAATCCCCGTCCATCATCAGGAAAGGCAACACATCGCTACCCTTGACCCGTGAACGCACCCGTTGCTGATACATCTGCCGCGCACTCAGGGCTTGCAGCAGGTTCGTCCAGAGGATTCCTTCGTATTTGCGCAAGCTGTTGCTGCGGCTTTTCGACAGCAGCAAAGAACCCATTTCTAGAATACGGCTGGTCATATCCGCCCGTTCCAGATACTTGCCCACCTGCATAAAGCGGTAAGTATTGTCGCGGCTCATGTGACCGTCAATGATCCCCCGGATAGTCTGGCACTGCTTGAGCAAGGTACGTAGCAGGCTTTGCCGGGAATGGCGGCTGCTAATGGAAGACAGCGAATTATTCATAATAATGTGGGTCTGGTTAACCTGTTCCCACGTTGCATCCGGCAATAAATCCAGTGAAGTACGCACATTTTCACGCACACTCAGGAACAAACTGGCCAAAGAGCCGGGGTTCCTCTTATCAGCGATCAGGAAGCGCATGATATTTTCTTCGCTAGCCTCCTTGCCATAGTGCTCATGGAACAACTCATCCGCGTTGAACAGCTTGATCAACGTATACCAGTTGATTTCCATATCACCCGGCAAATCCATCAAGAGCGAGGTGTGAACATTCAACAAGCGGGCGACATTTTCAGTCCGTTCCAGATAGCGGGACATCCAGTAAACCCTTTCCGCAACACGTGATAGCATCATACCTCATCCTCCTGCCCGTCAGTCTCTGGGGTCTTTTCATCATCCACAATCCACGTATCCTTGCTCCCCCCACCTTGTGAAGAGTTCACCACCAGCGAGCCTTTCACTAGGGCTACACGGGTAAGGCCACCGGGTGTCACGTAAATATCCGAACCGCTCAGAATAAACGGACGCAAATCCAGATGACGTGGCTCAATCGCCCCATCCTCCGTACACGTCGGCGTCACCGACAGATTCAAGGTCGGCTGGGCAATGTAGTTATTGGGGTTTTCCTGAATCAGTTTACGGAATTCTTCCACTTGTGCAGCCGTAGAATGCGGGCCAACCAGCATCCCGTAACCACCAGACTCATTCGCTGGCTTCACTACTAATTCCGCCAGATGTTCCAGCACGTATTCGCGCTCTTCCGGGCGACGGCACACCCAAGTCGGCACATTCGGCAAGGAAGGTTCTTCATTGAGGTAATAACGGATCAAGTCAGGCACATAAGCGTAAATGACTTTATCATCCGCCACCCCACAGCCGGGGGCATTGGCAATGGCGACTTTGCCCGCTTTCCAGGAGCGCATAATGCCGGGAACACCGAGGATGGAATCTTCGCGGAATACTTCAGGGTCAATGAACTCGTCGTCGATACGGCGGTAGATCACATCCACCCGCTCCAAGCCCTGAATGGTTTTCATGTAGACGTAATCGTCTTTGCCTACCATCAAGTCGGCACCTTCAAGCAATACCAACCCGGCTTGTTGCGCTAAGAATGCGTGCTCAAAGTAAGCTGAGTTGTAAATACCCGGCGTCATCAGCGCGATGGTTGGGCGCTCCAATTCAGGGCGCAACGAGGCCAGCATTTCATACAAGTGGGAAGGGTAATCGCGCACCGGGCGAATCGGTAATTTGTTGAATATTTCCGGCAGCACCCTTTTGGTGATATTCCGGTTTTCCAGCATGTAAGCCACACCAGAAGGCACGCGCAGATTGTCTTCCAGCACATACATCACGCCATCGCTGTGGCGCACCAGATCGGAACCACAAATATTCGCCCAAACACCATGAGGGGGCGTAATACCGACACACGCTTCACGATAACCTTTCGACTGCATCACAACGTCTGCGGGAATTACGCCATCCTTAATGGCCTTACCGCCGTTATACACGTCTTGAATGAACATATTCAGTGCACGGATACGCTGTTTAAGCCCCATTTCAGTGCGATCCCATTCATTGCCGGGAATCACACGCGGAATCACATCAAACGGCCAAGCGCGGTCAATATTGCCCGCGTCGCTATAAACCGTGAAGCTAATACCCATTTCGCGAATAACAGCTTCGGACTCATCCACACAGCGTTTAAATCCATCAGGGGAAAAATTACGCAGGTAATCAACAAGCTTGTAACTGGATTGGCGAGGCTGGTGCTTGGCGGCAATCAGCTCATCGTAGAAGGGTTTGGGATCGTAGGCATTCCATTTTTCTTTCATATATTTTCCATGCGGTAATGACTTAGAATAAATTCACCCATTCAACAGGTTACTTACTAATTTGAGCCTGCAAGATATATGCCTATTGCATGAGAAAATGTTCGATTATTTTTATTAAGTGAGTTGATTATAACAGAAAAAACCGAATAGCGGGGGAAAGCCCTCTCCATAATGCGGAGAGAGCCTTGTCAAAACTGATTATTCGACAACAGAAACCTTGTTCATCATGATTGGCTGAACAGGCACATCGCCGTGTGGGCCAACGTTCCCTGTTTTGACTTTAACAATTTCGTCAACGACATCCATACCTTCAACTACTTTACCGAAAACGGCATAGCCCCAGCCTTGTGGTGTCTCAGAACGGAAGTTCAAAAAGTCGTTATTGCTAACGTTGATAAAGAACTGTGAAGAGGCAGAATGCGGGTCATTAGTACGCGCCATTGCCAGTGTACCACGGTCGTTTTTCAAACCATTGTTGGCTTCGTTTTTCACAGGTGGGCGCTTGTCGGCTTTTTCTTTCATGGTTTCATTCATACCACCGCCTTGCACCATGAAGCCAGGAATGACACGGTGAAAAATAGTACCCGTGTAAAAATCTTCCTTCACATAAGCCAGAATGTTTTCAACCGTTTTAGGTGCGGCTTTCGCATCCAATTCGATTTTGATATTGCCTTTGGTGGTCTCGATCAGAATAGTGGACATTTTATCTCCAGATGTAGCTTGATCAGCGGGCTTCTCGGCAGCTTTCTCATCGGCTGCAAAACCGACAGAAGCTGTAAGCGCCAGCATCATTGCAAAAAGAATGGTAAAAAGATGTTTCATCGTATGGTTGCCCCGTATTTTGTTAGTGTTCAGACGGTGCGCATAATACCGCGCACCATCTGTTTTTCCAAACATTTACGGCAGTTCAACCTTAGGGGCAGGCTGCCAGCCAGCTTTGCGGTGCTCGACGATAACGGTAGTGTACACCCCACCACGCACATTCCACACCCCGGTCAGGCGCATAAAACGTGGGTCGGTTGCTGACACCAGATCTTCCAGAATCTTGTTGGTGACAGCTTCGTGGAAAGCCCCCTCTTCGCGGTAACTCCACATATAAAGCTTGAGGGATTTCAACTCCACACACTTCTCATCCGCCACGTATTCAATTTTGAATTGCGCGAAATCCGGCTGCCCAGTTTTTGGGCAAATGCAGGTAAATTCCGGTAAGTCGATACGGATAGTGTAATCACGTTGCGGATTAGGGTTCGGGAAGGTTTCAAGTTCTTTGCTGGGGCGTGTGGACATGGTTGCTCCTGTATTACCCAATAAACAGTTGGGCGGATGTTAAAAAAGCGTAGGTTTATACTACGGCATACCGTTTGTCCAGAATCCTTTTTGTCGCCTCGCACTGGCATCCTATCAAGAGGCTGTTACAATACCCGCGCCTTGCAGGTAGCAGCAACTTCACCAACCGGAGACAGGCAATGTTACGATTTTTCGGCTTTGCAGATGGCAGGCTGCTCGAACACAAACTGAGTGCTGACCTGCTGGATTACGCCACTTCCCATACCGGCTGGATCGACGCTCAGGATACGTCTGACGAAGAGCGCGACCGCCTCGAAATATTATTGCATACTGAGTTGCCAGAGTCGGATGATGTCGAGGAAATCGAATCTTCTGCTCGCTATTTCATTGATAGCAGCGGCATCCACGTGCATTCCCTGTTTGTGACCCAAAGCGAAGGGCGCATGGATACCACTACGGTAGCCTTCATTCTCCAACCAGATCGGCTCATTACCGTGCGCGAACAGGAACTGGCAGATTTCCGCTTATTGAGAATGCGGGCACGGCGTGGGCAAGTCGAAGTACGCAGCCCCCGGCATTTGCTGCTGACCATGTTTGAGCAAAAAGTCGAAAACCTTGCGGATACCATCGAAGACTTACACCATGAGCTAGAAATCACCAGTCACAAAGTTCTCGAAGAAACCGATACCGATCTGGAAAGCGCCATCGACGACCTTGCCGCACTGGAAGACAGCAACGGTAAAGTGCGTCTGTGCTTGATGGATACCCAGCGTTCCATCTCCTTCCTGCAACGTCACCTGCGCGATACTCAGGCAGCTCAGGAAATTATCCCGGAAATCATCCGCGACATTGAAACCCTGATGTCACACACCACTTTCCTGTTCGACAAGATCAACTTCTTGATGGGCACTACCCAAGGCTTCATCAATATCGAGCAAAACAAAATTATCAAAATGTTTTCGATTGCTGCCGTGGTATTCCTGCCGCCGACATTGGTGGCCAGTTTGTACGGGATGAACTTCCGGGTGATGCCGGAGCTGGATTGGGTATTTGGCTACCCGATGGCGATTGGTTTGATGATTCTGGCGGGGATTACGCCTTACTGGTATTTCAAGCGTAAGGGTTGGATGTAGGAGACGAAGAGGGCGCACACGGAGGTGCGCCCCTACGGTTCTTATTTACCGACGCGTTCGCGCACGGCTTGCGCCAGCAGATGCACGGTCATCGCATAATAGTTACTGTGATTGTAACGGGTAATCACGTAGAAGTTTTTGTAACCCACCCACGGTTCCTTATAACCATTCGGCACCGTGCTTAACGCCAGCAAATGCACTGGGCCTGACGAGCCTTTGCCATACTTTGGCGCAACGCCCATACGGCTCAGGTCAGACATGGAATACTTGACCTTGAAACCATCCGGCACATTGGCGTAGGTATTGGAACTGACCTGCGCAGGCACTGCCACTTCCCCACCCTGTTGCCAGCCGTGTTTGGCAAAGTAATTGGCAATGCTGCCAATCGCGTCGTGTGGATTCCACAAATCCCGCACGCCATCACCATCAAAATCAACCGCGAAATCGTGGAAACTGCTAGGCATAAACTGGCCATAACCCATTGCGCCCGCGAAAGAACCTTTGGGCGACAGTGGATCCATACGCTCACTACGGGTCATCAACATGTAGTTTTTCAGCTCATCAAAAAAGAACTTGCTACGACGCTGGTTAACAATCGCAGACGTGGTAAGCGCATCAATAACCTTGTGCTTGCCGAGAATACGCCCCCAGCGGGTTTCTACACCCATAATCCCCACGATGTATTCTGCCGGAACGCCGTATTGCTGTTGCGCACGCTGCAAATAAGGTGCATTTTGCTGCCAGAATTCTGCGCCACGCTGCACATTAGCAGCTGTCACAAAACGGTCACGATAAGCATTCCAGCCTTTCGGGCTGCCGGGGTCAGAGCTGGTGCTCGCCCACAACCGCGCTACGTCATCACGGTTGCGTACTTGAGAAAATACCCCGTACAAATAATTGCGATCAAAGCCCTGAGTACGCACTAAATTCTCAATAAAATTCAGCAAACGCGCATCACCAGCAAAATCACCACTCAACGCCCCCGCTGAATAATTACCAACACCTTTGCCGCCATAGCTGACACTCTGCGCCTGATCTGTCTGAGGCTGCACCACAGGCGGCTTAACCACTTGCTGGGAGCTGTTGTCCGCTGTTTCTGGTTTTTCAGGTGTCGAGCTACACGCCCCCAAACTCAATACCAATAATGCCACCGCGCCCCGGGCAAAAGAATTCCTTGGCAAATACATGAAAGCCTCCAACATAGACTAGAATTATTTTAACTAATAAACAGACTAATAGTCTAACACGCTAATAAGCGCTTAAAAAGGTCTCATATTACCTATATCATCCAAGGGAATCATGTTGCCAGACTCCTCCGCAAAGGGTGGAACCTGATTAGCAATAGCATCACCAACCGTTACTGGGTCTGGCATACTGATGGAGGGGAACTGCCAACCGCCCGGCATTCTCCCCATATCGTAAGGCGCATTGATCATTTTATCAAAAGCATCACCGGTAAAATCGGTATAAAAATCAGGCCAGATATAACGGGTATCACCCCACGGTTTGACTTCTTTTTTCTGTGAAACAGGCGGGCGCATCGGGTAAGCAGGCATCATCCGTTGCTGCTGCATCATGTAAGGGTTATAGGCTTGTTGCTGTGCGTAAGGGTAATAAGCCTGCTGCTGGACATACCCCGGATAAGCGTAGTTCTGGTAAGGGCTATACGTGTTCTGGTAAGTATTGTAATTGTAAGGGTAATAAGCAGTAGCAGGCGCTTGCTGCATATAGGCCTGATTCGGGAATTGTGGCCCCGGTTGCATTACCCCCGGATACTGAACCTGATTACTGTTCATCGCCTGGGGTGGAAAAGTCAAAGTTTGCGGTGCTGCTGTTGGCTCTTGCGCTTGCACATGGCCTACTGCCAAGAGTGTAGCGGCCAGCATTATACGTTGTGGTGTTTTCATGAGATCACGACCTGACAGTGTTAATATTGGAAAGGTATCAGAGTAAGAAGAATACCAGACATGCCTTATAAAATCGCGACTACCTATGAAAAGAAAGGATTACCGCATGACCGCTAAACTCGACCCTATTGCCGCCAGCCACGCCCTGCACGCCGATATGCAGCAATGGCGGCGTGATATTCACCAACACCCGGAAACGGCTTACGAAGAATTCCGCACCAGCGAACAGGTGGCGCAACGTTTACGTGCTTTAGGTTTGGACGTGCATACCGGCATTGGCGAAACTGGCGTGGTGGCCGTGCTGCACGGCAAGCACCCCGGCGACAAGCACATTGGGCTACGTGCGGATATGGATGCCCTGCCCCTGACTGAACTGAATACCTTTGCCCATGCTTCGTGCCACCACGGCAAAATGCACGGCTGCGGGCATGATGGGCACACCACCATGCTGCTGGGCGCTGCCACCATTTTGGCGCAAAACCCCGATTTTGCAGGCACGGCTTATTTCATTTTCCAACCTGCCGAAGAGAGCAATGCTGGGGCGAAGCGTATGATTGACCAAGGGCTATTCACACGCTTCCCGATTGCTGAAATCTACGGAATGCATAACTGGCCGGGGATTCCTTCGGGGCAATTTGCAGTACATGCCGGGGCAGTGATGGCTTCCACCGACAGTTTCGATATTGAGATCAAGGGAAATGGTGGTCACGCGGCGATGCCGGATACCTTTACCGACCCGATACTGGTCGCGGGTCACATTATTACTGCCGCGCAAAGCATCGTGGCTCGTAACCTGAAGCCCAGCAATGCGGGTGTTGTCAGCATTACCCGCATGGTTGGCGGCAGTGGTGCTTACAACGTGGTCCCGGAAACGGCCAGCTTACATGGCACGATCCGCAGTCTTGACCCGCAAGACCGCAAGCTGCTCAAGCAACGCCTGCAAACCGTGGTGGAACATATTGCGCAAGCCTTTGATGCTAGCGCCAGCGTGCGTTTTCTGGAAGGCTACCCGGCCACCATCAACCATCATGCCAATGCCGAAGCTTGCTATCAGGTCGCTACTGAACTAGCGGGTGAAGCTGGGGTGCAATGGAATCCGCCTCCCAGCATGGGCGCAGAAGATTTCGCCTACATGCTGGAAGAACGCCCCGGTGCTTACATCTGGATCGGCAATGGTGACGCCACCGAAAGCCGCGCCCTGCACAACCCGCACTACGATTTCAACGACAGTATCTTGCCACTAGGGGCAAGTTACTGGGTGCGGTTAGTGCAGCACTTGTGCCGTTAGGCTTATTTGCCTGTTTCGGTGTGCAAGGCTTTACGCAACGCCTTCATAATGGGGCGTTGCTTACCGGCGGGTTTGCTTGCCATGTAATCTAGGCGCATGTGCCAGATCATCAGCCCACCGAGCTTGTTTTCCTTGGTGAATTCCACCTTTTCATAAACCGCGCGTTCGTCAGTGTAGGAAATGAAGGCATCATAATCAGACCCCGGGTTGTTAATGCTCAAGTACGGAACCTTCGCCTTATCATCCCAACGGTACTTGTCTGGTGAATAACCACATTTGTAGGGAGCGACTGCACCCTCGGGGGTTGTCATGCAGGCATAATCGGGATTCATCAATTCAGCAACACTGGCTCGAGGCGTCCCTGTATTCCAGTTTTTAGGTGCAACCGTCCATTCCTGCATTGGTGCTGTTGCACCATCAGTAGAATTTTTTACCTTGCCACCGTACCAAATTCGTACTTCGAGACTCATCCCCAACCCTAATTTACTCGGTAGAACACCTCCATCAATAAATTGCTGGATAGCACGCCCTACCGATACCACTGACCTTGCTGAGTATGTTGGGTATTTTTGTCCACCATCAGACAAAGCACCATCATGCCAAACCACTTCATCACTGAGGGAAGACAAGTCGTAACCCATCACATTGATTTGATCGACTTTATCTTGGATCTTCGCCAACAAGGTGCGTAATTGCCCTGCATTATTATCCGCGACGTTCTCCACACCGGTAGCAACGGTTAACAATGGACGCTCAAGCAACATGTTAGGATTATTGGTTTTATTTACTGCTTTCAAGGCAACTTGAAGTTCAGTCACAAAGGTTTCGTAAGCCGCACCCTCTTGGTCTGCTCGAATAGGTTCCAGATCTAGATCCACCCCATCGTAACCTTCCTTCACTGTCGCCACTAACTGATTGATCATAGTGGCGCGGGTACTGGCATTCTTAATCACCGGCTCATACACATCGTACCAAGCCAACACACTCAACAATAAAGGAATATTGTGCTGATGAGCAACACTAATTGCAGCTGTACGCTTAGCGACACCCATACTTTCTGTACTGAAATCCAACGAACCGTCGGCATTCACCCGGCTGGCAAAATGCACCGCATGCGTCAACATATTCCAGTCATCATCATCCATAAAACCAAAGCTACCCGAAGTACTTTGTTCATAACCCGGTAAATAACCTGTTACCCAAGGCTTCGTGATTTTCTCACCCGCGATACCGCTGTATGGCAAAGCCAATACCACAACACTAAATAACAACACAGTGAAGTGCTTAATCATTCTATTCATCATCATGGGCTTCTCCCCAATTCTAAATCACTGAAAACCTGTATATTAGCTTAATAATTCACTTCATAAAACAAATGAATCAATATTGCTGATACGAACAAAATGCTCTCTAAAATTTAATGTGCGAAATTGTAAAAATCATGGCAATCTTAGTGAACTACTCCAAGAGTAGGCCACTCTAAGAAAACACCAGACATTGGAAAAACGTGGCAACAGCCCAAAAAACATAATTTTTACTAAGGAGCTATACATGAAAACCATTACTTATTCACTGAGTGCCATCGCATTAGTCGCCACCTTGGCTGCTTGCGCTGCCCCCATGAATAATTCACAACTAGGCTCAGCCACAGGTGCAGTTCTCGGTGGTGTTGCTGGTAACCAAATGGGGCAAGGCCAAGGCAAAACCGCTGCTACTATTGTTGGCACCATGGTCGGTAGTGTCGTTGGTGGCCAGGTCGGTGCACAGCAAGACCGTTACTATCAACAGCCTCAAGTAGCAGCACCGTATTACAACCGAGGCTACTAAGCCTCGTTTCGACTGGCAACCTAGTAACGGGTTGCCAGCTTTTCCCAGATCAGATTCATCTGATAAGGAGTGTCCTCGATGAAAATGTTAATTAAATCCCCTCTCACAGTAGCCGCCCTATCCTCTGTTTTACTGCTTACAGGATGTGTCGGCACTGCCCCCATTACGAATACGCAAACTGGCTCAATGATTGGCGCCGTGTTAGGTGGCGTTGCCGGTAATCAACTCGGCGATGGCCAAGGCAACACGGCCATGACTATCCTTGGCACTGCACTAGGTAGTTACATCGGCAGCCAGTGGGGAGCGCAACTGGATAATCGCGACCAGCAATACCTTGGTCAATCGGTTTATAGCGGGCGTCCCGCGACGTGGCAAAACCCAACAACTGGCAACCAGTACAATGTCACCCCCGGTCAGGTTTACCGTGCTAACGTCAACAATCAAAGCACCGTCTGCCGCCCAGTCACTATCGTCGGCACGATTGATGGTAGAAACCAGAATATCCAGACACAAGCCTGTCAAGATAGCAGTGGTCAGTGGCAGCTAAGCCGCTAACCCTTTACAATCCATGTTCTACCCTGATAACAAGAGTAAAACATGGATATAGTTTATGTGCGTGACCTGCGCCTCGATGCCCGTATCGGTATTTACGAATGGGAAAAGCGCATCCTGCAAAAAATCCGCGTTGACCTAGAAATGGGCTGGGATAATCGTGTCCCAGCCGCTAGCGATGCCATCAAAGATACACTCAACTACAAAACCGCCGCCAAGCGTGTCATGGAATTGGTGGAAAGCGACCATTACGAACTAGTCGAACGACTAGCAGAAACCATTGCTGACACCCTGATGCACGAACTGCATATCCCGTGGATTCAAGTCACCGTAGGTAAACCCGGTGCAGTACGCGGTTCCAGTGAAGTCGGTGTTAGAATTGAACGGGGAAATCGTCAATGGCAAGCGTCTACCTGAGCATTGGCAGCAATATCGACCGTGAAGCCAACCTTTGCACTTGTATGCAACAACTTAGACACGATTTCGTCGATATACTCTTTTCGCAAGTGTATGAAACACCCGCCGTCGGCTTTGAAGGTGAACCCTTTCTCAATCTCGCGGCAGGTTTCACCACCGAACTAACACCCAACGCGCTCAAGCAGTATTTACGGCAAATGGAAGCGGCACAGGGGCGAATTCATGGAGAAAAAAAATTCAGCGCACGCACGCTGGATTTAGATTTACTCCTCTACGATACGCTAGATTTACATCCCGAACACAATCTGCCCCACAGCGATATTTTAACGTACCCCTTCGTGCTCTTTCCATTAGCAGAAATTGCACCGACAGTGCTACACCCAAGCCTGCAACAAACCATCGCGGAAATTGCAGATAATGCCACATTACCCCGTGACACTTTGAGCATCATTCAACTACCTTGTAATCACGCTATACAAACCTAATGTCACACGGCAAAGCGAGCTTTCAACTGCTGAATAAAATGATCTAGCCGCTTGTCGGGGTCACCATTCATACGCGCCTTGATGCGTCCAATCGACGTATGCGTTTCTAAGGTTTCAGTAAATGTCACCCGTGTTCCGCCTGGTACAGCACTTAGCCGTGCTTGACGTGTCCCTTTACTGCCCCGCTGCCGTAAGTCTAATAACAGCTCCTTCAGCGGTATTTCCTTGATCTTGCGCAATACAACAGGCTGACCACCAGCGGCTTGTTCAACCCAACGCAAGCCATCATCATCATCCAGCATTTGCATTCTGGCCAAATCAGTACGCCAGAGTGCCTGTTGAGATAAATCACTCAACGCTTCCCACACAGCATCAGCGGATGCCTTGATCAGCTCCACTCGCGTGACCTGCTGATAGGGGGACATCAAAAATCCCACAAATAGGGGCGTTAATGCCAACAAAATACCAATGCTTATTACAATCCACATGATAGTGTGTTCCATCGCAGTTTTCGTAAACGCAAAAACCCGGCAGTGCCGGGCTTTTGAAAGAATCGCAGGAAGCCAATCAATTACTTGATTTTGGCTTCCTTAAACATGACATGTTTACGCACAACCGGATCGTACTTGCTGAACTCTAATTTGTCCGGCGTAGTACGCTTGTTCTTGGTTGTAGTATAGAAAAATCCAGTTCCTGCGGAAGAAACCAGCTTGATTTTATCACGACCGCCTTTCTTAGCCATTCGCTGTTACCTCCGGTTGATTAAACTTTTTCGCCACGGGCGCGGATGTCGGCAAGGATGGTATCAATACCCAGCTTGTCGATAATACGCATACCTTTGGTAGAAACGCGCAGACGCACCCAGCGTCCTTCACTTTCCACCCAGAAACGTTTCGCGTGCAGGTTAGGCAGGAAACGGCGTTTGGTTCTGTTGTTAGCGTGGGACACATTATTACCTGTGACCGGACGCTTACCTGTTACTTGGCATACACGAGACATCGGGATACTCCAGATCTGCGATTCTTAAACTCTAAAGGCGCGTGAGGATACCAGAAGCCCCCTTTGCAAGCAACCCGGTGGCGCTTTTTTTTATAAGAGCAGCACCTGTTCTGGTGCCGTTATCAAAGCCGGTAAATCAGGTAGTTCCGGCACTCGCTGCTGCAAATGGGTGTGGAACAACCGCGCCAGTGCTGGAGCCAAATGATTATTCGGGGTATGCAGGAAAATGCGCGGGCGCTTGCCCTCTGCCAACCACCTCGCCGTTTGCGCCACCCAACGATCCAACCAGTCATGGTTGGCTTCCAGCACCGGGTGTCCAATGTAACGCAACACAGGCTGACCTGCTGTCACATCCAGTTGTACCGGCAAACGCGGTTTGCGGCTTTGCGCTTCACGGGTTGCCGCATCCAGCGGTGCAGCCGCATGTAAGGGACGGCTGTCAAAAATCACCCGATCCACCCCAAGGTCTTCCAGCAAGGCATTATAAGCAGCCCGCGAAGCCGCGTGGGTAAAAAAGGCCGGGTGACGCACTTCCACCGCATACTGGTAATCCCGAGGCAAGCTACGCAGGAAACTTTCCAGCATCGACAACTCGCTGGGCGAAAACGTCGCAGGCAATTGCACCATCAGCCCATCCATCCGCTGCCCCAGTGGTGACAGACGATGCAAGAATTCCTGCGTCTCTTTCGCCGCGTGAATCAAATAATGCTGGTGGGTAATCGTGCGCGGGAACTTGAAACTGAAACGAAAGCTCTCCGGTGTCACCGCCAACCAGCGGCTCACCATCTCGGCGGATGGCACGGCATAGAACGTTGTATTGCCCTCCACCGCATTAAACACCTGCGCGTATTGCGCCAGAAAGTCGGCGGGTTTGGCATCAGCACCGAATAAAGAACCTTTCCAGTGCGCGTTTGACCATAACGGTAAACCCAGATAATACGGTAGTGGCTGCATAGCTCGCCTCTAATATTTAATTATCAATACATTACAGCAGAGGAGACAACAAGCGGGCAACACTCTCCGCCAAGCGTTGACGTTTACCCAAGCGGCGGCGCTGCGATTCCGTGACTTCTTTCGCGTTGGCACACACTGTCAGGAAATCCTGCTCCAGTTTGCCCGCAATCTCCGTTCCGTAAAAGAACATATTGCCTTCAAAATTGAGGCGGAAACTGCGTTGATCCATATTCGCCGACCCTAGCGTGGCAAAATTACCGTCGATCATCATCGCCTTCGCGTGAGGCATCGCATGGTACATTTCAAACACCCTGACCCCCGCTGCCAGCAAATCGTCAATAAAGGAACGCCCCGCATACAGCACCAGCGGATGGTCAGAACGCCCCGGCAACAACAAGCGCACATCCACCCCACGTAATGCTGCTGTTTGCAACGTCATCAGAATCGGCCGATCAGGCACGAAATACGGGGTTTCAATCCAGATACGCTGGCACGCCAAATTCATTGCCGCAAACAAGACGGTATGGATAGCCTGCCAACGCTCATCCGCAGGCCCGCTGGCAAGGAACTGGGCGCAAATATTACCCGCCTCAGGAATCACCGGGAAATAGGTGTCGCTCACCAAATCTTCGCCGGTCGCGTGATACCAATCCTGACAGAACACTTCCTGCAAGGTATACGCTACCGGCCCCTGAATACGGGCGTGCAAATCCTGCCACGGCTCGCCCCTACCCGCGTAGACATCACCCACGTTCATCCCGCCGGTAAAGGTCAGATTGCCATCAATAATGACGATCTTGCGGTGGTTACGGTTGTTCAGGTTCAATTGACGGCTGAGGACATTCACCTTCAGGAAACGCTCTACCTCGCCCCCCGCCGCCAGCAAGGGCGCAAAGAAACCCGCCTTGGCTTGCCGCGAACCCACGTCATCCACCAACAGCCTGACATTGACGCCACGTTGTGCTGCCCGGCTCAAAGCATCGCGCAAACGGGTTCCTGTATAATCGGCTTCCCAGATATAATAGACAAGGTGGATGTGTTGGGTTGCCGCATCGAAAGCGTTTTCCAAGGCATCGAATAAGGCGTCACCCTCGCGCATAATCTCGACTGCATTACCCGCCAACGGGCCAATATCATCGAGCTTGTTAACCAGCGTCAGCAAGGAGGGAGAAATACCCGCGATGAACTGCTCACCATTGAGGCTGACCTGTACCTGTTCCAGCGCACGGGCTAGTTTTTCCTCCACCTTACGGCGTTTGCGGCGACGTAAGTGCAGACGAGTCGTGCCAAATAGCCAGAAGCTCAACAAACCGACGAACGGCAGCAACACAATCACCAGCACCCACGCCAAGGTCGCACCCGTTTCACGGCGCTGCTGAACAACGGTCGGCAACAGGATGGCAATGATGAACACATCCAGCAACAATAACCCCGTGTTCAGCCAGCTTGTCAGGTAAGCAATCAAATCTATCCCTTTAATCAGTAAACGTCCCGCTATTACTGTAGGCGGATTCAAACATGAAATGTAGTTGTTTTTGACCGTCGGTGGCACGCCGCTATGGCGTTAATAGTCGTGGATTATAATCCCGAACAAGCCTACGCTTACGACATACTAAATGCTGCCCGACACCGAGGCTATCATGCTGTGCTGATCGGGCTTTGAATACATAGCCGTATCACGGCTCCGCCACAAGGAATTGAGCTTGAGCAAAATACCACAGACACCGCCCGCCACACCAACCTTGGGGCAAGCCTTCAAATACTGGCTGAAGCTGGGCTTCATCAGCTTTGGTGGCCCGATGGGGCAGATTGCGATGATGCACACCGATTTGGTGGAACGTAAACGCTGGATCTCGGAACACCGTTTTTTACACGCGCTGAATTTCTGCATGATCTTGCCGGGGCCGGAAGCGATCCAGCTAGCCATCTACATTAGCTGGCTGATGCATGGCGTGACAGGTGCGGTAATGGCCGGAATCTTGTTTTTCATGCCTGCCTTTATCTTGCTATCCTCATTAGCCGCTATCTACCTCGCGTGGGGAGATGTACCGCTGGTTCAAGGCTTATTCTATGGGATAAAACCGGCGGTAGTGGCGATAGTACTATTTGCGGCATGGCGCATTGGCTCAAAAGCCTTGAAGAACAACATTCTGTGGGGCATGGCAATCTTGGCTTTCGTCGCCATTTTTGTGTTTGATATTGGCTTCCCGTGGATTGTGTTGACAGCAGCGCTGTTGGGCATGATTGGCGGTAAAGTCATGCCAGATAAATTCAAAAGCGGCGGCGGACACGGTACATCCGACAAGCAATACGGTGCTGCGGTGATTGACGACCACACCCCTACGCCCTCTCACGCCCAATTTTCATGGGCTAAACTCGGCATGACGCTGGTGGTTTTCGTGAGTATCTGGGTGATTGCCATGTTCGCACTGTCTGGCAATCAAGGCTTGGCAGCGATGGCCAGCTTCTTCACCAAAGCCGCGTTTCTCACCATCGGCGGGGCGTATGCGGTGTTACCTTACGTCTATCAAGGCGGGGTGGAACACTACGGCTGGCTAACCGGGGCGCAAATGATGGATGGCTTGGCTTTGGGTGAAACGACACCGGGGCCGTTAATCATGATTGTCACCTGGGTTGGCTACATGGGTGCAGGTTTGGCTGGCGCGGCAGTCGCAACGTTTTTCACCTTCCTCCCCTCATTCCTGTTCATCATCGCCGCCGGGCCCGTGGTGGAAAGTACCCGTAATGACCTGAAATTTACCGCGCCACTCACTGGCGTGACTGCTGCGGTGGTTGGCGTCATCATGAATCTGGCGGTGTTTTTTGCATGGCACACTTTCTGGCCTAACGGCACGGGCACAACGCCGTTTGCGCAACCGTTCGAGTGGTTTACTGTCATCATAGCGGTAGCTGCTTTTATTGCCCTATGGAAATACAAAGCCGATATTATGAAAGTCATCTCGGCCAGCGCAGCGATTGGCCTGACTTACAGCATGTTATTACCGTTATTTTAAGGAAGTATCCGATGGTAAAGTCGTGGCCAAACCGTAAGGCAGCTAAGTTCAGGCTTCTGATGTCTGAGTGCGTATTGCCAGCTTGCGATAATATTCGGCGGAATACCGCAAATAAGCGCGTTCCTTCTCAGTCAGGGGACGTGCCTGTTTAACCGGGCTACCCACGTACAAATGACCACTTTCCAGTACCTTGCCGGGGGGCACGAGGCTGCCCGCACCGATAATTACGTCGTCTTCCACCACGGCCGCATCCAGCACGATTGCACCCATCCCCACTAAGCAACGATTGCCGATAGTACAGGCGTGTAACACGGCGCGATGCCCGATGGTCACTTCCTCGCCGATAATCAGCGGCAAACCGTCAGGGCGGGTGTATTCACCACCGTGGGTAACGTGCAGCACTGCGCCATCTTGCACATTGCTCAGCCGCCCGATTGTGATGCGGTTAATATCGCCGCGCACCACAGCGCTGGGCCATACCGAAACGCCTTCTGCCAAGGTGGTTTGCCCACTGACGTAAGCCATCTCATCCACAAAAGCGGTAGGATGAATATCGGGAACATGATTTTCAAAGCGTTTAATGGTCATGGTAAAAATTTCCGTAATTAATGATGCATTGCAGTATAAATTAATACAGCGGCTCTTGAAACAGAACGTTATAATCCTGAGGACATCTCAAGTGCGTTAAATCAATTCAGGTGGGAGGAGTTTCATGACGCAAAAAGATTCCAATTATTTTTCGCTAGTATCCCAATACAAAGAAATAAAAAAAGGGGCTGATAGCAAAGCGCAAGAACAGGTAAGGTGGGTCAGGAACCTGCAAGCCGCCAAAGGCAACGAGCAGATGCATCACTTACGCATGATGCGACAAATCGGGAATGAGGCGGATGCGCTGTACCGGCAACTGGAGAAAATCAGCCAGGAAATTCACGTCCGTTATGATGATATAGCACCGTATTGAAGAAGCCAAAACCATGATGACCCGCCGACACTTTATGACATCCACTTTACTCGCCTCCACCGCCAGCCTGCTGGGAATGCAAGGCAGCGCCTTGGCCGCCACCAGCACGCCCCGCGAGTGGTACATGCCCGACGAAGGCGAACGCCACACCCGCACCTGGATGGCATTCGGTGCCAGCGCGGCCATCTGGGGCAAGAAACTGCTGCCAGAAACCCGCCGCAACCTTGCCACCATTGCCAACACCATAGTCAAATACGAACCCGTCACCCTGCTGGTGCGTGAAAACGAGGTCGAGCTGGCGCGGAAACTGCTGGATAGTAAAGTGGAACTGGTCGTATCAGCGCTGGATGATTTATGGATGCGCGACACCGGCCCCGCCTTTGTCCTCACCGAACAGGGTGACAAGGCAGCGATCAATTTCAACTTCAACGGCTGGGGCAACAAGCAACAGCATGGGCAAGACAGCAAGGTCGCCGCCTTCATCGCCAAACAAGCAGGCGTGGAAGTCATTTCCACCAAGCTGGTGCTGGAAGGCGGCTGCTTTGAGTTGGATGGGCACGGCACCGCCATCATGACTGAAAGCTGCACGCTCAATAACAACCGCAACCCCGGCATGTCCAAAGCACAGTTTGAAGACACCCTCATGCCCTTGCTGGGGCTGGACAAAATCATCTGGCTACCGGGTATCAAGGGCAAGGACATCACCGATGGGCACACCGATTTCTACGCACGTTTTGCCCGCCCCGGTGTAGTCGTCGCCGGTTACGACCCTGACCCGGCCTCCTTCGATCACGCCGTCACCCAGCGGCATCTGGAAATCCTGCAAGCCGCCACGGATGCGCAAGGCAACAAGCTGCAAGTATTAACACTGGAAGGCCCTGAAACGGTACGCGAAACCTACGAAACCAAGGATTTCGCCGCCGGTTACATCGGTTATTACGTGTGCAATGGTGCCGTGATCATGCAGGAATTCGGCGACAAACAGGCCGATGACAAGGCAAAAGCCACCTTACAAAAAGCCTTTCCCGGCCGAAAAATTGAGCAAATCAACGTGGATGGCGTTGCCGCAGGTGGCGGTAGCATCCACTGCACCACGCAGCAAGAACCGGCCTGAATAACTCCCGAGAGCATTTCCCCGACACAGGGTTGCCTCTATACAACAGGGGCTAACCCTACGTTCATCCGATTCTCCTTCGAACGGCAGACTGGTATGATACCCTCTAAGGGATAGCCCCTTATATTCATAATAGTAAAAAATATCATCACCAGACGAGGAGAGAATCATGAGCATCGGACATGCTGTACAAAAAGGGTCATTAATTTATATTTATGACCAGCACGGGAAGCAAATCACTTCCGTTTCAGCACCGGGGCGTTGGCCTGAAGATGGCCTGAAACACCACACATCCACGACCATCAGCGTACAAAAAGGCAGCCTCATTTACCGTTACGACGAAAGCGGACGCGTGGTTGGCAGACCACTTCCAGCACAGCCAGCCATGCATGGCCAGCACTTGCTATCAGCCTGATATTGCAACGGAACTAGCCAACCCAAGGGCGTGCATATCACGCCCCTGCGGTTTTTCACCAGCCTTAATCGCGTGGTACTTTCCACAATAACCACGCCCCCAAACCAAACAGCAACAACACTGCCAGCAAGCCCAAGCGCGGCGAACCTGTTAACACACCGACCCAGCCGACCAACAACGGCCCCAATACCGCCGCAAACTTACCCAGCATATTGTAGAAACCGAAAAATTCCGCCGCCTGTTCCGCCGGAATCAAACTCGCATACAAGGAACGGCTCAACGCTTGCACACCACCCTGCACCAGCCCTACCGATGCCGCCAACAGGTAAAATTCCTGCGCATTCTCCATCCGCGAAGCCATGATAGTAATCAGCACATAGCCCGCCAGACCAGCCAGAATACCGCGTTTCGCCCCCCATTTATTGCCCACCCAGCCAAACACCAAGGCCGCCGGGAACGCAATGAACTGGGTAATCAACAAAGCCGTAATCAAACTATCATCGGCAAACCCCAGCGCCTTGCCATAATCCACCGACATCAGGATGACCGTATCCACCCCGTCGATATAGAACCAATACGCCAGCAAAAACAGCCATACCACCCGTAACTGGCGAATATGCCGAAAAGTATCCCGCAACTGCCCCACCGACTGGCGCAACAACACCGGCAACGACGGGCGCACCGCCTGTGCTGGCGCACGTTCCCGCACCCACAACCACAACGGAATCGAGAACAACGCCCACCAAGCCGCCGTAATCCCGAATGCCCAACGCACTGCCGCCGTTTTATCTACCAAGCCAAACCATTCCGGCTTCAAAGTCAACAACACACACACCGCAAACAGCAAACCACCGCCCAAATAACCCAGCCCATATCCCAAAGCGGATACCCGGTTAAAATCCTTTTCCTCCGCCACATCCACCAGCAGCGAATCGTAGAAAATGTTTGCCCCCAAAAAGCCCACCACCGCCAGTACAAAGGCAAACATTGCCCATTGCCACTGGCTTTCACCGACCAGCGTCAGCCCCAAAGTGGCACACACCCCCAAGGTAACAAAGGCCGCCATCATCGGCTTTTTAATACCGCCCTGATCCGCCACTGTCCCCAAAAAAGGCGCAAGCAACATGATCGAGACACTCGCCAAAGCATTCGCCGTACCCAGATGCAAGGTAATATCTTCCGACGGCAAACCATTCGCCCAATATTTACGGAAAAAAATCGGAAAAAACGCCACCATCACAGTGGTGATAAAGGCCGAATTCGCCCAGTCATAAAACGCCCACGCCCAGCGCTGGCGAGTCGTAGTGGTAAGATTCATCACTCCCTATTCCCCTCTTATCGTTATCAATTGGCTAAAATAATGGCAACACCACAGCCACCCCTGCACGCGCCCGGTCAATATCGAAACGCAGCTCGCAATACTCCTGCTGTTCGCACACCGGGCTGGGATCATCCGCACAACAACTTCCGGCAATCACCCCTGCGTAAAAAATACCAGTTCTAACCTGAAGTAAGTTAGGGGTTTCTGCAACCTCCAGTACGATAACAGTCATCTCATCGCCGCTCACATGGCTACTATGCGCCATGCCTGCCTGCAAAGGTAAGGCGGCTGTTCCCAACGCCTGCACTTCTTGCTTAAAAACCGCCTGGAAATCTTCCGAACCCCATGCAGCCAACGCCTTACTTAATACCATCATACCTACCTCATCCATCCCAACAACCACGGCAATAGCACCGACGCCACGAACGCCGACAACGCCATGGCCAACCCAGCAAACGCCCCCATTTCGGCACTCACTTGAAACGCCCGTGCCGTACCAATGCCATGCGCTGCTACACCCATCGCAATGCCGCGCACACTATCATCGCGGATACGCATCAAATCGAACAACTTCGTTCCGAACACTGCTCCGACAATCCCAGTCATCACCACCAGCACCGCCGTCAGCGAAGGGATACCGCCGACCCGTTCTGCAATCCCCATTGCTACTGGCGCTGTCACCGATTTAGGCGCAAGCGATAGCAAAGTTTGCGAATCCGCCCCCAGCACCCACGCAATACCCACAGCACTAGCGCCACCGACCGTCACCCCGACCAATAAGGCCACTAATACTGGCAACCACAACGTTTTCAACTTACCGAACTGCCGGTATAAAGGAATCGCCAGCGCCACCGTTGCAGGCCCCAACAAGAAATGCACAAATTGCCCCCCGGCAAAATAATCTCGATACGGCGTCTTCGTCAGCAACAATAACGCAATCAGCAAACCCACCGCCGTCACCACGGGATTCAGCAAAGGGTTAAACCTCGCCCACACATAGAGCCGATACGCCAGCCCATAGGCAATCAGCGTCATCGTCAACCCCAGCAATGGCGAAGTAGACAGGTACACCCAGATTTGCGCCAGATTATTATCATGCATTATCGGAACGCCCCTTACCCATGAGGCGTTGCACCCCCAACATCACCAAGGCCGTAACCGCCAAGGTAATCAGCGTACCGAACAGCAATGCCGCACTGATCGGCAGCCATTGATCACCAATGCGCCCAAAATGCACCATCACGCCCACGCCCGCAGGCACAAACAGCAACGACAAATGACTCAACAAAGCACTCGCCGCCGGTTCGACCACCTGCTCCAACCCATTGCGCAACAACAGCGTCAGGAACAGCAACACCATCCCAATCACAGGGCCGGGCACGGGAAGACTCATTAAACGAGCGATCACCTCACCCACTAGTTGATACACCAATAACAGCGTGATGCCATTCAAAAAATTAGGAGACATGAGAACAACCATCCCATTGTGAATAATGCGGACAGTATAACGTGGCTTAACGCCTCACGCCTGCACAGCGGGCAGACGCAACGACAACAACAACGCCGCCAACACAAACCCTGCCGACAACCACAAACAACCTTCCAACCCATACTGCTGGTATGACCAGCCCGACAGCACCGTACCTGCCAGCCGCCCACCGGCATTTGCCATGTAATAAAATCCGACTTTCAAAGCCACTTTATCATGATCGGCATAAGCAAGAATCAAATAAGAATGCAGCGCAGAATTAATCGCAAACACCACCCCAAACACCAACAAACCGACCACCAACACCGTACCCGCATCCCAACCCTGCCCCAATGCCAAGGCCATCGCAAGCGGTATCAACAACAGCATCAGCGCCCAAAATCGCGCCTCTTTTGCCCCCGGCGCATGGGTTTTCAACCCCAACAAAACCGGCGCAGACGCTTGCACCACACCATAGCCCACCACCCACAAGGCCATGAAGCCACCGACCTGCATAAAGCTCCAGCCTAACACCGCAAACATGAACACCGGCACCGCAACTACGAACCACACATCCCGCGCCCCGAACAGGAAAAATCGCGCCGCCGACAACCCGTTGATGGCCGCATTATTGGAAAATACCTGTGTGAATTTCGGCTTCGCTTTCGCCTTACCCAACTCATCCGGCAACAGCAACAAGGTCACGAGCGTGACCACAAACAACCCCCCAGCCAATACCAACAAGGCATACTGGAAACCAACCATCTGCAACAAAACCGCGCCAAGGAAAAACCCCAAGCCTTTCAGCGCATTCTTTGAACCCGTCAGCAGCGCCACCCACTTGAACAAACGCACATCTGCACCTTGCGGCACGAGCGTTTTTACACTCGCTTTCGCCGACATTTTATTCAAGTCCTTGGCGATACCAGACAGGGCTTGCGCAAACATCACATACGGCACAGACAGCCAGGCCGTAGGTAACAACATCCCTAAAGCGGCAATTTGCATCACCATCCCAATGTGCATGGTGACATTCAAACCCAACCTTGCGGCCAACCAACCACCCACCAAATTAGTGACAATGCCAAAGAATTCGTAGAACAAAAACAGCATCGCCACCTGAAACGGCGAATAGCCAAGTTGGTGAAAATACAGCACCACCAGCATCCGCAGTGCACCATCAGTCAGGGTAAACGCCCAGTAACCGCCGGTAACGGTAAGGTAATTGCGCAGATCAAGTGTCATGCTGACAAACTCGCGGCTACTTTTGCCGTCAATTCCATCATACGGTTCATGTAACCCCACTCATTGTCGTACCACGCATAGATTTTCACCTGCGTGCCATCAATCACCATCGTGGAAGGCGCGTCAATGATGGCAGAACGCGGGTCGTGCTTGTAATCGACCGACACCAGCGGGCGTTCTTCGTAGCCGAGGATGCCTTTCAGGTAAGTTTCGGACGCCTCCTTGAAATAGCCGTTCAGCTCTTCCGCCGTCACTTCACGCTCTGCCTCGAACACGAAGTCGGTTAGGGAAGCATTCAACATGGGAATCCGCACCGCATGACCGTTGAGCTTACCGACCAATGCTGGGAAGATCTTGGCAATGGCTTTGGCAGAACCCGTGGTGGTGGGAATCATGGATTCGCCACAAGCACGCGCCCGCCGCAAATCCTTATGCCCCTTGTCGATAATGGTCTGGGTATTGGTGATATTGTGCAGCGTGGTCATGCAACCGTGCTTGATACCAACCTTTTCGTGCATGACTTTAACCACTGGCGCAAGGCAGTTGGTGGTGCAAGAAGCCGCTGTCAGCAAATGATGCACTGCCTGGTCATAGTCCTGATCGTTGACGCCATAAACAATATTCAACGCGCCCTCCACCGGGGCAGCCACAATCACTTTCTTCACACCCTGATCGAAATACGCCTGCAACTGCTCGACTTTGCGGAACTTGCCGCTGCATTCCAGCACAATGTCACAGCCCGACCAGTCAGTATCACCAATTTCCTTGTTGGAGGTATAGGCAATTGCTACGCCATCAACGATCATATGGCTAGCGTCTGCGCTGCATTCCGGCGGCCAGATGCCGTGTACGGAATCGAATTTCAGCAAGTGAGCGGAAGTCGTCGCATCACCCGCAATTTCATTGACCTGTGTGAAAGTGAACGCCGGATTGCCCCAAGCGGCGCGAATACCCAGACGCCCCATGCGCCCAAAACCGTTGATACCGATAGTTGCCATGACCCTACTCCTTAAATCTGTAAAACATGGGTGAGGATTATATTCGCCAAAACGGATATAATGGAATTATTTCATACTTTGTCATATAAAATTCATGAACCACATCAGGAACATCATTATGTTTAGCAAACTGCTTCCCGCCGCTTTCTGCCTGCTGCTACTGACCCAAGCCGCCCATGCGTTTGAACCCACCACGCAAAAAGTCACGGACAATGTCTACGCCATCGTTGGCGATACCGGCGAGCGCACCCCGGAAAATCAGGGCATGAATAACACCAGTGGTTTCATTATCACCAATGACGGTGTAGTACTGGTTGGCTCCAGTGCCACCGAAGCCAGCGCCAAAATGCTGGAAGCTGCCGTCAAAACCGTCACCGACCAGCCTATCAAGCAAGTGATCAACATCGGCGTGCAAGACCACCACTGGATGGGCAACAGCTATTTCCTCGCCCAGAAAATCCCAGTCAGCGCCCTCGCCAAAACCGTGGCAAGCCAAAAAAATCAGGAATCCATGAACCGGATGCGCCTCTCCAGTGGCATTGGCGGTAAACCCGAAGACCTGAAAGTGAAATTCCCCAGCGAAACCTTCGACGGCGATGAAAAAACCCTGAGCATCGGCGGCACAGAAATGTCGCTGCGTTACCTCGGTGATGCGCACTTCCCCGGCGATGCGGTCTTGTGGTTGCCCAAGGAAAAAGTCGTGTTCACCGGAGACACTGTATTCAACGACCGGATGCTGGGCGTACTGCCGGACATTTCCAACGTGAAAGATTGGCAGGTCACCTTCAAGAAAGTTGCGGAACTCAAGCCAGAACACATCATTCCGGGGCATGGCAACCCCAACGACTTGGCAACCGCGCAGAAAAATACCGGCGATTACCTCGACTGGCTGGTAACGAACGTCGGCAAGTCGCTGGAGGAAATGGAAGATTTAGGCGATGCCGTCAAACGCCTGTCAGCGGATGAGGCATTCAGCTTCCTGAAAATGGCGAAAGAACTGCATGGGCGCAATGTGCATCAGACCTACTTGCAGCTTGAAGCCGAGTAAAAGCGGGCATTCAGTGCTAACATTCAAACGACCATCACCTTTTCCCCTAGGAGGATAGTATGAAAAAACGTATACCCATCATATTGCTCACCACCCTGCTGGCATCGCTGAATCTGGCACACGCCGAAGACGAGGCAAAAAAACCCTCGAACTTTATCAGCGTCAAGCAGATTTCAATGGAGCTGGCGATGGATATTGCCCATGAGTCCGTCCTCGCCTGCCGCGAAAAAGGCTACAACGTAGCTGCTGTCGTGGTTGACCGCAACGCATCGGTGCAAGCCCTGTTACGCGACACGATGGCAGCCCGTTTCACCATGCAGATCGCCGAAGAAAAAGCCAACGCGGTCATTATGTCAGGTGCCAGTTCCGCCGAATTTCGCGCCAACCGTGCTGACATCAAAGATGAAATGAACGAGGTCGACGGCATTCTGATGTTGGAAGGTGGCTTGAAAATCGAAAGCGGTGGCTCATTGCTTGGGGCTATCGGCGTCAGCGGCGCACCCGGCGGCGAAAAGGATGCAGAATGCGCCAAAGCTGCACTCGACAAGTTGATGGAACGGCTGGAAATGATGGATTAACCGCAGTGGGCAGGGGATGTAAACCTACACCCCTGCCCTTAACTTAGCAGCACTTACCACCACTGCAACAACCGCCCGCCGCTGGCATCCCCGCCAACCAGCCTTCTACACTGGCCTTAGAAGGAACCCCACCGGCATGAACAACCTTGCCATCCACGACCACACCCGGTGTAGACATGACCCCATAGCCCATGATGGTCGGCAGGTCTTCGACTTTCTCCAATGCCAGCGTCACGCCTTTTTCACGCGCGATGTCCTCGATCAGTTTGTAAGTCGTGTTGCAACTAGCGCAACCTGTGCCGAGTACCTTAATTTCCATAAAAACTCCCGAATCAACTATGATAAAACACTATTAAAGACATAACCCACCAGTAAAATGCCGAATGCCACAATGCCCGCAAATGTGGCAATCAGTTGTGGTTTCAGTACCTTACGCAGAATGATCATTTCCGGGGCAGACAAGGCAATCACACTCATCATGAATGCCAGCACCGTGCCCAGCGCCGCCCCTTTAGCTAGCAATGCCTGCACAATGGGAATCACACCAGCAGCATTGGTATACATCGGCACACCCAACACCACAGCGGCAGGGACTGCCCACCACACATCCTTACCCATGAATGAAGCCATGAAATCCTCTGGTACATAGCCGTGGATCAACGCCCCCACACCCACACCGATGACGATGTAAATCCACACCTTGCCGACGATTTCACGCACATGCTGGAAACCGTGGCCGATACGCTCAGCCCACGTCATACGAGCACCTGTCACATCGGCTGAACGTGTGTTTTGCATCGCCCGCACCCAGTCTTCCAGATAGCGCTCCATCCCCAGCTTGCCAATCAGCAACCCGGCAAGGATAGCCACCGCCAAACCCATCAACAGGTACAACGCCGCCACTTCCCAGCCAAATAAGCCGAAGAGCAGAATAAGCGCGACTTCATTCACCATCGGCGCAGCAATCAAAAATGAGAACGTTACCCCCAACGGCACACCTGCTTGCAGGAAACCAATAAACAGCGGTACGGCAGAACAAGAGCAAAACGGCGTGACAATGCCCAACGTTGCGGCCATCACATTACCGACACCTAAACGCTTACCAGACAACAACGCACGAGTACGCTCTGGTGAAACAAAGGTATGGATGATCCCCATCACAAACACAATGCCGGTGAGCAGCAGCAATACCTTGGGTGTATCGTATAAAAAGAACTGTAATGCACCACCAAGGTGGCTCTCACGCTCCAATGGCAATAAAGCCACCAGCGTTTCCGAAATAGGCAATAAAGCCTGATAAAGGGCAAACCAAACCAGCGCCGCTAACGGTAAAAACCACGACCTTCCTATAAGTAACATTAGCAACACGCCTGCCCTGAAGCCGTGGGTGTGCAGCACGCCTCTCCTGCCACGACAACGGCTTCCACGCCAAACTGCTCATCAAAAGCAGTATCCAGTTTTTGTGCCGCCTCATCACGAATATGGCGAGCAATCTCCACCACGGTATTGATGTGATCTTCCGATACGCCTAAAGAGCGCAAGCGCTGGACTTGGCACAAACCCATGCTGGGATGTTTCGCAGCAATGCCCGCCGCCAGTGACGCCAAAGCCACAATAGAACTGTGCAAGGGCGGGGATGATTCACGCATAGTTATCTCCAGATGTACAAAACATTACTTAATGATCCGCGTAACAGTATGTCATATCTGTTTTAGCGAATATACTGGTTAAGCACAAGATCCACACACGACACTCATACGCTCAGCCCCTGCCAAACGCTCACGGTCAACCTGAAAAGGCACTTCGCCTTCACTGCCTAAACGTAAATTTTCCAACACATCCAATGCCCAACAAAGCAATTCAGGATGCAGGCGATAATAGACCCATAACCCCGCCTTACGATCCAACAACAAACCGCTTTCACGCAGCACCGCAAGGTGGCGGGAAATCTTCGGTTGAGCCAATGCTAAGGCCTGAGTCAGCTCACAAACACATAACTCTTCCCTGCCGACTAATAGCAATAAAATACGCAAACGCGTTTGATCGGCAAGGGCTTTGGTAAAGATATCTAGTTGCATGGTATTCATAACAATAAAGTTTAAAAATTAAAATAGATCTCAAGAAGGCGTTACTCCTCCCCCTCTGCCAAGCCATACTTCTTCAGCTTGCGCCACAGCGACACGCGGTCGATACCCAGAATATTCGCCGCCTTGGTGCGGTTGCCGTCGCTGTGTTCCAACACGTAGCGGATGTATTCCTCTTCACGCTGCCCCAAGGTTGGCAAGTCGCCTTGCGCATCCGGCAGGGCGTGGACAACCTGTTCCGCCAAAGCCGCTGGCAGTTCCGCCACTGTCAATTCACTGCCCCGCGCCAAGGCCACCCCGCGCTCAATCAGGTTTTCCAGTTCGCGTACATTGCCGGGGTAGCTGTACCCCATCAACAGGGAAACCGCATCTGTAGCAATGCTATCCACCTCACGCCCCATCCGCAGCGCATGTTTGCTTGACATCCTCCCCATGGCTAAAGCCGGGGGATTCCTCCTGCGAGACGGCAATGTCCTGCCGTGAGAATGTTCCGGGCTGCATTGACATCTCTGTCGTGCAGCTCCCCACAGTCGGGGCATGTCCATTCTCTTATTCCAAGTCCTGCTCTACCTTTCGGACTGTTGACGGAAATGCTTCCGCAGCACGAACAGGCTTGGGTACTGTACGCTTCGTTGACGTCGAGAAACACGCCTTGCATCGCTTTCGATTTTGCATCAAGTTGTGTTTTCAGCATTGACCACCCTGCATCCAATACAGACTTAGCCATATTGGTTTTGACGAG
>NZ_JHYQ01000001.1 GCF_000621325.1 Thiothrix lacustris DSM 21227 | reverse complement strand
CATGATCACCCAACGCTTCGCCACCGTCGAACCCGTGTTTGGGAACTTGCGCGGCAACAAACGCCTGCACCGCTTCACCTTGCGCAGCAAAGCCAAAGTGGACGGGCAATGGAAACTGTTTTGCCTGATGCACAACCTCGAAAAGCTGGCACATTACGGGTATGTCGCATGAAGGGGGAAATGATGCTGCCAAACACGCAAAAATGCACCGTATTGAGCGTATCAGGTGGCATTCAGGGCGTTATGGGGAAGCAGGAAGTCGGCAACGCTGAAAAAAACGCCCGGTCGTTTGGGATGTTCAAAAAAATGACTGCCCGATCTGGATGGGATGATCAGATTCGGGTTTTTCTACACCCTCATTGCCAGTGACGGCAAGCGTTATGTGTGGAGCGCGAACTAATGAGCCTAGCCACCTATTTTAGCCCTGTTGCTACATGGTCGATTTCCATTGCCTTGGGCGTGGCAATCATCCCGCCAATGTATCAGGGCTTTGTGTTTGGTGGCGGCTCAAACTTGCTCGAACAAGCGCGTCAAGAGGTTGCTTACCTGTTTTCATGGGCATCACCTAGCGCAATTCGCAAGCCGTTAGAGGGTGATGCGGTCATTACATCCCCTTACGGAATGCGTAAACACCCAGTAACAGGAATGCAAGCCATGCACAACGGCAAGGATTACCGCTGCAACGTTGGGCAACCCGTGGGCGCTATTGCTGATGGTGTTATCAACTTTGCAGGCATGGCGGGGCATTCCGGCTTGCTGGTAGCAATCGACCATGCAGACGGTATGCAGTCACTCTATGCACACCTTTCAGCCACCGAAAGCAAACCCGGTACGCAAGTCAGAGCGGGCGATGTTATCGGCGCGTGTGGCAATACCGGGCGCTCGACTGCACCACACCTGCATTTAGGCATAAAACAACACGGGCAATTCGTCGACCCGGCCACTCTCAAAGGATTATGAAAAATGGACAACGAAGCAGCTTTTAACCGCATTGATGCACGTCTTGACCGTATCGAAAAGCTCACCCGCAAGACCTACCGCCAAACCATGCCGGAAATGCCTTGGTTTTTTGCGGCAATTGCTGGCGTGGCAGTGGTTAGCCTTGGCTATGTTGCCTACCCGCAACTGCCAACTGAAATCAAAGACGCAATCGAGCCGCGTGTAGACGTGGCACAAAACAAGTTTTACAGCATCGGGCAAGCATTCGCAGACTATACCGGCAATGTTGACCGCTCCTATACGCTACCCAGTGGCACATTAACGCTTGTTGGCTTGTCGCCCCTGCAATCATGCCGGTGGCGTTCTGCATTGCTGGCGCGTGAATCCAGCGGCAACTACCAGCACACAGGCAACCAGTACGGCTATTTTGCAGGTTACGCATTCGGTGCTGAAGCCTTGGCAATCGTCGGCTTAGTGAAGCAATCCGCTTTTGATGATGCACCACGGCATGTTAAGCGCGGAACAGACCAAACAGCATTCCTGAACAACCCGAATAACTGGCAATTGCGCGGCGGCAAACCGGCGTTTCTGCATGACAACTTGCTACAAGACCGTGCCGTTTCCGTGCTGGCTAATACCAATATTGCCGACGGCTTTAAATCCCGCGTGTTGCTCGAATCCCAACAAGAGAAAATCGCAGGGTTCGCAGCAGCGGCGCATCTGAAAGGGCTGACAGCGGCAATTTCTTGGTACGCAAGAGGGAAGGACTCCCACGACGCGAACGGAACGAACACAAGCGACTATGCCGCGATGGGTGAAGCATCCATTAACAAACGCTCGAATTTATGCGCGGAAAATACCAGACAAGTACCTTCATGGCTGAAGTGGCTAGAAGTGAAGAATTGAAGGGCGAACACGCGGCATTTCCCGTGATTTTCTACCGCACCGCTACCGCACCGTTAACGCACGGCAAAAAAGGTTAAAAAATGAACAGTGAAACACTAAACCAGATGACAGTTAATTTACTGGAATCACTAGACAAAGACGAATTACTTAATCAGAAAGGTATCAGCGCAATTGTAAGCCTGATTAAACGTGATGATTCACGCGCTACCATTCGCCATACCATCAAAACCAATGGGGGCGACAAAGTGCAGTATGTGGAAGGGATGAAAGCCTTGATTTCCCATTACGACACTAGCGCGGCTATCTCGATGCGTGGCTTGTGCGAACAGTCTGCTACTGAAAAAGTATCTCGGAAGTTCCTCGAAGAAAAGATCGTGCCATTGCTGACAGAGTTGGGCGTGATTGTCAGGGCTGGTGAACGGTCAAGCTACTGGCAGGCATACGACAAGATCGGACACAAGCCGGGTTTGCTGGATACGGTTCTATCCAGCTTTGCAGCAACACCCGAAAAGCTGGCAGCAAAAGCGGAATCAGAACGCGCCTTCGCTGAAAAGTGCAAGCTCGACACCGCACGGAAAGCCGAAGCATTCGCCCAGCGTCGCAAAGAGGCGTTAATGCGTACCGTAAACGCTGCACAAGAGGCTGACAAGCTCACAGCAAGCCTACCTGCACAACCTGAAACCATTGGGGATAAGGTCAAAGCAAACCCAGCGGCGGCGGTACTAATCGCCCTGCTTGCCGTTGGCATTGGTGCAGCGGTGATGACCTCAGAACCCCAGCAACAAGCCTTAACCCCATTGATTGCCAATGTAAACGGCTCACCCACACTCGACCCGCGTATTCTGGAAGGAGAATAAACCATGAGAATCGGAACGTTTGACTTAGATCAATTTTACCCCGAAACCAATTTGCAGACAGTGACAGCCGCAACCCTGCTAACCGTGCCAACTTTGGCTACAGGTAGCTTTGTGGCTGGCGTTAGCGCGTTAGGGCTGGCATGGGTAGCGCGGCAATCTATAACCGCGTGGAAGCGTGACAATTGCTTATTAGGTAGCGACCTTGATGCAGTTGATACCCGCGAACATGCAGCGGCAACCAGCGAGATTACCGACACACTGGCAAGCTATGGGCTACCTGATGCGCGTCTGTATCAATCGCTGAATGGTCACGTTCTCACCCGTCATCTGGTGAGCATTCCGCGTGGTACGAAGTTGGGGAAATTACCAGAGGATGATATTGCGCGGGATTTAGGCGTGGAATCCGTCACCATTGGGGCGAATGCAGGGCGTGGGCTTATCTCTGTTGACGTACCGCGTGAAGACCGTCAAACCGTAATATTCAGCGAGTTGCTGCAATCACCTGAATGGGTTAGCCGTGCTGGTACTCTGCCCTGCATGACTGGCGTGGATGTTATCGGCAATCCCGTGATTTTCGATTTAGAGAAAGCACCTCATTTAATCGTCGGTGGCACAACCGGGCAAGGTAAATCCGTGTGGATGAATGCGCTTATTCTCTCCCTGATGCAGTCAGGGGCAGATTTTCGCCTAATGATTGGCGACGGCAAGGGCGAAGATTTAGCGCCTTTCTACGGCAATTCTAAGCACCTTTTGAAGCATTCCGAAGTAACAGCGATTGAAACCGAAGTAAGCGGCATTGCGCATCAGGTCAAATGGCTTGCGGGCGAAATGGATAGGCGTTTCAAAGAAGCCGACAAGCCTTATTCCATTGTGCTGGTAATTGATGAATTGGCGGATTTAGTCATGCAGGACGATAAAGAGCAAACCATTGTTGCAGCACTTGCCCGCATTGCTCAAAAAGGCCGTTCCGCTCGAATCCATCTGGTTCTCGGCACTCAATACCCTAGTTCCACTGTATTGCCCGACCTGTTGCGTATGAATATTCCAAGCCGTGCAGGTTTGACCGTGGCAAAGGATTATGAATCGAGAGTGGTATTAGGTGAAACCGGATGTGAAAAGCTACTGAGTAATGGCGATTGCCTGTTAAAGATGATTGGTACACAACCCCAGCGGATGCACGGCGCAATGGTTGAAGAGGCTGATATTCAGCGGTTTATGGCTTAGACCTTTGTTTGTTTGTCGTTAAAACTAATGATTGTTCGATAACGATCTAAAAAAAGTATTGATCGAATAACCTGACATATCGGCAGTTTATGGAGCAATAAGAGCAAATAAGGAGAAATAAGAGAACATAAGGACAAATAAGAAGAAATAACGAGAAATAACGAGAAATATCAGTAGGTTGCAATATTGTCGGGATGGGGATTAGTATTCTGGGACACAAGGAACAGATGGCACGGAAAACCCCATAAAAAACCAATCTGTTAATGAACCTGTGCGCCCACATAGCAATCATGGGGCAATTAGCAACAAGCGAGATAACGACATGCAAGGCAAACCAAAAACACCCCAACCCCAGCAGTCAGAGCGGATTATCCGCTTACGTGACGTAATGCAAAAAACCGGATTAAGCAAATCCAGTATTTACCGACTGGCAGCAGACACTAATAGCGACTTTCCGGCAGCGGTAAAGCTCACAATGGCAACCGTTGGCTGGTATGAGTCGTTAATTGATGCGTGGATTGTCTCGCGTCAGGCTGCATAAACGAAAATGCCCGCAGGCTGGCAGGCCAAGACGGGCAAAAAAGGATTTTAAATGAAGATTGATTATACCATATTTGAGAGCCTGCATAACCCGCAAGGCACAAAAAACACCACATCATGGGCGGATTTATGCCGAATGCTGCAAGACGTGCCAGCGTACCAAAGCAAGGCCGCGCAACCACTCATAAAGCTAGGCACATTCGATAATTCAAGCCGTGGGCAGGGTAGCAGCTTAACCGCTATCGGCGGCGTTGAAATCGACTATGACGCGGGCAATGTCACTGCACACAGCGCGGCTAAATTGTTGCGTCAAGCAGGTATTGAATGCGTGATTTGCTCGACCTACACAAGCCGCATGGATTGCCCTAAATGGCGTGTATTCGCACCCACAAGCCGCACACTGCCTGCTGAGTTACGCACCTACCTTGTGTCGGCATTGGATGGCGTATTAGGCAATATCGCAGCGCGTGAGAGCTATACCCCAAAGCAAACCTTTTTCTATGGGCGCAACCCTGACACCTCCTATGTATTCCTGCACCTGAAAGGTGAGTTTGTCGACGTGGCGTTAAAGGACGCTGCAAACGCGGCATATCTGGCAGACAAACGGGCGCAACGCCAACGCGAAGAATTAGCCGCTACTACTTGCCTTCGTGCTGAAACCCAACGCAACCGCAAAGCAGCGGGGCGGCTGGTAGTAGGGCAGGTATCCCCGATTGATGAGTTCAATAATTCGCATGACGTGCGGTCGATCCTGAAAACGCATGGATACCGGGCGACAGGTAGCAAGTTTGTTGCCCCTGCATCATCCAGCGGTATGGCTGGCGTGGTCATCCTGCAAGGTGATGATGGGCGGGATAGGGCATTCAGCCACCATACCAACGACCCGATAGCGGACGGATTGGCGCATGATGCGTTTGACCTGTTTTGCATTCTGGATCACGGCGGCGACGAATGGGCAGCTATCCAAGCGGCGGCTAAGTTACTGACCACATCCAGCGGCGAAAGTCTGCACTCATACAATCGCAACGCTTACCGTCAAAACCGCACCAACACCAAGGCGCAAGCCGCACTCGACAAAATTAAGGGGGTGGCGGCATGACTGCTACAGCGCAAACAAACCCAGTAATTGAGCTGCTGGATGAACTCACCACTCAGGCGAAAGCCGTAACGCTGACAACCTATCAGGATTTTTTACACACAGTCGCCTTGCTGGTAGTCGATGGCACAATTGACCCCATTCAGCGGGAATCCATCATCAAAGCACTGATAGACAATGGTCACAATCTCGGAGGCAAACGCTTAATTACCAACGCTTTGACGGCAGCGGAAAAGCAGATTAAGCGCGATATGACTAAGCCAATGGATGACATGGTGCAAGGCGGTCGGGGTGTCTATTACATTAAGGACGGCTGGCTTTATCGCTCGACAGAGAAGGGCGATTATAAGGTATGTACCGCAATCGACGTGCTAGGGCGTACCCGCAACACGGAACAAAGCGGGTGGGGTAAGTTGCTGCAATGGCAGGACGGCGACGGCATTACCCATACGTGGGCTATGCCGATGCGGTTAATGAGCGGCGACGGTAACGAAGTCATGGGCGCTTTGCTTGATCGTGGGCTTGTTGTGGCTGGTGGTGCGAATATGTACGCAGTCGACTACTTGCAAATGTGCGATTCTGAGCGGCGCATAACGTGCGTGGAAAAAACCGGATGGTATGACGGGCGCGTATTCGTGACCCCTGCTAAAACCTTCGGGGATGATGAGGGTAACATTACCTATCAAGGCGTGATAAAAAAAGCAGCGCAGCAGGAAATAAAAGGTACGCTCGAAGGCTGGCGCGTTGAAGTGGCAAGCCTTGCGAAAGGCAACAGCCGATTAATGTTTGCAATCAGCAGCGCGTTTGCACCTCCATTGCTCGACTTTACCCCGAATGTTGGCAGAGGTGGCTATCAATTCACCGGCGACAGTAAGGACGGCAAAACACTGTCATTACGCGCAGCAGCAAGCGTGTGGGGCTATCATGACACCGTTAAACAAACATGGCACGGCACGGCGGGCGGGATCGAAGGGATAGCAGCACGGCATAATGACGGCTGGCTATTTCTTGATGAACAGAAACGCGCAGCAGCGAAAGAAGTAGACCGCATTATTTACATGCTATCAGACGGCAATGGCAAAGCTAGGCTAAACAAGGGCGTTGATTTGCGCAATACATTGGAGTGGCGGCTATTGTGGGCATCAAGTGGCGAATTGTCGGCGGCTGACTACATTAAAGATGGTGGCGGGACACCACCGGCAGGTATTGAAGTTCGTCAAGCCGATATTCCGGCGGATGCGGGCAAGGGTTATAAAATCCATGACACGATCCATGATTACCCTGATTTAAACGCATTCAATAGCGCCATCGGGTCAGGGATCGAAAACCATTATGGACTTGTGGGGCAAGAGTGGTTAACCAAGCTTGTGGTGAATCGTGAGGAACTAAATACCCGTGTTCCGGCAATGCTCGAAACCATTGCATCTGAAATTGTGGGCGGCGCGTTTAATCCCCAAACCCGCGAAGTGCTGTATAGATTTGCGCTTATCGGTCTTGCTGGCGAACTAGCGACAGAGTACGGCTTGACCGGATGGAAGCAGGGCGACGCTACCGCAGCGGCAAAACGTATATTCGCAGATTGGCTAAAAGCATTCGGAGGTGATGACTCTAGCCGCGAACAACGACAGATCGTAGCGGCGGTACGGCGGTTTCTGATGGGCAATATGTCACGTTTCCAAAACATGGCCTTTGAAGTACCGAAAGAAGAATTGCAGCGTGTACATAATTGCGTCGGCGGGGTGCGTCCAGCCTACGAAGACGGCGAACAAGCGATTTATCTAGTGTTCCCAAGCCAATTGACCGAACTGGCAAAAGGGTACAGCAAAAAACAGATACTCACTGCTCTTGTGGATGCAGGCATGGTGCAGCCACCCATTAAGGACGGGCGGGAATATATCCCGGCACACGGTCAACAGCGGGTACACCGCATTATATTGACCGATGACGAAGAGGATTAATTCAGCCAACCCAAGCAACGAGCCACCCTTAGAGGTGGCTTTTGTGTGTCTGGACAAGACAAAACGGCACGAAAAAGACAAACAAGACAAAAACTTTTGTCTTAAGACAAAACCAAAAAGCGTTTTGTCTTGTAAAAATCAACATTAAGTTATTGATTTTTAAAGTAAAAAACACACAACAAGACAAAAGACAGTTTTTTCAGGAATATACAGTCCCCCCAGAAAATAATATTTTTTTTCTTTGTGGTGCTGGTGGCTTGCCAGTGGTTCGCTTTCTGTTTGTCTTTTGTTGGTATCGCGTCCAGAGAGTGCAGGTGATACCAACAGCTATACCAACATAGGCCGATTTACCAGAATTAGGGTTAACCCTAGGATGCGGGGTTATGGCATGTTTCAGGGTGCGTGCTGGACGGCTAAAAACGGGGTGAACTCTCAGAATGTTGGTATAGTTGTTGGTATCGGTGAAAATTGAATATGGATAAATTCATTTTTATCAGTTATTTGCGTTCTGAATGCCGTAGTCGCCGCCAATAACCCCTTAATTTTTAAAGAAAATTAAGGGGTTTTTTTGTTTTTAATGTAACTGCATTTGCAACCACTCTATAATTCGCGTTTCTAACCAATACTCTGCTCGCCACGGCACACGCCCACCTACAAAGCCCACGTGCCCGCCGTGTGTCGTCAATTCCAGCGTTACATCATCACTTAGCATAGCTTCTGTTGGTGCGGTACTGGGGTACATGAACGGGTCATCCTGCGCATGGATAATTAGCGTTGGCGTCTGAATATTTTTCAGGAACTGCGCGGAGCTGCTGCGTGTGTAATAGTCGTGTGCGCCATCAAAGCCATTCAACGTGGCGGTAATCTGGTCGTCGAAGTCAAAAATCGTACCCACGGTATTGATGTTGAGCGGTAAGGGGCTGGGCATCTGGCTGAACTTGTTGCGGTAGGCGGCTTTCAACTTGCCCGTCAGGTAACGCCCGTAAATCACCGAAAAACCTTTTTCCAACTTGCGGGCGCATTCCTCAAGCTGAAAGGGGATGGAAACTGCGACTACCGCTTTTAGCCCTGACTCCGCTTCTGTTTCCCCTGCGTATTTAAGGATCAGGTTGCCGCCGAGCGAGAAACCGACCGCTGCCTCTGGCATCCTGCCCGTGTTGCGCAGGTGGGCAAGCACTTCTGCCACATCCGCCGTGCGACCCGAATGGTAGCTGCTGGCTAGCCGATTGGGAGTGCCGCTGCATCCGCGCAGGTGCATGAAGACGCTGGCAAACCCGGCTTTGTGCAATGCTTGCATCAGGGTCTGGGCGTAATGCGATTCCAGCGAACCTTCCAGTCCGTGGATAACCAGCACCAGCGGCGAGTCGGGGCGCGGATGAAAGGCAAGATCGATGAAATCACCATCGGCGAGTTCTAAACGTTCGTGTTGCAAGTCGAGATGGGGGCGGCTGCGGAAAAATACTGGCCACAGGGTTTGCAGGTGGGGCGATTTTAGCCACCATGCAGGATGGAATGTTGATTGCTGGATTCGTTTCATCCCTATATCATCACATGTTTACATTCCTTATCGGAAGTACGTATGAGCCAATATTGGAGCAAACTGGTACACGATCTCGACCCGTATGTGCCGGGCGAGCAGCCCAAAGACCAGCGCTATGTCAAGCTGAACACCAACGAATGCCCGTACCCGCCTTCGCCCAACGCACTGGCGGCGATCCATGCGGCGGCGGATGAGCGCTTGCGCCTCTATCCCGACCCGAATGCGGATGAACTCAAGGATGCCATCGCCGACTACTACAGCGTCGAACGCGCCAATATCTTCGCCGGTAACGGTTCGGATGAAGTGTTAGCACATGTTTTCTGTGGCCTGCTCAAGCACGATGCGCCACTGCTGTACCCGGACATCAGCTACAGCTTCTACCCGGTCTACGCCAATTTCTACCAGATTGAGACGAAGAAAATCCCGCTGCGGGACGATTTCAGCCTGAACTTGAAGGATTTCAGCGGCAAAAACGGCGGTATTATCTTCCCCAACCCCAATGCACCCACCAGCATGGCGGTCGGGCTGGATGTGATTGAAACCTTGCTGCAAGCCAACCGCGATTCCGTGGTCGTGGTGGACGAAGCCTACGTCGACTTCGGCGCAGAAACTGCGATTCCGCTGACAGCGAAGTATCCGAACCTATTGGTGGTGCAAACTTTCTCCAAATCGCGCTCCCTCGCCGGGTTGCGGGTCGGGTTTGCGGTTGGACATCCCGACCTCATCAATGCGTTGGAACGGGTGAAAAATTCCTTCAACTCTTACCCGCTGGGGCGCATGGCGATTGCCGGGGCGGCGGCGGCGATGCGTGACAAGGAGTACTTCGCGAGTACTTGCCAGCAAATCATCGCCACCCGTGAAATGACGGTGCAAAAACTCACCGAACTGGGTTTTAGCGTATTGCCCTCGGCGGCCAATTTCGTGTTTGCCCGCCCGCCCGCAGGCAATGCCGAAGCCCTGTATCTGGCATTGAAGCAGCGCGGCGTGCTGGTACGCTATTTCAACAAGCTGCGTATTAACGAATACTTGCGCATCACCATCGGTACAGATGATGAAATGAACACTTTCTTGCAAATACTTGCTGAACTATGAACCTTTACACCTTAGAAACTTACCTCAATAAGCTGCTGAATATTGGCAAGTTCCGCGACTATGCGCCCAATGGTTTGCAGGTTGAGGGCAGGGCAGAAGTCACCCGGATTGTGACCGGCGTAACCGCTTCCCAAGCCCTGCTGGATGCCGCCGTCGAATACGGGGCAGATGCGGTATTGGTGCATCACGGTTATTTCTGGAAAGGTGAATCACCCGTGATTCGAGGCATGAAAAAGCAGCGTATTGCCACCTTGATCCAGCATGACATCAGTTTGCTGGGGTACCATTTGCCGCTGGATGCGCACCCGGAACTCGGCAATAACGCGCAACTCGCGATGTTATTGGGTATCCGCAACGAAGGGGTGATGGATGAGCGTGAGTTGCAAAGCGTGGGTAATATCGGTTCGGTAAGCGAACCCGTGTCGCTGGCAGATTTTGGGCAGCAAGTGGCAACGGCCTTGGCACGTGAACCCTTGTTGATTGCGGGCGGTGAACATCCGGTGCAGCGTATCGCTTGGTGTACGGGTGGTGCACAAGGTTACATCCAGCAAGCCTTCGAGTTGGGGGCGGATACCTATTTGAGTGGTGAGATTTCCGAACATACCGTGCATTTCGCCCGTGAAAACGGCATTCATTATATTGCTGCGGGGCATCATGCGACTGAGCGTTATGGTATAAAAGCGCTAGGCAAGCATTTAGCAGATGAATTTGGTTTGGAACACCGCTTTATCGATATCAATAACCCGGTATAAGTCAGGTTATTTTGTTTGGGTTTGTGCTATTATTGCCGCGCCTAGCTGGTAGGGCGGTGTATTGACTTAAATCAAACAGTCGGTTTTTTAGGGTTCACACTGCTCATTTCTGCTTGATTTTAGAAGTGAGTTCGGACATCCTACATTGTTTTTTAGCATATGCTAATATAGCCATGTTTGAGTTTATAGCTCAGAAATTTAACATTATTGCAAGTGTATTTTGACAGTATTGCAGTAATGGTGCAGATTAAGTTTTGAACATTTGGGAGAGTGCTTACGATGGCAAATTCTGGAGTAGATAAAGGCCGTCGCCGCGTCCTGATTGCCGCCACATCAGTGGTAGGGGCAGCAGGGGTGGCAGCGGTTGCGGCTCCGTTCCTTAATTCATGGAATCCTAGTGCGCGGGCGCTTGCCGCTGGTGCACCGGTTGAGGTTTCTGTGACTAAGGCCGAGCCGGGACAATTGATTCGCGTGATTTGGCGCGGTAAGCCAGTGTGGCTGGTTAACCGTACTAAGGAAATGCTGGATACTTTGGCGGGTCTTGCTGATAATCTAAAAGATCCGAATTCCGAAAATATCAAGCAGCAGCCAGAATATGCCAAGAATTTGGCACGTACCCGCGAAGGTAAGGAACAGTATCTGGTATTGGTTGGAATTTGCACCCATTTGGGTTGCTCTCCAACCTACCGTCCTGAGCTGGCTCCGGCTGACTTGGGTGCAGATTGGAAAGGTGGTTGGTATTGCCCGTGCCACGGTTCTAAATTCGACCTAGCCGGTCGCGTTTTCAAGAACGTTCCAGCCGGGGCGAACCTTGAAGTACCTCCATATTACTTCAAAGACGACAACACTATCCTGATCGGTGAAGACGGAGGTAAAGCATAATGGCAGAGCGTCCCGCACATAATTACAAGGGTTTCTTGGGTTGGGTCGAAGACCGCTTCCCGATGATGGAAACCTGGCAAGCGCATTTGGCTGGTTACTATGCGCCTAAAAACTTCAATTTCTGGTATTTCTTCGGTTCACTGGCGATGCTGGTACTGGTTATCCAGATTTTCTCTGGCCTGTTCCTAGCCTTCCATTACAAGCCGGATACCGGTTTGGCGTTTGCTTCGGTTGAATACATCATGCGTGATGTGCCGGGTGGCTGGTTTATCCGCTACATGCACTCTACGGGCGCTTCTGCGTTCTTTATCGTGGTGTACCTGCACATGTTCCGTGCGCTGATTTACGGATCCTACAAAGGCAAGCGCGAACTGATCTGGTTGATCGGTATGGCGATTTATCTGGCGCTGATGGCAACAGCCTTCATGGGCTATTTGCTGCCTTGGGGTCAAATGTCTTACTGGGGTGCGCAGGTTATCATCAACCTGTTCAATACGATTCCGGTGATAGGTGAAGGCTTGTCTACTTGGATTCGTGGTGACTTCGTACTCGGTGATGCAACCCTGAACCGTTTCTTTGCGCTGCATTTCTTCCTGCCTTCGCTGGTGCTGCCTGCATTGGTGTTTGTCCACATTGTGGCACTGCACGCAGTGGGTTCCAACAACCCTGACGGCGTTGAAATCAAGCAAGGCCCTAAAGGCAACCGTTGGAGCGAAACTGCCCCGACTGATGGTATTCCGTTCCACCCTTACTACTCTGTTAAAGACATTCTGGGTGTGGTCGTGTTCCTGATTGGCTTCTTCGCTATCCTGTTCTTTGTACCTGAAGGTGGTGGTTACTTCCTGGAAAAGCCAAACTTTGAACCTGCCAATGCGCTGAAAACACCGTTGCACATTGCACCTGTTTGGTACTTCACGCCGTTCTATACGGTTCTGCGTGCGATTCCTGACCCGTTCTTTGGTACATTGGCGATGTTTGCTGCGATTGCAGTGCTGTTTGTGTTGCCTTGGATCGACCGTAATCCAATGAAATCTTGGCGCTATCGTAATACTGCTCACAAGATCAATCTGTTGTTGTTTGCAGCTGTGTTCTTGGTGTTAGGTTGGATGGGTGTTGAGGCAGTTACACCAGCATTCAAAGAACTGGGTACACGCATGACCCAAATTTACTTCATTTTCTTCGTAGTATTGTGGATTCATAGCAATCCTTCTAAAGCGAAGTATGTGATGTGGTTTGGTATTCTGTTGGCGGCGATTATTGCCTATGACTTTACTTTCCGAGTGCCCGGTAGTGACCCTGAAGCATTAAACCAAATGCTTATTCAGGCTATTTGGCCGGTAGGCTATCTGGCGCTGACCTTGTTGTTGCCTGCTTTCAAAGCGAGCTGCAATGAAGAAAAGCCAGTTCCTGACCGTGTAACAGGTTGAGGTGTGACAAACATGAAAAAATTTATTGCAAGTGTAATGTTCGCACTGTCAGCTTCGATGGTGGTGTCTGGTACTGCTTTGGCTAATGAAGATGGCGTTCATCTAGAGTCGGCGAATGTTAATATTCACGACCAAGCCAGTCTGCAAATAGGGGCGAAATATTTCGCTAACTACTGCATGGGTTGCCATTCTCTAAACTTTAGCCGCTACAACCGTGTGGCAGCAGATTTAGGTTTGACGGAAGAACAGGTCACTAAAAACCTGATTTTCACGCGTACCGATGGTGAGTCCACTAAAGCCGGTGAGCTGATGAAAAATGGGATGTCCCCAAAGCAGTCAGCAGAATGGTTCGGTGCGCCGCCGCCAGATTTGTCGCTGGTTGGACGTTCACGTGGCTCTGACTGGATTTATAGCTACCTGAAGGCGTTCTACGTGGATGAAAGCCGTCCGATGGGCGTGAACAATACTGTGTTCCCGAACGTTGGTATGCCACACGTCCTGTGGGAGTTGCAAGGTTTGCAAGAGAAGGAGTGCACCAAGGAAGGTGAGGGTGAGCATGCAGTTGAACATTGTGAGATGAAAACTGTAAAAGCAGGCAGCATGTCTCCCGCTGAGTATGACAAAGTTGCACGAGATATTACCAACTTCTTGACCTATGTAGGTGAGCCAGCAGCATTGCATCGTAAAAGTTACGGTGTATTGGTATTGTTGTTCCTCGGGCTGTTTGCCGTGCTTGCGTATTTCCTGAAAAAGGAATACTGGAAGGATGTCCATTAATCCTTCGTCGGTATAACACCTTGAAGCCACTCTAGTGTACTATAGAGTGGCTTTTTTGTTTTAAGTACAGGGAGTCCCGCTTATATGGCTTCGCTTTCCAGCCGAAGATCTGTCATGACATTATTTTCCGCGCCTGACTGTGCAGACAGCCATCGGGTGCGTATTGTGTTGGCGGAAAAAGATATTACCGTCGACATTCTCAATATCAACCCCGATAACAAACCTGAAGATCTCGCGGAGTTGAACCCTTACAATACGACACCAACGTTACTTGACCGTGATCTGGTGTTGTATGATGCGCGTATCATCATGGAATATTTGGATGAGCGTTTCCCACACCCGCCATTAATGCCGGTTGACCCAGTGACGCGAGCGCATTCTCGTTTAGCATTGTTCCGTATTGAAAAAGACTGGTTTTCACTGGTCAGTGATATTGAACATGGTGATGACGCGACTGCATCGCAGGCACGCAAAATCTTACGAGAAAGCGTGTTGTCTGCGGCAGAAGTGTTTTCCGTGAAGCCTTACTTTTTGAGTGATGACTTTTCGTTAGTGGATTGCACGATTGCCCCCATTTTATGGCGTTTGCCTAAATATGGTATTGATGTGCCAGAAAAACAGGGTAAACCTATCCTGAAATACATGGAGCGTGTGTTTTCACGTGAGGCATTCCAGCAATCGTTAAGTAAGGTTGAAAAGTCGATCCGCCCATGAGTGAGCCTAATTTACCCAATACGACACCGAAGCGTCCTTATCTGCTGCGTGCCTTCTATGAGTGGATCGTGGATAACGGTATGACACCACACATTATGGTGGACGCACGTTCCGAGCAAGTTCAAGTGCCTCGTCAGTTTGTCAAAGATGGCAGTATTGTGTTGAATATCAGCATGACTGCGGCCAATAATCTGATGATGGACAATGATCAGGTGACCTTTAATGCGCGTTTCGGCGGCCGATCGATGTCGATCTGGTTACCTATGTGGTCGATCATGGCTGTTTATGCGCGTGAAACACAGGATGCCCTGCAATTCCCACCGGAGGAATATGCAGAAAGCATGGCGATTCCTGCTGCTGAAGTACCAACGCCGCGTCCGTCATTGGCAACGGTTGCTGGTGCGGCAGTGAGCAGCGGTGATGATAGCGCTTCAGATGATGGTGATAATGATCAGGATGAAACACCACCATCACCGCCAAAACCTACTAAACGCCCTGCTTTGCGGGTGGTCAAGTAATACCAATGCTGTCACTGATTGCAGCGATGGCACATCAGCGGGTAATCGGGTGTGAAGGCAATATGCCTTGGCATTTGCCCGCTGATCTTGCTTGGTTTAAAAAGAATACCTTAGGTAAGCCCATTATTATGGGACGTAAGACTTGGGATTCGATTGGACGCGCCTTACCAGGACGCCGTAATTTGGTGATTTCACGCGATGTAACGTTTAACCCGAGTGGGGCAGAGCGGTTTTCTTCACCGGATGAGGCTTGGGAAGCTGTTGCGGCTGAACCTGAAGTCATGGTGGTAGGGGGGGCACAAATTTATCAATATTTTCTAACACGTGCCGACCGTCTGTATTTAACCCTAATTGATGCTGATTTTACAGGCGATACTTTTTTTCCTGACTATAATCAATATCAATGGCATGAAGTAGAGCGAATTAACTGTACTACTGATGCCAAAAACCCTTACCCCTATTCCTTCCTGATTCTTGAACGGGAATCCTGATTTCAAGGAGACTCCTCCCTATGAGTTCACTGTTGATTGTCAATGCAAATCTGGTCAATGAAGGGCAGATTACGGAAGCTGACGTGCTCATTCATAATGGGCGAATCGCTTCCATTGGCCGTCATTTGTCCGCACCGGGCGTCGAGGTGTTGGATGCTGCTGGACTGCATTTACTGCCGGGTATGATTGATGATCAAGTACATTTCCGTGAACCGGGTCTGATCCACAAGGCTGATATGGCGACCGAGAGCCGTGCAGCGGTTGCTGGTGGGATTACCAGTTTCATGGATATGCCCAATACCATTCCAAATACCTTGGATTCCGCTACGCTTAATGCCAAAAAGCAATTGGCGGCGGGACGTTCAGTGGGGAATTATGCCTTTTACTTGGGTGCATCCAACGATAATCTTGAGGCTATTAAGGCCTTAAATCCGAAGGATGCTTGTGGCGTGAAAGTGTTCATGGGGGCATCGACTGGCAATATGTTGGTGGATGACCCTGAAGTGTTGGAGAAGATTTTTACTCATGCGCCAACGTTGATTGCGGCGCATTGTGAAGATATGCCAACTATCATGGAAAATGAGGAAAGTTACCGCAGTATTTACGGTGACAATATCCCGTTTAATTTGCACCCGACTATCCGTAGCGAAGCAGCTTGTTACCAATCGTCGTCGATGGCCATAGAGTTGGCTAAACGTTGTGGTACGCGTTTGCATATTCTGCATATTTCGACAGCAAAGGAAGCAGAGATGTTTTCTGATGCCGCTTTGAAGGATAAGCTTATTACCGCAGAAGCTTGTGTTCATTTTCTGCATTTTGCGGATGAGGATTATGCGACCAAAGGCTCCCTCATTAAGTGTAATCCGGCGATCAAGACGGCGGAAGACCGCGCGGGTCTCATTCAAGCACTGTTAGATGGACGTCTGGATGTGATCGGTACCGACCATGCACCGCATACGTGGGAAGAGAAGCAGAACCCCAGTTATTTCAAAGCGCCTTCTGGCCTGCCATTGGTGCAATATGCGCTGCCTACAGTGCTTGAGCATTATCAGGATGGTATCTTCACGCTGGAATTTATTGTTGAAAAGACCAGTCATGCTGTTGCGGAAATGTTTAATATTAAAGATCGTGGCTATATCCGCGAAGGCTACTGGGCAGATCTGACCTTGGTTGATCTGGAGAAGTCCTTTGTGTCAACGCACGCCAATAGCCTTTCAAAGTGTGGTTGGTCACCCTTTGATGGTTACGAATTCCGCTCCAGTATTGCCGCTACCTTGGTGAATGGGCAGCTGGTTTGGCGGGATGGCAAGCTATTGGATGTTATGCCTCTCGGTATGGCACTGGAGTTTGAACGCGACTAAAGTTCGCGTACTACCCGAAAACCAAGGTTGGTGTCCATTTCATCTAAGTAGCGTTTTTTGCGGGCGGCGCTGCGTGCGCGTGCTGCCGGGTCGAACCATGAGCCGCCTTTGGTGACATACCAATAGGGATTAGCTGAGTTCGAGGGAGTCCCATTGCGGTTCGCGTATAAATGCGAGGTTGTCCAGTGATCTTGCGTGAATTCCCAAACATTACCATGTACATCATGCAGCCCCCAAGCATTAGCCGCTTGCAAGCCAACCTCGCTGGCTTTGGGGCTAGGGAAGCAACGTGGCATATACCAGCGACGTTTATCCAGCTTTTCCTTGTAGGGAAATAGTGGGTTGAAGTGAACTTCTTTGCAACTGACATCTTCACCGTGGTGAAAGGGCGTCGTTGTACCGGCGCGAGCAGCGTATTCCCATTCAGCTTCTGTCGGTAAACGGTAGGTTTCACCTGTCTTAAGGCTCAGCCATGCTAGAAATAGTTTTATGTCTTCAATGCGGACATTGATGGCAGGGTAACGGCCTTCATGCCAGATGAGTTCTGGGCGCAGAAACCATTCGGTTTCTTGACGGAATAAACGGAATTCTTCACCTGTTATAGGGTAGATGCCCATGGCGAACGGCTTACTGATCATCGTGAGATGACGTGGGTATTCTTCACGCTGATGCCCAATTTCAGTAGGCTCTGAACCCATCTCAAAACGCCCTGCTGGGATGATGGCTAATTCTGGACCAGCAACTCCCCCTTTCAATGTATCGTGAAAATGTGGTGCGAGCTGAAAAGCCGTTGCTGCATCACGTTGTAGTTGTTTGATTTCATCATGACTAAGTTCATCGATGAATAGTAAACGCTGCTCAGGTATGTCAGGGGCTGTAATGGTCATGTTTAATCAGTAACCGTTAATATACTAAAGTTCTTGTATTATCCCTAAACTCAGCAGAAAGACAACACAGAAAATTTATTTTTGCACTATATTTAAACTGAGGGTTGATACTAGTGTTTAAGAAAGGGGTGTGTGTAAATGAGTAGACGGCTTGTTGTTCGTGATAGTGTAAGGCGGCGTACTTCTGCGCAGCTACTATTGGATGGGCTGATTATTTATCGTCAGGATTTTGGTGATTTGGGTAAGCAATTGGAACGCTTGTTGCGAGAAAGAGGGGTTCGCTCGACGCTTGACCCAACATTTTCCATGAGGATCCACTAAAAAAAGTTGAAATGTATGAACTTTTTAGTGAAGTATTACGACTAATAACTATAACGCAGCTGCGTCATAGTCATGAGTTGAGAGTTCCCTCCCCGGTAAAATGCCGGGGTTTTTTTTGTGCAGGGAAAATAGAAAATAAAAAGGGCACAGTGCTCGCCATTGATACTGAAAACACTACTGCTTATCGGAATGGTTTTTTATAATTACATATTCAGTGTATTTATTGATATAATGGTATTTGTTTAAATAAGCATCAATTCTAATATTAATAGGCTTAATTATGCCATTGCGCTTACCCTTATCTCACAAACAGGCGGGTCTGAGTCTGTTAGAAGTCCTGATTGCAACGGTTGTGTTATCTACTGGATTGCTTGGTTTAGCCGGTCTACAGATTGCAGGGATGAAAACGACTCATAACTCTTATCAGATGCAACAGGCCACTTGGCTTGTGCATGACCTACTGGAACACATGCGTGCGAACCGTTCGGCTGCCTTGGCAGGGCAATATAATGTAGCTACTAGTTGCAGCCAGCCTTCACCTGCCTGTGATACTGGAAGTTGTACAGCGGCAAACTTGGCGCGTTATGACCTGTTCCGTATTCGTTGTGGAACAGATGTGAGTATTAGTAATACATTAATCAATGGTGTATTGACAGTCGCCTGTTTTGATCCTCCTGCTGCTGGTAGCCCTGTTGTTGATTTGCCTGCGGATTGTCAGAAAGGTTTATCGGTTAACCTGCAATGGGATGAGCGTAATGCTACCCGTCAGGCTGATCTTGATGGCGGCACGGATGGTGTCGAAACCTTCAATATCAACCTGAATGCCATTTTGTAGGGAATAACCATGAAACATACAATGCAAAAAGGGCTTTCCCTCGTCGAATTGATGATTGCCATGCTGGTCAGCCTGGTATTGGTGGCCGGGATAAGCACTGTCTACGTTAGCAGTAAGCGCAATTACAACGCGCGTGATCAGTTATCCTTAATGGATGAAAGTGCTCGCGTTGCTTTAAATATGCTGATCAAACACTTAGAACATGCTGGTTATGCAACTCCAAGCAAGTTGCCGATGAATACGGTCGATGGGTATTTCTATGTTAACGGTAGCGCTGACCCAGTGGGAGGTTCTTGTGGAACCGTTAAGTCACTAGCATTAGGTGCGTTGAAAGCCAGTGCTACGCAGGATGATCTGAATACTTATGGAGATGCGGTGAGTGTTCGTTTCATTGGTGATTCAGGATTATTCACAGATGTACTCAATGGTGATTTGCCTACTGGGTGTTGGGGAGGGGTTCCTAGCTTAAGCGACTCGCTGGTTTATAACGCTTTCCATGTCGCTACTGATGGGACGACCAAAGATTCTTTAGGCAATCTTGTGCCGATCTTGTATGGCGTGGGTTCCAATGCGAATCAGGCTAAGCGTCCCATTGTGAATGGTGTTGAGAATATTCAATTTCTATATGGTGTTGATACAAATACCGATGGTGCGGTAGATCAGTACATGAGTGCGACTGCTGTTACCGCCGCCAATACGTGGCAGCAAGTCATTAGTATGAAAGCAGGTATTTTGATTCGGTCGTTGGAGCCGGTGTTACCAGCGACGGCGTCGCAGTCTTACGATGTATTGGGAGTGTCATTGACGCGCAATGATCGCTACCAACGTGCGGTATATTCCGCTGTGATCCATTTGCGTAATGTGGTTGATGGTTAGGGGGAATGGGATGAGAACGCTAAGAAAGCAGGAGCGTGGTGCAGTGCTGGTGTGGGGTTTGGTTATCCTACTGACCATGACTGTGATTGGTATTGCTGCCACCCGTATGGCGACAGTAGATAGTCGTATTGCTGGCAATCAGATGATGTACATGCTGACATTTCAGGGGGCGGATTCGATGTTGAGAAAGTCTTCCAATTTGTATCAAGTCATGCAAACAGCGACTACGGGTGAGACACCTACATCCATAACTTATGATAAAAATAAGGTTAAAACACGTGAGTTGAAAAATTTTGGTGTGGCGGGAAGTTCTTTGAGTGAATCCAGCACAGGGGTATTCAGTGATGCTGCCAGTCAAGTGACCGTAACAGGTGTTGCTGCGATGAGTGAGGAAGAAGGATGTCCGCCACTTAATGGCATTGCCATGACAACGGAAATGACCCCCGATGCCGGTGGACTTGCCTGCCGCATTTTTACGACAGAAGCCCATGCTTCTCTGTCAGGGACGGGTGCGAAGAGTGAGCACTCTGAAGGTGTGCTGAAACCTGTTCCTAAAATCAACTAAGTGAGTAAAGAGATACCTATAATGATAACAATAAAACACCAGAATAAAGGTTTCACCTTAATTGAACTAATGATCACGGTGGCCATTGTCGGCATCTTAGCGGCGATTGCCTATCCTAGTTATACCGCCAGTGTGCAGAAAAGCCGTAGGGCTGATGCACAAGTCGCACTGATGGAAATTGCACAACGTCAAGAAAGCTATTTCTTGCGTAACCGCAGTTATGGAAGTATTACAGCACTGGGGTACAGCACGAGCAGCCCAGATGGTTATTACACGTTATCTATCAACACGACTGGCACTACGGGCTTTACCGCAACAGCGACAGCAACGGCTAGCAAACCACAGGCTCATGATGCTTCCTGTCAAGTGATGACACTGGATGATCGGGGGGCTAAGAGGGGTGGCGTGAGTGCCACGACTACCACCGCCAATACCTGCTGGAAGTAACGCTGCTGATCTTTTATTGCAGCTAGAATAATAAAAAGGTTTTCCATGAAACGTATGCTTCGTTATCTGTTGCCCGCTCTTCCTTTGCTGTTGTCTACCGTATTAATGGCAGATGATGCAGAGATTTATTATGATCAAAGTGTCAGTGCCAACCCGAATATTCTGTTTGTGTTGGATACTTCATTAAGCATGGAATGTCAGGCTGATGCGAATGGGTTATACGACAAGCCAGATAACACCTGTGCGAATAAAAATATCGTGCCGGGCAGTGGCGGTAAAACCCGTATGCAAGTCATGCAGGAAGCCTTTTCAGCAGTTATGTCTTCAGCGCCTAGTAACCTCAATATCGGCCTGATGCGTTACGGTGGGCATGGTGAAAACCAAGCTAATGGGGTTAGTTTTCCCGTAAAATCGATTGATCTGGATAAGGATGGTAACGGTAGCGCTAAATCGATTATCGAAGCGAGTATTCCTATGGGGCAAGATAACTTGCCGAATCCAACGGGGAACAGTGAACCTGTACGGGCGTTTTTACAAGATATCGCCTATAGCTGGAGTGCAGGTGGTAACACACCTATCGTCGATGCTTTGTATGAAGCCAGTCGTTATTACCGTGGAGAGTCCGTCGATTTCGGAAACCTTGCTGCTGGTAATGTTCGCGCCGCCCACCCCTCCACTTACATTAACGATAATGCTTTGAACTGCCAAGTCAATGAATGGTGGTGTAATAATTCAGCCGGTCAGTGTAATACAGCACTTCCTATGACGGGGTGTAAAACGGAAACTAAAAAAGTCTGTAAAAAATACACGACGCAAACCATCACAACCTCGGTTCCAAACCAGTGTTGTGGCTGGACGACAGTGCAACAGGCCAGTACCTGCCAAAATTGTGTCACAGTAAAACAACCAGGTATGTGCCAAAACTGCGTCACTAGTGGTTATGATGAATCAGGTCAAGCCATTACCAGTTGTACGGAAGTAGCTTGCATGAAAGATGTTCAGCAATGTACCAACGTTGTCTGCAATCAAAGTGTTCAGCAATGCACTGGCGGCTTCACCTGCTCCACCACCAACACCAATACGCAACAAGTGTGTGAGGAGGAAGAGGAAGTTACCGAGGAGCAATGCAAGCAACAAGAAACCATTTGTGGGGGCGGGAAGCGTTACCTATCACCGATGCAGCATGAATGTCAGGCTAACTACGTGGTGCTGATGTCTGATGGGCGGCCTGAATATGCAGGTAGTGCTAGTAATGGTGGTGGTATTAACCAATACCCACTGCGCCAAAATGAGATTCAAACCCTGACTAGCAAAGGCTCTGGATGTGGAAATGATGCGCCTAACGGGTATAAAAGTGGTACTTGTGGGGCTGAGTTAACCAGTTTCCTGTCGAAAACTGACCAGTCTAGTAGTGTTGAGGGTAAGCAAGCGATTGGTACTTTCACGGTCGCGTTTGGTGTGGAAGATAAAGCAGGTACAGATTATCTGGCGAGCCTTGCCAATATGGCCGATGGGGCATTAGCGGCGAATGACAGTACCAGTTTGCAACTGGCTTTTGATCAAGTGATACGCAAGGTTAACCGTATTGAGGGGGGGCAAATAACCTCCGCCAGTATGACTTATCAGCCGGATTATACGGTTACGAAGCCTTTGGCTTTGGCGCAACAACCTCAGGATTTGTATCATCAACTCTTTGGGGTCATGGGGGCGGGTGTCGCGTTGGCAGACGTTCGTTCAGGTTTGCAGGAAATTTTGAACCCCCTGCGTTACTGGGGAAGTTTGGCCGCTACCAATAGCGGTGCATTCACGGCAAGTAACTTGGATGATCTGACCAAGAGTTTCAATAGTATTCTGGATAAAATTGATGCGGCATCGGCCTCCTTCAGTGCCCCGGCTTACAGCATCGACAAAAGTAATTTGTTAGCGCATGGTGATAATGTGTATATCCCCGTGTTTGAACGTAGTCAATTGCCGCTGTGGTCAGGAAATTTGAAGAAATTTAAAGTGGCAAAATCGCCGATTGATACCGATAGCGATGGGGTGGTTGATATTCAGGCAGGCCAGATTTACAGCACTAAAAACAATAAACCCGCCGTGGATGATACAGGGCAATTCACCAATAATACGTGGGATGAATGGTCAGTTTCAGCTGCTGCCGATGGTAATGAGGTGCAGGCAGGTGGAGCCGCAGCTTTATTGAATCCAGCCAGTCGTACCTTGTATACCGATGCTGGCGGTGCGCTAGCTTCTTTAGGAGTGGCCAATATTGCGATTACTAAAGCATTGTTGGGCGATGCTGGTATGGACGATGCCTTACGCACGAGCCTATTAAGTTTTGCACGCGGTTATGACAAGGATGGTACGACGGTGCGCCACCATATGGGTGACATCATGAACAGTAAGCCTGTGGTGTTAGATTACATTGATGGCAAAAGTTATGTGTTGGTGGGGAGTAATGAGGGCTTCCTACACGCGTTTAATACCGATAACGGTGCTGAGAAATGGGCTTTCATGCCGCAGTCATTATTGAAAAACATTCGCCATTTTTACGATAACAATGCGGCTAAAACCCATTTCTACGGGGTAGATGGGCAGTTGATGCCGTGGATGTTAGATAAAAATGGTGACGGTAAAATTGATGCTAGCGCGGGTGATAAGGCCTATCTGTTCTTTGGGCTGCGGCGTGGTGGTCGGGCTTATTACGCGATGGATATTACCGCTATTGCTGCGCCGAAACTGGTGTGGACGCTGAATAATAGTCAAGCGGATTTTGCTGAGTTGGGTGAGAGTTGGTCCAAGCCAGCACTGGCTAAAATGAATATACAGGCAACATCCGCTGCCCCAGTGGTATTGAAAGACGTACTGGTGTTTGGGGGTGGTTTTGACCCGTCATTAGAGGAAGAGAATCCAGCAACACGGGTGGCTGATGCAATGGGTCGAGATGTGTTTATCATCGATGCGGTGTCGGGTAATAGGCTGTGGTCATTACGTGATGATGTGAATGGTGCAAGTGCCTTACTAAAAAACAGTATTCCTGCTGATATTCGGGTGCTGGATATGGATCGTAACGGTGCTCTTGATCGTCTGTATTTCACTGACACGGGCGGTAAGGTGTGGCGGGTAGATATGGATATGGATTTACGTGATGCCGATACCAGCATGTACGCTTATACGGATGCCCGTTTGACCCTGTTGGCGAACTTGGGTGGGAGTGGGGCAGATAAACGTAAGTTCTATTACGAACCCGATGTGGCGTTGATGCAGCACCAAGGTAAAACGGTCATGACATTGGCGATTGGCAGTGGCTATCGCTCGCATCCGCAGAATGCCGATATTCAAGACCGTTTTTACGTCTTGAGGGATGAAAATGTCTATGCGCCAGCACCGGAAACATTCACTGCCTTGACTGATGCCGATTTGACCGAGGCCGATACGTTAGCCGGAGCAGGTAAAAATCTACTGGATGCGGGTTATTATGGTTGGTATTACGACTTACCGAATAATGCGGAGAAAGTGCTTGCTCCTGCTGTCTCTTTCCTCAATAAAGTCATCTTTACCACGTTTGCTGTTGGCGAGGGTACTAGCGATGATCCTTGTAATGCCCCCGCTAATATTGGCCGTGCTTATGTGCTCGACTTATTCAATGGGCAGGCGGTTGCGGATCTGAATCGTGATGGTGTGGTGGATGCAGCGAACGATAAATCGGTCGTGGCGGGTGTGAATGAAATTCTTGGTGGTGCACAGATTGTGTTCCTTGATGCTGTTGGCAGCAATGGCGTGGATGCCTGTACTGATGGGGATTGTCAGCAGATGGTGGATATTCGGGTAGGGAAAATGCTATTGCCTGTGATGGATAGTCACAACGCACTGGGAACGGGTGTGGCGGGCAGTGTGGATTTGACCGATATTCTTCCACGGACTTTCTGGCGTGACGAGGGTGTTTCGTATTAGTATAAAAGCATAGTTAATAAAATAATTTTACCAGCGATGTATAAAGCATGAAAAATAAGCATCACCTGATGGGTTGGTTACTGTTGGCAGTGGCGTTGTCGCCCGTTTCGGTCGTAATGGCGGATGAAACCGAAATCTACTTTGCCGATAAAAGTGGTGATGTGTCGCCGAATGTCCTGTTCCTGATTGATGCTTCCGGCAGTATGAGTCAGATTGTTACAGGCAGCGATTCCCGTATGGATGTACTCAAAAGCTCTTTCAAGAATGTAATGGATAATGCACCTGCCAATCTGAATGTGGGGTTGATGCATTACGCCAACCACGGGTTGGGGGCAGATTATTGGTGGAGTTCCGTTAAGGGTGTGAATTTCCCGGTTTCACCGATAGATAGTGCCATCAGTTCCCCTATAACAGATGGTGGCGCTGGGATGACAGATGCTTATGAAAATCTGTACAAACTACCAGATCCTCAGCCAGCCTTGACGACACCTGTCCGCACATTCCTGTCTGATGTTGTTAATAGTTGGGATGCTGATGGGTATACGCCCATTGTTGATTCCATGTATGAAGCTGCCCGTTATTATCGCGGTGACCAATTAGGTTGGGGCCTGGGGTTGCCGACGCTGGGATGGGCGGCTCATCCGCTAACCTATGAGAATAGCATCAGTTGCACGGCTTATCAGACAGCTAGTGGGGGAACCTCCGCCACACCACCTGTGTCGCCTAACAATCCAACCTGTGTCAAGGAATGGGGGCAGTGTAATGGTGAAATATTACCTGCTACTTGCCAAGCACAAAACTATAGCGCTTGTTGCGACGATCCGGCTGATCCCAACGATGGTTGGGTGTCAACCGGCGGAGATGGCTCAGGTTACTGTGTTAATGAGGACTATAGTTGCTCAAGTGCGATTACTACGTGCGAAAATCGGGTGTGCACAGCTTATAACACCAGTGTGGATTTGTCTTACAGGTCTCCGATTAAGCATTCCTGCCAGGCTAATTATTTGGTGCTGATGTCGGATGGCAAGCCAGAATACCCTTATTACTCCGGTGTGATTCCGCCAGAGGTTGATGGCACGCTGTATTACCCGCCATCATCCAAACGGTATCCGGGTGGGACAGGTTATGCGGCTGATAAGAGTAGTGAAATCAAGGTAAGTCCACGTCTGGAGGACTACATGGGCGTGACGAACTGCGCAGATGGCTCCGCTATAAAAGACATTGCTGGTGGCAATATTGGTTATAACAGCGGTGTGTGTGGGCCGGAGTTGTCGGAGTGGTTGGCGACGACCGACCAGGATGGCGATTCAAGTAATGGTGATCAGGTTGTCAAAACCTATACGGTCGGCTTTGCGCTGAATGCAGACCCTTCTGATAAGGGTGAGGAGTATTTGCAGTTATTAGCGAGTAAAGGCAAGGGTGAGTATTTCCCCGCTGGCAACGAGGAAGAGCTGTCTAGTGCGTTCAAGGCCATTCTGAGTTCCATCAGCAAGGCGGCATCTTCTTTCAGTTCACCGACGTATACGGTAGATACCAACAGTATGCTGGCACACAGTGATGAGGTTTACATTCCCGTGTTTGACCAGAATAACAAACCCGTTTGGTCAGGCAATCTGAAAAAATTTGCACGTACTACCGATGGTAAGCTGGTCGGTGAGCCGATTGTGCGTGATCCACTGACCGGTACCATTATTTCAGGGACGCCGATTGTGAATGCCGAAGGTGAATTTCTGGATTCCGCTGATGATTTATGGGGGGGCGTTAGTGGTACAGATGTTGCTGCTGGCGGAGCATCCAGCCAGTTGCCTGTCCCTGATGCTCGCAAACTGTATACCGATGTTAGTAGTAATTTGTCACTGACAGCTAGCACTAACGCGCTGGATGCAACTAACATAAAAGTCACTGATGGTTTGCTGGTGGGGCTTCCTGATACGGGTCAGGTAGTGAAGCATTTTCTGCCTGATGCGGATGGTGATGGGACTAGTTGTGTTGGGTACTACTATGATTGTGCGGGTACTAAACACAATGTTCTGGGGGATTATTCTACGAAAGTGGGCTGTGTGACGATTGCAAATGTCGCTGTTACCTGTTCTTCTACAGATTATTTAACAGACAGTGCACGCGAGCAGTTGTTGGACTTTGTGCGGGGGGATGCCGATCCTGATCCTGCGGTGACGACGCCGCGCCAGCACATGGGTGACATGCTCAATAGCAAACCACTGGTCGTTGATTATGGTGACGGTGAGCAGCGGATTTTTGCAGCCACCAACGAAGGTTTTCTGCACTCGATTGATACCGATTCAGGTGTCGAACAATGGGCGTTCATGCCGAAAGACCTGCTGCCTAATATCAAGAAATTCATGGAGAACCTGCCATCCAAAGATCATGTTTATGGTATCGATGGCCCATTGACACTATGGGATTACGATACGAACAATGATGGTGAAATCAATAGTACCGATGGTGATAAGCGAGTGCTGTTTTTCGGTCTGCGGCGTGGTGGCGATGCTTATTATGCATTGGATGTGACCTTGCCGAATGCCCCGAAGATTTTATGGAAAAAAGAAAATGCCACCGGTGCTGATGATCAGGCATGGTATGAATTAGGCGAAACGTGGTCAAAACCTAGTTTGGCTAAAATGCGGATCGGTAGTGCGACATCGAGCCAAGTGCGTAATGTGGTGGTGTTTGGTGCAGGTTACGATGCTGAGAAAGATGTGGAAAACACGCCTGCGACACAAGATCAGCCAGCGGTTGTGCGCACAGCAGATCAACTGGGTAGTGATGTTATGATTGTTGATGCACTAACGGGTGAATTACTCTGGTCATTACAGAAAAGCCTCTACAATAACAGTTCACTGCTGAACCCGATCAAAGACAGTATTCCGGGTGACATTCGCGTGATGGATATGGATCGTAATGGTGTACTTGATCGCCTGTATTTTTCTGATACTGGTGGGAATGTGTGGCGGGTGGATATGGATCATGACCTGAGGGATGGTGATCCAGATATGTATAACTACAGTGATGCAATTCTTACCAAAATTGCGGCGCTCGGTACAGATGGGGATTATGGCACTGACACTCGCAAGTTCTTCTATGAGCCGGATGTGGCACTGATTCAACATAATGGTAAAACACGTATGACGATTGCATTGGGTAGTGGCTACCGCACTCACCCACTGAATACTCATACCAATGACCGTTTCTATGTGTTGATGGATCCCAATGTATATAACGAACCCGCTACAACAGGGGAAAAGGCTTTCACCACCATTACCAATGCAGATTTGACTAATGCCCGGGGTACGTTAGGTGAAGCAGGTAGCTTTGATGATGCAGAGGATAGCTTGCTCAGAGAGAATGATAGTGATAACCATATGGGTTGGTACTATGACTTTGATAATAAAGGTGAAAAAGTGCTTGCTTCGGCTGTCAGCTTCCTGAATAAAGTGGTGTTTACTACGTTTGCTCCGGTTGATGAATCGGGTAATGAGCCGTCGGATGACCCATGTGTAGTGCCACCCAATAGCGCTCGTGCTTACGTGCTTGACTTATTTACTGGCACAGCCGTTGCTGACCTTGATCGCACGAGCAGCACAGCGGCCGGTAATAATAATGTAGGTGGTAAGGATGATTTTGTCGTGGCGGGTGTCAATGAAATCTTAGATGCTGCTAAAGTTATCTTCCGCCTGCCATCCGCAGCAGATGGCGGGGATTGTGAGGAAGGGGATTGCCAGCAAACCGTTGAAATCCGCGTGGGTAAAATGGAAATGCCGGTCATGGATGATGCCAATAGTGCCAATGATGTCACCAGCAATGGTGTGAAGGATATTGCCGCCAAGACCGACCTGACAGACATCATGCCACGTATGTTCTGGCTCGATCACAATGCTACTGAATAATGGTTAGCCATTGCCCCAAACTAACCCGGTCGTTGCCTGCCAAATCCGGCAGGCAATGCACCTGTTGGAAGCCAGTGGTTTGCAATAGTGCGGTGACGGCTTTACCTTGGTTATAGCCATGTTCAAGCAGTAACCAGCCGCCGTTTACCAGCCATTGCGGTGCTGTTTGGATAAGGTGGCGAATATCATTCAGCCCGTCTTGCCCGGATGCCAGCGCAGTCAGGGGTTCAAAGCGTACATCGCCTTGCGCCAGATGCGGGTCATCGGCCTCAATGTAGGGTGGATTGGAAACAATCATGTCGAAACGTTGAGCGGGTAGGGCGCTAAACCAGTCGGATAGAATGAAGTGTACGTTGTGGATGCTGTTTACTTGGGCATTTTCTTGGGCAACTGCAAGAGCAGCGGCGGAAAAATCGCAAGCGGTTACTTGCACGTCGGGGCGTTCGCTGGCGATGGCGAGGGCAATTGCACCCGTGCCCGTGCCAAGGTCAAGGATATGGCTACTGCTGCTTCCTAGTTTTAACGCTGTTTCGACCAGTAGTTCGGTTTCGGGGCGTGGAATCAGCGTGTCGGGGGTGACTTTTAGGTTGAACGTCCAGAATTCGCGCTGGCCGGTGAGGTGCGCAATCGGTACGCCCCGCAAACGTTCCGCCAGCAATTCTCTGAAACTTGCCTCAGTGAGGCTATCGACTGCTTTTTCAGGGTACGCAAATAAATACGTGCGCGATTTTTGCAGGCAATGTGCCAGCAAGATTTCCGCATCTGCCCGCGCCGATTCTGACGCGGTTTGCAGTTGCTGCACGGCATCCGCCAGTAATGCCTGATTATTCACCCGCCAAAGCCGCCAACTGATCCGCTTGGTATTCATTGATGAGCGGCTCAATCACCTGATCTGCACTTCCTGCCAAAATTTCATCCAGCTTGTACAGCGTCAGGTTGATGCGGTGATCCGTAACGCGCCCTTGCGGGAAATTGTAGGTGCGGATGCGTTCGGAACGGTCGCCTGACCCCACCAGGTTTTTACGGGTTTCCGCCTGTTCGCTGGCTTGTTTCTGGCGTTCGCCCTCATAAATGCGTGACTGTAGCAAACCCATCGCCCGTGCACGGTTTTTGTGCTGCGAACGCTCATCTTGGCATTCCACCACAATCCCGGTCGGCAAGTGGGTAATGCGGATCGCGGATTCGGTTTTGTTGATGTGCTGCCCACCCGCACCGGAAGCGCGGTAAGTGTCCACCTTCAAGTCAGCCGGATTAATGTCCACGGCTTCGACTTCATCCAGTTCCGGCATGACCGCGACGGTCGCGGCGGAGGTGTGGATACGCCCCTGCGATTCAGTGGCGGGGACACGTTGCACCCGGTGAGCACCTGATTCAAATTTCAGGCGTGAATACGCACCTTGCCCAATCACGCGCGAAATGATTTCCTTGTAACCGCCGTGTTCGCCGTCACTTTGGCCGATGATTTCGATCTGCCAGCGGCGGGTTTCGGCGTAACGCGCGTACATGCGGAACAGGTCGCCTGCAAAAATGGCGGCTTCATCACCCCCGGTTCCGGCGCGGATTTCGAGGAAGACGTTGCTGTCGTCGTGCGGGTCTTTGGGCAAGAGCAGCTTTTGCAGGTCGATTTCGAGTGCATCGCGCCGGGCTTTGGCGGTTTCGATTTCTTCCTGCGCCATGTCGCGCATTTCCGGGTCGGAAAGCATGTCTCGGGCGGCTTCAATATCATCAGACGTTTGTTGGTAGGCGTGAAAGTTTTGCGCGACGGGCTCCAATTGACTGTATTCAATCGAGAGTTTGCGGAATTGGCTCTGGTCGCCGATCACGTCTGGTTCGCCGAGCAGGGCGGCAATTTCAGCGTAACGTTCGCTCAGGGTTTCAAGTTTTTGCAGGATGGATGCTTTCACAGATTTTTAGCCGTTATCGTCAGGGGTGGAAAGGTTGAACAGGGTGCGGGCATGTTGCAGCAGTTCGTGGTCGCCGCTGCGGGCTGCTTGGTGCATGGCTTGGGTGGCGTCGTGCGACAGTTTGTTGGCGAGAGTGTGTGCCAGAAATTGCAGGGCCTCTTCGGGGCTTTTGCCGTTGTGTAACAGCGTGGTGGCCTTGTCGAAGACTTCCTGACGGATGCTGTCGGTGCGGGCGCGGTAATCACGGATGGTTGCCATGTGGTCTTGTGCCTGTAGCCATGCCATAAACTTGTCGACTTCTTCTACCACCATGCCTTCGGCTTGTGCGGCAGCAGCGCGGCGCGATTGCAGATTTTCTTCGATCACCGATTGCAGGTCATCGACGGTATACAGGTATACGTCGTCGAGTTCTGCCACTTCCTGCTCAATATCGCGGGGTACGGCAATGTCGACCATAAACATCGGGCGGTGTTTGCGGATCTTCAAGGCGCGTTCCACTGCCCCTTTGCCGAGGATCGGCACGGGGGCTGCGGTCGAGGAAATAACGATGTCCGCCAGTGGCAAATGCTCGGCAAGCTCTGGTAAGCCGATGCCTTTGCCGCCGTATTCGGCTGCCAGTTTTTGCGCCTTGTCGACGCTGCGGTTGGCGACCAGAATGTTGCCGATATGGTTGGCAGCAAGGTGTTTGCCAACCAGTTCAATGGTTTCGCCTGCGCCGATCAACAGGGCAGTCTGTTTTTCCAGTTTGCTGAAAATTTGTTTTGCCAGACTGACGGCAGCGAAGGCAACCGAGACCGGGTTTGCGCCGATGCTGGTCTGGGTGCGCACTTTCTTCGCGGTGGAAAAAGCGTGTTGCATCAGGCGATTAAGCTGGCTGCCCGTGGTGCTGTTATGGCTAGCCGCTTGCAAGGCTGTTTTCAATTGCCCAAGAATTTGTGGCTCACCCAGCACCAGCGAATCCAGCCCGCAGGCAACGCGCAGCGCATGGCGTACCGCTGCGTCTTGCTGGTGGATTTGCAAGTACGGTTGCAGTTGCGCGACCGGAATTTTATGCCAGTCTGCCAGCCATTCCACCAGCGTTTCCACTGATTGTTGTGGTTGGCAGGCGGCATACAGCTCGGTGCGGTTGCAGGTCGAGAGGATCAGGCACTCGGAAGCGACCTGATGCGCAGCGTGCAACGCCTGCGGCAAGCTGTCAGGTGAGAAGGAAACCTTTTCCCGGATCGATACTGGGGCGGTTTTATGATTGACTCCAACGATCAGGATGGACATTCAGTAGTATACCAACAGATACATTTCAGCCTTTGCCCGTTTCGGGATAAGGTAGTTAACTTTCAGAACCGCGAATTTTCTGATACGTTATGGGCGATTACAAGGTAATTCGCTGAATATATCCTTAAAACCTTCTGCAACATAACAGAGATACACATGCACAGCACTCGTTTGCCGCGCCATTTTTTGAGCATCACCCTGGCTCTGTTGATCGGTGGGTGTGCTATGGGGAACGCTACCTTTGCTGATGAGCAGGCGGATAATGTCGCTACTTTCAGTAGTCCGCTCAGCTATCAAGTCTACAATATCCTCGCGGGTGAGATGTTTATCAAGCAGGGTAACCCTGAGCAAGCAGCCTTACATTATGTTGCGGCCGCGCAGCAAACCAATGACCCAGCCGTTGCCCAACGGGCGGTGGAATTGGCGATGAGCAGTAAGGATAACGCATTGGCTGGTCGTGCGCTGGAACGCTGGATTAAGCTGTCACCAAATTCTGCTGAAGCTGTGCAATATCAGGCGCTAGCCAATGTGCGTGCCGAAAAGTACGCCGCCGCAGTCAAAGATTTGGTCAAAATTCGCGATACTATCGATAAGGAAGCGGGGCACGGTTTTGAGTTCATCGTCTCGTTACTGTCGCTGGAACCTGAAACCAAAAAATCTTACGAAACCTTCAAGCAATATGTCAGTAGCTCAGATGATTCGATAAAAGCGCAGTTGGCTTTGGCTTCTTTGGCATTGAATGCGGATCAGTTTGATGATGCTTTGAGCATTTGCAAGGTGGTCAAACAAAAAGGTGATGGGACACAACAGGTGCAAGCGTCACGTTGGGCAGCAAAAGCCTTGCTGGGGTTGGATAAACTACCTGAGGCGATTGCGGAACTGGAGACAACCAGTAAAACGAGTAAAGATACTGAGTTAACGCTGGATTATGCGCGACTGCTGATTTTGGCGGATCGTCGCGTCGAAGCTATCCCTATTTACCAGCAACTCCATGCTAGCCATGCCGATGATGTCGATATTTTATATACCTTGGGACTTCTGCATCTGGAGCAAAAAGACTTCAAGGCTGCCCAGCCGCTCATTCAGAAATTACGGGTAGTGCCTGAGCGTGCCGAGGAAGCTAACTATTTCATGGGGCAAATTTTTGAGGGCTTGAAGCAGCCGAAACAAGCTATTGATGCTTACAAGCTTGCCAGTGTGGGGCGTTATGTGCGTGAGTCTACGGTACGGATTGCCGCTTTATTGAAAGATAGTGAGAGTTTGGCAGTAGCACGGGCGTGGCTCGCAGAACAGCTTAAGGCCAGTACTAGCGATGAACGTAAGGTACTGCTGTGGCAGGTAGATGGTCAGTTATTGCATGATGTGGCGCAATACCCGCAAGCGATAGCGAGTTTCAGTCAGGCATTGGCTATTCGTGCAGATGATACGGATGTTCTCTATTCAAGAGCCTTGAGTGCCGAAAAAATGGGCGATTTTGTGGCGGCTGAAGCGGATTTAAAGGTGGTGCTGAAAGCACAACCAGACAATGCTACGGTGTTGAATGCTTTGGGCTATATGTTGGCAGTGAACACCCAGCGTTACCCGGAGGCGGCTGAACTGGTGGGTAAAGCGCTGAAAGTCCGCCCAGATGATCCGGCGATCATGGATAGTATGGGTTGGGTACTGTTTCGTACCAGCAAGTTGGAAGAGGCGGAAAGCTGGCTGCGTAAGGCCTATAATCTCTTACCAGACCCTGAAGTAGCTAGCCATTTGGTGGAAGTGTTGATCGCGCGTGGCAATAAAACCGAGGCCAAGGCCATTTTGGATGCGATGCTCGGTAAGTTCCCTGATGACAAGTTACTGCTACCGCTGAAAGCTAAACTGGTCGATGCCTAACTCTTATTTATTTTTCAGGACGAATCCCATGAAAAAACGGATGCTGATTGCCACTTGCTGCTTACTGACGTTGGGTGGTTGTGCTAGCCAAACCAAAGCCCCGATACCTGAGGCCAGTGCGGCAACAAAGCCGGTGAGTGCAGAAGCAGCTTGGCAGCAACGTCAGGTGGATTTCGCCAAAATGAGTTCTTGGCGTTTACAAGGCAAGGTGGGGATGCAGTTTCGTGACCAAAGTGCTTCCTTCAACCTTTCTTGGCTTCAAAACGGTAACGACCAGTATGAGATGAATATCAAGAATCCACTGACCGGTTCGATTATGGCGTATCTCAAGGGCAATCGTTCTGATGTAACGTTGCAAGCGAATGGCAAGACTTACAGAGATGCAAATGCTGAACGTTTGTTGCAAGGGCAGCTTGGGGTGTCGTTGCCGCTGGAGGGGATGAAATATTGGGTGCGTGGCGTGCCATCCCCTGATTCTCCTGTGCAGCAGGTAAAGCTGGATGCACTGGGGCGGCCGGAAATGTTGCAGCAAGCTGGCTGGGTCATTGAGTATACCGGCTGGCAAGGTAATGATTGGAAAGCGTTGCCCGATAAAATTAACCTCAGTCGTGCGCCTGACAATACCAAGGTCAAGGTGATTGCGAAGGATTGGCAGACCCGTTATTGATGATGCAAACACTGACACTTCCTGCGCCTGCCAAACTTAACCTGTTTCTCCATATTACAGGCAGGCGGGCTGATGGCTATCATTTACTGCAAACCCTATTTGTCTTTCTGGATTTTGCTGACGAGATCATCTTGACCGTGCGTAGTGATGGCGCTATTCGGCGGCCAGCAGGTGCTGACAATGTGCCGGAGGCTGAGGATTTGACGGTGCGTGCCGCGCGGTTATTGCAAGAGGTGACTGGATGCCCTTTGGGGGCGGATATTCAGGTGCTGAAGCGTATTCCTATGGGCGGCGGGCTTGGCGGTGGTAGTTCGGATGCGGCAAGCGTATTGCAAGGGTTGAATCGTCTGTGGCAATGTCATTTGGATGAGAATGCGCTGGCTGCGTTGGGTTTACGTTTAGGGGCAGATGTCCCTGTGTTTGTGCGTGGACATGCGGCATGGGCAGAGGGTGTCGGTGAGCAATTGACGCCAGTTGTGCTACCTAATAGCTGGTATGTGGTGATTCATCCAAAGGTACATGTGCCAACAGCTGAACTTTTTTCTTCACCACACTTGACACGAGACAGCCCTGCGATTACATTAGCGACCTTCCACGGCGGGGCAGGTTTAAACGCCTTCCAGCCAGTAGTGGAAAAGCGTTATCCTGAAGTAGCTGAAGCAATAAATTGGCTATCAAGGTACTCAACTGCAAAGTTGACAGGTTCAGGCAGTTGCCTATTCGCACCTGTTAGTAGTAAGCAAGAAGGTGAAAAAATCCTGAAAAGCTTGCCTAATAAGTGGTTCGGATTTGTTGCAGAAGGTGCTAATATATCACCTCTACATCAGAAGCTGGCAATAATGCCAACGCTTTACAATTAGTTTCAGAAGGGCCGTCGCCAAGCGGTAAGGCACTGGATTTTGATTCCAGCATTCCCAGGTTCGAATCCTGGCGGCCCTGCCATTTTACCCCCCCCCACTCAATGCGGATATGTCATGTCTGACGATAGAATGATGGTGTTCACAGGTAATGCGAATCCTGAACTCACCGAAAAAATCGTCGATCACCTCGGAATTCCTCCCGGCAAAATCAAAGCTGAACGTTTCAGCGATGGCGAAGTCCATGTCGAGATTCTGGAAAATGTGCGTGGTCGTGATGTCTTCATCGTACAATCTACCTGTGCGCCTACCAACGATAACCTGATGGAACTGTTGATCATCGCTGATGCGTTGTATCGTGCTTCCGCCGGGCGGATTACTGCTGTGATACCATATTATGGTTACGCGCGGCAGGATCGACGGGTGCGTTCACGGCGTGTACCGATCTCTGCCAAGTTAGTAGCTGATATGATTGCTACTGGACACGTTGACCGTTTACTGACCATTGATTTGCACTCGGATCAGGTACAGGGCTTTTTCGACCTGCCCGTCGATAATGTTTATGCCTCTGGTGTGTTGATTAAAGATGTCTTGTCCTGTGAACTGGATAACATCATGGTGGTATCACCGGATGTAGGCGGTGTAGTTCGTGCACGTGCTTTAGCGAAAGGTTTAGGTGATGTAGAGTTGGCGATTATCGATAAACGTCGCCCTGAGCCTAACAAATCCGAAATCATGAATATTATCGGTAACGTAGAAGGGCGCAACTGCATCCTCATCGACGATTTAATCGACACCGGTGGTACTTTGTGCAATGCGGCTGTAGCTCTCAAGCAGCACGGTGCATTAAGCGTGCGGGCGTATGCTACCCACGCAGTATTTTCTGGTAAGGCTGTTCGTAACATCGAAAATTCCCAGCTGGATGAAGTTGTCGTTACTGACACTATTCCGTTAAGCGACGCTGCCAAAAACTGTGCTAAGATTCGCCAGCTTTCGGTGGCCGGTGTGCTGGCGAAAACCATTTTACGCATCAATCAGGATGAGTCAGTCAGTTCGCTGTTTGAAGGCATCTAAATTTTAGTCCCCGTGCTTTTAATACAGCGAGGGGTTTTTTCGGTTGCTGTCCGGTCGCGTTCAGTAGCCATTTGTTTGGAGTTAACACATGTCTAAGAAATACGTTTTGCAAGCGCAAACACGTGAATTGCAGGGTAAGGGTGCGAGCCGCCGCCTGCGTCATACTGGTATGGTTCCTGCCGTTATTTACGGTGCGGGTGGTGAAGCGCAATCCATCATGCTGCGTCATAATGAAATGATCCGCAACTTGCAGGAAGAGGGCTTCTATTCCCAAATCATCACGGTTGACTTCGGTGATCGTAAAGAGCAAGTGATCCTGCGTGACCTGCAACGTCACCCAGCCAAGCCTATCATCATGCACGCTGACCTGCTGCGCATCAGTGATGACCAAGAAATTCGCGTTCACGTGGTGCTGCACTTCCTCAATGAAGAAGCATCCAAAGGTGTGAAAGAACAAGGTGGTTCAGTTAGCCACTCCATGTCTGAAGTTGAAGTCTCTTGCTTGCCTAAGAACCTGCCTGAATTCATTGAAGTTGACATGCTCAACGTTGAAAAAGGCCAGATTCTGCATTTGTCTGACCTGAAATTGCCAGAAGGCGTGAGCCTGCCGCAATTGGCACTGGGCGAAGACCATGATAACGCCATCGCGGCGATTCACTAAGGTTTATACCGATGGGAACCCCTATCCGCCTCATCGCAGGCTTGGGCAACCCCGGTAGCCAGTACGACAAAACCCGGCACAATGCCGGGTTTTGGTTTGTTGATGAACTGGCAAGGCGTTACTCCGGCAAGTTTGCTGTCGAGAAGCGTTTTTCCGGTGAAGCCTGTAAATTGCAAGTTGGCAGTGCTACGGTATGGCTACTCAAGCCCATGACCTTCATGAACCGCAGCGGGCTGGCAGTGAAACAATTGGCACAGTTTTACCAGATTCCGGTAGAGCAGATTTTAGTCGCGCACGATGAGCTGGATATTGACGCAGGTGATGTACGCTTGAAACAAGCGGGTGGTCACGGCGGGCATAACGGTTTGCGCGATTGCCATGCCCATTTGGGCGCAGATTATTGGCGGTTGCGTTTGGGTGTTGGGCATCCGGGCGACCGTAGCAAAGTGGTCGATTATGTGCTGTCACGGCCTTCGTTAGATGATGAAATCGTCATCTCACGGGCGATAGACAAAGCAGCCGACCAAATTGAGTTAATTTTACAAGGTGACATGCAGAAAGCGATGAACGCGCTGCACACCAAATAAAGGTAAGAGATCATGGGATTCAAGTGCGGAATTGTTGGTTTGCCAAACGTGGGTAAATCCACCTTGTTTAATGCCCTGACCAAGGCAGGCATTCAGGCAGCGAATTACCCTTTCTGTACGATTGAGCCGAACGTGGGCATCGTGCCCATGCCAGACCCGCGTTTGGATGCGCTGGCAGCCATCGTTAAGCCGATCAAGATCTTACCGACGACGATGGAATTCGTCGACATTGCAGGCTTGGTTGCTGGGGCATCACAAGGCGAAGGTTTGGGTAACAAGTTCCTCGCGCACATCCGCGAAACCGACGCGATTGCTCAAGTAGTACGCTGCTTCGACAACGATGACATCATTCACGTTGCTGGCAAAATTGACCCGGCCTCTGACATTGACACCATCAATACCGAACTGGCGCTGGCGGATTTGGATACGGCTGAAAAGGCTGTCAATCGCCTGACCCGTTCCGCCAAATCCGGCAGTAAAGATTTGGTGGCACAAAAAGTTTTGGCAGAACGTTTGTTTGCGCACCTTTCCGAAGGCCATTCCGCGCGTTCGATGGAAATGACCCCCGAAGAACGTGAGCTGGCGGTGCGTGAATTCCACTTGATTACCATCAAGCCGCTGATGTTCATTGCCAATGTCGATGAAGAAGGTTTTGAAAACAACCCGTATCTGGATCAGGTTCGCGAAATCGCTGTGCGTGAAAATGCCGTCGTCGTCGCGGTGTGCGCAGAAATGGAATCGGAGCTGTCGCAATTGGAAGATGCCGAGCGTGACGAATTCCTCGCGGGCATGGGCTTGGACGAACCGGGTTTGAACCGCGTTATCCGTGCAGGCTACGATTTGCTGGGTTTGCAAACCTATTTCACCGCAGGCGTGAAAGAAGTACGTGCCTGGACAATTCCGAAAAAAGCCACTGCACCACAGGCGGCTGGCGTGATCCATACTGACTTTGAGCGCGGCTTCATCCGGGCGCAAACGATTGCTTACGAAGACTTTATTGCTTACAAAGGTGAGCAGGGCGCGAAAGAAGCCGGGAAGATGCGGGCGGAAGGCAAGGAGTACATCGTTAAGGATGGCGATGTGCTGAACTTCCTGTTTAACGTGTAAAGAATCCGAAGAAAATCCTCCCCCAACCCCTCCTTTTGCAAAGGAGGGGGAAGATAAGTTATCTACGTTGTTTTCTTTCCTGAAAACAGGGCGACGGTTGCCAATAATCCAAGTAGAAAAAAGCCGCCAGTCAAGGGCAGCACAGTGCCATTGTAGCTTTGCCCGATGAGCGTCCCTAAAGGAATCGCGACCAGGGTGGACAGCGAACCAATCACTGATGCAGCAATGCCTGCGACATGCCCCAGCGGTTCCATCGCCAGCGCATTCAGGTTGCCAAACGTCATCCCCAGCGCGAGGAAGGTGAGCATGAAATATGCCATCAGGCTTTCCAGCGGTGGATGCCCTTGCGTCGCATAAGCGACCAGCAGAAACAGGCCGGACAGCACGGTAAACAGTATGACCGCCCGCATCACCAGCCAATGCATTCCAAAGCGCATGACCAGCCGTGCATTGAGGAGTGATGCACCGCCAATCGACAGCGCTAGCGCTGCAAAGTACAGTGGGAAGCGTTCCCCTAGGCCGTACTGGATTTGCAAGATTTGCTGCGCCGAACTCAAATAGCCTAGAAATGCACCAAACACCATGCCAGTCGTGGCGGTATAGGTCATGCTGATACGGTGGGTGACAACCTCCTTCAGCCCCCGCCAGAACTCACGGAACGTGAACGCCCTACGTTTGTCGGGCGGCAAGGTTTCCGGCATCCGCAACCAGAACCAAACAGCGACAATGACTGCCAGCAGCAGGAACACCGTGAAAATGCTGCGCCAGCCCGCGAATAACAGGATACCTTGCCCCAACGATGGCGCAATCATCGGCACGAGAATGAATATGCTCATGGTAAACGACATCACCCGCGCCATTGCCGCTCCCGCATAACAATCACGCACTAACGCCATCGTCAGGACACGCGGCGCGGAAGCCCCCAGCCCTTGCAGAAAACGCCCGAACAGCATGTGGGAAAAGTCTTGCGCCAGCATCGACAGCAGACTACCGAGCATGAACATACCTAAGCCGACGTACATTAGCGGCTTGCGTCCGGTTGCATCCGACAGCGGGCCGAAAAATATTTGCCCGCTTGCCAGCCCTAAAAACAGGGTGGAAATGATCAGTTGCGCTTCGTTTTCATGCGTCACGCCCAGTTCCTGCCCGATGGTGGCGAGGGCAGGCAGCATGGTGTCGATGGCAAGTGCAGTGAGGGAGCTGAGCAGCGCAATCAGCGTGATGAATTCGCCGAAGCGCGGGAGTTTGGATGGCATTTTAGTGGTTGGCTACGTCGGTGTCGGTGGTTTCTGCTTGTTCGAGCAATAACAGATCGGTTTCCACGCCAGCCATGTAGCCTAGCATCCCAGTATAGCGGCGTAGGTCGATTTGCAGTTCAGCGAGTTCTTTTCGGAACAGGTCGCGTTGCACGGAATCACTGAATGCACCGGAGACGGAAGGCTTGTGCCAGCGGGCGGTGAAGGGGCGGATAATCTGGTTCAGTACCACAATCGCGAGTTTGGTGAATTCCAGGCTGTCGCGCCCGTGACGCTTGATGATCTCGCGGGTGATCTCAAATAGTTTGTAGATACTGTCGAGCGCTGTTTTCTCATCGCCGTCTTTGGGGTCGAGCGTTTGGGTAGTGATGCGGGTCAGCAGTTCGATGTACATTTCCCATGCAGCGTCTTTGTCAGCATTGGCAATTTTCAGCTCAACGTTGAGGAAGGGCGGGTTGAGTTGCAGCTTGGTCATTTTCCATTGTTTCAGCCAGTCGCGCCAGATCATGTGGGTTTCCTTTGGTAGTGTTGGTAGGAGGTAAACATAGCATATCCCTTTTCATGGTCACGGATAAATTGAATGGGGTTTGTCTTACAGGCATTACTGGTAAAGCAGAAATCCCACAAAATATCGGTTATTATCCATTCATCTGGGCTTCTCTATCAGTTATCAAGATGCACGACATTTTTCTCAGTTATTCGACTAAAGACCGCGCACGTTTGCAGCCGCTGTTTCAGGCATTGGCGCAACAGGGTTGGTCAGTGTTTTGGGATCACCAATCCATCCACACGGGTGATAACTGGCATCGCAAGATTGACCAAGCCATCCGCGAAAGTCGTTGTGTGGTGGTGGTATGGTCGAAAAGCTCGATTGACTCCGAATGGGTACTGGAGGAGGCAAGCCGAGGCAAAAGTCGTAATGTGTTGTTGCCGATCAGGATTGATGCGATAGAGCCGCCGTTTGGTTTCGGAATGCGGCAGGCGGGCGATTTCACTGGCTGGAATGGTAAAGGCGACCATCCAGCCTTTATTGAGTTGGCAGCGCAGGTTTATGGGTTGTTAGGTCGAGGGTCTTCGCCACCCCTGCTACCGCCAGTCAAGTCTCACGCGGGCTTGTGGGTTACGGGATTGGTGGCAATGTCAGTAGTTGGCGGGTATGTTTACAACAAGTCGTCTAAACAGGTTGAGCCTCAACCTGAGTCCCCCGCTGTTGTTCAATCCGTTATGCCAAAACCTGTCCCTGTTGTACCTGCCGAACCCTCGCCGACTCCTGTTTCCGACGCTTTGGTAGCCACCAAACAGCCGCTTGAGCCGGTCATGGTGGACATCCCCGCTGGCACATTCACGATGGGCTGCGACGGCAAGCGCGACGATGTGGAAGGTGGTTGTTCCGACGACGAAAAGCCCGCCCACGAAGTGACCCTCGATGCTTTCAAAATGGCAAAAACCGAAGTGACCTTTGACCAATGGGATGCCTGTGAAAAAGCCAAAGCTTGTCCTCATGCCGAAGATCAGGGCTGGGGGCGAGGTAATCGCCCGGTGATCAATGTCAGTTGGGATGACATTACCCAGAAATACATTCCGTGGTTGAGTCAGGAAACGGGTAAGCATTATCGTTTGCCAACCGAAGCGGAATGGGAATATGCGGCGCGTGGTGGTGCAGATACCGCTTATCCTTGGGGCAATGCTATCGGCAAAGGGAATGCGAACTGCTATAAGGATTTTTGTGGAGACAAGTTTGAGTATACCGCGCCTGTCGGGAGTTTTGCCGCGAATGGCTATGGTCTTAATGACATGAATGGCAATGTGTGGGAATGGGTACAGGACAGTTGGCACAGTGATTATAAAGATGCGCCAGCGGATGGTAGTGCTTGGGAATCTGGCGGTAGCGCCTCCCGCGTGTTGCGTGGTGGCTCATGGTACAACTTTGCACAGTACGTGCGTTCCGCTGACCGCGGCCACTACACGCCGGTTAATCGGAGCCGCAACCTCGGGTTCCGCCTCGCCTCAGGTCAATAAGCCGCTACTCAGGGCGTAGCATAGGCAGCGAGCCGGAGGCGGCTCTTGTGGCGCGGGCAGCGTAGCCGAAGTCAGGCGCGTTGCGGGCAGCGCCAGACTTTGGTGGAGCAGGAAGAGGGCGTATGCAATACGCCCCTACAGATGGTTGGTCTATCACCATATGCCGAAAAACAACGACAGACGTAGGGGCGTATTGCATACGCCCTCTTCGCCGCCCCATCGTATTCCCAATACACCATTCCCAATATATTGGCATACCAACCGCCCGTAGGGGCGTATTGCATACGCCCTCTTCCAACGGCATGATGGCAACCGATTATTTGCATCCATCAATAACAACAATGCACGATTTATGCACATGCCAAAATACAACCGCGACATCCATCATCGGCGTTCTATCCGCCTGCAACATTATGATTATGCACAAACGGGTGTCTATTTCATCACCTTATGTACCCTGAACCGCGAATGTCTGTTTGGTAAAATCCTGGCAGGCGAAATGCACCTGAATAAACTGGGCACGATTGTACGCGATGAATGGCTACAAACGCCGTGCCTGCGCCCGAATATCAGGTTGGGAGAATGGGTAGTAATGCCAAACCATTTTCACGGGATAGTAGAAATCAATGGTCAATCCAAATCACGTAGGGGCGTATTGCATACGCCCTCTTCTGACGTTTACCCCATAATAAAATCACCGTCGCAGACCTTGGGAGCAATGGTGCGTGGGTTCAAATCTGCCGTGACCCGTCGGGCGAATATTCCGGTCTGGCAACGCAATTACTGGGAGCATATTATCCGCAATCAAGATTCCCACCATGACATCGCCACCTACATCACCAACAACCCAGCCCAATGGGAAACCGACAGCCTGCACCGGTAGAAGGTCAAAGAGGAAAGAGGGCGTATGCAATACGCCCCTACAGGTGGTTGGTCTATCACCAATACACCGAAAAACAATGATCTGCGTAGGGGCGTATTGCATACGCCCTCTTCATCATGCCATACCGCTCCTACGGATTTTCTTCCTGCATAAACGCCCAATCAATATTCAATTCCGGGAACAAGCCCACGGCGAGCGGCTCTTCCATCCCGAACATGCGCGGCAAGCCATATTGCCCGTCGTCCTTGAGCGTATACACCATCACCCAGACTCATGGTTATGCTCCTTCTGCCTGCTGTTGCTCCAGCCACGCCAACACGTCGTCATTCTTAACCCGCTCGTAAATGGCTTCGACGGGCAAGGAGGCATTGACCGATTCCAGCACCACCTCATCCCCCAAGAAGTAATAGGATGATTGCCAACTGGCACTACGGCGTTGCACTTCGATTTCCGCAAAATCCTGCTCAATCAGCACATATTCCAACAGGCTGGGGATGGCGAGGTATTCCAGACGTTTTTCGCCTTTGTCTTTTTTGCGGGTGCTTTTGGACAGCACTTCGATGATGAGTATCGGGCTTTCTATGACGCGCTCATCTTTCGATGGGTCATCGTCACAAACCACCACGACATCAGGGTAGCGGAAGCGTTTACCCAGTGTTTTTACCAGCATGTCTCCGCTGAGGGGTTCGCAAGGTTGGTGGCGTAAATGATTCCACAAGAGTGATGACATATTGCGGACAATCTTGTTGTGGTTGATCTTTGCGCCAGCCATTGCATAGACCTGACCTTCCACATACTCATGTTTGATTTCACTGATTTCTTCACCTGCCAGATAATCTGCTACTGAAAGGTAATCGAATTTTTCTGCCACTGCTGCCATAACGTCACCCGCTAATTTGCCTCTGCTGATGTTAGCATAGCAGGTGTCTAGCTTTGGAAAAACTGCGTCGCTGTCTCGCCATCCGGTTGCTGCAACCAGCGCTGGGTGAGCGCTTCTACCCGTTCCGGGTACTTCGCCACCACTTCCCGCGCTGCCATCTGCACCGCTGGCAACCAATGCTGATCGCGCAACAAACTGGCAATCCGTAGCCGCACATCGCCGGTCTGGCGTGTGCCTAGCACTTCGCCGGGGCCGCGTAATTCCAGATCAATATCTGCAATCACGAAACCGTCGGTGCTGTTGCGCATGGCATCCAGCCGTTTACGCGCCGTTTTGCCGAGTGGATGCTGGTAAAGCAGCACGCAACTGCTGGCGGTACTGCCGCGCCCGACCCGTCCGCGTAGCTGGTGCAATTGTGATAGGCCGAAGCGTTCCGCGTTTTCGATGATCATCAGCGAGGCGTTCGGCACATCCACCCCGACTTCAATGACGGTGGTGGCGACCAGTAGCTGGATTTCCCCCAGCTTGAACTGGCGCATAATGCTTTCCTTTTCGGAACCGTGCAGCCGCCCGTGTACCAGCCCGACTTCGACGTGGGGCAGGCGTTCGCGCAATAAGGTAGCGGTGGCTTCCGCCGTTTCGCATTGCAGAGTTTCGGACTCTTCGATCAGGGTGCAAACCCAGTAGGCTTGGCGGCCTTCGCGGCAGGCATCGGCAATACGCTCGATCACGTCATCGCGGCGTTCGTTGTTGAGCGCGACAGTCGTGATCGGGGTGCGTCCCGGCGGTAATTCGTCGATCACCGAATAATCCAGGTCGCCGTAAGCGGTCATCGCCAAGGTGCGCGGGATCGGTGTCGCGGTCATCACCAATTGGTGCGGGTAGTTGTCGCCCTGCTTGCCCTTTTCGCGCAGCGACATGCGTTGATGCACGCCGAAACGGTGCTGTTCGTCGATAATAATCAGCCCCAGTTGCAGGAATTCAACCGTGCGTTGGAACAGCGCGTGTGTACCAACCGCGATATGCCCGATACCTAGCAGCAGGTTTTCCACCTTGCGGCGGCGTTGGCGCGGAGTTTGACCGCCGGAAATGTACACAGTTTCCACCCCCAACGGTTCCAGCCAGTGGGTCAGGTTTTGGTAATGTTGTTCCGCCAGCAATTCGGTGGGTGCCATCAACGCCACTTGATAGCCGTTGGCAATGGCGTGCAAGGCTGCGGCGACTGCCACCAGCGTTTTGCCCGAACCCACATCGCCTTGCACCAGCCGGTTCATGGGCACGGCTTGTTGCAGGTCGTTGGTAATTTCACTGATCACCCGGTTTTGAGCGTCAGTGGGGGCAAAGGGCAGGGCGCGGCGCAGTTTTACCCAATAGTGATTGGCTTCTGGTAAGGATGGGGCTTGCACTTGCTTGAGTTCGTGCCGAGCCTGCTGCACCGCGAGTTGGTGGGTGAGCAGTTCCTCGAAAATCAGGCGGTGGGGGCGCATTCCTTCGATGGTTGAACCAGACGGCGGCGTATGCAAGGTGCGTAATTCGTGTGCCAGTGGCGGAAAGCGGTGTTCTTTGACCACGCTTTCTGGCAGCAAATCCGGCAATTCATCCACATGTTCCAGCGCCAGATCAATCAGGCGGCGCAAGCTGCGTTGCTGCAAGCCTTCGGTGGTGGGGTAAGTCGGTGTCAGGGTATTCGCAATCGGTTCGGGGTCGTCGGGCTTGAGGTAATGGCATTCGGGGTGCGCCATTTCCAGTTTGAAACCAGATTGGCGCACTTCACCAAAGCAGCGCAGCAATACGCCGGGGCGCAGGCTGTATTTCTGGGCGGAGGTGAAATGGAAGAAGCGTAAGGTAAGAATGCCGCTACCGTCGTTAAGGTGGCACAGCAGCATGGTACGCCCGCGTTGCACCACTTCGGTGGAAATAATTTCACCTTCGACCAGCACTTCCTGTCCGACTTTCAGGTCGGCGATGGGGTAAATGCGGGTACGATCCTGATAGCGCAGCGGCAGGTGAAACAGCAGGTCAGCGACCCGCAAGATGCCCAGCCGCGCCAGCTTTTCCGCCAAGGCATCACCGACACCGCGTAGGGCAGTGACAGGTTGTTGTAGAAAGTCGGGGGTGGCTGATCCAGTCATACCGCCAGTGTACTATCTCTTGAAGCGCAATGCCTCTGGATACGGGAACACATCTTCGTATTGACCCTCCTTGATCTTGTCCTGCTTTTCCTTCCAGTAACGCGCATCCAGCAAATTCCGGTGATATTTGAGGAAGCTTTTGCGGATTTTGGGCGTAGACAGCAGGAACGTACCGAATTCTTCCGGGAACACGTCGTTGGGTTCCACCGAATACCACGGTTCGGAGCGGAATTCGTCTTCCGGGAAACGCGGTGGCGGAATCTTGCGGAAGTTGCATTCGGTCATGTAGCTGATTTCGTCGTAATCGTAGAACACCACTCGCCCTTGTTGCGTGACCCCGAAGTTTTTGTAGAGGAAATCGCCGGGGAAAATATTCGCGCCTGCCAATTGCTTGATGGCGTTGCCGTAATCTTCGATGACCCGTTCCAGAATCTCGTCGTCGGCGGTTTCGATGAAAATATTCAGCGGGATCATGCGCCGTTCCAGATAGATGTGCCGGAAGATGATTTTGTCACCGTCGAAACTGATACTGCTGTCACAGGTTTCGATCAATTCCTGCAACAGCTCGGGGATAAAACGCTCCACCGGCAGGGCAACGTTGGAATATTCCAGCATATCCGCCATGCGGCCTACCCGGTCGTGACGTTTGACCAGATGGTATTTTTCCTCGACCTGTTGGCGGGTGAATTCCTTTTGTGGCGCGAACTTGTCCTTGATGATTTTGAACACGTAGGGGTAGGAGGGCAGGGTGAAGACCATCATCACCATGCCGCGTATGCCCGGTGCGACCACGAATTCGTCGCTGGAATGGCGCAAGTGGTGCAAAAAATCGCGGTAAAACGCGGATTTGCCCTGTTTGTGTAAGCCAATCGCCGAATACAGTTCCGAAGTATCACGGCGCGGCAACAATTGTTGCAGGAAGGAAACCACCGCCGACGGCACTTGGTGTTCCATCATGAAATACGCCTGCGAGTAGCTGAAGACCACCGAAAGCTGCTTTTCCCCCCACACCAACGCGTCGATGTACAAGCCACCCTGTTCATTGTTGAGGATGGGCAGGGCAAAGGCGTTGTCATCACGCCCGTTGATCATGCGCCCGACCAGATACGCCGCTTTGTTACGGAAAAACGGGTGGCGGATAACGGAAATCTGGAAATTCAGTTGCGCCTTGCGATTGGCCTTGCCGGGGTAGTGCTGGACGATAGCGCGGTAAATATTGCGCAGGTCGCGTCCCAGATTTTCAAACGGCAGCACAAACCCGGCATTCTTCAAGATATTGACGATGGATTCACGCAAACCAATCGTGCCGGGGTAATAACTCACGTAGCTGGTTTCTTCGGAATCAATGTATTCAGTCGAAATGGAGCTGCGTACAAAGATGAAGTCATTGGTGTAGTACTGGCGTGGAAACTGGCGGCAAAACACGGAGGTGTAGAAGGTTTCGGCCAATTCTGGCTGCTGGTGATCCAGCAATAAGCGCATGTAACAGTGTTTGATTTCACGCCATAACTGGGGGTCGAGCGTTTTGATTTCATACAAGTCGCGAATCAGGGCAATGGTTTCCCTGACGCGATGATCGTAAAGCATGATGCGTTCGCGGGACGCGAGTTGAACTGCCCGCCACTCGGCTTCTTCGAAGCGTTGCCGCGCACCCGCCGTGATTCGCTGGAAAATCTCAAAGTGGCGGTTGAATCCTTGCACGATAGTGGTAGCGATGCCACGCGCAAGCTGATTGATGTGCAGCGACTGTTCTGACATAGCCAACGGATTCCAACGAAGCCAAAAAGTGACAGTGATGTTACAGGAATGTTTATGTGCGTCGCAACAAAAGCATTAAACCAATGACATAGCTGTTACTCTCACTCTTAATTGTCGACAATTTGCGTTTTTAAGTAGGGATTTTGTGGCTTATAACGCATATACTAGATAAAATTGTAAGACAATATTGCCTAGGAGGAATGAATTTATATGAATAATGAAATACCAAAGGTCATTTACACCCTGACGGATGAAGCGCCACTGCTGGCGACGTGTTCTTTACTGCCGATTATCCGTACCTTTGCTTCCGGCGCTGGTATTGAGATCACCAAAAACGATCTGTCGCTGCCTGCACGTACCCTCGTAGAGTTCGCCGACTACCTGACAGAAGCGCAGCAAGTGTCTGACGATCTGGGGATACTGGCGCAACTCACGCAAGAACCTGATAGCAATATTGTCAAGCTGCCCAATATCAGCGCGTCTGTGCCGCAATTGATAGAAACGGTCAAAGAACTGCAAGCCGCAGGCTACCCACTGCCAGATTACCCCGAAGACCCGCAAACAGAAGAAGACAAAGCACTGCTGCGCCGTTACTCCAAAGTGCTGGGAAGTGCGGTAAACCCTGTGCTGCGTGAAGGCAACTCGGATCGTCGTGTACCCGCTGCCGTCAAGCGTTACGCCCAAACGTATCCGCATGAAATGAAAGCATGGAGCCAAGCGTCACAGACGCACGTGTCGCACATGCATCACGGTGATTTCTATAGCAGTGAAAAATGCCTGACGCTGGATCGTGCCTGCGATGTCAGCATGGATCTGGTGACTAACAGCGGCAAGACTATCGTGCTCAAGCCGAAAGTGTCCCTGCTGGAAGGTGAAATCATCGACAGCATGTTCATGAGCAAAAAAGCCCTGTGCGAGTTCTATGAACAGCAGATCGATGACGCGAAGGAAACCGGCGTCATGTTCTCGCTGCACGTGAAAGCCACCATGATGAAAGTTTCGCACCCGATTGTATTCGGCCACTGCGTCAAGATTTTTTATAAAGAGCTGTTTGAAAAACACGCGCAGTTGTTCAAGGAATTGGGTGTTAACCCGAACAACGGCATGAGCAGCGTGTATGAAAAGATTGCCACATTGCCAACCTCGTTGCGTGAAGAAATTGAGCGGGATATTCATGCCTGCTACGAACATCGCCCGGAACTGGCGATGGTGGATTCCGCTAAAGGCATATCCAACCTGCATTCCCCCAACCATGTCATCGTGGATGCCTCCATGCCTGCGATGATCCGCAATGGTGGCAAAATGTATGGCCCAGCCGGTAAGTTGAAAGATACCAAAGCGGTGATGCCGGAAAGTACCTTTGCGCGTATTTATCAGGAGATCATTAACTTCTGTAAAACCCACGGTTCTTTCGACCCCAGAACACTGGGTTCTGTGCCGAACGTCGGTTTGATGGCACAAAAAGCCGAAGAATACGGTTCGCATGATAAGACCTTTGAAATTCCAGAAGATGGTGTGGCGCGGATTGTGGACGATCAAGGCAAGGTGCTGATCGAACAAACCGTGGAAGCGGGCGACATCTGGCGCATGTGCCAGACCAAAGATCTGCCGATTCGTGACTGGGTAGGTCTGGCGGTCAGACGGGCGCGTGAATCACAATTGCCTACTGTGTTTTGGTTGGATGAATACCGCCCACATGAGAATGAGTTGATCAAGAAGGTTAAAACCTACCTGAAAGAGTACGACCTGACAGGTGTTGATATTTGCATTATGTCACCCCTGCGCGGAATGCGTTTCAGTCTGGAACGGATTATTCGTGGCAAGAGCACGATTTCTGTGACCGGCAATATTTTGCGCGACTACCTGACTGACCTGTTCCCGATTATGGAAGTGGGAACCAGCGCCAAAATGTTGTCTGTTGTACCGTTGATGAAAGGCGGCGGTTTGTATGAAACCGGTGCGGGTGGTACTGCGCCGATATTGGTGAAGCAATTGCTGGAAGAGAACCACCTAAGCTGGGATTCTCTGGGTGAGTTTCTGGCACTGACGGTTTCCTTTGAGCAGGTGGCCAGACAATACGGCAGCAATAAAGCCAAAGTGCTGTCTGAAACGCTGGATGAGGCTGTCGGCAATGTGTTGTTAAACGATAAGTCACCGAAGCCGCGCACCGGCGAGTTGGACACACGTGGCAACCACTTCTATCTGGCGATGTATTGGGCACAAGCGCTCGCTAAGCAAACTGAAGAGCCTGAGATGGCGGAGCATTTTGGCAAGCTGGCCAACGTTCTCACGGAAAACGAAGATAAAATCATTGCAGAAATCAGCAGCGTGCAAGGGCAGCCGGTTGATATTGGCGGTCATTTCTTCGCCGATTCTGCCCTGACTAAAGCGGTGATGCGCCCAAGTGCTACCTTCACGAATGCCATTATGGCAGCACGTATGCCGGGCTTTAGTGCGGCGGAGATGGACGTTCCTCACTGACACTCTGTGTCAACCAGCGGATGATGCTCTCTCCAGCCTCTCGTCCGCTGGTGAAACACGTTGATCGTTAGCCGACCTCACAACGGGTTGGCTCCACCGCCTGCGTAGTGGCAAGGTAACGCTCGTAGAATAGCGAATCCCTTGTGATTCCACAGGATTCGGCGGCATCGGCAATGCCCTCAATCAAACCGGGGGAGCCACAAATATAGATATCCGGCTTGCTCTCTGCGGCTTGCAAGGCTTCTGTAAATGCATTCACTACTGAACCTTGATACCCCGGCCAGCTTGCTGACGCATTGGTCACGCAGATTTGGTATTGAAGGTTGGGATACACTGCCGCCAGTTCGGCGAGTTCCTGTTGGAAAAAAACCTCTTCTTCTGCCCAAAGACCAAAAAACAATTTGACGGGGTGCGGTTCTTCCCATTCTGCCATGCGCCGTAACATCGAGATGACGGATGCCAATCCACACCCTCCTGCCACAAAATAACGTGGCCGCAAGCCATTATCTTGAAGAATAAAAGTACCTAGCGGGCCTTCCAGTTTTAGCTTCATGCCCGTCGTTGCCGTTTTATGGAGGAAGGTCGAAAACTTTCCATGAGAGCGTAATTTAATCAGAAATTCCAGCGTGCCGTCCCAGTTAGGCGCATTCGCCAGCGAATAAGCGCGTTTGCTGTCAGTGTCGGGCAGGGTTAGCTCCATGAATTGCCCCGGTTCAAAATCCAGACTTAAATTGCCGTCGTCATCCGGTAGTAATTGCAGTTCAAGTTTGACGGTATCTTCCGTCAGGTAGGTTTTGGCGACAATTTCGGCTTCGCGCACCGGGATTTGTTCAAAGCGTACCAGACTGTGGGCATAAGGCAGGTGCATGTTCAAATCGCTGCGCGGGTAGGTGCGGCACAGCAGCACTTGCTGTTTGGCGCGATCGTCGTCGTTTAAGGCGTCCTGACTGTATTCGCCCAGTCTGAATTCGCCGTTATCGCAATGCGCAATGCACGCGCCGCAAGACCCGGCGTGGCATTGGGCAGCCAGAAAGATATTGGCTTTTTCAGCCGCTGTGATCAGGTCTTCGCTTTCTTCACAGGCGAAGGACAGGGTTTGCCCGTCGCTAGTCATTAGCTGGATTTGGTGGATTGACATGTCAGGCTACCGCTCTGCCCAGTGCAGTTTGTAGATCTTCTGCTGGCGAGTGGTTAACCCGCAGGTCGAAGCGCTCTGACAGTACCGCTAATAAATTGGGCGTTAGGTAAGGCGGTAGGCTTGGCCCCAGATGGATGCCCTTAACGCCAGATGCCAGCATGGACAGTAATACTGCCGTGGCCTTTTGTTCAAACCAAGAGATCATCAGGGACAACGGTAGGTCATTTACGCCGCATTCAAAGGCATTCGCCAACGCTGCTGCTACTTTGATGGCGGAATGGGCGTCATTACACTGCCCCATATCCAGCAGACGCGGGATGCCACCGATGTCGCCGTACTCATTCTGGTTGAAACGGTATTTAGCACAACCCAAGGTCAGCATGATGGTATTGGAAGGGGTTTTATCCGCTAGTTCAGTGTAGTAATTGCGCCCAGGTTTTGCGCCGTCACAGCCGCCAATCACGAAGAAATGTTCGATAGCGCCGGATTTCACCGCATCCACGACTTTGTCAGCCACGCCGAGTACTGTTTTGTGTCCGAAGCCGGTGGTAATGGTTTTAGCTTCTTCATCCTGCTTAAAACCGGGCAGGGCTTTGGCAGCCTGAATCAGTGGGGCGTAATTGCCATTATCAATGTGACGTACACCCGGCCAACCGACGGGGCCTGTGGTGAAAATGCGTTGACGGTAGATTTTTGCTGGTTCGATAATGCAATTGGATGTCAGGATAATCGCACCGGGGAAGTTGGCAAATTCGCGCTGCTGGTCTTGCCATGCACCACCGAAGTTGCCTACTAGGTGCGAATATTTCTTCAGGCCGGGATAGGCGTGGGCGGGCAACATTTCACCGTGGGTATAGACGTTGATGCCTTGGTCTTTGGTCTGTTCCAGTATCTGCGCCAGATCGTGCAGGTCATGGCCGCTGACCAGGATGGCTTTGCCTGCGACTGGGGTCACGCGTACTTGAGTAATTTCTTGATCACCAAACGTGCCATTGTTAGCACGATCCAGTAAATCCATCACTTTTAGGTTCAGGTGACCGGCGGATAATGCCTGTGTTAATAGGTCTTCAATATCGGTGGGATTGGTGGTCAGGTAAGCCAGAATTCGTTCGACTTCAGCATCAATTTCATCTTCTTGATAGCCGAGCATCCGCGCATGGTGGGAATAGGCGCACACGCCTTTCATGCCGTAGGTGATTAGCACGCGCAGGCCGTTCACATCTTCGCCTACCAGCTCGTGGTCTTTATTCACCACGGCCACGGATTCTTGTTTAAGGATGCTATCCATATCGGCGGCAGGCTGAAACTGTGCTGGGCCTGTAGGTTCTTCGATCGGCTTGCCTTGCGCAGTTGCGGCGGCTGCGTATTGCGCTTTGATGCTGTCACGGATGCGTGCAGCTTCCTGCACCATGTTTACAAAGCGTGTCGCGGTGAAGTTGACGTTGGTCAGGGTGGTGAAAAAACCGTACTGGATGAAATCATCCACCGCTCTGTCGATGACACCGACGCTGCGGGCAAGTTGTGCGTATTGGGCAATGCCTTTGATCTGGTAAATCAGGATGTCCTGAAGATCGGAGGTGTTGGCATCTTTGCCACAAACGCCTTTGTCGGTGGCACAGCCGTCGAGAGTGTCAGTACGCATGGTCTGTTCACATTGATAGCAAAACATGGTGGTTTTTCCTTTGGTTGAATAGTGGTTGTTGGGCACTGTAGACACTCCTGATCGTGCTTGCCTTGACCGCCGTCAAGTCCTTCCATTAGGCTCGGGTATTTAGCCGATTAGCCTCATCACAAGGATGCAACATGGAGCAGTTACTGCGTATTGCCCCCCTCTTTCAGGGGTTGACCCAAAACGACTTACTACCCATTGCCAATGCTTCCCGCAAAGTATTCTGTGCTGCTGGGCAGCAACTGTTTATTGAGGGCGACCCGGCCATTCAGTTTTTTCTGGTGCTGAAAGGCAGTGTGCGTCTGTATCGTCTGACCCATGATGGTAAGGAAAAAGTGATTGAAATCATTCGTACGGGTGAAACTTTCGCCGAGTCGGTAGCTTTGCTGGATAGACCTTACCCCGTGTGTGCCAGCGCCATTGAAACGCTGGAAATGATCGCTATCCCCGCCGAAGTGATCAAGGCACAGGTTAAACAGAATACCGGGCTGGCGTTGAAAATGCTGGCAAGCCTGAGTATGCGGGTACACCGATTTGTGAATGATATTCACGCGCTCAGTATGTCTACTGCCCAGCAAAAAGTGGCTGGTTATTTTCTGGCTTTTTTGTCGGAAGACATGGGGGAGCAATGCATCCAGCTGCCGTCTACCAAAGCGCTGGTAGCGGCTAGATTGGGGTTGCAACCAGAAACATTTTCACGTGTGTTGGGCAGAATGAAGGATCAGGGGGTGATCCGCGAAGAAAATGCGCAGGTGATCGTATTAGCACCCGAGAAGCTGCGGCAGTTGCGTGATGAATAGAAGAGTCAGCGTGCCAACCAGCGGATGACACCTTCTCCTACCTCTCGTCCGCTGGCGAAACACGCCGTCAGGAGATAACCACCTGTCGGCGCTTCCCAATCGAGCATTTCCCCTGCGCAAAAGATGCCCGGTTTGTGCCGTAACATCAGATTGCTATCCAGTGCTGCAAATGGCACGCCGCCAGCGGTGCTGATGGCCTCGTCAATCGGCGTGGTTGCGGTCACGGTGAGCGGAATCGCTTTCAAGGTTGATGCCAGCAGTGGAATGTTCTGCCAGTGTGCTTTATCCAGCGTTTCAAACAGCAGTGCCGTTTTCACACCATCCAGTTTGAAACGGCTTTTCAGAAAATTGCCCAGCGTTTTGTTAGCCGGTTTGCTTTGCAAGGTGGCTTCGATGTGTGCGTGGTCGTGGTTGGGCAGTAAATCCAGATAAAACCTGGCTGAGCCGTGTGCGTCGAGGCTGTCGCGCAAGCGGGCAGAAAACGCGTAGATCAGGCTGCCTTCCACCCCGCGTTCCGTCACGATCATTTCACCTTTGCGGGTTTCGCTGTGTCCGGTAAGGTCGGTGAAGCTGAGGCTGACGGATTTCAGCGGCGCACCTGCGAAACGGCTGCGGAGGTGTTCGCTCCATGCGCACAGGAAGCCGCAGTTGGCAGGTTTCAGGGGGGCGATGGGGATGTTGCAGGCTTCGAGTAGCGGAACCCATGCGCCGTCGCTGCCGAGTTTTTTCCAGCTTCCGCCGCCGAGGGCGAGGATGACGGGGAGGTTAGGTGAGGTTACGTTGCCTGCTGGTGTTTCAAACACGAGTTGCCCTTGTGCATCCCAACCCATCCAGCGGTGACGCGGGTGTATTCGCAGCCCATTACGTTTCAGGCGTGCCAGCCATGCGCGTAACAGCGGCGCGGCTTTCATTTCCTTGGGGAACACGCGCCCCGATGTGCCAACGAAGGTTTCCACCCCCAATTCGGCGCACCATGCCCGTAATGCATCCGCCCCGAAGGTTGCCAACAGCGGCTGCAATTCGGCTTGGCGTTCGGCATAGCGGCTGCAAAACGCGGCGAAGGGTTCGGAATGGGTGATGTTCAACCCACCGATCCCCGCCAGCAAGAACTTGCGCCCCAGCGTGGGCATGGCGTCATACAAATCCACCACGAAGCCTGCGTTGGTAAGCTGTTCAGCGGCCATCAGCCCGGTGGGACCTCCGCCAATGATGATGACGGATTTCAACTGCGAGTCCCGATGCCTTTGTTGAGTAAATGTAGGCTAAACCCACCCAGCAGCAAGATAAAGGCCACAATCACCCCGTAACTGACCCAGATGGACATATCCGATGTGCCCAAGATGCCGTAACGGAAGCCGTTCACCATGTACAGTACCGGGTTCAACAATGACGCGTTTTGCCAAAAAGGGGGCAACATCGCAATCGAGTAAAATATCCCGCCCAAATAAGTCAGCGGTGTCAGCACAAAGGTGGGCACGATGGTGATGTCGTCGAAACTTTTCGCGTACACCGCATTGATCAAGCCTGCCAGTGAAAACAGCATGGAAGTCAGCAGCACAATGGTAAAGGTGACGAAAATATGTTGTACGTTCAATGAGCTGAAAAACAGCGATACTAGTGTAACTGCCAAGCCCACGGCCAAGCCACGTGCTACCCCGCCACTGATGAAACCTGCCAGAATGATCCAGTTTGGCGTCGGCGACACCAGCATTTCAGCGATATTGCCCTGAAACTTGCTGCCGTAGAACGATGACACCACGTTGGCGTAGGAGTTGGTGATCACGGTCATCATGATCAGTCCAGGTGTGATGAAGTTGATGTAGCTGTGTCCGCCCATGTCACTGATTTGCGAGCCGATCAGGTTGCCGAAGATCACGAAATACAGCGCGGTAGTAATCACGGGTGGGATGATGGTTTGCACCCAGATACGCGAAAACCGCAGCACTTCCTTGACCAGGATGGTGGTGTAGGCTGTCCATTGTTGCTGTGCATTCATTGTTTATTGTTCTCCACCAGATCCATGAAAAGCTGTTCTAGCCGGTTGGTTTTGTTGCGCATACTGTTGACGATGACACCGTGTTCATTGAGGAAGGCGAACACTTTATTGAGTGAATAGTGTTCTTTGTGGAATACGACTTCCAGCGTGGTTGGGTCTTGCAGGGTGAAATGGCACAGGTTGCTGGTCGCGGGGAGTGCTGTCACCGGGCTGGCAAGGTCGAACACGTAGCTTTCGGTATCGAGGCGGTTGAGCAGTTTTTTCATGCTGGTGTTTTCGATCAACTCACCCCGGTCAATGATGCCGATGTTGCGGCACAGGCTTTCGGCCTCTTCCAGATAGTGGGTGGTGAGGATGATGGTGGTGCCTTCGGCATTGAGTTTGCGCAGGAATTCCCACATGGAGCGGCGGATTTCGATGTCGACCCCGGCAGTGGGTTCGTCGAGGATCAGCAGGCGCGGCTGGTGGATCAGGGAACGCGCAATCATCAGGCGACGCTTCATCCCGCCGGAAAGGTTGCGTGCTTGATCGCGGGCTTTGTCCCACAAACCGAGTTGTTTGAGCAGGACTTCGGCACGGGCAAAAGCTTCGGCACGCGGGATGCCGTAATAGCCGCCCTGATTCACCACGATTTCGACAACTGGCTCAAAGATGTTGAAGTTGAATTCCTGCGGCACTAGCCCGATTTGCGCCTTGGCTTGTTCGCGCTGGGTGTCGAGGTCGTAGCCGAAAATGCTGACTTTGCCATCTGTCTTGTTCACCAGCGAACTGGCGATGCCGATGGTGGTGGATTTGCCTGCACCATTGGCGCCGAGTAGGGCGAAGAAGTCGCCTTGTTCCACCCGCAAGTCGATGCCTTTGAGGGCGGTAAAGCCGTTGTCATAGGTTTTGCGTAAGCCTTGAATGTCGAGTGCCGTCGTCATACCGTTTTTCTTGACTGAAATGAAAGCAAAGATGTTAGCACGTATCTCACTTGTGGGGATTTGTTGTGACATAATGCGCGGCATTATGAAACTGTATGACCTCTTGATGATAGGACAATCCAAGCACTGGGCGCACTGGCTGTGGCGTATCCCGTTGCTATTGCTGTTAGCTTTGTGCGTGTGGCTGCTGATTTTCCGCTGGGTGCCGGTGCCGACTTCCGCGTTTATGTTGCGGCAGGATGTGGTGGCGGTCTTTAGTGCGGAAACGCCTTTCGTCCGTCATGACTGGGTGAGTCTGGATCAGATTCCGCGCCATATGCAAATCGCGGTGATTGCTTCCGAAGACCAGCGTTTCGCCGAGCATTGGGGCATTGATATGGTGGCGACGCAGGCCGCGATTCAGGCGGAAATGCGTGGGCGCGGCAAAGGCGGCGGCAGCACCATTACCCAGCAATTGGCGAAAAACCTGTTCCTGTGGGAAGGCCGTAGCTATGTGCGCAAGGGGCTGGAATGGGGTATTGCCAGCCTGATGGAAGTGTTTTGGTCGAAAGAGCGGATTTTGGAGGTTTACCTGAATACCGCGCAGTTCAGCAAAGCGGATTACGGGGTAGGCGCGGCGAGCCAGAATTTGTTGCGTAAACCCGTGGGGAAGCTGGGCGCGGCGGATGCGGCGTTGCTGGCGGCAGTGTTGCCTGCGCCGAGTAAATACAGCGTGGTAAAACCTTCCGGGTATGTGCGTGCCCGCCAAAGCCGGATCATGCGGCAGATGCGTTCGATTGGCGGGGCGGCGTATTTGCAGCGTTTGGATTGACCTCGGATTTGCCCGTTTTTCCATGCTAAGATGACAACATAAAAAGCTAATAGCAGGAGTTTGGTATGCGCAAACAACGAGTCTTTTACACCTCACCGTTGGATGCTTTGGTTGCAGTGAGTAAGCGCTTGAGCCTTTATGAAAATCAACAGCATATGGATTCAGAAGCCTTTATCGACCGTTACCGCAAGGGGCAATTAGTGGATGATGCTACCTTTGTAGAATGGTCGAACGACTATCAGCACTATTTAGCTCTTCGTCAACAGTTGGAGAGGGTGCTCCGTGCGGCTGCATGATTTGCTGGAGAAATACCTGAATTCGCTGGAGGTTGCTGTTGCAAAGTTACCCGCATACGCACCGCATTTTCCGGCATTGCCTACTTTTCCGCATCACAAACATACGCGGGATACTGTTATCGCTCATAACAAGCCAAATTTGCTGGATATTTTGCAGGAGGCAGCAGGGTGGGTGTAAGCGGTTGATTACCCATTCCGCGTGGTTGCTTATCAGCGATATAGTGGGGATGGAGGTGGTGAAGTGCTTCACGTTTTATCGACTATCGATGCTCATTTAATACGTATTTTTTCTTCCATATTGTGTTGCTTATCACTAAGAAATATATTTTTTCATGCTAATGTGCTGATTTATTATGCAAGTTTGATGGGCAAAGCCGTGTATTTGAAGCGGCTGGATTAGGGATCAATGTAGTGAATAATTGGCTAACACACTTTCTGTTTTTTCATACACGGGCAACCAAACCAGATCGCCGTCCCCTATATGCTTACCGCTGTAGTGAAACAAAGTATACCGAACTGGTATGTTTGGTTAAACAAGAAATTAATTTAGAGATAAAGAACAAGCCTGTGGCTCCACAGTTTCCAGCCCTATTTTGCTTGTATGCCGCTGAGACTTTTTGCCGTCAGCACACTGAAGGTGTATGGTCATGGGATACAATTTTTAACCAATTGGGCATCAAAACACCTCCTAATCAAAAAACATCAAGTTGGGTTAGTCAAGGACTGAAGTGGTGGGATAGACCACTGATTCGTCGTCAATCTGGTGATCGCCAGTTCCTCGTTACTATTGCCTGCGAAGGTGGTTTACCCCTTAACCTGTTGCGGAACGAAACTGTAATCAGTCAGTTCTTTCGGACTGTACTTGAAAAGTATCATGCTAGAAGGCTTGAGGGAGAGGATTATGCAGAGCAGATTGCCGGTGAACAAGCCTTCCTTTTGCCCAGTAGTTTACGTCAAGATGTCGTTTTTCGATTGGCAGGCAAACTCATTGCCAAAATCGTTGAATTTCAAGTGACTGTAAGCAATGCTACTAATCCAGTAGATGCGTTGAATGCCACAATTCCAGACTGGCGTAAACAGTTACCGCTGAGATTGGAAGATGAAACGGCAGAGGTATTACTAACGGGATTGGTACGTCGCTCTAGTGAGTTAAGCAAGGATTCCTCCATTCGTATGCATTGGCGTGGGTGGTTGCTCGAAACTGCGAATGGTTGGCAGGTTGAAAAAGTGCTTGATACTCCCGAGCGTTTGTCAGCCGAACAAGTTGCTACGTGGGTAGGGCAGCAACAAATTTCTGTTCCTCGCTTACGCATGATTCTTCATACGCCTAACGGCAATGATGCAGTGGCATTGTTGACGCTAAATCAACGGGGTGATGGTGATGTTAAATATCGCAGAGAGTGGTTACGTCGTTCAGGCGTGAAGTGCAATGGTACTTCGGTAAGTGCATTGCATGAAATTTATATAAGCCTTGGAGAAGCAACTTACCGAATCCCAATTCACAATGGTGAGCCTTGGGGTGAACTGCCTTGGGTTTTTGTTGGGCGCAATGGTGCTGTTAAAGAGTGGGAGTGGCTAACGGAAGGTTCTGCCAGCACACGTTCAGAAATTGCTTTGGTACTGGTAAAGGAGGACGTTTTTCCCATCATAACAGGGCAGGGTGAATCTGAACGGATTGGCGTCATCCGGGCATTAGGGCGTGTGATTTATCGTGTGACAGGTGAAGTGAAATTTACCTCTCCAATAGGCGATAGTTACCGTATCCGTTGTCGGGCGGAGCGTGACTCAGACGAAAGTTTCGATCTTGTGGGTAATACGGTGAACGATGTGCTGAACGAGCGTCCAGTATTTCGTGGTTTACCTTCTATCATGGCTTCAAACACTTCAGGACAACGGCATCGTGCAATCGGCAAAGTACAATGGCGACCTTTGCACGAACAAGGTGCATGGCGAGATGGTGAAGTGGGGGGGCGTGGGCGTGTTTGGCTGCGCTTGATGGAGGCAGATTCAAACGTAGAGCGTTTCCGTCGTCAGGTGGATATTGTGCCTAAATCTTTCTGTATCGAGCGCACGGTGGGTGCAAATAATCGTGCCGGTGAATATAGATTGCGGGAAATAAGTGGCGCTTCGCTTTCGTCGATTGGGATGCAAACAGTTGACATTCAAGCAGCTTGGAATGAAATCAATATTAGTTGCCCGCCTTTACAAAATACTGCATCTGAAGCATTAAGGTTGCTGCTGTACTGGTCTAGCGTGGAGCAGCTTGAAATAGCCTTGCCTTATCCTCAACGGGGAGCGGTATTTCAACTTACAGGTAAGACCTTAGTAGACCGTTCTGTCGTTCCACTTGGTAGGCTTGGCGGGCTGCAACTATTTCTACAAGATCAATCAGATAACAGTAGATTTGTTTTGGATGTGCAGCTTCAAGGTAGTTCGCTAGGTTTTCGGCAACAATTACCTGCATTACACAATGGTCGTTTAGCATTCGCTCTTGAGGTGGAACGCGATAGGATCGCGTCTTTACTGGCTAGCACAGATAATCAGGATGTCTCGGTAGAAATCCAGATTTTTTGTGGGCAGGAGCATCTTGCTGCTGTCAATGTGGCACGTTTTGATGTTGTCATGCAGCCGTATCATGCAAAAAACCTCGTGGCTATAGGTGAAAAATCTGTGCCAAGGCTTGGAGATGATTGGGAAACACGGATCCAAGTCGAGATGATTCCCCTATGGAATCCGATGGCTGAACCCATAATTCTTCCGAAGTCGGGTGAAGGTGACAGTATTTGGGAAATTCCTTCCAACTTAGAAATTGGACCTTGGTGGATCATTGGTCGAGACGGTGATTGGGCTCGTTTTCGCCCTCTACTATGGAGTGTGAAGAATGACTTCACTGGCAAGCTAATATCGTCAGTAGATGTGCCGTTATCTTTAAAATCAGCAATTTTAGAACCAGATGAGAAGCATAGAAAGCATCAACTAGTCGATTTGATGATTACATTGGGAGGAAACCCTGAGCATTCAGATTGGGAGTTGATGTTCGATTATATTCGCTTAACTCGTGAGTTCCCTCCTAGCGCTTTAGATGTTCTTAAGTACTTTGTCGCGTATCCACCAGTGCTTGCTTTGGCGTTATTGAAAGCTGATGAGGATACATTTGATCAAATTTGGTCATTGTCTGAACAAATGCCATTTTCTTGGAGTTTGATTGCAGTGAAAGTTTGGGGTGACGCCGCACAGTTGTATTTTGGCTCTTTGCGTGAAGCACTGGCTTTCGTTGACTCAGCAGAAGAACTTGTCTGGAATATATTCAAGGCGTTCCGTGAACGGACAACTAATCGTCGTGAGTCTTGGAAGCCGTTGTGTGATTGGCTTCAAGAACAGCTATTTCTTAATAAACCAACAGAGGGAGGAAGTCTTCTTCGGTTAGCTCGGATGGCAGGCGGTGGTTATTTAAAAGAGTTGATTCCGCAAGCAGAACAAGAATTACAGGGGAGACATGGAGCTGATGAAAAATGGCCTAAAAGTCATGAGGTTCAGCAGTATTTCAATAAGATTGAACCTCAATATCGTTATGAAAAATATGATAGCCAATTCCGTTCAGTACGTTGTGCTCCATTTATAGCAGCTCAATTAAGTTTGAAAGGCATTCCGCCATCGCCAATGCTGGTTTACGAGTTACGGTTAATTCGTGCCTTTGACTCTAAATGGTTATTTGAAGTTTATGGTATTGCCTTGGCATTAGGATTGGCAGCTATGCCACGGGAGAAGAATTAAATGAGTACATCCAAACGCTTTTATACGTCATTAGCCGAACAATTGACACGTAGGGCTACCCGTGCGGTGTTGGGTTTGACTGGCTTCCGTAACGATGCTTTGCGTGAACATTTACGCGAACGGTTCGGGCAAGACCCCGGAATATCGGGTTCTTTCTTGGCAGACCCCGTATTTGAAGCAACCTTTGGCTGGCAACAGGCCAAGGTGACGATGGAGGCTTTGGATGGAAAGCTACTCAATACAAAACTGTTGTTAGCCTTAGATAAGCCTCAAAAGAAAGATTTGATAGAAGATTACACCTTCCCACTTGATCGTCATCCTTATCAGCACCAGTTGGAAGCATGGCAAAGTTTAATCCAAGAGAGTCCACCGCGTTCTGTTTTGGTCAGTAGTGGTACTGGTTCTGGTAAAACGGAATGTTTTTTAGTTCCCATCCTGAATGATTTGGCGAATGAGCTTGAAGAACGTCAAGATGCTTCGCTAACTGGGGTGCGGGCATTGTTTTTGTATCCACTGAACGCTCTAATCAAAAGCCAGAAAGATCGTTTGGTAGCATGGTCAGAACCTTTTGGTGGAAAACTGCGATTCTGTCTTTACAACGGTGATACACCAGACTTACCACCGAAGAACCATTGGAAATGTGAAGTTCCTGACCGTCGTGCTTTACGGAGTAAGCCACCGCCGATTCTGGTAACAAACACCACCATGTTGGAATACATGCTGGTGCGCAATCAAGATAGGCCGATTATCGAACAATCCAAAGGTAAATTACGCTGGATCGTTATTGATGAAGCTCACACTTATCTTGGTTCGCAAGCAGCAGAATTGACTTTGTTGTTAAGGCGGGTACTTCATGCCTTTGATTGTAAGTCTGGAAATGTCCATTTTGTGGCAACATCCGCCACACTTGGTGATGCCAGTGAGGAATCCAAACAGCGGTTGGCAATGTTTCTGGCAGATATTGCGGGTGTTCCAATAGAACAGGTCACGGTGGTTACGGGTGAAAGGTATGTGCCTGCCTTGCCGTCGGAATTGGTTTGTCGGCATGAACAACGCCTATCCTTGACAGAACTTTGGGATATGACCTCGGAAGAGCGGTTTGATGCATTGGCAAAAGACCCAGTTACTCGCAAATTGCGTGAGCAGTTGACACAGAAAGCAAGTCGTTTGACTGGATTGGTAGAATTACTGTATGGCGATAAAGCCCTCGAAAAAGATCGACATACTACGTTGGAGTTGCTTGATCTCTGTACGCAAGCTAACAAGAAGCTTGGTAAGAAAAAGGAAGAAACGCCTTTTTTGCCTTTACGTGGGCATTTTTTCCAACGTACATTGAATGGTTTGTGGGCATGTTCAAATAGTGAATGTTCGGGAAGACATAATACCTATTTGGATTCTCCCGAATGGTCGTTTGGCGCTGTTTTTCTAGAAAGGCGCGAATCTTGTTCGCATTGTAAAAGTCCTGTTTTTGAATTGGTGCAGTGTGGTGACTGCGGTTCAGAGTATTTATCAGCCGCAGAAGAGTATAAGGATGGGAAGGAGTGGCTACGTCCACGTAGAAGTGATTTGACTGAGGATGAATTCCAGCAGGAATTAGAGCCGTTGGATGAAGACGAAACTGAAAATGCTGAACTAGAGACACTGCCAGACCAGCCAGACCAACGACGCAGCCTAGTTACTAGCCATAAATTGGCCACTCAGAAAAATTGGGGATTATCACAGGATGGTCATCTGGATGCACTAGGAAAAATAGGTAATCCTATTCATTTATTGAGCATCGACAGTGAATGTAAATGCCCTGTTTGTACGACGAAGGAGAATCCTAAAAAACCCAATTCTTTATTCCGCCCTATTCGGGTTGGTGCGCCTTTTCTGCTGAGTACAGCAATTCCAGCATTGCTTGAACCATTAGCACCAATGAAGGGAGATGACTCAAGACCATTCGGCGGTCGGCGACTAATTACTTTTACGGATAGTCGTCAAGGAACAGCGCGATTTGCGGCAAAATTGCAGCAGGATAGTGAGCGGGATTATGTCAGAAGCCTTATTTATCATCACCTTGCTGCAAATTCATCTAAACCCAATCTGACTGAGATGGCAAAGATTGAGGGACAGATTAAAGCACTGGAAACAGCAGCCAAAACCAGTTCTGCACTCGTGCCTGTCTTGGAGCAAACTCGTCAAGCGTTAAAAAAGCTTACGTCACCAACCTTAACACATTTTTCATGGTCAGAAATAGGGGGGAAACTACGTCAAGAAGATGATTTTAACAGATGGCTGATGCCAAGATTAAAAAGAGAAACGTATGGTGAGTTGAGTGATGTAAAACTCATTGAGTTATGCCTCCTGCGTGAGTTTTTCCAACGACCACGGCGACAATTCTCATTAGAAAACTTAGGGATGGCTCAATTATGTTATCCAGAATTAGAGAAGGCTAAACTTCCTGTTGTGATGCGGCAGAAGAACGTGTCATTGGATGAATGGAAAAAATTACTACATATCGCGATTGACTTGGTGGTGCGTGGAAATAAGGCGCTTACGGTTACACCAGAATTAATTCGTTGGTTCGGGTATCCGGGTTATACAAGTGCCTTGCTTCAACCAAAAAAAGAGAAAACAAAAAAAATTCAAAGAGCATGGCCATCTGCGTTTAATCCGCATATAAAAAACAACAGGTTGGGTAAATTGCTAGGTTATGCTTTCCGGTTGGATTTGGATAATAAAGAGCATCTTGCCCAACTGGATGAAATATTGCATGAAATTTGGCGGGGAATACAGCCCTTGCTGTCCCCAACTGAGGATGGTTTTAAACTGGATTTGGAAAAGCAGGCACAAGTAGTAGAAGTCCATGAAGCTTGGTTTTGTCCCCTGACACGTCGTTTGTTGCCTGTCACATTTCGTGGAATTACGCCTTACTTATCAGCCAATATTTCTGATGACCTAGTACTATGCCAAAAAGTGACAATGCCCAGCATACCTTACCCATTCTGGTTGGAAGCAGATGCTGAAGCCGCCGAAGATTGGTTGGAGAATGATCTCGGCATTAAGCAACTACGTGACATGGCGGCTTGGATCAATATTAGTGACCGCATTGCTCGTTTTAGCCGCTACTGGCGGGCAGCCGAACATTCAGCACAAATTTCTGGGCATGATCTAACCCAAAGGGAAACAAAATTTAAAGAAGGTGAAATCAACCTATTGAGCTGCTCTACCACGATGGAAATGGGGGTGGATATTGGTGGTTTGAGTGCCATTGCGATGAATAATGTACCCCCACATCCTGCGAATTTCCTGCAACGGGCTGGACGTGCTGGTCGTCGTGGTGAAACAGCAGCCGTCAGTTTTACACTCTGCAAGGCTACACCTCACGGTGAGGCTGTTTTCAAAAATCCGTTGTGGCCTTTTGAAACGCGACTATCCATACCGAAAGTAGCATTGGAGAGTGCGCCAATAGTGCAGCGGCATATCAATTCGCTGGTATTGTCGGCATTTCTATCTGAACGTACCAACGATGGATTGAATAAATTAACGACTGGTTGGTTTTTTGAGAGCGAAATAGAAGGTGCATCACCAGCTTATGAGAGATTTAAAGACTGGTGTGGGCGCGATGCGCAACAGCAAGATAGTTTGATGCGGGGAGTGTCTTGTCTGATACGGCGTTCTGTGCTGGATGGCCGTCAAGTATCTTATCTACTTGAAAAAACTAGCGAAGCTATACAAATAGTCGCCCAGCATTGGCTGACAGATTTAACGGCTTTGATTTCTCAACGTGAAACGGTTAAAACAAAAGAAGGCGATAGTAAGCCAGAAAAGTCCATTGATTTGCAATTGAAAAGATTGCGCGGAGAATATTTATTAGGGGTATTGGCAACACTTGGTTTTCTGCCGGGATATGGTTTTCCAACGGATGTTGTTTCTTTAATCACGACGACAGCAGAAGAGTTGTCACGTAAATCGAATACAAAAGCTAGCGAACGGGAAGACAACCGTTCAAAGCGAGCAGGCTATCCTAGCCGTAATTTGGCAGTGGCTATCCGTGATTATGCGCCCGGTACAGATACCGTGTTGGATGGGCGTGTCTATCGAAGTCAAGGTTTGACACTGAACTGGCAAGTCCCAGCGGAAGCGGAAGCTGCCCCTGAAATTCAATCATTGAAGTGGGTTTGGCAGTGTCGTGCATGTGGAAACAACGGAATTCGTCAAGTTAGACCTGAGCGTTGCCCATGCTGTGCTGAAGTAGATAGCGAGAAACTAAAAACGTTTCAGTTTATTCAGCCTGCTGGGTTTGCTGTGAGCATACGCCATAAACTGCATAACAATGTTACCACTCCTCAATATATTCCAGTGCGTGATCCTTTAATTTCTCTAGGTGGTTCAGACTGGATGGCTTTGCCAACTCCCCAATTTGGGCGTTATCGGGCAAGTATACGGGGGCACTTATTTCATCACTCCGATGGTTTGAATGGCAAAGGTTACTCCCTTTGTCTTGTGTGTGGTTGGGCAGACTCCATGACTATCGGGGATGCCGAACCTGAACGTGCACAAAGTTTTACAAAACCCCAAGATCATAAGCGGCTACGTGGTGGGAAGAATGATGATCTGGAAATAGCATGTCCGGGTAATAACAATGATTGGGCTATTAAAGACAATCTAATATTAGGTATTTTAACCCAAACAGAAATATTTGAATTACAACTCAATGGCATTCAGGGCAAAGGTATTGATAAAACGGTTGCTTATACGTTGGCAGTCGCATTACGACGTGCTTTATGTCTGGAGCTGGGTATTGAAGAGGCAGAAATTGGTGCTTTTTCCGCTTCAACTAGAAATATTGAAGAGCAATCAACGTATTCGATTTACCTTTATGATACCGCTACGGGTGGAGCTGGCTATGTTAGCCAAGCTGTTTCAATGTTAAATACTCTGTTTCACAGGGTGTGGGAAGATGTGTTGATCTGCCCCAGTGAGTGTGATACTGCTTGCCAAGCCTGTTTACTGACTTACGATACCCAACATCATGTGGATGATCTTAATAGACATAAAGTTCTTGAATTTTTGAATGCCGGTTTGTTGAACTCACTGCATTTACCAGAAAATTTGAAGATTTTTGGGGAAAACACCAAGTTTGAATTAGAACCTTTAGCACTGGCACTTAACCGTGAATGGCAAAAACACTCACTTAACGAAATACGATTTTATTTTGGTGGTGATGCTGGAATATGGGAGCCGCTGGTTTGGCGGTTGCGTCACAATCTAGCCCGTTTGAGAGATGCTGGAGCTATTATAAGATTTATTTCGTCTTCACAATCCCTTGCACAGCTTGCTGATAGTCAAAAAGACGAGTTAAGTGCTTTGGTTGCATCTGTTGGGGCGGAGCTTTATGAAAGTATATCCACCCTGCCGATAGCCACACCTGTCATTATGGAAATGGGCGGAGAGAAAGACAGTGTTCGTTGGGCGGCAAGTAATACGAATGCACTTGCCCCTAATCCAGAATGGGGTGTTGCGGGTGAGTCAAATATTCAGTTCGTGAGGATGGCTACTAATGAATCGTTACCACCCTTACTTAAAAGCTGGAAAAGGATTGAACTTAATGAGCTTCGTCGAGTTCCCCCCGGTGTTACCGAACTCACTATTACTAACCAGTTTGACGGTGCATCCCTGACATTTGGTAAACGGGTATGGAATTGGATTTGTGAAACTGTTCCTGATCTTGCAAAACGTTTGGATACGCCTTCTACGCTTATTGAAGTGCGTTACTCTGACCGATATTTGCGTTCCCCGTTGACACTGCTTCTACTACATAGCTTGCTTAGAGGTCTGGCAAATTATACGGGCGGGCTTGCGGGAACTACAAAGGTTGGGATTTTGACATCCAAGTTAGGTAACTATGGGAATAGTTATCAACGTCTGTTTTACCATGATTGGCAGGATGAAGAAGATCGTCGTCAAGTTGCCGAGCATTGGTTCAAGTCTGGTTTTCCAAATTCCAGATGGCTGTTGCATGAGCATAAAGAGTTACCCCATGCGCGTGAGCTGGAATTAATTTGGGCTGATAGCAAATGGGTTGTACGCTTGGATCAGGGGGTTGGTTACTGGGCTATTCAACGGTATGTACGTTCAGATTTTCCATTTGATCGGGATGTTGGGCAGCAAGTTGAGAGTTTACATAAGGCCAACCTGCAAATTGAACAAAGTGATAAGCGTAACCCAACTTATTGGTATTGTAGAAAAAGTTAAAATTTCAACACAAGCAGAGACAGTTGTATTTCATGCTTGTAACAAGTACCTTCACTGGGAGAAGCGCCCCTATGCATTCAGCGGTTTGGATACATTGGTTAGGGATTTTTTAGACGATGTACAGAGAGCAAAACATGAACGATAAAACACTATTGGTCTACATCGGCACAGCAGAGGACGCGCTACAAGATTTCATGGAAGTCTGGAAAAGCGGCAAACCCGCCAGCCCCGTCAACCGTTTGAGCTTTGAAAGCATGGCTGGATTTATGCGGGCATTCACCCCCAAACGCTGGGAATTGTTGGATGTATTAAAGCGGCGCGGCGAGCAAAACATCAACCAATTGGCACAACTGTTAGGGCGCGATTATAAGAATGTGCACACCGACATTCAAACTCTGCATGAATTGGGGCTGGTACAAAAAGACAAAAACGGGCTGGTGTTCGTCCCTTGGGACGAAATAGAAACCCACTTCAAATTGGGGCTGGCTGCCTGATTAAGGCAACATCACCTTCACCGCTTCCGACGGCCTCAATAATTCCTTGGCATTGCGCTTGAAGATAATATCGAGTTCGTAAATCGCGCCTTCCGGCTCAATCCTGACCGCTTCCACGCCTTGGCTGTAAACCTTGCCATTGCGGGAGCCACCATTCATGAGTATTTGCGCGGCAGTGCCCACCGGGTAACGCCGCAATACATCCGCCGTCACCAGTACCCGTGCCAGCATTTGGTCATCCGGCGCGAGGCTGATCAGCGGCTGATCCTGCTTGGCGGCGAAAATGACCGCACCTTGCCAGGCGGTATTGGCAGCAATAACGCCAGAAAATGGCGCTTTGAGTTCGGTGAAGCCCAAGGCGACTTGCGCGGCTTCTTCAGCAGCTTTGGCGGATTCCAGTTCGGTGGTGGCAACAGCCTGTTTGAGTTCGCCATCCTTGAGTTCTTCTTCGGCAATCAGGCCACGGTCAAACAATTCCTGGGTACGGGCTTGTTCACGTTCGGCATCTTCCATGCTGAGTTTGGCGCGGGCAACGCGGGCGCGGGCTTCGAGCAGGCTGGCTTTTTGCTTGCGCTGATCCATGCGTAACAGCAGCTCGTCCTTGTTGACGTGTTGCCCTGCGGTGATGTTGACTTGCTCTACCACGCCATTTTCGACAATGCGCATCTCAACCTTGTGCACCCACTCTAAACGCCCTTTGAGTTCCAGAGCGTGGGCGGGCAGGCTGCACAGCAATAACGCAGGTAAAAGGAGCCGGATGCTTGCTGGAACTGGTCTCATTCGGGCTTTTCCTCTTTCTTTTCGGGTTGCGGCAATGGCCACAGGGGGTTGCCTTGCAGGGCATTGAGTTGGGCAAACGTTAGGGCGCGGCAAAACTGGATTTGTTGTTGTTGCAAGCGGGCTTTGCTTTGCTGAGTCATGGCATCACCCAAATCAGATTTAACCTCCTGTTCGTACAGGGTACGGCTCAGTTCCAGATAGTAGTCGCGCCATGAAATTTCAGACTGGGAACGTGCTTCGGCAACCTTGAAAATATCCAGCCGCAGCAGCAATTCGATGAGTTGCTGGCGTAAGGTCATGTCAATAACCGCGCGTTCATCAGCACTGGCATCATCACGCCTTTCCTTGAGCCATTTGTTGTTTTTCAAGCTGGTTTCGACCAGTTCATCCAACGCTGGCATCGTGGCTGGAAAAGTATCGAGGTTGAGTGGATTGAGGTCACGAGGCAGTGTTTGCGGGTTGTTGATGGCTTGCGCCAACAGCGAACGGGTCAGGCGTTGCGATGCCGTACTGGCAGCACTTTGCTGGCGCACTATTTGGTATTCGGCATCCAGCTTTGCCACATCCAGCTCGGAGAACTCTTTCAGCTCCATACGGGTACGGGTGCGGTCAAGGGGGATGTAATACACCGCCATGTTTTCGCTGTCACGCACGGCGCTGGAGTCCGCCAGCAATACATCGAAAAAACGTTCCATGATGTCCAGCCGCTGTTTTTCAAGCGGTGAAATCAGTGGGCTTACGGAACGGTCACGCTGATTGTCGGGGCTGGTATTGTTGTTGTAAGCCAGGCTATGGCAATCCAGATACAGCGGTAATGGCTCTGGATAACGTTGCGCAATGTCGGGCGCAAGCTGGCTACGTGGGTGGCCTTCGGCGTAATTGAGTGCCTGTTCCAGACTGATAGGGTCTGGAACGTCCGCAGCGTAGGCGAAGGGTGTGAGTAAGAACGCGGCAAGCGCTAGCTTAACTCTTCGCATCATCGGCTTTCGCTGTGTCACCCGTGGTCGCATCACCTGTTGGCTCGCGCTTGAATTTGGAGAACGGGGTTTCCTCATTCTTTTTGTCAGCAACGTATTTGCCAAACAGCATGAATTCGGCGGAGTCTTTGGTTGCACCGGTCAGACGCCCGTTTTTCACCGGCTCACCATCCAGCCCGATGAACTGGAAGACCGGCGTTGCGCGTACCCGGAAGTCTTTCAGGGCAAAGTCTTTCTGTGTGGTTGTTTTACCTTGGAAATCGGTCAGTTCTACATCGCCTTCAATATCGACGGTGACGATGCGGAAGTTTTCCTTGTAGTAGTCCTGAATGTCGCTACGGTTGAGGACAGTGTTCTTCATGCGTTGGCAGAAAGGGCACTCATCCATCTCGAACATCATCAGCACGCCTTTTTTGCCATCGGCTTTGGCGGTTTCGAGTTCATCCTGCATATCATTGAAGGTTTCGTCGAAGAATTGCGCAGAGTCGCGGATTTCAACCTTGGCAGGGTCTGCCGTTGTATCAGCTGCTTTAGTTGTTGCATCGGCTGGTTTATCGGCTAATGATGCGTTAGGCGCTGTTATTGGCGCATCTTCTGCCATAACAGTGGGGCTGGATAGGGTCAAGGACATAAGTCCCGTTAATAAAACACTACGTAACACGTCGAAATCCTCCTTAGTATAGGCGCTAGCGGGCGCTTATTTACGATTACATGCTATTGTGAATTTAGGTCGTATTCAAGTAGGAAAAATTGCCAAACCATTAATGGGGTAAGGCGAACCACAACACCGTCGGCATGATGATTAAACTGGCGAGGTTGCCCAGTAATACAATGGATGCCACGCGGTCAGGTTCTTGTTGGTATTGTTCTGCTACCAATACATTCAGCACGGCAGGTGGTAATGCTGCGAAGATCAGTAATTGCGCGTATTGGGTCGTGTTTAAATCTAGCAATGGCATGATCAGGAAGACGCTCGCCACCCCTGCCGCAGGCCCAGCAATCGCACCCAGTGTGCCCAGCTTCCAGTCACGAAAATTGACATCCAGCAAGCGTACACCCAGCGAAAACAGCAGTAAAGGCACGGACACTTGCCCCAGCAACTTGACGGTATTCGCCAGCGCATCCGGCAAAGTAATGTGTAAACTGCTGCATAACAATCCCAGAATAGTGGCCTGAATCATTGGCATTTTCAACAATTGCAGCGGGTTAGTGCGGTGGTTGAGGATGTAAAAGCCAACGGTGAAATGCAGCACCATTTCGATAATGAACAATACGATGGCTGCTTGCAAGGCTTGTTCCCCAAATGCAAACAGTACCAACGGAATGCCCATATTGCCGGAGTTATTGAACATCATCGGCGGTAAAAAGGTTTTCAGGTTGATGCGTAATAACCAGGCCAACGGCAACAGCAATAGCCCGGAACCCAGCACCACAGCCACCCCGCCAATCGCCAGATCACGGAAGGCCAAAAAATCGAAAGGCTTGTCCATCAATGCCCAGAACACCAGAAAGGGCGCGAAGAATTCCATGTTAATACGGTTCACTACTGCCATATCGGGGCGGCGGTAATAACCATACGCAGCACCCAGCGCAGAACAGGCAAACACTGGAAAGATAATGCTGAAAATACGCAGGATTACTTCAAGCATGGAGAATAGGGCTTAGTCGGTCATTCGGATTCCTATTACATCACAGAGCACGCCTTTGAGGGTAGCTTCCGCGCTTTTTTCAGTGTTCTGACAATTTGCATCCAATTACCATACACTAACGTAACTATTATGATGATTGGCCGTTCGTAGGAGAGGTAGGTATGGGTATGCAACAGGTATTGTTCCGTTACCTGAGTTATGGTGTGTTGGTGTTCTGCTGCTTGTTGGCGGTATTCGGTGGGCGGTTAGGCGTTGCCGATACGGCTGCGTTTGATTTTGGTGATGAGAGCTTGCCATCTGAACAAGCCTTTGCGCTGGGGAAACCCACGTTGGAAGGTGATACTTTACGTCTGCAATGGGTGATAGCCCCTGATCATTACCTCTATAAAAACAAATTCTTTGTGAAGGTATTTGAGCCGCAGGGTATTACGGTCGGTGAACCGCAATTGCCAGATGCTGAAGTGAAGCAGGATGAGTTCTTCGGCAAAATCGAGGCCGTTCATAATGTTGCTGACATACGTCTACCGGTACAGCGCACCAGTGCAGGTAAAGCCGGTAGTTTCGTGCTAGAGCTGGGCTGGCAGGGTTGTGCAGAAGGCGTATTGTGCTACCCACCTGAACTTAAAGCTTTCAAAGTCAGTTTGCCTGCTCCCTCTGCCGGACAACAACCCAGTGTGACGTGGGCTGAAACCAATATGCCGGAGGCCGTCGCTTCTGCTGTTCCTAACGATGCTACTCTCGCTTTATCAGAACAGGATGAGATTGCTGCAAGCCTTGCCGGTGGTAATGTAGTGTTGACGCTACTGGGCTTTTTGGGCTTTGGTTTATTGCTGGCGTTTACCCCTTGTGTGTTCCCCATGATTCCTATCCTCTCGGGTATTATTGTCGGGCAGAAGGATATGACTGGGCGTAAAGCCTTTATTCTTTCGCTGGTTTATGTACTGGCGATGGCGTTGACCTACACCGTTGCTGGTGTGCTGGCAGGATTGTTCGGCGAAAACCTGCAAGCCATGTTCCAGAATCCGTGGGTATTGGGTACGTTTAGTGCGATTTTTGTGCTGTTGGCTTTGTCTATGTTTGGATTCTATGAATTGCAAATGCCATCGAGTATTCAGAGTCGTTTGAACAACCTTAGCAATAAACAAGAAGGCGGTAGCTTGATTGGCGTTGCTATCATGGGGGCGTTATCGGCACTCATTGTTGGCCCTTGTGTGGCAGCACCGCTGGCAGGAGCATTGATTTATATTGGGCAAACGGGTGATGCAGTACTCGGCGGTATGGCTTTGTTTGCGTTGAGTATTGGCATGGGTATTCCGTTGTTGTTGGTGGGTACATCCGCCGGTCAATGGTTGCCGCGTGCAGGCATGTGGATGGATGCGATCAAAGCCGTTTTTGGCGTGATGATGTTGGCTGTCGCCATCTGGATGTTGGAGCGTATTTTGCCCGAATCCGTCGCCTTGTTGCTGTGGGCGGCACTGTTTGTGATGTCTGCCATTTTCCTAGGGGCTTTGACTCATTTACCCGAAAATACCAGTGGCTGGCGCAAGTTTTGGAAAGGTTTGGGTATCTTGCTGCTGTTGTACGGTAGTTTGTTGATGGTAGGCAGTGCTACCGGCAGCGGTGGTTTGTGGCAGCCCTTGAAAGGCTTGAGTTTGGGGCAGGGTGGGGTTGCCAATACAGAGGGTGGTGCGACTGCTAATCTACAGTTCAATACCGTGAAAACATTGGCTGAATTGCAGCAAGCGGTCAAGGATGGCAAAGGTCAGCCAGTGATGGTGGATTTTTATGCTGACTGGTGCGTGACCTGCAAGGAAATGGAAAAATACACCTTCAGTGACCCTGCGGTACAGGCGTTGTTACGCAATGCAATTTTGGTGAAAGCGGATGTGACTAAGACCACGGCTGAAACCAAGGCGTTGTTGAAAGAGTTCCAGATTGTGGGGCCACCTGCCATCCTGTTTTTCAATAAGGATGGCGATGAATTGCGCCAGTTCCGTCAGGTTGGGTTTATGCCAGCGGAGACATTTGCGGGGCATTTGAGCAAGGCGTTGCAGTAAGGGTTGAGGGAGAAGAGGGCGTATTCAATACGCCCCTACTCCATTAGGTTGGCGGGGAAGCCGTGTTCTGCCAAGGCTTCCCGCCGGTGTTGCAGATAACGCTGGAATTCGGGCATCCATTGATACGCGCCGGAGACAACGTAGTCGATTGCGCCGTGAGTGTGGAAGGCTTTGAAATAAGCTTCAGTGCGGAAGACTTCTTTGCCGTTGGCATCAAAGAACAGCAGGCTGGGGCTGTATTTGATTTCCAGTGATTTTGCCCAGTCGGATAGCTTCATTTCCTTGCCATCCGGGGTTTGGATGATGGTGGTGTCGTCCGGGTCAGCTTGCGCGAGATCGAGATTGCTGAGGGAATACGCCAGCTCTTTGCGTTTGAAAATGTCGTTGTAGAGCTCGTCACAGGTTTCGCAGTCTTGTTGCGCGAATACGACCATGAGGGGGCGCTTGCTATCCTTACGGGCATCTTGCAGGCGTAGCGGTTGTGGCAATGCACCGGGCAGGGTGTAAGTTGGGGCAGCGGTGGTTGCAATGGCTTTTCCATCTGCTTTAAGTTTGGTGTAGTAGTCTTTGAAGCTGCCTTCCTTGTCGTGTTTCCCGGCGACAAAGTCCAGTGCCAATTCAAACTTGTCGGGGGCGTAATAGCCATTGACGCGCAGCACCACTTTGCCAGTTTCGTCGAGGAACAGCATGGTGGGGGTGTATTGCACTTTTAGGTCAGCCGCGAAGGTTTTTTCAGTGGTTTCCTTGCCTGCTACATCGGTGACGGTACGGTCGCCCCACATATTCATGGCGATGACATCGAAGTTCTGTTGGGTTTTGTCGGTGATGCTTTGTTTGCCGAAATTATCTTGGATCAGCTTGGCGCAATACGGGCAGCCATCTTGGTAGAAATACAGCACGATGCGCTTGTTGGCAGCGGTGGCTTCTTTGATGTCATCACGTAGGTCAAGGAAGGATTCTTTAAACCACGCAGGCTTATCGATAGCGCCGGGGTTGACTAGTCCGGCTTCAAGTTGGCTAGGAGAGCCAACAGGGTCTGCGGCGTAAGCACCAACAGAGCAACACAGGAGTAGAATGGGCCATGTAGATTTCATCGTAAGCTCTCCCAAAATCATCTAGGTGTTTAGAATAGCGTAGTGTGTGTATAGCACCAAGATTCCTGATGGTATTAATGGATTCCCTCCTCGATTTCGCATACGATTGTGCGCCACAACAATAATATACTCTGCACGCAGTCGATAACCACCAAGGGAGAGTAGAGTCCATGACTATCATCAAACAGAACGACGTCATCGCCAGCGTGGCGGATGCGTTGCAATTCATATCCTATTACCATCCGGCTGACTTCATCGAAGCCATGCACAAGGCGTGGGAACGGGAAGAATCCCCCGCTGCGAAAGATTCCATCGCGCAAATCCTCGTCAACTCGCGCATGTGTGCCGAAGGCCACCGTCCGATCTGTCAAGACACCGGCATTGTCACCGTCTTCGTCAAGGTCGGTATGAACGTGCAGTGGGAAGGCGACCTGAGCCTCTCCGACATGATCAACGAAGGCGTGCGTCGTGCTTACATGAACCCGGATAACGTGCTGCGTGCCTCCATCCTCGCTGACCCAGCCGGAGCGCGGAAAAACACCAAAGACAACACCCCAGCGGTAATCCATTACGAGATCGTCCCCGGCGACAAAGTATCGTTTGACGTGGCAGCCAAAGGCGGCGGTTCCGAAAACAAATCCAAAATGGTCATGCTCAACCCCTCTGATAGCATTGTCGATTGGGTGCTGAAAACCGTGCCAACGATGGGGGCGGGCTGGTGTCCACCGGGAATGCTCGGCATCGGCATCGGTGGTACGGCTGAAAAAGCGGCAGTATTGGCGAAAGAAGTGCTGATGGAACCCATCGACATTCAGGATCTCATCGCTCGTGGTCCACAAAACCGTGTTGAAGAGTTGCGTCTGGAACTCTACGAAAAGGTCAACCAGCTCGGCATTGGCGCACAAGGTCTGGGCGGCCTCACCACCGTGCTGGATGTCAAAATCAAGGATTACCCCACCCACGCGGCCTCCTTGCCAGTGTGCATGATCCCCAACTGTGCCGCGACCCGCCACACCCATTTCGTACTGGATGGTTCTGGCCCTGCGCTGCAAACCCCACCTGACCTCGCTACTTGGCCGCAAATCTCGCTGGCTGGCGGTGATCAAGCCACCCGCGTCAACCTCGACACCATCACCCCTGAAGACGTGCGCAAGCTGAAACCCGGCGAAACCGTGCTGCTTTCTGGCAAAATGCTCACCGGGCGCGATGCTGCGCACAAGCGCATGATCGACATGCTCAACAAGGGCGAGCAATTGCCGGTAGACCTCAAAGGCCGCTTCATTTACTACGTTGGCCCCGTCGACCCGGTACGTGAAGAAGTCGTCGGCCCCGCAGGCCCCACTACTTCCACCCGTATGGACAAGTTCACTCGCCAGATTCTGGATCAAACCGGCTTGCTGGGCATGATCGGCAAATCCGAACGCGGTCCGATTGCGATTGAGGCCATCAAAGAATTTGGCGCAGTCTATCTCATGGCAGTTGGCGGCGCGGCCTATCTGGTGTCCAAAGCGATTGTTGGCGCGAAAGTGCTGGCTTTCCCGGAACTGGGCATGGAAGCGATCTACGAGTTCGAGGTCAAGGATATGCCCGTCACGGTCGCGGTCGACAGCAACGGTGAATCGGTGCATAACACCGGCCCCGCGCAATGGAAAAAGATCATCGATACGCGAATCTTGGCGGGGAAGTGACTTCCAGCCGGTTTTCTGCTACAACTAGCCCATTTTTCCAATCATTCCCCTTGAGGCAAATCAGTTGAGCAGCGACCGCAGCATCTACCGCATCTCTTTCGTAAATCAGGATAAGATCTACGAAATCTTTGCCCGTCAGGTCTATGAATCAGACCTGTACGGTTTTGTGGTGGTCGAAGAAATCGTCTTTGGTACCCAAAGTACGCTGGTGATTGACCCCGCTGAAGAGCGCCTCAAGACCGAGTTTGAGGCGGTGAAGCGCAGTTTTATCCCGATTCATTCCGTGATTCGCATCGATGAAGTGGAACACCCCGGTGTCAGCAAAATCCATTCTTTGGAGGCCGGTGGTGTGGCGGGTAATGTCAGCCCGTTTGCCCGTCCTGCGGGCAAGAAAAAAGACTAAAATTTTGCTTTCGTCAGGTGTTTTTGTGCAACTCTGCTATTATATATCGATGATTTTTAGAGTGTGTGGAACGGCTGAATGAACCGGAGATGGTTACATTGGTTGCCGATAGTCTTGTTGCTCACGGCGGTGTTATTTGGGTATAGCAGCGTGGTTGATAGTGCCTTTGAGACATGGAAGCAGCAATTTCGAGAGGTGGCAGTGTCGGAAGGCATTCACGCTGAAACCGTGGATAGAGCTTTACGTGGTTTGTTGCCTGACAGTAAGGTGCTGCGTTTAGAGGCACACCAGCCTGAATTTACCAAAACAGTATGGGAATATCTGGAAACGGCAGCGTCACCCGAACGTATTGCTACCGGACAGGCTCTGTTACACGATTATGCTCCTTTGTTACAGCGCATTCATGCCCAATACGGCGTGCAGCCTGAATATTTATTGGCAATATGGGGGCTGGAAAGCAATTTCGGTAACCATACTGGGCGTTATAGCATTGTGCGTTCCTTGGCGACGCTGGCGTATGCCGGAGCTGTCGACCGTCGTGATTTCTGGCAAAAACAACTGGTAGCCGCTTTGCGTATTTTGCAACAAGGCGATATGCCACCTGTTTCCATGCAAGGTTCTTGGGCAGGAGCTATTGGACATACCCAATTTATACCAACAACATTTGAAGCCTATGCTGTCGATTTTGATGGCGACGGGCATCGTGATTTGGTGAACAGCATCCCGGATGCACTGGCTTCTACCGCCAATTATTTGGCAAGTTCTGGCTGGGGACGTGACCAACCATGGGGTTTTGAAGTACGTTTGCCTACGAATTTCGATTGGTCAAAAGCTGACCCAGATTACTGGTTATCGATGAATACTTGGGGCATGACCGGTGGCCTGACCACAGCACAAGGGCAAGTACTGGATGGTACGGGTGAAGGTTTTGTATTACTACCTGCCGGTTATCGTGGCCCAGCGTTTTTAGCTTTGCATAATTTTCAGGCGATTCTCAAATATAACAATGCTCAAAATTATGCGTTGGCTGTGGGCTATTTAGGGGATCGCATCCAAGGCAAGTCTCCGATAATGGCAGCTTGGCCGACGGAAGATACCTCGTTGAGCCATGATCAAAAATCCGAATTACAGGCCTTGCTCACTACTGCTGGTTTTAGCACTGACGGGGTAGATGGCAAGCTGGGGCCAAATACCCGTTCGGCTTTGCGGCGCTGGCAAATCGAAGCCGGTTTCCCGGCTGACGGTTACGCCACGTTGCAACAGTTGGAAGCGTTACGCCAGCGCGTGGCTTCAGCTCCCCGCCAACCGTAACGCCAGCATGTGTTCACAAGGCCCTTGGTTCAGCTTGTTCTGGATGTAAAAGTGGCAATGGCAGCTTGCCGCCACCAGCCGCATATCCGCATCCAGAGTGATTTCAGGCTGGTAGGTTTGTGCATTATCCAGCACTTCCCCGCGTATCAATACCCGGTCATTCTGCTGCGCTTCCCGCGCCAGTACCGTCACCAAATTGGCTAGCCGGAAATTGTCTGCTTTGGCTTCGCGCTCATTGCTGAAACGCAGCTTATCCATCGGCAGCGGGTCTTTGCTGAGTTCACGGATGCGGTACACATCGCTATCCATGTCATACAACACTCGCCCGTATTGCGAATAAATCCCCAAGGCTGATTTGACGGTCAGTAGATCCAGCCCCAAGCGCAACGCCAGTGAAGTAGCACTTTCCTGCCAAGTGGTTTGCAAAGCTGCAAAGACGCGTTCCGCCGTGACGCTATCGACTTCGCCGCGTGGCGCCATCAGGTCGAAATTGCCCATGCGTGAAAAGTCATTGGCGCTCCAGCCCGACAAACCCAGCGTGAAGGTCATGTGTTCCATTTCCGCCACCCAAAAGCTCGGCAGGCCGGAACCCATCAAACTCACGCGGAAATGTTTCACGATCGGCAACAAGCGTTCCAAAATGAACAAGCGTCGCCGCCCCCAAATACGGATTTCCTGCGCGGTATTGCCGCTGTAAAGACTGCGCGGACAGGTCAGGGTTTCGCCCCACGGGTCAAACTTCACCTGAATCGGTTGGTCAGGCGTCAGGCAGAAACGCAAGGAACGCGGCCCGCTCTTTTCCTTGTGGCGCTTTAAAAACAGCAGGATATTGTACATATCCATCGGGTGCAGCGTGAATTCGGTAAACGGCAAACTCATCGCCGAGCTGACTTGCAGGAAACCGCGCACCCAACTGTCGGGCAGGTCAATCTTTTCTTCCTTGAAGTCGTCGCTCAACGCGGTCTGCACCTCAAAGCCGGACGGGTCGATCACAAACTGGGTGCGTTTGTAATCGCGGATTTTCTGGAATTCCTGATACAACTCGTGCGAATAGTCGATATTGGTCGTGCCATAAGCGTGTTCACGCACCTTATCGAACACCTCGTAACGGCAGCTTAATTTGCCGTAACTCGACTCATCCTGCGAGAAGCATTCAAAAAATAGGCTGTCGGGGTGTACCGTAATCACCGGGTCGAGTACAAACCACGCATCCCTGTCATTTTTGTACAAATACTGGAAATACTTGGAACGGGCATTGTAGAACGGTGATAACGCGGCACTTTCGGCGTGTTGCACTTCGCGCATTTGCTGGCGTAACTCATCCAGTTGCGCTTTGACCTTGCTCTGTTGCGCCATGGCTTGCGCCAGAAACACGTCTTCCTGCTCTTTGAGCCATGCCTTGTAATCGGATTTATCCTTGGGCTGGAAAGCCATATCCGACACCACGACCTGATGCAGCGCGGACATCGCCTCGCGGAACGGGATGTGTTGCCCAAGGTCAGCGGCAAAAAATGTCGGGTTGCGCAACGCATCCGGCACGAATGACATGTTGGTTTCACGGCCGTTATTGGCGACTTGCGAATGACCGTGGTATTTTCTGGAAAATTCCATCAGTAAGCCCTCACCGCTGGTGCGATTATCTGTACCGGGGTTTGCTGGATGCCGTAGCGGTTTTGCAATTCAAACAAGGTTTTGATGTAACGCGACTTGTCGGCAATCACCCGGCTCAGCGATTGGTCGCTGAACAAGGCCGCTACCATCCGCGCTACTTGCTCATCCTTGCCGGATTCGGTAAACAGGAAGGCAATCACCCGGTCTTTTACCAAACGCCCGCGATTCACCTGCGACAGCACGGTATTGAAATAGCCTTGCAGCTTGAGGATCGTGTCCGGCTTATTGGCGGCGTATGCCTGCAAAAAGTTCGACACAAACAACTGCACGTTATTGGCGGGGTGCTGGCTCAATTGCAGCAAGTAGGTTTCCCCCTCACCTTGCTGGAAGCCACGTAACACTAGTTCGCGCCCGAATTGTTGCACGTCGTGATAGACCTGATCACACACCGCCACGACCCGTTCACTCGTCCAGAAATCGTCTGCAAAGCCGCTGAAGAACTGGATGGCTTGGGCGCGGGTATCCTCCCAGCGGTTATCTAGAATCCGCACCGCTTCTGCGAACTGTGCGGCAACCCGTGCCGGATCAGCCTGTAAAGCTGTGATTGCCCACTCGCGCACTTGCAAGGTCGGGATTTTGCTCAACATCGCCAACTGCTTGACCGAAAACGCACTGGCAGGGTGTGCAGGCAAAATCAACGCCCCGGCACGTTCCGCCAACTTGCTTTTCGCGGTCAGCAAGCGCCATAACAGATTTTGGTCAATCTCGGCGTGGATCGCTGCAACCGCTTGCACCAGCGCCAGCATGTCATCGCTGTAACCATCCACAGGTTCAGCCTTGAATAGCAGCGGCAAAATGTGTGCGAAAATGTCTTTCTGGAAGGCGGCATCGTTGATGGACAGCGCCACCGTCCGCGCTCCACGGCGCAATTCAGCATTGTCAGATGTGAGTGCATTGAACAGCAGTACCCGGTATTGCTGTTTCTCGGCATCACTGAGCTTGCTGATCAGGGCGATACCCAGGGCTTGCAATTCAGGTTCTGGGCGTGCCAGTAACAGCGGCAGCAACACATGATTGCCGGGCATGGCGTACACATAATTTTTCGCGAACAGTTGCACATCAGCATGGGGCGAGAGCAACAGGTTCAGCAATAAATCAGGGCTTTCTGCGAAGTGTTCTGGCGTCAGGTTTGCCAACGCGTGATGGCGGATGCTGGCAAACTGGGCATTCAGCAGCGTGTAGACCACCTCGGTCTGCTGCAAAGCGTCACGCAAGTGTTCCAGCGCTAGCGTCGCAGTATTTTCATAGGGGCGCACCACCAGTTCCAGCCAAGTGGCTTGGGTTTGTTCCTGCAAAAACGCCGTTTGTGGCTGGAGGCGGCGGTAGGCGAAATCATTCACCATCGCTGCCTTGCAATGACGCAAGATGTAGAGCAAATCCTGCCCCGCATACGCCCACAAGGTTGGGAAAGCTTCCGGCTGGTTGGCTTCGTTCTGGCGGTTTTCCTGCAAAAACCAGGTGCCTATGTAGTTTTGTCCGTAGCGTTGGCTGTGACGGTGCAGGATGAAATTCAGCGCCACCAGTTCGGGGAAGTACAGCAGGTGCTTTTTCGGGGTATGTTGTGCCATTGGCGAGGCATCATCCGCCAGCACTAATATTTCCCGCGCTAGCCGCAGATAATCGTTGGGGGCGAATTTACCCAAGTTGCGCAAATGGCGCACGGTACGGCGACGCAAATACAGCTTGCTTTGGCGGGTGAATGCCGGGTTTTCGTCGCGCCATGCTTGCCGCCGCCCTTCATCCGGGGTGGTTTCCAGCCGATGATTCAGCACGGCAAGTGCTGCGTGGTCATCCAGAAACTCGGCCATTTTGTAAAGCTTGCGGAACGAGGCGGTAAACGATTGGTTCACCGGGGCATTCTGGATGGCGCGGAAAGCCAGCGCCCGTTTGTCCGGCTGGATGCTGGCCAGCGCGTATAAGCCCACCACATGCTGGCTGTAATGTTCCAGCAACTGCTCTTTGGGTTGCAGGGCATCTTTGCGCAAATCGGCAAAGCGATCCATGAACAAGCGGCGGACGTGGTAATTGAGTGCAGTGTCATATTTGCTGCGGATGGCATCGCTGACCTGATGCTGGTAGCCATAGAACCAGCGATTAGTGCTGATGGTCGGCACAACCCGCTTGACCACATCATCGTAAGCCTCGTGAGTGTGCAGGATGGCATAGCATTGCTGCAAACGTTCGGCGGACACGGCTGACTGACGTTTGCTTTGCTGCTCGTAGTAGTTGATGACACGCTGCCACAAGCTGCTGATATTTTTCACTTTACCCGTAGCTTTCAGGGCGTTTTGCAGGTTGCGTTTGGCCTCACCCCACAGGTATTGCACATTGCCTTCGTTGGCGCGGGCAATGTCGTAGGTATCATTTGCCAGCACGGTTTGCAGATTCATGCCTGCTAGCAGTTGCTGATACAGCTCGAAGTCGGCTTGGTATTCGCGCTGTTTCTGATCCAGCAAGGCGTTATAGTGGTAACTCAGGACATCGGTAATGGCGGGTTCGAGTTCGGGCACAGCGGCCTTGCCTGCCTGAATTTTGGTATAGCTGGTGGCATCTACGCGTAATTGTATGAAATCCTGATCTGCATCTGTCAATACGGTTTGGCTGAGTGCCTGTTGGATGGCATCGGTCAGCCCTTGCCAATGCAGTACTTGCTGGATGTATGCCCGATCTTCCTCATTCAAGCGGTCGAAAGACATGGCTGCGTAATGGTCAAATGCCTGAATGGCTTCAATCGCTTGCAGCGCATCCAGTGTTTGGTCAAATGCTGGTAGGCAGTTTTCTGGTGCTTGCCCGAGGTGCAGGCAGGCGAACTGGTACAGGTGTGCGGGCACTTTGTCCTGAAGCTGTTGCAAGATGGGCAGGGCGGCACTGTCACGGGTGCGTCCGGCTGCCCAAGCGATGGCGTAATAGCACATCGGGTCGTCTTTGGCTTTACTGGGCAAGTTATTGAGCAGCGCTTGCAGGGCAGGAATCAGTTCCGGGATGCGCAGTTCCCCAGCTTTCCACACGCTGCGGCTTAGGGCGTAGCCATCAATCAGACCGGCGCTGTCGAGGTGCTGGTCGCCTTCCGCAAATTTGTAGAGACGTTCCAGAATTTGCTGGTCGCGGCTTTGGGCTTTTTTGCCTTTGCGTGGAGCGGCTTCGGTTGGGGCGGCGGTGCTGGCGCCGATGGTTTCGCCCGTGACCGGGTTGTAGCCGATCAGCACTTCATAGCCTTTGTTCATCTTGCTGACCAGCAAGCTATCGGCGACTTTTTTGGCTTTGGCGGCATCGACGGGGGCGGCGGTTTTGCTGCCTTCGGTGAGCGGCTTGCCGGAACGTCCGTAGCGGAAATTAACCAGCAGATTGCCCTCCGATACTTCCACAATGTCCACTTCGTACACTTTGTCGGAAGCGCCATCCTGAAAGCGCAGGGTAGTACGTCGGATCAGATTCATGACTTACCTCCGATTATTTCTTGTACTTGCGGCAATACATCGCGGTGCTGGATCAGCTCATCCAGCGTTGGTGGTGGCTTGACGGGAGCAACGCGCATGGTGTCCAGCGGCAGTTTGCCTTGCGCGGCACGTTCGCGGAATTGGGTGTTGCTGAACTTCGTTGCTTGTTCGGGTTTGCCGTGCTTTTGCTGGATGGCGCTAATCTGTTCTAAAAACTGGCTACCTTTTGCTGGGTTCACCATGCGCACGTAATGGGCATAGCTTTTGATATTGGAGAGCAAGTTGTAACCGTTGCCCCAGCTTTTACCGGCGTAACCATCCTTGTCGATCTGGAACAGCAGGGCGCGGAATTGCTTGAGCTTTTTGTTATCCAGCGAGAGGTGCTGGTTGACGACAATGCCGGTGACTTCCTGTTTGCTACCCTGTTTCATGATGCGGGTTTTGTCTGGGTGCAGGTGGAAGCCTTCTGCGGTCACGGTAGCCTTGGTTGAATAGAGCAGGGCGGGGATAGCATCGGCCTGTGTGCCAGAAAAGGTCAAATCGTCGGCGTAACGGGTGTAGGCAAAGCCGTGTTTGCTCGCCAGACCTTGCAGGCGTTTGTCCAGCGTGCGGCAAATCACGTTGCTCAGGGCAGGGCTGGTGGGTGCGCCTTGCGGCAGGCGGCGGCTGGTGCTGTTCAGGTAATAGCGTTGCCCATCCATTTCCACGGTTTGGGTATCGGCTTCGGAACACAGCAGCGCCAGCAGGGAGGCGACTTCGTGGTTATAGCCGAGTTGCGCGAAAGTGCCTTTGATACGCGGGTAGGTGACGGTGGGGAAAAAGTCTTTCAGATCGAGATTGATCACGACTTTTTGCGCCAGATGCGGCTGGGCATTGCTGACAATGCTGCGGCCTTTGACGAAACCGTGCGCTTGTTCGGTGAGTTCCAGCGGTTGCAGGATATTATCCAGCACCCAGTATTGCAGGCGTTTCAAACGCGGCATGGGGGCGGAAATCAGGCGTGTACCGCCGGACTTTTTCTGCATCGCGAAATGCTGGTAGTGGCAAACCCGCGAAACTTGATTGCTGTAGGTCAGAAAGCGCAATTCGTTGAGGGTAATGCCCATGCCTTCCGCGAGTTCGGCAGCATTGGAATAGACGGGTAGGCCAAGGCTGTGCAGGCGTTCCGCGTCTGACACGTCAGCGGCGGCAGAGGGTTTGAACCCGGCAGCATCGCCAAGGTAGTGGATGTGGTTTTGCTGCTTTTCATGCCAAGCCTGTGCGCGATGGAAGCGGGTGACTTCGCGTTTGACTTTGGTATCAATGCGTTGCTGGCGGGCGGCGGCCATGCGTTCTTGGTGAATCGCTTTGAGGGCAGCTTTAGGGTCGGTAATCTGGGCAGATAAGGCGTTGATCTGGCGTTGCAAATCGCCACGGCGTTTGATCAGGGATTCGGCCAGCGTTGGCTGTGCGTCTTCCTTCCAGTAACCCAGCCGTTTCATCTCGCTGAGGATAACTTCATCCTTGGAGGTTTCTTTGATCTTGTCATAGAGTTGCTGGCGGGTGAGTTGGCTCATGCAAGTCCCTGATTATTCGTTATTGTTTTTAAAATAAATAGCCGACCCTTGAGTCGGCTATCGGTAGTAAATTACCTTCGTTCATCCAGAAGATCAGCTTGCTACACTCGATGCGGGGACGGACTACTGTGCGATATTGGTTTCCTTAGAAACGCAATGCAATTCGCACAGTAGTCCAGTCCCCGCCCTAGTAAAGAGCAAGCTGATGTCGCTTTGAAAGGCTCTATACGCGAACAGCGATCCACTGTTCAAGTTGCAAGGGTTCATTTACTGGTTAAAATTCTAACGGCTTTAGGGTTATGTACTCAACTTTTTTTGATGAACGGTATGTTTTGGATATCTTCTTTCATCAAATACAGCGTTGGCACTAAATATAAGGCGAGGAAGGTTGCGAACAGAATACCAAAGCCTAGTGTGACTGCCATGGGTATGAGGAATTGTGCCTGTGTGGTTTTGTCTAGAATCAGTGGTGTCATCCCTGCGAAGGTGGTTAGCGATGTCAGGAGGATCGGGCGAAACCGTGCTACACCTGCTTCACGCACGGCATCGATTACTGTTAGGCCTTCTTTAAGCTTGTGGTTAATACGGTCAACCATCACCAATGCATCGTTAACCGCCACGCCGAACAGTGCTAGTAAGCCGAACATGCTACTGATGCTCAAATCCATACCCATCAAGGCGTGCCCACCCAGTGCACCAATGATGGAAAAGGGGATGACACTCATCACCACTAGGGGTTGTGCATACGATTGCAGTGGAATCGCCAGTAAGACATAAATCGCCAGCAATGCAAAACCCAGCCCTATCATTAAGCTACCCATCGACTCTTTCTGCTCTTTTTGCTCACCTTCCATGTCATAGCCGACGCTCGGGTGTTGCGCTAATACTTCAGGTAACCAGGCTTTGAGGTCAGCCACCACTTTGGGGACATTGACCTTGCCTTTGTCTACATCGGCGGTAATGTCGATGACGCGTTGGCGGTCTACCCGCGAAATTTTGGGCGTACTTTGCCCAAGTGTGATGTCAGCAACTTCGCTTAAGGGGATTTCAGCACCATCAGGTGTGCGGATGAGTAAATTTTGTAAATCAGATAGCGAGTAGCGTTCTTCCTTGGGGTAACGCACCATGACTTTGACTTCGGATTGATCGCGTTGTACCCGTTGCGCTTCTGCACCAAAGACGGCATGGCGTACTTGTGTGCCTAGCGTGCCCAGTGTCAGGCCGAGTTGTTCAGCTTCGGGGCGGATGCGTAATTGTACTTCTTGTTTACCCCCCTCAAAGCTATTTTTGATGTCGAAGACACCATCGTATTCCGCCATTTTGGCTTTGATGGTATCGGCAACAGCAGCCATTTCTTCGAAATTATTGCCACGTAATTGTACGGCGAGTGGGCTACCACCTTGCCCAATTTCAGCACGGAAACTGAGTTCCTGTGCGCCGGGGATAGCGCCAATCAGTTTGCGCCATTCTTTGGTTAAGGCAGTACCGCTGATGGCTAAAGTGCGTTGTTCTGGTGCGGTGATTTCGAAGGTAACGCTGGCAAGGTGTGATTTACCGGCGCTTTCACCGCGTCTGCCTGATGAGCCTGTGGCACCAACGGTCACGAGAATATGCTCAATAATACTCTCGCCAGTAGTGGGTTCGATGTATTTTTGCTGTAATGCCTGCGCGGTTTTAGCCATTTTCTCAGCGATACGTGTCGTCACTTCAATCGGCGTACCTTCCTGCATTTGTAGTGTGCCGGTGACGTATTCGCTCTGAATACGCGGGAAAAAGGTGAATTTCATGCGCCCACTCATGGGGATGGTCAGGCTGAGAATAAACAGCAAGATGAAAATGCTGATCACCAGATAACGCCAATTCAGGGCTTTTTCCAGCGAAGGGCGGTAATAATTCAGAATAAACTGCTCCAGCCCGTGTGAAAATTTGCGCTGGAAGCGAGTGAGTCTGCCGATTTCATCGTCACTGCGTAAGTGCATGTGGCGTAAGTGTACGGGCAGAATCAGTTTGGATTCGATCAATGAAAACAGCAATACGGGGATAACAATCAACGGAATTTGCGCAAAGATCGGCCCCCGATCACCTGCCATCATCAGTAAGGGTGAAAATGCCGCTACAGTCGTCATGACACCAAAAGTGACCGGCACACTGATTTCCTGAGTGCCCTCAATCGCGGCTCGCACGGAATCATTATTGGTATGCTTAAGTTTGGCGTAGATATTTTCCCCGGTCACGATGGCATCATCCACCACAATCCCCAGCACCAGTATAAAGGCAAACATACTCACCAGATTCAAGGTGACACCCAGTTCCGGCATCAGCCACAATGCGCCGAGGAAGCTGACGGGGATACCCAGCATAATCCAGAAGGCGAGGTCGATCCGTAAAAACAGCGCCAGCACGATAAACACCAATACTGCACTTTGCATCGCGCTGGAGGTGAGAGTAGAAAGCCGTGCTTTAATGGTTTTTGAATTGTCGCGCCAATAATCCAACACGACATCGGGTGGCAGGCTACTGCGGCGTTCCACGATGTAATCTTTGATGGTATTGGCCAGCGTAATCGCATTCTGGTCGCCGACACGGTAAACGTTAATGAAGGCCGCTTTTTGCCCGTCATATTCCGAGTAAAGTTCTTCTTCGTTAAAGCCATCATTGATGGTGGCAATGTCTCCAAGGCGAATGCGTGAACCGTTGGCATTGCTGAGGATAGTAATATTGGCGAAATCATCGCGCTTGTAGGCTTGCCCCAAACTGCGCACCAGAATGTCACCGCCGGTGGTTTTGACCGTGCCGCCGGGAATGTCGCGGGAAGCGTTGCGAATGGCTTGGGCAATCGTATCCAGCGTTAGCCCGTATTGGCGCAAGGTGGTTTTTGAGACGCTGATGCTGATTTCAAATGGGCGTACTCCGCCAAGGTCTGCTTGGGTGATACCGGGCAGGCGCAACATTTCATCGCGAATGGTTTCCGCTTGCTGGCGCAATTCGGTTTCGGAGAGCATATTGCTGCCGATAGCAACACTGATGACTTCGCGGCGGCGGGTAAGTTGTTCGACTACTGGGCGTTCAGCATCGGCGGGCAGGCGATTGGTGACACCATCCACGCGGGTTTTGATCTGGTTGACCAGCTCGGTTACGTCGTATTGTGGGTCGATTTCAACCCGCATTTGCGCAGAACCTTCCGAACCATCGCTGAGGATTTGTTTGATACCTTGCAGGTCAGCAATAGCATCTTCTACCCGCATAATAATGCCTTGTTCGACCTCATAAGGGGTTGCACCTGGGTAAGCTACGGTGATGTTGACAATATCCAGCTCAAACTCAGGGAAGACTTCGAGCGGAATGCGTTTGAAGGTGGAATAGACGCCCATCACGATGATGATGATCATCAGGATATTGGCAGCAACTGGATTACGGACAAACCAAGCAATCATGGTTTAGCCTCGGCTTTGGATTTTTCTCCAGCGACTTGTACGACTTGCCCGGTGGTGGCCTGTGGTAGTGGCGTTGTGATGATACGTTTGCCATTTAGGTCAACGGTGCTGCGTATCACGATGTCCGTTTCCGTGCCCCAAACGCGCTCAATCGGCTGTACCAATACTTTACCGTCTTGTAGCAATAGAATTTCTTTGCCTTGCCGCACGGCTGACGGCGGTACAACATAGACATTATTGAACAATTTACCCTGAATGGCAGCACTGACATATTGCCCAATACGCAAGGGGGTGCTGACATCGTCACGGGCTTCGTAAGGATTATCGATGCGAGCAATGACGGTAATCTGGCGGCTTTTTTCATCGAGAGCCGCACTGCTGCGCACGACTTGGCCTTGCCATTCATCTTGTGCGTTGCCTGTGGTCGGGCGGAAGCTGACGCTGGGCATACGTGTATTATCCACGGCTTTGTTGCGGAAGGCTTCAGGCATGTTAAGTAAGGCATGTTGCGCTAGCGATAGTGGCAAATGCACTTCCAAAGCATCGGTGGCGTAAATGACGCCGAGCACTGTGCCGGGGCTGACGTATTGACCTACATCCACGCGCTTTTCCTGTACCCGCCCACTATAGGGGGCTGTGATGCGAGTACGGGTAAGGTTAAGCTTTTCCTGTTGGAGCTTGGCTTCGGCAGCATTGATAGCTGCTTGTGCGGCTGCGATGTGTGGGCGGCGGGCGGCAAGATCGCTTTGGGTGCGGTTACGGCTGCTATCCAGCAAATTCCAGTCTTGTTGGGCGAGTTTGGCTTGTGCTTGTTGCTCTTGCAGGGTTAATTGCTTTTGTGCAAGGTCACCCTCGGCAATGGTGATGGCATTGGTATAGTTGGCGGCATCGAGCTTTAGCAGTGCTTCGCTTTTGTTGAAGTAGCCACCTTCCTGAAAGTTGGGGGAAATCTCCAGCACTTTGCCGGAAACTTCCGCGACCAGATTGGTTTGGGTATGCGCCCGCACAATGCCAGATGCTTTGAGGACGACTTGGTAATCCTGTAACTTCAAGGTTTGTGCATCGACGACTGTAGCCGGTATTTCCTGCGGCTGTTTATCCGCCTCCGGCCCTGTGGCGATAATGAATTTGCCTAAGCCAATAGCAATGGCAATGACCAGCAGGGGGAGGATGATTTTTTTCATATTTAGCCGTAACGTCCATCTATACGTGGTTTAATCAACATAGGCGCATAGTGCCACAAAAACAGTACAAACGCGGCAATCCACAGAAATTGTGCGCTTAGAATCCACATCGCGTAGAACTCTGGTACAAGCCAAATATTCAATACGCGGATGAACGCCCCTGCAAACAGCAGCAAGAATATGACCGCTAGAATCGCTGGGGGTTCAGCTACATTACGCCCGGTATGCCCCAAGGCAACCCGCGACATCATCCCCACGGTCATCATTGCAATGCCGCCATAGGCAAAGGCATGAATCCACACCGGCACACCGCCGCTTGTCAAATAGACGAACTTCAGTAAAAAGCCTGCAATCAGCCAGCCATAGGCCAGATACAGTGACCACAACAGCGGCTTTTCCCAGATATTGGGGTGATACCAACCCAGCAGCCGGAAGCTGTGCAGCACGACCTGTACCAGCGCCAGCACGCCACTGAGTAATCCCGCCAGTGCATTACCCGTTGCCAAGGCTATTACATCGGCAATCGCAAACACCAGAAACAGTACCAGACTGAGGCGGTCTACCCATACATCGTTGCGTGCTGTGAAGGGGCAACCGACGCCGCGTTCAATGAAAAACGGGATAACGCGCCGCCCCATCGTGAAAATCAGCCCCAGAATGATGTAAAAACCTGAGTACAGGCCGACGCTTACGCCTTCCGGCCAATAGCCTAATAAACCCAGATAGAAAGCGATATTGGCGGGAACCAGCAGAGCAATTTTGCCCACCAGCGCCAGTTGTTTCCACTGTTTGCTGCGAATAATCGGGCGTGCCATCGCGATAGTCAGCCATAACAAAAACAGCGTGTCGACTACGGCGATGACGATTAACGGTACGCCCAGAAACGGCAGCAATCGCGCCGTTGCCCAGACACCCGCCAACACCAGCAGCGGCGTTTCGTGCAGGGTTTGCTGATTCGTCCAGTTTTTCACGGCGGTCAGCAGGAAACCGGCAGCCACGGCGACGGCATAGCCGAACACCATTTCATGCGCGTGCCATGTGATGGCGGGGTAAGCAGCGGGCAAGGCTGACCAGCCAAAGCCGTAAATGCCCGCCCACAGGATCATGCCAAGCACGGCAAATAGCCCCGCGCCGAGGAAGAAGGGGCGGAATCCGAGGTGATGGAGGGCGTATTTGCCGGTGTAGGGCTTTTCAAGATTCAGCAGCATGGGTGACATCCGTGTTGATTAAGCGGGCTTGGGGATTTGGGGGAGATTTTACGCTGCATTGTGAGAAAAGGGATACACTTGCGTTCTCCTTAAGCAAAAAACTACTGTATTTTATGGAATTATTGTTAGCCCTGTTCGTCATTGCCATAATTGCTGGTTGGGTAGATTCTATCGGTGGCGGCGGTGGTCTGATCTGCATTCCCGCCTTGCTGTGGGCGGGCTTTAGCCCGTTGGAAACGCTGGCGACCAACAAATTGCAAGCCAGCTTTGGCTCGTCGACCGCCGCGCTGAATTACACCCGCCACGGCCTGGTGGATGTGAAAGGCCAGAAACTAGCGATTGCGCTGACGTTCTTCGGTTCGGTGTGCGGCACCTTATTGGTGCAGCAAATCGACTCCAGCCTGTTGGCGAAAGCGATTCCGACGCTGTTGATTGTGTTTGCGTTGTATTTCCTGTTTTCACCGAAAATCAGTGACATGGATAAGCATCAAGTGACCACGCCCACGATTTTCGCGATGACGGTTGGGTTTGGGGCAGGGTTTTACGACGGCTTTTTTGGCCCCGGTGCGGGCATGTTTTTTACCATGGGTTATGTGACGCTGCTGGGCTTTGGTTTGCCTAAAGCGACCGGGAATACCAAGCTGCTGAATTTCACCAGCAATATTGCATCACTGCTGTTTTTCGCACTGTCCGGGCATATCCTCTGGCAGGTAGGCTTGGTGATGGGCGTGGGGCAAATCATCGGCAGTTACATCGGTTCACACATGGCGGTCAAGCACGGTACACGCTTGATCCGCCCGGTGTTGGTCACCGTTTCGCTGTTGGTATCGCTGAAACTATTGTTTTATTAATTATTTATCGTTACCAGCATCCGCTGGCACCACTGGTGCCGCTAGCGGTGCGTGTGTCGGTTTGGTCAATGCTTAACGTTCCACATTGAGTATCTTGGGTCAATTGGGTATTCAGCGGGGTGGCCACTACTCGGTAGGTCTTGGCGGCCAGCGTATCGACACTGAACGTATACCGTTGATTCATATTGCTTTGGGTGGCGCATGGTAGTGTGGGAGTGCTCATGGCTGTGCCTGAACTGTCTTTATTGTAGGCAAAGTTACTGGCGTAAAAGCGTTCCATGAATTGGGAATATTCCAGCAAACAGGCCTTGGCGGTGCTGCGATAGCTTTTGGTGACAGAAGTGGTATAAGACGGGAATGCGATAGCGCCGAGAATTGCGATAATTGCCACGGTGATCATGAGTTCGACCAGCGTGAAGCCCCGTGTTTTAGTCTGTGTAGAAAATTGCATGGCTTGCCTTTTAATTATTAAGAATTTCGCGCCAAGATGTTCGGGTAGGGATACCTGAAAAACCTTGGGTAAGAATGCCGACAATGCTTCCATTGTCACTGACGACTTGCATCAAGTTATCAATAAAAACGGGACTGTGTGGGCTGCTGCCGAAACCGACGCCAGAGACGATAGTGGGAATCTTATCAATAGTCAGTTTATCATCATCATTAAACAGGGCATCGTCATTAAGATCAAAAAACACCCGATCTAAACGAGCGCCCGGGAAGGGGTTGATGGCCATAATGAAGCCCTTTCCTGTTGGCGTGCAGATATCCGTGCCATTCGGGATGCGGGACGTGCCAATTAAGGCATCAGCCTGAAAGAAGTTGGGAACAACTATGCGTTCTCCTTCGGTTGGTAAATCAATATACCAACCCTTCCATGTATCCACGTCAGAGGCTAAACCCGTTTCAATGACGCGTACTTCGTAACCTTCCAATTCACCCTCGACCCCTGATTTTCGTTCCAACAATTCGTCGCGAGTAATAAGATTTCCTTCGTCCTTGAGGCCATACCACGTTTGGGAATCAGTGGTGGTAATATCCGATTCGGATAGGTATTTCCCTGTACCAAAGAACACCCATACCTTGCCGGTTAAAGGATCTTTACCCGTTAAGGGGGCAGCGGTGATGGGCTGTGGATTATTGTCTTTATCCTTTGCGGTAAAGAGCTTCACTGGACTAGTGTTATTGTTGCCATTAGCAGGGAAGCGCCATAAGTTACCGTTTATATCCCCCGCATAAAATTCGGTCGCGATGCTATCGCCATAGGCGCTCCAGCCTGCAACAGCGGTTAAGCCATTATTGCTACCGACGCCAGTATCCATGACAGTGACGTCTTCAGTATCAATATTGATCATGATCAGTTGTGCTTTATCGCCAGTACTGTTCATGCCATTACCTAAGACAGCTTGCCAAGTGCCGTCAGCTGTTTGTGCAATCAGGGGCTTGCCCAGATTGTTGCCTAAAGCGGGTATGTCGGTGGCATTTTTTTCCCAGAGGAATTCCACCTTTTCAGGGTCGGTCACATCCAGCGCAAAGATCGCTTTTCCTCCGCGCCCGAGGGTTGCCAATAAAATGGTTTTCCATTTGCCTTGCGTATAAATATCAGCAGCTGTCACTTCTCCATCCACAAAGTACCGGTGCTCATAGGCTTTGCTGGCCAGCTCACGCATCGCGGGGAGCGTGGTTGAGGGAATAAAAGCGTAAGTCTCAGCACCTGTTTGGGCGTTAAAGCCGTGCAACATGCCGTCGTTGCCGCCGACGTAAAGGGTTCCTGTGCGGCCTGAGTTTGCGGCAGCAAAGTCTTTGTGATCCGCTGCTCCGCTGAAACTTTTGCCAAGATACAAACTATCATCCGGCTTGCTGATGATGACTGCTTGAGACTGAATCATGTCGCCTAGGGGGGTGACACGGTTGCGTAATGTTCCGCTGTTTTTCTGTTCATGAGAGGCATCACCCCGTAAATAATCCACAATGTCAGATGAGCCTAGCGCCGTTTTTTCGGTGTCGCTTAAATTATTCCAACGAAAGGGCTTGTCGTTACGCATGAAGATATTGCGTGAACTCCATACAGGTAATTGCTCCGATGCTTTCCAGGTGGCGGTGCTGGCAAATTTTCCGGTAGTCGGGTTGATGTCAAACGCATGTATGTCGCCATTCCATGAACGGCTGAAATACACGGTCTGGTAGATGCGGCTGCCCGTGGTCAGTTTGGAGGAGACGGATGCCAGTGATGCACCCGCGCCCAAAATGTCATTAACGATACGGTCAAAGGCTTCTTTAAGGTTTTCCACCATTTCGGAGGCTTGTCCGGCAATGAAGAAGTTATCCGGGCGTTTGAAATCGGTAGATGGTTGAGTCAGTATTTGCCCGTTAGTCCACCACCAAGTGTCAGGCAATGCCCCACTCCAAGTATCCGGGTTGAAACTGACCCCATCTGGGACATTAAAACCGCCGTATTTGGCTGCGAGTGCGTATTGGTTGACATTCATGCTTCCCAACACCTGATTTTCCATCACATCCACCCAGTAAGTGGCGGCGGACTGTGTACCCGGCATGTTAGTTTCTGGGCGCAAGTCTTTTGTGTTGGCATACCAAGCCATACCCGCCATGTAGGCCGAGTTGTTCCTGCCTGAAAAGCTGTTGGTGCTGCCGATATTGCCCAGCCCTTCCATTTGCCCGACTTTGTTGGTTAAGGCCACCACGTTGATATTATCAGCAGCCACTTCCGTAGGCATGGTGGGTTCATCTGTTCGGTAGCTGGTATTTCCCGGTAAGTTTTTGTCCCTGTGTGTATTAATATCGCCGATTCCTAACAACGCGGTGCTTTGGCAGGAGGCTTGATAGGGATCTCCCCAGTTGGTAATCACTGGAAAGCCATCGGCATAATTATATTTAGCCGTGGAGCTAGCAGAGCTACTGATGGTTGAGTATGCAGCAACATTATCGAGATTACGGATATAGCGTAGACCTGCGTAATACATCTCACCAACTGGGTCGTAGCTTTTATGGTTTTGGCTGGTCATTTGCCCGAATTTATTGAGGTAGTTGATAGCGCCACTGTCTTTAATCGTGTTGATGCCGAGTTTGGTATTGGTGTCGGCGGCATCTTGTGAATCGGGGTTTTGGATTAAAATACCTGTTGCGGCATCCCATTCTTTATTCGGATTGTCTTCTTCTACTTCGCTATTTAGATTTGCTAGCTTCGGTCCGATGGATTTTTGCTTGGTACGTAGGGCAGCTCCATCCCTAGACGTCACGCTGTCATTCAAATACCCAAAAATACTGTAGCGTAAGCGGCTGGCATATTCCTGCATCAAACCTTCCGGTTTGTAGTTGTCACCGTAAGCCTCGCAGTTGGTTTCCAGCATTCCCGGCACACACACCTTCACGCGGATACTGACTTCATACACGGTGCTCGCGTCTGTGCCTGTAGTGCGTGTGTGCGTATCGGGGTCATACGCGGTGACGCTGCTGGCTGAGGTTGCATTCGTGTTATTCAGACTGAAACGCATTTTATTGCCTAAGCCCTGAATTCTCATCTGTATGTAATCCACCTCAGTGACCGTCTGCTTCTTCTTACTGCTGACTACATAACTGTCGAATGGGGTCGTTTTCTTAACCAAGGTATTGTCGTTACCAGAGACTGGCAATCGACGGTCAGGAAAAATGCTGCTACCGCCTTGACTATCGTGCCGTGCTTTTTCCAGCCATGTTTCAGTGGTGGTATCTTTGACGCGATACCCACCCGTCATGCTGGAGCGGAACGGGTCGATAGTTTGGGTCGCCGCCCAGTTAAGGAAGTTGCCACTCCAATATTGCTCTTTCGTTGAGCAGGTATGGTTGGTGGCTAGCTCAGAAGGGTAAAAATACCGATCACTTTCGGTGTTGGCATAATGATAGGAATAACATTTTTCAGCATCGAAATAGCCAACGTATGCGGTGGTCTGGTTGTAGTCCCCTAGATTGGCAACACTGTTAATGGTTGGCCACTCAACTGAAGGTAACAACACGAGGTTATCTGCTACACCACCAGAAACAACCAGCGGTGCTTGTGAAATATCGACACCGGCAAAAGAGGGTGAAGACAAACCGAAGGTGATGCTGAGCAGTGCTAGCCACTGGAGTAGGTATCGCTGAAGGCTTGTTATGCTATGTCTCATGGCTAAATATTCCGCTTTATGGTCGTTTGTAAGACCACGATAGCCCGTCCATCACCAATGCCAGGATTACTGCTGCGGACTGTTATTCGGTAGAATTGCTCAGTGGGTACGCCATTGTTAACTCCGTATTGGGTATTGTTGAGGTTATTATTCTGGCCAATGCTGCTGCTACTCACACCACTTCCCAATAACTGAATGTGGTATTGCGGTATACCCGCTGCTGTCGTGATATTGGTGCGGAAATCCTCGGGAACGTTTGACCAACCTGCATCATCATTCAAAAACGTATTGCTCGGAACGGGGGGGCAGGTGATGTTCGAACCGAGGCTACAATTGATGGTGGATAAGGTCGTCGCGGTGGACTCAAGAATGACTTCGACAGAACGCAGGGCAGATTCAGCCGCCTGAAAAGCCAATGCTCGGTCGTTCAGATTGGTGGACATGCTTTGCTGAAGTTTCACGCCTTGAATGCTCGCCAAACTCATCACGGTTACCATTAAGAGAAATACCAGTGAAAGTAGCAGGGTAGCGCCTTGTTGTTGATGCAGTGTTTTCATTACAGGTGATTCCTCAAGGCAACAATATTGGTAATCGTGCGTTGTAAGCGTCCATCTCCGCTTGAGTCTGTGGAAAGACGTGTATCAGCGGTGATGAAGGTAATGGTTAGCTTGAGGGCATCTACGGTGTCCCAATCGGTGATAGCAGAGGCATCACTCCACGTGTCCACATCGGATACATGGTATTCAATGCGTAGATTGTTCAGGCCGGAGACGATTTCTTCGTAAAGGGTATTGCCCTTGTCTATTCTTGCACGATAAAGGGAGCGCCCGCCCTCTTGGGTACGTCCATTATTTCCAAGATACCAAACGCTGGAATACAGACGCCCGATATAGGCATTGGGGGGGTAGGTATAGGGGTTGCCCTGTGTGGTGGCGCAATTGGTGGGGAAGCCTAGCCCTTTGGAGCAGTTGCCGGGTGAGTTTGAATCATTATTGTGCATAATCCATGTTTTACCACCGATCACTAGCAGGTTACTTACCTGAAACAGGGAGGTTTGCTGTATGTCACAGACCAGCAAAATATCGTCTTTGACGACATTAGTTGCTGTGGAATCAATCACCATAGTGGTAGTGGCAGACTTGTGTTCTTCCAGTGGATATTCTGTGCCTACCATGCTTTGTAATAAAATAGCGCTGCTACCAGCAACCCGTTGCCCAACTTCATTGCCTGTTGTGACCCCCGGTATGGTAGTTTCCAGCGGATCAAATCCTTGAAAGCCATTCCAATTTAATAAAGGTCGGTTAGTACGGTCGTTCAGAACATTGGCGATGCGTCCCCCATTGCCACAGGGGTCTGCTCCTGCTTGTCGTAAATCCCGAGATAGCATTTCAAAGGTCATACGAGCGCTTTCTTGTAGCTGCGCAAGTCCAGCATTACTGCGATAAACCTGACGGGTGGCGGAAAAGATACTGATGATTCCCCCCATTAAGATGACGCCCAATAGCATGGAAATCATTAATTCAACTAGGTTAAAGCCACGTTGTTTCATAAATGAATATCAACATGAATGTTTTGGACGCTTTTCCCTGCGGTGGCGCGGCCATCATCCCATTGAACAACAATATTACATTTCTCTCCATTGCACGCGACAGAACCCGTCGCCGTTTCACCCAGTAACGCACGTAAGCTAGTACGCCATTCTATGAGGGATGTTTGGGCAAACAAATTTTTCTGCTGATGTTCGCTGGAATTCTGTGGCTCAGATATGATCGCTGTTGTCGGCTCCTCATCAATAGCCAGATTAAAGTCACCCTCAATAGCAGCAGTACGTGCAATCAGCATCGCCTCAGTAATACTGTAGCTTTGCATGACGGCTATGCTGTGTTCTAGCGCACTGTTATTGTTTTTGAGCGCTTGTGTCTGCATCGAAACAATGCCTAATAATCCGACGGATAATATGACGATGGTCACTAAGATTTCGATTAGTCCCACGCCCTGTTGGAAATGATATTGTGGCCTAGTCATGCGGTGCAGTTGCCGGTTGTTTTTGTGATGCTGCTACGGCTACCAGCACCGAACGTTAAACAACGCGATTCACCACTAGGATCAGCCGTAACCTGAATAGCAAAACGTTTGCCATTAATCAGGTCTCCATTGCTACGAGCTAAGCCATCTGCGCCAAAGGTAATCATATCATTCGTTATATTCAGTGTTTGAGTTAGCCCTTTGTTGTCTGGCAACATGCCGCGCCGTAACACATCCCCCTTGTCGCTTAGTATCAGCCAGTGTTTCCAGTCACTGGATGAGAGAGCGCAGGTATTCGTTATTTCAGAGTTAGCTCTACACAATCTGATTGACGCATTGCGAGTAATGCTGGTGGATCGTGAAAAATTGACCATCATGAGCATTTCATTGGCCTGTGTGGTCAATGCATAGCTGCGATAAATCTGTGTGAGTGAAGGGATGGCTGCTGTGATGAGAATGCTAGCAATGCTTAGGGTGATCAGTAACTCTAGCAGTGTAAGCCCCGCTTGTTCATGGCTTTTATAAGCAAAGCCAAATCTAGTTTGGGCGTAGTGCATATAGGATCTCTATCATTTTTATGATTCGTTATTTTTTATAATAACATATTTTTATTAATTGGAAAAATGACACAACAAACTAAGCTTTTAATGATTACTCCTTTTGAAAAGGAGTAATCATCGACTGGATTTAACGCTTTTTCTTCTTCTCGCTCTTCTTGATCTTGTGGATACGTGCAGCCAGACGTTTTTTGCTGTGTTCCTGACGTGGGGTCAGGGTATTGCGTCTGCCTTCATACGGGTTTTCGCCGCCCTTGTACTCAATGCGCACCTGACTGCCCACCAGTTTGAGGGTTTTGTGGAAATAATTGCTCAGGTAGCGCGTGTACATATCCGGCACATAATCGGTACGGTTGCCGTGAATAATAATGCGGAATGGGTTGCTGCCACCTTGGTGGGCGTAACGCAGTTTGATGCGTTGTCCACGGGTCAGCGGTGGTTGGTGCTGTTGCACCGCCATTTCCAAAATCCGCGTCAAACGTGGGGTTGGTACCTTGAGCATGGCGGAATCGTAAGCACGTTTCACGGCGGTATACAGTAAGCCAACATTAGAGCCATGCAGTGCGGAGATGAAATACTTTTCTGCGAAATCCAGGAAGGGCAACTTGACCTCAATCTGTTGCTTGATCCAGTCGCGGTCATCGGATTCCATGCCATCCCATTTATTGACGGCGAGTACCAGCGCTTTGCCTGCATCCAGAATCAGCCCCAGCAAGTGGGCATCCTGATCGGCGATGGTGTCGTGGGCATCCACCAGCATGATGACGACGTGCGCCCGTTGAATGGCATCCAGCGTTTTGATAATACTGAATTTTTCAATGGTCTCATCCACGCGGCTGCGGCGGCGTACCCCGGCGGTGTCGATCAGGGTGTAACGTTGCCCATCGCGTTCAAACGGGATGAAAATGCTGTCGCGGGTTGTGCCGGGTTGGTCGAACGCAATGACGCGTTCTTCGCCCATGATGCGGTTGATCAGGGTCGATTTCCCCACATTCGGGCGACCCACGAAGGCGATGCGGATGCTGCCATCGTCTTCCTCTTCTTCTTCCTCATCGAAGCCCGCGCCGAGCGAGTCGAGCACTGTGGTCATCAGCACGGTGACGCCGCGCCCTTGCACCGCTGCAATCTGGAAGACTTGGGTAAAACCGAGGCCGTAAAATTCGGTAGCGGCTTGATCCGCGTCCACGCCGTCGATCTTGTTGACCAGCAGGAACACCGGTTTGCCCATGATGCGGATGTCTTGCGCAATTTGCTGGTCAGCGGCAGTTAGCCCTTGCTTGCCATCAACGATGAACAGGATGGCGTCGGCTTCCTGCATCGCCGCGCGGGTTTGTTTCGCCATGTGTTCGTCGATACCGACTTCTTCACCGCTTAAACCACCCGTGTCGATCAGCATGTAGCTGCGCCCGTTGAGTTCGCCAGTGCCGTATTTACGGTCACGGGTCAGGCCGGGAAAATCCGCGACCAGCGCATCACGTGAGCGGGTCAAACGGTTAAACAAGGTGGATTTGCCAACATTGGGGCGGCCAATCAGTGCGAGGACGGGTTTCATGGTATAAACAGCACAACAGAAAATTAAGCCGGGTAGGATACCATTATTTCAGGAGAAAACATGAATTATTGCAGTGAGTGCGGTGCAGCAGTCAGTTTGAAGATTCCCGAAAACGATGAACGAATGCGCTTTGTGTGTGATGTCTGCGGGGTGATTCATTATCAAAACCCCAAAATCGTGGCGGGGGCGTTGCCTGTGTGGGGCGAACAGGTGCTGCTGTGTCGCCGGGCGATTGCGCCGCGCTACGGTTTGTGGACATTACCCGCCGGATTCATGGAAAACGGTGAAACCACTGACCAGGCCGCCGCCCGCGAAGCGCACGAGGAAGCCAATGCCAAGCTGCGCGATTTGCACTTGTACACGGTGATCAGCATCCCGCACATCAATCAGGTGTACATGTTGTACCGCTGCGAGCTGGCCTCAGACGATTTTTCACCGGGGGTGGAAAGTCTGGAAACGCGATTGTTCCATGAGCACGAAATCCCGTGGAATGAGCTGGCGTTCCACTCGGTACGCAAAACGCTGGAATGCTTTTTCCACGACCGCAAACAAGGGGCGTTTCAGGTGCGTAATCTGGGTCTTTTAGCACCGAAACCAGCAGGCTGATTAGCTAGTTGAGGCTATTTCTTGTGGATTCTCACCAAACGGGTTTGCGAAAAGCGGTCATGCCAAGTTAGGCGTTCCGGGTCGAATAATGAGACGAGAAAGCCGATACATAAGGCTGCCCAACTGAGGATAGCCCACAGAAAACGCGAGCGGGCTTGTTGCCAGTTGATGGCTTGCCCTGTTTCTGTCACCACGCGCACTTTCCATGCCCGCATTCCCAGCGTTTGCCCGCCGTGCGTCCAGAACCAGCCAAAGAAGCCGTAGGTCATGGCGGCGTACACCAGAATCATGATGATAGCGGGCACTTTTACCCCCGTCAGCGCTGTGAAAGTGTAAGCGGGAATCGCAGCAATAATCACCACGCTGAAGCCTGCGAGTACGGTGTCGTAAATGATCGCGCCAATGCGGCGGAGGAGAGTAGCGGGTTCAGCAGTCATATTGCTCATTGAAGAAAAAATCCCATATCTTCGTAAATATCTTCTAGTGTTAATTGCAGCGTGGAATCGCCGCAACGTATAGCCAACACTTCGCCCGTGTCGAGCGCGGCTTTTTCCCATTGGTTGTTGGCATTGCGCTGGTAATAGTCTACTTGAACGTGTTCGGGGGAAATCAGCAAGTAATAACGCAGACTGGGGATGCGCTGGTAATTCAGTAATTTTTCGCGGCGGTCGATGCTGCTGGTAGAGGGAGAGGATACTTCAACAATCACACAAGGCTGCTCACGGAAATAGCCGCCAACATTATCCTGTGGGTCACAGCACAGCATGACATCGGGATAATAAAAATAACGTCCACTATCCAGTCGCAACTTCATGTCACTTTGGTAAGTGACACAGTGGGTATGACGGGTTTGGCGACGTAAGTGGAAAAATACATTGCCCGTGGCGCGGTTATGTCTGTCACCTGCCCCTGCCATTGCGTAAGTTTGCCCATCCACGTATTCGTGACGTATCTCCCCGTCGTTTTCAAACGCGAGGTATTCGGCTTCCGTTGTGTAGTGTTGTGTTTGTGGCTGTGACATATTGGCAACGTCTTGTCGAGGTAATCGTCTTGTGACTATAGCAGTAGAACGGTGTCATGCAATACCGCATCCAGCACACTAAAATCCAGCGTATCGTCTTTGGACGGTGGCAGGGTTGCACTTAAACGTTCTAGCTCAGTTTCAATAAAGCGGTTGATGATGGGTAACGGCTGACCGTATTCCGCTTCACCCGCCAAGCGTTTGCGGCGCAATAAGTCATCAATCGCTGCGAGTAATGCTGGGTCAGTGATCAAGCCATCCACCAGTTGTTGGAAGGGCATGGGCGGTATGCCTCTGCCACTTTCTACCCACAATACCGCCAGCAGTGGACGCAACACGTACAGGTATTTTTTCAGCCGTACAGCATCGCCGCGCAAGTATTCGCGGTAATTGCCGCGTGCCATGTGGATGTAGTGGTAATACGAACGTTCGGGCTGGAACGTGGTTTGGATGGCGTTGCGCATTAGCGTGACAAAGGCTTCATCTGCCCGATAAACCACGGGCGAATTCAGCCATTCAAGCAAGGTGGCATTGCCTTTTTTCAGTAAGCCCAAGGCTTTACGCAATTCCCAGCCGTTTACGTCAAATACGGCGTTGACGGGCTGTTCGATCACGTCGCGTTGGGGTGTGACTTGCAGATACCACGGCAGTTTATGCACGTAAATGAAACGCACATCGTAATCGCTGTCGGGCGAGGCAAAACCCCAACCTCGGCTTCCCGATTCTGAAGCGAACAGGATACGCACGTCGTGTTCCTGTTCAGTGTCCGTCAGCTTTTGCAGGATTTGGACGCGGATGTCGGGGGCAATCGGGTGGATATCTTCATTTTCCATCCAGAAAATTCCGCAGCATGTCATGCCCGTATTGGGTGAGGATGGATTCCGGGTGGAATTGCACGCCTTCCACCGGCAGGGTTTTGTGGCGCACGCCCATGATTTCATCCAGCTTGCCATCGGCGGTTTCTGTCCAGGCAGTAATTTCCAGACAGTCGGGGAGGCTGGCTTGTTCGATCACTAGCGAATGGTAACGGGTGGCTTCCAGTGGGTTGGGCAGGCTGCTGAATACGCCGACACCTTTATGGTGAATCATCGAGGTTTTGCCGTGCATGATTTCTTTAGCACGGACGATCTTGCCGCCGAAAGCCTGACCGATGGACTGATGCCCAAGGCATACGCCGAGGATGGGGATTTTGCCCGCAAAACGCAGCAGCGTGGGGATGGAAATACCCGCTTCCGTTGGTGTGCAAGGCCCCGGCGACAGTACGATTTTGTCCGGCGCAATAGCATCAATCGCTTCGACGGGGATTTCGTCGTTGCGCACGATCTGAACTTTCGCCCCTAGCTCGCCCAGATACTGCACGATGTTGTAAGTGAAAGAGTCATAGTTATCAATCATTAAGACGCGCATAGTCTACTCCTTTCTCACTTGTGTTTGCCGTTCAGGCCGGACAGGGCAGCGCTGGCGGCACGGAATACCGCACGGCCTTTGTTCATGGTTTCGTCCCATTCCGATTGCGGCACGGAGTCGTAGACAATACCTGCGCCTGCTTGGATGTGCAGCACGTCGTCTTTGATGACGGCGGTGCGGATGGCGATGGCGGTATCCATATTGCCGTTCCACGCCAGATAGCCGACCGCGCCCGAGTACACGCCGCGTTTGACGGGTTCAAGTTCGTCGATGATTTCCATCGCGCGGATTTTCGGCGCACCGCTGACGGTTCCGGCGGGGAAGGTGGCACGGAGTACGTCCATCGCATCCAGCCCCGGCAGCAGTTGCCCGGTGACGTTGGAAACGATGTGCATGACGTGCGAATAGCGTTCCACAATCATTTTGTCGGTGAGTTTTACCGAGCCGATGGTGCTGACACGCCCCGCATCGTTGCGCCCAAGGTCGATCAGCATCAGGTGTTCGGCGAGTTCTTTGGGGTCGTTGAGGAGTTCGGTTTCGAGTGCCTGATCACGCTGTTCGGTGTCGCCACGGCGGCGCGTGCCTGCAATTGGGCGCACGGTAATAATGTCATCTTCGAGGCGCACCAGAATTTCCGGCGAGGAACCGACAATGTGAAAATCGCCCAGATTCAGGAAGTACATGTACGGCGAGGGGTTGAGGCGGCGCAAAGCACGGTACAAATCCAGCGGCGGCGCGGCAAACGGAATGCTCATGCGTTGCGACAGCACCACTTGCATCACATCCCCGGCCTTGATGTATTCCTTGGCAGCCAGTACCGCAGCCTTGAAACCGTCTTCGGTGAAGCCTGAAATGAAGTCGCTTTCTTCCACCTTGGTCGCTGTGGGGGCGGGTTGGTAGAGGCGACGGGCTTCCTGCAACTGGCGTTCGAGTGCGTCGAGGCGTTGCTGGGATTGCTGGAAACCGCCCGCTTCCGCCAGCACGATCAAGTGCAATTCACCGCGCAGGTTGTCGAACACCACGACTTCATCCGACACCATCAGCACGATGTCGGGCGTGCCAATCGGGTCGGGCTTTTCACGCCCATGCGCCAGCTTTTTTTCGATGTAGCGAATGGTTTCGTAGCCGAAATAGCCGACCAGCCCGCCGTTGAAGCGCGGCAAATCTTCTATGTCGGGCACGTTGTATTGCTGCTGGAATTCGGTGATCCACACCAGTGGGTCAGCCACCTCAAAACTTTCCACGGGCTGATGGGCGCGGTGCACTTCCACCCGCAGGCCAAACACTTTGATGATGGTTTTGGCTGGCAGGCCGAGCATGGAATAACGTCCCCATTTTTCCCCGCCCTGTACGGACTCGAACAGGTAGGAATAGGGCGCGTCAGCGAGTTTGAGGTAGGCACTTAACGGGGTATCAAGGTCTGCCAGAATGGTACGGCGGACAGGAACGCGGTTGTAGCCTTGGGCGATATAGGTATCAAAGATGTCCTGATTCATGAGAACTTCCAAATAAAACGGGTAATGAAACACTTCCAGCAGAGGGTATCAGCGGGAACGCCATCGCCACATTTTAGTCGGAAAGTGTTTCATCATGCACAGTTGATCAGGTTGCGTAATTCGGTCATGGAGTCTATCACAGCATCCGGCGAATAGTTGCGAATATCTTCGCCATGATTATAGCCGTAAGTCATGCAAATGATCTGGAAACCCGCCGCCCGCGCCGCTTTCACGTCAGACTTGGAATCGCCCAGCATCATGGAATCTTCCGGCTTCACGCCCAGCGCTTCAGCCGCATGGAGTAACGGCATGGGATGCGGTTTCTTTTCCGGCAAGGTATCGCCACTGATGACAATCTCGAAACGGTCAAAAATACCCAAATCTTTCAGCAAGGGCAGGGTGAATTGCGCCGCCTTATTGGTGACACACCCAATTTTCAAGCCTTTACAGCTTTGCAGAAAGTCCAGCCCTTCCACCACGCCATCATACAAACGGCTGCGCTTGGAGGTGTTTTCCGCGTACAAATCCATGAAAATGGGCATGGCACGCTCAAATAGCGCAGCATCCGGGAAGCCATCCAGATCGTCGGTCAACGCACGTTCCACCAAACGTTGCACGCCATTACCCACCCACTGACGCACCGCAGCTTCGCCGCGCACCGGCATAGCCAGTTGCTTCATCATCTCATCGACGCAAAATGCCAGATCGGGAACGCTATCCACCAGCGTCCCATCCACATCAATCAACACCATTTTCGGATTAAACATAAGTTCTCGCTCATTCTCTTGCTCCCTTCACCCCTTGTGGGGGAAGGGCTGGGGATGGGGGGGGAATTCGGTCTTTAAACCTTAGCCGCTGCCAATTCCTTACGGAATTCAGCAATAATGCTGTTGTAATGGTTCGGGTCAGCTTTGTTGGCAACGTTGAAAATCGCGGAACCTGCCACGAATGCATCCGCACCCGCTTCCTTGATTTCACGAATATTGTTGGCTTTAACGCCGCCATCCACTTCCAGACGAATATCCAGACCAGAATCGTCAATCATCTTGCGCACCTGACGCAGCTTGGTCAGCGTGGAGGGGATGAAGCTTTGACCACCAAAACCAGGGTTAACCGACATCAGCAGAATCATGTCTACCTTGTCCATCAAATATTCCAGAATATTCAAAGGGGTAGCTGGGTTAAATACGAGGCCAGCCTTGCAGCCTTCGTTGCGGATCAGTTGCAGGGTACGGTCAACGTGTTCAGACGCTTCCGGGTGGAAGGTGATGTAAGACGCGCCCGCAGCGGCAAAATCAGGAATGATGCGGTCGACAGGTTTGACCATCAAATGCACATCAATCGGTGCAGTCACGCCGTGCTTGCGCAGGGCTTCGCACACCAAGGGGCCAATGGTCAGGTTCGGCACATAATGGTTATCCATCACGTCGAAATGCACAATGTCTGCGCCAGAGGTCAGGACATTAACCACTTCTTCACCCAAACGGGCAAAGTCAGCGGACAGGATGGATGGTGCGATGAAATCAGTTTGACGTGCCATGAAACGTTCTCCTCAAGAATGTAGCGACAAAATTTGCAGCCACTTTACCGGAAAGGCTGTGCTAATACAGCCCTTCCGAGGGAGATAGGTTTTCAGAGTGTGGAATAGCTCAAACCGAGTGAATACAGGTCAGCATCGGTTTCGTAAGCAGAGTCAGAACCAATGTTAAACATGTGTTCCCACTCGCCCCGCACGCGCAAATTGTTGTTTAGCTGGAACTGTGCACCGCCGCCGATCAAAGCACTCGTACCAGTAGCATTTTCTTGTTCACTGGGATTGCCAGCAACCGTTTTACTGGTTTTATTGTCCCACGCGATGGCACCTGCTTTACCAAAAGCTTCGATTTGTGGGGTGAGTGGCACGTACCCAACGCCAGTAAGGCCAGTTCCGGTGGTACTGCTGTCCATTTTAGCGCTGCTGCCCCCTGTCGTGCCATTCATGCTACTGCTGCCGAGATCGTAGTAAGTGAGTTCAACCCCGGTCATGGGGTTAAGGCGTGCGCCACCAAAGGCTTTCCACGCAAAGTCTTGATCGTTGCAATTACCGCTAAAGAAGGGGTCATTGCAGGTATCGCCAAGTTTAGAGCTACCCGCACTAGCCCCAACATACAATTTAGGGCCATTGTTGAAGTTGTTGCCCATCATGTAATCGTCTGCGTATGCATTACTGGCTAACCCGATAAGGAGACTCATGGCCAATGTCATTTTCATGGTGCAGCCCTGTGCTTAAAAGGTAGAAAAGACGGCGCCCACACTCAGTAGGCTAGCATCGGATTCATAATTAGTATCTGCTGCTGTGCCGAACACATGTTCGTACTCACCTCGCAATGACACGTTCGGGTTGATTTGAACTTGTGCCCCACCGCCGAGCAACATGCCAAGGCCACTATTGCTGGAAGTCGTATTCATGCTGGTATCTTCCGGTACAACCTTGCTGCCATTCTGTTTCCAGTAAGCCGCGCCGACTTTACCCAGTAATTCGGTGCGTGGTGCGACGGGAATATAACCGACACCGGCTAAATAAGTCGCGGATAAATCACTGGTAAGTTTGGTGTCGTAAATGCCCGAGCGCCCGGCTGTGCCGTTGGCGGTGCTTTCGCCCAGATCCATTTGGCCAATTTCAGCGCCGAGGGTTGGTAATGATGCGCTGGGAATTACCCCACCTGGCATCGCGACAACTCCATTCTGGCTGGGTGTTGCGCGGAATCCTGCAAAAAATTTGTTGCCACTAGACGCATCGTTGCAGTCGGTAGAGGTGCTATCAGAGACACATGCCCCTTCTTGATTGGTGAGGCCAGCGCTTGCCCCGCCGTATAATGATACATTTGAGGGAATGCCATATCCCTCCATGCCGCCTGCTAACGCTACATTAGCCAATAGCCCGACGCCTACTAATGCGCAGGAAATCAGTGTTTTCATACAAGCCCCTTTCTGTTTTCTAATGCTTCCCGCTAGGCGGGATATTGTTATAATGATGAAAAAATAAAGCCCAAACTCAGTAAATCAATATCGCCAGTCTGCTGTGTGCTGGGTATCGCAATATCTTTGTAACGTTCCCATTCCGCTCGAACACCCATATTGTCGCCAAGGTCGTAATTTGCACCCGCCCCGACCATGATGTTGTTGCCAGTATCTTCTACTACCGTACCGCTGCTATTAGTATTTTCGACGCTCCACCGTGCCATGCCTGCTTTGCCAAACGCTTCAATTTGGTCACTGACAGGTAGGCCAACCACTGCGGTTGCTGTGTAGGCACTGGTTGTTTGGCTAACCGTACCACTAGCATCCTGTCCAGATTGTTTTCCAAAAGCGACATAGCCACTTTCCAGCACAATGCTGTCATTGACACGTACCCCAGCGAACGCTTTCCAGCTTTGATCGGCACTTTCGCAGGCGTTCAGGTCTTGGCAGAAATCATCCGTGGTGGTTTTGCCAATGCTTGCACCCAGATAATTGGGTGCTTTGCTTGTTTGAGAGCCGCCAATGGGTGACATGGGAGCACTTTTAGCAAACAGGGAGTTGGCTGATACTTCTGTGAGGAGAGTGCTGCTCAGTACCAATACGGTTAGTCCAGCAAGTGAGATTGTTTTGAGAGTAGTCATCTTATAGCCCCGTTTATTATTTATTGTTACTGTGCTAGGTAGCTTTTTACATGACTGTAAATGACTGGCAGGTATCCTGCCAGTATTAGCCGATAATCGGGGGACGAGAAGCTGCTGCGTTAGCGCAGTTGCGCTTTGAGGGCAGCAGCGCGGGCTGGGAAGTTCAGCTCGAGTATACGGAGATTGTCTGCCGCAAGGTCGGGCTTGCCAAGATTGTGGGCTGCTTTGACCTTGATTTCCAAGGCATCGACCACCGCAGGTGAGCCTTGATAATGCTTCACGGCATATTCTGCGCGGTTGAATGCGGCTAGCCATGCGCCGCGTACTATGTAGTAATTCGCCACATTTACTTCGGATTGTGCCAGGCTGTTACGCAAGTGTTGGATGCGCTCTTTGGCATCCGGGGCGTATTTGCTGTTCGGGTGACGGGTGAGCAGGTGTGAAAAATCCTGGAAGGATTCTTTCTGGCGCACAGTGTCTAGATCGGCAATGCTACGCGGGAATACCTTATCGACAATGCTGTGTCCTCGATTAAAATTCACCAGACCACGCAGGTAAAGTGCATAATCGGCATCTGAACTGGTCGGATTCATCCGCAGGAAACGGTCAATCGCATCTAACGCGGAATCTGCCTCGTCATACTTGTAGTAAGCATAAGCAGTTTCCAGTTGCGCCTGTTGGGCAAAATTGCCTAGGGGGTAACGTGCTTCGAGTGATTCATACAAGCTAATAGCTCGTTCGTAATCGCCCGCCGTCATCGCTTCCCGTGCGGTGGTATAAATTTTATCGGCTGACCAGCCCTCTGTGAGATCTTTTTCTGTCTGAGAAAAGATCGAACAGCCACTGAAACTGACAGAAAGTGCCAGTATGCCCGCCAGATAAACACTGGCTTTGAGTCTTTTTGTACTTATCGACATTTGCTTAACAACACATGATGATAGAATGAGTTTGCAAGTATAGCCTATTCAACCGGATTAAGAATGTCTCTAAACCAACAGATCGTCAGCATAGTGCCACTCAACATGGAAGGTCAGCGCCTAGATCAGGCCGTTGCCAACCTATACCCGCAATATTCCCGCAGCCAGATTCAAAAATGGATTAAAGCCGGGTGCGTGTTAGTGGATGATAAAATTCTCAAACCCAAGGAGCGCTTAATCGGGGGTGAGGAATTAACCCTAAATACAGTGCATGAGCCACAAACCGAATTTGAGCCGGAAGATATTCCGCTCAACATTGTGTACGAAGATGACACCCTTATCATTATCAACAAGCCCGCCGGGCTGGTGGTTCACCCCGGTGCAGGCAACTGGTCAGGCACGCTAGTCAACGGCTTGTTGCACCATGACCGTTCGCTGGAAATGTTGCCGCGTGCGGGCATTGTCCACCGCCTCGACAAAGACACCACCGGCCTGATGGTGGTCGCCAAAACCCTCGACGCTCACGGCAAGCTGGTCGAACAGCTACAGGAGCGCGATGTTAGCCGTGAATACCTCGCCTTAGTATCTGGGCAAGTCGTGGCAGGGACAACGATTGAAGGCAATATCGGCCGTCATCACATTGACCGCAAACGTCAAGCCGTCCACGACGGTGGCAAAGAGGCGATTACCCATTACCGGGTGGAAGAGCGTTTCCCGCATCACACCTTGTTGCGAGTATCGTTGGAAACCGGGCGTACCCACCAGATTCGCGTTCATTTAAGTTGGAAGCACATGCCGATTATCGGCGACCAGACTTATGGGGGGCGTCCGCGCGTGCCGGTCGGGATAACCAATGACTTACGCACAGCAATCCAGACTTTCCCGCGTCAGGCATTACACGCTACTCGACTGGGGTTGACACACCCAGCAACGGGCGAAGCAATGGTATGGGAAGCGCCTGTTCCTGACGATATGGCAGCGCTGCTGGCGGCATTGCGGGAGAGTGTTAGTGTATGAACGCTAACTGGCTTACCCCCGCATGGCCTGCGCCCGCCAACATCCGCGCTGTTTGCACCACCCGCCACGGTGGTGTCAGCGTCGCGCCCTTCGATAGCCTGAATCTGGGGGATCACGTCGGTGATAACCCGCTGGCGGTTGCCCGTAACCGCATGATCGTCGGCGATACCTTGCAACTGCCTTCCGAACCGTTGTGGTTGAAGCAGGTACACGGCGTCGATGTGTGTGGCATGGATGCGGGAACGTGTTACCCGACGGGTGATGCCTCCACCGCTTTCGGCAAAGGGCAGGTCAGCGTCATTATGACGGCGGATTGCCTGCCGGTACTGTTCTGCGACAAGGCAGGAACCCGCGTGGCCGCCGCTCATGCCGGGTGGCGCGGGCTGGCCGATGGTGTGCTGGAACGTACTGTCGAATCTTTGCAATGCCCACCTGCTGACCTGTTGGTATGGCTGGGGCCTGCGATTGGCGCGGATGCGTTTGAAGTCGGCGCGGAAGTCCGTGAAACGTTCATGCAGCACGACCCGTCGGCGCAAGCAGCATTCAAGCCGTCCAGCAACGCAGGCAAATGGATGGCGGACATCTACACACTTGCCCGTCAGCGCTTGAATGCGGTCGGTGTCGCCGACATTTACGGCGGCGATTTGTGCACTTACACCGATGCGGAACGCTTTTTCTCCTACCGTCGTGATGGGCAGACCGGGCGCATGGCATCCTTGATCTGGATGGTGTAATGGTTGCGCCGTTACTCGCCGTCGATAAACTCAGTGTGCGTTTTCGCCTCAATACCGGGCAGGTGTTGCAGGCGCTGAGCGAGGTTTCCTTTGAGCTGCAAGCCGGGGAAACATTGGGGATTGTGGGTGAATCCGGCTGTGGCAAATCCACGCTTGCCCGCGCCATTCTGCAACTGGTTACGCCCGCGCAGGGCGAAATTCGCTGGCAAGGCAAACGGCTGAACCCACACGATAAAGTGGGGATGAAAGCCTTTCGCCGTGCGGTGCAATGCATCTTTCAAGACCCGCTGGATGCGCTCAACCCGCGCATGACGGTCAGCGATATTTTGCAGGAGCCGTTGCTGGCGTTGCGCCCGGAATTGGGCAAAGCAGCCATCCGCCAACGTGCTGCTGAAGGCTTGCAGGCGGTTGGGCTGGAAAGTGCGATGGGCAACCGTTACCCGCATGAATTTTCCGGCGGGCAGTGCCAGCGTATCGGTATTGCCCGTGCTTTGAGTGTCGAGCCGCAACTGATCCTGTGCGACGAGCCAGTGAGTGCGCTGGATGTGTCGATTCAGGGGCAGATTGTGAAGTTGCTGGCGGATTTGCAGCGTGACCATCACTTGACGTTGCTGTTCATTTCCCACGACCTGAGCGTGGTGCGTGAACTCAGTGATCGGGTGCTGGTGCTGTATCTGGGGCGCATCATGGAAATCGCGGATGCGGAAAGCTTGTATCAAAACCCCTTGCACCCTTACACCCGCATGTTGTTGGAGGCGATTCCCTTACCTGACCCGCAGCAAGAACGGGCGCGGTTGGCCAAGATTACCGTGGGGGTGGGGGAGTTGCCTTCGCCGTTGAATCCGCCGTCGGGTTGTGTGTTTCATACGCGCTGCCCGCAGGCGCAGGCGGTTTGTCGGGAACAGGTGCCGGAATTACGGGTGATGGGTAGTGGGCGGCAGCTTGCTTGCCATCAACCTGATTGACCCGGTTATTCGCTATCTGCTAGTCGTTTCGGGTATGCTGAATACCTCCCGCCCATTACCCCACAGGCTACTATGATTCCTTTACGCTTTCGTTACCAGACACTGGAGTTTGGTGATGTGGATATTCATGTCCGTACCTTGCGGGATAACCAGCAATTCGCGGATGCTGAGGGTGTTGCCGAAAAACTGGGAATTTCATCCGCCACTTGGCCATTGTTCGGTATTGTTTGGGCTTCAGGCGAAGTGCTTGCCCATCACATGTTCGACTATGAGCTGGAAGGGCAACGGATTCTGGAAGTAGGGTGTGGCATCGCCCTAACCAGTTTGGTGTTGAACCACCGCCATGCCGATATTACCGCTACGGATTACCACCCGGAAGCGGGCGCGTTTTTGCTGGAAAATAGTGAGCTAAACCACGGGGCAGCGATTCCTTTCATGCGCACGGGCTGGGGGGATGCGGATAGCGGGCTGGGTGAGTTTGACCTGATTGTGGGCAGTGACCTGCTGTATGAGCGCGAGCATATTGCCTTGCTGGCAGATTTCATCGAGCAGCACGCCAAGCCCCATTGTAAAGTGGTGATTGTAGACCCCGGTCGTGGTCAACACGCGAGTTTTAGCAAGAAAATGGTTGGTTTTGGGTATGTTCACACCCAGAATAAGCCGGATACGGCGGGTTATTTGGCGCAACCGTTTCCGGGGCAGATTTTGCATTATGCGCGTTAGTAGAATAATGGAAAGCAGCGTCAGTACGGTCACGTTATCAAGTGGTTGATACATGAATGGTGTGAATCCTCAGGCAGCGTTCTGGATTTTAGGGTGAGTGTTTTCCAGCGCATCGAACAAGCCTTCGATGACATTATCCCTGTCTGCGAATAATTCATCAGGACCACCCGCGTGCAGGCTGGTAAAAGGTGCTTCATACAGTGCGCTGGCTTCCATAATCCCGCGAGCGGTCAGTTGTTCGATGATCATTTCAATGAAGCGTATTTGTGCTGGGGTCAAGCTTTTGTCATGCAGGAATTGTGAAAAGGCTTCGTGTGCTGCGCTGTCATCCATCCCCACCATACTACGCACGAAATGCGGGAGCGAAGGGGCTTCATGGCGGGCTAATAAATCCGAAAACAAGGTATTGCCTTCATCTTCACCGATCTGGATCAAAGTGGTTTCTAAGCCTTGCAAATCGGTTGCAGTCAGTGCCTTATTGGTGCGTAACCGATGAATCACGAGGCTATCCAGATGGGAGCGCAAGTAATCTTTGACCTTTTTATCGTACTGGGTACTGGTCATTTTGGGCATGTCAAAAGGCGCATCCTTTTTGATGTCCAGAATCTCGTCTTTGAAGTTGGTGTAGACAATCTTGCGCTCTCGTTTGTCAATGAATGGCACGAGCGCACGTAGGCGCAAGCGCAAATCTTCGAGAATGTCAGCGTTAGTACCTTCCCAAAACGTTGGTTCCTGCAAGGTTTGCAAATAGCTGATGTGTGTTTTGACGGCGGGGATATTGGTTTTTTCTTCCAGCCGTATGGCAATGTCCAATACTTTGCGGCGATGGGTTTCAAAGGTTCGAGCATCGCCTTGCAGCAGTGCGACTTGCATCCGTAATACGTTGAGATCGAACATACGCGATTCAACGTCATCGGCTTCTGGCTGGAAGGGCAACTGCGCCAGTTGTTGGTGCAGGGTTTGGCAATCTTCTTCACTCAGCTTGTCCCAATTGGCGCGTTCTTGGAAATGCTCTACCGCACGGGTGTGTTGGCGCACGATGAAATTATCGCGGTTCATGGCGGCAACGGCGTTGAATAGACCGTTTTTCAAGGTGTTTAGTAGTGATGTGTTCCCTTCGGCGATGTTCCCTTCGACTTCTTTCCCTTCGACTCCGCTCAGGGAACGGGGCGTATTCGTTGGCTGAGCGTAGTCGAAGCCAACTTCCGAACCAGCCGAAGCCTGTAACGCAGCCAGCAATTGCACCCGCGTTTGAAACAGGCGTGAACCTAATGAAGCACTCGTCCCTGCTTCAATGCCTTGTGGTTTTTCACGGAAGAAATCGAAGTTGAAACAGAAATCAAAAATACGGAAATCCTGCTTGTCTTCCCCCGGCGCTAACAGGTCAGGGCACAGGCGTGTGCCACGTCCGATCATTTGCCAAAATTTGATGCGTGAATAAACGGGTTTGAAAAACACCAGATTCAGCACTTCCGGCACATCAATGCCGGTGTCGAGCATATCCACCGAAATGGCAATGTGCGGGGCTTTATCTACCACCGAGAAATCGTCAATCAGGCTTTGGGCGTATTTCACTTCATTGTCGATAATGCGGGCAAAATGGCCAGCGTGTTCGGGGTAGTGGTGGTTGAAGCGGGATTCAATGAATTGCGCGTGTTTGTGGGAGCGGGCAAAAATAATGGTCTTGCCTAGTCGATCACCGCCAGCGACTTTATGCCCATGCTCCATCAGGTGTTTGAGTACCTTGTCGGCGGTGTCGATATTGAACAACCACTGATTGATGGCGGTGGCATTCACTTTTTTGGGCATCCGCTCACTGCCATCCGCATTATCACCCCAGTCGGTACTCTCCCATTCTTCTTTTTCTTCATCTGACAGCGAGTCGTAATCAATGCCGTCACGCGGGAAACGCAGATTCACTTGTTCCACTTTGGGGCGCACTAAAAACTCGTCCCGTATCGCCTTTTCCAGTTCATACGCATCAGTCGGCACACCCGGTTCCAACTCGAACAGTTCATAGGTGTTTTTATCCACCTGTTCACGCGGGGTGGCCGTCAAACCCACCAGCAGGCTATCGAAGTAACTGAAAATGGAACGGTATTTCTGATACACCGAGCGGTGGGCTTCGTCGATAATAATCAGGTCGAAATAACCCACCCCGAAACGTGCCTCGCCACTCTTGCCTTGGGTTTCATTAATCAGCCCCATCATGGTGGGGTAGGTGCAAACGTAGACTCGCCCTTCGGTGTCTTTTTCTGTGACCAGATTGACGGGGCTGGAATCGGGCAAGTGCTTTTTGAAGGCATTCGCGGTCTGTTTCACCAGTGATACGCGGTCTGCCAGAAACAATACACGTTTGATCCAGTTGGCACGTTGTAACGCATCGACCAGCGCAATCGCGGTGCGGGTTTTACCTGTACCTGTTGCCATGACCAGCAAGGCTTTACGGCGTGACTGGGAAAATTGTTTGCAGATGCTACCGATGGCGCGTTTTTGGTAATAACGCCCGGCAATTTCTGCATTCACCAGCTTGGTATCGAGTGGCTGGCGGTTGCTGCGGCGTAAGATCAGGCTGCTCAGAGCGGCTTTGTTGTAGAAACCACTGACCTGACGCGGCGGGTATTGGGTGTCATCCCATAGCCAGGTGTCATAGCCGTTGGTGTAGTAAATGATCGGGCGTTGCGCGTGCATTTGTTCAAGACAATCCGCATACAGTTTGGCTTGCTGCTGGCCTTTAGCGGGATCAGCGGTGGTGCGTTTGGCTTCGATCACTGCCAAGGGTTTACCGTCGTCGCCCCACAATACGTAGTCAGCAAAACCGGTGCCGTTGTTCCCTTCGGCTACGCTCAGGGAACGGGAATTCCGTAGGCTGAGCGTAGTCGAAGCCTTGCTGGTCGGCATTCCAACGACTTCATATTCACGGTCGCGCTTTTGGTTCAATGACCAACCCGCGCGGTGAATTTCCACGTCGATGAGGTAAGCACGGGTTTCGGCTTCGGAATAGTCGTGGGTATCGGTTTGTTGCGCGGCTTGTTGGTGCAGGTCGGCGAGTTGCTGGCGCAGGGTTTGCAGCTCTTGATTGAGTGCATCGGCGGCTTGCTGTTGTTTGAGGGCTTTTTCACTTTCGGTGGCAAGCTGTTTTTCCAGTGCTTCGAGTTGCTTGCGTGGCACAACCGCATCGGGGGCAAGGGGGCGCGGGACGAGTGCATCATCCCAGTCAATGGCTGGTGGTAGGGGGCGGGTGTAGTTGCGGGTCAGCCAGTAGGCGATATGGTGCAATTCTTTGACCATTTGCAGCGCGTCGAGTGGGCGGACGGGCGCGGGGTTGTGCACGGCTTGGTTGCCAATGCGTTGGATGGCTTTGGCTTTGTGGAAGAGTTGCTGCGGAATGAGGTTTTGAAAATCCGGCTCGTGTAACAGGCTATTGAGCGAGTGGTCGTAGGGCATCCGCAGGGTGTTGTCGTAGCGGTACAGCCAATGCACAGCAGCTTCGAGGGCGAAACGTGCATGGAAACAGGCGGCACGCGGGTCGCCGTGGATGTGGCTTTCGGCCTTTTGTGCTGCTTGTTTGAGGTCTTGAAACTGATTCGGTAGAAAAGCGAAGTTGCTCATGCGGTAGCCCTTACAGCAAGCAAAATTAATGATTGGCAGATAATAACACTTATTCGCTTAGATGAAAGATTGAGCTGAGGGAGCCAGCACTGTTTTGGGTTGGCAAGATTCGGATGTGCTACCATAATGGGTAACATAAAAACGGGAGTTATCAGCCATGCAAACCTTTTCCATCCGTGACTTGCGTGAAAAAAGTGGGGAGTTGAGCCGCGAAGCGGAAGCGGGGCGAGCTTCTTTGATTACCAAACGTGGTGAACCCATTTTGGTGGCTTTGCCCTTTACCGCCGCGCTACTGGATAGCGGCATTAAAGTTGCGTTAGCGGAATACCTGTTCAAGGAAGGTATCCTCTCTTTAGGCAAAGCCGCCAAAATTGCCGGAATGCCTTATGTATTGTTCAGTGAGCACCTGAGCCGCATGGGTATTGCTGTGGTTGATTATCCGCCAGAAGAATTGGAAGATGAATTGCGCGTTGCGAGCCTATGAGCCTATTGATCGTTGCGGATACGGGGCCGCTGGTGATTCTTGCCAAACTCAATCATTTACCGCTATTGCACCAGCTTTACACGGAAATACGCATTCCCGAAACCGTGCTGATTGAAGCAACCACTTTGGCGTATCGGCAAGATGCTAAACGTATTGTGGGATTTGCTGCTCAGTATGCACAGGTCATGCCGGATATTGCCGAAGATGACCCTGATTATCTGGATTACGGTTTAGATGCGGGTGAAGCCCAAGCCATTTCGTGGGCAAAGCGTGCTAATTGCCCGGTATTACTGGATGAGCGACGCGGCAGAGCTGTTGCTAAACAAGAACACTTGGCGGTGTTGGGTACAGTCGGTTTATTGCTCAAAGCAAAGCAGGCGGGGCTGATCCCAGAAATCAGCAGCCTGTTGGATAATATGCTCGCACACGATTACCGTCTTGCACCGGCGTTGATTCAGCAGGCGAAACGATTGGCGGACGAAGGTTAGTTTTTGGTTATCTTTGGCTTCGGCTACGCTCAGCCATCGGGCACGACTCCGTTGTCTGAGCGTAGCCGAAGGCTACAACTCGCCGTTAAATGCCCGTTGCTGGAGCGAAGCGAATAGCGTATCCAGTTCGACTAAATGAGTTTCTAATAATTTTTTTGTGCTGCAACAGTTTTTGTTATATTTGTGAATTTCTGTTGTAATTTAATTGGAATATTTGGAACTGAAAATTTTTTTATTTTTTCAAAGCTCAATCCGGGCTTTGTTTGTCCATACTGTGACTTTGCTATTTGCAATTGACCATTGTTGCTGTTCAGAAAGAAGGAAAGAAAGGCTGAGTCAATCATTGATGATGGTCTAAGGAGTGCAACATGTTGACTAATATATGCGCCATCTGTATCTGTTGATACGGGCGCAACTCTGCCAATTCTAGATCCAGTGATTGTTAATAGCACATCTCCGTGTTTGACTTGTGTTCTGCGGGATTCGGCATTATTAGGTGCATTTACAAAAGCGGGGGAATCATTACTAATAAAGTTAGTTTGCACGTCAAGTGAACGAATGAACCGATCACCACTGTCCGCATAGTATTTTGACCAGTTTCTGCCGCCACTTGTAATGAATGTTAGTAGATTACCGAGTGATTCTATCTCCCACCCCTTCGGATTCTCCACCGGATCGCCAAACATTTCCAAAAACGTCGATTGCAGCAGCAAATCCAGTTCCGCAATGGACTGGCGGCGTTGAGTACGCAGTGCATCGGCAGCATCGAGAATAGCGGCGATGCGTTTTTGTTCGGGGAGAGGTGGGAGAGGAATTTCAATTTTATATACTTCTGAGGGTCTTGCTCTTAGTAGCGAACCACCAACGCCTGAAACAGTACTCATGAAAAGTTTATGGAAAGGGTCGGAAATAAGAAAGTATTTCAAGTATTTAGGAAATACATTGTCACTTCTAAATTGTATCCATTCCCCAGATGCTATTTGGCGATAGCCAAGTGATTCTCCAACTACCCAGCTTCTACGGATATGAGGGACAATTCTTGATAATAAGACATCATTAGGCTCAACACACTTTTTTGCAGACCCTATTTCTTTTCCTTTGCATACTTCTGCTTTTCCAGTGTCAAATGCTGGAATGCTAAATAGCTCAAATGTTTCATCTGGAAATTTTTCTGGATTTACAGAACCACCGCGTTTTACAGACAAATCTTCTAAAGGAACACTGTGCCATTTCATCAGTTCACCTCCTCTTGCTTGTTGCCTTCGGCTACGCTCAGGCAACGGGTTGTGCCAGCATTGGAGGATGAAAGGCAGTCCGCTGGCTGAGCGTAGCCGAAGCCAGTTTTTGTATTGCCTTCGGCTACGCTCAGGCAACGGGGCACTGTACTTTCCGCTGGCTGAGCGTAGCCGAAGCCAACACTCTGCAACCAATGCGTTTCATTTTTACACTCCGCTAACTGATGCAAAGCATTCGTATCACTTGCAATAAGAGCCTCTTTCTTTTTCCGACTCCAACCTTGCACCTGCTTCTCCCGATAAAATGCCTCATCAACACGATCATAGAACTCGCAATAAACTAATTCCACGGGCAACCGTTTAGCTGTATGCCTTGCTCCCATACCGCTTTGATGTTCAGCCAATCGTTTTTCCATATTCCAAGTGCTTCCCGTGTAATAACTGTCATCAACGCATTTCAAGATGTACATATACGGCATATTTTTTATCCTTATTATTGCCATGTTCCCTTCGGCTACGCTCAGGGAACGGAGTCGTGCTCGCTGGCTGAGCGTAGCCGAAGCCAAGTTTTCGTCAAGTTCCCTTCGGCTACGCTCAGGGAACGGAGTCGTGCTCGTTGGCTGAGCGTAGCCGAAGCCAAGTTTTCGTCAAGTTCCCTTCGACTACGCTCAGGGAACGGTACTGTGTCCCGCTGGCTGAGCGTAGCCGAAGCCAGATTAACCCAACAGCCCCTTTAATACATTCTGACCTTTGGTAATTTCTTCTTCGAGTTTTGCCAAGCGTTCCAGTATGACTTTCGGCGCGTCATACGTGACTTTTTCGTGTTTCACTTCTTTGTAGCGGTTGATGGAGAGGTCGTAATCATTCGCGGCGATTTCTGCCTTGGGAACAAGGAAACTTTTATCGGTGCGCAGGCGCAATGCTTCCCCCGTTCCCTGAGCGGAGTCGAAGGGAACATTCTTCCACCGTTGCAAAATATCGGGTAAGTCGGATTTGTCTGGTTGCGCCGTGCGCTTGTCATCCAGCGAGAAGCCATCCGCTTGCATGTCATAAAACCAAACCTTATCCGTGCCGCCCTTGTTGGTTTTGGTAAAGAACAAAATCGCGGTCGAAACACCCGCATACGGCTTGAACACCCCCGAAGGCATCGACACAATCCCATCCAGCTTGTGCGTTTCCACGATCATCTGGCGCAACGCCTTGTGCGCATTACTCGAACCAAACAGCACACCATCCGGCACAATCACCGCCGCCCGCCCGCCGGTTTGTAACAGCCGCAAGAACAAGGCAATAAACAGCAACTCAGTCTTTTTGGTTTTCACCATCCGCTGCAAATCCTTGGCGGTGGACTCGTAATCCAGACTGCCCGCAAACGGCGGATTCGCCAGAATCAACGAATAGGTTTCGCTGTCATCGCCTTCATTATCGCTGCGTTCCGCCAGTGAATCCTTATAACGAATATCCGGGTTATCCACGCCGTGCAGCAGCATATTCATGCTACCAATCCGCAACATGGTGTTATCAAAATCAAAGCCGAAAAAGGTTTCTTCCACATACTGCTTGCGGCTTTCCGCATCGCGGTAAATCTCGCTGCGGTGATGCGCGTTCAGATACTCCGAAGCCGCCACCAAAAAGCCCGCCGTCCCACATGCGGGGTCACAAATGGCATCCTTTGGGGTGGGTGCGGTCATATCCACCATCAGCTTGATAATATGTCGCGGGGTGCGGAACTGCCCGTTTTGCCCCGCACTGGCAATCTTGCCCAACATGTATTCGTACAAATCGCCCTTGGTATCGGCATCGCTCATGTCAATGCTATCCAACTGATCGACCACGTTCGACAACACACGCGGCGACGGCATCATGAACATCGCATCCTTCATGTGTTGGCTGTAGGTACTCTGGGCGGCTTCGGCATCCGCCGTGTTTTGCCCCAGCGTTTTCATAAAAGGAAACACCTGATCACGCACAGTAGCGAACATCACATCAGCCGTTGTGTCCTTGAAGTGCGACCAGCGTAATGCCTGTTGTGCGGCATCTTCACCAAAAATCGGGTCTTCGATGGGTTTACGTAAACGGTTGGCTTTTTTCTCTTTCAGCGTGTGCAGCTCGTCCAGCCGCTTGATAAACAACAAATACGTAAGCTGTTCAATCACCGAAAGCGGGTTGGAAACACCGCCCGACCACATCGTGTCCCAGATTTTGTCGATTTTGGATTTGAGTTCGCCCGTGATCATCGAGTAAGCATCCTTGTTGGCCTATGCCGAAATGAAGAGAGGGAGGGGATTATAGCGTTAGAGAGGGGGTAAAAGGCAGGATTCCTTGATGTTCCCTTCGACGATGCTCAGGGAACGCTAATTCTTGTTCCCCCTCTACCGCTTGGCGGGAGAGGGGGCTAGGGGGTGAGGGTCTTCTTACCCGATCACACCTTTCTCACGCAACAACGCCTCAATCTCCGGCATAATCGTCACGTCATCAATGGTGGAAGGCACCACATACGGCTGTCCATTCACCATCTGACGCAAGCTCTTACGCAGGGTTTTGCCCGAACGGGTTTTCGGCAAACGTTTGACGATGTGCGTTTCCTTGTAGCAGGCAATCGCGCCGATACTGCTGCGGATCATCTGGGTGAGTTCCTTCGACAAGGTGTCTTCGTCGATGTCCGCACCTGTTTTCAGTACCACCAGACCCATCGGGATTTGCCCTTTCAGGTCATCATCCCGCGCAATTACCGCGCATTCGGCCACGGACGGATGCCCGCCGACGACTTCTTCCATCTCGCCCGTGGACAGACGATGGCCTGCCACGTTCATGACGTCATCGACGCGACCCATGACGAAAACATAACCGTCTTCGTCGATATAGCCGCCGTCACCGCTGGCATAATAACCGTCGAAGGTTTGCAGATAGCTGGATTTGAACTTCTCCACATCACCCCAAATGGTGGCTAAACAGCTTGGTGGTAAAGGCAATTTCAGCGCGATGAAACCCTGTTCATTTCTGCCCAAAACCTGCCCGTTTTCGTCCAGAATCTGCACGTTGAAACCGGGAGTCGGCATGGTGGAAGAACCGAGTTTCACCGGCATTGGCTCAACACCTTGCAGGTTGGCGGTAATGCCCCAGCCTGTTTCGGTTTGCCACCAATGGTCGATCACCGGCTTGCCCGTCTTTTCCATCATCCATTCTTGGGTCGGTGGGTCAAGACGTTCGCCCGCCGAGAAGATGGTCAGCAAACTGTCGGTGTTGTAACTGTTAATCAGCGCCGCTTCCGGGTCATCTTTCTTGATCGCACGGAATGCCGTCGGGGCAGAGAACAAGCCTTTTACGCCGTACTCTTCGGTAATGCGCCAGAATGCACCCGCATCCGGTGTCATGACCGGCTTGCCTTCGTACACGATAGTCGTGCAACCGCGCAGCAGCGGTGCGTACACGATGTAGGAGTGACCCACCACCCAGCCCACGTCAGACGCCGCCCAGAACACATCGCCGGGGTTCATATTGTAAATGGCTTGCATACTGTAGTTCAGTGCAACCGCATGGCCACCATTCTCACGCACCACGCCCTTAGGCTTGCCGGTCGTACCGGAGGTGTACAGGATGTACAGCGGGTCAGTGCCTTTGACTGGCACGCAATCCGCCGGGGTAGCGCTTGCCATCAACGCACTCCACTCATAGTCACGCCCTGCAATCAGCGGGGAAGTGGCTTGCGGACGCTGGAACATAATGCAGCTTTGCGGCTTGTGTGCCGACAAATCAATCGCTTTGTCGAGCAGCGGTTTGTACTCAATCACGCGCTTGATCTCAATCCCGCAAGAGGCAGAAATCATCACTTTCGGTTGCGCATCTTCAATACGTTGCGCCAGTTCCGGGGCAGCAAAACCACCAAATACCACGGAATGGATAGCGCCCAACCGCGCTGTTGCCAGCATGGAAATGACCGCTTCCGGGATCATCGGCATGTAGATAATAACGCGGTCGCCTTTTTCGACACCCAGACCCGCCAGCATCCCAGCAGCCAGTGCTACTTCGTCACGCAGTTCGGCGTAAGTGTACTGTTTCTTGGTATCCGTCACGGGGGAATCGTAAATCAGCGCGACTTGATCACCGCGCCCGTTTTCGACGTGGTAATCCAGCGCCATGTACGCGGTGTTCATTTCACCATCGGCAAACCAGTGGAAAATACCGTGTTCGTCTTGCGACAGGATTTTTTCGGGGGCTTTGAACCACTTCAGGGCTGCGGATTTTTCTTTCCAGAAGCCTTCTGGGTCGTTCATCGAGCGGTCGTATTCGGCCTTGTAACTCATCTTTTCTCTCCTCCTCTAAAACTTAAAAACTGTCGCCAGGAATGCGTACCCAGCCTTCCATCAATACCCGCGCACTGCGGCTCATCACGACTTTTTCCACTTTCCAGTCACCGTTAGTGGCGCTAGCGGCAGCGCCCACTTTCAGCGTACCGGAAGGGTGGCCGAAGGTCACAACACTGCGATCACCACCGCCCGCAGCGAGGTTGACCAAGGTGCCGGGAATCGCAGCGGCTGTGCCGATAGCCACCGCCGCCGTACCCATCATGGCATGGTGCAGTTTGCCCATCGACAGGGCGCGTACATTCAGGTCAATGTCGGTAGCATTGATCTGTTTGCCACTGGACGACACGTAGGCTTGTGGTTTGCCCACAAACGCCACTTTAGGCGTGTGTTGACGACCAGCCGCTTCCGCGACATCGGCAATCAAACCCATTTTCACCGCACCGTAAGCGCGGATGGTTTCAAACATGGCCAGCGCTTTAGGGTCGCCGTTGATGGCATCCTGCAATTCGCAGCCGGTGTAACCAATGGCGTCTGCATTCAAAAACACGGTGGGAATACCCGCGTTGATCATGGTCGCCTGAAAGGTGCCAACGCCCGGCACTTCCAGTTCATCCACCAGATTGCCGGTGGGGAACATGGCATCCGTCGCATCGACTGGGCTAATGAATTCCACCTGCACTTCTGCCGCTGGGAAGGTCACGCCATCCAGCTCGAAATCGCCGGTTTCTTGCACTTCGCCATTGGTCATCGGCACGTTGGCAACGATGGTTTTCTGGATGTTTTTCTGCCAGATACGCACCACGGCCATGCCGTTTTGCGGGAGGCGAGAAGCATCCACCAAGCCGTTGCTGATGGCGAAAGAGCCAACCGCTGCGGTCAAGTTGCCGCAGTTACCGCTCCAGTCCACAAATGCCTTGTCGATGGAAACCTGCCCAAACAGGTAATCCACGTCATGATCAGGCTGTTCGCTTTTCGCCAGAATCACGGTTTTGCTGGTGCTGGACGTTGCGCCGCCCATGCCGTCGGTTTGCTTACCATACGGGTCAGGGCTGCCGATCACGCGCAGCAATACCGCGTCACGCGCCGCACCGGGGACTTGCGCGACATCGGGCAAGTCGGTCAGTTTGAAAAACACGCCCTTGGACGTGCCGCCACGCATATACGTGGCGGGGATTTTGATTTGCGGGATTTGGGACATTACGCTGCGTCTCCTTCGAGGAAGTCTTGCGCGAAACGTTGCAACACACCACCGGCGTTATAGACACGCACTTCCGCAGCGGTATCCAGACGGCAGGTCACAGGAATGCGCACGGTTTCGCCGTTTCTGCGGTGCATGATGACCGTCAGGTCGGTGCGTGGGGCAATGTCACCTTCCACGTCGTAGCTTTCGGTGCCGTCGATAGCATAAGTCTTGCGCGTTTCGCCCGCTTTGAATTCCAGCGGCAGCACGCCCATGCCGACCAAGTTGGTACGGTGAATGCGCTCGAAGCCTTCTGCCACAATCGCTTCCACGCCAGCCAGACGCACGCCTTTGGCTGCCCAGTCACGGCTGGAACCTTGCCCGTAATCCGCCCCGGCGACGATGATCAGCGGTTGCTTGCGTTCCATGTAGGTTTCGATGGCTTCCCACATGCGCATGACTTGGCCTTCTGGCTCGACACGAGCGAGGGAACCTTGCTTGACTTTACCATCCACCACTGCCATTTCATTGATCAGCTTAGGGTTGGCGAAAGTCGCACGTTGCGCGGTCAAATGGTCACCACGGTGAGTCGCGTAAGAGTTGAAGTCTTCTTCCGGCAAGCCCATTTTGTGCAGGTATTCGCCCGCCGCACTGTTCATCATGATCGCGTTGGAAGGCGATAAGTGGTCAGTGGTGATATTGTCTGGCAATACCGCTAACGGCAGCATCCCTTTCAAGGTGCGTTCACCTGCCAATGCACCTTCCCAGTAAGGGGGGCGGCGGATGTAGGTGGACATGGGACGCCAGTCATACAACGGGCTTTTCGCTTCTTCGACAGTGCCGAGGTCAAACATCGGGATGTAGATTTGCTTGAACTGCTCAGGCTTAACGCTGGTGGCAACGATGGCGTCGATTTCTTCGTCAGTAGGCCAGATGTCTTTCAGCGTGATGGGGTTGCCATCTTTGTCCGTACCCAGCACGTCTTTTTCGATGTCGAAACGGATCGTGCCTGCAATCGCGTAAGCGACTACCAGCGGCGGGGACGCAAGGAACGCTTGCTTGGCATACGGGTGAATACGCCCGTCGAAGTTACGGTTGCCGGACAGGACAGCGGTCGCGTACAAGTCGCGGTCGATGATTTCTTGCTGGATAACCGGGTCGAGTGCGCCAGACATGCCGTTACAGGTGGTGCAAGCGAAACCGACGATGCCGAAACCGAGTTGTTCCAGTTCCGTCAGCAAACCGGCTTCTTGCAGATACAGCTCGGCGACTTTGGAACCCGGAGCGAACGAGGTTTTCACCCACGGTTTGCGTACCAAGCCCAGTTTGTTGGCGTTGCGTGCCAGCAAGGCAGCGGCCACCACGTTGCGTGGATTGGAGGTGTTGGTGCAAGAGGTGATCGCCGCGATGATGACCGCGCCGTCTGGCATTTTGCCTTCCGCTTCTTCGGCTTGCGCCGCTGCCAAATTCACCGCAATACCGCGCTCAGCCAAGTCAGCCGTCGGTAAACGGCGGTGTGGGTTGGAAGGGCCAGCCATGTTACGCACCACGCTGGACAGGTCGAATTCCAGTACACGCGGGTATGTTGCGTCTACCAGTGAATCCGCCCACAAGCCAGTGGCTTTGGCGTAGTTTTCAACCAGTGCGACTTGCTCCGGTTCACGCCCGGTCAGCTTCAGGTAGTCGATGGTTTGTTCGTCGATGTAGAACATGCCAGCAGATGCGCCGAATTCCGGGGTCATATTGGAAATGGTCGCACGGTCGCCGATGGTGAGGTTTTTCGCACCTTCGCCGAAGAATTCCAGCCATGCAGAGACTACACGCTCTTTACGCAGGAATTCGGTGATCGCCAGTACGATGTCGGTGGCAGTGATGCCGGGTTGGCGTTTGCCGACCAGTTTCACGCCGATAATGTCCGGCAGACGCATCATGGAAGGCAAGCCCAGCATGACGGTTTCGGCTTCCAGACCACCGACGCCAATCGCGATAACGCCGAGTGCGTCAACGTGTGGGGTGTGTGAGTCTGTGCCGACGCAGGTGTCAGGGAAGGCTACGCCGTCACGTGCTTGAATCACCGGCGACATTTTCTCCAGATTGATCTGGTGCATGATGCCGTTGCCTGCTGGGATCACGTCGACGTTTTTGAACGCGGTTTTTGTCCACTCGATGAAGTGGAAACGGTCTTCGTTACGACGGTCTTCAATGGCGCGGTTTTTCGCGAAGGCATCCGGGTCGAAGCCACCGCATTCAACGGCCAGTGAGTGGTCAACAATCAACTGGGTAGGCACGACCGGGTTAACTTTCGCTGGGTTGCCGCCTTGGTCAGCAATCGCGTCACGCAGGCCAGCAAGGTCAACCAGTGCGGTTTGGCCGAGGATGTCATGGCAGACCACGCGGGCGGGATACCATGGGAAGTCCAGATCCTGCTTGCCTTCGATGAGCTGCTTCAATGAGTCGGTCAGCATCTCGGGTTCGCAACGGCGTACCAGTTGTTCTGCCAATACACGCGAGGTGTAGGGCAGGGTGGCGTAGCTGCCGGGTTGGATGGCTTCGATCGCCGCGCGGGTGTCGAAGTAGTCCAGTTTGGTGCCGGGCAGGTTTTTACGGTATTCGGTATTCATTGTTGCTTTAATCCTTAATTAACCACGGTCAGCCAACGGCACAAACTTCAGGTTTTCCGGCCCCACATAATTCGCGCTGGGTCGGATGATTTTGCCATCTTCACGCTGTTCGATAACGTGTGCACCCCAGCCAGTGGCGCGAGCGATAACGAAAATCGGGGTGAACATGTCGGTCGGTACACCCATTTGCCCGTAGGAAACCGCCGAGAACCAGTCCAGATTCGGGAACATTTTCTTCAGTTCCCACATGGTGCTTTCCAGACGGTCGGCGATGTCGTACATCTTCATGTCGCCGTTTTCTTCCGACAATTGCTTGGCAACACGTTTGATGACGACGTTACGCGGGTCGGCAATGGTGTAAACCGGGTGGCCGAAACCGATGACGATTTCTTTCTTGGCAACGCGCTCGCGGATGTCAGCTTCGGCTTCATCAGCGCTGTTGTAGCGGGTTTGGATACGTTGTGCTTCTTCATTTGCGCCGCCGTGTTTCGGGCCACGCAATGCGCCGATTGCGCCGGTAATGCAAGAATGCATGTCAGAATTGGTGCCAGCAATCACGCGTGCGGTGAAGGTGGAGGCGTTGAATTCATGCTCGGCGTACAGGATCAGGGAAGTGTGCATCGCACGTACCCACGATTCGCTAGGCGTTTCGCCGTGCAGCAGGTGCAGGAAATGTCCGCCGACGGTTTCATCGTCAGTTTCTACTTCAATGACTTTGCCGTTGATGGCGTAGTGATACCAGTACAGCAGCATAGAGCCAAAGCTGGCAACCATGCGGTCAATGATATTACGGGCATCAGCCGCTGGGTGATGCTCTTTTTCAGGCAGGCACGCGCCCAGCACGGAACAGCCAGTACGCATCACATCCATCGGGTGAGTGGACGGTGGCAGGGCTTCAAGCGCTTGCTTGACGGGCATTGGCAGGCCGCGCAGGGATTTGAGTTTGGTTTTGTAGGCTTTGAGTTCAGATGCATTGGGCAGTTTGCCGTGCACGATCAGGTGGGCAATTTCTTCAAACTCGGCCTGTTCGGCGAAGTCGAGAATATCATAACCACGGTAGTGCAGGTCGTTGCCGGTGCGGCCTACGGTGCAAATGGCGGTGTTACCAGCAGCCGTGCCCGATAGGGCGACGGATTTTTTTGGCTTGGGTAAGTGTTGTTCTGACATGAGTCCTCCTCCGGTTATTTTATTCAGCGCCTTTTTCGGCAAACAGTTGGTCAAGTTTTTGTTCAAAGGCGTGATAGCCGATGGTGTCGTACAGTTCCATGCGGGTCTGCATGGTGTCGATCACGTTCTGTTGCGTGCCTTCGGTCAGCAAATGGGTGTAAACATTTTCAGCCGCTTTGCACATGGCGCGGAAGGCGCTCAGTGGGTACAGCACCAGTTGTACGCCAACCGCAGCCAGTTCAGTGGTGGTGTACAGCGGGGTTGCACCAAATTCAGTGATGTTGGCCAGTACTGGCACTTTGATCACTTTGGTGAATTCAGCGTACTGTTCCAGCTTATTCATGGCTTCGGGGAAGATCATGTCAGCACCGGCTTCCACACACGCCATAGCGCGGTCGATGGCGGATTGCATCCCTTCTACAGCCAGCGCGTCGGTACGTGCCATGATGACGAAGCTGTCGTCAGTACGTGCATCCACGGCGGATTTTACGCGGTCGACCATTTCTTGCAGGGAAACGATGGCTTTGTTGGGGCGATGACCGCAACGCTTTTGCATGACCTGATCTTCGATGTGGAAACCAGCCACGCCAGACTGGATCATTTCGCGGGTAGCGCGGGCAATGTTGAAGGTGCCGCCCCAGCCCGTATCAATGTCAACCAGTAAGGGTGCAGAAGTCACGGCAGTAATGCGCTTGGCATCTTCCAGCACGTCATGCAGGGTGGTAATGCCCAGGTCGGGAATACCCAGCGATGACGCAGCAACACCGCCGCCGGACAGGTATAGGGCTTTGTGGCCTACCTTTTCGGCAATGATGGCACTGTTGGCAGTGACGGCCCCGACAACTTGCAGGGGTGTGTTGTCTTTAACTGCCTGACGCAGTTTTTGACCGGGTGTAAGTGATTGTATTGCTGTCATGTTCCTCATCCATCATTTCACTGATACTTTTCCATGCACCACTGATATGGCGGCGCATGAGGATTTCCGCCAATTCCCCATCGCGGGCGACAAGTGCGTCGACGATGTGGCGGTGCTGTTGTAAGGCAGGAAGAATACGTTTCGAGAGTCGGCTAGTGCGGTAACGGCACATGCGCAACAATTGATACAATTCACCCGCCAATAAGTCGATCAACATCTGGTTACGGCTCCCCAGTGCGATCTGGTAATGGAAATCGAAGTCACCTTCACTTTGGACGTAGATTTGCCCATCAGTCGCTTCAATTTGTTCCGCGTGTTTTTCAAGTAATAGCCGTAATGTGCCAATTTCCGCGTCAGTCATGCGGGTGGCAGCGGTGCGACAGGCCATGCCTTCCAAGGCTTCGCGCACGGCGTATAAATCTGCCATCATCTCGCGGTCAAGGGTAACGACACGAGCGCCTGCATGTGGTATACGTTTAACGAGGCGCATCCCTTCAAGCTGGCGCAGTGCTTCACGCAAGGGGCCGCGCCCAATACCGTAACGTTCCGCCAGATCGGATTCATTCAGTTTCTGTCCCTGAATTAACTCACCCGTAATAATGGCTTGTGTTAATCGGGTTGAAGCGACATCAGCTAATGTTCCTTCTGGTGTGTGTAATGCTAACATGGTGTTATTCTCGATGATTGTTGACAATCCTTTTGCAAATAATAACATTGTGCGGAAAAAAGTGAAGGTTTTATTTGGTTTTGTTGACAAAACAGCGAGACGCCTTCGCGCTGCTGATGAAATGACCGTCAGGCGGCAATTTTTGACATAGTGCTACCCTAAGAGTGATAAAATGTCGGTAGTCATTAGATATTATTGATTGAATGTAGAGGAAACCTTGTCCATGAATAACCATAAAGTCCGCAAGGCAGTGATTCCCGTTGCGGGATTGGGTACACGTATGTTGCCCGCCACCAAAGCCATCCCGAAGGAAATGCTACCAATTGTTGACAAACCTTTGATCCAGTACGTGGTCAACGAGTGTGTCGCAGCGGGTATCAAGGAAATTGTACTGGTGACCCATTCCAGTAAAAACTCCATCGAAAACCATTTCGACACCAGTTTCGAGCTGGAAACCATGCTGGAAAAGCGCGTCAAGCGTCAGTTGCTGGATGAAGTGCGTTCCATTTGCCCGCGTGATGTCACCATCATGCATGTTCGTCAGGGGCAGGCGAAAGGTTTGGGGCACGCCATTATGTGTGCGCATCCGATTGTGGGTAACGAGCCGTTTGCGGTGGTCTTGCCGGATGTGATCATTGATGATGCCGCGAGCAATCCAGCTAAAGATAACCTCGCCGCGATGCTGGAGTTGTACGATGAAACCGGCTATAGCCAGATCATGGTCGAGCCAGTGCCGATGAATAAAGTCTCGTCTTACGGTGTGGTCGACATCAACGGTCATGCGCTGGAAGCAGGTCAGTCAGTACCGATGACCGCAATTGTCGAAAAACCACCGGTCAATGAGGCACCTTCTAACCTTGCCGTGGTTGGGCGTTATGTGTTGGCTCCGCACACGTGGGGTTGGTTGCAGCGCACGCCATTGGGTGCAGGCGATGAAATCCAGCTCACTGACACCATTGGTTTGCTGATGCGCGAATATCAGGTAAATGCATTCCATGTGACGGGCAAAAGCCATGACTGCGGTTCCAAGATGGGCTACATGATGGCCAATATCGAATACGCTTCGCGCCACGGTGAAATTGGCAAGCGTTTCAATGCGTTCCTGAAAGAGTATGTGAAAACGCTGTAATGCCGTCTGCAATTCACCCCGTTCATCCTGTCCACCCACTCGATGACCAGCTTGCTAACTTGCTGAAACGGCTGGATGGCGGGGTGAGTCAGCGGGGGTTGGTTGCCCTGATCCGTGAGGTCAGTGCGCGTACCCGTGAGGGCGTGATTGCAGTGCCTTTGGCAGAAACTCCGCTGGCGGAACTGTTTGATTCGCCGGTGGTGGGGCGTGAAGGTGATTATAAGCCACTGATTTTAAGCGATACCCATGCGTGGCTGTATCGCTATTGGCACTATGAAGACCGGCTGGCAAAATGCATCCGCTCACGCTTGCCTGATGACAAGCTGCTGATTATTTCCGGTGGGCCCGGCACGGGTAAAACCACCAAAGTTACCCGTATTTTGGCTGATTTGATTGCGGATGGGATGGAACCTGCCCGCATTCTGCTAGCAGCACCGACCGGGAAAGCGGCGATGCGTATGCAGGAATCCATCCGCGATACCCGCCAACGTGAAAACATTACTTGCCCCATGCCTGAGCAATCCAGCACCTTGCACCGCTTGCTGGGTTTTATCCCCAATCGGGTAGGCTTTCGCCATCATGCCAACAATCCGTTGCCTGCTGATGTGGTGATTGTCGACGAAGCCTCGATGATCGACATTTCCCTGATGACGCATTTGTTTGAGGCCGTGCCGCCGCAAGCCAAGCTGATTTTGTTGGGTGACAAGGATCAGTTGGCCTCGGTGGAAACTGGCTCGATTTTCCGCGATTTATGCAGTGGTGATGCGTTGGCTAAACAGATGCTATTGTTGCAAACCAGTTACCGTTTCAGTGATGCGGATGGTGTCGGGCAACTGGCACAAGCTATCCGTGAGGCTGATGAGGAACGTTTGCTGGATGTGCTGGCTTCCCCCGATTTCGCCACGGTGACGCTGGATGAATCGCAGGCGGGGCTGAATGCTAATTGGCTGCGTGAAGGTTGGCAAGATTACGTGGCGGCGGTCAGGGTAGGGGAGCAGGACGCTATTTTCCGCGCCTTCAATGCCTTGCGCATCCTGACACCGTTGCGGCAAGGGCGTCTGGGCGTGGAAGCGCTGAATGTGTGGGTGGATGGTGTCATGCAACGCCTGCTGCCTGCGCACGAAGGGGCGCAACGCCCGTGGTACGTGGGTAGGCCGGTGATGGTGACGCAGAATGATTACCGCCAGAACCTGTTCAACGGCGACATCGGCATTGCCTTGCCGAACGAAAAAGGTGAATTGCGGGTGTGGTTTCCAACCGGGGAGGCGGGAGAATACCGAGCGGTTGCACCGATCCGTTTGCCTGCGCACGAAACCGCGTGGGCGATGACCATCCACAAGAGCCAAGGGTCGGAATTTACGCGGGTATTGCTGATCTTGCCGGAAGCGGAAGACTTGCCGTTGCTGGGGCGGGAATTGCTGTATACCGCCGTGACGCGGGCGAAGACCGGGATTCACATCCTCGCCAGTCGAGCGATGCTGGGCAAAGCCTTGCGGCAGGTGGCGCCGCCTGCGTCGCAGTTGCAGGAACGGCTGGCTGCTTATTCTTCGTCCGTTATTGCTTCGCCATCCGCGCCTTCTTTGGATTGAATCTTGTCTTCTTTGCCTGATAGCAGGTTGCGGATATTGGATTCATGCCGCCAGAAAATCATGAGTGCCATAAATAGCACGCCTAGCGTCAGCCAGCCGTTACCATCGCTGAGTACCCAGAAATACACCGGGGAAAGTGCCGTCGCAATCAGTGCCGCCAGCGAGGAAATCTTGAAGCCTTTCGCCATCACCAGCCATGTTGCTACGAATGCCAGCCCACCCCAAAGATTCACGCCGAGGAATACGCCAATAGCGGTTGCTACGCCTTTGCCGCCTTTGAAACCGTAGAATACCGGGTACAAATGCCCCAGAAACGCGGCGATACCGATGAGGATTAGCCAGTTGGCTTCCAGCCCGAAAGCGTGGCCTACCAGTACGGGAATCAAGCCTTTCAGACCGTCACCCAACAGGGTAATCGCGGCTGCTTTTTTGCCACCGTGGCGCAGTACATTGGTCGCGCCGGGGTTGTTGGAACCCACCGTGCGCGGGTCGGGCAGCCCCATCAATTTGCAGGTGATGATGGCGGCGGAAATTGAACCGAGCAGATAGGCGAGTATGATCAGCAGGTAAGGCATGGCATATCCATTTATTATTGAGAGTTAAACGTGACCGCATTGTATACCAACATTACTGGACAAGGCAGACCCCTTGTCCTCCTCCACGGCTGGGGAATGAATAGCCACGTCTGGCAACCGTTGTTGCCCGAACTGGCACAATACGCCCAAGTGATCTGCATCGACTTGCCGGGGCATGGCGCGAACAGCCACTTGCCGCTGGGAACCGTGGCGGAAGCGGTAAAACAACTTGCCCCACACATTCCCGACGATGCCATCATCATGGGTTGGTCACTCGGTGGCCTGATTGCGCAAGCGCTGGCGCACGCACTACCGGAGCGGGTAACTGCCCTGATCCTGATTGCCAGCACGCCCAAATTCGTTGCGGAAGGCGACTGGTCGCACGGGGTTTCCCCCGACTTGCTCGCTCTGTTTGGCAGAAGTTTGCAAACCGATTACCTTGGCACGGTGAAACGCTTTTTTGCCCTGCAATTCCTCAGTACCAAAACCGATACCCGCGTGGTCAATGCCTTGCGTGACACCATCATGCAGCACCCGGCGAGTGTGGCGGCGCTGGAAGATGGCTTGGCTATCCTGCAAACCGCCGACTTTTCCCAAACACCCATCAAGCAGCCGACGCTGTGGATGTTGGGCAAGCTCGATAAGCTGATTCCGGCGTCATTGGCGGAGGTGCTGCCGGACATGGGGTATCAGCATGTGGCAATGCTCAATAGCGCCGCGCATGTGCCCTTTGTGACCCACCCGGAGAGTTTTATGGAGCATATTGCAGCCTTTCTGGATGCGTCTGATGTCAAAATCTACTGATTTTTCATGAATATGTTTAAGGGGTGATGCCAGTCACATCAAAAAATAATCAATTGATTTAGTTTTAGCGTATTCAGGATCAAATTAAACAAATAGTTTTTTGATTGATCGGTTTTGCTTATTTGAGGGCTGGGTTATGAGGATTCCAAAAAGCTACTGGTATTATTGGCATACTGGCAATAAGCCCGTTGCTGTTATCAGCATGATCTTAAGCGCTGCGGTGACGTGGTTGGTCTTGGCTATCTCGGCCGGGTTCTCAATCTGGGGAATAATCCTTGCTGTATTGCTCGACACGCTGGGGTTCTGGGTGGCGATCATCTACTTCGCCCTGCGCAGTTACCTGCCAAGCTTTATGTTGGAACAATGCGATACACTGGTTCTGTATCAGTTCGTTATCCCTGTCTGCATCGCGTTTGCCGTCGGAAGGCTAATAACATTATTGGTAGCGAAGTTTAACCCAGAGTGGTCTAAGAAAAGCGTAATAGCTTTGGTTGGGCTGGCTATTGTGAGTAGTGCGGTTGCCCTAAAAGTTGAGTATGACCAGAGGAAAGCCCTTGAAGAAGAAGCCGCTAAACCCGGAAAAGTCGAAAAACTGAAGGCAGTCGCATTACAACAGCTTTCAGACAGCTGCAAAAGTTTGGCAGTTAGTCTCGAAAAGAACCCAGATGAATATTGTAAGTAATTATTTTTAATAAAATTTAATGGATTTCCTTTTTGGGAGGAATCATGATTTCAGAATTGGCAGGTTTCGCTTTAAGCCGTTCCATTCCCGACAACTTGATGCTTGGGGTGTTGGCTGGTGTTAATAAAGTGTACGGTGGTGTTGTCCGTAATGAACAAGGCCAAATCTTGGCACATCTTGTGAATAGTTCTACCCCAAGCAACATTTTATCAGCCTTTACTTCGCCGCTGAACACACTCCTTTCAGGCGTTAATACCTATCAACTCCATCGTATCGGTGGGGATGTTGGTGTTATTGGTGCTGAAGTTGGTCGCGTGGGTGCTGAAGTGAGTCACATAGGCGCTAATGTCACTCAATTGCTTCAGTTCGCTCAAGCGTCCATGCTTTTGTCTGGTTTAACGCTTGCTGTTAGCTCTGCCGGTTTCCTGTTTTTAAGTAATAAGATAAATAAAATTGATGAAAGATTGCAGCAAGTTGCCTCTGATGTGAAGTACATCAAATCGTTTCTTGAGCTACAAGAAAGATCCAGGTTGATAGCAGCCCTAAAGGTCATTAGAGAATTAAATAAAGTGGAAGATAGTTCAGCCAAACTTCAGATGCTAATCAGTAGCAGGCAAACTATCGGGGAAATACACGAAAAATATAAAATGTTACTGACCGACAGTAGCAATGAATATTCTTTCATGGCAGCAGAAGAATATTTCACCATTACGGCGATTGGGCATTCGTTGTGTTCGGCCGAACTGGATATGTACGATCAGGCCGTGAACGATTTGAATGATGCGCAAGCTGTGTGGCAAAGCTCATCCAGAGCTTTTGTTAAACACCATGTCATTAACGATAATGCGCAAAGATTTCTGACAAAAGATTACGTGAAACACATCGGTTCTGCCGAAGTGATTGAGTGGGTTGACTTCGCTGAGTCCACCTCAGATGGCATGGGCATTCTTGACCGCTTGAGGGGAGAGCCACAGAAAATGAGTTTTGGGTGGTCTATGCTCAAGGGAATAGACAATGAAGAAAAGTTAAACCTTGAGGTTTCAAGGAAAATTATTGCCAGAAATAAGATACTCCAAGGCTATGCTGATCAACTGAAATACCTGGCACAGATAAGGCAAAAGCCGTCTACTGTCCAACATTTCATGGATAGCATTCCTGCTGATGACAGTGTTGAAGGCTGCTATATCTTTGTCGCCAATGCTTAAGCTGGCTGATTAGGCATTCCTGCTTTACCCTGACATTGTATACTCCATCCGCTTGTTACCCACCCGGAGACTTTCATGGAACATCGCGGGGCATTTCTGGATGCGCTCTAATACTGCTAACCCCTACTTGCTGGACAAACACAAAACCCGCCAAGGCTTTGAACGGGCAGCAGAAACCTATGACGCCAATGCCTTGTTGCAGCGTGAAATCGGCGCACGCCTGCTGGAACGGTTGGATCTGATTAAGATGCAGCCAGAAACCGTGCTCGATCTGGGCTGCGGCACGGGCATGGTCAGCGAACACGTGCTCAAGCGTTACAAAAAAGCGCGTGTCATCGGCGTCGATCTCGCGCTGAATATGGTGAAAAAAACCCGGCAGCGCGGCGGTTGGTTCCGTAAGCCGCAAGGCGTGTGTGCCGATGCCGCCAGCCTGCCATTCCTGCCGCAATGTGCCGATATGCTGATTTCTAACCTGATGCTGCAATGGTGCAATGATTTGCCAGCGGTATTCGGGGAATGGGTGCAGGTGCTCAAGCCCAACGGCTTGCTGATGTTTGCCACCTTCGGCCCCGATACCCTCAAGGAATTGCGGGCAAGCTGGGGGCAGGTGGATGGCTTTACCCACGCTAGTCAGTTCGTGGACATGCATGACGTGGGCGATGCCTTGCTGCAAGCTGGATTCCGTGACCCGGTGATGGATATGGAAACGATTACCCTGACCTATGCCGACGTGCGCGGCCTGTTGCGTGACCTCAAGGGGATAGGGGCGAACAATGCCACGCACGGACGTAATCACGGGCTGACGGGTAAAGCACGCTTACAAGCCTTCTTACAGGCTTACGAATACTTTCGCCAAGAGGGTGGTTTGTATCCCGCCACCTATGAAGTAGTGTATGGTCACGCGTGGGCACCGACCCTGTTGCCCAGTAAATTGCCCGAAAAATTTATCCCCATCATGAGGAGCACAACATGACTGACCCCGTAATCGCGCAGAAAAAACCGTGTGTGGTAGAGCTGGAAGCTGGAACTAGCTATTGGTGGTGTACCTGCGGGCGTTCCGCCAACCAGCCATTTTGCGACGGTTCTCATAAAGGCACGGATTTTACCCCGATGGAATTTACTGTGCCGGAAAGCAAGAAATACGGTCTGTGTGCTTGCAAGTACACCAAAACCGCACCTTTTTGTGATGCAACTCATCGTAATCTGGACTGAAGTCTGACACGGGTATGGTAGAGTTAAGCCAATTCTTTGGGTATTTGGCTAACAACAATGAAAAAAACCTACACTATCCAGTCAATTGTTTGTACTGAGATTTCCCCCGGCAAAGGTTCGATGGCTTGGCAATTGCGTGATAATGCCGATGAGCGCTTGCGTAAAGTCAGTGGAATCAGTACCTTGGATAAAAATGGTCTGATAGAATCAGTACGCTCGATCTACACCCGTGAAGCGCCCTTGGTGGAGGAGTTGCTACTGTGTCAGGAAGGTGACACTTTCAGTATCGACTTTAGCGACTTCAATCAGGCTCAGGGTTATATTAACCGGGAAATGTACGCCAACATGCAGAAATGCGAACGCTTGTCCTGCATGGTCGGCAAATTATGGCGGGTACTTGCTGTGATGGCGCTGCTGGTTATACTCTCCTTAGTCTGGATGCTGAATAGCAGCATGACTAAATTTTCCCAACAACAACCCTTAATTCATCATGAGCAGTTACCTTGATCGTATTAACGCCTGTAATAATTTTGAGGCTACCCATTATTTAGCCCTCCTGATCGCTGGTAAAGTGTATGGGCAAGTTCAGCCTGATTTTGCCCAGCATCTGGCGCATTGGCCGGAGGTGTTTACGGTGACGGCCACAACCGTGACCTTGAACCCTGAATTAGTCGATTATACGTCCCGTACTGCGGCTGTTGCCCCGGTGTTTCGTGCCTTGCACCAGCAAGGGGTGATTGACAGTTGGGTGGCAGAAGCTTACCCGATTACCCATAGCTTTGGTGGTTATGCCGAGCTGGAAATTGAGCGGGCAGCGACTAATTTCATGGGTGTGAAAACGTTTGGCATCCATGTTAATGGTTTGGTGCAAACCGCAAAAGGGGTGGAGGTATGGGTGGCGACGCGCTCACTGGATAAACCTTTCTGGCCGGGCAAGCTGGATCAGATGGTGGCAGGCGGTCAGCCGGTTGGTTTGGGCTTGCTGGAAAATGTCATCAAAGAATCACAGGAAGAAGCTAATATTCCCGTGGAATTGGCGCAACAGGCGCAAGCGATTGGCACGATTCCTTACCGTCAACAAGGTTGGCGTGGCTTGGATAATTCCACCATTTATGTGTATGACTTGTGGTTGCCGGAAGACTTTGTGCCAGAAAATACCGATGGTGAAGTGATTGCGTTTGAGCGGATGCCTTTGGCAGAAATAGCCCGCTTGACCGAAACCACAGAGGCATTCAAAGACAATTGCAACCTAGTTAATATTGATCTCTTATTGCGCAATGGAATGATTACGCCACAACACCCCCAACATGCTGCTATCCTCAAGACTTTATACACTGCTGATAATACAAAGAGTTAAATAATGAAAGAAGGCCAACCGACAACGATTTATTTGCAGGACTATGCTGCACCCGCTTACCGCGTGGATGCTGTGTCCCTAGTATTTGAATTGGGCGAAGCATCTACCCGCGTTACCAGTGTTGCCAATTACCGCCGCGAGCCGGGGGTAGCTGCCGATACGCCGTTGGAATTGTACGGTGAAGCCCTCGAATTGCTGGAAGTTCGCCTGAATGGTTTGCCACTCAGCGAGACGGATTACAGCATCAGCGATACTGGCATGAGTGTCCACAACGTATCCGCGCTGTGTACGCTGGAAATCGTCACGCGCATTTACCCGCAGAAAAATACCTCGCTGGAAGGCTTGTACCAGACCAGCGGTAATTTCTGCACCCAATGTGAGGCGCAGGGTTTCCGCAAAATTACCTATTACCCCGATCGCCCGGATGTGATGACGGTGTTCACCACCCAGATTCTGGCGGATAAGCAAAAGTACCCGGTACTGCTGTCCAACGGCAACCTTACTGGCAGCGGTGATTTACCGGATGGGCGTCACTGGGCGCGTTGGGAAGACCCGTTCCACAAACCGGCGTATTTGTTTGCGCTGGTGGCAGGCAATTTGCAGCATGTGGAAGACCATTACACCACGCTTTCCGGGCGTGACGTGACCTTGCGCATCTACACCGAAGCGCACAATATCGACAAATGTGACCACGCGATGCAGTCGCTGAAGCGGGCGATGTCTTGGGATGAACAGCGTTTCGGGCTGGAATACGACCTCGATATTTACATGGTTGTGGCGGTCGATGACTTCAATATGGGGGCGATGGAAAACAAGGGCTTGAACGTGTTCAATTCCAAGTTGGTATTCGCCAGCCCCGCCACCGCTACGGATATGGATTACGTCAATATTGAAGCGGTGATTGGCCACGAATATTTCCACAACTGGACAGGCAACCGCGTGACTTGCCGTGACTGGTTCCAGTTGTCGCTCAAGGAGGGCTTGACGGTGTTCCGCGATCAGGAATTCACTTCCGATTTGCATTCGCGCCCAGTCAAGCGCATTGAGGATGTGCGGGCATTGCGTACCTTCCAGTTCGCCGAAGATGCCAGCCCGATGGCGCACCCGATCCGCCCGGCTTCCTACATGGAAATCAACAATTTCTACACCGTGACCGTTTACGAAAAAGGCGCGGAAGTGGTGCGCATGTATCAGACGCTGTTGGGGCGTGACGGTTTCCGCAAGGGCATGGACTTGTACTTCCAGCGCCATGACGGGCAGGCGGTTGCCACCGAAAATTTCCTCGCTGCGATGGCAGATGCCAATGAAGCGGATTTAAGCCAATTCCAGCGTTGGTACGATCAGGCTGGCACGCCGCAAGTGGCCGTGCGCATGGATTATGATGCAGCGGCACAACGTTGCACCCTGCATTTCAGCCAAAGCTGCCCGGCAACCCCGGAAGCCGATAACAAGCTGCCATTCCTGATTCCGGTTGCGGTCGGTTTGCTGGATGGTAAGGGGCAAGACCTGATCGGCACGCAAGTGTTACGTCTGACCGATACGGAGCAGTCGTTCACGTTTGACAAGGTGCCGGAACAGCCAGTGCCCTCTTTGCTGCGTGATTTTTCTGCGCCGGTGAAGCTCAACTACCCGTATGCGGAAGCGGATCTGGTGTTCCTGATGAAGCACGACAGCGATGCTTTCAACCGTTGGGATGCCGGGCAACGGCTGGCGATGCAAACCACCCTGAAGCTGTTGGCAGCACACCAGCAACAGGAAGCCTTCGGACTGGAGCACGATTTCATCAGCGCTTATCAGGCTATTCTCACCGACGATGCGTTGGATCGTGCCTTGCGTGCCGCAGCCTTGCAATTGCCGTCCGAAGCGGATATTGCTGAAGTGGCGCGGCCTTCTGACCCGGAAGCCATTCATGCCGTGCGCGAATTTATCTACACCACGCTGGCAAAAGCGTTGTGGCTGGATCTGGAACGTCTGTATGCGGAATTGCACGAGGAGGGTGAATACTCGCCGGATGCGACCAGCATTGGCCGCCGCAGCCTGAAAAACGTTTGTTTGGCGTATCTGGGGCGGATTCAGGATGATGGTATCCATGAAGCCTGTTTGCAACAGTACCTTGCGGCAGGCAATATGACCGATGCGATGGCGGCTTTGGCAGTGCTGAGCAGTATTGAATGCCCACAACGTGAGCAAGCCTTACAGCATTTCCACGACCGCTGGCAGCATGATTCGTTGGTGATGGATAAATGGTTTGCGCTGCAAGCCACGTCTTCCTTGCCGGATACCTTGGAACAAGTGCAAGCCTTGATGCAGCACAAGCTGTTCGATATGCGTAACCCCAACAAGGTACGTGCTTTGGTTGGCAGTTTCGCGATGCGCAACCCGTTGCATTTCCACGCGCAAGACGGCAGTGGTTACGTTTTCCTCACCGAACGGGTACTGGAACTGGATGCGATGAACCCGCAGATTGCTTCCCGCATGGTACGCCCGCTGATGAACTGGCGGCAGTACGAGCCGGTGCGCAGTGCGCTGATGAAAGCCCAACTGGAACGCATTCAGGCACACAGCGGCTTGTCTGGGGATGTGAATGAAATCGTGAGCAAGAGTCTGGTATGATAGCCGCGACTTGTACTTAATGAGAGAGGGCATGAAATGAAATTGAATAGCTTGAAAGCGCTAGGGTTGGCAGTATTGTTGATGACTGGCGGTAACGCGGTTGCTGATGAAGTCTGGAACACCAACGTAGGCCGGATTGTGTACGCGGATGAGATCGGTCCAACAGCCGTGTTCGCGTATGGCCCGGCAGAAGATCCTGGTGTGGTGTATGTCTTGGGTCTTGCCAAGGTCTACCAGAATCGTGGCACGTATGATGGTTACTGGGCAAAAAACAAGGCCAAGGTGGAATGTACTACGGAACGCCCAGGCATTTATGGCAATATGACCAAGTACTGGGGGCGTTACCAGATCAAGTTCCTCGATAAAGGTTTCCCTGCCCGTTGGGAAGCGACGTGGAGCTATTGTGATGGCGCGGCTGAGTCCGTGAAGATCGAAGCAACGCCAGCCGTTGGCGAAGCGGTTGCTGCACCCGCACCTGCGAAGAAATAAACCCCGAAGAAAATCCTCCCCTAACCCCCTCCTTTTGCAAAGGAGGGGGTTTTTATGTGGATGCTAAAGAATCCTTGGCGTTATGGATTAGTTGCTGGCGGCAGCTTTGGTAAGCTTGTGTGGCTTGTTGCAATAAGGTCGCATCCAACGCCACATCATCCAGCGCTTCCTGAAAATCTGGTAATATTTTGCCGGTGTGAATGAGGGGGGAGGTATCCCCCGCACCGGCTACGCCCGTTTTGGCAAAGCTACCGTATTCAGGCGATAACGGTTCGGCCATCCCTATCCATTGCTGTAACTGGCTTAATAAGCGGTCAGTGTCTGTACAGACTTTTTCGGTATCAAAATAGTAATAACGTTGTGGGTGTTGCTGGGCGAAGTCGGTAAGGGTTTGCAGCCGTTCGAGGTAATAGTCGGTTGCGCCAGTGGGTTGTGCATACAAGTCATCGCTGGATTTTTGCTGGAATAATTTGATGATGCTTTTAATGGTTGGCTCAGGTTGGCGTAATGCAATAAAAATGACGGCATCTTGCAACGCGGGCAGGCTTACATTCAGCCGGTAATCGTTGTGCAGCAGTTTATCAAACTGATAGTGACTGTCGGGTTTTAAGCTGTCGTGTTGGCTGTAATCCGCGATTTGCTGGGCTAGATCAGCGTCGCTGAGGTAGCTTTGGTGCATTTCGTAATAGCCATTGATACGCGGGTGTGAGCCGATAATATGCCCCAGCAAACTGCTGTAGGCTCGCATGTGGCTGAGTAGGAAGATTCGGGAATAGGGGTGTGTCATGGGTTGGGCTTCCTATTTGGTCGCTGGTCATAATAATATTTAAGGTTTTTCTATCAAGTTTGACTTTTGGTGTGCATTTGCTCAATTATTGAGTAAGTGTTTTTGGGAATAGTATTGCTCCCCATTGTGCAAATTAAAAACTTATTACTGTTAGCAACTAAACAAGATGTGATTTTTTTGTTTTTAACTGTTATCTCATGAAAACTTGCAGTATCGAAGCAAAGTCCAGCTATCTCTGCTTGATGTTTAAGCCAACTATTATTTGATATTTCCTTTAAGTTTAGTGAATTCCTGCTGCTTATTGCTGAGACAATTAATACTGACTTGTCTATTAAGTAATTTTTTAACAAAGCAGCATATTTTTTGGTTATCTCATTCTTTAAGTGATTTTTTAGGAATTGTGTTTTATTAAAACTATTGCTATGCAAGAAAAAAGCCTCAACATTTTCAATGCCATCACAGTCAATAATTTTTTCTATTTGAATAATGCGGGAAATTCTTGTTTTTGCTGTACCATTAATGATTGTATCATCGTTAGTGTATTTATCTTTTAACCAGTCTGAAATATCGCTATAACTAACAGTGGCGGGGAATTCTTTTAATATTGAAGAGTGTTCTTGAAATGATAAAACTCCACCGGGATTGTTATTTAAAACAATTAAAGGATTTCTGCCTTTTTTAATTGGATAATATGGCTCTGGCAGATGGCTAATGTCAAAATCTTTTGAGAAGTCTGTGAATTGATTAGGAGAGGTTCTCCAAGTCATATAAATTTGATCACAAAATGTTTTGTAGTTCATCGAATAGCTCCTATGGTCTTAACGAAAGTGTAAAAACAGGAGTCCAACCCTTTTGATGCGTGCTTTTGATACATGACCTGTTTTCTGATGTGACTTGGGAAGCATATGCGAGAATCTTCATCTCCAAGGTCAATTACTGGATAATTGCTGACTAACCTATTGGCATAAATCAATTTTAAATTGTAAATTTTGTTTAAAAGCTGACAAAGGAAGTCTTCAGAATTTTTATTAATATCTGTCTGAACAAGAGTGTTATTTATTAAATAAAATCCTGATAATTTCATTGGCTTCTTAGTAATCGAATTCATTATTATACTTTTTCATAGATGCATATTTTCTCCTGGTAAATATAACATTCGAATTGATGGAATTGGCGGTAAACTGATTGATCGGAGTCGCGAGCCATTATCGTCTCATGGCGCATTTCCCCGTTTGCTAATCAATTTCGCAGGAGTATACTGCCGACGAACGGTATGCGCATTATTTTTTATGCCGGATTCGATAACCACGAAATGTCAATTGTTCGGTGCTGGCGTACACAGTCACGCAAGTACAAATTGATGAGACTTTGGTAAGGTACACCCGTATTTTCAGCCATTTCTTTGAAATATCCCACCACATCTTCACCCAGCCGAATAGTGACGGACTTCTTCAGCTTTGAGGCGTAGGGATTTTTGCGAGATTTCATTTGAGACAGGTCATATTCCGCTTTCATGGCACGCTACCTTTGTAGTGTTGACGTTCATTTTTGGTTGCTTTGCGAGCTGAGATGATTCTGATGGTAGTGCCTGAATCACGCTCACAGTGGCAAACAAGCAGGATTTTGGATTCATCACTAAGACCGAGCATCAAAAAACGGTCTTCCACATCCGAATGTCCCTCATCGTAAAATTGCACAGCAAATTCATCAAAGAAAACCGACTTGGCTTCCTCAAAAGAAATGCCATGTTTACGCTGATTTGAAGCAGCTTTTGCTGTATCCCACTCGAATTTCATCATAGTTACATTGTATGTACGAGATTTGATGTGTCAAGCGTAAACGCTACATGGCTATATGCTATCATCTGCCACATCACCACCGTGCAGGACGTGCCATGAAAATCCCCTACGGCTTGAGCAATTTCAAGAAAGTCATCACCGAAGGTTTTGTCTATGTGGACAAAACCGCCTACATCGCCGCGTTAGAAGCCGATGGGCAGTACCACTTTCTGTTGCGCCCGCGCCGTTTCGGTAAAAGCCTGTTCATCTCGGCACTGGAGTATTACTACGACGTAAAGCACCAAGGGGATTTCGACGCAATCTTTTCCAAACTCCACATCGGGCAACACCCCACCCCGACGCGTAGCAGCTATCAGGTGCTGTTTATGGAGTTCAGCGGGATTGCCACGGATAGCGCGGAATCGGTTTACCGTGCGTTTACCCACAAAGTCGACTTGGCTTTGCAACGCACCCTTGAACGTTACCACTATCCGCCTGAAGCCATCACCAGTGTTGCGCAAAGCCTGTCCCCCTACGAAAAAATGGAATCGTTTTTCAAGGCGGCTGAAGGGCAAAAAGTCTTTTTATTGATCGACGAATACGACCATTTCGCCAATTCGATACTGGCGGAGAATATGCCACTGTTCAAAGCTATCGTCGGCAAGGGCGGTTTCGTGCGCAGTTTTTACGAAACCATCAAGGCAGCTACCCAGCGCGGCACTGTAGACCGTTTGTTCATCACGGGGGTTACGCCGATCATGCTGGATAGCCTGACCAGTGGGTTTAATATCGGCAAAAACCTGTCGCTACAAGAAGACTTCAATGCCGCAGTTGGTTTTACCAAGGATGAAGTAGCGGGTTTACTCCAGCCTTTAGCGGTCGATTGCCATCTGGATGCCTCAGTGTTGCTGGAGGATGTGACCCGTTGGTACAACGGCTACCGCTTCCACGCGGATGCCCCTGAAACGGTTTATAACGCCAATATGGTGCTGTATTTTCTGGATAATTTCGACACAAAACGCTGTGCTTATCCGAAAAAAATGCTGGATGCGAATATTGCCTCCGACTATGGCAAGTTAATGGGGCTGTTCGGCATCGGCGACCGTGAAGACAATTACAAGGTGCTGGATGAGTTGCTCAACATGGGCGAAGTCATCGCACGACAGGCGGAAAAATTTGATTTCGACAAAGGCTTTTTTCGGGATGATTTCATCAGCTTGTTAGCCTATATGGGGTTTGTGTCGCTGCAACGCGAAGAGTTGGCTGGTGAGGTGTTTGCTATCCCCAACCATGTGATGCAAGAGATGTATTTCCAGTATTTCAAAGCGGAACTGGAGCGCCGTAACCAGATTGAGATTCCCAATCGTGGCTTAGCATCGGCAGTGGCATCAGCATCAGCATCTGATCGAACTGAAATACGCCAAAAAATCCGAAGGTGTGAATGGCTGGGAAGCCAAGCGGGAAGAGGGTATTACGCAAGTGCAGGGCTATCTGTCTGTGCCCGAAATCGCCACATTGCCCAAACTCAGCGCGTGGGTGGTGCTGACCGATAGTGAACAACTGAATGTGGTGAAAATACAATGAAAATTCCCTACGGCTTGAGCAATTTCAGGAAAGTTATCACTGAAGGTTTTGTTTATGTGGATAAAACCGCATCAACTGTTTCATCTCTTTTTATGAGTATTCATTTCCAAAATTGCCACCATTTTTTGTTCTGGGAAACCTCTGACTCTTCCCAGCTCCCATCGGCTTTGCGCACTGCACGATGGTTGCCAATAACGATTTCTGTACCGTCAGCATGATCTACGAACTCTAACAATTGAGATGCAAACCAAAAATCTGAACCTGCATCATCCAAGGAAACATTGATAGCATAGTCTTCCCTTAACTCGCCAATTACTTCCACGTTTGTTACGGAAGGGGTGGTTTCACCGTACACTTGGCCAACCTTCCCAGAGAGACCTAATCTGTCTGTTTCTGAGGATGAAAGCACCCTGACATTATCACCAAAAGAAATGATCATAGTTTGGCTCATTTCACTGAAAACTCCTCAAAGATCTACGTAGAATTGCACGATTGTTTGTTTTTCGTTCAATTCCAAAAAATCGAAAAAGTGGTTTGGAGGTTTTTCTACAGCCTCAACGTCCGAATTGACGGGCGCGGCGGGAAGTAATCAAAACGGAGTCGCGGGCTGTCACCGCGTCCGTCGTCGAGAGCCTTGTTATCCTATGATTTTGAATATGCAAAGAATCGACTGCTTATTGTTATGAGAACACCTACCCTAACCTTCTTAATTGAGCCAACGTTATATCACGTATCAAATCATCATGAAAATTAGCTAGGCAGCTTTTTAGCAAATGAACATATTTTTAGCAATTGAACCGTAGCCGCACTTTTTATCAGTAGGGGATAAATTTATCACCATCAGTCTATCAGATCGGTACGATGTGTTATTCCCCGATGTTTAGTATTTGCATGACCGCTGAGCATAAATCATGCGAGCCATGAAGCGTTATCCTAAACACGTTGCCTGGATTGTGTTCAAACAGGAGTAGCCATTGTTTATCGGTTGCGACAAGACCAAGCCATGATACGCCACCTTGTGGTGCAGGTGAACTCTCGAAGCTATTGAGAAGCCACTCGGTGTTGTAATCATAGTTATTTTCACGCACCCACGACAGCAGGGATAAAGCATTATCGGGATCAATACCGTAGAACCAATATGCCTGTTGTTTGTTAGTGACGGATTGAATAGCAGAGATTAATTGACGATATTGCGAGCGATCAGTCCCATCAGCAAATGACGAAGCCTTTGCAATTCCATTGAACATAGAGAGAAAGAAGGAATGATCGAGTTGGGTCTGGTAGAGGGTGACTTCGCGTGCAAAGCCCCTTGGAGAGAAGTATCCATCGGCCGAAAATTGCTTGGTTAATATCCAGTCTTTGATTTTGCTAGACATGTCTTTTCCTTAAGTGGGATAACGTTTTAGTTCAGCAGCCGTAGGTCTGCCTGCAACATCTTGTTAAATGCTACTAGGGAATGTTACCAGCAAACCCCGGATGAAGAAACCGTTATCACAAGTCCAGTGGAGACCTGCAACCGTTAGCACTTATGTTAGCTACATGGAGATATACAGATGTCGTGCTAATATCGGAATGTCCCATAAGTTCCTGTAGAGACCTAATGTCATAGCCCGCTTCAAGTAGAGCTGTGGCAAATGAATGTCTGAGACAGTGGGGATACACGCCCTTAGTGATACCAGCCTTCAGGCCAGCACTGCGTAAAGTCTTCTGTATATACGTCTCATGGATATGATGCCTAAAGCACTCATTAGAATCCTTATCAACATAAATCTTAGAAGCAGGGAACAAGAACTGATAGCCTAATTCAGATTGACGAGCCTTAAGTTTATTACCCTTAAGCCAAGGTATAACAACTTTACCCCAACCATTAGCTAAATCCTTAGCGTGTATATCAGCTACGGAGTTAACATGTTCCTTCATTTCAGCAGTAAGAGTTTTAGGTAACATAAGAATCCTATCCTTACCACCCTTACCAGAGTGTATATGAATCTCACCACGTTGAAAGTCTATGTCTCTAATACGGAGTGTCGCACACTCCATAAGTCTCATACCTGTTCCATATAGCAACTTACCTATAAGTAGCTGTGTCCCAGATAATTCAGTAAATAGTTTAGCTACTTCATCCTTATTCAGGACAGTAGGCAACTTAACTTGCTTAGATGACAGCTTCATAGAACTCATTGGGTCTAATTTCACCTGAAGAAATTTCAGATACAGAAACATTACACCGTTAAACGCCTGCCGCTGAGTCGCTATAGCAACCTTATCAACATTTACCAGATGATTAATGAATGCCTCAATATTCAGATGATTCAGTTTTGAAGGATGTCTATTATTATTAAAGGATATGTATCTCTTAATCCATATCAGATAAGCCTGCTCTGTCTTACGAGAATAGCCCTTAGTCCTCATAAATTCTTGAACCCTCACAAGTAGAGCTTCAATAGATTCGACCTTAGCTCGGCTCTCTGAGAGCCTCTCACTTACAGGAACAGGGGCAACAGGAACAAGATTTGATACATTCATATTTAATTCAAAATCTGTACGTATCGGTTCATATACTTCAGCCAATAGGTCGTTCATAGCCTTATTATATCCAGCTACAACTATACGGGATTCAGATACAGCAGTATCAAAATCAGAACTACCATTAGAGATAGTCATAATCCTACGCTTCAGTGAAGCAAGATACCGATTAGCTTTATCTAACTTGAGTCCAGTTAGATTAAATTCAGAATAGAAGAATACTTCAGATGATAGTGTATTCCATACAGATACAGGACAAATGGTTTTCATAATTAAGATTCCTTTAGGCAAAAAAAAGCCCCATGAGATTTCTCCCACAGGGCTACATTGATAGAGGCAGTTGGATTTTATTCAGCAGAAAAGTCTGCTAAGTTTCCCATCACTGCACCAATTTGGGTAAGCATGTGATTCTTGAACAGTTCCAATGCCAGATTGGAAACAAAGGCAACACCATAGAAGGTAATGACAGTTGTCCAGAATGCACCAATAAAGGTCGCTCCAAACAAAGTAGCTATAGCAGCAACACCAGTAGCACCAATACCAATGGTTGCATTTCTTATCACAGCTCCTATAACACGCTTCTTGGTTGTTTCTGTATCACGCTTGCCTAATACAACATTGTTGCTTGCTCTACAGACAGCATCCCAAAAGGTTGGGTTAACATCCATGTTGCCTAGGTCATCCATGATTTCACCTGTTAGTGTGTCTACTAACCAGTTCTTACAACGAACATAAGTACCAATAATTTTTCTCTTCATGGTTTCATAAATAGAAACAAAGAAGTTTTTGATTTTACTAAACATGATATAACCTCCTAAGGTTATTTGAATTTGATGAACAGTTTGATGTGATTCCGTAACCGCTCAAGTTGGCTTGAGATAAGGACTGTGGAAAGACCGGAGGGGGCATCGACCGCGATACTCCCCGCATTCCCACAGACACCCCTAATCACACACCAGGTTCGTATTCAAAGGATAATGAGTTTATATATATAGGGTGGGGGCTACGGATTTCACTTCACTTTTTTACTTAAAAGCCTTAGTCTAAAAATATAATATATAAATTTTTAAAAATACTATAAGGAGTTGAAAGTAATGAAGAAGAGAAAACAGCAACAGAAAAACCCCAAAACGTTAAACGATACATATAATAGTTCTAATAGATACAGTATGGAAATGGAGCATACTAAATTTAACTATGACGATCATTTAGCCAACTATATGAAGCGTCATGGTAGAGCTGGGTCAGAAAGGGTACGTCAAATGAATAATAGTATTGCTATGGATGAAGTACATCAGGAATCAAAAATAACGGCTACAGCAACAGCAAGAAAAAACGCGCCAAAGACAAACCCATCAATAGCAGAAGAACTAAGTTCAACAGTTAAAAAAAGTTTTGATAAAACAGTAAATAAATTCTCTACGGTAGCAGGTGGATTCTTAGGTGCAAAATTTTCAGCATGGAGCTGGAAACATATGGTAGCAGCAGGAACAGCAACAACAGCAGCTCTGACGGTAGGATTATATTCAGGGTATAAGAAACAAGAAGATGAATAACAAAATGCTATCGCTTGCAGAAAAGTTCTACCTAAATTGCCACATAAAAGGCAGAGAACATTTTATCTTTAATACTAAAAGCTACAGTAATCCCAGTCTTGCTGTAAGTAGATATTCAGATTCACTACAATCTATCCAATCTAAGTATGGAAAATATAAGCCTAACATACCAAGGAATAGAATAGATTCAGGAGAATCATTAGAGTATTTACTTAATTCCAGAGTCGATAGGTATTTAGGTATAGACTTTAGTGGCAGGAATAAGGGGAAAGTTTAATTCCCCTACCCAAACTTGTGGTTGGGGACGTTCGCTAAGAACGCTCACCTATTATCTATATTGTCTCCAGAACGGTAAGCCATCAGGTCGTTCTGATATATGCTTAAGCCCTTTGCCTATTACAGCTCCTGTGATTGCGCCTAACGCGCCCAATTCAATTTCATTACCTTGGATACCTTTAATAGTAGAAGCCTCATAGATGCCAATACCTAAGCCTATAGCAGCAGAACTATAGACATAAGGATTCTTCAGATTATTCCAGATACCTGTTCCAAAATTATTATTCATATACATATCCTCTATGTTTACAATTTACACAATTGTATATCCTCTATCCCTTTATATTATTGAAGTCCAACATTTTATAAATACTGATACCCAGATGTTAGCCTAAAAATCTCAAATAAAAAACTACAAATAATAGAGTTCTATTCATTGACTTGTATAAACTATCGTATACTATAGATTTTATAGATACAAGAATAGATATTAAAGGAGCATAACAATAATGAAGGACTCTGGAACACGAGAGCTATGTGATATAGCGAATTATTACAGCGTTAGGAATTTCCTACAAAAGGAAATCAGCCTTAAGAAACTTACCAATGAAGCCTTAACCAGAAGCAATATCCTTACAGTATCCAACTTATGTAGGAAGTTATGTAAGGAAAATGGGATTCCTGTTTATAAAGCCCATTCAAGTAAGACAAGATTCCGCCCTAAGACGGTATCATTATATCCATATAGCATATTATCTAAGGCAGTTTATGAGACGGAACAGACGACACTTAACATACTTTAAATTTAAACGCACTCAACCCCCTAAAGGTGATAAAACATGAACGATATTTTAGAAAATTCAAATATGACCTTCATTGAGAAGAGTTTATTTGTAGCTTGGCACGCTGGGCAAAACGTTAAAGACTGGATTCAAAACCAAACTACAAGAGCCAAGTATAGAAAATCATTAAAAGAAAAAGCAGGAATAGATATTTACTATCCAAGAAAGCAGATATAACAGGAGCAGTTATGGAAACATTGAATCAAATAGAAAAACTATTAGCTACAGCTAAAACAGTTTCAGCACTAAACGATATTATAGGATTAGATAAAAGCACTACGGTTCTACTACTCAAAGAATATTGTAATGAGAATGACCTGCCAGAGTTAGCAACAATGTTAGAGCGAATCGAACAGACATTGCCAGCCTCAGCAGTAAACGAGCAAGCCGTCAAGGCTGCGAGGCTCTGGCCTCTTGGCCTAGCAGCAGCAGAACCATTAGAAAAGATAGGTGATAAGCTTTACTACAAGGTGTCAGAGTTAGCAACAATGTATGGTCTTGATGCCCCTACATTGAACCAGATGCTATGTAAAGCGGGTCTACAAAAGCAGGTTAACCATAGTAAATATAATAAGACCTACTTCAGAACATCAGCAGGTATTGATTACGCTAAACGTGAGAACAGAGATACCTATGCCATCCTACTATGGCTGGAAGATGTTATGAGATTATTGGAGATGCCAGCATGAATAGACGAGTATCATATTTTAAACATACCCCTTTCAATTTCGTTACTATTAATAACGTGGATTACGTATCCCTATCTTCACTGAGATTGAAAGATAGACCGGATGAAGGGGAGATATTCCAAACTTTTGAACTTACTGCAACTGGTTGTAATCCTTTTGAGATTATCAGAATCACAAGTGCAATAAATTTAGTTAAAGATGAATCATTAAAAGAATACCTAAGAGGAGCAATACAATGAACCCAAACGTCAAAACAATCGAACAATATTATTCCATTAGAGAACAGCAGTTAGCAGAATACCGTGCAGAACAGGAACAATTAGCCTCACTATTCAGGAATGACAAAGCACCAGTAGCAGTAGTTTCTGTAAACGCTCAGTTAGCAACTATCAAAAAGCTACTCAATGACTGTAGTGCTATCAATGTTCCACTCATGCTTGGTTCAAACGGAAATGCAGCAGCTACTATTAGCTCAGAACTGGATTACAAACTTAACCAGCTTTACCAAGCTATCAAAGAAGTAAGAGAGGTCAAAAAGTTTAGCGGCAAACTTATCTCTTGACCACCTACCCAAGCCTGTGGTTGGGGACGTTCGCATTCTTGCGAATGCTCGCCTATCAGACACTTTTGCTACAGCACTATCATAAGTGCTACCTTCAAGATTTTAACACGAGGTAGTACCTATGGCAGAGACAATAGATGTAGATGATTATGTAGTTGTAAATGAAGTGCCTATAGCAGAGACAGTAGAGGTAGGCGCGTCTAGCGACTTGCCGCCTGTGGTAGATGAAGCTAAGACAAAGACAGTAGCTGTAGCTGATACAAAAAAGGCAACACAAACCCGTCGTACTGAAGCCCAACTAAAGGAAGTAGTAAACGAATACATTAAATCAGGTTTAACAATAACTGAATATTGTAGGAAGACTAAAGAAGTCGCAGGAACGTTGGTCAAAAACCTTGAAGATGCTGGATACAGAATGACACTTGGAACAGCACAAGACAGTACCGCAGGCGGGACGCAAGTACCTAGTGAACTTCAGATGGAGAACGATATGTTACTAAATAACTACACCAAGCTACTACAAAAGTATGAACCAGATAAATACAAAATGGCTATGTTAGCCTGTATAGATTGATACAAAAAAATACCCAGTAGTGATTCAGACTATTGGGTATTAAGGTTTACAGTGTGGAAACATTAAATCTCATAATAAAAAGAAGTTGAACAAATTAGGAGATTCAATAATTGAATTATAATAACGACACCCGATTATGTCCAGAACATTTATCTAAAATCATTAAAAAGTATCTATACCATACAAGATACTATGACCTAAGCAGCCATGATATTCTTTCACCTGTAATGATAGACAGATTACATTTCATCATTTCCATAGGAGAACATAGCCCTATAGCAGAAACATATCTGCTTGAACTGGATGATAACGGTGAGGTAATAAAAGCTACCAATAAAAGTATAAAACTTAAAACGGATGCTACAGATGAGACAGCTTCATATATCAGGTCAGTATATGACAATACCGCTATTGAAGTTATTACCAGCCCTAATAAATATATTTACGGTCATAACCTCTATGGTAGTTCAGACATACGGTTTCTGATTACTGAGACAGTCCGTAAGGCGCTAACAGAAATAAACCGTATAGACATACTCCCTAATGTTGTTGAATCCACAGAGATTAAAATACTCGGTGTAGATATAAACTCTATGTGTATTGCTCCAAGACCTTCACAGTATCTAAGTCTATTACCTAATCGGCTGGATACTAACTCAACAATAACGGCTAAAGATAATACCGTATATGTTGGCAATCATATTCATAGTGATTCAGCTTTTCGTATTTACGATAAATGGGTAGAGCGCAATAATAAAAAGATGCTACAATACCTATCTAACGAAAACCAAGAATGGATGTCAGACAAGCTACGTATAGAGCTTATACTAAAGCCAAGAGAGTTAGATAAACTTGAGCTTAGTGATATAGCCCAGTGGTCTACAGATACAGCGGAAATTATTTATAAAAAATACAGAGAGAAATTGAAACTTATGAAAGCAGTATCAGAAGATTTAAGTTTATTGGATTCAGTAGAAGCAGGATACTACTGTAGATGGAAGTATGTTGGAGACCCATTAGAGGTAATCATTCCAGCAGAACGAACACGAGTAAGATACAGAAAGTCTGTAAAGGATAAGATAGGTGTAGACCTTGCTCGTCCTTACAATGGAGAGGGAATGAACCCATTATTGCAGATGGTTGAACCTAGGCACATGAGGATGTCAGGTATACCACTATCAGAAATTGAGAAGACGGTAGCCCGTATAGAAGTGTCTGATACTGATACGGATACAAAAGCTAACATCCCTTTATCCATGCTCATGGGCTGAATCTGTCAGGTTCTCGTTAACCTGCCAATTTGGCACTTGCTCTTAGGTTCTCGTTTCATCCCAGATTCTGGTATTGTGCGTTCTCCACTGGCAAATCCCCCAGACCAAACAGAGACAGATTGCACCAGCTCTCAGGTAGGCTCGTCAGAGACTCACCGCCTTACAGATACTCGTTAACAGGCAGATTCTGCCGTTTTGTTTATTATGGGATATTCCCATAGTCGAGTGTCAAAGCGTGATAACCCCAGTCACTCAACCAACAAAAGCAACAGAAACAAGTTGACCAAGCCCGCACAGGGCGAAGGGAAAGAGCCAATGCCGACAGAAGCAGCAGTTACCAGTTAACAAAATTGTTAGGTCAATATAATCAAGCAGCTATGACAAGAGAAGCAGGAATGGAAGCCCGCACAGGGCTGACCCAAACAAAAACAAAAGCAGCGATGACAAGCGAACAAACCAGATTTGGTTTTTTCGAAATAATCAATAACTTGCAGATGATGGAAATCTTCACCATGAACAAATGCTACACTATTTGCAACCACCATAATGTTAATAGATTCAATAGCCTATATGTGATAATAACGATAATTGCAACCACAAGCTCAAACAAAAGTGGATGCAACCGGACACTTCCGTGCAGCTCAAAGCTATACTGGATAAGGGTTTCAGGTGGATGCATATGTCTTTTACCGTACAGGCGGGGAGTCTCTGACGAGCCTACCGTGCAGTATCTTCAGGGATGTGGTTCACCACTTCCCATTCTTCAGTTCGGAGTAGGGTCTAGGCTTGTGCGTTTACGCTGAAGCCGGACAGATTGGATTCCATTATGACAGTAACCCACATATCCGTTTGTCTGGTTAAGTTGTCTGTATAGGGCATTTATGAAAATATACTGAATAGTGTCATTTGTAAAAATAGGTCATTGGGGATTGCTCCAGAAATCCATTATTCTCATAAAGGAGTAACTCTCATGACTACTATCAACACTGCTGCATCTTCTACTACTATGTCAGAAGATGCACGTAAGGCACTTGTTGTTTATCTGGAGTCTACTATTCTGGGTTATGACAAGCTGTCTATTCGTAAACAATGCGGTACTCTTACGCCTCGTCAAGAGGCACGTTTGGTATCCTTGGAGAATATGATTCGTTCTATTTGCGTAGTGTGTGAGGCCAATGGTCTTACCTTGACTGATACATCTGGTTATTCTGTGGCCATGATGAATTGGTCTGAAGGGACTAAGGTGTTCTATGGTACACAGTACGGCGAACTTCTTAAGGATGCTGTACGTTTTACTGACGTGGCTAGTGTGAACCTATACACTACATCCTTGGAGGTTACTGTTGAGTCAACAGAGACCTTAGTGGGTAAGATCTGGATCGAGACCAAGGAGTTAGTACAACTCTCTTGGGTCTTTGTCAAAGATAGTGTGTCTCATGTGTGGGCGATTCTACGTGATGGGAGCAAATACCTTTGGGGTAAATTGTGTGATCTGTGGAATTGGATTGTAAATATAATTAAAAACAATCCTGTAGCAGTTGCGGCAGTTGCAACAGTCGCTGTTGTAGGTGTTGCTGTAGGTGTAGCTATTGTTGAACCTACTACAATTATTCATACCGCAGTCAATATTATTAATCCTATTATTCTTACTTAACTGTTCACATCTGAACATAATTCATAAGGGTGGTATAGTCCGCCCTTTTTTATTGTTAAGACTTCCGAAAATAAAGGTAATTCTAACCTGCTGGATTCCAGTGTATTACCCAAGCCTGTGGTTGGGGACGCTTGCACTCATGCAAGTGCTCGCCTAAAAAAAATGCGCCCTTAGTTTCCCCTTAATACCCTAAAGGTTAGAAATTATTTTAGTTATTACTATAAATACCTATTGACATATTCTGTATTGCATATAACTTAGTATATATAGAATACGAAACAATAGTTAAAACAATCAATAAGGGGTTAATAGTATGGAACAATTAGATCAAACAGAAATAGAAATCTTAAAAGAGTTAGATGTATATGCAGGTGGCATCTACTTATATTGGAGATTACTAAATCTCAAAGCAGATGAAATGAATATAGCTCATAGCACCAAGTTCAAATATAAAAAACTACTTAAGGAATTATTCGGTATTGATATAACTAAACGTCGTATCGAAAAACAAGAAGTGGCACTATAAGCCACATATAGAAAAGCCCTAACGCAAATAGGGCTAATCAAGAGTTCAATGTGGTCTCTACGATAACTAAAACCACAAGGAGGCATATCACTATGTCATTAATAATAAACGTTCCAGTTTTAGAAGACAATAACAATAATGCACTCATTTCTTTTTTGGGTGATAGTAAATCAAATTTAGTCTATATAACTGATTTCATAAAACAGATAAACGAGTATTACGTTTCCATTAGAAAGCGTAAAAAGACTATCCGTCTTGATGACCATATGAGGAATAAATTATTTACTGAATCAGCTATAGCACTTGAAGCAGACTTGACCGGGAATTTCCCGGACATGATTTTATCTGAAGCTACTAAAGATAACAAAGGTCGTATTGCAAATATCTCTGAACTGTGTCCTACAGTTATCAAAACCAAAAGCAGAGGAGCTAATAAAGGAACATGGATGCACAAGCGCCTTGTATTAGTTCTACTATCCGGTATAGATGGCTTCATTGCCAATAAGGTTCAGAATATTCTAATAGAACATGATGTATTTGGAACACGTAATAAGTTCAGTTCTGCACATAAGCTATTAGGTGATGCCATTGAACAGAACCAAGCGTTTCCTAAGAATCAGCATGTCTATTGTAATGTAAACAAAGTAGTTAAAAATCACCTTGAGTATACGAACATTAATGATATTCCAGTTGAAACACTTGAAAAACGTAAACAGATTACAGAAGAGTTAGCCACTCTTACTAAGTATGGATTCTTAAACTCTTATCAAGAAGTAAAAGAATTTGTAAATACAAAAGTTATTGAGGGCGAATTGATATAATCTTATAGTTCGCTTTTGGAAGCTCACACTTTCAGGAACAGTCTCACCCTGGACAACAGGGTGGGATTCTAACTACATAGATTCAATGTATTAACTCCGTCGACCCGACGCTATTAGAAAAAATGCGCCATAAACAAACCCCTAAAGGTATATAGCGAAATACAAAACTTCAATAAAGATTTTGGAATAGTACGATACAGAACGTATCAGAGGAGGGAGAACAGAGGGAGGAGCGAAAGCAATTAACAGTTTATTAGACGGAAGCCATGTATAACAGGCTATGCGGAGCAGCCTATCAGGATATGAATCGACCTGGGCGATACAATAACGTGTTGTCATCATAGCGAATTTTTCCATTTGGTAATCAATTATGCAGGATTATACAGTCGACTAACGGTAGGTGCATTATTTTTTATGAGCATGGTCTTCGTTGGTGGCAGAGCCGCCCGCCCCACTGCAATATGGTATCATCTGTCACTCTCACCACCGTGCAGGACGTGCCATGAAAATCCCCTACGGCTTGAGCAATTTCAAGAAAGTCATCACCGAAGGCTTTGTCTACGACGTAAAGTACCAAGCCGATTTCGACGCAATCTTTTCCCAACTCTACATCGGGCAACACCCCACCGCGACGCGCAGCAGCTATCAGGTGCTGTTCATGGAGTTCAGCGGGATTGCGACGGATAGCGCGGAGTCGGTCGAGCGTTCGTTTACGCATAAAGTCGATGTGGCGTTGAAAAGCACGCTGGAACGCTACGCTTACCCAGCCGCAGCCATCACCAGTGTTGATAAAAGCTATTCTTCCTACGAAAAAATGGAAGCCTTTTTTAGTGCGACCCGTGGGCAAAAAATATTCCTGTTGATCGACGAATACGACCATTTCGCCAATTCAATGCTGGCGGATGACCCGAAGCTGTTTCAAAGCGTGATGGGCAAAGGCGGTGACCGTGAAGCCAACTACCAAGTGCTGGATGAACTCATTACAACAGGCACTACGTGGTGAAAGTTCAATAAGCAAAGGGTTTTTTGTGGTAGAATGAGAAATCGCTATTTTATCAGGATCCAGTAATTTTTACGTACCATCAGTACCTTACTGAGCAGGAATACCCACAAATTACCAGGAGCATACGATCATGAGCAAAGCACCGAAAAGTAATAAAGAAACGAAAAAACAACCGGTCATGACAGCGAAGGAAAAGAAAGTCGCCAAGCAGTCAAAGAAAGAGACCAAGGGTTTGTTGACGACGAATATGTAATATTCTCGCGGTTCACTTGATACAAAAAGGCTGTTCACGCAGCCTTTTTTATGGAAATTCAATAAGCTTTTCGTAACTGCTACACTCCCCGCCATGAGCACACAAGACAAACCCCACAAACCCCACAAACCCCACAAACCCGACCCCGCCATCACCAATGCCCTGAAAAGCTGGAAAACCCACTCTGGTTTCTGGCTAAAAGCGGCGGTTGCCATTGGCCTTGTTTCCGGCCTATTACTGATTGGGCAAGCATGGCTATTGGCAAAAACCGTCAACGCTGTCGTTTTCAGCAAGGCCACGTTGCCCGATGTGATGCCGTGGCTATGGGGAATGCTGGCCATTTTTCTATGCCGTGTCGGGTTGGCGTGGGCATCGGAACAGGCCGCGTTTCATGCGGCGGTTCAGGTGAAACTCGCCATTCGCGAACAGCTTTACCAGAAGGTGCAGCAACTGGGCCCGGCGTGGCTGAGTGGCGAACGTTCCGGCGACATTATCAATTCCCTCAGTGACGGGGTGGAGGCGCTGGAAGCCTATTACGCCCGCTATGTGCCTGCGATGGCGTTGATGGCCTTGATTCCGATGGCTTTACTGGTGTTTGTGTTTGCCAATGACTGGATTTCTGGCTTGATTATGCTCGGCACTGCGCCGCTGATTCCGCTGTTCATGATTCTGATCGGCAAAGGCACGGAGAAGCGCAACCAGCAGCAATGGCAAGCGCTGGCACGCATGAGCGCCCATTTCCTCGACGTGATTCAGGGCTTGACCACCCTCAAGCTATTTAACGCTAGCCGTCGTGAAGCGCGGATGGTGGCGCAAATTTCCGACCAACACCGGCTGGCTACCATGTCGGTGCTGCGGGTCGCGTTCCTGTCGTCTTTTGTGCTGGAATTCTTTTCCACCGTGAGCATTGCGATTGTCGCGGTGTTGATCGGTTTCCGCCTGTTTTGGGGGGAAATGGACTTCTTCTACGGCTTTTTCGTGCTGTTACTTGCCCCTGAATTCTATTTACCGTTACGCAATATGGGCACGCAATACCACGCGCGGATGCAAGCCATCGGCGCGACAGAACGGATTGTGGCGATATTGGGGGAAACGGTCGAGACGCGGGATGGGACGCGGGATGTCATATCTGCCAACACCCATACCCCTATTCACTTGCAAAATCTCACCTTCACTTACCCCGACGGTCGCCAAGGCGTGAAGGACTTGAACCTAACGATTCACCCCGGTGAAACCCTCGCGCTGGTCGGTCTCAGCGGTGCGGGCAAGACCACGCTGATCAACTTGCTGATGGGCTTTTTGCAAGCACAAAGCGGGCAAATCCTGCTGGGCGATACACCCTTGAACACCATTGCACCGGAAACATGGCGCAAGCAGTTCGCATGGTTGCCGCAAAAGCCGCAACTGTTCCCCGGCACGGTGGCTGACAATATCCGTCTCGGTCAGCCGCAAGCCAGCCTTGACGCAGTGCAAGCAGCGGCGGAACAGGCACAGGCACACACCTTCATCCGTGCCTTGCCGCAAGGTTACGACACGGTAATCGGCGAAGCGGGGCAAGGCTTGTCAGGCGGGCAAATCCAGCGGATTGCCTTGGCACGCGCTTTCCTCAAGGATGCGCCGCTGGTCATTCTCGACGAAGCCACCGCGAATCTGGATCGCGAAAGCGAAACCCTGGTGCAAGCAGCCGTGCAAAAACTCGCGGTCGGCCGTACCCTGATTATGATTGCCCACCGCTTGCGCACGGTGCAGGATGCCGACCGCATCGCCGTCATGGATGATGGGCAAGTGGTGCAAACCGGCACGCACGCCGAATTGCTGCAAACCTCGCCAGTCTACCAGCAGATGGTGAACGCCTACGGAGGTGAAGCATGAAAGACCTGATCCGCTTACTGCGCCTGTTCAAACCGTATCAGGGCTGGATGTTGCTGGGCATGTTACTGGCGTTTGTTACCCTGATGGCGAATGTTTTGCTGATGGCGGTGTCCGGCTGGTTCATCACGGCGATGGCGATGGCGGGCGTTGCCGGTGTCAGCATGAATTATTTCACCCCGGCGGGGCTTATCCGTTTTGCGGCGATTGCCCGCACTGCCGGGCGCTATGGGGAACGGCTGGTGACGCACGAAGCCACCTTCCGCATCCTTTCCGAATTGCGGGTGTGGTTTTACCAGAAGCTGGAACCGCTTGCCCCGGCACGGCTGGAAGCTTACCGCAGCGGTGATTTGCTCAGCCGTATTCGTGCTGACATCGACAAGCTCGATAATGTTTACTTGCGTCTGTTAGTGCCGGTGGTCGTGGCAATGTTGGCAACGCTGGTGTTTGTGCTGGTGCTGTGGTTTTACGACCCGTTGCTGGCGCTGGTGGAATTCACGTTGCTGATGGTTGCCGGGGTCATGGTGCCGTGGTTGATGAACCGTTGGGGGGCAAGCACCGGGCAGCAGATGGTGACGACGGCCGCACAGATGCGTTCGGCGTTGGTCAACGACTTGCAGGGCATGGGCGAACTGCTGGTGTATGGCGCGGCAGATGCTCATGCGGCACACATTCGCCAACTGTCGCAGGATTTGGCGGCGCAACAGCAAAAAATGAGTGGCTTGCAAGGTATTGCGCAAGGTGCTTTGGGGTTGTGCGCCAATCTGGCGATGTGGGGCATGTTGCTGGTGGCGATTCCGTTGGTGTCGGAAGGTAAGCTGTTGCCGCCGCAATTGGCGATGCTGGCGCTGTTTGCGTTGGCGAGTTTTGAGGCGGTGATGCCGTTGCCACTGGCTTTCCAGACGCTGGGTGAAACCCTCGCGGCGGCGCGGCGTATTTTTAGTCTGGCTGATATGCCGCCAGCGGTGGCCGAGCCAGAACAGCCGTTGCCTGTGCCGGAAACGCTGCATTTTGCATTTCGGGATGTGGATTTCCGGTATCAGCCTGAGGGAACTGACGTTCTCCACAATATCTCGCTCGACCTTCCCCCGGCGCACAAGTTGGCCATCGTTGGGGCTACCGGGTCGGGCAAAAGTACCCTCGCCAGCTTGTTGCTGCGTTTTCGCGAACCTGTTAGTGGCGAAATCCTGCTGGATGGGCAGCCGCTTCAGCAGTATCACGGTGAAGCTTTACGCCAACACATTGCAGTCGTGTCGCAGCAAACCCATTTATTCAACACCACCCTGCGTGAAAATCTGTTGTTAGCACGCCCGGATGCGGATCAAGAAGCACTCGATGCCGCCTGCCAATTGGTGTTGATCCACGATTTCATCAGCAGTCAACCGCAAGGTTACGATACTTGGGCGGGTGAAACCGGGGTGCGTTTGTCGGGTGGGCAGGCGAAACGCATCGCGATTGCTCGCGCCGTGCTGAAAAACGCTGCGGTGCTGATTCTCGATGAACCCACCGAAGGGCTTGACCCGGAAACCGCGCAACAAGTGATGGCAAATCTTGTTGCCCACGCCACTGCCCAGCGCCAAAGCCTGTTACTGATTACCCACCGTTTGCACGGGTTGGAACAGATGGATAACATCCACGTCATGGACGCAGGGCGCATCATCGAGTCCGGCACGCACGCGCAATTGCTGGCAGCCAAGGGTTATTACCAACAATTATCGGTTAGTGGCAAGTTGTTGGTTGAGAAAATAAAAACCTGATTTTTTTGATAAAGCGCAATGCGACTGCATCAGCAATCTCTAATACTGGTAGCTGATATAGAAAGGATTGCTATGATGAATGTACAGTACAGTGTTGGACAGTCGAAACCCTGTCCGGTGCACGATTTTGCGTTGTTTGCGACGTTGGGTGATACCTTCAGTGACGCACTAAAAGTGGTGCCGAGCGATAGCGTTGAGTATGCGGCGACAGACACTATTTATTCAGCGGGTGTGAGTGCACAGCACATCTATCTGCTGCGGGATGGCTACGTCAAGTTGTTCAAAACCACGGTCAGCGGTAAGGATCAGATTATTCGGGTTGTGAAGGCCGGTGAGATTTTCGGTTTTGATGGGCTAGTCGATATCCGTTACAACCACAGTGCTATGCCGCTGAAACATGCCACCGTGTGCCGTATTGCGGTCGATAATCTCGATATGCTGGGGGCGCGTCGCCCTGAAGTAGAGCGCTTGATCATGGTGCGCTGTATCAAGGAGTTGCAGCACGCTGATGAGCGTTTGCTTGAACTGGGAGCCAAACGCTCAGACGAACGTTTGGCTTCGTTCTTATTGGGATGGTGTAACGCGGCTAACCGTTGGACACCGTTGATACTATCCCGTCTAGAAATCGCCCAGTTGCTGGGGTTAACGATCGAGACCATTAGCCGCTTGTTTGCACAATGGAAACGTGAGGGGCTGCTGGAAGAAAAGCAGCAAGCCATTCAGATTTTGGATAGGCATAAAATGAAACAAGTGGCGGATAGCAACGTTTAACACGGATTAGCAAGACAGTTGCTCCTAAGGGCGTTCTGGATTTTTGCCGTTAGTAGGTCGAGGGTAAAGGGCTTGGTCATGTAGTCATCCATACCAGCCATTTCGCAGCGTGCTCGCGTTCCTTGTTGTGTATCCGCCGTCAGGGCAATAATCGGAATACGCGCCCGTCCATTCCTTTGCTCATCTTGCCGAATGGCGCGAGTGGCGTCGAAGCCATCCATTTCTGGCATGTGGCAGTCCATTAGAATCAGGCGATAGTCCTTTTGTTGACAGGCTATTTGGGCTTGAAGACCATCATCGACGCTATCGACCTCAAATCCTAAGGTCTCCAGATTGTCACGCGCAATCAGTTGGTTGATGGGGTTATCCTCTGCTAGCAGTATGCGTCCGCTGAAGCGAGTTTGGAGCGTGGTGAGCGCGTCATTTTGCACGTTGGCGGTCGTATTCTGCTGTTCGATGGCGCTGAATGGCAGTTCAACATAAAACGTGGAGCCAACGCCTTTGGTGCTTTCCATCCTGATGATGCCGCCCATGACGTCTACCAAATTATGGGTAATGGATAGCCCTAAACCGCTACCACCAAAGCGTCGGGTGATAGAGCCATCTTCTTGGGTAAAGGGGCTGAAAATACTTTCTTGTGCGTTAGCTTCGATGCCGATACCCGAGTCACGCACGGTAAAGCCAACTAAGTAGTGATTATCTTCTCGCTTACGGGCTGTGATGATGAGTTCTACTTTGCCCTGTTCGGTAAATTTAATGGCATTCCCTAGCAGGTTAAGCAGAATCTGGCGCAAACGGAACGCATCACCACGTAAGGTCACGGGCAGTTCATTGGAGGGATCGAAGACCAGCGTTAAACCCTTGCTGTGTAGCTGCGGCTCGATAGAGTGCAAGGTGTTGTTGCAGAGTTTGATGAGGTCAAAGTCTTCGTTTTCTAGCACTAATTGGCCGCTTTCGATTTTGGCAAAATCGAGGAGATCATTGATTAAGCGTAATAGATTAGTAGCCGATTCATGCACGATTTGTAGGTAATGCTGCTGTTTAGGCTCCATTTTTGCGGTGAATAGCAGTTGGGTTGCGCCAATAACGCCATTCAGTGGTGTGCGTATTTCGTGACTCATATTGGCGAGAAACTCGCTTTTTGCTCGGCTACCTGCTTCGGCAGCTTCTTTGGCCTCTTGTAGTTCAGTGGTGCGTTGTTCTACCTGTTTTTCGAGATTCTGCTGGTATTCTTCTAATGAGCGTTGTACTTCACGACGTGTCAGCACTTCCTGCTTCAGTTGTTTGTTGAGTTGTTCGGCATTTTCTTTTTGTTGGTTTAAATCGGCGGCGAGTGCCTCTTTTTCAAAGCGTAGGTGCAGGGATGTCATCAGGGTTTCAAAGAAATTGTTGGCCGTGCGAATGATCAGGAAAGAGTAGATGATTGTGCCTAAGGCTAATACGGTGTAATCCAAGCTTAACTGCATGAAATACAGTAGGATTGTCAGTAGTATGGCGGGTGCGCAGTAAATCAATAATATGAGCGGAAATCCAGCTAGTACGGGTACAGCTATCGAGCCCATGCCTATACTGATTAATACGACGATAACATTCAGCCAGTCATCCTTTCCAAAGGCAGTGAGTACAAACCAAGCCCAGCCTATACTGACGGGTATTGTGGTCAGCATGTAGCGTTTTGCCCAAATTTGGGATGTTGCAGATGTTGGTGAATTAAGGTAGCGAATGATGACGCCGAGGCGAATACTTGCAGCAAGAAAAAATCCGGCGAGCCAAGTGAAATTGGCGGTGTTGGATACATTGCCATACATGAGGGACGATAGCAGTATGCAAAGCACTAACAAGGAGCTAGTTGAAAATTTGCCATTTCGATAGAGAAGGCTAACACGCTCTGTGTAAATTCCCTGTGTTGTCAAATTGGCGACAGACTTGCGATTCGAGCCGAATAAATAATCGGCTTCATCTTTCCAGTTTTTTATGAATGAGTGACCGACTAGCTCCAGCATGTCTATACCTTATTGTTATTGTTTGAATGATTTATCCACGCTTATAGTTTATAAGATTTTTGGGTGCGCTTGTAATTTTTTTAATTAACGGGCTAGTTAAGTCGTTTTACCTCTCACCGTTACTTTGAACTTATACAAACTTGAACATCATCAAGTTTGCTGTCAAATTCCTGCTTAACTGTGATTTCAATCGGGGTATTCAGTAAGTCCAGTACGCGTTGGATGGAGGCCATCGAACGCTGATACAGGTCGGTCATATCGGCTAGTCGGGTCAGTGGCCACAACAGGCGCTGGGTCAGGTAGACCAGTACCGAGTAACTCCCTACGCCTATTTCACTATTCAGCGTCATGAAGCCGCCGTACAACAGGGTCACGGTGAATCCGGCCAGTTGCGGCAATGCCCACCTTGGCGAGGAAGGAATCCTGTTTGTTGACCACCACATCGACCGCTACCCCGATCAGCACTTCCGGCAATACGTCGAAAAATTTGTTGAGGATGGAGTAGATCGTCGCCTTGATCATGTCCGGGCGGTATTGGCGGGCGTAGGTGAACAGGCGTTGTAGGGGGCGGACGAGGTGGGTGTCGATGTGAGAGTTCCTTTGGGTGAGCAGGGGTGGGAGTTTAGCATAGGAGAGTGTAGGCTGTTTCTGTATCAGAATGCGGTGGTAGAGGGCATAATATAAACAGTTTTATGGGGCTGGGTTTTTGTAGGGGCTGATAACAAATGCGCTTTAATGAAGATACACGGGTAAAAATACCCACTATTCTGCACCTGACACGTTTGGGTTATGGCTATCTTTCTCTGAAAGAGGCGCAATGTGATGAAAACACCAATATTTTCCCAGCCTTGTTTCGTGAAGGCATCAGTCGTATCAATTCTGATCTTGACCCCGATGAAATCGGGCGTTTGCGGGAAGATGTCAGCCTTTTGTTGGACAATGAGGACTTGGGAAAAGCGTTTTACGAGCAACTAACACGGCGTTCGGGTACACGTCTAATTGATTTTGAGAACTTCGATAATAACAGCTTCCATGTTGTTACCGAGCTGCCCTGCAAGAATGGCGATGACGAGTTCCGCCCTGATATTACCCTGTTGATTAACGGGATGCCGCTGGTGTTTATTGAGGTCAAAAAGCCGAATAACCGCGATGGTGTTCTGGCTGAGCGTAGCCGTATCAATGCCCGCTTTCAGAACAAGAAATTCCGGCGCTTTATCAACATCACCCAGTTGATGCTGTTTTCCAATAATATGGAATATGACAATGAGTCGCCTGAACCGATTGAGGGGGCATTTTATGCCTCAACCTCCTATCAGCGGGCGATGTTCAACTATTTTCGTGAAGAAGAGCCGCTGAATATTGCGGCTTTGTTGAAGCCGGAAAATGAAACCACGGAAACAGCCGTACTTAAGGACAACAACAGCCTGATTATCCAGAATAGCCCTGAGTTCATGACCAATAAAGACCCGGATACACCGACTAACCGTTTGTGTACCTCGTTGTTGAGCCGTGAACGGCTGCGCTTCATTCTGCGTTATGCTATTGCCTATGTGAAAGAGAAGGACGGTTGGGAACAGCATGTGATGCGCTACCCGCAACTGTTCGCTACCAAGGCGATTGAAAACAAGCTGGCAGCGGGGGTGCGCAAGGGCATCATCTGGCACACGCAAGGCAGCGGAAAAACGGCGCTGGCCTATTACAGTGTGCGTTATCTGGTGGATTATTTTCAGAAGCAGAAGGTCATTCCGAAGTTCTACTTTATTGTGGATCGGCTCGACCTGCTCAAGCAGGCTTCCCGCGAATTCATCAACCGGGGGCTGACGGTTCATGCGATTAACTCGCGGGAAGCATTCGCGCAGGACATCAAGCAAACGACCGCGATTCACAATGACACGGGCAAGCTGGAAATCACCGTGGTCAACATCCAGAAATTTCAGGATGACCCGAATGTGATGAGCATCAAGGACTATGATGTCAGTATCCAGCGGATTTACTTTCTGGATGAGGTTCACCGCAGCTATAACCCGCAAGGCAGCTTTCTGGCGAACCTTGAACAGTCGGATAAAAATGCCATCAAAATTGGTCTGACGGGCACGCCATTACTGGGTAAGGATTACAATTCCAAAATCCTGTTTGGCGATTACATCCACAAGTATTACTACAACAAGTCGATTGCTGATGGTTACACCTTGCGGCTGATTCGTGAGGCGATTGAAAATAACTATCAGATTGTTTTACAAGAAGTCTTGGCAAAGCTTGAGGTGGAAAAAGGCAAACTGTCGATGAAGGAGGTTGTTGCCCACCACACCTTTGTGAAACCGATGCTGGCCTATATCGTGCGCGATTTTGAAAAAAGCCGTACTACCCTGAATGACAATAGCATCGGCGGGATGGTGATTTGCGACAGCTCCGCGCAAGCCAAGGAAATGTTTGCGCAGTTTCAGGCGAATTATGCGTTTAAGCCTGTGGCAGAAATGCCGGGTGGTTATGGCGCAGGTGTGCCGCTGGCAAACAAGGCAAAGATAGCCGCACTGATTCTGCATGATGTTGGCTCCAAGGAAGAGCGTGACGACTGGGTGGAAGATTTCAAGGCGGGCAACATTGACCTGCTGTTTGTGTACAATATGTTGTTGACGGGTTTTGATGCCAAACGTCTGAAGAAGCTCTATCTGGGGCGGGTGATTAAAGACCATAACCTGCTGCAAGCCCTGACCCGCGTCAATCGTACCTACGGCAAACACCGCTATGGCTATGTGGTGGATTTTGCCGATATTCGCAGTGAATTCGACAAGACCAATAAAGCTTATTTCGACGAGCTACAGAATGAATTAGGCGATGAGATGGAACATTATTCCAAGCTCTTTAAATCCGCCGAGGAAATCAAGGAAGAATTTGAAGCGGTTAAGAATGTGCTGTTCCAATATGACACGCTGAACAAGGAAATCTTCTCGCGGCAAGTCACGGAAATGCAGGATCGGGCGCAAGTGTTGGCGTTGAAAAAAGCCTTGGCGGATGCCCGCAGCTTGTACAACTTGTGCCGATTATTCGGGTACGACGATTTGTTGCAACGGCTGCCATTCGCCCAGATTAACGCTTTGTACAACGAAGTCGATAACCACTTGGCGATGCTTAACCTCAAAGACCGTCTTGAAAATCAGGCCGACACCAGTGGCTTATTGAACATGGCGCTGGAGGAAGTGCTGTTCAAGTTCGTCAAGATTGGCGAGGAAGAACTCAAGTTGGCGGATGAGTTGAAAGACGCCCTGCGTCGCGCCCGCGAATCCATGACCAGCAATGTTGACCCCAAAGACCCGGAGTTCATCCAACTCAAAGAGGAGCTGGAACGCCTGTTCAAGAACCGTAACCTCAAAGAGGTCACTCAGGATGAGATGAAGCACAATATGCTCACCCTGAACAAAATTCAGGACAAGGTGCGGGAAATCAATCGCAAGAACCGCCTGCTCCAGAGCAAATACAGCGGTGACATAAAGTTCACCAGAGTGCATAAACGGCTGGTAGAGAATGGCTCGATCTCTGATAATGAGCGGCGCATTTTCGAGGCATTGCATCAGGTCAAACAGCAAGCCGACGAGAGTGTGATGCAGAACAGGAACATCCTCGATAACGAAAGCTATTTTGAGCGCATGATACAGCGGAGCGTGGTACAACAGTTCCATCTGGCGCAAAACATCAAGCTAACCCCCGATAGCACGCGCTACATCAACCAGCTTGTCGTTAAAGAGTATCTGGATGAATTTAATGGAGTAACCCCTTGGTAGCCCTCGATTTCAAGAAAAGCACCACCGAACTGATCGACAACCTGAAAAACATCTGCGCCGCTTACGGGCTGGGTAATGATGGTAATGAGTTCAAAATCATTACGCAGGTATTCCTGTACAAGTTCCTGTGCGACAAGCTGGCGTATGAGCTGAAAAAAGCCGATAAAGCCACTGCCAAGGCGGAAAACTGGGAACAGCACATCGCCAATATGGACATCGACGCTTACGAGATGTTGGTCATGATGCTTCCCGAAGGCACAGCTTATTTGCGCCCGGAACACCTGCTTGCCAGCCTGTTTGCGCGGCAAAATGAGGATAATTTCGCCAAGCTGTTTGATGATACCTTACGCCAGATTGCCATCGTCAACAGTGATATTTTCTCGGTCAAAACTGGGGGCGGGGCGCAAATCCGCTTGTTTGATGAGATCAGCCAGTTCATTTCTGACCCCGGTGAGCGCGACAACTTTTGCAAGGCAATAATCAACAAACTGGTGAATTTCAGCTTTGAGCATATTTTTACACAGGGCTTTGATTTCTTTGCCGACATCTTTGAGTACCTGATTAAGGACTACAACAAGGACAGCGGCGGCAAGTATGCGGAATATTACACGCCTCACGCGGTCGCCAAGATCATGGCGGCGATTCTTGTCCCTGCTGAAAGCCGGGGTAAGGTGATGAACGTCAAGTGCTACGATCCATCGGCGGGGTCGGGGACGTTGCTGATGAATCTGGCTCATGCGATTGGGGAAAATCGGTGCAGTATCTATTCGCAGGATATTTCGCAAAAGTCGTCCGGGTTGTTGCGGCTGAACCTGATCCTCAACAATCTGGTGCATTCCATCCCTAATGTGATTCAGGGCAATACCATTTTGTCGCCTTACCACAAGGATGGGGCGTCGCTGGCAAAGTTTGACTATATTGTTTCCAACCCACCGTTCAAGATGGATTTCAGCGATTTCCGCAACGATCTGGATACCAAGGAAAACAAGGAACGCTTCTTTGCGGGGCTTCCCAATGTGCCGGGCAAGGCCAAGGATAAAATGGCGATTTACCTGCTGTTTATCCAGCACATCATGTTTTCGCTGAAACCGGGCGGTAAGGCTGCCATCGTCGTTCCTACCGGGTTTATTACTGCTCAGTCGGGCATTGACAAGAAAATCCGTGAAAAGCTGGTCGACCAGAAAATGCTGGCGGGCGTGGTGTCGATGCCGAGCAATATTTTCGCTACTACGGGTACGAATGTCTCTATCCTGTTCATCGACAAGGGCAACCGGGACAAGGTAATCCTGATTGATGCCTCGAATCTGGGTGAAACGGTCAAAGACGGTAAAAACCAGAAAACCGTGCTGACGGCTGCCGAAGAACAACACATCATCGACACTTTCAACACCAAAACGGCGGTCGATGATTTTTCAGTTGCGGTCACTTACGACCAGATCAAAGCCAAAAACTACTCCTTCAGTGCAGGGCAATACTTCGACGTAAAAATCGAATACACCGACATCACCGCCGCCGAATTCGCCGCCAAAATGCAAGGCTTCACCGACAACCTCGACACCCTTTTCGCCGAATCCCGCACCCTCGAAACCGAGATCAAAACCCAACTAGCGAGCCTCCGCTATGAGTAGTTTTGACCGATTGACTTATACCAATTGTCCAACAGCCTGTTGGACAATTAAGAAACCCCTCCCATCCTCCCCTTATCAGGGGAGGGGTGAAGACGCCCGATTTTCTTGTTCCTCCCCTGACAAGGGGAGGTTAGGAGGGGTTTCTTCTTCGGCGTATGCCGAATCCCACACTGTCAACACCCAACTAACGAGTCTCTGTTATGAGTAAGCAACCTGTTAAACGGCTGGGAGATATTGTTAATTTTAAGCGGGGTTACGATCTTCCAGCTCATCAGCGTAAAGCTGGTCAATATCCTGTTGTAAGTTCTGGTGGTATTTCTGGCTATCACTCTGAATACAAAGCCGATGGTGAGGGCATTGTAACTGGTCGATATGGCACACTTGGGGAAATGCACTACGTTAATGGGAAGTATTGGCCACACAACACAGCCTTGTATGTTACCGATTTTAAAGGTAATGACCCAAAGTATGTTTATTACCTTTTGAAGTGTTTAGGTAATCTTAAAACTTCAGATAAAAGTACAGTTCCGGGTATCAACCGTAATGATTTGCACGAGCTTTTTGTACCCTACGTTGAGGAGGGACAGGTTGCTATTGCAGATATTTTGTCAGTCATCGACCAAAAAATCGAAGTCAACAACCGCATTAACGCCGAACTCGAAGCAATGGCGAAAACCCTCTACGACTACTGGTTTGTGCAGTTCGATTTCCCCGATGAAAACGGCAAGCCGTATAAGTCGTCGGGCGGGAAGATGCTGTATAGCAAGGCGTTGAAGCGGGAGATTCCAGTAGGGTGGGAAGTTTCTTCTGTAGAAAAAATTCTCGCTTCGGCACCAAAAACAAAGAGCGTTTTATCAAGGGATTTTCAAATATCTGGTGATATTCCAGTCATTGATCAAAGTACAGATTTCATTTGTGGATACACCAATCAAGAAGATACATGGATTGGTGGATTAGATTCACCTTGTATAGTGTTTGGTGATCATACTCGCATTCTCAAGTTTGTGAATTTCGATTTTGCACGCGGTGCAGATGGTACACAAATTCTTATTTCCAATGATTTAAGAATGCCGCCTCATTTGTTCTATCAAGCTCTTTCTGAAATCGACTTATCAAGTTATGGATATGCTCGTCATTTTAAATTTCTGAAACAATCATTGATTTTGCTACCGACGAAACAAAGTGCCAAGAATTACAATTTATTTGCGAAGTCTTGTTATCTGAAAATAAAGCAGAACTTTTTTGAAAATCAGCGGTTGGTGGCGTTGCGGGATTGGTTGTTGCCGATGTTGATGAATGGGCAGGTGCGGGTGGAGAGCGCGGCGGATGATCTATACTCACAACAGCACGACGCAGGAATGAGGCAAGCATGAAACTGAAACTCCCCTACGGCATCAGCCACTATAAAACGGTCTGCTAACCCATGGAAAAATTCTTCAACACCGCAGGGCCGATTATCCCTGAAGACCATTACCACATTGACCTGTTGCACCGTCTGGACTGGGAAGAAATCCAGCACATGATCGCCAGCAAGAAGTATTTCGTGCTGCACGCGCCGCGCCAGACCGGCAAAACCAGCACCTTGTTAGCGATGGCGCAAGCGCTCAACCATGCCGGAAAATACAAGGCTCTGTATGTCAATATTGAAGCCGCACAAGCCTTGCGTCACGATGTGAACCGCGCCATCACCGTTATCTGTCAGGCGCTGGCTTCCAGCGCCCGTGTTTATAACGTAGAACCGCAACTGGAATCCTTGACCCGGCAGCTTTTCAGCGAAGGGCAATTCCCTGAAGGGGCGCTAACGCTTCAGTTAACCCGTTGGGCTGAAATGAGCGACAAACCCATCGTGCTGATGCTGGATGAGGTCGATGCACTGGTGGGCGACACCCTGATTTCCCTGTTGCGGCAAATCCGCGCTGGTTATGCGCAACGCCCACAAGCGTTCCCGCAAAGCATCATCCTGTGTGGGGTGCGCGATGTGCGCGACTACCGCATTCACACATCTGACAAGGAAATCATCACTGGCGGCAGTGCCTTCAATATCAAGGCAACCTCGCTGGTGATGGGCAATTTCACTCCGGCTGAAATCCGCACGCTGTACCAGCAACACACTGACGCCACAGGGCAAACTTTCGCTGACAGCATTTTCCCTGTGTTGTGGGAAGACACCCGTGGTCAGCCTTGGCTGGTCAATGCCTTGGGTTACGAAATGACGTGGGAAGACCGGGAAGCGCGTGACCGTAGCCTGCCGATTACGAAGGAACGTTATCAGGCGGCACGGGAACGTTTGATCCGTTCACGGCAAACGCATCTGGATCAACTGACCGACAAGCTGCGTGAACCGCGTGTACATCAGGTGATCGCTGCGATTCTGGCGGGTCAAGAACGTATCGAAAATATCCGTGACGATGACCTGCAATATGTCGAAGATTTGGGGCTGATTACCACCCGACCTTCCATTGCCATCAGCAACCGTATCTATCAGGAAATCATTCCCCGTGAAGTCACCTGGGCTTGGCAATCTACCATCACCAATCAGGAAACGGCATGGTATGTATTGCCGGACGGACGTCTGGACATACCGGCACTGTTACGCGCTTTCCAGCAATTTTTCCGCGAAAACTCCGACATCTGGCTGCAAGGTCTGCCGTTCAAGGAAGCCGGGCCACAATTGATCCTGCAAGCGTTTTTGCAGCGTATTGTGAATGGTGGCGGTCGTATTAACCGCGAATACGCACTGGGGCGCAAATACACCGACTTGTTGCTGGAATGGCCGCTGGATAAAAAGCAGGGCTATTACGGTCAGGTACAGCGGGTGGTGCTGGAGTTGAAAATCCTGTACAGCAATCTGGATAAAACCATTACTGACGGGGTGCAACAGGTCGCCGATTACGCCCGGCGTTGCGGCAGTGAGGAGGCTTTCCTGTTGATCTTCAATCGCGACCCGGTAGTGAGCTGGGATGCAAAAATCTGGGAGAATGCGGATTTCAAGGATGGTGATTTACCCGTCAGTGTGTGGGGCAGTTAGGATGTTGCAAATCCCCCCCGAAGAAATCGACCTCCAGCCCATCCGTGCCCAAGGCTCCGGCGGGCAGAACGTCAACAAGGTGTCGACCGCGATTCACCTGCGTTTCGACATCCGCGCCTCATCCCTGCCCGAAGCCTACAAGGAAAAGCTGCTAGCCTACGCCGACCAGCGCATTTCCAGCGAAGGCGTGATCGTCATCAAAGCGCAAACCCACAACAGTCAGGAAAAAAACCGTGCGGATGCGCTGGAACGCCTGCGCCAACTCATCCTCGATGCTACCAAAGTGCAGAAAAAGCGCAAAGCGACCCGCCCAACCCGCAGCTCCCAAACCAGGCGGTTGGATAGCAAGAAAAAGCACAGCCAGACCAAGGCCGGGCGCGGCAAGGTGGATTACTGACCATATCCACCCCCACCCGGCGTAGCCACCGTCAGCACATCACCCGCCTCCACCTCCACCTGCGCAATCCCCTCCAGCGTTTCCAAATAGCCATCCACCCGCAGCACCCGGTTAACACCGCACTGCCCGTTCCTGCCGCCTGCCATGCCATACGGCGCGACCTTACGATGCCCCGACACAAGGCTCACCGTCATCGGTTCCAGAAAGCGGGTCTTGCGCACCACGCCATCGCCACCGCGCTGCAAGCCCCTGCCGCCAGAATGCGGGCGAATGTGAAACGCTTCCAGCCGTACCGGAAAGCGCGTTTCAAGGATTTCCGGGTCAGTCAGGCGCGAATTGGTCATGTGGGTATGCACCGCACTCGCCCCAGCCGCATTCGCCGTTGCCCCCGCGCCGCCGCACAAGGTTTCGTAATACTGGTGGCGGGCGTTGCCCCAGGTGACGTTGTTCATCGTGCCTTGCGCCGCGCCCATGATGCCGAGTGCGCCGAATAGCGCATCCACCACGTATTGCGAGGTTTCCACATTGCCCGCCACCACCGCCGCCGGGTATTGCGGGTTCAACATCGAGCCGGGCGGAATAATGATATTAAGCGGCTTGAGGCAACCTTCGTTGAGCGGGATATTGTCAGCCACCAAACAGCGGAACACGTACAGCACCGCCGCGCGGGTAATCGCGGTCGGCGCATTCAAATTGCCGGGGTGTTGCGGGCTGGTTCCGGTGAAATCCAGCGTGGCGCAACGGTTTGTTGCATCCACCGTAATCTGCACGCAAATGCGGCTGCCATCGTCCATGTCATACTGGAAACTGCCATCGCGCAAGCTGCCGATCACGCGCCGTACTGAGGCTTCCGCATTATCCTGCACATGGTTCATGTAGGCCTGCACCGTCTCCAGCCCCATCTGCCCGATGATGCGCAGCAGTTCGGTTTCACCGCGTGCGCAGGCCGCCAGTTGCGCCTTCAAGTCGGCAATGTTGTAGTCGATATTGCGGGCAGGGAAAGCGCCGGAAGCGAGCAGGGCGCGGATTTCTTCCTCACGGAAACGGCCTTGCTTCACCAGCTTGACATTGGTCAGCAGGATGCCTTCCTCATCAATCGTGCGGCTTTGTGGCGGAATCGAACCGGGGGTAATCCCGCCCACATCGGCATGATGCCCACGGGTGGCGACGTAGAAAATAATCGCATTACCGCTTTCCTCAAACACTGGCTTGACCACGGTAATGTCGGGCAAATGCGTGCCGCCGTGGTAAGGGTCATTGAGCACGAACACATCGCCCGGCTGCATTGCCCCTGCATTGGCGCTGATCACCGCTTTGATGCTCTCGCTCATGCTGCCCAGATGCACCGGCATATGCGGCGCATTCGCCACCAGATTGCCAGCCGGGTCGAAGATCGCGCAGGAAAAGTCCAGCCGCTCCTTGATATTCACCGACACAGCGGTTTGTTCCAGCACAAAACCCATCTGCTCGGCGATGGACATGAACAGGTTGTTGAAGATTTCTAGGCGGATGGGGTCGGGGGCGGAAGAGAAATCCCCCCCGTCCCCCCTTTTGCAAAGGGGGGTGATGGAATTGAGGACGAGGTTATTTTGGGCGGTTAGGTTGGCAGACCAACCGGGTTCGATGATGATAGTGCCGGTGCTTTCCAAAATAACCGCAGGGCCAGTAATTGTTTGTCCCACCGTCAAAGCATCCCGTTGGTAAAACGGCGTATCCCGCCATTCCCCCCGCATAAACACAGAATGCCAAGTCTCCCGCTCTTCACTCCCCCCTTTGCAAAAGGGGGGCTGGGGGGGATTTTCTTTCCCCGCAATGGCTTCAACCTCCAAACTAGCCACAACCACCGCCTTCTCCGCCGCCACAAACCCAAACCGCTGCCGATGTGCCTCCTCAAACGCCGCCCGAATCGCTGCTGTATCCTCGCCATCCCAAGCCACCAGCAAACTCGAATCCGACCCCGCATAGCGGCAATGCAGCCGCGCCTCATGCCGCAAAGATTCAGTGCTGACGCCTTGCTCACGGATATGCGACGCCGTTTCCGCCGCGAGTGCTGCCCGCTGTTGCTGCAAACCCACCAACATGGTTTCACTCAGCTCCACTTCCACACTGCGCGTCAAAATCTGCCGCACATCCGCCAGCCCCATCCCATACGCCGACAGCACCCCCGCGAATGGATGCAAAAACACCTTACGCATCCCCAACGCTTCCGCCACCAAGCAAGCATGTTGCCCGCTCGCCCCGCCAAAGCAACACAGCGCATACTCACTCACATCATAGCCGCGCTGCACCGAAATCTTCTTGATCGCATTCGCCATATTCTCAACAGCAATCGCCAGAAACCCCTCCGCCACCTGCTCGGGACTTAGGCTTCGACTCCGCTCAGCCAACGGGGACGCTCTTCGTTGGCTGAGCGGAGTCGAAGCCAACTCTGCGAACTTCGCACAAACCGTATCGACATCCAGCGCTTCCTTGCCTTCCGCCCCGAAAATTTGCGGAAAATACGCCGCCTGCAATTTCCCCAACATCACATTGCAATCGGTAATGGTGAGTTCGCCACCGCGCCGGTACGCCGCAGGCCCCGGATTCGCCCCGGCAGAGTCGGGCCCGACCCGAAAGCGTTGCCCATCGAAATGCAAAATCGAGCCACCGCCCGCCGCCACGGTATGAATCTGCATCATCGGCGCACGAATCCGCGCCCCGGCGATATGGCTTTCCAGCGTGCGTTCGTACTCGCCCGCAAAGTGGCACACGTCCGTCGACGTACCGCCCATGTCAAAGCCGATCAGCTTGTCGAAACCGGCTGCCTGTGCGGTTTGCACCATGCCGACCACGCCACCGGCAGGCCCCGACAGAATCGCATCCTTGCCCTGAAAGTGATCCGCGTGCGTCAACCCGCCGTTGGATTGCATGAAAAACAGCTTGGTGTTCGGCAATTCCCGCGCCACCTGCTCCACATAACGGCGCAGCACGGGTGAAAGGTAAGCATCCACCACCGTGGTATCCCCCCGCCCGACAAACTTGATCAACGGGCTAACCGCATGGCTGGTAGAAATCTGGGTGAAACCGACTTCACGGGCAATCGCCGCCACCAGCGTTTCGTGCTGCGGGTAGCGATAAGCGTGCATGAACAGGATCGCCACCGAGCGCAAACCCTTGGCGTAAGCGGCTTGCAGGGCAGGTCGGATAACCGCCGCATCCGGCGCTTGCAGGATTTCACCGTCGGCCGCGATGCGTTCCTCCACCTCCAGCACGTTGGTGTAGAGCATTTGCGGCAGTTCGATGTCGAGCGCAAACAGGTGGGGGCGTTGCTGGTAGCCAATGCGCAAGGCATCGCCGAAACCAAGTGTCGTTACCAGCAACACAGCTTCGCCCTTGTGTTCCAGCAGCGCATTAGTGGCGACGGTTGTGCCCATGCGTACCGTGTCGATGCGTTCGGTGGGAATCGTTTGCCCCGCCTTCACTCCCAGCAAATCGCGGATACCTTGCAGCGCGGCATCGGGGTAACGTTCCGGGTTTTCCGAGAGCAGCTTGTGGGTGCGCCATTCACCCTCGGGGGTGCGTGCCACGATGTCGGTGAACGTGCCACCACGGTCGATCCAGAATTGCCAGCGCGGGTTGGTCATACTGTCTGCTGCTCCAATGCGATAAACTACCCATCTTTGCACAGCCCAAAACAAGGACGCAAATATGTCATCACAGCCCGGCTTCCCTGCCTTTGCCATCGCCCGCTTGCCTCGCATCGAATTCGGTGCAGGTGTTCTCCGTAAACTGCCCGCGATTGCTGCTCAGTACGGCAAACGTTTGCTGATTATTACGGGCACAAGTTCTTTCACCGCTTCTGACGCGGGCAAAACCCTGTTTAACGCATTGCAAGCGGCAGGTTTTACCTGGGAAATTCGCCGCGTAACGCATGAGCCTTCCCCGCACTGGGTGGATGAAACCGTGGCAGGTCTGCAAGGCGATAGCTTCGATGCCGTGATCGGTATTGGCGGCGGTAGTCCGCTGGATGCTGCCAAAGCTGTCGCCGGATTGCTCAAACCGGGCAATTCGGTAATGGATCATCTCGAAGGCGTTGGCCCTGAATTGCCCTATCAAGGCTCCTCCACGCCATTCATTGCCGTGCCGACGACGGCGGGAACGGGTTCCGAGGCGACCAAAAACGCGGTGCTGTCCGTGTCGGGCGAACACGGTTTCAAGAAATCCTTCCGCGCCGACAAGCTGGTGGCGGAATATGCCATCATCGACCCGGATTTGCTGGCCAGTTGCCCGCCCGCGCAGATTGCCGCCAATGGCATGGATGCTTTCACGCAACTGATGGAAGCCTACGTTTCTACCCGCTCCAACCCGTTGACTGATGCGTTGGCGCTGGCGGGGATGGAGGCGGTGCGCGATAGCTTGCTGGCGTTTTACCGTGATCCGGCGGATAGCGTTGCGCGTGGCAAAATGGCTTACGCCTCGCTGCTGTCGGGGATTTGTCTGGCGCAAACGGGTCTTGGCTCGGTGCATGGTGTGGTTGCCCCGTTGGGCGCATTCCACCCAATTGGGCACGGCGTCGGCTGCGGCATGTTGGTCACAGAGGCCACTCGCCTGAATATTGATCTGCTGGAAGCACGCGATGCGGATAGCCCGGCATTGGCGAAATATGTTGTTATTGGCAAACTCTTTGAAGAAACCCCTCCTAGCCTCCCCTTATCAGGGGAGGAACAAGAGGTGGCTCCCCTCATTCACACGCTGGAAACGTGGGCGAAACAACTTCATCTGCCACGCTTGTCCGACTTCGGGGTGACGGAGGCGGATATTCCAAAACTCGTGGCGAATTCACGCGGTTCCAGCATGAAAACCAACCCGGTTGAGCTGACGGACAGTGATATTGCCAACCTGATTCGAGCCTGCTTATGAGTACACAGCGAATTTTGGATGGAGCCGGGTAAAACGCTGTTGCAGGATGCGCTGCAAGTCATGGCAGCACACCCCGCTTGGCTTAGTTTACTGGATGTTGAAAGCCGAGAGTAACCCGGATTTACCCAGTGTGTAGACCGTATTGCCGTCTTTTACAGGGGCGACGGTATAGCCTGATTTATCACCTTGTACGCGGGCGGCGATTTGCCCGTTGCTGGTGTTGACCCAGTGCAAATAGCCTTGGTAGTCGCCAACCACGAGGAATTGACCCAGTAAGGTTGGGGCAGTGGGTTGGCGGCGTTCGAGGTCGTCCAGTTTCCAGACTGGGTTGCCACTGAGTGGTTCGAGCTTCCAGACATCACCGGCATCATTACTGGTGTACAGGCCATTAGGATCAGCATCTACACCAGTATAACTGGAGTAGGGGGCTGCCCACGCTACGTTGCCGTCGCGCATATTGATTCCGGCAATGCGTCCGTTGTAGCTGGCGGCAAACAGTGCTTCACCGAGGGCTTTCATTTCGCCATCCACGTCGGTCATGCGGTCGAGGTCGCTGCTGCCGCGTGGCACGGAAAGGGTAACTTCCCACAAGCCTTTGCCGGATTGCATGTCGAAAGCAGTGACGACACCATTGTCGAACCCCGCAATGACCATGCCGCCCACTACCAGTGGTGCGCTTGCACCGCGTAGGGACAGCGTTGGGCTTTTACGTTCCTGCTGCCAGAGACGCTGACCTGTTTTTACCGCTAACCCTTGCAGGTTGCCGTCGCCGGTACGGAAGGCGACGATGCCGTTTTTGGCAGGGGATACCGCAAGGACTTCGCTGCCTAGCGGGGTGCTCCAGAGGACTTTGCCGGTTTGTCGATCCAGCGCGATGGCATTGCCTTTGTCAGTGCCGAGGAACACGCCGCCTTCGCCGCTGCTGACACCGCCGGTGACTGTGCCATCCACGGTGGTTTGCCAGATGCGCCCGCCATTGACTTTGCTCCATGCACTGGCTGAACTGCCACCGGCTACCAGCACGGCGCTTTCATCGACTTGCGGGTGAATCCGCACGTAGTCTTTGCCAGCGCCACTGCCAGTGCTGACTTGCCATAAAGTGCGCACATTTGCCGTCGGCTTGAGTTCTTTCAAGGCTTTGGGCGGTGTGCCAGTGTTGGCTGGCATGACGGCTGAAGTCATTTGTGAGAATGTGCTGCAACCCGATAGAGCAACAGCAATCAGCAAAGCGGCAGTAGTGTGTTTCATGGCGTCCTTTTTAGCTTCCTTTACCCAGATTGTCACGTTTCAGCTTGATGAGTTCGTTGGCGTTACCACCGGCACTTAACATCGCTTTATCGTAAGCTGCACGCGCTTCGATGGGTTTGTTTTGGACGACGTATATATCGCCTTTGAGTTCATCGATCAGTGGCTGGTAGGCTACGGGGTAAGTTTGGTTAGTGAGTTTCAGCGCTTCATCGACTATTTTCATGGCGATGAATACCCGTGCAAGACGAATGCTGGCAAGATTTTTGAAGTCAGTTTCTTTGCTGTTGTCGATGACCCAACGTAGTGCAGTGACTGCCGGTTGGTATTCACCTTTTTCAGCGTAGTACTGAGCGGCTTTCATGGTGGCAATCGCGGCATACGGGGTGGAAGCATAGTTGTTCTGTAGTGTTTGAATATCGGGTTGTGCCTGTTCTAACGATGTTTCACTGGCTTTATCGACTTTGGCATACAGTGCAGAGGCTTCAGCAGCGGTGTTTATCTGATAGTCTTTCCAGTACTGCCAGCCAAACATACCACCGATGGCGAGGGTAATCCCGGCAATGACGGACGTGCCGTTCTCTTTCCACCAATTTTTAAGGTCTTCGACTTTTTCGTCGTCAGTTTTGTAATCAGACATCAGTTTGCCCCTGAATTTAGCTTATTTACGGTTAGTTTTGTTGTGTTTTTTCAAGAAAAACGGAAAGTTGTTGTGCCACTTGGCTGAGCGGAAGGGTAATCTGCTCCCCACCGTCGCGCAAGGGTTTGAGGCCGATTTCACCACGTTCCACTTCGTTTTCGCCCAAAATCAGCGCGAAACGGGCGTTGGATTTGTCAGCACGTTTCATTTGGGTTTTGAAGCTGCCTTCACCGCCATTGCTGGTTAGGCATAGCGTTGGCAAGTCATCGCGCAGGGTTTCTGCCAAGGCTAGCCCGGTTTGAATGGCGGTTTTGCCTGCCATAATGAGGAATACATCCGGCGCGGTGACGGGTGTGGCAATGCCTTGGGTTTCCAGCAGCAGGATCAGGCGCTCCATGCCCATGCCGAAGCCGACGCCGGGGGTGGGTTTGCCGCCCAGTTGTTCGACCAGACCGTCATAACGCCCGCCTGCACACACGGTGCTTTGTGCGCCGAGGTCGTCCGTTACCCATTCAAATACCATGTGGGTGTAGTAATCCAGCCCGCGTACCAGCCGTGGGTTGACTTCGTAGACAATGCCCATGTTATCCAGCAAGGCGCACAGCATGGCGAAGTGCTCACGGGAAACGTCATCCAAATGGTCGTGGAGGCTGGGTGCGGCGGCTACGATGTCTTTCAGGTCGGGATTTTTGGTGTCCAGAATGCGCAGCGGGTTGGTGTGCAAGCGGCGTTTGGAATCTTCATCCAGCTTATCGTGATGCGCGGAAAAGTACTCGACCAGCAAATCGCGGTAAGCGTGACGTGAGGCAGGCGTGCCGAGTGTGTTGATTTCCAGCCGTAGGTTGCGCAGGCCGAGGGTTTTCCACAAACGGGCGGTCAGGGCAATCAGTTCGGCGTCAATGTCTGGCCCCGGCATTCCGAAGGCTTCCACACCGATCTGGTGAAACTGGCGGTAGCGGCCTTTTTGCGGGCGTTCGTGGCGGAACATCGGGCCGGTATACCATAGGCGTTGTTGCTGGTTGTGTAACAGACCGTTTTGGATACCGGCGCGGATGCAGCCTGCGGTGCCTTCCGGGCGCAAACTCAGGCTGTCATCGTTACGGTCGGCGAAGGTGTACATTTCCTTTTCAACGATGTCGGTGACTTCGCCCACAGCCCGCGAGAACAGGTCGGTTTGTTCCACGATGGGCATACGGATTTCACTGTAGCCATAGCGCTTCAGCAATTGCCGAGCAGTACTTTCAAGGTACTGCCATACGGGGGTGGCATCCGGGAGAATATCGTTCATACCCCGAATAGACTGAATATTTTTGCTCATGCTTACTCGACTCTGAAACGGGCAACACTGCCTTTGGTGTGTGGTGCCAAATCGAACGGTTGGCCGTTGACGAAAATTTTGACGCCAGGGGCATTGCCGATTTTGACATTCAGTGGTGGTGTTGCTTTGAATTCCTTGATATTGCCAGCGGTGTTAAGCGACTCGAACAAGGTTTTTTTGTCGTCTCCCTTGATTTGCATCCACACTTCTTGAGCGAATTCCATTTTGATGCTGATTTCACCGGGTGCAAGTGCTGTTGCAGCGGCATCGGCTGCTGCGGTCGCGGCAGTGCTCGGAGTAACTCCCTCAGTAGCTGGGGTTGTTGCTGCGGTTGTTGCTGCGGTTGTTGCTGCGGCGGTGTCGGCAGGCGGTGTGGCGGGGGAGATTGTCTGAGTGGTGGTTGGTGGTGCAATAGGTGCTTCTGGTGTCACTGAGGTTGTGTCAACGGTAGTTGCAGTCGCTATGGTATCTTGGGTGCTGCTGGCTGGTACTGGTTCGACTGGGGTTACAGTTGTTGCAATACTTGCCTCAGTTGTGTTTTTCGCTGCTGCTTGCTGTTGTGCCTCTTGTGCCGCTGCTTTGTCTTTTTCCTGTTCCATTGCTGCTTTTTGGGCAACGTAGGCTTCCATCGCTGAGGGAGGGCGTGGTACGTCAGGTGGGTTGGTTTGAGCGGAAAAGGATGACCATGTATGGTTGGCCCAGTCACGTACCCCCGGAATCGTGGAAAACAGTCCTAGTAATAATACCAGTGCTCCAAACCCGATAAATTTCAACGTAGATGTTGATATGGCGGGCTGTGCCACTTTGTTCAACGGACGAGCAGGGGCAAAGTGATGAGCAATTTCATCAGGCTTGGCGCCGCGTAAGGCTTCATAAGTACGGATCAGTTCCTTTGCATCTACATCCGTCAGTTTGGAGTAACCACGTAAGTAGCCGCGCACATACGGTGGTTCTGGCAAGTGAGCGAAATCTTCTGCCTCTAATGCCCGTAAGATATGAGTGGACAGGTGTAACTCTTCAGCTGCCTGTTCGATGTCAAGGCCAGCTTTCTCACGACATTCTACCAATTTGCTGGTCAGGTCGCCGGGCTGTACGGTAGCAAATGTCCTTTCTCCGACTGAGGTGGCTGTCTCTGTCACGTGTCCTCCAATTTTTTATCAATCAATATGGCTGGCAGCTACGCTATCTGGGAATTTTTCCCGCAGCTCGGTTGCGCAAGTATTGGCCTTATCTACTTCATTTAAGCGAGTTTGTATCTGATAACAGAGTAACAAACTATCAGGGCTTGCTGGCGCACTGTCATTATAGCGGTAAAGGAATGCTTCTGCTTTGGCAGACTCGCCTTTTTCGTAGTGTAGTCTGGCTAGCTGGTAAAGGGCTTCCGAGAAGCGGTTGTTTTTCTCCAATGCTTTTCTGAAGTATGTTTCAGCTTGTGTGGGATTTCCGGCCTTTTTGATGCAAATCCCTGCATTTGTATAGGCAAATTCTGGTGTTTTATAGAGTGGGTCTTTCAGTGATTCCAAAAATGCACGTTCGGCTGCTGCATATTGACCCGTGCGGCACAAGTAAGAGCCGTAGTTATTGAGTAAGCTTGAATCTTTGGGTGTCACTCTCAAGGCTTTTTGAAAGTGTTTCCCTGCTTTGTCATCAGCTCCGAGTCGTTCCTGAAGTAAGGCGTAATAATGGTTGGCAGGGGCGGAGTTTGGCTCTTGTGTAAGGGCTTTTTCCAGATTCATGCTGGCTAAATCCATACGGCCTTTTTGGAGGTAACCTACGCCGAGTTGGGTATAGTAGCTACCAGCCTTGTCACTTTCAGATGATGCTGAGTTATTGGAGCAGCCATGTGTGCTGCTGATTAACAGAAGAAAAAAAGCATATCTTATTATTTTCATTGCTCATTACCGTTCGATGCGGGCGAAATGTATCTCTCTGCGGCTTTTGTCGTTGACTTGACCAGCCAATTGCCCACAGGCTGCGTCAATATCATCACCACGTGTTTTCCGGGTGATTACAGTATAACCTGCTTCAGCTAAAATATCACGGAAGCGGTGTATCCGGTTGTTGCTGGAGCGCTTGTAACGTGTTTCCGGGAAGGGATTAAACGGAATGAGATTGATTTTTGAGGGAATGCCTTTGAGGATTTTCGCCAGTTGATGGGCGTTTTCATCGCTGTCGTTGATGCCATCCAACATCACGTATTCCCACGTAATATGATTACGTTCGGTGGTTTTTTTGTTCAGGAACTGGCGGCACATGGCGAGCAAGTCCTTGATTGGGTATTTGCGGTTCAAGGGAACCAGTTGGTCACGCAGTTCATCATTAGGGGCGTGTAAGGAAACGGCTAACGAGACATCTAATGTATCCGCTAAACGATCCAGCGCAGGCAATACGCCAGAGGTGCTGAGGGTGACGCGCCGTTTACTTAAGCCGTAAGCATTGTCATCCATCATTAAGCGTAAGGCACTGATGACATTCTCGAAGTTTAGCAAGGGTTCACCCATGCCCATCATTACCACGTTGCTGACGACACGCGCACCTTTGGGATCAGCTTGCAGTGCACGCTTCGCTACCCACAATTGTCCGATGATTTCGGCAGTTGTCAGGTTGCGGTTGAAACCTTGGCGGGCGGTGGAGCAGAAGGTGCAGTCCAGTGCACAGCCGACTTGCGAGGAAACGCATAGCGTCCCCCGGTCGTCTTCCGGGATGAACACCGTTTCGATAGCATTGCCATCGTCCAGTCTCAGCAACCATTTGTAGGTTCCATCGCTGGATTGTTGTTCCATCACGATTTCCGGGGCGCGAATGACCGTATTGTCTGTCAAAAATTGGCGCAACGGTTTGCTGATGTTGGTCATCTGGTCAACACTATCAACATTAAGCTGATGCAGCCATTTGATGATTTGAGTGGCACGAAAAGGCTTTTCACCCATAGAAGTGAAATACGCTTTCAGCCCTTCATGGCTAAAATCCAGCAGATTAACTTTTTTAACAGTGTCAGACACAGATGACGTCTACCTTGAAATAAGTACTATTTTAACGAGTGCGTGGGCACAGACCTTCTGCACCGAAGAAGTAAGCAATTTCGATTTGCGCATTTTCCAGGCTATCTGAGCCGTGAACAGCATTTTCGTCAATGGAATCAGCGAAGTCTGCACGGATTGTACCAGCGTCTGCATTCTTAGGGTTAGTAGCACCCATTAGTTCACGGTTTTTAGTGACAGCATTTTCGCCTTCCAATACTTGAACCATGACAGGGCCTGACGTCATGAATGCAACCAGATCAGCAAAGAAAGGACGCTCTTTATGGACAGCGTAGAAACCTTCAGCGCGTTCTTGGCTCAGGTGTACCATTTTGGCAGCAACGATTTTCAGGCCAGCATTTTCAAAGCGGCTGTAGATTTGACCGATCACGTTTTTAGCAACGGCATCAGGTTTGATAATGGAAATGGTTTGTTCGATAGCCATGTGGATACTCCAATAAAAGGTTAAAGCTGTAATGAGGGCGCAATTGTAATGGGTGTGCCCCACACAGGCAAAGCATATTCGTCGCATCTAGCGCAAACCCCGTGCTAGACTCTGAACACACTGTGAAATCACAAGTAATAATTGATGAAAGGACTATCTATGCTGGCCAAATTGAGCAAATGGATGATCATGAGTGGCGTTTTGTCACTGAGCCTAACAGGTTGTGGTACTACACCCTCAACAACCTCATTTGCAGGCGCTAAAGGTGCACTGTCTACTGGAAATTCAGCTTCGCCGTTGGGTATGAATACCAACGAGGTCATGGAGAGTGATGCCAGTATGCCTTTCCTTGATCTCATGCGAGCAGCGATGCCATTTGCTGAGGCCAGCCCGTGGTTGACTAAAGGGAATGTTACTTATGATGTTAATGGTTGGCCTGCGAATCTGAACGGTGGGCAGGCTGGCACACGTTTTCTCTCCAATTTGCCTGCTGCGGTTATTCCGGGCGGAACTTACACCGTATTGTATGACGGTGAAGGTGACATTCAATACATGAATGATGCCACCTTAACAGAACATAAACCGGGTGTTGACCTGATTAACCTCGACGCTGGCAGTGACGGTATCCTGAATGCTTCGCTCTTGATTACCCGCAGTAACCCACAGAATTATGTGCGTAATATTCGCATTCTGCCACCGGGTGGTATTTGTGCGAGTAACCCGTTCCAGCGGGTTGCTTCAGCCGCAGCTTGTGGTGGGAATTATCAGTCGTTTGTTGAAAATGCAAACAGCATTATTTTCAACCCTGATTTCATGAACTTCATGAAAGATTTCCGCTCGATTCGTTTCATGAATTTTAGTGGTGTTACCCGCAGTACCGAGCGTGCATGGTCTGACCGTCATACCCCTAGCAAAGCCGTCTGGGGTGGTAAAGAAGGTTCACGCGGTGCACCACTGGAAATTCAAGTGGAGCTGGCGAATCGTTTAAATGCTGATCCGTGGTTTACGATTCCTCATGCAGCCGATGATAATTATGTGCGTGAGTTTGCCACCTACGTGAAGCAGCATTTGAACAGCAACCTCAAGCCGCACATCGAATACAGCAACGAAACGTGGAACACAATCTTTTCTCAGGGCGGTTATATGATCGACATGGGCATGAGATTGGGGCTGGATACCAATGCAGTACGGGCAGGCTATCGCTATTATTCGCAACGTTCGGTTGAGATCTTCAATATCTGGGAAAGTGTTTATGGTGGGCCACAACGTTTGGTGCGCATCCTCTCGGGCTGGACGGTGAATGATAAATTGACGGAAGTAGTGTTGACCCACAAAGATGCTTACAAACATGCTGATGCATTTGCGATTGGCCCTTATGTATTTGGTGGTCATGCTGAAATTCGTGATGTCAGAAGTGTGGATCAAGCCTTCGACCTGATGAATAACCCGGTATATCGCCACTCCCTCGAAAAAGAACTGGGTTATGTGCGGATGCAGAAAGCCATTACCGATAAATACGGTTTGCAGTTGGTTGCGTATGAGGCAGGGCAAGGTTTGGCCGATTTCAAAACCAAAACCGATGATGAAATGCCGAACCCAATGCTGTTTGCGGCTAACCGTGACCCGCGTATGCGTGATGTTTATGCGCGTTTGTTGAGTGGCTGGAAAGCTGAAGGTGGTACATTATTCATGCACTACACCGCACCACGTATGTTTACCAAGCATGGCCCGTGGGGAACCAAAGAGTACATTACTCAACCGACTAGCCAAGCGCCGAAGTACCAAGCATTGCTGGACTTTATCCGTAGCACGCCGTGCTGGTGGGATGGTTGTAAGCGTTAAGGGGGATGTTAATGTATACACAAGAAAAACCGGCGGATTCAATAGCGCTGTATCCCTTAACCCCACAGCAGTGGCGGGTGCTGGCAGATTCGCTGCCAGCCACCGAATACCAGTGGGCGATGTTGCATGATTTTAATGCGAAATCGGGGCAGTTTTGTATGTTACCCGACGGGAAAGGCGGCATCAGCAAGGTGTTGGCTGGCTATGATGCCGAGGAAGGTGTGCGTTGGGCCGTGGCGGCACTGCCTGGCAAGTTGCCACGTGGGCATTACCATTTGGTTGCTGATTGGTCAGAAGCTGAAACGTTGCAGGCCAGTATTGGTTGGGGCTTGGGTTATTACCGCTTTGAGCAGTACACCAAGCCGGATAATAAGGCCAGACCTGTGCTGTACGTGGTAAGTGCTCAGCAGGAGCGTGCAAAAGCGTTTGTGCAAGCGGTGACGTTGGTACGTGATCTGATCAACCAGCCTGCTAATCACATGATGCCGGAGCATTTGTCAGCCGCCACCGCGCAGTTGGCAAAGGCCTTTGGAGCAGATTTCCGTGAAGTAGTGGGTGATGATTTGCTGGTGCAAAACTACCCTGCCATCCACGCGGTAGGACGTGCCAGTAAACATGCCCCGCGCTTGCTGAGCTTGCGCTGGGGAAACCCTGAGCATCCGGCAGTAACGCTGGTGGGTAAGGGTGTATGTTTCGATACGGGTGGGTTGGATATTAAACCTTCGCAATACATGCGTTTTATGAAAAAGGATATGGGTGGTGCAGCCCATGTCCTAGGTTTGGCACAATTGATTATGCAGCTGCAATTGCCTGTGCAGCTGCGGGTGCTGATTCCTGCGGTTGATAATGCCATTGGTGGCGATGCTTTCCGTCCCGGTGATATTTTGGCTACTCGTGCGGGTAAGTCGGTCGAGGTGGATAATACCGATGCCGAAGGGCGTTTGGTGCTGTGCGATGCTTTAGCGGATGCGGTGAGCCATAAACCTGATTTGCTGCTGGACTTTGCGACCCTGACGGGGGCAGCGCGGGTGGCGCTTGGCACGGAAATCCCAGTTTTCTTCAGCAATAACAAGGCATTGACGGAAAAGCTGCAAGCGGTATCAGAAACGTCTGAAGAGTTAATCTGGAATTTGCCTCTCCATAAAGCTTACTTTGAGCAACTGAAAAGCCGTTGTGCTGATTTTACCAATAGTGGTGGTAGTTACGGTGGTGCGATTACAGCGGCCTTGTTTTTGAATGAATTCGTGCCTAAAAATATTCTATGGGCGCATTTTGATGTGATGGCCTGGAATAATCGTGACCGTGCTGGACGCCCATTAGGGGGGGAGGCGATGGGAATATTTGCCGTTTATCACTATTTAGATGCCGTTTATCGGAGTCAGTGAACTTTGACAGGGTGATCTCGTTCAGTTTCAATTCATTTTTCTTATTCTGATCTATAATCAAAAGATTCGAGTGTTTAGAAAAAGGTTGGAATAACATGCAAAGACGGCTAACGGTTAAGCCTCACATTGCCCGTCATTTTGCTTTGGGGATTGCACTGACAGGCTTAATGCTAACATTTTTAGCGGCAACCTTATTGGTGTTCCCGTACAAGTTAGCGGCTAATCCAGAGGTACAGGGGGAGCTGCTTTATGATGTATTGGGGAATCTGGAGTACGGTGCTGATGGTTATTTTGATAGCGTTGATGATCCTGTCATGCAGAAAAAATTGGCAGAATTGCTGATTGATAACCGTCTGAATGGTCATGATGGTATGGCGTATATCGTTAATCTGGGCAATGGTGCTACGGCGTGGAGTGCATCATCAACCCCCACGCGTGTTGATGAGTCTGGTGTGAATGATAGCTATGTGATGCAATTTACCCATACAGCAACGCATCAACTGGCGGTGCAGAATTTTTGGTTAAAAGATGCTGGTAATGCGCGTCTGGAGTTTAGGATGGTCGTGGCATTGCCTGTGCGCTGATGAGATGAATAACGGGGATTTGCTTGCATGGTCGATTTTTACGACGAACTGACTTACGAAACCAACCCATTCCCCGAAACGCATCCCGGTAATCTGGCGGCATTAGGGCGTTTGTTTGGCATCCAGACCGCATCCCCGCAGCAGTGTCGGGTGCTGGAATTGGGTTCTGCAACCGGCGGCAACCTTATCCCAATGGCTTGGCATTTGCCGCAAAGTGCATTTGTGGGCGTAGAGCTTTCCGCTGCCCAAGTGGAGATTGGTCAACGAATTGTCAGCACGCTGGTTTTGCCCAATATCCGGCTGGAAGTGGGTGACATTCTCGAACTCGACCCAGCTCGGATCGGTCAGTTCGATTACATCATTGCACATGGCGTGTATTCGTGGGTTCCACCGGTTGTACGCGAAAAAATTCTGCAATTGGTGCGGGATTGCCTGACACCGCATGGGCTTGCCTACATCAGTTACAACGTACTCCCCGGCTGGCGAATGCGTGGCAGTTTGCGTGACCTGTTGCTGCACGCTACTCGTGAGGTAACGGGTGCAGCAGCTAAGTACAACACCGCCATTGCTGCGCTGGAACGCTTGCAACAGGCTTTGCAAGCGGCGGAAGCTGACAGCCAGCGTTATGTGCAAAAAGAAATTACCTATTTATTGGCGGCTCACCCCAGTTACTTGTTGCACGAGTATTTGGCGGGTGAAAACAATGCTTTCCTGTTCAGTGAATTCCTCGCGGATGCTGGGCGGCATGAGTTGCAATACGTGTGTGAAACCGACCTGCATACCCTGTTCGATACCACGCTGAGTCAGCCTGCTCAAACAGCCCTTGCCGATATTGAAGACCCCTTGCAGCATGAGCAGTGGATGGATTTTGTGCAAATGCGTGCTTTCCGCAAGAGTGTGTTGTGTCGTGCCGATTTACCGCTGGAACGTGCTATTGATATTGACGTGTTTACTGCGTATTTTTACAGCGCGAATTTACGTCTCAAGGGTAAGGAAAACCTCAATAATACCAAGCCCAGCACCTTCCTAACCTCAGATAATACTGAATTGAGCGTCACTCATCCGTTGAGTAAGGCGGCGTTATTGTATTTACAGGACGTACACCCATACACCCCGGATTTTGATGAATTGTACGTCAATGCCGCCACCAAGGTACGGGAAGCAGGGGGTAAGGCATTTGCCGCAGCGCGTAGCGAGTTGGTGAGTGAGTTGTTCAGCCTGTATAGTTACCGGGCAGTATACGCGCAGGTAATACCCTGTTTGCAGCACCCCGAATGGCCTGAATACCCGCAAGCGACTGCGTTGGCACGTTTACAGGCGGCGCAAGGTTGGGAAAGTGTGGCGAGTATCCGCCATCAGGCGTTGAGCCTGGACAACTTTTCGAGTCGCTTGTTACAGGAGCTGGATGGTAGCCGCACTGTCCCGGAATTGGTCAGTTACCTGATTGCTGAGGTAATCGCCGGAAACTTGCCCATCCCCGGTGGCAAGCAGGCGCAAACCAGTGGTAAGGGGCTGGAAAAGGAAATCAGTAATAACGTTAAGCACTTACTCAATGTGTTTGCACAACAGGGTTTAATACACTAAATCCAGCAGCCCCAATGTGCTGACAATAGCCAGCCCGCCACCTATCCAGCGCTTGAAGGTAATGTCGTTACGGGTAATGGCCGCGTGTGTTTTCAAGCCTAACACATGCCCGATAGCCGCCACCGGGATCAGCCATAATGCCGTGATGAAATGCATCTCAACCGACAGGGCAAGGAAGGTGGTCATCTTGAGGCTGACCAGTACAAACCACAGCACGAACAGCGTATCCCGCAGCTTTTCCTTGGCAACATGACGCATGTAAACCGCCACCATCAAGGGCGCACCGGTCAGCGATGTGCCCGCCACGTAGCCACCCAACATCAGCAACAGTTTATCGACCCACCCCCCGTGGCTCTCGATGCTGCGGTTTAACATCCAGATAATGCCGTAGAATAGGCTGACCGAATAAATGAACACATTCAGCCACAAAGTCGGCAGGCTCACCAGACCAAACACCCCGATAATAGCAGGCGGAATAATGTAAACCGCCGAATGCCGCAAATAAGCCCAATCGACATTGTGCAGCCGCTGGCTGAGGGTTAAGCCTGAAAAGAACAACAGGTGCGTGCCAATAATGGGCAGCCACAATAGCGGGTCATGATTGAGAAACAGCATTAAGGGCAAGCCCAGCGCCGCCCCGCCGAAGCCTAAGCCAGTCCGTACAAAACCTGCCCATACAAACAACAGGCACACAATCAAAGTCTGGGATACGCTGAAATCCAGTAGCATGGTGAAGAGTCGCCGTGGAAAAGGCGCATAGTAGCAAAAACCGTTATGGCTTGCTGTTCATCAAGCTATTCAACAACCACGGTGATGCAGGAACTTCCTGAAGCGGCAGGAATATGCCTTGCTTGGGTGGCGGCATGGATTGTAGGTTGAGTGGCTCGCCCCAGCTCCTCCCCCAATCACGCGTAGTGTATTGATACCAGTGTTTGTGCTCAGTTTTGCCTTCTACAATATTCGCGGCAGTGATCAAGGTGCCTACGCCTTGGGTGTTCATATTGAAATCGTGTAGACCTGGGTAAGCATTGCCCCAATCAGGGCGGCTCAATTCTGCTGGGAAGGGAGCGTTGGCACAGCCAAATTCACTGAGTTGGTTTTTGCCATACAACAGCAGATAGTCGTTGCCTGGCCCTTCACGTCCACCGGTGGCAAACAGCATCAGGCGGTTAAATGCTGGGGTGCTGTACGCTGCCAATACCACGCTGCCGTCGGCAATTGGGTAAGCTTGCCACTTCCCCTCGTGTTTGACGAACAGGATAGCGCCCGACTGTTCGGGATTCTGCCCCAGTAAAATAGGTACGGGAATGCCATTCAAAGCATAACCATGTAAGGCATTACGCTCGGTCAGGGAGCGCAGGAAGGCTTTGTTGACGCTGGCCGCCTGCCCACACGTCCAGCCCGGTTGCCAGAGTGCCGCGAATACATTGGCAGATGTTGTAGCGGCACAGCCACTGGCAGGAAATAGGCTGGCAATAAACAATAGCCATGCCGATGTGCGGTAAGTTGATGTACTCATAAGGTAGCCCCCTTTGTTATATCTGGTATAGCCCTACTATCAGACTGTTATCTAGGTGAAATGTTCAGTGCCGTGCGGCTTGCAACAGGGTGCGAGTGTAAGGGTGTTGCGGCTGCTGGAACAGGGCGTTGACTTCGCCGGTTTCCACTACCTGCCCGTGGCGCATCACCGCTACCCGATCACACAGACCGCCTGCCAGTGGCAGGTCATGGGTAATCAGCACTACCGCCATTTCATGTTGGGCGCGGATGTCGCGCAGTAGTGCCATGATTTCTGATTGTACCGTTACATCCAGCGCAGTAGTCGGCTCGTCGGCAATCAGCAGTTCCGGCTCGCACAGCAATGCCATGGCTATCATCACCCGTTGGCGCATTCCGCCGGAAAGTTCGTGTGGATAGCTGTGGAAACGCCGAGAGGCATCGGGAATGCGTACCTGCTCCAGCATGGCGATGGTGTGATGCTGTGCTTGCTTCGCGTTCATGCCTTGGTGCACTTCCAGCACTTCGGTGAGTTGCCGCCCGATGGTGAGCAGTGGGTTGAGTGCGGTCATTGGGTCTTGAAATATCATCGCCATACGCTTACCCCGGTACTGATTCAACACACGCGCTGGCTGGTTGAGCAATGCTGTTCCGGCAAAGGTTACACTGCCGCTGGCGTGGGCATTGCGTGGTAATAACCCCATCACTGCGTGGAAGCACTGGCTTTTTCCCGCCCCAGATTCACCCACGATAGCAAGTGTTTCACCTGCGGCGAGTTGCAAATCTACCCCGCGCACGGCCTCGACTTGGCCTTCCGGGGTGTTGAAGCAAATGGACAGTGATTCGATGAGTAACACAGTGATCACCTTGATTAAGCTATAATGCTAAGCATGATAACCTAGAGGCTGCCATCATATGAACACTTCCAACAGTAACGCCATCAATGAGAGCGTCATCAGTGTCAAGCAGGAGCAGATCCTGAAGCGCTTGTCCGATGCCGACAAAGATGATGTCAAGGAAATCGCCATTAGTCAGTTGGACTTACTATCCAGCTACTATCAGCTATCCCTGTCTCAGGCAAACCGTAGTTTTCGCTGGGCCTTGATTGCCAGTGTGATTGGGCTGATTTTTTTCTTGTTAGCGATTGGGTTTCTGATTTTCACCAATGGTACGGCTGTTGATCAGGCGCTCGTCTGCGGGGTGGGTGGTGCGGTGTCCGGATTTATTGGTGGGGTCAACTTCATGTTGTACGGCAAGACTCAAGCTCAACTTGAGCTGTTCCACGGCAAGCTGGAGGCGACTCAACGTTTCCTGCTCGCCAACAGCCTGTGTGAAAGCCTGGGTGGAAAGCTCAAGGATTACACGCGTGCTCGCCTGATCGGGACATTGGCTGGGGTGACTGGCAGTGATATTACCAAGGATTTAGTGAGTGACGGGGTGGATTTGGGACAAAATCCACCGCCGGTATTTGAGCCACCACAGGATCTACCGCCACAGGAAGGGGATCGCCGTGACGGTGATCACCATAACGACGTGGCGGGGCGTCCTATGTAACCGCCGGTGCTTCTAAACCCACCGATACCACTTCTCCAGTCCCAGTGTTCTGCTCCAAGAGTCAACCAGCTCACGGTCAGTGGTGCCGTCGAAAATCTGTTGCATACACGGTTCCAGTAACAGAGCGGCAGCGGCTTCCATGCCGACGGTGCGGTAAGGCTCAAACAGACCGGGGATGTCGAATAACTCAGCGACCATCAGCGCTTGCGCCGCATTCATCACCTGATTGGCACGAACCAAGGTACGTGGGAACATCTCCGGCGTCAGTTGCAAACAAGCGATATGTTCCACGACTTGCTGGGTGAGAGAGTGTTGTTGAACAGCGTGCAGTTCCGCATAGTCGCGGTGCAGTTGGAAATCAATCAGCATTCCGGTGGGTACCGAGCGCAACTGTGTTAGCACCCCGCCGATGACGTGATCGGTGAAGGCTTCGCGTTGCGACAGGGGAATGCTGGGGTGCATCGACAGCAGTTCATTCTTGATGCTGGCGAGGTAAGCCGCATTCGGTTTCAAGTTGGCGTGCTCGGTTTCTGGAGTGCGATATTGGTGCAGCACGAAAGCGGCTTGCCACGCGATCAGGTAGTTATTTTCATCTCCCGGCCGACGCAGCACGATTTCATGGTTGTCACGGCCTTCGCGCCCGCCGATACGCACACTGGAATCAACGGGCAAACTGTCATCAAACACAATGTCGAAACCACGTCCGGTAAAGGCAGTTGCTTCGTCAAGTAGGCTTTGGGTGCTGGCAGGGTAGAGCATCACGGGGGAATCCTTATTGGGTCATGGGGCGAAAATTATAGGGCAAGCGGCTCGCGCTGGATACTCAAATACTTTTCGGGTCTAATGCATCCCGCAACCCATCCCCCAAAAAGTTGAGACAGAACAAGGTTATTGCCAGAAATCCTGCCGGAAACAGCAACATCCACGGCGCGGTTTCCATCTGCGCAGCGCCTTCCGCAATCAACACGCCCCAACTGGTCAGCGGCTCCTGCACCCCCAGCCCCAAAAAGCTCAAAAACGACTCAAACAAAATCACCTGTGGCACGGTCAGCGTCGCATACACAATCACCGACCCCAGCGTATTCGGCACAATATGGCGGCGAATAATCCCGAAATGGCTCACCCCGCTGACCCGTGCCGCTTCCACAAATGAACGGCCTTTCAGCGACAAAGCTTGCCCGCGCACGATCCGCGCCATCGTCAGCCATTCCACCGCACCAATCGCCACGAAGATCAGGAAAATACTGCGCCCGAAATACACCATCAGCAAAATCACAAAAAACATGAAGGGCAGGGCATACAACACATCCACAAAACGCATCATCAAGGCATCGGTGCGCCCGCCTAGATAACCCGCCGTTGCCCCGTACAACACCCCAATCAGCAAGCTCACCGAAGTCGCCGCCAACCCCACCATTAACGAAATTTGTCCCCCGACCAAGGTGCGCACAAATAAATCACGCCCGTTCGCATCCGTGCCGAAATAAAAGCCTGCGCTCCAGTTTGGCGGAATGCCCATGCTATCCCAGTAAATTTCATCAAACGGGTGCGGGCTGAACAAGGGTCCCAACAGGCACAATAACGCAATCGCCATTAACACCAACGCACTGCCAACCGCCATTTTATTGCGCAACAACCGCCGCCACGCCTTGCCCCACCAACTATTCATAACGCACCCTTGGGTCAATCAGCCCGTAAATCACATCCACTAGCAAATTCATCAGGATAATCAACGCCCCGTAGAACACCACCACGCCCATCACCAGCGTATAATCGCGGTTCAACGCCCCTTGCACAAAATGCCGCCCGATACCCGGAATCCCGAAAATCTGTTCGATGACCACCGACCCGGTAATAATGGCCGCCGTCGCAGGCCCCAGCCAGGAAATCACCGGCAGCAACGCACCTTTCAGCACATGCCGCCACAGAATCAGGCGCATCGGCAAACCCTTGGCAAACGCGGTGCGGATATGCGGGCTGGATAACGTTTCCAGCATACTGGCACGCATCATCCGTGCGGCGTAAGCAATCTGCGGCAAGGCCAGCGCAATCACCGGCAGCACGGCCGATTTCCAGCCAGCATCCCAACCCGCCACCGGCAGCCAGTGCAGGAATACCCCAAACACCAACGCCAGCAGCGGTGCCATTACAAAGTTGGGGATGGTGATCCCGGTCATTGCCACCGCCATCACCGCATGATCCAGCGGGCGGTTCTGGTGCAATGCCGCCAACATTCCCGCCGGAATCCCCACCAGCAAGGCCAGCAGCATGGCAAACAGCCCCAGTTGCAGCGATACCGGAAAGCCTTGCGCAATTAAGCTGCTGACCGTGTGATCCTTGTATTTGAAGGAGGGGCCAAAATCCCCCTGCACCACATTCAGCAGGTAATAGCCGTATTGCACCACCAGCGGCTGGTCGAGGTGGTAGGCGCGTTCAATATTGGCGGCAATTTCCGGCGGAATCGCCCGCTCCCGGTCAAATGGTCCACCCGGTGCCATTCTGATTAAAAAGAACGCTAAGGTGATGATGACTAGCAGGGTGGGAAGCGCACCCAGCAAGCGTTTGACGACATACTGCAACATACAATGATGATCTTTTCCGAATTAAAAGTGACAAATTGCCTGAAAGCACCTAAACTTAAGTTTATTCTAATATTCTAATCTACAAAATTTTGACCCGCTAGCCAAGATTCTGGAACATAACTTATGTAGGGTTAATCATGAAAAATCAAGATCATAGCATCACTATTAACGGCGTCCCCATACAAGATGAAGACATCGAATACGCGAGCCGTTCCCTGAAAGCGGCCTCTCATCCCCTGCGCTTAAAAATCATGTGTTTACTGGAAAACACCGAAATGACCGTGCAGGAAATTGTCGATAGCGTCGGCACAACACAGAGTAACATTTCCCAGCACCTTGGGTTAATGCGTGACAAGGGATTGTTGTCTTCACATCGGGTTGCCAACCGGGTTTACTATCGTCTTGCTGAATCCCGCCGCGCCCTGCTGAGGGCTTGTTCCTCCCTTAAATAGATTCACCTTATCAACTTTTCTAATCAATTCATCCTAATGATGGTTGTTTGGAATGGCTCATTCTATCCAGAATATGCACTACACTTAGACAAATACATGTTACATGTTACATGTTTGTGCATAATCAAGGAAAAATAATGAATACGCAGTATCTGACCCTAGCTGGTCTTGGTAAAAATCATTGGTGGCGTTACGTATTAGGTTTGTTACTGATTGCCGTTTTCTGGCAGATTCTGGGGGCGATTCCTTTGGGAATCATGGTGGTTATGTTGATGGGGGATGATGACCCCGCCACTGACGTGGATTTGAATACGTTGCATTTTACGGGTGTTGATAGTCTTTGGCCCTACCTAGCCATTAATTTTACCTTGTTGACCATGCTAGTGGGCGTGCTCCTAACCGTGCGCTTTCTGCACCAGCGGCAATTTGTCAGTTTGCTGACGCCTTTGGCCAATGTCGATTGGAGGCGAATGCTAGAAGGTTTTACGGTCTTCTTTGTGTTGATTGCTATTGCAACGGCTGGGGAAGCATGGTTCAAGCCAGGGGCATATCAAGTGACCTTTGATCCTAAGCAATTCCTGATCTTCTTGCCAATAGCGTTGATCATTACACCCCTTCAAGCGGCGGCAGAGGAGTTACTGTTCCGTGGTTACCTCATGCAAGGGTTGGGTTTACTGAGTCGCCGCGCTTTTGTGCCGGTCTTGGGTTCTTCTTTGCTGTTTATGGCTGCGCACTTGACTAACCCTGAAGTAGGAGAGGATATGTATCTTATTCCTCTGTTATACCTCTTAATGGGCTTATTTCTGGCTATTATTACGGTGAAAAGTAATTCGTTAGAATTGGCTATTGGGGTACATGCGGCCAATAATCTGTTTACGGTGTTAATTATGAATTATGCTAATTCAGCGTTGCCCGCGCCGTCACTGTTCATGGCTGACAATATTGATCCACTGTCCAGTCTGGTGAGTTTTGTGGTGGTAGCTGCGTTGTTCTATTGGGTGGTGTTTGTGTGGCGTAAACCAAACCCAGTGGGGCAATCACATTAAATGAATTGCCCCGGTTTGCACGTTAAACCTTAGGTTTTTTAGGTGTCGCGGGCTTTTTGGCAACCGGTTTCTTGGCTACCGTTTGTTGTGGTGCTGCTTTAGGAGCAGCGGCTTGAGGTGCTTCAGCAACGCTTGCCTGTGGTGGTGTGGCAACCACCGGGGCTGTTTTCTCCGGCAGGATAGTCGCTTCTAATACAGGAGTTGCTTCACCCAAACGGGATTTGACATAAGTCCCTGGTGCGTTTTCAATGACAGCTAGTTTGCCAGACCCCGGTTGACGGGCATCAACTTGTTCATTGTTGGCGAGGGTGCGTACCCAGCCATCCCATTCTGGCCACCAGGAACCTGCGTTGATTTGGGTGTTTGCTAACCAAGCATCTGGGTTTTCTGGCAGCTCGTTGCTGACACGGTAGTTGTACTTGTTGGCGGCAGGCGGGTTAACGATACCCGCAATGTGACCGGAACCACCCAGGATGAAACGTACATCACCACCAAACAAGCGAGCACCGGCGTAGGTGGATTTCCACGGAGCAATGTGGTCTTCGATGGTAGAAATGAAGCAGGCGGGGACGTCAATGGTGCTCAGGTCTAGTTCTACACCTTCCACGCTCAGGGCTTTAGGTTGGCAAAGCTTGTTGTCTTTGTAGAGGTTGCGCAAATACCAGGAATGCATTTTGGCAGGCATCCGGGTGGAGTCTGAGTTCCAATACAGCAAGTCAAACGGGCGCGGGTCATTCCCCAACAGGTAGTTATTGACGTAGAACGACCAGATCAGGTCATTAGCACGTAACAGGTTGAAGGCACCTGACATAGTGCTGCCATCCAGATAACCCTGTTCGTTCATTTGGGCTTCGATGTTGCTGATTTGGATTTCATCAATGAACAGTCCCAGTTCGCCGGGTTCGGAAAAGTCCAACATGGTGGTGAAGAAGGTCGCGCTTTTGACGCGGTTATCACCTTTGGCTTTCAGGTAAGCGAGGGTGGAAGACAGCAAGGTTCCGCCGATGCAGTAGCCGATGAGGTTCATATCGGCTTCACCGGTATCGCACTCCACCGCATCCATCGCGGTGATAACGGCTTGTAGGTAGTCTTCAAAGCCGGTGTCAGCGTAGGTTTCGTCCGGGTTGACCCATGACATCACGTAAACGGTATGGCCTTGATCTACCAGCCATTTGAGCATGGAGTTTTTGGGTTGCAGGTCGAGAATGTAGAACTTGTTGATCCACGGTGGCACGATCATCAAGGGGCGCTTGAGGACTTTTTCGGTGCTCGGCGTGTATTGGATCAACTGGAACATGCGGTTTTGGAACACCACTTTGCCCGGTGTGGCTGCAACGTTTTCCCCCAGTTTGAAGGCTTTGGTGTCGGTCATGCGGATGCGGAGTTGGCCATTCCCGGCTTCGAGGTCTTCCAGCATGTTTTTCAGACCGTGTACCAGATTCGCGCCTTTGGTGGTGCGGATTTTTTCCAGCACGGCTGGGTTAGTCAGGGCGAAATTGGTGGGGGACATAGCATCCAAACCGCGTTCGGTGAAAAATTTTACCCGTTCGGCGGTACGCTCATCCAGCCCTTCGGCAGAGGCTACCAGCTTGCGCGTCCAATCGGACATCAGCAAGTAAGACTGTTTGATCATGTCGAAGGCGGGTTTATTTTCCCAGTCTTCATGGCTAAAGCGGCGGTCTGATTTGGCTGTTTCCATGACTTTAGGCGCGGCTTGACCGCTCATGAAGCTTTGCATGGCTTGTTGGGTCAGTTCCATCGACTTTTGCCAGAAAGCCATATTGGTTTCGATGAGCTTTTCCGGGTTTTTGGCGATGGCTTCTGCCCAGTCACTGTAAGCTGTTTTCAGGTTGAAGGGGTCAAGGTTCATGTTTTCGTGGGCTTTGCTGAAACCCGACATGATTTCTTCAACCTGCTTGAAATTGTCCTGCATTTCTTTGGTCACTGAGGCATAGCCTAGCGCACCGATATCGGCTTGGTTATCCGCAGCCTGTTTGTTGTCGGCCATGTGTGTCTCCTTTGGTAGTGGTCTCTGGTTTTGATTGTGGTGCTGCGATGTTATGTTATGGTTTTAATCGTAAATACTGGGTTTGATGGACATCCATCACGTTGTTTTCCCAGCCGCTCAGTTTTGGGCTGATCAAGTGCTGAGTGGTATTGTAGTAGATAGGAATGATGGGTGTATCGGCTAGCAGGATGCGTTCGGCCTGTTCCAGCGCTTCGCGGCGCTTGTTTGTGTCGCTTTGGGTTTCGGCTTCCTGCATCAGGCGGTCGTATTCGGGGTTGTTGTAACCGGAGGTGTTCATTTCACCCACATCAGATTTGAACAGGCTGAGGAAGGTGTGGGCATCGTTGTAATCGCCGACCCAGCTTGAACGCACGACCTGAAACTGCTTTTGCTTGCGTGAGCTGAGGTAGACTTTCCATTCTTCGTTACGCAGGCTGGTTTTGACGCCGAGTACCTGTTTCCACATGGCAGCGATGGCAATGGCGAGTTTTTTGTTGTTGTCGCTGGTGTTGTAGAGGATTTCTAGCTCCAGCGGTTTGTCCGCGCCATAGCCACTTTCGGCGTACAGCGATTGCGCCAGTTGGGTGCGGGCGGCTTTATCCAGCGATTTTTCTTCCATGTTTTGCTGGGTGTAGTGGTCAACGGGTGGAACCCAGCCCCATGCCGGAATTTCGCCCGATTGGGTGATTTTGTCGGTGAGGATGTCGCGATCCAGTGCCAGTGACAGGGCGCGGCGCAATTTGGGGTTGCCCTTGAACGCGGGATTTTCCAGATTGAGCGCGTAGTAATACGTGCCAATGTAAGGTGTGCTGCGGAATTCAGCGGGGAAATCTTTTTCCACGGTTTTGATTTGGTCGGCGGGCACGTCGTAGGTGATGTCGATTTCCCCAGCACGGTAACGTTTGAGTTCGCTGCTTTGGTCTTCGGTAGGGATGTAGTACACGCTGTCGATATTTACCTCGGCGGCACGGCGGTAATGCGGGTTTTTCACCAGTTTGATGTGGTCTTGCGGAATCCATTCGCTTAGGCAGTAAGCGCCGTTGCAGCGGATATTTTCCGGCTTGATCCAGTCCTTGCCTGATTTTTCAATGGCTTGCTTGGGGGCGGGGTAGGCCATTGGGTGCATCAACATGCCGAGGAAATAGGGCGTGGGCGCTTTGAGGTTGATTTCCAGCGTGTGCGGGTCAATGGCTTTGACGCCGATTTGTGCTGGGTCTTTTTGCTCGCCTTTGCTGAAAGCTTCCGCGCCTGCAATTGACCAGAGGATGAAGGCGTAGTCGGAAGCTGTTGCCGGGTCAAGGGCACGGCGGTAGGCGTAGACGAAATCGTCAGCGGTGACGGGTGTGCCATCTGACCATTGGCTGTCGTTACGCAGGTGGAAGGTGTAGCGTTTGCCGTCGGCGCTGATTTCCCATTTTTCGGCGACTCCGGGCTGGAGTTTGCCGAATGCGTCTTCGGTCACGAGTCCTTCAAACATGTCACGCTGGATATTCGCTTCGGAAACCCCGGAGGATTTATGGATGTCGAGGGTTTCCGGTTCAGTGCCATTACCGCGTTTCAGCACGGTTTCAGCCAGTACAAACGGGCTGTAGAGCAAGCAGAGGGTAAGTAACAAGCGTGGCAATTTGCGCATGAATTTTTCCTGTCGTTGAGGGAGCAAACACTATAACACAGGCTATTCCCCTAATGCCCGTGAGCGCATCAGTGAACGCATTAGCGGAAAGCCCAGCGAGGCGGTGAGGCGTTCGGCAGTGTCTTTTAAGGAACGGGTGGTTTGGAAATCGGGTACTTTGCCCGCCAGAATCACCCAGTTTTTGCTACCGGTGAGTACGGTGCGGATGTCAGCAAAGTGCAGGCGCAAGGCGTCGCGCAGTAAGGGGTCTTCGCGGTGTTCTGTCCAGCAATTCAGCACCAACCAGCCATCTTCCTTGAGTGCATCGGCACAGCGGGCGATGAAGTCGGTGCGTAATTGCACCTGATCCACGCCGTCGCCGTGGTAAAGGTCGGCAAATACCACGTCGACCTTGCGCAGCTCATTGCTGTTTAAGAATTCGTCGGCATCTTGCTGGATGATTTGCAGGCGTTTGCTGCGCGGCATCTGGAAATAGCGGTGTGCCAATTCGATCACGGTGGCGCGTAATTCCACGGCGGTGATGTGGATGCCGGGAATGTGGCGGTGTAAAGCTGTGACCAGACTGCCGCCGCCCAGACCCAGAATCAGTACCCGTTTCGGTTGGCAAAATAGTAGCACCAGCAACATGGCTTGGGTGTATTCGTATTGCAGTACGTGGGGGGTGGCTTTCAAACAACGGCTTTGTTCGTCGTTGGGGGCAAACGAGAGGAAGCGGCATTCGCCATCGTCCATGACGGTGATGGAGCCGAATTCGTCTTCGCTGTGGTGTAAGGTTTGGATGTTTGCTTGCATAATCGCGAAAGTACCACAAAACAGGAATACGCATGTATACACCAGAAGCCGAAGGTGTCATCAAATTCACCTTGTCCTATACGCCCAGCATTGTTGACGTTGATTTTCCGGGGTTGCAGATACTTAACCAATGCCGTCAGAGTCTGTGGCAATGGGGCGTGATTGGGCAGGATGCTGACCGTTACGCGGGGCTGGGGTATGGCAATCTCAGTATGCGTACCGTGATGGCGATGTACCCGGATGCTTTTATGATTACTGGGACTCAGACCGGGCATTTGCCCATCTTAACGGCACAACATTACGCGCAGGTGCTGGCTTACGATCTTGGTCGCCACGACCTGCACGCGAGCGGGGCAAGCAAGCCGTCTTCCGAAGCCATGACCCATGCGGCGCTTTATCAGTGTGTGCCAGCAGCGCAAGCGATTATCCACGGGCATCACCCGGCGATCTGGCGACAGGCTCAGGCGTTGGGTTTGGTGTGTACGTCTGCTGATATTCCCTATGGCACGCCACAAATGGCGCAGGCAATGCAGGCAGTGCTGCGCGATGTGTCGCCATCGCGCCAGACGATTGTGATGCTGGGGCATGAGGATGGCTTGATCACGTGGGGTGATAATCTTGCCGAGGCAGTTGCACTGGTGCGCCAGTTGTTACAGGATGCGGCAGATTAATGAATACTCAACAAAAGGAGCGTGCGTGATGTCATTGGGGCCAGTGATGCTGGATGTGGCAGGGACTGAATTGAGTGCCGAAGATCGTGAATTATTGCAGCACCCGGCAGTGGGGGGCGTGATCCTGTTTGCGCGTAATTACCAGAACCCGGCACAGCTTGCGGCGTTGACGGCGAGTATCCGGGCGCTACGTGAGCCACATTTGCTGGTGGCAGTGGATCAAGAAGGTGGGCGGGTGCAACGTTTCCGTGAAGGTTTCAAGCGTTTGCCACCAGCGGGGTATTACGCGGCTTTGTACCAACAGTCACCTGTGGCGGCACGTCAGGTTGCGCAACGTATGGGCTGGTTAATGGCCGCCGAGTTGCAGGCGGTGGGGGTGGATTTCAGTTTTGCCCCAGTGCTGGATATTGACCGGGGTTTAAGTCGGGTCATCGGCGACCGTGCCTTTGGTGAGCACGCGCAAACGGTGAGCGATTTGACCGGGGCGTGGATGCAGGGTGTGCGGTTGGCGGGCATGGTGTCGGTCGGTAAACATTTCCCCGGTCATGGTGGGGTGACGGCCGATTCGCACGAGGCTTTGCCGTGTGACGAGCGCAGTTTTGAAACATTGTGGCAGGAAGATATGTTGCCGTTTGGGCATTTGATCGCTCAGGGCTTGGAAGCGGTGATGCCCTCCCACGTGGTTTACCCTTGTGTGGATGACGCACCAGCGGGATTTTCCAGCGCGTGGTTACAGACGATTTTGCGCGGGAAGATGGGGTTTCAGGGGGCGATTTTCAGCGATGCGCTGGATATGGCCGCAGCGGCGGCAGCCGGGGATTTTGTTGGGCGGGCGCAAGCAGCTTTGGCAGCAGGCTGTGACCAGTTACTGATGTGCAATAACCGTGCGGCAGCCGTGACGGTGGTAGACGCGTTGGCGGATTACCGTGACCCGGCAGCACAGGCACGCTTGGCGCGTTTGTATAGCCGCCATTTCACCCCGCTGGCGCAGGTGCAACAGCACCCGTATTGGGCGGAAGCTGAAACGCTGTTGGAACAGTTTGCGGCTTACAGTGTGTCCGGTGTGACCTTGGCGTATGACCCTACAACACGCGGCGGAACGGTGTTGTAGGTAGGAAGAGGTGAAGCTTACTCTTTGAGTTTGATGAGTAAGTTGCCTTCCTGGACGTGGATGTCTTCCACGCCAGCGGCGAATGACTGCCAGAAACCAGCATTGCTGCCAAACTCATTGACCAGATCAACGTTTTTTAGGTTGCCTAGCCAAGCGTTAGGTACGGGGACTCCCCAGACGCTGACGCCTTTGAGTTTGACAATGGGTTGGGCATTGGCATAGGCGAGTTCTATGCCAGCGTTCACTTTGAGGGTTTTGCCGCCGATAAACGGGAAGTCTGGGTCGAGTGGCAGTAGGATTTTGGCGCTGGCGAGATTGTCGGCAAGGTCGACCACGGCTTTCTCGCCCATGTCGGTATTTTTTGCCAGTAAAGCATTCAGCTCTTTTTCGGTGAGGGCAATTTCACGTTTTGCCCCGACTTCGGTATAGGGTTCTGGCGTCAAATCTGTGTTGCCGGTAGTTGCTTTTTCCATTAGGTCAGGCAAGCCAATGCGCTGGAGTTTTTGTTCCAGTACGGCGGTTTCTTGAGTATTCAACGTGACAGGCTTGAACGGTTTGGGGAACAGAAAATATTGCATTACCCACAACGTGACACTGACGGAAATAAATGCCGTCAGTAATACCAACCCTACTATGTGTAAACACCCAATTTTATGTTCTGAACTTGTGTTCATTGATGCTCCGGCAAAAATAATGTACGAGCCTATAGGGGGGGGCTGTGTCATTGTCATTGTTTAGCATGTAGACTAAAAACGTCTGGCTGGAGTTGTGAAAATCTGCCAGAGTCCATTATTTGACGATTAACGGTCGGTAGTATGTCGGAATTTGATCTCATTCGCGAATATTTTTTGTGGGGTGATGCCATAAATACAGTTCGTGTCGGTGTTGGTGATGATGCGGCGGTGTTGGATATACCGCTGAATAATGAGCTGATTATTTCGGTAGATACATTTAATGAGGGTATTCACTTTCCAGTGGAAACCCCAGCACATGCTGTCGGTTACAAAGCACTGGCTGTCAATCTTAGTGATCTTGCGGCAATGGGGGCGGAACCTGCGTGGTTTACCTTGGCCTTGTCGATGCCTGTTGCTGATAGGGGCTGGGTTAGTGAGTTTACACGTGGAATGAGAGAGTTGGCGCAGGAGCACAATATCTCATTGATAGGTGGCGATACGACGCGTGGGGCTTTGAGCATTACGATTCAAGTGATGGGGCTAGCAGCGCGGGGCGTGGCGTTGTTGCGCAGTGGGGCGCAAGCGGGTGATCTAGTGTGTGTATCGGGTACGCTTGGCGATGCCGCAGCAGGACTGGCGGTTGTGCAAAATCGTTTGGAATTAACGGCATCGGCGGCGGAATACTGCGTCCAGCGTCTGTATTACCCAACTCCCCGTTTGGCCTTGGGTGCTATATTACGGGGTCGGGCAACCGCTTGTATGGATATTTCAGATGGTTTGTTGGCTGATTTGGGGCATTTGTTACAGGCATCGGGGGTTGGTGCTTGTTTGTATCATGCTTTATTGCCAATTTCTTCAGCACTAAACACGGTCGCATTTGATCAAAGACTAGACTTTGCGTTGAGAGGAGGGGATGATTATGAGGTGTTATTTACCTTGCCCCCAGCTTTGTTAGCTGAGGTTCAGGAAGAGGCTTCCAAGCAGCAAATTGGGGTGACAGTCATTGGAAACATTGACGCACAGCAGTCTGATTTGCGGTTAGATTATGCTTTTCCCGACAAGCGGCGTGGTTATGAACATTTTTCTTGATAATGGTCTCTTGTGTTGGAACCTTTGCAAACATACCATTGTCTATCACAACAATAATTACTTAGGGCTTTAACGATGAAAAATAGAATGAAATTGGGCGCTGCCTCGCTAACGTTGGTAGCATTGATGTCAGGTTGCGCACCTACTACACAGACCACTACGCCTCAGGCAGGTGCCACTACCGGTGGTGATTATAACTCCTACGGTGGCAATACCGCTGGTGCGGCTACTGGTTATAATACCGGGACAGCAGCTAATACTACTACAACCTCTAATCCTTCTTATTATGATTATAGTTCGGGCGGTGCACCGACTGGCGGTACGACTTCTGGTTACGGGGCTGCACCTGTCAGTAATACTGGTGGTAGTTACTATGACTATAATGCGCCAAGTTCAGGTGGTAGTGCCAGCAATTCGGTAGGAGGATCTTACGCAGTACAGGTATTGGCAAGTCAGAGCAGCGGTACGGCTGAATCCATGCGTAGCCAAATGCAATCCATGGGGTTTAATGCTGTAGTTGATCAGGTTGGCGGCTTTTACAAGGTGCGTGTGCCGTTCAGTAGTGAAAATGAAGCGAAATCCAATTTGGGGCGTATCCGCTCCAGTGGTGCACCGGATGCCTTTTACACCATGCGCTGAGTGGTCGTTTAAGCATTAATGCCTTCTCAGAATGCCTCCAGCGATGGGGGCATTTTGCATTTTGTAGCACTAATGACTCCGTTCTTCTATGGAGACTCTGCTTTTTATCTAAATAAATGTTAAAAGTTATTATGGATTAAATCATATGAGATTTTTATCAGTCATGCCTAGGATCGCTACATTATATGCCATATACGTTGCCTTGCTGTTGTTGATGAGTGGCACTGTGCAGGCGGGTTTATACCGTTGGGTTGATGATGCCGGTGGTGTTCATTATTCAGATGTTGTACCTGCTACTGTTGAAAAACATGGGCATAGCGAACTCAACAGGCAAGGTTTTACGCTTAAAACAGTTCCTGGTGTTCCTACTCCTGAAGACCTTGCCGCCGTGAAACGCAGTGAAACACTGGCGCAGCTTCGCGATGCTTTGGATAATAAGCAGCAAGAGCAGGATGATCACTTGCTCGCAAATTATGCGGATACGCTTGAACTCGAGGCAGTATTTAATAGCAAGCTTGCCGTATTGGACAAGAATACCCGTTCGATTGTGGAACGTCGCCAGTCACTGGAGACCAAGCTGGCGACAGTTAAAACACAATTGGGTAAGGTTGAGGACGCTGCCCAGCGTGAGAAACTTAATCATTACATTTCGGAAGCAGAAAGTACGTTGGCCGCTTACGAGGATGCTCTAGAAGAAAACCAAACTGAGCAAGATCGTCTGCGCCAACGCTATCAAAAAGATCATGAACGTTTGAGTCAATTGCTCAACGTGTCACCATCGTCCCAACACCTTGATCCGTCAACAACTCCAGCAGTACTGCGTGCGGCACTCGACCGTCAATAATACTGGCACTTTTCGCGCCAGCAGCAATCGCATCCGTGGCGCACGCGAGTTTGGGTAACATACCACCCTGAATCGTACCATCGGCGATGAGATCCTGAATATCTTGCTGGCTCAAGACTTCCAGCAAAGTCCCTTCCTTATTGAGGACGCCCGGTGTATTGGTCAGCAGTAGCAAGCGTTCGGCATTCAGCACTTCAGCCATTTTCCCGGCCACAATGTCAGCGTTAATATTGTAGCTGGTACCATCTTCACCTACACCAATCGGGGCAATGACCGGGATAAAGCGGTCTTCTTCCAGCATCCTGACGACGCTAGCATCAATGTTGGTGATTTCACCCACGTGACCGAGGTCGATGATTTCGGAGGGCTGGTTTTCCTGAGCTTTGCGTTCCAGTACCAATTTGCGGGCAATGATCATATTGCCGTCTTTACCGGTCAAGCCGATGGCGCGTCCGCCTGCCTGATTGATCATGCTGACGATTTGTTTGTTGACCAGCCCGCCCAGCACCATTTGCACCACATCCATGGTTTCGGCATCGGTGACGCGCATCCCGTCAACGAAATGACTTTCCTTGCCAATCTGTTTCAGCAAGTTGCCGATTTGAGGGCCACCGCCGTGGATCACCACCGGGTTGATACCGACCTGTTTCAATAGCACGATGTCGCGGGCGAAACTCTGTTGCAAAGCCGGGTCGGTCATGGCATTGCCACCGTATTTGACTACGATGGTTTTACCGGCGTATTTCTGGATATAGGGCAGCGCTTCCATTAGGATAGACGCGGTACTGTGAGAATCACTGCTCATGGTTTGTGCTCTGTCAGTTAGAAAAATTAATCATTATATCTCAGTTAGCGTTGCTTGTTTCATTTGGAAATTGCTGGGTTCACGTAGAAGTGCCTGGCAAGCCAGCGTTCTTTTTGCTTTGGAGGAGATAATTATGAGTAGAGATGTTGTCGTGTTAAGTGCAGTGCGTTCTGCCATTGGTGCTTTTGGTGGTTCATTGGCAGACATGGATGCCAGTGAACTGGCGGGCGTTGTCATGAAAGAATCCATTGCCCGTTCCGGCGTTGATCCTCAGGAAATTAGCTATGTGACCGTGGGTAACTGTATCCCGACCGATTCCCGTTACGCCTATGTCTCACGGGTAGCGTCCATTCAGGCGGGTTTGCCGATGGAATCTGTGGCAATGCAAGTGAGCCGTTTGTGTTCCTCGGGTTTGCAGGGCATTGTGACTACCGCGCAAAACATCATGCTGGGTGATGCCGATTACGGTATCGGCGGCGGTGTTGAGGTGATGTCCAAAGGCACTTACATGTTGCCAGCACTGCGTTCTGGGGCACGGATGGGCGATACCACCGCGATTGATAGCATGGTTGCTGTGCTGACTGACCCGTTTGGTGTCGGTCACATGGGTATTACGGCTGAAAACTTGGCGACCAAGTGGAATATTAGCCGTGAAGACCAAGATGCTTTCGCGCTGGAATCCCAACGTCGTGCGGCGGCGGCGCAAGCAGAGGGTCGTTTTGCGTCACAAATTGTGCCCATCGTGAAGAAAACCCGCAAAGGTGAGGTAATCTTTGATGCTGACGAACACCTCAAGCCGAGCACTACGCTGGAATCGTTGGCGAAAATGCGCCCGGCGTTCAAAAAAGACGGTACGGTAACCGCAGGTAACGCTTCTGGTATTAATGATGGTGCGGCATTCTTCGTATTGGCGGCGGCGGATGTGGCACTTAATGCCGGTCACAAGCCCATTGCGCGTTTGGTTTCTTATGCACTTGCGGGCGTTCCGAATGACCTCATGGGTGAGGGCCCGATTCCTGCCTCGAAACTGGCGCTGAAAAAAGCTGGTTTAAAGCTGGATCAAATGGATGTTATCGAATCCAACGAAGCGTTTGCGGCACAAGCGTTGTCGGTTGCTAAAGGTTTGGAATTAGATCTAGATAAAACCAATCCGAATGGTGGCGCGATTGCGTTAGGTCATCCGGTCGGTTGTTCTGGTGCTTTCATTGCGACCAAAGCAGTATATGAACTGCAACGTACCAACGGCAAGTACGCCTTGGTCACCATGTGTATCGGTGGTGGTCAAGGTATTGCGGCGATTTTTGAACGTCTCTAAGCCTTAAGCTCTCAACAAAAAGCCACAGGCAATGCTTGTGGCTTTTTTTCGTTTAGCTTTCAGCGTTTTCTTCGTCAGAATGCTTGATATAGACCTTGTAGTTGTCCTTGAAGTCGCGCAGGTTGTCGCCGAGCATGTGGCGGAACTGTTTGCTGAGGTAGTCCATGGTGTCATCAGCGTCGGCGATGAACTCCTTGCGGTCAAGGGAGGTGGCCGCGACACCGAAGGTATTGAAACGGGCAGCAGCATATAGCATGGCTGCGCCGACTTTACCTAAATCGCAGGTTTCGACAGAACTGTTGGCCAGATCAATGAATTTTTCCGCAAGATCCCAGAATTCTGGGTCATTATCTTGCGGATTGGCGGGTTTCTTGCTCATGTGATGCACATCCTTGGGGAGTTAGGCAGCAAGATTAAAACGGCAGTGCCTCCGGGGTCAATTGTAGGCGTTGAATATCTGCACGGAACAGGGCGCGGATGTCTTCCAGTCGCCCCGGTGTATCGGCCTCAAAGCGTAAGGTAATGCTAGGGCTGGTGTTGGATGCACGTGCCAAGCCCCAGCCGTCGGCGTATTCTGCCCGCATCCCATCGAGGGTAATCAGGCGCTGCGCTTGCAACTGCTGGTCTTGCATCCAGATCGCCATGGCCGCCGTGGCGGCTTCGTAGGAGGCGAAGCGCAGCTTGTGTTCCGGGGTGCTAAAGCCTTCGGGGATGCGGGCGAAGACATCTGCCGGGCTGGCGGTTTCTTGTGCAAGGATTTCTAGCAAGCGGGCGGCGATGTACACGCCGTCATCGTATTCCATGCCCCGGTCGCGCAGCACGATATGCCCGCTGAATTCGCCACCCAATACCGCGTCGTGTTCACGGATGTATTTTTTCAGCAAGGAATGCCCGCTGATGCACATGCCGGGAATGCCGCCTGCGTCATGGATGGCTTTATCCAGCCGATAGGTGCATTTCACGTCATAAGCCACTACGCGCCCCGGCTGTTCAGGCAAGACGCTTTGCGCCAACAGGGTCAGGATGCGGTCAGGCCAAAGGATATGCCCGTCACCATCCACCGCAATCAGGCGGTCGCCATCACCATCAAAGGCGATGCCAATGTCCAGCGCTTGTTCCAGCACCAATGTTTGCAGGGCTTGCAGATTGGCGGGCTGGGTCGGGTCGGGTGAGTGGTTGGGGAAGTTGCCGTCTACGTCGCAAAACAGGGGGTATACTTCGCAGCCGATGTCCCGGAACAGTTGTTCCGCCAAGAGTGCTGTCGCGCCATTGCCGCAGTCTACCCCGATGCGTAAACGCCGTTGCAGGTGGATTTGCTGGCAAACCGCTTGCTGGTAGGCGGGCAGGATAGTTGCAGTGTGTAACTTGCCTGCTTGTGGTTGATGCCAGAGTTCGCCTCTGACAATGCGTTCGTAGAGATTCTGGATTTGTTCGTTGTATTGGCATTCGCCATTGATGACGATTTTGATGCCATTTTCGTTGGGTGGGTTATGGCTGCCGGTAATCATCACGCCATGCGGGGCAAGGCCGGATTGCACTGCAAAATACAGCACAGGTGTTGGCAACATGCCCAGATCGGTGACGTGGCAACCCGCTTGCAACAAACCTTCCGTGACTGCTTGCGCTAATGTTGGGCTGGAAAGTCTCCCATCACGTCCGAGTACGACAGATTGCGTGCCCATGTCGCGTAATTGTGAGCCAATGGCTTGCCCAATCAGGCGCACGCTGTGTTCGGTGAGGTTGTCGGCATACACACCGCGCACGTCATAAGCACGAAACAATGAATGCGCAATCGGGGAGTGTGGGATAGTCATAGCTTAGCTCCTTCCTGAGTGTCCGAAGCCGCCTTCGCCGCGTTGTGATTGATTGAAGTCTTCCACTTGCTGCAAGGCAACTTGTACTACGGGGACAAATACCAATTGGGCAATGCGTTCGCCCGGCTGGATGGTGAAACTGTCGTTGCCGCGATTCCAGCAAGAAATGAATAACTGCCCTTGGTAATCGGAGTCGATCAGGCCAACCAGATTACCGAGCACAATGCCGTGCTTATGCCCAAGGCCGGAGCGCGGTAGGATCACGGCTGCAAGGCTTGGATCACCGATGTGGATCGCAATGCCCGTCGGAATCAGGGTGGTCTCACCGGGGTTTAGCGGGATGGCCTCGTCGAGGCAGGCGCGTAAATCCATACCAGCAGAGCCACTGGTGGCGTATTCAGGTAGAGGAAATTCGTTACCAATACGAGCATCCAGGATTTTGTATTCAATTAGTGCCATTAGATGGTTTCCATTACTTATTGTGTTGGTTGTATTGTGTTGCGATCAATTGCATCAGTGCTTCGGCGAGCTGTTGTTTGTCCATCTCTGGTAAGGATGTATGACCATGTTTCCAGACAACTTCGAGCGCATTAGTGGCTTGGTCGAAGGCTTTCCCGCCTGCGACGGAATTGGCGGCAATCATGTCAATGTTTTTGCGTTCCAGTTTACTGCGGGCGTAAGTCATCAGGTCGTGGGTTTCAGCGGCAAAGCCAACGGTAAACAATCGTGGATGCTCTTGTTTAATGGTAGCCAGAATATCGGTGGTGCGTTTCATTTCAAGATGAAGCGTGTCAGCATTTTTTTTGATTTTTCGGTCAGCCACTTCGGTCGGGGTGTAATCAGCAACGGCAGCCGTGGCGATAAACAAATCAGCTTGCTTAGCCTGTTCGCTAGTCACGTTAAGCATGTCCGCCGCTGATTCGGTGGTAATGCGGCGTACACCAGCAGGGCATTCCAATGCTACATGCCCAGAAACCAGCATGACTTCTGCGCCCATGCTGGCGGCTGCGCGTGCTACGGCGTAACCCATCTTGCCGGAGCTGCGATTGGTGAGAAAACGTACCGGGTCGATGGCTTCACGGGTGGGGCCTGCGGTGATCAGTACCCGCACGCCGTGCAGTAAGGTACTGGTGGTGCAATTCCCTTCCAGTTCGCTGATGAGATCAGCGGGTTCAAGCATTCGGCCGAAGCCAGTATCGCCACAGGCTTGCACCCCTTCGGCGGGGCCGAATACGCTGATGCCGCGTTCTTTCAGAGTGCGGATATTGTGTTGGGTTGCCGGATTTTTCCACATTTGCTGATTCATGGCAGGGGCGACTGCCAGTGTTGCGGTGGAAGCAAGGCAAACTGTGCTTAGCAAGTCATCTGCCATGCCCCATGCTAGACGCGCTAGTGTATTGGCAGTGGCGGGTGCTATGAGGATGATGTCTGCCCAGCGTGCTAGCTCGATATGTCCCATGCCCATTTCGGCTTGTGGGTCGAGTAGTTGGGTGTGTACTGGGTGGCCAGAAAGCGCTTGCATCGTTAAGGGTGTAATAAAGGCTTGGGCGGATTCGGTCATGCAGACACGCACGTTTGCGCCCTGTTTTACCAACAGACGTAGCAGCTCGGCGGATTTGTAGGCCGCGATACCGCCACTGATCCCTAAAAGAATATTTTTACCAGTGAGTAGTGACATAAGATTTAACTTCTGGATCCCTATAAATCATGCATAAAAAAAGCGAACTATTATGGCAATTACTGACTGGCCGCTTGAAGACAGACCTCGTGAGAAATTAATGTCACGGGGTGCACAAGCTTTATCCGATGCTGAATTGCTGGCTATTTTCCTGCGAGTCGGTGTCAAGGGTAAGAGTGCTGTTGACCTCTCGCGGGAGTTGTTACAAACGTTTGGAAGTCTACGTCAATTATTTGATGCAGATGCACAAAATTTTTGTGCGACGCACGGTATGGGCGTGGCTAAATACGTGCAATTGCAAGCTGTTCTGGAAATGTCGCGGCGGTATCTGGGCGAAAAAATGCGCCGTGGTGACCCCTTGACTGATCCAGATGCTGTCCGTTTTTATCTCGTCTCTAAATTGCGTGACTACCGTTTCGAAGTGTTCGCCTGCCTTTTTCTGGATAACCGTCATCGGGTGATTCAGTATGAAGAGCTATTTCGCGGAACGATCGATGGAGCCAGTGTACACCCCCGCGAAGTGGTGCGCCGTGCGTTGTATCACAATGCAGCAGCTATTATTTTCTCCCATAATCATCCCTCGGGTGTCGCCGAACCGAGTCAGGCGGATGAGCGTATTACCCAGAAGCTCAAAGATGCATTGCACCTGATTGATGTGCGGGTGCTGGATCACTTCGTGATCGGTGATGAGGTGGTGTCGTTTGCTGAGCGTGGTTTGCTGTAATTTGTGAAAGGATGAGCAAAAACCATAGACGTGCTAACATGTTTCAACACCCTTTATCATTATTTTACTACCCTTAAGTTTTACTACCACCAAAAGGAATTCAGCCGTGAGTACAGCGGAACAGGAAAAACAAGTCAGCGGTGCAATGGAACTATTGAGCGCCTATATCGCCAAGCCACCTTGGGAAGATTGGATGGTTGAAGTCTTCTCCGATGCCATTGCTTATGCTGCGGAGATGTTAGAGCTATCCGGTGATGAAGTGTTGGATTACCTCGAAGAAGAGCCGCTGGGGCAAATGCTGCATTCCCATGTGTTTGAGCATTTTGTCACGACCGAAACCAATGAAGACGGCGAAACGGTACTGCAAGAGTTTATCCGTGCACGGGTACAGCAGGAAGAAAAGTCTTTCGCGTGCCAGTATCTGGAAGCGTTTGCCCATTCTGAATTGGCGCTCTGGGAAGTCGTCGGCAAAGTCGGTAAAAAGGTTGAGGTGCGCCGTTTGGGTTCTGATGAACCGAGTGTATTGGCACAATTGGATGCTACCAATATTCCCACCAATATCTGCATTGCTTCGCGCTTGCTGAGCCTGCCGAATAACCAGTTTATTTTCAGCTTTGGCATGTTGCCGATTGAACGGGCAGAGGCGGAAGAAATTTTGGTGTACCTGGATCAGGTGCGAGCGGAAATGTTGGAAACGGCTCAAAGTGAAGAAGGACAGGCGCATGATGCCGCCGATATTCAGGAAGCTATTACCGAAGAGTTAACCGATGTGATGTTCCACGAAACGCTGACTGCGTGGATTGGTCAAGGTTTCGAAAGCTAGGCACAAAAGAAAAGAGCCACCTATGGTGGCTCTAAAAACATTGTTTTAATTCTGTAGGTTGTGTCATGTTTTACTACGTTGTCACAACTCTTTAGCAGTGCTTGTATTCCTCCTAGCTGGCTCGGTGAGCTCCTCCAGTACAAGCACTGCGCGGATTATAAGAGGTAGGCTCACCCTTGCCTACTGGTGCGAAAGCCAGTGTTTGCAAGGGTATGCCCTAGATGACGCCTAGAACGGGATGTCGTCATCGAAGTCTTCAAAGTGATTGGAGTTGTTGCCGCCACCACCACTCGATGCCGGTGCGCTGCCACCTGAGTAACCACCACCTGAATTGCCTTGATTGCTACGTGGCGCAGGGGCATTGTCGTAATTACCTGATTCCATACCGCCACCGGGACGACCGCCCAGCATTTGCATGTCAGAGGCGACGATTTCAGTGGAGTAGTGCTTTTGACCGTCTTTTTCCCATGAACGGGTTTTCAGGCTGCCTTCAATGTATATCTGCTGACCTTTACGCACGTATTTGCCGACAATATCGGCTAATTGTTTGAAAAAGACAACGCGATGCCATTCGGTAGCTTCTTTTTTCTCGCCGGTATTTTTGTCTTTCCACGTGTCATTGGTGGCGACGCTGATATTAGCCATCGCGTCACCACTGGGCATGTATTTCATTTCAGGGTCTTTACCGACCGTGCCGACCAGAATTACTTTGTTGATACCTCGTGCCATATTCGTTCCTTATGTAAATATTTCCGTGAGATTCTACGCTGAAGGGGGGGAGAATGCATCCAGAGCGGCCTCGTCCAGACTGGCCTTGTCGAGTTTCAGATAAGCGATGCACTCATCTGCTGCAATGGCGACTTCCTTGACGCCCGGTACTGCCAACAACTCCTTGTGCAGGCGTTGCGGGTCAGACAGTAGCAGTGGGTCGAGCTTCAGTATCCGACTAGTATAGAAGGTTGGCTGCGGTAATTGCAGGGCAATCACAAACCAGATCAGTACCACGATGGCGCTGAACACAAAGACGCCGGTTTCCCCCCACGTATGGTTGATCATGCCGCCGAGGAAACCGCCCGCAAAAATGCCGAGGAATTGTGAGCTGCTGAAAATGCCCATCGCCGTGCCTTTGGTGCTGACATCGGAGTATTTAGCGACCAGCGAGGGTTGGGTGGCTTCCAGAAAATTGAAGCCGACAAAAAACAGGAAAAACGCCGCCAGTAACCAGTCGATTTGCGTATGCCCTAGTGCCATGCCAGCTTCTGCCATTACCAGTAGCAGGGTGCTGCCCAGCAGCAAGGTGCGGATTTGCTGCTTTTTTTCCGCAAGGATAATCATCGGGATGGCGATCAGAAACGAGCCTGCAAACACTGGTAGGTAGATTTTCCAGTGTTCGGCGCGGGGTAGGGCAAGCTCATGTTCAAAAATCGCGGGCAAGACCAGAAAGTTGGCGGTCATCACCAGATGGATAATGAATACGCCTGCATTCATGCGTAACAGGGCAATGTTGCGCAGTGCAGTGCCCAGATAACCTTTGATGATTCCAGCATCGCGGTGACGGGTAATGCGTGCGGGAGTAGGTACTGCCAATATCACCAGTGCAATGCCTGACAAGGCCAGTATCATGGTAAACCAGAAAATGCCCGGCACGCCGACACCGTGGAACTGGCTGATGATGGGGCCGAGGATCATCCCACCCATGAACGACAAACCAATGGTCATGCCGATCACGGCCATGATGCGGGTACGGTTTTCTTCACGGGTTAAATCGGCAGCTAAGGCCATGGTCGGGCCTGCAATCGCGCCCATGCCTTGCACCGCCCGCCCGACGATGATTAGCCACATGGAGCTTGCCATTGCTGCAATGACGCTGCCCAGCGCAAACACCAGCAGCCCGCCGATGATCACCGGTTTACGCCCGATTTTGTCCGAGAGCACCCCCAGCGGAATCTGAAAAATGGCTTGTGTCAGGCCATAAATGCCAATCGCCAAGCCCGCCAGAAACGGGGTGGCGTCGGGCAGGGTTTCGGCATACAGCGCAAACACGGGCAGGATCATGAACAGGCCAAGCATCCGCACAGCGTAAATGGCAGCCAATGAGGCGGTGACACGCCATTCCAGACTATTCATCGGTTCAATCCCTTACAGCTTTGTAACCTTGAATTTGCGCCCTTTGATTTTGCCATTGAGTAGGCAAGCGAGGGCTTGTTTGGCAGCGCTGCGCTCGATGGCGACGTAAGCGGCGTAATCCATCACGTCGATTTTGCCGACGGATTTGCCATTGATACCGCCTTCGCCAGTCAATGCGCCGAGAATGTCACCGGGGCGAATTTTTTCCTTGCGCTCGGCAGCAATGCGTAATGTCACGTTGTTGGGCTGGGTGGGGCTGAGGGCGGCTTTAGGTAGCGCGGTAATGACTTCGTAGTCCAGTTCGGTTTTTTGCGCGATACCAATGTCAGCGAGTTTGTGGCGTTCGGCATCGGTGAGCAGGTTGAGCGCCATGCCTTCCTTGCCCGCTCGCCCGGTACGCCCGACGCGGTGGATGTAAACATCGGCATCGTGCGGCAATTCGTAGTTGATGACGCAAGGCAGGTCTTCGATGTCCAGCCCGCGAGCGGCGACGTCGGTAGCAACCAGTATGTTGAAACTGTTGTGCTTGAATTGCACGAAGACTTCATCGCGGTCACGTTGGTCCATTTCACCGTGCAGGGCTTTGACGCTGAAACCAAGTTGGTCGAGGTGTTCGGTGATTTCACGCACGCCGACTTTCATATTGCAGAAAATCACCGCAGAACGCGGTTTGAAATGCGCCAGCAGGATTTCAAGTGCCTGTAAACGATGGGGCTTTTCACACAGGAACGAGTGCTGGTTAATGACGCCCGCGTGGTGCAAGGCTTCAGCTTTGACTTCGACGGGGTTGCGCTGAAATTGCGCACTCAGGCGTTTAATGTCGTCCGGGTAGGTGGCGGAGAACAGCAAGGTTTGGCGGTATTTGGGGGTGAGGCTGATGATTCTGCCGATGTCTTCCATGAAGCCCATTTCCAGCATCCGGTCAGCTTCATCGAGCACCAGTGTGTGAATCTGGCTGAGGTCAATCGTCTTTTTGCCGATATGGTCGCCGATGCGCCCCGGTGTGCCGACGATGACGTGTGCGCCGTGTTCCAGCGAGGTGGCTTGCGGTGCGAGAGGTTGTCCGCCCGTTAAGGTGACGACTTTGATATTGGGCTGGTAACGGGCAAGGCGGCGGATTTCGGTGGCGACTTGCGCACTGAGTTCGCGGGTAGGGCACATCACCAAGGCTTGCACGGCAAAGTTTTGTGGGTCAAGTTTGGCCAGCAAGGTAATAGCGAATACGGCGGTTTTGCCGCTACCGGTTTTAGCTTGCCCAATCAAATCAGAGCCTTGTAGCGCGGGTGGCAGGGCTTTGGCCTGAATACCGGTCATTAGTTTATAACCCAAGTTGCCGAGATTGGCGAGTTGTTGGGTAGGCAGGTTTAAATTCGCAAAGGAATTGGGCATGGGACGGCTCTTGGGTAACGGGGTAGCCGTACATCATAGCGGGTTTTAGGTAAGGTGTCGTGGCTATGTGGGTTGGATGCACGAGTCTGCCTTGATTTGTAATGATTCTATCTTGATATAAGCGAGATACCTCTATACTGTTTCAGTATGTCATCATGCATTAATTAAAAGCATTTTTAATGAGGAACTAGACGGTGCAACCTATTAATATACAAGCCATTTGTGAGTATGCTAGGCAATTCTCAGGATTGGATAATGAAAAAGCAGCTTTATTGCGTAAAATTTATCCTGATATAAATACAAGGTTAGAAGACGTATCGGATGTTTTTTATGAGCGTCTGCTAGCAATTCCCAATACGCGTGACTTTCTTGAGGGTCGTGTCGAAAGCTTGAAGAGCACTCATGTTGTTTGGTTACATGAGTTGTTTAACAGTGATTTTAGTGAGGAGTACACCCGAAAACTTTACCATGTCGGCGATGTGCATGTGCAAGTAAAGCTACCGGTTGAGTTTGTGGCAGGGGCGATGACGATCATTCAATCTGAACTGATTCGTATTTTTGGTGAAGTATATGCCGATGATCAGGCAATGATGCTTAAAGCCATTGATGCACTCAATGCAGCGACAGGCTTTTCTCTGCTGATTATGCAGGAATCTTACCAGTCTTCCTCGTTAGCAGCAGAATTAGACAAATTCTTGCAGATCACCGGCATGAGTCGAAAATTATTCGACAACCTTGCTAAGGCTTACAAATGATGATTGGCGGGTTGTTACAGTCGTTGCAACAACTCGGCCTTTTTCGTCGCGAATTCTTCGTCGCTGAGAATACCTTTCTGTTTCAAGTCAGCCAGCTTTTCAATCAGGGCGAAAATATCGCTTTCTGAGACATTGGTGTTGTTAAATCTTTGCTCTGGTGCAGGTGTGAAAACCGGTGGCGTATAGGCGTTGTTTTGTATCGGAGCCTGATTTTTCGGCTGTTGGGCGACGCCATCAATGGAAATAATCGGCAGGTTTTCGACTTGTACTAACCCGTACTGGCTGGTGAAGGTCAGCGATGCACTGCCGCTTTGTTGCTGGGAAACACCGCCAATCTGGTTATCCAGCGTGTCATAAATGGTGACATGACCGTTGATTTCCAATGCCAGCCGCTGGGTAGACGGGAAGTAGGCGTAGCGAATGTTGTTTTGTGCGCCGGAAGAAGAAGCTTGCCCGAGATCTGCCTGCCACCAGTTACCGTAGCCTGACGGGTTAGCGACAAACAGGCTGTTCTGCCCATTGCCTTGATATTGCGACTGGCTGCTGACGGGGGGTTGGAACATGGCCGGGTTCTGGCTGGATAGCAGGTTGGAAAGTTCGGCGCACAGGTTGTTCACGGTTGTTTTCAAACCATAATTAAACATGTCGCCGACCATGGTCATGCCGCCTTGCATCCACTGGCCGCCGCCGCCCAGTTCGGGGATGTTGAATTGCGCCATCGTGCCGTTGCCGTTCATGACAGCGTAGAGCATGTTGGTAACAGCGTCTGTGGAAAGTCCATAACGTTGAGCCAAGTCATTAATGACGTTTTGGCCATGGTTGGTAAATGCTTGCACGGTGTAATCTCCAGTGGTGGGGTGAGTGGTGTGCTTCTCGATGAATAGTTAATAATTGTGCTTTGCACCATTCTGTCGATAACGACATTATCGGTGCTTTAAGATGAATTGCAATGTTTTACTGGTTATCATGCCGCCCATGAAAATACCCTTTACCGAACAAGTGCTTCCCATTGAAGCTGTCCTCGACGATCTTAAGCAAGCGCTGCGTGAACGCCACGAAGTAGTGTTGGAAGCGCCACCCGGCGCAGGTAAAACCACCCGTGTGCCGCTCGCATTGCTCGATGAGCCGTGGCTTGCCAGTAAAAAAATCCTCATGCTCGAACCGCGCCGCATTGCCGCTAAAAATGCCGCGCATCGCATGGCCAGTTTGCTGAACGAAAGCGCAGGTCAAACCGTGGGCTACCGAATGCGGCTCGACAACAAAACCAGCCGCCAGACCCGCATTGAAGTCATTACCGAAGGCGTCCTCACCCGTTTTGTGCAGCAAGACCCGTCGCTGGACGGTGTTGGCTTGGTGATTTTCGACGAATTCCACGAACGCAATCTGGATTCTGACCTCGCCCTCAGCCTGTGCTTGAAAGGGCGTGAACTGTTCCGTGACGCCAGCCATCCGCTGAAACTGTTGGTGATGTCCGCCACACTGGATAGCGTTGCTATCGCCAGTCTGCTGGATGACGCGCCGGTGGTGCGCAGTGAAGGCCGTACTTACCCGGTAGACATTCGCTATGGGCAAGCAGCCAAACCCGGCGAACGCATTGTCGAACGTATGCTTGTCACCCTGCGGCAAGCCTTGAGCGACAACCCCGCCAGCAGCATCCTCGCCTTTCTGCCCGGACAGGGGGAAATTCACCGCACCACCCAAGCACTCGGCGAATGGCTGGTGGAACGCCGGATGCGTGGCGTGCATTTGCGCCCGATGTACGGCAACCTCACGCTGGACGAACAGCAACAAGCCATCGCGCCCCTTGCCAACCCCGACGAACGCAAAGTCGTGCTGGCAACCAATATCGCCGAAACCAGCCTGACCATCGAAGGTGTGGATGTGGTCGTGGATTCAGGGCTGGTGCGCGAAGCCCGTTTTGACCCCGGGACAGGCATGACGGGTTTGCATACCACGCGTATTTCCCGCGCCTCCAGCACCCAACGAGCCGGGCGGGCAGGCCGACTTGCCCCCGGTGTGTGCTATCGACTTTGGACGGAAAGTCAGCAAGAACAATTAGCAGCGCACAATACCCCGGAAATTTTGCGTGCCGATCTCGCCCCACTGGCCTTGCAGCTGCTGCAATGGGGTGTTGATGACCCAGCGGAATTACGCTGGTTGGATGTACCGCCTGCTGGCCTTTGGCAACAGGCGCTGGATTTGCTGGAAACGCTCGGTGCGATTCAACGCAAGGGCAAAGCCACGGTACTGACTGCACACGGGCAAGTGATGTGCAATCTGCCGGTGCATCCGCGCCTTGCCCACCTGCTGATTTGTGGCGCACAAGCCGGACACTTGAGCGCCGCCGCCAACCTTGCCAGCCTGCTTTCTGAGCGTAACCCGTTCAGCCAAGACAATCCCGACATTAGCCAGCCGCTGGAAATACTGGCAGGCACAGCCAAGTGCCCGTACCCACAGCAAGGCTGGCTGCAACGTACCCGCCAACTGGCAAATCAGTTTGTTGAGCAAGTTCGCGCCCAGACATTGCCAGAAAGTGGTGTGAGCTTTTTGCTCCCCGCCCCGCAAATTCACGGCTATTTGCTGGCCTGCGCCTACCCGGATCGTATTGCTAGACGGCGGCATTCCGGCGGCTACCAGCTTGCCAATGGGCGTAGTGCCGACTTGCCCAGCAAACATGCGCTTGGCAATCAGGCGTGGCTGGCGATTGCCGAAGTCAGCAGCACGGGCGGTGCGAAAAGCGACACGATCCGTGCCGCTGCCGCACTGGATGACAAGCTGTTTACCAGCGCTTTGGCAGATCAGGTACGCACGCAAACCGTGGTGGAATGGGATACTAAAGCCGGGCGCTTCATCGCCGAAGCACAGCACAAAATTGGCGCACTGGTATTGCAACGTAAAGCCCTGCAAGCCGTGCCAGCCGAGGCTAAAAGTGCCGCCCTAATCGGTTTCATCCGCAAGCAAGGGTTAGATGTGTTGCCGTGGCAGGCGGAACACGAGCAATGGTGCGCAAGGGTCAATCTGTTGCACCGCGTCGAGCCTGAGCAGCATTGGCCTGATGTGAGCCGGGCTAACCTGTTGGCAACACTGGAAAACTGGCTTGCTCCGTATTTGGATACGGTCAATGTGCTGGGTGATTTCAGAAAGCTGGATTTAAGCGCGATTCTCAGCACCTTGTTGCCGTGGGACAGGCAACAGCGCCTTGAACAGCTTGCCCCCAAACGGCTGGAAGTTCCCTCCGGGAGTTCCATTGCCATCGACTACAGCCAAGCGCCGCCGGTACTCGCGGTGAAATTGCAGGAAATGTTTGGGTGCGAACAAACCCCGACCATTGCCAATGGCAGGGTGGCGCTGCTGGTGCATCTGCTTTCGCCAGCGGGCAGGCCGTTGCAGATTACGCAGGATTTGGCGGGATTTTGGCGCACGTCTTACCATGATGTGAAAAAGGATATGAAGGGGCGTTACCCCAAGCATCCGTGGCCGGATGACCCGTTGCAGGCGCTGGCGACGCGTAAGGTTAAGCGGCTGATGTAATGGCTCAAGGTTTCAGGCGTTTAATGTTAGGCTCGCCGAGATACCTAGGGCGGTAATAAACGCTGGGTCGTGTGAAACCACTAGCAGTGCGCCGGGGTAATCGGCCAGTGTTTGTTCCAGCAATAAGCGCGAGTCCAGATCTAGATGGTTGTCGGGTTCATCCAACAACAGCAAGGTCGGGGCATTTTCGCCGATAAGTACCGCTAGCAAGGCTACTTTCAGGCGTTCACCGCCGCTCAGTTCCTTCAGGGGTTGTAATGCCTTGTCGCCGCGCATCCGTAACCCCGCCAGTTCGGTACGCAGGCTGGTTTCGCTGCTGTCAGGGTGCAGGCGTTGCAGGTTGCCTAGGGCGGATTCGTTTTCATCCAGCAGGCTGAAGTGCTGATCTAGATACACACAACGTCCATGCACTTCGCAGTTACCTGCAATCGGCTGTTCCAGCCCGGCAATCACGCGCAGCAGGGTAGATTTGCCAGAACCATTCCTACCCTGGATATGCCAGCGTTCGCCCTGATGTACCGTGAGGGTAAGCGGGACATTTTTTACATAAGGCAACACCAGTTCGGACAAATGCAGGCACAGGCTGTGATGTGCTGCTTCCGGGGCAGAGCGTAGCGTTTGCGGTTTAATGATCTCCAACCGGGTTTGAGTAGCGCCCAATTCGGCGGTCAATTGTTCGGTGCGTTGCTGGTGTTGTTGCTTGAGTTTGGCTAGGGTGCTTTCGGAGCGATCCTGTTGAGCATCCATCAGCAGTTTGCTTTGCGAACCGGAATGGCGTTGGCGTTCACCCTGTTTGCGGCGATGGGCGGATTTTTCCAAAGCAGCTTGCTGTTCCAGTTTCTGTTGCTGGCGGTTACGTTTGAGGGTCGCGAGTTGCTGTTCTGTGGCAGAAACTTGGGCATCACGGATAGATTGGTAGATGGCGTAATTACCGCCGTATTCGTTCAAACCATGCTGATTTAGTTCCAGTATCCGTTCCACCTGTTGCAGTAGTTCGCGGTCATGGGTGGAAACCAATGCGCCAGCCGGGTGTTGGGTCAGCTTTGCCAACAGCCACTGACGACCTTCCGTATCCAGATGGTTGCTGGGTTCGTCCAATAACAAGTAATGGTCAGGTTGTAAAAATGCCCGGCACAATGCCAGCCGGGTTTGTTCGCCGCCACTCAACTGTTGGACGGGCGTAGACAAGGGCAAATCCAGACCCGCTTGGTGCAGTTCCTGTTCCCACAGAGAGGGCAGATGCCAACGGTCTTCAACTTGTGTGAAATCTTCTGCGCTGGCTTCACCGGACTGGATGCGCTCGAAACTGTCATATAACACGCCAACGCCCAAAGCGTCCGCCAAACGCAAACCTTGCAAGCGTTGCAGTTGCGGCACCCAATAAAATGGCACAAGCCAGCGGATGTTGCCGCTCGTGGGCGGGAGGTCTTGCGCGAGTAGGGCGAGTAATACCGATTTGCCTTGCCCGTTACGCCCGACCAGCCCGGTCAATCCGCCTGTCAGGGTGGAGGAAAGCCCGGTAAATACCGTCTTGGTATCAAATTGTTGGGTTAATTGGGAAAATTGGCAGACCACATGGGTCATAAGAAACTCCTGACTGTGCGTTGTTTGCGGTGTTGACGCTCACCGGTGAATATACCAAAGTCGGTGATGCGTTATAAACAACTGGATATGCGGTGAAAGAAGAGATGGCAAATCTGTGCAAAACACTGGCCTACGATGATTACCCGGCTTTTTATCAAGAGGATAATCGCCGTCACCGAGGCTTTAACCCAACCAGCAAGGCCTTTTTGGAGGCTAAATTCGGCACATTGCTGCCAGCGCACCTACTCCAAGGCAAGACGGTGCTTGATTTAGGTTCCTGTTATGGCGCGGCAGGGCAATGGGCGTTGTTCAACGGCGCGGCGCGTTACACGGGCGTTGAGGTGCAGCAAAACTACGTGAGTGAATCCCGTCGCTTGTTAGCGCATTGGCAGGATCGCGTTGAAATCATTCATCAGGATGTCCGTAGCTATCTATTAGCAACCGATGATCAGGCATTCGACTTGGTCTTGCTGGCGGGTATGTTGTATCACTTCGTCGATACCAAGCAAATTATTGATCAGGCTTGCCGCGTAGCGAGTCAGCAAGTGGTGGTGGAAACCAATTACCCACCCAGTATGCGTGCCGGGAAATTACCGCTGGATATGGCGATTACAGAGTACGTCACCGATCAAGAGGTTAACCTTGATCACGGTAATCAGTCGATGCTGGGCATTTCCGCCACTACCTCTTTGTCAGCATTGGATATTTTGTTTCGTCTGAATGGTTTTACCAATCAGGAAAATAAGCTGGCGTTTCCCTTGAATCCCGATACCGTGATTTATGATGAAAGTGCTCTGGGAAGTAGTGATTTGCCGATTCGTTTTGCAGTGCGTTATGGCCGTGATGAACAGCAAAAGCTGACGACCTTGGAAAGCCATTTACCCCAGCAGTCCGGCCAGAAGCGTTCTTGGGAACATGATCCCGTGTCTGCTGCCAGAACCCTTGAATACCAACAGCAAGCAATTTTGTTGGCAAGCACGGCTGCTCCGGGCGAATGGAGGTTTGATGCGCAAGTTGCGGAAGTTTTTGATGGTATTGCTCGACGAGAAATTCCCGACTATTTGCGGGTTATCGATTTGTGTGTGCGTGTGATTGGCAAGGGAAAGCTGAAGCAGCCCAAAATCATTGATGTGGGGAGTGCCACTGGTGAGACATTAAGGCAATTGTATCAAGCAGGTTACCGGAATCTCTATGGGGTGGATGCCTCGGCAGATATGTTGGCTAAGTCTTTTCAAGAAGCAACGCTCATTCATTCGGACAGTTTCCCGGAAATACAGGGTCCGTTTGACTATGTACTGAATAATTGGACGTTACATTTTATCCGCAATCCGCTTGAGTATTTGGAGGCGATTAAGCGTTCATTAGCGCCCGGCGGTACTTTGATTCTGTCTGATAAGGTATCAAGCAGTGCTTGTGTCCATGATCTGTATTATGACTATAAGCGAGCCAATGGTGTGACAGAGGAAGAAATTGATAGGAAGCGTCAGCAGATCGAGGGGGTGTTGGTGACTTATCCATTCACTTGGTATTTGAATGTGCTGGCTAACTTAGGCTTGGAAAAGATTGAGGTGATTAACGCTAATACCGCGTTTGTGACGTTTATGGCAGTGAAGCCTGTCTAACGATTTATCAGCAAGTGCTTGAAAAATTTGGTGCCCGGAGCCGGACTCGAACCGGCACGGTGTCGCCACCGAGGGATTTTAAGAGCCGGGGATTCATAAACCCAAGATAACGCGCAAAACCGCATGAAAAACAACCTGCACGCACCCACAAACCGCCAAACCCTAGCAGACCTTAGCAGACCCTTGATTTTAGTCATGACCCCGTAAACAGCGCCAACATGACCCCGCCCGAACGTTCTGCTATGCTCAAAACCGAACACAGACCGAACCACTAAGGGGCAAGCCATGCCGGAAAAAATCAACTTCACCAAAGCCGTGTTAGAAGCACTTGAGCCACCCAACACCGGGCGGCGCTACGTGTACGACACCAAAATCAGCGGCCTGCTGATCATGGTCACACCACCCGGCGCACGTTCGTTTCAGGTGCGCAAGCATATTGACGGCAAGGCGGCGCGGGTCACGTTGGGAAGGTTTCCTGCTATGACCGTTGTGCAAGCGCGTGAAAAGGCATTGGCGGAACTCTCGCAGATTGCCAGCACGCACCAGACCAGCAACCAAAAAAGGGCAGAGGTTCGCCAGTTCGATAACCTGACATTGGGGAAAGCCTTTCAGGACTACACCCGATCACACAAGAATTTGAAGCAGACCACCATCAAGGATTACGAACGCTCAGTTAGGGTAGGGTTCCCCGACTGGCAAGAGTTGCCACTTTCCAAAATCAGCCGCGAAATGGTGGAAACTCGCCACCGGGAACGCAGCCAACATTCTGAGGCACGGGCTAATAATGAAATGCGCGTGCTTAGGTGCATATTCAACTATGCCTCTGAGGAATATTTGGATAAGGCAGGCAAACCGATCATTACCACCAACCCGGTCAAGCGACTCTCACACAGTCGGGCATGGAATAGAGTGGAGCGCAAAAAGACGATTATCAGCAATGAAAACTTACCAGCATGGTTTCAGGCAGTCGACACCCTGCCAGAATGGTACGGCGGCGGGCTGGCACACAAAGCCCGCACTTACTTCCTGCTGACCCTCTTCAACGGCTACCGTCGCAGCGAGTGCAGCGGCCTGCTGTGGGAAAATGTCGACCTGAAAACCCGCGTGGCACGGCTCGAAGACACCAAGAACCACCTAAGTCATGAACTACCGCTAACCACCTTTACCCATAACTTGCTGGCAGAGTGGCAAACATGGACGGGGCAGGGCAGCGGGCTGGTATTCCGGGCAACCGACAACCAGTCGCCACTATCCAACGTGGAGGCCGTCATAAACGCCATCCGCGAAAAAACCGGGATACAATGGGCAATGCACGACCTGAGACGAACATTCACCACCACGGCGGAAAATATCGGCGTGCGGGGCTACACCCTGAAACGCTTGATCAACCACAAAACAGGCGCGGCGGACGTGACCGGCGGTTACATCGTCACCGACCTCGAAAGCCTGCGTGACCCTATGCAAACCATCACCGATAGGCTGTTGAACCTCACATCGGGTAAACTGCCCACATCCAAGACCGCACCAGCGGCAAGCAATACCTGATACAGGGAGTTTGGACACATGAACGACACACCCAAGAAAACCTTAAGCATTACCCGCAAACCTGCCAACACTGGCCCGGTAAATTCACCCGTTGGCACAATCCAACGCACCGGGAAGCGCATCATCAGGCGTGACGAACTGCCCCAAGTGCAGCGCGTGCCAGCACCCAAGCCACCCAAACCCAAAGCCAAAAAACCACCGCGCAAACCAGCCGCACCAAAAAAGCAGGTCACACCACCGTCAGACCTGAAAGCCCGCGAATTGAACGACCGCCTGAACGCCTTCCACATCTGGATAATGTTCCAACCGCTCGCCGTCGGCATTGAAAAGGAGTTGTTCAAACTGGTGAATGATGAACACTTTCCCGGCGCATCGAAAAAGGTCGTGCAGAAAGTGCTAAGGATGCACACCAACCATGCTTTATACCTGCAAGCCATCCAACGCGGCGGCGCTCGCTACACCCTCGACGGGGCAGAGGCGGGCGACGTGACCGAGTACCAGCAACAGTATGCAGGTGAAGTGCTGGCAAAACGCTTGCAGGGTAAGGGCTGAAAATAGAGTTTTCTTTATGGAAAACTTCACTATAATGGAAGCGACCAATACAGAAAGGAGTAACTCGAATGACCACCGCAACACTACGCACCGTCGGTAATTCCGTCGCTGTGGTAATCCCTAGACAATGGTTGTCTATGCTGGGGCTGGAAGCAGGCGCGAAAGTAGAGCTAAGTGTCGAAGGCGGCAAACTCACCCTACAGCCAAAAGCAGCGGCTAGGCGCAAAAAATACAAACTAGCCGACCTGTTAGCTAAGTGTGACCCATCCGCACCGATACCAACAGCAGTAACCGAATGGGACAACATGCCAGCGGCAGGTAATGAAGTATGGTAAAGCGTGGCGGATTTGAACGCGGCGACATTGTGAGAGTCAGCTTTAACCCGACAGTGGGGCGTGAGATGCAAGGCGACATGCGCCCTGCACTGGTACTTTCCACCCGTGAATTCAATAATACTGTCGGCACTGCATTGGTAGCACCGATTACCCAAGGCGGCAACCTTGCGCGGGTGGCGGGTTTCGCCGTGCCATTGATGGGCAGCGGCACAGAAACGCAGGGCGTTGTTCTGGTTAGTGCAGTGCGGACACTTGACCTAGTGGGCAGGGGGGCAAGGCGCATAGAAACCGCCCCTGATAGCATTGTCGATGAAGTCCTAGAAATACTCGCGGGCATCATTGAATAACCCCTGCAATAATGAGTTGATCAAAGATATTCAGCGTGACCCATTCGACGGCATAGGCAAGCCCGAACCACTGAGGCACAATCTTTCGGGGTGTTGGTCAAGGCGCATTACCGAAACGCACCGGATTGTTTACACCGTGCAGAATGGTGAAGTTGTTATTTTGCAATGCCGTTTTCATTACTGAGCGCGTGGAATGCCGACACTACCCTACAGTAGCAGCGACTATCTGCAAACCGATGAAGACATCATCGACTATCTTGATGCAGCAATGGAAGACGGAGACAGCCGCGTATTACTGTTGGCCTTGCGTAATGCCGCGATAGCTAAAGGCGGCATTGCAAAAATGGCAGAAATTACAGGGCTAAACCGGGAAAGCCTTTATAAAACCTTGTCAGAACAGGGCAACCCACAATACGACACCGTGGCAGCCATTGTTCATGGGCTAGGTTTCCGCTTTTCTATCCAGCGGGATAGCAGCGACTTGCAAGCGGCCTAGCCACCACACCAACATCACACACCAGCCGCACACCCGTTGCGGCTTTTTTGTGCCTGCCATTCCGCCATTCAGTCGAAACCTGAACGCCAGCCTAAAGACCTTTTGCACAACACTGCATTTTTCTAGTGCAAATCTGGTGCAGCACTCTGCACTTACCAACCCTCTGAAACATAAGCGGCGCGGGCTTTCCGTGCGTTTTGGCGTGCATTTATTAGTAGTGCACTTATTTTCCGGCAGGCGTGGAGTTGAGCGCATTCTTTCAAGCCACGGGCAGGGCGCGTTAGGTGAGCGCGTGGCCTAACCCCAACCAGTGGAAGCCAAGCACAACCCTAAGCAATGATTCCCACATCTGAATTAGATGACCAAAAGGAACAAAACAACATGCTTATCACTGACCCGATACGCGCAGCCGTCGCAGGTAAGACCATCGACGGGCGCGACATTCCCGAACAATCCATTGTTGATATTGCTGATGCCTACAACCCAGAAACCTACAACGCCAGAATCTGGCCTGAACATATCCGGGGCGTTATGCCAGACGGCATGTTCAAGGCATTGGGCGACGTGGTGGAAGCCAAGGCCGAACGCATCCAAGGTGGAAGCCTTGCCGGGCGTATGGCCTTATTCATCCGCATAGCACCCCATCAAGACCTAATCGCAATGGTGCGCAATGGTCAGAAAGTGCACCTATCAGTTGAGATACAGCCAGACTTTGCAGGCACGGGCAAAGCCTACCTTGTGGGCGTGGGTGTGACCGACTCACCGGCAAGCCTTGGCACGGGCATCATGAAATTTAGTACAGCCGAACGGCAAACGAATCTTTTTTCTACCCCACAACTGACACCCATCAACTTACCCAAGGAGCGCGACATGAACCGCGAAGACTTCAAGCAACTGCTAGCTGAGGCAATGAAGCCAATGGAGGCAAGGCTTGAAAAGCTGGAAAGCCACTATTCAACGATGGAAAGCAAGCAAGACGAAATCATCCTGCTGGCAACGCCAATACAGGGAAATCCGCGACAGTACCGCGAACCGCACAACGGCGGTGATTCAGAACGCAAAAGAAACGATTACTAAAAACCACCAAACCATAAGGATTAATTATGAAAGGCAAGACACGCGAACGGTTCAACCGCATGAAAGAAGAGGTTGCGGGCGCAAACGACGTGGGCAACGTTTCCGAAAAATTCACCCTGTTACCCTCAGTTGAACAGACCATCGTGGACAGAATGGGCGAATCATCCGCCTTTCTCGACAACATCAACATTTTCCCAGTGACCGAACAGAAAGGGCAGAAACTGGGGTTAGGCGTGGGCGCACCCATTGCCAGCCGTACCAACACCGACACCAAAGAGCGGGCGACCGCCTACGTGGGGTCACTGGATGCCGACACATACGAATGCAAGCAAACCAACTTCGATACACATATCAGTTACCGCACGCTGGACGCATGGGCGGCGCTGGATGACTTCCAAGGCCGCTATCGTAAGGCAGTATTGCAGCGCGTTTCCCTTGATCGAATCATGGTCGGGTGGAATGGCACAAGCGCGGCAACCGAAACCGACCGCACCGCTAACCCATTGCTGCAAGACGTGAATATCGGCTGGCTTGAAAAAGTCCGACTGGCAGCACCCGGTAACTTTATGGGGTACGCATCAGACGGAACGGAAACCACCGACGAATTCACCATTGGTGAAGGTGGCATGTATGGCACGCTGGACGCGCTGGCATTCGACGTAATGAGCAGCTTACTCGACCCGTGGCACGTTGGCGGTGATGACCTGGTACTGATTATCGGGCGTGAACTGTGGGTGAATCATGGGCTGACCCTGTACAACGACAACCGCAGCGCAACCGACAAAAACGCCTTGCAAGTCTGGTTTGCTAAAGAAGCCATTGCCGGATTGCCTACCGTTACCATCCCATTCTTCCCGGCGCGTGGTCTGGTTGTCACCTCATACGACAACTTGAGCATTTACTTCCAAACCGGCGCGGTACGTCGGGCAATCATCGACAACCCCAAACGTGACCGCGTGGAAGAATATCTTTCCTCAAATGATGCCTATGTCGTGGAAGATTACGGCAAATTCGGCGCGGTACGTGCGGGTTCTATCAAACTCAAAAACGCGGCGGGTGAATGGGTGTGATCCTGCAAAGCTATGCTGCAAAGCATCGGCTGGACGTGGAGGCGGGGCGCGTTGCGCCTCGCGCTCTCGCATCAAGCCAGCATTCGGCAAACCATCACAAACTAATGCTCGTGAAGCTGGATAAGGACAAGCACGACTTACGTGCTATCAAAAGCCAGTTTCAGAGGCAGGTGAGAAAGTTAGAGATATTGTTTGAATATGCCGACTACCTAACCACCGTCATTAACAGCGGAGACGCTAAACACAATGAAACCCTCGTGACCATTTGCCTGTGGGCATTGGATACCATGCAGGTGGAATACTTCATGACGTTGGCAGAATACGCACTGCAACACCGCATGAACTCACCCCAAGGGTTCAAGCGCACCTTGCCGGAATTGCTAATGGAAGAATTCAGCGGTTACGTGCTGGATTATGAAAAGCCTAGTGAAATGCTCGACAGGTTGCAGCATTTAGGCGAACTCACCAACAAGGATAAGTGTGCTATTGCCGATGAAATCACCGCGAAATTTTACAAGGCGCAAGGGCTGGCACTCCAACGCAGTAACCCGCAAGCGGCGTTACAGGGCTACCAGCTCGCGCAAAAGTACGGCGCAAAAGTAAAACAGGCTATCAGCCGATTGGAGAAACAACTATGCAAAACGAACAGCGGGTAGACCGCCTTATCAGTTCCTATAAAGCGGCGCGTATGCTGGGAATTTGCCGAAGAACCTTGATTGAACTGCCACTGCCTCACATCGAAATACAGCGGCGTGACCGCGTGTTAAGACGCTATCAGGAATCAGCGGTAAAGGCATACGTGCAGGCCAACATGAAACACGCAGTAAACGAAGTGGGGGCATAACTGGAAAATAGCACCACATCAGGTTACATTCACCTAGCCGGGATAGGCTGATCACCGAACATCTGTAAGCCCTTTGCAGACTTCCCGGCAATTTTTTTGCAAGGGTGGCAAGCACAAAGGGCGTGTGAATGGATGATAGCCAGCGCGGAAAGCCATACCGAGAACTCAGTGAGCAGATTGATCGTATTAGTGAAAAGCTAAAGCCATTCCGCGAACTCAGTGAACGGATTGAGCGTATTACTGAACCATCAAGACGGCTTACGCTAGCCTTACAGCCATTCATGGCAATAGCACCCTATAGGCACGCCAATTACAAAGCAAACTGCGTGCCAGTGCCGGAAAAAAGTTTACTACCCCAACAATCAAAACCACCCACCGTTACACCAAAACCACCCTCAGAAAAGCATCAATCAACCCTCGACAAAAACGCCGAACGCCTAAAAATCTATGAAGAGGTTGTTCAAGAGTTTGGGCGGTATGCTCAGAGGGGCGTGTTATTGGATGAAGCTGCGAAAAGGGCGGGGTGTAGTGTGGATTCAATAAAAAGGGCAATCGGGATTAAAAAATAAACAGTTTTAGGGCATCTTAGGGCATGTTGGGGCATCTTCCCTATTATTAGGAAATCATAAGGCACAATAAAAAAAGGCCAGCAATACCGCTGGCCTTAGAAAAAAAGTTCAGCCGATATGATAGCCAAAACCACCCAACATTTCCACAAATCGAATGATTTCTCGAAATCATCCCAAAAAACAGAAAACAACTTATGCGCCCATAAGTTGACCTTGCCCGCGATTCATGGGCATACTGAATCTGTTGGTGCAAATCACCAACAAACAGCAAAATTCTGGGACAGTAATCCCCTCACTTGGCGGCAACACCGCCACCACGACGCAGGCGGTTTTTTTACGTCTGTAGAATGCGCAAGCGGCTTTATGCCGGGTATGCGTGGACTACAAAACGGTGTAAACCGAAATAAGCGCGTCGTGTTCCAAGAGAGCGATTACTGTACCCGGCAACTTTTGCCCAAAGTAAAAACTCAACTTGGAGCCGTCATCATGACAGCAATCACTATGGGCAACACTGCCCGCTCTCCCTTGGCACGTATGCCACACATCCCGTTTGCACCTGCACACCCCAAAAGAAAAACCCCCGACACCCTTGTGTTCAAGGCGTCCAGAACCGGGTTAATCGCCTACCGTTACGCCTCACCCGTCGCGTGGATTGTCGAAGGACACCACGTCGGCAAGATAGGCAATGAACCTGCACACATCCGCTTTGTGGACGTTGCCTACCACCGCAAAACCCGCCACGGCATCAACCTAGAAACCTTCGATTGTGACACCCTCGAACAAGCACAACATGCCCTACGTGCCATTTTTGAGCGTACAGATGACGCAGGTGGTTTTTCCACTGAGTTAGGCTATGCAGCATCCACTAACGGAGGTGCAGCATGAGTAAGGTACAAGAACAAATCCATACCGCATCCATCGAAGCATGGGCATTGTTTAACTTGTCTGCCATTGGTCGGAAAGCTGCATTCAGTGATGATGCAGAAGTCACCGAGTTAGCCCACCTGTTTGAAACGCTGGAAAAACGCTTAGAAGCACTCCACGACACCCTACAAACGCTCGTGTTTTCCAATGATATTAAGCTCGCCACTCTGATCGAAAACGGAGGTGCAAAATGAGTACCTCACTCACCACCACCAAGCAGCGCAAATTTCGGCGCAACCGTGATGCTATCCGTCGGGCGCAAATCGTGCAGGCCATCCCTGCATACACCATCAACGGCGACCCACTGCTAAACGAAGCAGAAGCAGCGGCTTATCTGTCGCTCTCACCTGCCACCTTGAGCCGTTGGAGATCAACACACCCCGACCGTCTGGCATTCGTCAAGGTAGGCGGCTGGGCTGTACGTTATCGCCGCTCAGTGCTCGATAGCCACCTCAACGCCAACACCGTCACCGACGGGCGCGGGGTGAGAAAATGAGCCACCCCAACACCAACACAAAAGCCTTGTTGAACCTGCCGCCTCACCTGTTTGATCTGGTTGATGATGCATCATTTTTTGAGCGTCTGGCACTGACTGCCGCCAACATCCAGCGGCGCAAACAGGCCGCCAACCCCGGCAATCACTATGAATTTGCTTCAAACCAGTGGAACCGCTGGATAGATCAGGGAGAGACAGCATGAACGACCTAACCCAACTGCTGAATGATATTTATCGCCGTGCTGACAGCTTGTCAGTGTTTGCCCTGCGTGCCGTCAGTGCTGACCTTAACCCTGTCAACCGCGAAAAAATGCGCCTTGAATGCAAGGTGCTGCTGGCAGAGTTGCACGACCTGCACCAAGCACTTGACGCAATGGAGGTGCAACCATGATGCAAGCCACCCACAACCCACAAGACGCAGGATGGATTCAATCCCGCCTTGCCTGCCTGCCCTTCCAGCACCATGCCGCGATACAGCGCGAATATGCCAACCTGTACCAGACAGCAGGCCAACACGACGGCGAAAAACGGCGCAACGCTAACTTGTACCTGATGGACTTGGCAGACCATGCCCCACAAAACGTCTTCACTCTGTCCGATGAAGAAATCAGGCGCAAGGCCGACCGTCTGGCGCTCGAATGCCGCAAACTGTTCAGGCTTGCCCGTGACCCGGCGCAAGCCGTCACCACTGGCATGGGCTTCTATGAGGCCGCCGGATTTGACCCGCAAAGCATGGCAATCTATGACGCACCCGGCATTATCGGGCGTCTGTCTGATGCAGAATTCTGGAAGCGCAAGTTGACCCGGCGGCAAGACCGCCAGCAGGAAGCCTTTGCCATCCATTTGGGCGTGGTTCGTCGTGGGCGTGGCCTGTACGTGTCTGAATCCCTATTCATGACCATGCAAGCGCGTATCCAGTCCAGCATACGTGCACTTTCAGCACTCGAAGCCATCAACGAAGACACCGGCGAAACCGTGGATATGCTGCAAGTGCTCAAGTCTGGCGTATCCAATCCCGAAGTGCGGCGCGTAGAACTCATGGTAAGAATGCGCGGCTTTGAAGACGCAGCAACCAAGGCCGGGCATGTAGGCATGTTCTACACCCTGACGTGTCCCTCAAAGTTTCACCGCTACACAGCAGGTAGTGACACCAACCCCAAGTACACCGGGGCAACCCCACGGGAAGCACAAGCCTACCTCACCGCACTATGGGCGCGTATGCGCTCAAAGTTCAAGCGTGACAGCCTAACCGCCTACGGTTTCCGCGTAGCAGAACCACATCATGACGCTTGCCCCCACTGGCATATGCTGCTTTTTGTTGATCCGGCGCAACGTGAAGCCGTCACCGCCATCATCCAACACTATGCCCTACTCGAAGACGGCGACGAACGCGGCGCGGAAAAATACCGCTTCAAGGCCGTGGAGATCGACGCCAGCAAAGGCAGTGCCACCGGGTATATAGCCAAGTATGTTTCAAAGAACATCAACGGCTATGCAGTTGATGAAGACTTTGAAGGCGGCGTTGATTCTGCTGACAGCTCGCAGCGCGTCCGTGCGTGGGCGTCACTGTGGGGTATCCGCCAATTCCAACAAATCGGCGGCGCACCTGTAGGCGTGTGGCGCGAATTGCGGCGCGTGCGTGACACCCTGCCCGATGGACTGCTGGAAGCCGCACGACAAGCCGCTGATACAGGCGACTGGTGCGCATACCTAGAACTGCAAGGCGGTGTGCTGGCATTGCGCAAAGATCAACCCCTCAAGGTGTACACCGTGGAGCGCATCAACGAAGACACCGGGGAAATCATCAGCAACCAATACGGCGAAATCGTCGCCAAGACCGACGGCGTGGAACTGCTGGCAGGTATCCAGCAAATCAAAACCCGCTTGCACGTCTGGCGCATCCAAGCCAAGGCCGGGGCAACCGCACCAGAAAACGCATTCAATGCGGCGGTGGAGTACGTGGAAGGCTTCAACATCCTGACCCCTTCTCCCTCTTCCTCTTCCTCCTCCTCTGCCCCTTGGAGTCCTGTAAATAACTGTACGCAAACCGACGAACGGGAGGTTTGGGGATGAAACACATTATTCCTAAATGGACAATTGTTGCTACACCGGCGGCATTGTTAGCCATGATCCTGACCCCGTGGGCAGAACTCGCGCAACAGTCGCCAGAATCCGCACCGCTGGCACTGGTACTACTGTCGGTCGGTATGGCGTTGGTATGCATTTCAATGGTTCACTGGATTAAAGCCATATTCGGGGGCAAGTCATGAGTAATCACACGCTGACACACGAAGAGCAGGATTATATCGGCGCTGGCAGTCTTCAACGTGGCGGTGAAGCTAATCAAAGCAGCGGTATCGACTGGCGTGTAATCCATGCCCTGATTCCGTGGCTGGCAGTGTTAGCGGCATGGTTATGGTGGGCACTCTTCCTGCTGATTCCCTCAGTGTTCGGCCTGCACTATGCCGGGATGATGCCCGCCATGAACAACGTAGCCTACACCCTGATGGGGCTGACCCTCTGTCTGGCGGCAACTGTCGCAGCACAATCACAACACGGGGTTAGGGCTATCGCCTTCACCTTTTCCGTACTTCTTTTGGCTTACTGGTTCTGAGGAAAATAATCATGGACAACAAAAAACCATTCAACGCAGGTCTGGCGTATGCCGAATTCAAACAGCGTCAACTTGCTTACACCGTGGCGGCAATCACGGCTTTTCTGATGAGTGCTTACTTTGTCGTGGGCTACTTTGCCGGGCATCTGCGAATCATGGAGTGGGACGGCTCGCAGTGGGCGCAAGCTATCCCCTCTTTGGGGCTGGTTGCGGTCATGACTGCATATCAGTACTTCCTCTATTCCAAGGGGGACACCGAAGGCGGCAAGAAAGCTACGATTATCGCGGTATCTGTCGCAGTGGCATTTAGTTTGCTCTCTGAGATCGGGCAAGGCATGGAGCGGGATAACATCCGCATGGAGTCAAAAAGCCAAGAATCACCGACATACAAAGCCATTGTGCAAGCCATTGGTGCAGGGGCTGGCGCAAGTTATAACCCCTACTCTGCCGATTTACAGGCGGCTGAAATGAAGTTGGCACAGTGTGAAGAGCGTTTGGCACGTGGCAAGGAAAAACATTGTGAAGGTAGCAAAGCGCGTGTTGATGCGGTCAACAAGATGATAGCCGGGGCTGACCAATCCAGTCAGGCGAAAGCCTTAGCACTGGCAACCACCGCCAAAACGATGGAGCGTGACGAAAACAATTACCACCCACTGGTAAAGTTCATCCGCGAAGTGTTTGGCGCGTCTGGAACGGCGGCTAGTTTTTTGTTAAGCCTGACCTTGATCAGCTTCTTCGAATATGCGTTTCATTACTTGGGTGGTCAATTTGCTGCATCCCGTGAATATTTAATGGCGCATGGATACGACGTGACCCGCAAGCTACGCCAGCCACCCCGCAAGCATGATGGAAGTGTTACCACTTATTCCAATGAAGCCAATGAATCCGCGCCAGTATCTTCATTCAACAGTAATGCTAATTCAGCACGGCAAACCGTTGGAGAATTCGCGGCAAAAGTTGAACAGGGTTTAAAATCTTCACCTGAAATAATCGCCAACGAATATGCACGCGCTCAAAATGCCCGTGAAAATGTTTACACGGTGGCGGCTAATAAACTGGACGGTATTCAAACCGGTTTAAACCAAGCATCGGAATTAAAAAACCCTACTCCTGTTAAAACATGGCGTGAATCATTAAATGCAGGTGAAAAAATAGTATCGACAGGTGGATTAGATGAACCCGTTATAAATACCCGTCCAGCTAATCAAATGAGCGTAGAAGCGACCGTTAAACAAATACAAGCCAGTGTGAAGGCATCCGGCGCGAACTCACCAACGGCGATTCAGGCGGCGGTATTTGATGCGTATGCAGGCATGGCAAACCCTGCCCCACTCAATGATGTGATACTGGAACGCATGGCGGAAAAGTTGGCAAGCAAGGCCACCATTCCGACCACTGTACCAGCCGCACCGTTCCATCAAAAATCAGGTGCAACGGGCATTCATAACCCGGTATTGGGGACGGCTGAGGAGCACTACGCGCTATCACTGCCCCGTACTGCTTCAGGCACTGCGACAGACTACCAAAAGGGTGGTGAAGCAGCGGTGAAGCAGACTGCTGCAACGACTGCTTCAGGCACTGCGACAGACTACCAAAAGGGCAGTGAAGCAGCGGTGAAGCAGTCGATTGAAAGTCTGTATAAAGTATGGCGGGCGGCGGTCATTAGCGGCAAAATCACCACGGCGGAAAGACCGTTTCAACAGTTGGCGCGTGAGTACACCGACTTGGACGGAATCAGCGCACGGGCATTAAAACCCGTTTGGGATGGATTCGGTGAACGTGCTACCCGTGAAGGCTATCTGGTGCTGAATCCCGAATATCAGGACGGCAATCGTAAGCTGAAATACTTGAAGGTGGCCTGATCGAACCGGGCGGGAAGGGTAGCACCTGACCGCCACCAGTAAACAACGAAGCCGGGGCAAGTTCCCGGCTTTGTCTTTTATGTTGTGAGAGAATTGGACTATTTAGCAGAGGATTTAAAAAGAGATGAATATTTATGTATGAAGATAAAAACCAGTGGGCACGTTTTATTTATTCGATATTTAATGCCATTGTGGTTTATTACTTAGTGCAACCTGCACAAATAGAACAGTTTTTAAGGTGGGCTAACGGATTAAATGCAGGTGCATGGATACCATTAACACAATTAACGTTTTATATCGTTTCCATCGGCCTGATATTCCCAAAAAGTAAGCGATTGGAAATATTACACCCCGATGGCAGGACAACCAGCGATTTCAAGCAATTGGTTATAGGTATGTTCATATCAGCAGCAGCGTGGTTTATGTCGCTACTGTGACCAACCAGCACCAGCACCCGATCAAGACAGAGCCGCACCCGTTGCGGCTTTTTTGTGCCGATGGGGTAGGGCAGTAGTCCCTTGAACTTTGACCCCGAAAACAGGGCAAGCATGACCCCAACATGACCCCGACCGAAACGGGCAAAAAACAGGGAAGGGCGAAATCTAGCAAGTGCTTGAAAAATTTGGTGCCCGGAGCCGGAATCGAACCGGCACGGTGTCGCCACCGAGGGATTTTAAGTCGGTTTGAAAAATCATTTAAATCAATAATTTAAGTTGGTTCATTTTTCCTAAAGATCGTTAAAACGGCCTATATCAATCAATAACGTAGCGTTTCTTTTTCCTAACCTCTGTGCCTATGAATAGCGTGTTTTTTATACTATATGTTTCATGTGTTTAGGGTCAAGCGATTGTGAAATAAGCAGAGATCAGTAAGATCTATTGTTATTTTTCTTCCAATAATATTTGTTAATCTGATACTATTATGAACGCTACTTTAACAGGGTGCGGATGTATTGTAGGCTTCGGGTGGGCAACGGGCTGCTATATTTTTTATCTAAATTGATGATGCATGACTGCTAACCTTTGGTAAGACAAGGGTTGAACGTTTACGATACGGTAATGGTCTACCTACCTGCATAGTGCCAAGAAAATCAAGCTTGTCAGTGTGTGCAGCGCCATATGAAGCCTTATTTGCTGCGCGTTTTATAAACCTTGTGTATTATAATTTGGAAGTTGATAAGCAATGTCAGATACCCCTTTGTACTTAGATATGGCGTCCACAACCCCTGTTGCGCCAGAAGCAATAACGGCAATGCTACGTTATTTGGGTGCTGACGGCTGCTACTACAACCCCTCTTCGGCTGGGCATCGTTCAGGGCAAGTGGCTGCGGATGCCATGAGTGGATGCCGCACGACTATCGCTGGTATTCTGGGTTGCGAACCGCAAGAAATCATCTTCACCTCTGGTGCTACCGAGTCCAATAACTTGGCATTGCGCGGAATTGCACATGCACACGCGAGTCATGGGCGTCACTTGATCACCTCACAGATTGAACATAAAGCAGTCTTGGAAACCTGTCACGCCCTAGAGCAGGAAGGTTTTGAAGTCACGTATTTAAAGCCTAATGCTGGGGGCTGGATTGAACCCGAAGCAGTCAAAGCTGCACTACGCCCCGAAACGCTCCTCGTCTCTTTGCTCCACACCAATAACGAAACAGGTGTTTGTCAGCCCATTGACGAAATCGCCGCTGTATTGGCGGAGGCAGGTGTGCTGTTTCACGTTGATGCAGCCCAAGCCGCAGGCAAGTTTCCTCTCAATCTCAACGAAACGCCGATTGATTTTCTCTCGCTTTCTGCACATAAGTTTCACGGGCCTAAAGGTATTGGTTGTTTGGTCATCCGTAACCGGCGGCAGTTGCGCTTGCAACCGATGTTGACGGGGGGTGGACAGGAGTTTGGTCTGCGTTCTGGCACGTTGGCTACACACCAAATTGCTGGCATGACTGCCGCTTTGCAGCTTGCGGCACACTCTCAATCACAAGATTACGTACACGTTAGCGCACTCAAAAAGCAATTTATTAAGCAACTCGAACAAAGTTCTGCTATAAAAATAAACGGCGATACGGAACGAAGTTCAGCTTACATTGTCAACTTTTCCATCAACGGTATAAGCAGTGATGCACTGATCAACCAACTTGCAACAACAGTAGCCTTGTCTTCCGGCTCTGCTTGTTCATCAGGGACAATCGACCCCTCCTATGTATTACGGGCAATGGGAGTGGAGGGCGATGCCTTATACGGGGCTGTTAGAGCAAGCTTTAGCCGTTATCACACAATGACAGATATTTCACAGGCGGTAGAGCACATCATTGCCGCTGTACGCCGGATGCAGGAACTGGACTGAATGAAATTGAATAAAAACAAAACGACGTTTGGACGCCATGAGACCTTCCCCTTGCGGTATGGCTGGCTAACCAAAGGTGTTGACGTTGTGGGCAAACATCAGAGCATTTTTCATGAGCGTGAACATGAGAAAGCCATGACCCAGTTAGGTATTGGACGCAACATGGTCAATGCCTTGTATTACTGGTTACAAGTAACAGGCTTGGTCACGTTTACGAACGGTGATGGCATCGTTTCCCCCTTAGGCAAGGCTTTGCTGGGTAAAGATGGCGACCCTTATCTGGAAGATGAAGCCACGCTGTGGATTGTGCATTGGTTAATTGCATCCAATGCAGAAATGGCTACGGGGTTTTTCTGGTTCTTCAATCACTATTCTGCACCACGCTTCCGCGATAAGGATGCCTTGCAAGCCTTGGAAGAATTTGTGGAACAGGAGTTAGGTCTGAAGCGGGCGCATACCACCCTGAAATCGGATCTTTCCACACTGTTACGCATGTATTCCCCCGTGGCGGGTCGAGGCGGGGAAGAACACCTGGATTCGCCCTTGGCATCGCTGCAATTGGTGAATACAGAAGAGGGCTATGGCTACAGCAGTTTGCGGACTTCCCGCCCGTTTTTACCGCCTGTGGCACTCCACTTTGCTTTGCAGCAACGCTTTGCTGAGCAAGCAGGGCAAAAAAATAATACTCAAGAAGCGGCGATTCCGGTGCGTGAATTGCTCTACGGCGGAACGGGTTGGGCAGCACCTGGGGCAGTATTCCGTTTGACAGAAGAAGGGCTGATGACGTGTTTATACCAAGTGATGGAACACTACCCGCGTATGTATGATTTACGTGATACCGCAGGCTTAAACCAGCTATACCGCTTAACCCCACCTCAGCAACCTGACGATGTGTTGAGCCATTACTACAAGGGGACTGCTGCATGAGTGGTTTAAGCGAACAAATCCGTATTCGGGCAGGCTATACCCGTTCCGTCAATTTGCAGCGTGATGTGGGCAATCTGGAATTGGTAAAGGCTTATTTGCCGACCGCCAAATCATTGCAGGCATTGGAGCAAGTGGCTCTCAGCTTGGGTGGTGCACCAGCCGACCGCGCCTTGGCTTTGGTTGGCCCCTATGGCTCGGGCAAATCCGCTTTTGCTTTATTCCTTTCGGCGTTGCTGGCTGCGGCAGATGACCCGATGCACAGGGCGGCGATGGCGGTGCTGGGGCAACATGAAGCTGTTAAAGCGTTACTGCCCCATTTTTCTCAAGCAACGACGGGTAAGCGCGGCTTCCTGCGTGTCGTGGTTAACGGGATTCCGGCATCGTTGAGCAAGCAATTGCTGGCAGCTTTTGCCGAAGCGATGGCACAGCAAGGCATGGATGAAAAGCTGTGCCAAAAAATCCATAAGGCTTCCCAAGAAGCCACGCCACCGGCTATGAATCGCGTCATGGCGCTGATCGAAGAGATTCAATTGGAATGGGCGGTGCTGGATGGCAGCGGGGTATTGCTTGAAATTGACGAGCTAGGCAAGTTCCTCGAATACGAAGCCTACCATCCGCAAAACCGTGAAATCCATTTGCTGCAATTGTTGGCGGAACATGCTCACCAAGGCGGTGATGCCCCGCTGCATATCATGGTGATGTTGCACCAATCGTTTGAGCATTATACCCAGCGTTTGGGCAAGCACCTGCGCGATGAATGGCAGAAAATACAAGGGCGTTTCAATACGCTAGCCTTCCTCGAACCTGCTGAACAATCCTTGCGGCTTGTTGCTGCCGCGTTTGATAGTCGCTGTGCGTTACCGCCTGACACTCAGGCGCAATTGGAAGCATGGGTTGCGGTACTTGCCGCAGAAGGGGCGCTCCCACATGGCATGGATAAGCACAATGCCCAGGACTTGTTTGCGGAATGTTACCCGCTGCACCCCCTGACGACGCTGATATTGCCGGTACTGTGCCAGAAGGTTGCCCAAAACGAACGCACCCTGTTTTCCTATCTCAGCAGCCAGGAACCGTTTGGGCTACGTTTCCGGCTTGCTCAATTGCGCTTGGGTGAGTGGGTGATGCCTGCTGATTTGTATGATTACTTCATGCTGAATCATCCCGGTGGTTTCTCTGACCCGCTGACTTATCACCGTTGGGTTGAGGTGGTGACAGCATTAGAACGTTTTGATGTTGCCCCTGATGACCCCGCTGTTAGTTTGCTGAAAACTATTGGTCTGCTCAATCTGGTGGGTGGGCAACGTGGTCTGAAAGCCAGTCAGGCGATTTTGGGTTTGGCTTTTGGTGAAACCTTTGTGCCCCACAGCCAGCGTTTGGCGGATGCTTCCATTATCCATTTCCGCAGTTTCAATAAAGAATATCGCGTCTGGCAGGGCAGCGATTTCGATTTGGCTGGCAACCTGCAACAAGCCTTGGTGGAGTTTGAAAACCTGCCATTGGCTGACAAATTGAATGCGCTTGCGCCGTTCAAGTCAATAGTGGCACGTCGCGCTACGATTGAAACGGGCACATTACGCAGTTTTACACCTTATTTTGCTTCCCATCTGACCCGCACTAAAACCAAGTTGGAGCAAACATCTCCCCGCATCGTGTTTTACCTAGCGGAAGAGGGCGAAGTATTGCCGGATGTGAATACATTTGGCGAATACGATGTGGTCGCGCTGTGTACTTCCACCGAACGTTTGCGGGAAGCAGTGATCACCCAATTGGCATTGCAGGAATTACCCAAACATCACGCAGCTTTGCATCAAGACCCTGTGGCACAGCGCGAGTACCGTGATTGGTTACACAATGCCGAGCTGGAAACAGGCAAGCTGTTACGGGGCTTATTGGAAGAACCAGAATCTTTGCAATGGTCAGCAAATGGCAAGGTGTGGCAGGTGCGTAACCGCCGTGGTTTGCAAGAGAAGTTGTCTGAATGGATGACGACGTATTGCTACCACAAAGCGCCATTGCTTCGTAACGAATTGGCTAACTGGGATAAACCGTCAGCCAGTGCCAATACCGGGCGCAAGCGGCTGATCAATGCGATGCTCACCTCGGCTGACCAACCCTACCTTGGCATTGAGAAAACCCCAGCGGAAATGAGCTTGTATTTGTCATTGCTCAAAGAGACGGGATTGCACCGAGAGGAACAGGGGCGTTGGGGAGTTCATGAACCCGCACTCGTCAATGTGTTTGATAATGGGAAGCTGTTGTTTCAGATCCCGAATAGTTTGCAGCCCATGTGGGACACGATTACCAAAACCTTGGGTGATGCTGGCGCAAGGCAAGTGCCGCTGACAGAAATTTATAACACCCTGCGTCAACCACCCTTTGGTATCAAGTTGGGTATCTTGCCGATTATTTTGATTGCGTACTTCCTGACGTATCGTCGTGAAGTGGCTTTGTATCAAGAAGGTGTGTTTTCTGACGAGATCTCGTTGGCGCAGGCAGAACTCTTGTGTCGTCGGCCAGAGTTGTTTGCGTTGGAACGCTTTGAGCTGAAAGGTGTGCGTGGCGACTTGTTTGACCAGTACATGAGTACGGTGGTGGGTAAGGTGCGTGCCGACGCTTCCTTGTTGGATATTGTGGGGCCGCTGGTGCGCTTTATGTCCAACTTGCCACCTTACACGAAGCGTTGTTCGGGGTTGAGTGCGGATGCAGAGCGGGTACGGAAGATTTTTACACAGGCGAAAAGTCCGGGCGCGTTGTTATTTCAGGAATTGCCACAGGCTTGTGGGGTGGCATCTGATGCGTTTGAATCCGGTGATACCGTGGTCGTTGAGACCTTTATTCAGCGTTTGGTGGCTGTGTTACGTGAGTTGAACGCGGCTTATGGGGTGTTGTTGGATCACTGGCAGGCAACCTTGAATCGGGTATTGCTGGATGAGGTTATGCCGGATTTACCGTCATTGCGTGCAGAACTGGCGCGGCGGTATGAGGGCTTGGATAAGTACGCGACTGACCAGAAAGTGTTGGGTGCATTTATCCGTCGCCTTGGAGATGCGGGGTATGACTCTGATCAGGCTTGGCTGGAGTCGATGGCTACGTTGGTTGAGGGGATTCCGCCGAAAAAGTGGACGGATGAAAACCGCTTGCAGGCAGCGTTGCGCTTGGAAGAGCGCGGGCAGCAGTTGCGTGACTTGATGAAATTACGCTTGGCTGTGCCTAACCCTGACAAGGCTCAGGATGCGGTGTTGATCCGCTGGGTGGATACCACGCATGGAGAAAGGAGTCGGGTGGTGCAATTATCGGATTCCCAGCGCCAAGCCGTGGAAATACGGGTGGGGGAAATTGCTAAGGGTTTGGATGATCTGAATGAATCAGAGCAATTGGCGATTATTGCCAGTTTGCTTGGGCGTTTATCACAGAAAGAACAAAATGGAGAAATTCAATCATGAATGATGTAACAGAAAAGAAACCAGTACGGCATTTGCTGGGTTTGTCGGGGGGCAAAGATAGCTCGGCTTTGGCTATCTACATTCGTGATAAATACCCCGAAATCCACGAAAAAATGGAATACTTCTTCTCGGATACCGGAGCAGAACTCCCCGAAACGCTAGAATTTGTGGATCAGCTTGAGGCATATTTTGGAAAAAAAATTACTCGCCTTAATTCAGAGAAAGGATTTGAACACTACTTTAAGCTGAATGGAAATATACTGCCGACCGCTAAAATGCGTTGGTGTACAACTAATTTAAAACTGAGGCCATTTGAAGAGTTTGTTGGTAATGATGAGGCGATTACTTATGTTGGAATACGTGCGGATGAGCCTCAGCGTCAAGGTTACATATCAACAAAGCCTAATATTTCAGCACGCTACCCATTTGTAGAAGATAGTAAGGATATAAATGATATTCGTGAGATTTTAGAAAGTTCTGGGTTGGGTCTTCCAGCTTATTATCAGTGGCGTAGTCGTTCAGGTTGTTATTTTTGCTTTTTCCAAAGAAAAGACGAATGGATTAGTTTGCATGAAAGGTATCCTGATCTTTATAAGAAAGCGATGTCTTATGAAGAATTCCATAAGGCACATGGACGTGATCATACTTGGTCTGAAGGTGGTAGTTTAGAAGATTTGCTAAAGCGAGCTGACGAAATAAAAAATAACAAACAGCTTGGAAAAGAACTCGAAAAACTGAAGCCAAAAAAGAAACTTATAGATAGGGATTCTGATGAGTCTGATGATTTGGGTTGTTTAATGTGTAGGTTATGATGAATTATGATTTTAAGTTTTTTTGATGGGTTAAGAGTTAAGAAAACAGGAGGATTTTTTTCTGTGCATAAGCCATTGTTGCTGCTGGTAGCATTGGCTAGATGTTTTCATAAGAAAGAGCGGTTAGTTTCTTTTCTTTCTTATGAGAATGAACTTGCTGTTTTTAGAGATTATTTTGATGATTTCTCTGTTCAGTATCCTTTTGGAAGATTAGTGAATGATGGATTGTGGGAAGTTGAAGATTATGATGAGCTTATTAAAAGCTCATCTGGTGATATATCAAGAACTGAGCTAATTCAGCGAAATATTAAGGGTGGATTTACTCTTGAGGTTTATCGGAATTTATTGATTGACGATGGCCTTACTTTAAGAATGGCAGATTTGCTATTGGGGCGTTATTTTGCGCCTGAATTACATCAGGGGCTGCGTGCAGCGGTAGGGCTACCAAACGCAGGTCATACAACGACGCACAATACATTGTATGGAGTGAAAAAAGATATGGGGACTGTATCTGATTTACCAGAGCCAGTGATGGCGAAAGAAAATGACAGAATTAATGATGGCAACCGGATGGGTGTTAACTTAAACCTATTTGACATGATTGCCGTGTTAAAACCAAAAAATAAGGATCACCAAAACGGTTTCATTGGTTATCTGAATTCATTGCATAACCTTTCTGCCGATGGCTCTAATGCCTTGGCAGAGTCGCAAGCATTGAGTTCTTATTTTACTGATTTGTATGTCGCCTTCCCCTTAGCCGACACGGTAAAAGACGCGCTAACCTCCGGTGAGGATAAGGTGATTATCCTGACAGGTCATGCCGGTGATGGTAAGTCCACAGTCGCCTTGGATGTCTTCAAGCATTTGCACGGTTACGCACCCGATCAACCGCTTCGGCACAAGCTGAAAGAACGGGAAGTGGTGCGTTCTGGTGATCGTGAGATTTCTATCATCAAAGACATGAGCGAGTTGAGCGCTCAAGATCGCTTAAAGTGGTTAGATGAGGCTTTTGGTAAACCGGGGAGTTGCTTGATTATCAGCAACACGGGGCCACTGCTAGATAGTTTGTCTGAGTTCGTCAAAAATCACGGTATCGCAGATGTTGCTTGGGTTGAGAATGAAGTCCTGAAAAAGCTGGATACACCCTATAAAGAAGCTGAGCTTACGACGCATACTTTGCGCTTAGGCGATACCACCAAGCCCTTGGTTATTCTCAATATGACGCGCCTGAACAATGTGGATTCAGGTGCAAAGGTGTTGGAGAAAATGCTGCTGCATCCCGGTTGGTCAGAGTGCCGAGGGTGTGATGTGGAAGAGAGCTGCCCACTTCGCAAGAATCGCCAAGCGTTGCAACAACGCGATGTGGTTGAGCGGGTGCGCTGGGTTTATCAACGGCTTACCGCTTATGAGCAACGCCTGACCTTGCGCCATATTGTTGCCCACTTAGCCTATTCGGTGACGGGTGGGTTGGATTGTACCAAAGCTCGCCACTATGCCTATGACACGCAAACCAGTAACGGTGAAGTGAATACTGGGTTGGAAAACCATTTATTCAGTGAAAGCTTTTTTGGTTACAAAAGTGGTGAGGTGGATGAAAAGGCGGGCGCTTTGAAGGCCATTGAACTGATCCGCCGTTTAGAGTTTGGTAGCCCGTTTGCGGTGGATTTCGAGCGTAAATTGATTGCCGATGATGATACCGCTTGGGTTGGATTGCCGCCCGCTTTAGCACCTGTTGTGAAACGGTGGAGGAACTATTCCCGTGAAGCAGCGGGGGTACGTTGGCGTTTTGCCTTGCGGCGCATGGCTTATCTTTATGGGCAGCAGCCCGTAGAACAAAGTGAACAAAAGGGCTTTCATGCGTTTTTAGATAATTTCCTGCAAGCGCCTAAACTACGCCAGTTTGATGACTGGCAACGTAATGGGGCTTTGGAGTTATCACATTCAGAGCAACGGGCATTCAAAGCCAATATTCTGAATGTGTTATTGGAAGTCTATTCGGGGTTTAGTGCAGGGCAGTTCAAAGATTCCAATAACCGCTTGTATCTGACGTTGCGCCGACCGGATAAAGCTGTGGTGCAACCGACACAAATGGTTATTGCCAGCTTTAACACCAATGACTTTTCGGTGGGTTATGACAAGGATCAACAACAGCCATTCTTGCGTTATCGGGATGCTAAGTTGATGTTGAGTTTGCCGCTATTGGATTACATCCAAACATGCAGCATTGGCAGCCTTGGCAATCAGCTTGTGCCGATTCATTTGGCACAACTCGAATGGTTTCGCTCAAGGCTGTTGAAAGTCGCGGAGCAGGAAACCTCCAATAATGACGAATTTATCGTACTTAGCGCCGGTGTCGATGGAACGGTGAAAACCAATAAGTTCTACATTGATAGAGACAAAAACAGACTGGAATTTGCATAAGGACTGGAGACTGGGCTATGAACGATAAACACTTAGTATTTCAACGCTTCCCCGAAAATGCAGATGTAGGTGGAACACTCAAGGCTGATAAGGCTAATCCGGCTATCCGTCTTTATGGCCGGAGATTTTACAAGGATCAAACGCCAACAGAATACCTTGCAGAGTTTTTACTGGCTTTTTCATCACCAAAACTGAAAAATGGTGATGGTTCATTTCAGTTTTCTATTCCTCTTGAAGATGGCAAGTCAGAACCTTGTTATTACCCAGAGGATAGAGTTGCTCTTAAATTATTTTCATTTTTCCCCACTTCAAAGCTGGAAACTCGTCACGTTGTTCATCGTGCCGCTTATATGGATTCATTGAAGAAGGTTGAATCTGTCTTCTATAATGATGGTGAAAAGCAAGAGGCTGTTCAACTTCTGCAAAGCTTGCTTAATGGGTTTGTGGGTGTATCCAGCAATAGAACGTGGGTAACTAACTGCTTTTTGCCCGCGTCTGCTGCTTTGTTATCGAGAGAAGTGAACTGGGAGCATGTTAAAGCTGGTCGTGGAAAAAAAGGCGAAGTGAAGAACTGGGATTCATCCTTGGAATATTTCTCTGATAATCTAAGAAACTTCATGAGTCGTGGTGGAGAATTGCTTTTTCTTCAGTTAGTAAATCTTTTTGAAGAGTTAGAACAGCATCAATTTGATGATTTATTAGTTTTGCCAGTTTACTCTCATTTGAAATCGAGATTAAACAATCTTAAATCAAAAACTGAAAGAAATGTTAAATCTCTAATTGATGACTCTTCAAGTAATATTGAAAGTATAGTTAATATTATTGAAGGTACGTTGAGCGACTATAGAATTCATGATTCAAAAAAATCATCTTCATTAGGCTGGGTTTCAAAATCATCCAGAACAGAGGCGTTGCTGTTTGCTTCGGAAATAGAAAACATCTGTAATTCAAGTATTGGTACTTTAGATAAACTCGATTTTCTACAAACACTCTGTTGTATGCAGGTGATGAGAACGCTGTGTTTTCAAGCGAGAAGAATAGATGAATCTATGGTAGTAACAGAAGGTTTTGTTGGTAATTATGTTTGGATAGTTGCTAATCCGAATGAGGCAACAACAGGGATTACACGCAAAATGGCACAAAACTCATTTACTGTCATCGAATCCATGTTGTATAGGGTTCTAAGAAACCCTGCGCTTATTACAAATGGTGTTGTTTTCTCTGAGCAAGATTTTAAAAATGGCGATGATAATGCTTTCCGTCATTTCACTAAGTTTGCGAAAGAAATTGGTTTAGTCGTTCCGCGTCAAGGTCAGGGAACGCGCTTTGTCTTGCATCAAGGCTTATTACGCTTCTTGGTTGCCGCATTGATTTGCCCCGGTGAACGCATCCGCCTAAATCAATTCTACCAACGTATTTTCGCCCATTACGGTATTGCGATTGGCGGCGACCAGTTGAAAGTCGCCCTGCAATGGATCGGCAAGGAAGCGGATAGCGATACCTACGCCGTTGCCTCCAGCAGCACATGGGTAGAAGAAGCCCTGAAGCAAGGAGGATTCCTCGTGGAATTGTCGGACGCCGTGTCGATGGTCACAAATCCGGGCGAAGAGTGAGCATTCAACATACAGGAGATTGCGTTGATTATTCATAGTTAGTTTGATTAAATAAGACTAACAAAGCATTTTTAACGGAAAAGTCATGCGAAGCCCAGAGTTACAACTTAAGTCTTTTGGCAATATTCCGCTCATGCACCAAACGGTGCTATCGGTACTCAAAGGCTATAAGACTCCCAACAACAAGATTTCCCGCTGGTTGGATGACGGCGTGCTTTTGCCTGTGAAACGCGGCATGTATGTGGTTTCCCCCGAACTGAGCGGCAAACCCGTGGAACGCCTACTGGTAGCAAACCTATTGTATGGCCCATCGTGTGTATCGCTGGACTACGCCTTATGGCATCACGGGTTAATTCCCGAAAAAGTGGTGCAAGTGACCTCTGTAACTACCCGTCGTAGCCAAACGCTAGAAACGGGCGTTGGGCGCTTTTCCTACCAACATTTACCCGATGCTTTATACCCTATCGGCATGGAGTCCGTGGCAGTGGCAGGCGGTGGCTATTGCCTGTTGGCGACACCCGCCAAAGCCTTATGTGACCGATTGATTTTGACGCGCCAGCTACGGGTACATTCTGTCAAATCCATGCAGCAGTTTTTGCTGGATGACATGCGTTTGGATGCGGATGAAGCCAACCTCATCGACTTAGGTGTGATTGCTGCCTACCAACAATCTGGACATAAAACCGAACTATTAACACACCTGCATGAGGCGATCAAACAATGGCAATGACCGTATTGGAACAAATGTTGGCTCGCCATCCCTTAAGTTTGGCGGAGCAACAAGATCAAACTCTCAGGGAAGTGATGCAAGAGATAGCGTTAGCAGGTCTCAATCGTGCGGGTTTCTTTGAGCAAGCGGCTTTTTATGGTGGTACTTGCCTGCGCATTTTTCATGATTTACCACGTTTTTCCGAAGATTTGGATTTTTCGTTACTGCAACCGAATGCGGATTTCTCCCTACAGCCGTATTTCAAAGCCGTTGTCGCGGAATTCCATGCCTTGGGCTTAGAGGTTGAGATTGCGGTTAAACAGAAGACCGCCACCAGCCAAATCGAATCGGCTTTTTTGAAAAGTAATACGCAAGTGTTCAGCCTGAACCTGAGTAGCACTCGTAAGGTCAAGATCAAATTTGAGGTGGATACCTTGCCGCCCTTGGGCTTTGCTACGGAAGAGAAGCTATTGCTTCAGCCTTTTTCTTTTTACGTTAAGTGCTTTGCTTTGCCGGATCTGTTTGCCGGAAAGTTACATGCGCTGCTCTTCCGTCAATGGAAAAATCGCGTCAAGGGGCGTGATTGGTTCGATTTTGAATGGTATGTACGCCATAACGTGACACCGAATTTAGCGCATTTCGCGAGACGTGCTTATGAAAGCGGTGCGATTCGCCAAGATGCGGTATCCAAAGCAGAGTTACAAACGCTCTTACAGGAACGCATCATGGCGGTAGATTTTAATAATGCCAAGCAGGATGTCGTGGGCTTCATACCTGATGCCAAGGTACTGAATATCTGGTCAACAGACTACTTTCTGCAATTGACTCACCGCTTGATTGAGTCATGTTAATTCTGGAGTAAAACGCATGAACCTGTTTGTTGAAGATTTGGCGGCTTACCTGATTGGTGAATGGACAAGCATCCAAAAGACCCAAGGCGGCACACAAGAAGCCCGTTTTATTGTCGAAAGCTTATCACCTGATAACACCTTCGCGCTGTTGCAGCAGTTGGAAGAACACCGCTTTCGTGTTGCACAAGTCTCGCGTTTGGAATGCCATTTCAAGGTAGCCAAAGGCTTATGGGATTATTGGCAAACCCATTCCGGTGAATCACGCGAAAGCCTAATCCAAAAAATGCAAAGCCTTGGCGGTGTTGACACCATTGGCGAAAGCGTGAACTTACGCTGGATTGACGAAGACGACCGCCTAACGTGGTATCGCAATCTCACCAAGCCAGCCGATAAAGACAGCCTGATTGTGGTGTTGATTGGTTTGAACCATACCTCTGACCAAGGTGGTTTGGCGGATTTCCATTTGATTAACGCAGATCGCGTCTGGAATCAAATGGGGCAAAGTTATCAACCATGGCTAATCAAACTCAGCCAGCGCGTGGGGCTTGCTGATCACCTTGATGCTGACATTACGCGCTTTGATAACGCCTTACAGGAATTGTTTGCTATCAAGCCGCGCCGTTTGCTGCGACTGGCAGAATTCCTTGAAACGGAAATTATCCCGGCAAACAAGTATGTCGATAATCTGAACGAAGTCTTGGCTTCTTTCTATGAGCATTTACCGTTCTGGGGTATCCCGCCATTATGTTTCTCTGTCGAACAGGTAAAAAAAGTCAGTGAGACCAAGGGCATGATCAAATCTGCCGATGCACTGATTTCACACCAAAAGCTGAAAAGTAAAAGCGACCAGCAAAAAGCCTGGAAGAAAGTCGAGAAATTGCTCGAAGAGGATGGTTTTGCCGTACCGACAACGTTTGCTGATGCCACTGTTTATGAAGATGTCAAAGACTATAGTGCAGCATTGGAAAGCTTTATTTTCAGTGGTGATGCTAATGCCAGAGAGCGGCTATTACACACGGATATGTTGACGCTGGTTAAGCGGTTCAAAATCCGTGAAAAAAGCCCTAAGGTTGTCCGCGAAAAAAGCACCCGTTTACGTGGTTCCAGCATGGAAGCATTTTTGCTGGCTATTTGGGAAACCATTCAGCAGTTTGCGAAAGATTGCAAAGATGAGGGGGAAATATGGACAGATCATGTCACTGAAATCCATATGGTAGCCGAACAATTTAATCATGATTTAGACACAGATACCGATGGTGGCATTGCTGGCAGTGAGCTGGCAAAAGCATTGTTGCAGGGTTGTTTGGGTGGTTTAGCTGAATTGTTGCAGCAAATCGAGTTGCGTTTACCCGTGGATGAGGAGCAAGCCGCTTCCCCCCCCAAAGAATGGACACGTCCAATCAACCTGGTATGCAATTTAGTGCCGGACGATTACCGCGTTAGCCGCAAACGCCCGCATTTACGTTTCAAGGTGAGTCTTCTCAATCATGAAGGTGAGGATGGCGTTGAATACGCCAGTCGCTACGAATGGGCATTGGAATCGACTCATGCCGAGCGGGTGCGTTTCCAATGTGCCCAAGCGATTTTGGTAAATTGGAAGCCTGATACCTTGTCGCCGTTCATCTTGCCCGCCTTGCAGCTCAGAACAGAGGAAATGACGGCGCTGTATTTTGCCGCCGATGAAGAGGAAGCCAATCGTCTAGTCAATAATGCGCTAGGTATGGTGAAAGTCATTGATTTGATGGCAGGGCTGGAACGGCAAAATCCGCAATACCTTGACGCTGAACTGAATGAACAAGCGAGAGCTTTGTCGCAAATCTACCGCGCTTGGTTGATGGCTTATGTCGATAAAGGTTATTTCAGCGCGACTAATGACCATTATCCGAAGCTTCAAGAAGCTTACGCTGCATTAGCCACAGGTGTTTTGAATAAGAGCAAGCAAGGCAGTGCAGAACTGTTGCGACGGTTTTATAAGGCATTCTTGTTGCTTGACCCGACCGTGCAGCCAAACGCTAACTTTATGCAGTCGGCGGTTGCCTTGGGGACTTCACCCGCTGTGCTGGAGCTGACATGGGCGCGAGAACTGTTTTTGCGTGATCACTTTGATGAAATCATCGCGGAATATGTACGTGAGCAAGACATCAAAGCCCCTAAAGCCAAGCAAGCTTTTGAACGGTTGTTGAATCTGGTCACGATTCAGCGCCCCTTGGCCGGTTTGGTGGTGGATGACAATCTCAAGCTGTCTGCCAAGGTGAAAAGTTTCAACTTATTACATTATTTAGGCGAACAACCTTGCGGGGAGAAAAGCCTTGCCGTGCAAACCTTGTTGCGCGAAGACGATGACAATGAGGATGATCTAAGCGAGATCAAACACGCTTCAGAAGACGGAAAAATTATTGCCAAGGTGTTGAAGGACTATCAAAGCCTCTACGCTTTTGCGGCTGATGGTTTGCGTATTCTTGCTGTGCATGTGGAGAATGTTCCGCTGATTTTGTCGGGGATTGATCTATTCCTGCGTCAATACTTGGAAGAGAAAACCGGCTTTAATCAGCCTGCTTTTTTCTGTGAGTTAATGGTGTATTCGACCTCTTCATCGCCGATTTCCGTCGAGAAAAAGCTCACTTTGTGGCGCGATGATATGGTGGAGAAATTCCGCGAAAAGGGGCGTCGGCTGAATTTATCAGTGGGGCATCGTTTTGCGCCCAAGCGCGAAGACATTATCATGTTGCTCAATAAAGAGGAGCGCTTGTATGACATCGCATTCCTGTTCCGTTTCCTCGGTGAGGATATGACGGGGAATGTGGAAACTGCCGAACCATTTGCATTGGATTTCAGCGCCTTGGGTAAATTCCCTATCAGTGAGTATCCGCGCCCAATCAAACAGGGCGATGATTTAAAACGGCAAAGTCTGTTAAGTAATCGTCGCTTGCGGATACAAACCTGGCACGCTGATTTGTCAGCACGGTTGCGTCACCCTGAAGACCAAGGTGCTGAACATTTGATGTTTGGTTCGGTCAACTATGAGCCTTGGCAAGCAGTGGTGGAAACCTTGCACCACAAAGCCCATTGGGTGGCGTGTGTTGATCCTTTTATTGATAAACGTTTGTTGGGTAAACGGGGGCATGACAGTCAGCGTAAAATTGTGGGTTTCACCTCGGGCTTGGGGGCTTATGGTGAGCTGAATCTTTCTATCTCCACCGAACAAGATACGCTAACACACCTGACGCAGTTGGTGAGAAAGCATTTGAATGCGTTGTTACCCATCCAGAATGGGCAAGTGTCAGATACAAGTGCCAGCCAAATTGTGCAAGAAGCGGAAGAGATTATCGGGTTATCGTCATTACGTGCTGTGGTCGGTAAGGGCGAGAAAATCCGCGAAGTAGTGGGCTTTGCTGCAATACACCGAATGTTAGCAGTACCGCAGCAAGCCGTGATGACGCAACTCTTACCCCTTGATGCCTTTTTACATTGGTTTACCGGCACTGATCCCGACATGCGCCGCCCGGACTTGCTCCAGCTTTCGTTGACTTTGCGCGGCAATGATATACCGCTGATTGAAGCAACCGTGATCGAATGCAAACTGGCTAAACAATCCGAACGGCATGTGGAAAAAGCGGTTGAACAGGTGCAGGACGGTTTAAGCCATTTGACGCAATTGTTTGCGCCATTCCGTCAGGATATTCAGCGAACCTATTTTGACCGCCGCTATTGGTGGGCGCAATTGCAACGGGCATTAACCTCGCGCACGGTTGTGACACTGCCGGATGATGGGCATAAAAAGCTCAATGCGGCCTTAGAGAAAGTGGCAGAAGGCTGTTATGAAATGGCTTGGCAAAGCACCCTTTTCACGTTCTGGACGGATGTGCCTGACGCTGAGCCGGTGTTGCAGGAATACTCGTTATCACCTTATGCGCTTAAGCCACCGTTCCAGCGTCCCGCAGGCTTTGTGCTTAACCATTGGGTGATGGGCTATAAGGGCTTGTTGGGCTTGTTTGATCATGCCGCCTTAAAAAATATCGTGGCTAAGGGTGAGGCAATTCGTATTTCCCCGACATCGGAGGGTGTGTCGGAGATGCTACCGCCACCTACCTTTGCAGTGGAACAGCCGTCGATTGTTGAGCCAGTAAGCGTGACACTTACCCCAGTATATGAACCCATAGCACCCGTAGTGGAAGCCGTTGTTGCTCCAATGGTTAAGCCAGTTGTGGCAATTGCGCCAGTTGTTGAGCCGTCGCCAGTAGTTGTCCCCGTTATATCGCCGGTTGTGCCGCCGCCTATGATTGAACCCGTAGTAATTAACCGGGTGCTGCCTAGTGTGCCGGAACAGTTGTTGATTGGTACAAACGTAGCTAATGGTGAACCTGTCTATTGGCATTACGGACACCCCGGCTTAGCCAATCGCCATTTGCTGCTATTCGGCTCATCTGGCTCTGGTAAAACCTATGGTATCCAATGTTTATTGGCGGAAATGGCTGCCCAACACCTGCATTCCGCGATTATTGATTACACAGATGGATTTTTGCCGAACCAAGTCGAGCAGCGATTTGCAGATATTGCACAACCGAAAAATCACTATGTACGTATTGATAAATTACCTTTGAACCCGTTCCGGCGGCAAATGCAGGTAATTGATCCTGATATGCCCGCGATAGAAGAAAGTTCGTTTGATGTGGCATCCCGTATTACCAGTATTTTTACCTCAGTATTCAAGATGGGAGATCAACAAGCGCCAACATTAACGCGCGTGTTAGAAGCGGGTATTGGGAGTGGTCGACCGTTTACGTTAGATGACCTGTTGCCTATGTTACGGGATGAAGGGACAACAGGAGAAACGCTGGCAAATAAGTTGGAACCTTTCGTGCGCTCCCAACCGTTTCGTGATAGTGATAGCTCAGCTTGGGATGGCATTCTGGGTTCTGCCGGTCATTGGGTGAACGTACTGCAATTAAAAGGGCTTTCGCGCGATATTTTCCGAATCGTGACCGAGTTTGCTTTGTGGGATTTGTATGATTATGCGTGTAATACAGGTAGTAAAAACCGCCCTATTCCGATAGTGCTGGATGAAATTCAGAACTTGAATCATGGCAGTGATTCCCCTATCGACAAGATGCTGCGCGAAGGCCGTAAGTTTGGCCTGTCATTAATGTTGGCGACACAAACTACCAGTAACTTTGATCAGGAACAACGTGACCGCTTGTTTCAGGCAGGACACAAGCTGTTCTTCAAACCAGCGGATACCGAAATCAAGTCATTTGCCAAGATACTCAGTGTGACTTCGCGTAATGGTTCAGAAGCCGAGTGGGCAGAACGGCTTTCCAAGCTGGCAAAGGGGCAGTGTTACTCATTGGGGCCGGTGTTGACTTCTACTGGCACATTGCGGGTGATGGCGGTGTTGGTGTCGGTGACGGCGCTGGAACAGCGTGGGTTTGGAAAGTGAGAGGCAACATGCAGATGCTAGAGCGTAAACCTATCCCGCTGAATTTCCCGCAAACCTTCCTGCCAGAACGGCGTTTACTGGCAAAGCTCTTGGCATTTGCTGTTGAGAATGGGCGCGGTGAGAAGACTGCCATTGGTGAACAAACAGGTATCCCTACGGGGAAGGATACTGGCAAAGTTGAGCCGATGATTTACTACTGCCAAGGCATGGGTTTGGTGACTGCGAATCGGGAGTCTGGGGAATGGCAACTGGGTTTGACCGCGTTGGGGCGGGTAGTATTTCAGGAAGACCGTTATCTCGGTGAATCCCATACACTGTGGTTGCTGCATTTGATGCTGTGTCGTCCTCTGGGCTTGGTTTCCCCTCCGGCTGGCGTAGCAGATGCTTGGTTCACCTTGTTTGCAGAAAGTCATTTCCGGCTTGGCACGAATTTTAGTCAACAGGACTTTCTCGCTTTCCTGATTGAACGACACGGTGAGAAAAGCTACACGAAATCACTGGTGGGCGTGGCGATACGGACTTATCTAGAAGAAAGTTGTCTGGGGATGATCACTGCCTTGCGTCAGCAAGGCAGCGGGGATGATGCCATTATTGAGCGTTGTTCCGCACCCTCTGAGCGGAGTTATTACCCCGTTTATGCGGCTTATCTTTATCTGGTTTGGGATGAGTTGTTTGCGGATGAAAATCAGATAGAACTAGACCGATTGGCGGAGGAAAGCCGCTGTTTCGTGCTAATGGGCTGGGACGATGTAGCCATCAACCGTTGGTTGGAATGGATGGTCGACAAGGGCTTGATACAACTGGATCGGTATACCGGCACGGCAATGCTGCTGCGTTTGGGGATGACAGCGCAGGTCGTGAGCAATATCTACAGCGAACTTATTTAAACAGGATTGAACAGGGGCAGGGACATGAAAATTGGGGACTTGGTTAGTTTTCATAGCGAAAACTTTTTTGAAGGCGCAGTACAACTACGTTGGGTTAGTGATCGGCCTGAACAGGCAAAACAGGCTGCCAACGCCTTCGTGTTTCATGGCCCGCGTTATCATGGTGCTGCCGATGCAGAAACGGATGGTATTGCAGGTGGCTACAGGTTAAAAGACAGTGCCAGTTTCGTGCATGAGCTGCTTAGCTCCATTCAGGGTGGCTTGCGTGGAGAAGAACATAACCCTTACTGGCTGGTGGTCGCGGGCTATGGTTCTGGTAAATCTCACCTTGCGTTGACCTGTGCAACCTTGCTGGCTGAACCAACCTCAGTTACTGCACAGCATGTCATTGCCAACATTACCAAGGCAGATGAGGGGCTTGGTCTGAAAGTCCAGCAAGCTGTTGATGCTTTGGATCGCCCGGCTTTAGTCATCACGCTGGATGGCATGTCAGGTTTTCATCTTGGCAATGCCCTCACACAGGCAACCCTTGCCCAGCTACAACGGCATGGAGTGGATACCGGCGCGATTCTGGCGTTATCACCCCGCTTCCAACTGGCGGAACAGTTTGTCGAACGCAACTACGCCTTCCGTACCAACCGCTTTGCAGAACGCTTGCCGGGAATGAGTGTAGAGGACATTTACGCCCATTTACGCAATAATAATGAAGATGTTTACACCGCCGTTGATGAACTGTACAGCGAGACCAATGGTTCACATATACCCGTTGTCGGTCAGGAATCTGCCCAAGAATTGTTGAATACCTTGTGTGAAGTGTACTGCGGCTCGGAAGGTGCTTTTTCCAATGTCGTGATTATGTTCGATGAGTTTGGACGTTATCTGGAATATGCAGCAGAAAAGCCCTTGCTGGCTGGGGATGCAGCCTTACAGCAAGTCTTCCAGGGCGTGCAGGACAATAGCAACAAGATTCGCTTTGTCGGCTTTATTCAGTATGAACTGAAAGCCTACTTGAAACGCTTTGGCAGTGCCGATTTGCGGCAATTGCAACGTTATATCACCCGGTTTGATTCTGCCCAGAAATGGTATCTGTCTACCAATCTGGAAACCCTGTTTGCGCACATGATTGGCAAAAAACAGGCTGTATTGGATGAGGTTTGGCAGGATACCGCCTCCCAAGGCAGCAATGAAACGGCTAGGCAGCTAATGAGCCATGCCTTACCTGGCTATGGACGCTTTCCTGTTTGGACAGACCCGGAAAAATTCTCCCGTGTGATTGCACAAGGCTGCTGGCCTTTGCATCCATTGACGACATGGTTCCTGACCCGTCAACGGGATGTCGTGCAATCCCGTTCGGCGTTGACCTTCATTAAGGAAATGGTCGAACGCATTGCACCTGAAGACGCAGTGACAGCAGGACGCTTGCGTCAGGTCAGTGCGGCTGAGCTGGTGCTGCAAAGCATGTTGCCGGAAATGATTGCCGCAGAGCGTGAAACAGGTGGCGTCGTTGCAGAAACACTGCAATTGCTGCTGGAAAAGTTTCAAGCACATTTGACGGCTGACCAGCGCCTGGCATTGGCTGGGGTGGCTATTCTGGAAAGGATGCGTGTCGGCAAGCTGGATCAGGAACGTATGAACCGGCTATTAGCTGAAGCATGTGCGCTGCCATTGCAACAGCTTGACCGTGCTTTGCTCAGTTTAAGCCAAGAGTTGGGGGCTATCGAGTGGAACCGTGATCTGGGGCAGTATGAGCTGATTGCGGATGCTTCGACACGCGGGCAATTCCAACAATGGTTGCGGCAACAACAGGCCAAGCTTAATAGCGATATTATTCGCGATTTGTTCATGCGGCGTGGTGCATTGGATATGAGTTTGGAAATGATTCTTTCCGTCCCTGATTTTGCACAACACAAGCAGATTTCCACACCCGATTGGCAGTTCAAACCACATCTTGCCCACAGCCAAAATATAGATAAAGTGGTAGCGGGAGCTTTCCAAGATTGGAAAAAAGCATCGTTGCCGACAGACCCGAAGGGCAATGTTGTTTATCTTTACATTCAGCCTAACGAGGATGTGGCTGCACTGGATGCCAAGGTAAATGCCGTTTTGCAAAAGGAACTGAAAAACGCCGCCTCAAGCAAAGCCCCGGTTTGGATCATCGGGTTGAGTGATACGTCAGCGAGTTTGGCGGAACACATCGGGCGACTCTATTTGTTTGATGAAAAAATTACTGAGGCAGACAAGGAACGCTTCCGCCGTTTTGTCCCTGAAGAAAAAGACCGTAGTGATCGGGCGCTTAAAGAAGCTGTTCAGGATGTCATCAAACAGCGTTTGTTCTGGATTGCGGGATTTCCCAATATCCCCGCTGGTCGTTTGAAGCATGTGGGTGAAGCGGTGTTTGAGGCAGTCTATCCACAAACAGTGCCGTTTCCGTTTGATGGATTTGGGAGTTCAGCCGGTGCAGGCGCTACGGATTGTGCCCAATTGACCCGTAGTCTGGTTTCCCGACAGGTAAATGGTGCATGGATACAGGCACAACCCAAAAAGTTGCAAAATAGAGTAACAACACTGCTTAACCAAGGCTGGGGTAGCTTGCGAACATCGGGGCAACTAGCAGAACCCTCCAATCCACAGGCCAAAGTTGCTTATGAACACCTAGTGAAGCTGCACCAGGATAATCCCAGCCAAACCTTATTGCAGTCATTCCAGATACTGCTTGCACCTCCCTATGGCATGAACGCCGCTTCTGCCGGATTGTTGCTCGGCTTGTTCCTAGGGTTGGAAACACCGCCTCGCAGGATTGAATACAACCATCAGATGGTGGCAGCGGGTGATTGGTTGAGTGATGCATTTCCTGCCCAAAAAGGTAAGCATTTCCTTGATCAGACTGTACTCGGAAAAAGTGCGGTACGTTTCCTCTCAGCAGATGCAGCAGGGCGTTGGCGGCAACTGTTGAACCAATGGGAAGCAGAGCAGCAATATGAGGCCATCATTCATTTGATGGATGAAGTCGAGAAAACCCGAAAAGTTGAACCTTTGCCTGAATCAATGGAGGGACTTTACCGTGTTCTGCTTGATCGGGCAGATAAGGTGTTGGAAAAAGTACACGATGTACAGAAAAAACTGGATCAGTGGGAACGCGACATCGAACGCGCAGAAAGACAAGCTAATGTGGGGCACTTATTAAAGGTTGGTTCCCAGTTACTACGGCAACAAGCTATTTTTGTGGAAGAAGGCTGTTGGCCTACCAAAATGCATGAGGATAGTCAGACACTGTTGGCATTAGTGAAAGAATTTGTCGCCCAACGGATTGCCACTTGGCTTCCACGGCAAGGCTGCAACAGCATTATGCAGGTTGGTGAATACAATCAACACATGGAAAAGGCTGTGGCAAGCCTTAAAAAACTGGGTTTTGCTGCCGAATCTCAAAAACTCGAAAACTTGGCACGGGAAAGTGTTGCCCAAATCGAAGAGCGGGAGAAACACCGGGCTATCCTTGATCGGAGCAATGATTATCCTCTCCAACCAGACCCAACCGACTCAACACCAGTACGCACATTACGTGATGACATAGCGACGGGTGAGGCATTGATTGAAGGTATTCGCCAAACCTATCCACTCCTCAAACAAGATGAAATCAATTCGCGAGTGACAGCAATCCAAGACCGTCAAGCACGACTACGGGAAGCAGTACGCCGACATACTGATGCCTTTGGGAAAATCTTTGCGCAATCCATCACCAGTCAGTCTGAATTAGAAGAAACACTGGTTCGGGTGAAGCGTTTGCAGAACATCTTTGTGGGAACGCCGGATGCACAGGAAGTACAAGACCTGAAAGCGCAACTGGAACGTATTCGTGCCGATGTATCTGCTTGGGAATCTCAGGATGTCAGTGTGGAGCGTCTGGAAGCATTACTACAGCACCAGACACAGGGGCAATTGGCAGAACTTGATGCTTACCTGCAAGAACAAGAAATTGAGCCAGCATGGGAGATGGCAGCACTGTATCAGGCTCTTGCTACCGAACGTATTGAGATTGCACGCAAGCGTTCAGCAGATTGGCTTGCCCCCCGGCTGGATTTATTAGCGCAGGTTGCCGATCTGGATAGAAACCATTGTGCTAACCTTGAAAGGGAGCTTCAAGCCACGCCAGGTTACTTAGCGGAAAAAGATCAGGAAAAAGTCGACGAAATACTCCATTTGGTTAGCCAACGTCGCACTGAACTGGAAGAGGATGTCCGCAGCAAGCAGGTAAAGGTTTGGCTTGCACAGTTTCTGAATTTGCAAAATATTGAGTCTTTGTCCAGACCTGAAACTGAGCGGTGGTTAAAATCGTTACGTAACCCACCGGATGATGCCAAGCCAGATGAATTGTCCGTATTGCAGCCTATTGAAACTCAACTGACCGCACATCTTGATCAGATGGGGATGGAGGAAATCATTGCACGTATTGAGAGGCTTCCCGTGAAATCACAACGCAAATTAGTCCTACTGCTTTCGCAACGCCTGATGGAGCAGCAGGATGCCTGATGCGGAAAGCCAGTCACGTCAGGCTATAGTGGGTAAACAGGTTGGTATCCATACCTATTGGCATTATTCCTTGACGGCTTCGCAACCACCCTCTGTCCAGCAACTTGTGGCTGAGGCAGAGAGCATTGCCGGGGTGATGGCGGGGCAAGACTTCAATATCATCAAGTTTGCCCAAACCGAAGATTCAGTCTCATTGCTGCATTACCCCGGTTTTTTCGATGACCCATTCCCGGCATTAAGCTGGAGCTGGGGAGTGGATTTAGTCACGAAAACCGTAAAACGACGCAGCTATGCGGAATCGCTCAATCCCCCCATTCTACATCGCAAAGAGCTATTTCTTCCGTCTGACCATCCGCGCATCCCGGAATATCGAGCATTAACTACCAGCGCTGAACAACTGGGTTTGTTTGAAAACAGCCGTACCATCGGTTTTCGGCTGGCATGGAATGCTTTGATTGAGGCGCGTGGCTACTTTCTGGATGGGCATCAGCTCCTGCCCATTGGCAATGAAGCGAATACTGATGATGGGCATCATGATGTTGCCGCCGAAGCCGAACAAACTGTCATGCGGCATCGCACCGCCTTAACCCGTTACAACCTGTCAGCCCCCATGCAGGCACTTGCCCGTTTCGGGTTTCTGGATGGGCAGAAGTCCATCTTCGATTACGGCTGTGGTAAAGGTGACGATGTACGCAACCTGCTTGCCAATCAGCTTGATGTAGCGGGGTGGGATCCGCATTTCGCTCCAGACCAACCCAAGAAAACGGCACCGATTGTCAATCTGGGCTTCGTGATCAATGTCATCGAAAATATTGAGGAACGTGCTGATGCCTTGGCGGGTGCATTTGCGCTTGCAGAGGAATTGCTGGTCGTCTCGGCAATGCTCTATAACCAGAATTCCTTCAAAGGCCAGCAGTACCAAGACGGGGTACTGACTGCCCGCAATACCTTCCAGAAATACTACACGCAAGGTGAATTAAAGGCATTCCTTGACGAGATACTGTCCGCTGATGCGATCCCTATCGGGCCGGGGATTTTCTTTATTTTCCGGGATAGTGAAGCAGAACAGCGTTTCTTGTTGGGGCGGCAACGTAGTCGGGCTAACCTATTACGTCTCACCCAAAGACCGGCACCAGAACCACGCATTTCAGTTCGAGATCAGAAATATCAGGCTAGGCTGGAAGCTATTGAGCCATTACGTAACCGCTGGTTACTCTTAGGGCGTCAACCCCACAAGAGCGAAGTGGATGATTTGGTTGAACTGACCCACTCATTCGGCTCAGTGACCAAGGCATTGCACTTTGTGGTCAGCGAGACGGATGCTGACTTGTTAGCCCGCGCCCGCCAGAACCGCATGAATGACCTGCTGGTTTACTTTGCGTTGTACACCTTTAGCCACCGGAAGCCTTACAGCCGACTGGATGCTACTCTCCAGCTTGATATTAAGGCGTTTTTCGGCAACTACCTTCAGGCGTTGGAGCAAGGCCGGGCGTTGTTATTCCAATTGGGCAACAGCAAAGCTATCGAGGCAGATTGCCAAGCGGCTGCCGAACAGGGTATCGGCTACTACGATGAGGAACACGCCTTATCTTTGCCCAGTGACCAAGTTGAACGCTTGTCACCCTTGTTGCGTACTTACATTGGCTGTGCAGTTATTTTGTACGGCGATATTTCCCAAGCTGATTTGGTCAAAATACACATTGAAAGCGGCAAGCTCAGCCTGATGCGTTATGACGATTTTAGCGGGAGTGCCATACCGCGATTACTGGAGCGCGTGAAAATAAAGTTCAGGACGCTGGATTTCGACTACTTCAGCTACGGTGAAGACTATGAACCGACCTATTTGTATTTGAAGTCACGTTACCTGAATGAAGATTTACCCGGCTATGCCGAACAGCTTGAGTTTGATGAAAAGCTTCAGGCGTTAGGCTTGTTCAACTTTGCCGGTTACGGCCCAAGACCACACATCTTCCGCGAAAAGCTGTCAGCGGTACGTTGGGAAATTGACGGGCTGCAATTAATCCGCAGTCGCCGGATTCCTGAGCTGGATGAATCCTGTGGGCAGCATTTCACTTATCGCTCTCTGATTGAATGTGGTGAAACCTGGCAACGTACCAGAATGAGCAATCTGCCCCAGCAGCCTGACAGCTATACCGCACTCCATGATTTGGTAACGGAAATCCTTGAGCCAGTGATTGATTACTTCGGCATGATCCGCCTCACTTACGGTTTCTGCTCTGCTGCCTTGGCAAAGGAAATTCCGGGTTGCATTGCTCCAAAATTGGATCAACACGCCGCCTATGAATTGAACCGTTTAGGCAACCCTATTTGCCCTCGTTTAGGTGCAGCCGTCGATTTCATTGTTGACGATGAAGATATGCTGGAAGTGGCGGAATGGTTAGCGGAGAACACCCCGTTTGACCGGCTGTATTTTTACGGCAGCGATAAACCCGTGCATGTCAGTTACGGCCCGGAAAAGAAGGGGGAGTTTGTTGAGATGCGGGTGGGTTCTTCAGGCAGGCTGATTCCGTTTGTACGACGGTAGTTCTGCTTTCAATTGCTCACTATCACATTCCCAAATGGTGGATCAGCCATCCCATCCTTCCTCAACTGCACCGCCACCACCTGCTTCGGCCTGATATGCTTCAGCGTCTCCACACTGATGCGCAACTTGGAAGTAGCCCGCTGCCAATGGCTACCATGCAACCCCAGAATCAGCGTAGCCCCCACGTTGGTCAGAAAACTATCCGGGAAATCCGTCGGGCTTTGGCTGGCACACCACAAGCCAATCCCAAATTTACGCGCTTCCCGCGCAATCACATTGATGATGTCATCGTCATCCTTGCTGAAAAACTTGTGTGCCTCATCCAGAAAAATGACGTGGCGCAATTCCGTGCCACTGCGGGTTGCCCCGGCTTGTTTGTGGCGCTCAAAGATGGCACGCAGCCGCAACTTCACAAACAGGATTTGCTGTTCCGTGGTCAATGACTTGATCTGGTGTACCCGTGCTGGGGCGTTGCCAAACGGTGGCGGGTTGGCGCGGAATATCCCCGCCGAATTGAGCAGTTCCAGCCGTTGCAACACGCTGGCTAAGGTATCCGCCGAATCATATTTGAGCATATCCTCCAGCTCCCGCCCGGTCTGCATGGCGGCAATGAACTCGGCATAGCTGCTGGTGCAATGTTCTTTGCTGGTATTGACCTGTTTCTCCAGCTTGTCCAGTTCCTCGTCACTGCTGGCTTTGGCGTATTTGCCTTGCAAGGTAGTGAGGCGTTTGTACTGGCGGGTAAGCTGTTCCAGCGCACTGATGCACGGGTTATCACCACCAATACTCAGTGCGGTGAGTTTGCGTCGCCCGTAGCTTTTGAGGTCATCCAAAGTCGGGTAATACTGCTTCAGGGCTTGCCAGTTACGGGCATCGGTGAGTTGTTTGCGTTGGGCTTCGGTGATGCTGTCCCGCTGCCACGTATTCGGGTTGTCGGGGTAAATGCCCGCCAGAGCATAAGTGTCCAGCAACAGGTTGCGCAGCACCATTTCCTGCCTCACCCCCAGTTGCGGGGACGCCTCCCGCAGCAAGCCCACCAGATAGTCGGTTTGGCGGTTGACCCCGCCCGTGTGTGGGTCGGTATCCAGTTCCAGCGGGTTATAGCCGTAGCCGGTGGCTTGCGAATAACGGCAAGCGGTGGCGCCGGGGATGCGTTCCAACTCGTCATGTACATCAAACACATCCACCTCAATGCCAGCCTGTGCGGCACTGCCCAACAGGCGGCTGGACTGGAAGGATTTACCCGTGCCGCTCATGCCGCAGACCAGCAAATGCGCATTGATCAGCTTGTCCGGCTCGTAGTGGACCGGGTAATCCTGCTGCTTTTGGCGCAAGTGGTATTCAGACTTCCCCAGATAGTGCTTCATCTACAGGTACTTTTTGAAATAGCCGACTGTCAAGCGGGTTGCCAGTGCCACCAATAACAGGGCAGGGGGGATCACCCAACGCGGATCAATCACGATGGGCGGCAACAGGTACAGCACCCAAACGCCGCGCAAGGTGTTATTGAAACCGTGTTTGGCAATATGGTAAATCAGCCCGGATTCGCGCCCAACACTGGTACGGCGCTTATACCAGCCCAGCAAGCCATCGGTCGCCGCCGCCAACATCACCACCCCAAACAGCGGTGCAGACAGTGCCAGCACCGCCAGCCGTTGGGCAAACAGCAATACGCCGATATAAGCCGTTTGTAGCTGTTGCCAGAAACCGTGTGCCAACCCTTGCCCCAAATCGCGGTCACTCCCAGTAATCACCGTCGCTGTTGGCTCTGCACCCAACACCAGAAAATCATGCAAGCCTGACCAGACGAAAGTGGGTTGGTACACCCATGCCTGCACCGTCTTGATGAAGGCCAGCCCCGGTGGATTCGACAACTCGGCAATGAGCTGGCTTTCCACCGCTAGATTATGCTGGAACACCGCCACTCCCCGTACCGCAGGCCAAGGCCAGAACACATACACCATGTCCACCGCCAAGGCCAGCAGGAAGACTATCGCAAACCATTTCACGTACCACAGCGTCCCCGTGACCTTTTCCATCAGGCGTCCTCCCCACGGGTTTCCTTAACCCAGCGGATAATGGCTTGCATATCCTTGGGCAACAGCGGGTCAGCACCCGCCAACGGCAAGCGCAGCTTGAACAGCTTGCCACCATCCAGCAAGGCAAAGGCTTGCCCCTTGGGGAGCTGTACTAAATCCGCCGGGGTAAGGATGTCGGCCTCGGCTTCGGTGATGCGGTCGGAATTGCTGGCAGTGAAATCCACGCTGGAATCTGGGTCGTTATTGTCCGTAGCGGCGGATTGCGCGGTCTTGGTGTAGATGCGCACCTTTGCCAACTGATCAGTCAGCACCGTAGCGGTTTCTTCGTTTTTCACCCGCAGCATGATCAGGGTATTGAGGTTGCCGACGATTTGCCCCGCTTTGGGTTTTTCACCAATTCCCGCTTCGATGTCAGAAGCCGTCTGGGTATAAGCCGTGACCTGTACCCCAGAACCCCCCGCCTTGTTGAGCAACGGGATAAACTCATTGCCCACCAGTTCGTTGAATTCGTCGGCATGGATGGCGATTTTCGCCCGCCGATGCCCCGGCATTTCCGGTAAACCCAGGTTATCGCCGTGTTTGTAGAGCTGCCCCGCAATGGAGGTGAGGTCAGCGAACATGGAATTGCCCACTGCACCGGCGACTTCCGCATCCGAGAGCGCATCCAGCCCGACGTAGACCACGCCTTTTGCGCGGATCACTTCCATCCAGTCGAGGATCGGGCGTGGGTCATGGCGGTCAGCATAATCCGGGGCGAGCAGTTCACCAGACTTGCCGGAGGTGAGCTTTTCCAGCAAAGGTAACAGTGAGGCGGTGAGCTTGTCGAAATAGGTCTTGTCGTACTCGAAGGCTGACCGCAGCCCATCCGCCACCGGGTCATACAGGTCGCGGCTTTTGGCCAACTGGGTGTAGGCAATGGCTTTGAAGTCGCGGCTTTTGAGCGCCATCGTCAGGGTTTTAGGGTCAATATTCTGGGCGATGGTATTGACCTGTTCGCGCCAGTTTTCAATGCCTTCGCGGTCAAACCAGAAGGCGTAATACTCCATCATCAGCGGCTCGATATTGGTGACATAGCGGGCAATGGCGGTGTAATCCGGTCGCCGTCCCAGTGCCACCAGCGCGTTAGAGACGATATTGGTGAAACGCCAGGCGAATTCCTTGAAGGTGGCAGAGTTGCCGGAACCGGGGAGTTGCCCGGCAATCCGTGAGGCGACTTCGGTAATCCGCCCGAAACTGCCCACCGGGTTGTAGCGTTCGGAAATGTCGGGGAAGCCGAGGTGGAAGATGTGGAATTGTTCCAGCCGCCCTGCACGTTTGCATTCCGCCCACATCCGCGCCAGCAGTTCGGTGTCGCCCTTGGGGTCGAATACCACCACGATTTCACCCCGGCGGATGTCTTGTGTCACCAGCAATTCTGCGAGGCGGGTTTTGCCTACGCGGGTGGTTCCCAATACCAGTGTGTGTGCCACACGGTCGCCGAGGTCGATCCAGATGTCGCGTTCGTCTTCCACGCCGACACCGTGCAAGGCAGGGTCGCCACCCACCGGGGGCAGGGGTTTGAGTACATTCCACCCGGCTGGGGAGCGGGTCAGGTTGAGCAGCCACTGCATACCGGGGTTGTGTTCGTGGCGGATTTCGAGTTCCCGCGCCCATTGGTACAGCTTGCCGGGTTGTATCCAGACACGCCCATCTGGCGAACGGGCTTCCACCAGCCGCTGGCTGTGGGTTTGCGTCCACTGGAAACCTTTGCCCAGAAATAGCTTGTGGCGTGACAGGGGGATGGCGTCCGCATCCAGCCCGTAAGTGGGCAGGCGTTTGAGGTTGCTGCGGTATTGCAGGATGTGCCAGCCCTGATAGAAGCGGTACAGTGCCAGTGGGATAAGGAGCAATGCCGACCAGATGGCGAGTTCCGGCAGCAACGGCGACAAGCGTGGGGCGTACAGAATCAGGACACTTGCGAGTACCAGCAGGATGACCGCCACCCACAGTTCCAGTGCCGGGCGCAGGCGGTTGTCGAAGATGCGCTTGCTCATGAATCCCCCGTGTTACGGCTATTTTCCGTTTCTGGCAATGACAACGCCTTGTTGGGGGAGGGCAGGTAGCCCAGCCCCAATACGTTGATCGGGTCGGGCAGTAACATGCCCTGCACCACGCCGCGTTTCTTTTGCCCGCTGACCTGATAGCGCCAGATATTGGTGTTGCCCTGTTTGCGGTGCAGGCCGAGTTTGCTGAAACGTTTTTGCACGTATTCCCAGTTGCCCAAATCGTAGTCCTTGAAGATGGCGGGGCTGACCAGCAGCAAGCCTTCGCGCACCACATGCAGGCGGGCATCGGCGGTGTTGAGTTTGTGTTTGCCAGTGCGCAGGCCGGTGGTGAGCCAATGCAGGAAGTGTTGCCCTGCATCGTCGGTGTCTGGTGTGGGGGAGGGTGGCGCTGGTGCTACGGTTTCCGGGTAGGAAGAAACCCCTCCCGGCCTCCCCTTGTCAGGGGAGGAGTCAAGAGGGATGGCAATGGTATCTTCTTCTTGTCCCTCCCCTGACAAGGGGAGGTTAGGAGGGGTTTCTTCTACCCTCTGCCCAGCCGGGGTAATGCTACCCACCAACCGTTCGGGGTAATGGCTGGCATCCGCCCACAACAGCACAGCCGGAATCTGTAGCAGGGTGAGGCTTTGCACCCAGTCGCCGATGCGGATTTCGGCATTCCAGATGGCTTGCCCGGCAGCGGTGGGGGTGAGGATATTGTGCTGTTGCAGCTCGTCCATCAGCCGATCATTGCGGGTGGGGATACCGGTTTGACCTTCCTTTTCCAGATGATTGCGCAATTCATCCAGTACCCGTTTGCTGACCAGCCATAGGGCTTCGCCGTCGAAGAACCCGGCAGCGCCTTTGCGGTTGAGAGGCAATTGCTGTTCGTCCAGCAGAAAGCGTAGGCCAGTGAGCAGACGCTGCGACAGGGGTTTGGCTTTGGCGGCGGGTATCTGTTGGGTGTGGATGGGTTGCCCGCCGGAAAGGTCATCGGCCACCGATTGCCTGTCGGCTTCCGTGACCATTTGCCCCACGATACCGGCGACTTCGTCCTGCCCGGAGAGGTAGCCCAGCCATGCCTTGAACACGCCGGGGAAATCCTGTTGCAGCCATGACAGTGCCGCCGCTGGGGTCAGTTGGCGTGCCAAAAGTGGCGGTAGCAGTTCGTGGGTACGGTATTGGCGCTCACGCACAAATTCGACACGGTAATAGCCAGACTGTAATGCACCGTGGAGGGGTTGCCAGTAGGTGAGGCAGTCTTGGCCTGCGGCGTTGTATAGGCGCAGCTTTTGGTCACTGCATGGCTTGCCCACGTCGTGCAGCAAGGCGGCGCTGGCGATGGCATACGTCCAGGCGTGTTGTTGTTGGTTTACGTCTTCGGCAGCCGCACCGGGGGGCAGCATTTTGCCCTTGCGGGATTCCAGCGCCAGTTTCATCACTTGCAGGCTGTGGGTGAGCATCCCGCCTTGGCAGCAATGGTGGTGGGCTTCGGAAGCCGGGGTTTGCTGGACGAAGGCGGCGAAGTTGTCGAGTAGGGGTTGGTAGAGATTGTGCCAGTAGTCGTCGGAAACAGCCGCTAAAGCGCGGATGCGTGCCAGCCGTTGGGCATGGGGTTGCAGTAATTGCGCGGCAGGGAGCACAGGCCAAATGCCAGCGGGCAAGGCTGGGATGGCGGGTTGTTCAGCCGGTGGTGGATGGCTACGAAACAACCCAGACAGGCGGGACAACATGACCTTACCCATGAAACCCGGCGATGGTGGATGGGGCGTTAATGTCAGTGATGGTCACGTTGCGGCTGTATTCCGGGTTCAGGATAACCGCAGCATGATAGCCAAGGGCTAACCGTCAAGCACGTTTGAGCGTTCGCACTTAACACGGTGTGGTGGCAAAAACTTGAACTGATAACGCGATTGTGCTTGTGATCGCCTCCGCTCAAAACCCCCACGTTTTAACGCCTTCTCAAACAGGCTGCTATTCAAACATCTACTGCCGAGGGTATAGCTCAGTTCATACCGTTTTAACGCCTTCTAAATCAGGCTGCCATTCAAACTGGCAGTGTTTTTGCAGATCGGAATTATGAAACGTTTTAACGCCTTCTAAATCAGGCTGCCATTCAAACTGGGGAGGATCAAGTAAAAACATACTAAGATTCTGTCTTAACGCCTTGTATCTTTAAAGCATAGAATTTCCGATAAGCTAAACTGTTAAAGAGCGGAAGAAGTTGCGCAGTCGGAAGGTCAGAGTTGGTCTTAATCCGAGGCTTCGAGCCTGTGAGAAGAGGAACCGACCTTCCATTTTTCAGGAGATCAGGCTGGACGATACTTGAGTCCACCCATCGCTAAAAATAGCACGGGTTGAGGCTGTATTCTACAAGGGAAGCCGCTGAAAGATTGCACAATAAGATTGCATGAGCAAACCGCTTTTTGATCAGGATAGCGTCAACCACAAGGAGTAGTCCCATGACAGACACTGTTGTATCCATCGGCATAGATGTGGCGAAAGACAAGCTGCAAATTGCTTGGTTGCGCCAGTTGCAGCCCTTGCAAGTGAAACCCAAGAGCCTGCCGAACACCCCCAAAGGGCATGAGGAACTGCTGGATTGGCTGCTGAAAAATACGGGTGTGACGGCTGGGAAGTTGCGGATTACGCTGGAGCCAACCAATGTCTATCACGAAGGTGTTGCGTTGTACTTGCATGAGCACGGCTGTCAGGTTTGCCTAGTAAACCCGAAACAGATGAATGACTTTGCGGCAAGCCTTGGCAGCTTGTCGAAAAACGACTGCAAGGATAGCGTGATGCTGGCGCGTTACGGGTGGGAGAGGAATCCACGGGTTTGGCAACCCGCCCCTTTGGAAATCCGTCACTTACACGCCCTGTTAGGGCGTCTTGATACGTTGCAGGATAGCTTGCAGCAAGAAAAGAACCGGCTGGACACCTTGCAGATGCAGACGCAGTATTCAGTCACTGTCAAGAAATCCCTAGAAGCCTCTATTGCCTATCTGGAAGAGTCTATCAAGCAACTCCGGCAGCAGATCGACGACCATATCGGGCGTTACCCTGGGCTTAAAAACGACCAGAAACTGCTGGAAACGATCCCCGGTATCGGCTCGCTCAGCGCCCAACGGATGATCGCACTTATTCGCAGTCGGGACTTCCATAAAGCCTCCGAAGTGGCGGCTTTTGTGGGTCTGATACCCGTGGAACATACCTCTGGGACTACAGTCCGCAAGCGCCCACGCCTTTCACGCCGGGGCGACCCCAAACTGCGGGGCAAACTGTTCATGCCCGTGGTGGCAGCGATTACCCATAACCCGGTTATCCAGAAATTCTACAAAAAACTACTGGATCAAAAGAAGCATCAACGGGCAGCAATGACGGCTGCCATGCGTAAGCTGGTGCATATTTGCTTTGGCGTGTTGAAGAACCAACAGGTGTTTTCGCCTGCAATGTAGGGTCTTCAATATAGCGGGGTCAATAAAAAATTCCTATGAATTTTTTGTTGACCTCAAGACGATACTCTTGTTTCACGTTATGCAAAGCTCTATTGTTTAAGCGGTAGCCTGATTTAGAAGAGTATCGTCTTGAGGTTGGGGCTGAGAGGATGCTTCGGAATATGGAGGCTTGCAAGTTGTTGTCCTTCGCTGTATTTTGATGTTTTCAGCCTGTCGTTCTGTGCCAAATGAACAAGCAAACCCTTATCGAACAACGCATTTACCAGCTTCATCAGCGGGTCATCGAAAAATTGCAAGCTGACCCAGAGCAGGTGGTGGGGATCGCCCGCGCCAATTTGCAGCGTTACCGCGCCAACAATGGTAATTGGCAGGCTTACACCGATTGGGAGCAAAAGCTTTCTTTACCAGTGACAGACATCATCAACATTCTGGATTCCCACGACGAAAGCGCAGTGCTGGCACGCTCGAATTCTCCTTTTGCTGGATGCCTTTCTGCCCACGAACGCTGGGAAATCCTACGCGAATTCAAGAACACCCATGAAACGTTATGAAATCGAACACTTGATCAGAGCAGCGGGTGCAATCACACAGAGCAATGAAATCATTGTCATTGGTAGCCAGTCGATCCTTGGTAGCTACCCAGAAGCCCCAGATGCCCTTTTGCAATCACGCGAAGCAGATTTGATCCCCGTCCAGTACCCTGAGCGTGCCGACCTGATTGACGGTGTGTTGGGTGAATTGTCTCCCTTCGACGAAACATTTGGGTACTACGCTGACGGTGTTGACAAGACCACAGCCATACTCCCCGAAGGCTGGGAAAGCCGTCTGATCAGGATTGCTAACACGAATACCAATAATGTTGTCGGCTTGTTTCTGGAGCCACATGATCTGATGGTCAGCAAACTTTATGCTGGGCGGGAAAAAGACATGGACTTTGTGGCGACAGCCATTCGTAGCGGTATTGTGGATGCCAATCTGATCAGGGAGCGGATAAACAGGGTGTCTGGTCAAGACGCCATACGCGATACCGTGCAGGCAAGGCTCGAACGGCTTCTTTAAGGGATTAGCTTGCTGATAATAATCGGTGTGATGTGTGGCGGGAATTTGATGCGCTCGTCATTGGTAACGAAATGGGTGCAGCCGTTGCTGAGTGCAGTGATCAGATGGATGGTATCCGGCACTTGTTTTTGAAAAACGCCCGCAGTTGCGCCGCATCTTTGAGGATTTGGCGTGAAACCGGAATGACCAGCAAAGCCTCAGACGGGCTGATGTGCCGTTCATATTGCATCTGTGACCCGACATCCTGCTTCTCGAACGGTTTGACCAAACACTCTGCTAAAGTCAGCTCACTGGTGACACTGGTACTGCCTGTCGCTGCAATCACTTCAAACAACGCTGTCACCTGCCCGACAAATTCGGGGTGTGCTTCCAGCGCGTAAATAAACGCATTGGCATCCAGATAAAAAATGCCCTTGCCGATGCTGCTCAGTTCCATTCATCCCTCAACTTGCGGATAAAATTATCGGCATCCTGTGCGGATTGGTACAGGTTGCTACCCTTGTTCGCCCCAATCATTGCCAACAAGGGGCTGCGGGGTTGCACCGCCGGGCGTTGACTCACCGTTTGAGGAACTAACACTAGCAAGCCATCCTGTTCCCGTACTTCCAACATATCGCCTTCGTGCAGGTTAAGGCGTTTACGCAGGGCGGCGGGAATTGTCACCTGATATTTGTGTTTCACCTGAACATAAGTCATGGGTATCACCTAAACGTTTGAAAGTTGGAAAGTCAGACTTATTGTCCAGTCTAGGAGTTTGTTGGCAAGAGTCAATAAGGGGGCAAGAAATCAGCCAGTCATTCTGTGTAGATGAACAAGCGCGATCTGAGCGGCTAGCGTGCTTAAACAGAGTAATGATGATGTGTTTGATATTTAATCATGATGGCTGCCTGATTTCTTCAGTGACGGTATAGAACAGCGTCTATTTTGATGAAATGATGATCATCAGTAAGGTCGGTTACAGCGTTGATATGGGAAGTCTGAGCCTGCATGGCGGCGTCGTTTTAGGTGCGTTAGCCACCATCATTTTCCTAAACCCCCGATTCTTTTTCCTAAAATCCAGGATTCTAAGGACGGGTCGTAAGGATAAGCTATTGATTTTATTGGTGCCCGGAGCCGGAATCGAACCGGCACGGTGTCGCCACCGAGGGATTTTAAGTCCCTTGCGTCTACCAATTTCGCCATCCGGGCAGGGAGGGAGCGGGTAGGGGTGCAATCTTACACAACTCTGCGGAGTCCTTCCAGTACTTGTTTAATACAATTAGCGTAAAAACGTTATAATATTTGGCCTAATCAGATTTAACGGGAAATAAACAGCATTATGCATTATCTGAAAGTGGTTTTTTTAGGTGTAAGCCTGCTCTCTGGTTCACTCGCGCAAGCGGAGTGTACGTCTCCCAATTTTAGTGACTGGTTACAAGAGCTCAAAACCGAGGCTATTGCTGCTGGTATCAAACCGAATGTGTGGGATAGCACCCTAGCTGGCTTGACGCCTGATCCAGCCGTGATTAAACGTGACCGTTCCCAGCAAGTATTCGCACAAGACTTCATGAGTTTTGCCAATAAGAAAGTCAGTGGTAATCGGCTGGCACTCGGCAAAGCAAAATTAAAAAATCAGGCTGCTCTCTTCAAGCGAATTGAGGAAAGCTACGGTGTGCCAGCACCTGTCCTAACCGCATTGTGGGGGCTGGAAACCGACTTTGGTGCTGTAACCGGCGACTTTTCAACACTACGTTCCTTGGTGACGTTGGCACATGACTGCCGCCGCCCGGAACAATTCCGCCCGGAACTGCTGGGGGCGCTGCAATTGGTACAAAAAGGTGACTTGAAACCTGCCAAAATGCGGGGAGCATGGGCAGGTGAAATCGGGCAGTTACAATTTATGGCCTCCAGTTACGACCGTTACGCGGTGGATTTTGACGGAAATGGACATCGTGAATTAATCCATTCCAGTGCTGATGCGTTGGCTTCCGGTGCGAACATGCTGAAATCCAGTGGTTGGCGTTCAGGCGAACCGTGGCTGCAAGAAGTCAAAGTGCCCGCGAAGATGGACTGGTCACAGGCTCGCCCCGGCAACAAATTAGCAGTGGAAGAATGGGCAAGCCAAGGTGTTCGCGATGCCGACGGTAGCCCGCTCAGTGGCAATGGCTCGGCGGCCTTATTGTTGCCGATGGGCAGAAATGGCCCTGCATTCCTCACCTATCCAAATTTTGATGTGTTCCTGCAATGGAATGACTCCACCGTCTACTCCGCCACCGCTGCCTATTTTGCTACCCGCCTAGCGGGTGCTGGTGCAATGCGCAAAGGTAATGCGCCAGTACCTGTGCTGTCAGTGGAACAAACCAAGCAATTACAGAGTAAGCTACAAGTGCAGGGTTTAGGTATTTCCAAGGTTGATGGGATTATTGGTGAAGAAACCCGTCAAGCAGTCCGGCAAGTGCAGCAAAAACTGGGTTTGCCTGTGGATGGTTATCCAGATCCTGAATTGCTGGCACGTTTATAATGCAGTAACATTACTCACCCTAAAAAAGGTGCACAGGTACGGCAACCAAGAAGGCTTGCCGGGTTTATGGATAATACGTAAAAACACGGTTGGTTTCAGTGAATATACAACTTTCACAGCGCGTTGGGCGCGTCAAGCCTTCGCCTACGCTTGCCATCACGGCATTGGCAGCTCAACTTAAAGCATCAGGCCGCGACATCATTGGTTTAGGCGCGGGTGAACCCGATTTTGATACCCCTGATTACATTAAACAGGCCGGTATCGAAGCTATCCAAAAAGGTGAAACCCGCTACACGGCAGTAGACGGCACACCGGCACTCAAACAGGCCATCATCCGTAAGTTTAAGCGTGACAACGGCTTGGATTTCACGCCGAAACAGATTCTGGTGTCATGTGGTGGCAAACAGAGTTTTTATAACCTGTGTCAAGCATTGCTGGATGCAGGCGATGAAGTGATTATTCCCGCACCCTACTGGGTATCTTACCCAGACATGGTGCTGCTGGCAGATGGCGTACCCGTGATTGTGGCCGCTGGCCAAGCGGAGCATTTCAAATTGTCTCCTGCCAAGCTGGAAGCGGCGATTACCTCAAAAACCCGTTTGTTTGTCATCAATAGCCCGTCCAACCCGACCGGTGTGGCTTACACACTGGAAGAGTTGGTTGCATTGGGTGAAGTCTTGCGCCGCTACCCGCAGGTCTTGATTGCCACCGATGACATGTACGAGCACGTCTTGTTTGAGGGGCGCAAGTTCGTCAATATTCTGGATGCTTGCCCGGATTTGTATGAGCGCACCATTGTATTGAACGGTGTTTCCAAAGCCTACTCCATGACAGGGTGGCGGATTGGTTACGCGGGCGGCCCAGAAAAGCTGATTCAGGCGATGAATATCATTCAGTCGCAAAGCACTTCCAACCCAACGTCTATCTCGCAATACGCAGCAGCCATAGCGTTGGATGGCGATCAAAGCTTTATCCAGACGATGGTGAGTGCATTTGAACAGCGCCATGCCTTTGTGCTGGATGCCTTCAACGCGATGGAGGGTGTGGAATGTTTGCCCGCCGATGGTACGTTCTACAGCTTCCCGAATGTGGAAGGCATGATCAAGCGTCTGGGTCTGGAAAATGACGCAGCGCTTGCTAGCTACCTGCTGGACAAAACCGGAGTGGCCGTGGTACCTGGCTCTGCGTTTGGTCTGGAAGGTCACATCCGCATTTCTTTCGCCACCAGCATGGCAAATCTCGAAAATGCGTTGGGGCGGATAGCCTCAGTCTAAAGCAGGTATGAGGAGGGCGTGTTCATGCACGTCCTCTTCATTTCGTAGAATAGACAGGGTAATGCTTTTCTAGATGGGTGATGACCAAATCTTGAAGTACGATAAATTCATCATTTTTTAGTAAGTAGCCGTAGAGCCTATGACCGAGTAGGTACTGTATTTGTGCGTAAGGTGCGGGCAATCCTTTTTCAAGGTTCTGAATATCCGACTGCCCTTTAAATGAGCTACCTGCATAGGCCATTGGCTGGTGTTTCCATTGGGCATTAACAGGGTTAGCCATCAGCGAAAGGATGATGAGTAATAAGCCCGCTCTCTGTGTTTGACGCAACATAAGTATTTCCCTCTTGATTTATTGTTGGAATCTGCTCAAATATCATAGATCTTATTATTGTGCGCATTAGTGTATCTATACTGTGAGCAGGTTCACATTTTCAAGAGAAAACTTATTTTTTATCAAAGAAATTTGATAAATGCCTAATCGCGGTAGCGTTTTACCAAATCTTCATAGGCATCAATACGGCGGTCGCGCAGGTAAGGCCACCAGCGCCGTACTTGTTCGGTGCGATCCAAATCCAGTTCCACGACCAGTTCGGTGCTGCTGCTGGTATCGGCTTGTGCGAGTAATTCGCCTTGCCAGCCCACGATCATGCTGGAACCCCAAAACTGGCTTCCGGCGGTTTGCTCGCTGGGGTCGCCTTCAAAACCGATGCGGTTAGCGCTCAATACCGGAATGTTATTGGCAACCGCGTGGGAACGTTGGATGGTGATCCACGCTTCACGCTGGCGGGCTTGTTCTTCCGGCGTATCCTGCGGGTTCCAGCCAATCGCGGTGGGGTATAGCAGTAATTCAGCACCTGCCAACGCCATCAGCCGTGCCGCTTCGGGATACCACTGATCCCAACACACCAGCACGCCGAGGGTTGCTAAGCTAGTTTTGATCGGGGTGAAACCGAGGTCGCCGGGGGTGAAGTAAAACTTTTCGTAATAGCCTGGGTCGTCGGGGATGTGCATTTTGCGGTATTTACCGGCGATACTGCCATCAGTATCCAGTACCACAGCAGTATTGTGATACAGCCCGGTAGCGCGTTTTTCAAACAGGGAACAAACAATCACGATACCTAGTTCGGCGGCGAGTTTGCCCAAGGTATCAGTGCTGGCACCGGGGATGGTTTCGGCAAGGTCAAAGAAATCGGTGTCTTCGATCTGGCAAAAATACAGGCCGGTATGCAGTTCCTGCAACATCACCAGTTGTGCGCCTTGGGCGGCGGCACGGCGAATACCGGCGATGCTGAGGGCGAGATTAGCGGCGTAATCCGCTGTATTGCTATGCTGGACAACAGCAACTTTCAAGTGACGGCTCATACGGTGACAACCTCGTAGGGAATTTGCATGGTAACGCAATGGAGACTGCCGTTCTGGGCAATCAAGGCGCGGCAATCAATCGGGATAATGTCATGGCGTGGGAACGCGGCTTGCATTTGCTCAATCGCCACCGGGTCAAAACATTCATCGGCATACACCGGCAGCAGTACCGCACCGTTAATGATCAGAAAATTCACGTAACTGGCGGGCAAGCGTCGCCCGTCCTCGCAAATGGCAGCAGGTAGCGGAATCGGGAGCAAGCGGTAGGGTTCGCCATTGCTCTGACGCAAGGCTTTAAGTTCCGCTTCCATGGCTTGGAGTGCTTTGTAATGCGAGTCGGTGTCGTCGTTGCAGCTCATGTACACAATGCTGTGCGGGTCGGCGAAACGTGCCAGCGTGTCGATGTGTGCATCGGTGTCGTCGCCTTCCAGATGCCCCTGTGCTAGCCAAAGGATGCGTTCCACACCCAACGCTGTACGCAACTCGGTTTCAATCGTGGCACGCTCAAGTGTCGGGTTGCGGTTGGGGTTGAGCAGGCAGATTTCGGTGGTCAATAACGTGCCTTGCCCATCGGTTTCGAGGCTGCCGCCTTCCATAACCAGCGTGCGGGTTTCCAGCGTATTGCCTGCGAGTAGCGGGTGTTGTGCCAGTTGTGTGTTGACGGCGTTATCCAGTTCCGCGCCGAATTTCCCGCCCCAAGCGTTGAAGGTGAAATCCAACAGCAAAGGCTTGCCATCGCGCCTGACGGTAATAAAGCCAAAATCCCGCGCCCAGGTGTCGTTATAGGGCATTTGCACGAAATGGATATGCACCGACACTGGGTGTTTGGTGCTCAATACGCTTTCGATGTGTGCCTGATGTTGTGCATCGTGGCAGAGCAGTAAGACGTTTTCGCGCTGGCTGATGGCGCTGACGATTTCAGCGTAACAGGTTTCGGCGGCGTCCATATTGTCTGCCCAGTCGGTATCGGGGTGGGGCCAGGCAAGCAAAACGCCCCATTGCGAATGCCATTCGGCGAGAAATTCACGGTTTTCCATCAGGCTGGTCACATCAGATAACAAAGCGGCGATTATACAAAGCTGCTTTGCCGAGGGCGAATATTATTCGTGAAGTTGTTTTCCCCTTATTTGCCTGTAGCTATTTACCCAAAGCGCTACAAAAGTGAGACAATACTTGCATTAACTACACCAAAGGATCGTAAACCTCATGATTAAGCAATTTTTCGGGCTGGCATTGAGCTTTTTTGCCGCTTCCAACGTGATGGCTGAACCTGTGGCGGGGCCTGCTACTGACAATGGTTGTCCGGCAGCGTTGAATTTTACTTTACGGGCGTTAGGGTCTGACAAGGAGGTTAATCTGTGCAAGGAATACAAGGGCAAGGTAGTCATCATGGTGAACACGGCCAGCAAATGTGGTTTCACCCCGCAGTTTGAAGGGCTGGAAAAGCTGTACAGCGATTACAAGGATCGTGGTTTAGTGGTGCTGGGTTTCCCCTCCAACGACTTTGCAGGCCAAGACCCCGGCACAGAAAAGGAAATCAAGGACTTCTGCGAGCTGACCTACGGGGTGAAATTCCCCATGTTCGAGAAAACTGAAGTACTCAAGGATAAAGCTTCACCGATTTATAAAACCGTGGGCGACATGGCGGGTGAATACCCGGCGTGGAATTTCCACAAGTACGTTTTCAATCCTAAGGGCGAGTTGATCGGTAGCTTTTCGAGCTTTGTAACCCCGCAAAGTGACAAGCTGGTGAAATTGATTGAAGCGAACTTACCCTAATGCAGCCGTACAACAAAATAAAAATTGGTATTAGCGCTTGTTTGCTGGGGCAGCAAGTCCGTTTTGACGGTGGCCACAAGCGGGATGGTTACATTACTGGCACGCTGGGGTTGTACTTTGATTTCGTGCCGCTGTGCCCGGAAGCTGGTGCAGGCTTGGGCATTCCGCGCCCAACCATACGCTTGGTGCGCAAGGATGGAACATTGCGGGCAGTCAATGTGCAAGACTCCAGCATTGACCATACGGATGTGTTAGAGAGCTATCTAGGAAGTGCTATACCGCAGTTATCAGACGTGTGTGGCTATATCCTGAAAAAGAATTCCCCCAGTTGCGGGATGGAGCGCGTCAAGGTTTACCCGTTTGAAAAGCGCAATGTGCCGCCCGATCGTGATGGGGTGGGTATTTTTGCGCGTGGCTTGCGGGAGGCATTCCCCTTGTTACCGCTTGAGGAAGAAGGCCGCTTGTGTGACCCGGTGTTGCGGGAAAACTTCATTCAGCGGGTGTTTGTGTACCACCGTTGGCAGCAGTTGCAAGCCGCTGGCCTCACGCCTGCTGACCTAGTGGGATTTCAGGCTGATCATAAATACATCCTGATGGCACACGATCAGGATATGGCGCGTGAACTGGGGCAAATGGTGGCGCAAGCGGGGGCGTCGGCAGACTTTCCGGCACTGGTAAAGGCTTATCTCACGTTACTGATGGCAACGCTGGAAAAACGGGTGTCACGCGGGCAACATGCCAACGTGTTGATGCATATGATGGGGCATCTGAAAAATGATATTGATGCCGAAGACCGGCAGGAAATGCTGGAAACCATCCATCAGTACCGCAATGGTTATGTGCCCTTGATTGTGCCGATCACCTTGCTCAAACACCATTTTCGGCGGCATCCACAACCGTATATTGATCGTCAGCATTACCTGAACCCGCATCCGGGGGAATTGATGCTCAGGAACCAGTTATGAATGTGGTGATATGGCTTTTTAAAAATGGGCAGAGTAGGTGATGCGCTCAGGGTCAATGATCCAATGCCCTGCTTGCACACCGACGGCTGCACCTAACGCATCCCATACCAAATCTTTTTCGTTGAAAGTCTTATTATCGCTTTGACTGTCAGCTACTTCTTTGAGAATGCCGGGAAGCAAAGCCAGCCCAAAGGCTTGCGTGCGGTTATGGGTGTAGGCATAGGCGGCTCCGCCGAGTATGCCAGAAACGGCAAAGTGTTTGCTTTTATCGACGCCTGTCCAGCTGTCAGCATGGGCGTTCAGGCACAACAGCAAGACAGGTAAAGAGAAAAAGTACTTCATGAATATTCAACCTTATCAATAATTTCATCAATCACCTCAGCATTTCTTCCGCCAGTGCCCGTGTTGCCTGGGTGATTTCTACCCCGCCTATCATCCGTGCGATTTCTTCCACGCGCTCGGGGCGTGTTAGGTGGTCGATGCCGGTGCTGGTGTATTCCTTGCCTTTGAGCTTGGTCACTTTGTAATGTTGGTGCGCTTGGGAAGCTACCTGTGGCAAATGCGTCACGCAGAGCACTTGGCGGTTAGTGCCAAGGGCGCGAAGCTGTTTGCCGACCACTTCGGCGATGCCGCCGCCAATGCCCGTATCTACTTCGTCGAAAATCAGCGCGGGTAAGGTGATTCTTTGCGCTGCCATCATTTGGATCGCTAGGCTAATACGTGACAGTTCGCCGCCGGACGCTACTTTCATCAGTGGTTTCAACGGCTGGCCGGGGTTGGCACTGACGGTAAAGTTGATGCTATCCATGCCCAGCGCTTGAAAGTGGCTGTTAGCATCGGATGCAACTTGAATCGCAAACTGCCCCCCTTGCATCCCCAGTTGTTGCATCGCTTGGGTGACACCAGCAGAAAGCTGTTGTGCTGCGTGTTGGCGTGCTTGACTGAGGGCTGTGGCGTGCTGGCGGTAGGTGTTTGCGGCTGTTTGTAACTGCTGCTCCAATGCATCGAGGTCGTAATCGCCGCCGCCAAGTTGCTCAAGTTCAGCTTGAATGTTGCTAAGGCGTGCGGGAAGCTCTAACGGGTCAGTGCGGTATTTGCGGGCAAGGTTGCGGATGTCGGCGATGCGGTTTTCCACCCATTGCAGGCGTGCCGGGTCAATGTCGAGACCTTCCGCGTAATCACGTAATTGCGCAGCGGCTTCCTGTATCTGGATTTGGGCGCTGGTGAGCAATTCGAGCGGCGGTTCCAGTTGCGCATCCACTCGCGCTTGCAGGGCAATGTCATGGATCAAACGCCCCAGCGCGGAATGCAGCGAGGGTTCGCTGTCATAAAGTTCGTCATAGCCTTGAGCAGCGGTAGCACGAAGCTGTTCGGCATTGGCGAGGCGGTTAAGCTCTTCGTCAAGCTGTGCCGGTTCGTTGGCTTGCAGGGCGAGGGTTTCCAGTTCTTGCGCCTGAAAACGTAACAGGTCGATGCGTTCCTGATGCTGCTGGTTTTGGCTGCTGAGCAGGGTGATGCGCTCGTGTAGCTTTTTCCAGTGTTTCCACGCTTCACGAGTACTAGCCAGCAAGGCATCATTGTCGGCGAAAGCGTCCAGCATGTCGCGCTGGGCATCTTTTTTCATCAATGACTGGTGTTCGTGCTGCCCGTGAATATCGACCAGTTGTTCGCCAAGTTCGCGCAATTGGGTGAGGTTGGCGGGGGAGCCATTGATCCACGCCCGCGATTTGCCTTGCGCGGAAATAATGCGCCGTAGGATACAGGTATCATCTGCCCCTTCCATGCCTTGCGCATCCAGCCACACACGGGCGGAGGGCGTTTGGGTAATGTCGACGCTCAGGGTGATTTCGGCTTTGTCAGCGCCGTGGCGTACCGTGCTGCTGTCGGCTTTGTCGCCCAGCACCAGGCCAATCGCATCGAGTAGGATGGATTTGCCCGCGCCCGTTTCGCCCGTTAAAGCGGTCATACCGGGGTGCAATTCCAGTTCGAGGGCATCAATAATCGCAAAATCGCGGATGTGAATGTGTGTCAGCATGGTTTATAGCTGTACTCCCCAGTGCAGTTTTTCACGCAGAATATGGAAGTAATCGTAGCTTTGTGGGTGCAACAAACGCACTTTTTCCGGGCGGGTATGGATGCGTAACAAGTCGCCCGATTCCAGCTCGATATTGTTCTGCCCATCAAAGGATAAGCGAGCGGGAATATCACGGTCTTCACACAGATGAACTTCGATTAGACTTTGGTTGTTGATCACCAAGGGGCGATCACTGAGCGTGTGCGGGCAAATAGGCACGAGTGCAATGGCTTGCAGGGAGGGGTGCATGATCGGCCCACCGCTGGACAGTGCGTAAGCGGTCGAGCCTGTCGGTGTGGTAATGACCAAACCATCGGCTCTCTGGGTGTTGACGAAATGCCCATCTACCCGTGTGGTGAATTCGATCATGCGGACTTCATTGCGCACATGCAGAACCACATCATTGAGTGCGTCGCCGCTGCCAATGATGGCATCTTCGCGAATGACATCGGCGTGAAGTACAAAACGGGGTTCTTCCTTGTACTGCCCGTTGAGGATTTCCTCCAGTTGCGTGAGTGCTTCATCGGGGGAAATATCCACCAAAAAGCCCAAACGCCCCAAGTTGATGCCGATAATGGGCACTTCATGATCCGCGAGTAAGCGTCCGGCACCTAACAATGTACCATCACCGCCGACCACGATGGCAAGGTCAATGTGCTGCGCCAGCACGTCAGTAGGCATGGTCGGTAAGCCCAGAATAATACCAGCGTTGCGGTCACAATGTACGTGCAAGCCGCGCTGGATCAGGAATTCGTGCAACTGATGCAGCGTTTTATCGACGCGAGTATCGTTGGGTTTGGTAAACAGGCCGATGTGGGAAAAGGGGGTCATAACCATTGCTTGTCTGATTAAAGCTGCAAGGCTGGCAAAGCTGCGCATAAATTGCAAGTTAAACAGGCTTGTATCTGCCCCACTTTGCCCCTATAACTGTAGTCATGATAACGACACCGCATCCAGAATTGAACGAACGCGCCCGCCACATCCTCAAAGTGTTGGTGGAAAGCTATATCCAAGACGGGCAGCCCGTCGGTTCCCGCAACCTTGCCCGTAGCAGTGGGTTGGATTTGAGCGCTGCCACCATCCGCAATGTCATGGCTGATCTCGAAGAGATGGGCTATATCCGCGCCCCGCATACGTCAGCAGGGCGGATTCCCACCTCGCAGGGGTATCGCCTGTTTGTGGATGCGCTGGTCAATATCCGGCCGCTGGAAGAGCAAGCTTTCCATATTCTGCAAGGCCAGTTGAAAGCCGAGCGTGACCCGGCAGCCTTGATCCAGTCCGCATCCAGCCTGTTATCGGGTATTACCCAGTTGACGGGGGTGGTGAGTTTGCCCCGGCGCAACCCTTCCTCCATCCGCCAGATTGAGTTCCTGAGCCTGTCCAGTCGTCAGGTGCTGGCGATTCTGGTGATGAACCGCAATGAAGTGCAAAACCGCATTATCCAACTCGATACCGATGTCAGCTCCTCAGAGTTGCAGCAAGCCGCCAATTTCCTCAACGAACGTCTGATCGGCAAGGATTTGCAGCAAGCCCGTGCAGCCTTATTGGAAGAAATGCGTCAGCACCGCGAAGACATGAACCTGATGATGCTTTCCGCGATTGCCTTGGGTGAAAAAACCGTCGCTGATCTGGGCGAGGATAAGCAGGATGAAGATTGCGTGATTGCGGGCGAAACCAACTTGATGGGCTACGACGACCTGTCGGATATTACCAAGCTGCGCGAGTTGTTTGCTGCTTTTACCCGCAAGCGCGATATTCTGGGTTTGCTGGACAAGTGTTTGCAGGCCGATGGGGTTAAAATCTTCATCGGGCGCGAATCCGGGCAGGCGGTATTTGACGAATGCAGCCTCGTGACTGCACCCTATGAGGTGGATGGCGAACAGTTAGGCGTGCTCGGCGTGATTGGCCCGAAGCGGATGCCGTATGAACGGGTTATTCCCGTGGTCGATATTACTGCGAAATTGCTGAGTTTGGCGCTGAAGTCGCGCCATTAAGGATGATTCAATACATCACAATACATTAAAAAAGAGGTAAATATGGACACCACCACTAGCAATCTCGGCTTGATTGGCCTTGGCGTCATGGGTTCCAACCTGGCGCTGAACCTGAACGACAAAGGCTATTCCCTGAGCGTTTACAATCGCACCTATTCCCTCACCGAACAATTCATGCAGGAACATGCGCAAGGTCGCACCATTCGTTCCGCTGAAACGCTGTCCGAATTCGTCAACCAGCTCGATAGCCCGCGTATTGTACTGCTGATGATTACCGCAGGCCACGGGGTGGATGCAGTGATCGAGCAACTGCTGCCGCTGCTTAACCCCAATGACATCATTATCGACGGCGGCAATTCCAACTACAAAGACACGAACCGCCGCTGGAAAGAACTCACTGAAAAAGAAGGCATCCTTTTCGTTGGTATGGGCATTTCTGGCGGAGAAGAGGGTGCACGTCACGGCCCTTCGATGATGCCCGGCGGTGCTGTTGAGGCTTGGCCTGAGATTCGCAACATTTTCCAGAAAGCCGCCGCGCAAGTGGATGGCGAAGCCTGCTGCCAATGGCTGGGCGAAGGTGGTTCCGGTCACTACGTCAAGATGGTGCACAACGGCATCGAATACGGCGATATGCAACTGATCGCGGAAGCCTGCCACCTGATGCAACACGCACTGGGGATGGATTTCGACGCAATGGCGGACACGTTCGCGGCATGGAACAAGGGCAAGCTCGAATCCTACCTGATCGAAATTACCAGCGAAATTTTGCGCCACAAAGATGTTGACGGTAGTGCGTTGGTGACCAAAATCCTCGACCGCGCCGGGCAAAAAGGCACGGGTCTGTGGACGGCACAAGATGCGCTGGAACATGCCGTTCCGCTTACTTTGGTGACGGAAGCTGTCCATGCGCGGATGCTCTCTGCGCGTAAGGATGAGCGCGTCGTCGCCGCTAAATTACTGGGTGGCTTGGCGGAACCTGTTCCCGCCGAGCAGCATCAGGCGTATCTGGAGGCTATCCACGATGCGCTTTACGCTGCCAAGCTGGTGTCTTACGCACAAGGTTTCATGCTGATGCAAACTGCCGCGCAAGAATACGGCTGGAATCTGGCCTACGGTGATATTGCTTTGTTGTGGCGTGCCGGGTGCATTATCCGCAGCCGTTTCCTGGGTGACATCAAGGCCAGTTTTGCGCGTGAGCCTGTGCCGCAAAGCTTGCTGCAAGACCCATTTTTTGTCGGAGAGCTGAAACGCGCGGAAGCGGGTTGGCGTAAAACCGTGGCGCTGGCGGTGATGCAGGGTGTGCCTGCTCCGGCATTGTCTGCTGCATTATCTTTCTATGACGGTTATCGCTGTGCAGCGGGTTCCGCCAATATTTTGCAGGCGCAACGCGACTATTTCGGGGCGCATACCTATCAGCGTACTGACCGTGACCCGGCGCTGGCTTTCCATACACATTGGAACGGCGATGGTTCCGAGGAGCAAATGTCATGAGTTGTGGTGGTATTTCCCACGCCTACGTCATTTTCGGCGCAACCGGCAATCTGGCGGCAAACAAGCTGTTGCCAGCGCTGTACCAACTGCATTGCATGGGGCACATGGCGGAGGATGTGGAAATCCTCGGCTGTGGGCGCACCCCGTTTACGCAGGAAACCTGGCAGATAGAGGTGCGCAAGCAGTTTGTTGAGAGTGGCATCGCGGAAGATGCCTCACTCGACAGCTTCATTCAGCGTCTGGATTATTTGTCGGGTAGCTTGAAAGAAGCGGCGTTCTATCAGTCGCTGGGTGAATGGATCGGCAACGACGGCGAATGTGCCAATAACGTGATTTTCTATTTGTCAGTCAGCCCGGAGTTGTACGTGACGGTCACGGAAGGCTTGGCAGCAGCGCAATTGCTGGAAGAATCCCACGGCTGGCGACGCATGGTGATCGAAAAGCCTTTCGGTCACGATTTGGAATCCGCCCGCGAATTGCAGCACAGCCTCAGCGACCAGCTCAAGGAAGAGCAGATTTACCGTATCGACCATTACGTCGGCAAAGAGGCCGTGCAAAACTTGCTGGTGCTGCGTTTCGCCAACCTGATCCTCGAACCCTTGTGGAACCGTTACCACATCGACCACATCCAGATTACCCATGCCGAAACGGTGGGGGTGGATGGGCGTGCCAGCTATTACGACAATAGCGGTGGCGCGGTACGCGACATGATCCAGAGCCATTTGCTGCAAGTCATGGCCTTGCTGGCAATGGAACCGCCGGTGTCGATGGAGGCTGAAGCCTTGCGCAATGAAAAGGTTAAGGTGCTGCAATCCATCCGCCCGGTGAATTTGGAGCAACTTGCGACTCATGCGATACGCGGGCAATACGCGGCAGGTGAGGTTAAAGGTGTCGCTGTTCCCGGTTATTTGCAGGAAGAGGGCGTCGCGGCGGGGAGTCATACCGAATCCTACGCGGCCATGAAGCTCTACATCGACAACTGGCGCTGGAAGGATGTGCCGTTTTACCTGCGTACCGGCAAGCGTTTGCAGGAACGCCGTTCCATGGTGGCGGTGCGTTTCAAGCAGCCGCCGATGCAACTGTTTCAGGGCAGCGGCATTTATCAGCCGCATCCCAATTGGTTGCTGATTGGTATCCAGCCGGAAGACGCGGTGCGCATGGAAATTTCCGCGAAAGTGCCGGGGCTGGAAATGCATACCCGCCAGATCGTGATGGATGCCTCGGTCAGTACGCCGGGTGAGCGCAAGGCGGAAGCCTACGAGGAATTGTTGCTGGATGTGATCAAGGGCGACCGTTCGCTATTCCTGCGCTACGATGAAGTAAAGGCGGCGTGGACAGTGGTTGACCCGGTGATGCAACGTTGGGCGGAAGACGAGCAACTGCCGCTACAATACCCGGCAGGTGGCTGGGGGCCCAAAGCGGCAGAAAAGATTTTTGGTGATTCGGATAGAGCATGGCGGCAGTCGCTGTCGTGCAATGGTAAAGGAAGCAAATAATGTTATCGGTGGATACTCAAGTATTGGTGGATGCGGAAGCAGTGGCACAACAAGCGTGTGCTGAAATTGCAGCAGCGGCGCAGGCGGCGATTCACGAGCGTGGTGTGTTCCGGTTGGTGATGGCGGGGGGCGGCACGCCGCAGCGGGCGTATACTTTGCTGGCGGCAACCGCGCAGGATTGGGATAAGTGGGAAATTTTCTGGGGCGATGAGCGTTGCTTGCCGGTTGATCATCTGGAACGCAATTCGCAGATGAGCTTGCCTACCCCGCACCGTTTCCCGATTCCAGCAGAATTGGGGGCGGAAGCAGCGGCGGCGGCTTATGCGCAGACCATCCACGACAAGTTGCCGTTTGATATGGTGATGTTGGGCATGGGTGAAGACGGGCATACCGCGAGTTTGTTTCCGGGGTTCGCGGTTGCTGCTGGCTTAACGACTGCGGTACACAATGCGCCGAAGCCGCCGCCTGATCGGGTAAGTTTGACGGTGGAGGCTTTGCAAAACTGTCGGCAGCAATTGGTGCTGGTAACGGGGCAGGGCAAGGCTGAGGCAATGGCGCAATGGCGTAACGGTGAGCACTTGCCGATTGCGGTGGCGGTACGTGCCGATGCTTGTGTGCTGGTGGATGCAGCGGCATACGGTGAATCGTCGGTGTGAGTTAGATTTTCTCCCATTCAAACCCGACGATATTGCGGGTTTGTTTGCTGAATTCGATGCCTACCAAGTATAACTCGCGCCCGTCACGGTATTTGTCGGCGTAGTGTTTGGCTTTGATTTGTGCCATTGCACTTCCGTCGCTCTGTTCGCTATTCAGCACTTTGAACTCGAAAATAAATACTTTGTTTTCCACTATTACGGTTAGGTCGATGCGCCCGAAATGCGTGCTGTCTTCGGCGATGGTTTGTGCTCCGCACGCGACCATGTGACTGTAGAACACGCTGGCGTAATAGCCTTCGTATTGGTCAAGCGCATTATTGGTATACCACTGATAAGGAATGCTGGCGAAAAAGGCGTTCAAAATGTGGTGTAAGGCTTCCAGTTCGCCATCTGCTAAGGCTTGGTAGATTTTGAAGCCTACTTGGGCGGCATGACTGGATGTAGGAGTGAGTTCGCTCAGTAAATGCGTGTTGAGGCTGAGCTTTACTTCAATGTTAGGATAGCCCAATTCAAAGCCAAGTTGGTTGCCCATCTGAAGCGTTTTGTGGATGGTTAAGTAGCCTGTTTGAAACAGCAATACCTCGGCTGTCATCTTATCCACGTCAAAACTGCCTAGTTGGGTTTCATGTACCTTGAAACGTTCCAGTTCTGGCAGGTAATAGCGTCCGCTTTTTAACAGTTTCAGCAGGAAACTGGGCGTGGCTGTTTCAAACCAATAACTGCGGAATTGCTGGCCTTTGTCAATGAATAGCAGGATGTCGAACGGGTTGTAGACCGATTCACCTAACCAGTTGTAACCGTTATACCACTCACGTACTCGCGGCATATCTGCCCCGGCTAGGTGTTCACGGAAGTTATGTTCCAGTTCGCGTTGGGTGTAGCCGCACAGGGCGCTGTAACGGGCATCCAGCGTAATATCGTTGAGGTTGTTTAGTCCGCTGAAGAGAGAGACTTGGGAGAATTTGGACACGCCCGTTAGCAGCACGAAGTTCAGTAGCTTGTCGCGCCCTTTCAGCACCGAATAGAGGTTTTTCAAGCTATCCCGCAGTTCGGCGGCACGGGCAGGGTTATTGATTTGGTCGAGGATGGGCTTGTCGTATTCGTCGATCAGTACCACGGCGGGCTGTGAGTAGGCTTGTACACTGTCTTCAATCAACTGCACAAATTGTTGTGAAATCAGTCCTTCTGGTAGTTTGATCCCTAGCCGTTCGGCATTCTTTTTGAGTTGCCCTACTATGAATGTGTCCAGTTGCGCCCGGTCGGTATGTACGCCGTCGTTGAAGGTGATGTGGATGACGGGGTGTTTTTTCGTCCAGTCCCATAACGGGTGAATCGCTAATCCTTGAAACAGTGGTTCATTGCCCTCGAACAGTTCTTTGAGGGTGTCGACCAGCAAGGATTTACCGAAGCGGCGCGGGCGGGAGAGAAAGTAATACGTGCCGCTGTTGACCAGTTGGTGAATCAGCGCGGTTTTGTCCACGTAGACGCAATCATCGTTGAGGATGCTGCTGAGGGTGCTGATGCCAATGGGGAGTTTTTTCATTTTTGCCGTACCTTTCGGGAATACAGGCCAAGTATAGCGGAAGCACCCAGTGGTGATCATGCCGAATAGTTGGCATTCCCCCGACAAACGGGCAAAATAAGCGATCTTTCACCCACCTACAGGGCTTGTAATGGCAATTTACCCCGGAATGTTCCCTTATACCCGTATGCGCAGGATGCGCCGTGATGATTTTTCCCGCCGTTTGATGCGCGAAAATGTACTGACCGCGAATGATCTGATTTGGCCGGTCTTTGTGATGGAAGGCGAGAATCAGCGTGAAGCGATTGCCTCGATGCCGGGTGTGGAGCGCATCAGTATTGATCTGTTGGTAAAAGAAGCGCGGGAAGCTTTTGATCTGGGTATTCCGGCGATAGCGATTTTCCCGGTCACGCCGCAGGAAGCCAAAACCGATAAAGCCGAGGAAGCGTGGAACCCGGATGGGTTGGCGCAACGTGCGGTAAGGGCGGTCAAGGCCGCCGTGCCAGCACTGGGCGTGATTACGGATGTGGCGCTCGACCCGTTCACCTCCCACGGGCAAGATGGTTTGATGGATGAGAACGGCTATATCCTCAACGATGAAACCGTGTCGGCGTTGACCAAGCAAGCGCTGTCTCACGCAGAAGCGGGCGCGGATGTGGTCGCACCTTCCGACATGATGGACGGGCGTATCGGTGAAATCCGCGATGTGCTGGAACAGCACGGGCATTTGAATACGCGCATTCTGGCTTATTCCGCGAAGTATGCCTCCAGTTTTTATGGGCCATTTCGCGATGCGGTGGGTTCGGCGGCCAACTTGAAGGGTGGCAATAAATACAGCTACCAGATGGATCCTGCCAATTCCGACGAAGCCTTGTGGGAAGTCGCCCTCGACTTGCAGGAAGGCGCGGATATGGTGATGATCAAGCCGGGAATGCCGTATCTCGACATCGTGCGCCGCATTAAAGAAGAGTTCAAAGCCCCGACTTACGTCTACCACGTCAGCGGCGAATACGCGATGCTGAAAGCGGCAGGCATGAATGGCTGGATCAACGAAAAGGCTTGTGTGCTGGAAGCCTTGTTGGGCATGAAGCGGGCGGGGGCGGATGGTATTTTGACGTATTACGCTAAGCAGGTTGCTGAGTGGTTGAAACATGGTTGATAACTACGCGGTCTTCGGCAACCCCATTGCCCACAGCAAATCCCCACGTATCCACACCCTGTTTGGTGAGCAAACCGGCGGTGCGGTTGAATACGGCGCGATCTGTTCCGAGCCGGAAGAATTCGCGCAGGATGTGATGATGTTCCTCGTGGCAGGGGGCAAAGGCTGCAACGTCACCGTGCCCTATAAGCAGGAAGCGTGGGAACTGGCGGATGAGCTTTCCGACTACGCAGCCCGCGCCAAAGCCGTCAACACGCTGGCATTTAGTGAAGATGGTACGATGGTTGGCTATAACACGGATGGCATCGGGATTGTGCGTGACCTTCAGCAGAACCACGGTATTGCCCTGCAAGGCAAACGTATCCTGCTGTTGGGCGCAGGTGGCGCGGTGCGTGGTGTTTTGCAGCCTTTGTTGGAAGCACAGCCTGCCAGCCTGTTCATCGCCAACCGCACTGCCAGCAAAGCGCTGGAACTGGCACAGGATTTCGCTGAGTTCGGCAAGGTGTCCGGTGGTGGTTTTGCGGATATTGACGGTCAGTTTGACCTGATTATTAATGGCACGGCCGCCAGCTTGCAGGGTGAGTTGCCGCCACTGCCTGCTGGCTGTTTGGCTGCGGATGGGTGTACTTACGACATGATGTACAGCGCGAAACCCACCGCATTCGTGGCATGGGGCAGGGCGCAAGGCGCTGCCCAATCGCTGGATGGTTTGGGGATGCTGGTGGAACAAGCCGCCGAAGCATTTTTTATCTGGCGTGGTGTTCGCCCGTCAACCGCCCCGGTCTTGGCGCAACTGCGGGAAGAGTTAAGCCGCCAATAAGTTGATACCTGCCTGTTTGAGCATTTCGCTCAGACGAATCAGCGGCAGCCCCATCAATGCGCTGGGGTCGTCGCCGTACATGCGCTTGAATAAGGTAATCCCCAAACTTTCCGAGCGGAAACTGCCTGCACAGTTATACGGCTGATCTTTGCGTAAGTAAGCGTCAATTTCAGCACCCGTCAATTCGCGAAAATCCACTGAAAACGGCACGACATCCAGTTGGTAACTGCCATCACGGCTGTCATACAGGCACAAGCCGGTGAGGAATGCGACGGTTTCCCCCGAAGCATTCTGTAATTGTTTGACGGCATTTTCATGGCTGCCGGGCTTGCCGATGATTTGCTCGTGCAAGACCGCGCATTGGTCAGAGCCAATGATCAGGGCATCAGGGTGTTGCGCGGCTACCGCTTGGGCTTTTTGCAAGGAAAGGCGCAATACCATGTTACGGGCGCTTTCGTCTGGCAGCCGGGTTTCATCAATATCCGGGGCGGCGGTCTCGAAGGGGGTATGCAGGCGCTGCATTAATTCGCGCCGGTAAGGGGAAGTGGAGCCAAGGACTAAGGTTCGCGTTATCGTCATCGTTGAAGAGTATCCCAATAAAAAAACAGAAATTTCTTTACACATCATAGGCTGGATTCATATAATCCCGCGCTTATGTTGAATAGACTACCCGTAGACGTTAATCCTTTTAAACTGGTTGAGCAAGAAAGATGCTTAGCCGGTGTTATGCCGTTGCAAAAATTGCCGCGTTTGGCAGAGATTGCCTTGGATGGCACAGAAGATGTCGAGGTGACATTGGACTTTACCCGCAGTGTTGGGAAACGTCCCATGATCAAGGGTCATATCCGTGGTAATATCGTGTTGGAATGCCAACGCTGTATGCAGCCGGTAACCATTGCCCTTGATGCGCCCCTACAAGTAGCACTGACAACGTTTGAGTCGGATGAACGTCCCGAACAGGAAGGCTTAGAAGCTTGGCTGATCGAGGATGAACGGCTGTTTATACAGGATTTCGTTGAAGATGAAATTCTTCTGGCCTTGCCCTTAGTGGCAAAGCACGAGCAGTGTGAACCGTTACGCAAGCTGATTGAAGCTTTGCCGTCGGATGAGCCTGTCACAGAAAGTGAGCAAGTGGATGATGTTGCGGCAAATGCCAAAAAAAATCCCTTTGCAGTTTTAAAAGATTGGAAAAAAACGGAGTAACAGACGATGGCAGTCGGTCAAGCTCGAATGACTCGTTCAAAACGCGGTATGCGTCGCTCACACGATGCACTGAAGAACCCTACCTTGTCAGTTGATGCAACGTCTGGTGAAACTCACCTGCGTCACCACATGACTAAAGACGGTTTCTACCGTGGTCGTCAGATCATCAAAACAGCGGTTGAAGTGGACGACGAAGCCTAAGTGGCAAGTTGTAGAAATCGTACAAAATCGCGGGCTTGACCCGCGATTTTTTTTCAGGAGAGGGGATAGCATGGCTGAACGGTATCGCATCGCGCTGGATGCGATGGGCGGAGATCATGGGTTATCGGTGGTGGTTCCAGCCGCATTGGAAGCCCTGAAACAATACAATGACATCGCGCTGATTTTGGTGGGTGATGAAACTCAAATCAAGGCAGCGTTGAGTCAGCACAATACCATTTCGATGGACAATCTCACCATACACCACGCTTCTCAAGTGGTGCAGATGGATGAAGCACCGGCTACTGCCCTAAAAAATAAAAAAGATTCCTCAATGCGCGTCGCCATTAATTTGGTAAAAGCTGGTGAAGCTGATGCAGCTGTCAGTGCAGGTAATACTGGTGCACTCATGGCAACGGGGCGTTTTGTCTTGAAAACCTTGCCCGGTATCGATCGTCCGGCGATTTGCAGCATCCTGCCGTCGATGAAAGGTCATACCCATATGCTGGATTTAGGGGCGAATGTCGACTCGGAAGCAGAGCACCTCTACCAATTTGCCTTGATGGGTTCAGAACTTACCAAAGCCATCGACAACAACCCTAACCCCCGAGTCGGCTTGCTTAATATCGGGCAAGAGGCCATCAAAGGTAACGAGCAAGTCAAAGCAGCTAATGCCTTGTTGCAAGGTAGCCCATTGAATTACATCGGCTATGTGGAAGGGGATGACATCTACCACGGCAATGTCGATGTGGTGGTGTGTGATGGTTTTGTCGGTAATGTTGCCCTCAAAACCAGCGAAGGTTTGGCGAAAATGATTTCTGCTCATCTCAAGCAAGGTTTTAAAGCTAACTTGTTCACCAAATTGGCGGGTCTTATTTCGATGCCCGTGCTCAAATCATTTCGCAGCAAATTTGATCCCAGAGGTTATAATGGGGCAAGTTTGTTGGGATTGCAGGGTATCGTGGTCAAGAGTCACGGTGGTGCTGATAGTGTGGCTTTTGCCAACGCCATTGGTATTGCCCGCACCGAAGTTATCGAAAAAGTCCCGCAGCGTATTCACAAGCAGTTAGAACAGTTGCTCGCACAGAGGCAGAAAGCATGATGTATTCGCGTATTACGGGTACTGGCAGTTACTTGCCGGAAAAAATCCTGACCAATAAAGACCTCGAAAAAATGGTCGATACCACTGATGAGTGGATTTTTGAGCGTACTGGTATCCGTGAGCGTCATGTTGTAGAAACGGAAAGTGCCTCTGATTTAGCAGAACACGCCGCTCGCCGTGCCTTGGAAATGGCGGGTAAACGTCCTGAAGATGTTGACCTGATTATTGTCGGCACATCCACCCCCGACTTAGTGTTTCCGAGTACCGCTTGTTTGCTGCAAAGCAAGCTCGGCATTCGCAACGGTGCGGCGGCGTTTGATGTCAATGCGGCCTGTGCTGGCTTTGTCTTTGCCTTGAGTATTGCTGACAAGTTTGTGCGCACTGGCACGAGCAAATGCGCTCTTGTGGTGGGTGCAGAAGCCATGTCGAAGATCATGAACTGGGAAGATCGCGGTACATGCATTTTGTTTGGCGATGGCGCAGGTGCTATCGTTATCGAGGCGAGTGAAGAACCGGGCATCCTGTCTACGCACGTTCACGCCGATGGCGCTTACGACCAATTATTGAATGTGAATGGTGGTATTTCGCGGGATTTAGACGTACTGCAACGCGATGGCCCGCAATTGCAAATGCGCGGCAACGAAGTATTTAAAGTAGCCGTCAATACCTTAGGGCGCATTGTGGATGAAACCCTTGAAGCTAACGGTATGACCAAAGCCGATGTGGACTGGTTAGTACCACATCAAGCCAATATCCGCATTATTCAAGCCACCGCGAAAAAACTGGATATGCCGATGGATCACGTGGTAGTGACGGTCGAGTCACACGGCAATACTTCATCTGCTTCCGTGCCACTGGCTTTGGATACTGCCGTGCGTGACGGACGCATTAAACGCGGTGAAATCGTCTTGCTGGAAGCCTTCGGCGGCGGCTTTACTTGGGGTTCTGCCTTAGTGAAGTTCTAATGGCAACTGAAATCGAACGTAAATTTTTATTGGTGTCGGATGCATGGCGGGCTTTGATCAGCCGTTCAGAGACTTTCCGGCAAGGCTATTTGAGCAGTAGCAAACACGCTTCAGTGCGGGTACGCATTGCCGATGACACCGCAACGCTCAATATCAAGGGCATGACGCTTGGCGTACAACGCCCTGAATACGAATACGACATTCCGTTGGCTGATGCGACGGAATTACTGGATCAGCTGTGCACCCGCCCGCTGATTGAAAAGACCCGCCATTTCGTCGAGTTTGGCGGCAAACTGTGGGAAATCGATGAATTCCACGGTGACAACGCAGGCTTAATTGTCGCGGAAGTCGAACTCGATGCGCCGGACGACGTAATTCCCATGCCCACTTGGGCAGGTAGGGAAGTTTCACATTTGAAACGCTATTACAACGTCCGTCTTACCCAATATCCCTACAGCCAATGGTTGGCTGAGGAACGAGGTTAATTAAACAATGCTATTTTCTGAACTCGGCTTGTCCGAGCCGCTGTTGCGTGCCATCAGCGAACAGGGTTATGACACCCCAACTCCCATTCAAGCACAAGGTATCCCTGCGGTGCTCTCCGGGCGCGACATTATGGCCGCTGCCCAAACCGGTACGGGCAAAACTGCTGGTTTCACCTTACCGATGCTGCACTTGCTTTCGGCTAACGGCAACCAGCCTAAATCCAATCATATCCGCGCCCTCGTGCTGACCCCAACCCGCGAACTCGCGGCACAGGTTGGCGAAAGCGTGCGTGACTACGGCAAGCATCTGCCGATCAGCTCTACCGTGGTGTTTGGTGGCGTGAGTGCCAACCCGCAAATGATGGCCTTGCGCCGTGGGCTGGATGTACTGGTGGCAACACCGGGGCGTTTGCTGGACTTGTACGACCAGAATGCCGTGAGGTTTTCCCAAGTGGAAATGCTGGTGCTGGACGAAGCTGACCGCATGTTGGACATGGGCTTCATCCGCGACATCCGCAAGATTCTGGCTTTACTGCCGAAGCGTCGTCAAACCCTGCTGTTCTCTGCCACGTTTTCCGATGACATCGTGGCACTGACCAAGGGCTTGTTGAATAACCCGGTACAAATCTCGGTCAGCCCGCGCAATGCAGCAGCCAAGACGGTTACACAGTCGGTTTACCTGATTGATAAAGCCCGTAAAACGTCCTTATTGAGTCATTTGATTCGTGAGAATCAGTGGGAACAGGTGCTGGTCTTCTCGCGTACCAAGCACGGCGCGAACCGTTTGGCTGAAAAGCTTGAGCGTGATGGTGTTACCGCCGCCGCTATCCACGGCAACAAAAGCCAAGGGGCGCGAACCAAAGCACTGGCCGATTTCAAGCAAGGCAATATCCGTGTATTGGTGGCAACCGACATCGCTGCACGTGGTCTGGACATTGAACAGTTGCCGCACGTTATCAACTTCGAGCTGCCGAATGTCTCGGAAGACTACGTACACCGCATTGGGCGTACCGGGCGTGCAGGTGCAACGGGTGAAGCGATTTCCTTGGTTGAACCGGAAGAATACGGTTTCCTGAAAGGCATCGAAAAACTCATCAAGCAGCAATTACCGCGTGAAACATTGCCGACCATCAGTGTTGCGCCGACCCGTCAATTGACCGCCGCCGAGATTGCCAAGGATGCGGAAGCTGATCGTCCGCGCCCTGCCCAGCATCGTCCTGCGAATCGCCGTAGCAGCTCGCAGAAGAGTGATGTCCGCAAAGCGGCTGGCTTGCCGCCGGTGAAAAAAGCCGAAGGTGCTGCCAGCAAGCCGCGTCGCCGTCGCCCTAATAAGCCGAAAGCAGGCGTCGCGTAAGCTGGTTCCAGCCAGATGTAGAGGGCAACCTTAGCGTTGCCCTTGTTGTGTCACAATTCCTTCCTTCGCTGCCCATACCCCTAAATCCTGCTTGCCCAGCGCATTGGCCATCAGTGCCGGGAACTGGTCAGGCGTGCAGGCAAAGGTCGGAATCCCCAACGCCGCAAATTTCGCCGCCATGTCATGATCGTAGAACGGTGCACCTTCGTCACTCAACGCCAGCAGGGAAATCACCTGTACGCCAGACGCCACCAGTGTTGCCACCCGTTTGAGCATTTCCTTGGCATTCCCGCCTTCGTACAAGTCGCTGATCAGGATGAATACGGTATCGTCCGGGCGTGAAATCAAGCCCTGACAGTAACCCACCGCACGGTTGATGTCGGTGCCGCCGCCGAGTTGCAAGCCGAACAGCAAATCCACCGGATCATCATGCAATTCATCGGTCAAATCGACGATAGCCGTATCGAATACCACCATTTTGGTACTCAGTGCGGGCATGGATGCCATTACCGCTGCGAAAATACTCGAATACACCACCGACGGAGCCATCGAACCGCTTTGGTCGATACACAGCACCACTTCCTTGAGGGCTGAACGCTTGCGCCCGTAGCCGATCAGCTTGTCCGGCACGATGGTGTTGTATTCCGGCAGGTAGTTTTTGATATTGGCGCGGATGGTGCGGTTCCAGTCGATTTCCTGCAAACGTGGGCGGCGGTTACGCACGGCGCGGTTGAGTGCGCCCTTGACGGCTTGCTGCATCGGCTGTTGCAGACGGCTTAGTAATTCCTCTACCACTTTGGCGACGACTTGGCGGGCGGTGTCCTTGGTTTTGCCGGGGATCACGTTTTTGAGTGAAATCAGGGTGGCGACCAGATGGATGTCGGCTTCAACCGCCTGCAAGACTTCCGGCTCCAGCAGCAACTGGCGCAAACCGAGGCGTTCGATGGCATCCTGCTGGATGACGCGCACCACCGTGGCGGGGAAATACTGGCGGATGTCGCCCAGCCAGCGGGTGACGTTGGGGGCGGAAGCACCCAAACTGCCACAGCGTCCGCCCGTGTTTGCACCATCACCGTAGACGGCGGCGAGGCACTGATCCATGCCTTGCTCCATGCTGCTGAGGGTGCAGCCGATGCCGTCGGCTTCGCCACCACCGAGAATTAAGCGCCAGCGTTTTTGGCGGGTTTCAGCTTGCATGTATTACCTCCAGTCCCAGAATCATCGCGACCAATGGCAAGGCTGCCTCGGCGCGGCTTGCATCCATGTCATTGGTTGCGCTTGTGACAGGCAAGGCCGCTTGCCCTTGTTTGACCCGTTCGCCCATTTGCCGACGTTCCGGTGCGGTAAAAGTGGCAAAGGTGCGGCGTAATACCGGCAGCAATTGCTGGAAAGTCTCATCGCCCAACGTGCTGATCCAGCGGTCAATCAGGTTCCACAAGGTTTCGTCGTAGATGAGCAATTGCCCACTGTCACGCAGGAAGCCGTCGATCCAAGCGGCGGCTTGCGCGGGGTCATTGGCGGTCGACAGTGCCAACCCGAAACGGCGTGCGCTTTCATCTTCCGCCACCGCACCGGATTGCAGCAGTAGACGGCAACAACGCCCAGCCAGCAAGGTGTGCAAGCCGTGTTGGTCGAGTAGGGCTTGCAAGGTTTGTGTCCATTGCTGGCTGAAGCTGTCGTCATCCAGCAAGTTAACCGCTTCCTGCACTGATTGGATGTGTTTGAACATGGCTTCGGCAGCTTCTTCATTGAGCGCACTGCACGCATTGGGCAGGCCAATGCAGATGCGCGTCACCATGCCGGTGACAACGTGGCTGACCTGTTCGACCGAGGTTTTGCGTACATCGCCGTAACGTAACAGGCGAGCCAGCTCTGGCAAGGCTTGCATCAGGTGTACGATGTCGCTGCTGATCGCGGCTTCGGCTTGCAGGCGTTGCATCAGGACATCCACCGCGTTGGGCAGGTTGGCGTAGAGGGATTCATGCGCCATGCTGGCGAGCTGTTCCAGCGAATGCGTGTCTTGTGCCTGTTTGATCAGCTTGTGGGTGGCCGCTTCCGCAAGGGTATTGCCCCAGAATCCGGCTTCGATCAGGCGGATGGCGAATTCGGGTTGCCACAAGGTGCGCCAGCTTTCCTTGAAGGTACCTTTGCCGTTGGCGCGCTTGCCACCTTTACCCCAGTCGATGCCGAGAAGCTGGAGGCGACGTAGCAAGTAACTGCGTTCGAGATCGGTGGATTTACGCAGGTCGAGCAGCAAGTCGGCGTCACTGGCAGAAGGTTTGAGGCGCAGGCGTTTTTGTTCCTGTGTCAAATCCTGTTGCAGCGGGGTTTGCGGGGTTTCATCGGGTACGCTACCCAAGGCTTCGCCGACCAGTAACTTGCGGTGCAGCAGTTGCATGGGGGTAGCATCGCCGAAGAGCATGACGCTTTGCACCGCTTCGTTCAGTTCTGCCAGACCGGGGCGCGGGCGGTTGCGCATCGCGGCGACGGTTTCCGCCAAACGCACGGTTTCAATAATGTGGGCGGAAGAAATGTCGAGTCCTTGAGCGCGGAAAGTGTGCGCTACCCGCGTCAACCAGCGGGTTTGTAGGGGCGAATGGCATACGCCCGCTTCACTGCATTTCCAGAGATGTGCGTACCAACCGGGGGCATCCACGCCCGCACCGTAGCCGCTGGCTGAACTGAGGCGTTCGTGCGTCCACGGAACCCAAGTCGCCGTTGTTTTGAGCTTGGGTAAGCCTTTGAGCAAGGCGTCATCGGCTTTGGCAGAGGGTAAGGTTTGCAGTACGGGGGCGTGCCATGCGCCACACACCACGGCAATGGTCTGGAATCCGTCTTTGTTGGCCTGACGGATGGTTTTACGCATGTGGGCTTCGCGCAGTTGTTCGCGCTCGTATTCGGCAGTGTCACGCGGGCAATCGGTATCGACTTCATTGCGCAGGGCAGTCATTGCCTCAAGGATGGCTTGGAACAGTTGGCTGGAATCCTGGCGTTCCTCGACCATGTGTTCCCACCAACGCTCGCTGTCGGCGTAACCTGCCGCCTCTGCCAGCAAGGCCAGCGGGTCACGACGAATAACGGCGGAAGCGTTTGGCTCATCGGCGGCTTCAACAGACTCGGCGGCTTTGTCGCGGGCGAAGCTGTTCCCCACGGGCAAATCCATAAAGCGCACGGGAATCTGCTGTGCCAATGCGTAGCGGATTGCCTGCCATTCCGGGGAATAGTCGGCGAAAGGGTAGTACACGGCGCGTTGCGGCTCATCCGGTGCGTACAGCAGCAGGGCAACCGGCGGCTGCATTTGCTCGTGCGCCGCCAGCGGCAGAATGCTGTCGGCTTCGGGCGGGCCTTCGATCAGAATGCAGTCCGGCTGCAAGGCGCTTAATGCCTGCACAAGGCTGCGAGCGGAGCCGGGGCCGTGGTGGCGGATGCCGAAAACGTGATGTGGCATGGGTTTTACCTCACAATGCTTCGCGGCAAGCCCGGTACAAATCTTTCCAGTCCGAACGCTCTTTCACCACTGTTTCGAGGTATTCCTTCCACACCACGCTGTCTTGCACCGGGTCTTTGATGACCGCGCCGATGATGCCGGAAGCTATATCCCGCGCGGTCAGGCTGCCGTCACCAAAGTGGGCAGCTAGCGCCATGCCGCTGCCAACGACAGAAATCGCTTCGGCGGTACTCAGTGTGCCGGTGGGTATTTTGAGCTTGGTTTTACCATCAGCGGTTACGCCACTGCGCAATTCGCGGAATATGGTCACAATGCGGCGGATTTCAGCCAGTGCGGGTTTTTCCGCAGGCAATTCCAGCGCTCGCCCAAGGCTGGCAACGCGGCGGTCGACGATGGCGGCTTCCTCATCCAGCGTGTCGGGGATCGGTAAAATCACGGTATTGAAACGGCGTTTCAGCGCACTCGATAGCTCGTTCACGCCCTTGTCGCGGTTGTTGGCGGTGGCAATCAGGTTGAAGCCTTTTTGCGCTTGGCATTCGGTATTGAGTTCGGGGATCGGCAGCATTTTTTCCGAGAGGATGGTGATCAACGTATCCTGCACATCCGCCGGAATACGGGTCAGTTCTTCCACCCGTGCAATCAGGCCGTGCTGCATCGCGTGCATGATGGGGCTGGCAATCAGCGCGTCATGCGAGGGGCCTTTGGCGATCAGTTGTGCGTAGTTCCAGTTGTAACGCATGGTTTCTTCGCCCGTACCTGCCGTGCCTTGCACGATCAGGGTGGAACGCCCGGAAATGGCAGCGGCGAGGTGTTCCGATACCCACGATTTGGCGGTTCCCGGCAGGCCGTACAACAGCAGCGCCCGGTCAGTCGCCAACGTGGAAATCGCAATTTCCATCAAACGGGCATTGCCGATGTATTTGGGGCTGATCTCAATGCCGCCATCGAGTTTGCCGCCAAGCAAATAAGTACGCACCGCCCACGGTGACAACACCCAATTGGGTGGGCGGGCATGGGTATCGGCTTCGCGCAGGGCGGCGAGTTCATGGGCAAATTCGTTTTCAGCATGTTGGCGCAGAACGGCTTTGAGGGTGTTGTCGCTCATGTTTTTATCCTTGGTGTTAAGCATTTTCCAGCGCGGCGAGCATGTCGGCTCGAAAGCGCAGGGTGAACAGGGTTTGGTTCAGAAGGCGATGCAGCGGGTGGTCTTCGGCTTGTAAGGGTTCCCGTAGGGTAGAGACAAATTCATCGACACAGGCAGGGTCTAGGTGGGTGGTACTGTGGCGTAATATGTTGTCCATGATATAAGCATGATGCTGTGTGTATTGTGGCAGTATCGCCAGTACCTGACGCGAAAATGCCTGATCCCACGGGTGCGGCAAGTAGGTCAGTATATTCAGCATGGTTACTGTGTTGTGTTGGGCTAACAAGGTGAGTGCGATGCGTTCGGCTTGCGCGGGTTCCAGCCGTTGCCAGAGGGATGAATCGCTTGCATCATTATGGGTTAGCCAGATTTCTGCCCATGCCGTATCGGGATAACGTGCCAGTGCCTGCTGCCAGCCTGCCAATAATGCATCTTTCCATTCGTTACCTTGTGCCAGTATCAGCAGGTCGTGAGGGGTAAGTTGCCAGCGTTGCGTCCATGCAACGGGCGGAACGTAAGACAATGCCTGTTCCAGCCACCATGCCTTCGCACCTTTGCCTTGCGGTGGTTTTTCTTCAATGCCGTCGCGTAACCAGCTTTTGTCCCATGTTTCCGGCAGATTGACCTGCAAGGTTTTTTTGCCCCCCAGTTTATTGAGCAAGCCGGTTTTGGTTTGTATTGCCAGCCAATGGACGAGCCGGGTTTGCATTCGCTGGCTGAAGGCGGAATCCGGTAATGCGCCCAGTAATTCGGCGGCTAATTGGCGCACGCCTTTGCTGCGGTCATCGAGACAGGTTTCTAGCCATGCTTCATCTGCCATGCCGAGATTGGTTTGCAGTGCTTGTAGCAATTCTTGCCTTACTGGCGCAGCTTCCTGTTTCCACACCGCTTGCAATAGCTCACGGGCTTCCGCTGGCTGATGGGGGCGCAATTGGCGCAGGTATTCGGCACGTTGTGCGGGGTTACCTTCTTCCCAAATACTGACGTCGTGGTCGGCAGTTTCTAGCGTCAGTGTCAGCAGGCGTTGCCAGTCGGGATGCTGGTTGCAAAGCCAGTGCCCACGTTGCCCGATCACCGCGCTGATGGCCGGGCGAATGGCGCGGCTTTGTTGGGCTTGCTCCATCAGGGCAGGAATGAAGGTTGTTGGTACGCGCAAACTTTTGGCTGCGACACGTTCCAGCCAGCCATGCAGCAGGGGGTGCAAATGACTGTCTGCCAGCATTCGCCGCAGGTGCATTTCAGCGGCAGGTGGGATCAAGGGCAAATCCGGTTTAACGAGGGTGTAGAAAAACCCGAATCTGATCATCCCATCCAGATCGGGCAGTCATTTTTTTGAACATCCCAAACGACCGGGCGTTTTTTTCAGCGTTGCCGACTTCCTGCTTCCCCATAACGCCCTGAATGCCACCTGATACGCTCAATACGGTGCATTTTTGCGTGTTTGGCAGCATCATTTCCCCCTTCATGCGACATACCCGTAATGTGCCAGCTTTTCGAGGTTGTGCATCAGGCAAAACAGTTTCCATTGCCCGTCCACTTTGGCTTTGCTGCGCAAGGTGAAGCGGTGCAGGCGTTTGTTGCCGCGCAAGTTCCCAAACACGGGTTCGACGGTGGCGAAGCGTTG